>NZ_JBITCJ010000016.1:0-182546 GCF_044453095.1 Amycolatopsis sp. NPDC051758 | reverse complement strand
GGAACTCACGGGGGTAGGGCTTGGGCACGATGACATCCTTCCAGGCGAGGCCGAAGCCTCACACGTGAGGTGTCAACCAGACCCTGGGCAGCCCCTCACGCGGATCCTGCTGGTCCGCGCGGGGATCATCCCGCTACGGCTGCGGCCCTTCCTCGACCTCGCCGTTGACCGCGCGCTCCTGCTCCGGACCGGCGGCGGCCACACGTTCCTCCACCGACTGCTACTGGAGTACTTCGCCGACCTCGAACCACCGGGCGTGCCGGACGGCTACACCGACAGCCTGCCCACGGTGGACCTCCGACCGGATGCCGTCCTGATGCGGGCACTGGACGCCGCGCAGAAAGACCTCCGTCTTGACGTCCTTCCCATGCTGGCCTATGCCGAGACCGTACTGCCGCCGGAGGTGTGGGCCACGGGGGCGATGCGGATCGTCGAGGCCATCGAGGACCAGCTGAAAATCTCCCCCAATCCGGCCATACGGGCCGTCCACCTGCACAACCTCGTCGCCATCTGCCAGATGGTCATCGTCGCGGAGCACACCGAGCTGTCCCCCATCGCGGCGATCCACCTGGGAGAACTGCTTGTACGCGAGCCGACACCCAAGCTCCAGGATGAAGTCTAGTTAGACGAACTGAAGCCTGCGGTTGTGACACTCCTCAGTCCGGTTCCGCGTCCGAAGACCCCTGGCGAGGCCAGCGCCTACTGGCGACCCGACGCGCGATGAGATCCTTCCCCTAGCCGACTGGACTTGCAGGTCACCGAAGGCCAGTTTCAGGCTTGTCGTCTGCAGCTGATCGTCGTCCGGCGCGACTGCGGTCGGCACTCGCGGAATACCCGAACAACAACATCCGGGTGATGTTTCTATACGCCCTTCGGCGTGACTGCGGTCGGCACTCAGCCGCGTACCAGCTGGTACCTGACGTTCGTGGTGTTTCTATACGCCCTTCGGCGTGACTGCGGTCGGCACGCCTCAAGCTGCGCTACGAACAGATCCACAAGTTCATGTTTCTATACGCCCTTCGGCGTGACTGCGGTCGGCACCCTACCCCGCCGAACGCGCCTCTGACCAGCAACAACAGCGAGCATGTGCACGGCACCTCCGATCGTCGCACCAAAAAGAGCGATAATACGCCGTTCGAACCACGTTTGCGCTGGTAGAGCGCATGCAGGCGAGATAGGATGTCGATCTTTAGCGCTCCTTCCCCCCCGTTCAGCCTAACCAGGTCACAGCGCGATCCAGTACGGGCGATCGGGTTCGACGTCGGCCTGGCCGAGCACGACGGTCTTCGACCAGCACGTGGCACACAGCGGCACCAGGTGCACCGCGTCGGCGTCCGGGTTGATCATTCCGGCGAGCCGCTCTCGGAAGCCGGGGAGGTCAGCGGTGTCGATCGAGCACACGAACACGCTGCGCTGGATGCGGTCGCCCCAGTGCTGCAGGTATCCCGCGACCCGCGCGCGCACCGAGTCCCGGGAGATGTCATAGCAAACCAGCGTCGTCAGCGCCATGACAGTCCGGTCAGCTCGGCCACGGTGCCCTCGACGTATCCGGCGATGTTCTGCGCCTGACGGTACAGGTGCCGGCGCAGGCTCCCGGAGAAGTCTGGCAGTGCTCCTTTGGTGGTTTGCAGCATCCGGCGTTCGTAGCCGTCGAGCACGGCCTGCCGGCCAGCTTTGGTCAGCAGAACACCGTCACGCTCGGTGTCCCGGCGGCCGTGTTCAGCGGTCAGGCGACGCCTGCGGAAGGCCTCGAGCACGAGTTGGTCAACGACCAGCGGCCGGAACTCCTCCGCCAGATCCAGTACCAGACTCGGGCGGTCACCGTCCTCGGCGTGCAAAAGGCCGACGGAAGGCTCCATCCCGGCGGCCACCAGCGCCGACGTCGTCTCCGAAACCAGCAACGCATAACCGAACGACAGCGCCGCATTGACCACGTCCCGCGGCGGACGCCGGTTGCGGCCGGTAAAGCCTAGATCGCCGGGCAGGAACGCACGCCAGGACTGGAAGTAGGCCCTCGCGGCCGCGCCTTCCAGACCCATCAGCTCGTCTCGGCTGGTCGCCTGGGGCAGCATCGCCACGTAGCTCTCGATGGCGCTGATCGCCGCTCCCAGCTCCTCGGCCGATTCGCCGCGCATGGTCCGGCGCAGCAGAACGAACTGCTTCCGCAGCTTCGCCGCCACCATGGCCCGTGCCGGGGGAAGTGACCGAGCCGGGTCCTGCGCTACGTGCAGCTGCCGCCGAAGCCGGGACGCGCGTACCGCGGGCCCCGAGATCGTCTGCCCGAGATAGCGACCCCGGTGAGAGCAGAACACCAGCTCAATCCCGGCCGACAAGGCCCAGTTCCGAAGGCCGGCGCTCACCCCGACCGCGCCGAAACACACGATCCTCGCCACCAGCCCAATCGGCACGTCAAGCAGACGCTCCTCGTCCTTGACAACGACGAGCCGCCCGTCCTCGACCCACGCCCCGCTGCCCTGAACCCCCAAAACACCGCCCGCGCTGCGGAACCGCCACACCACGCTCGAGGACCGGCGGATAGGGAACCGAAGTCCTCGCCCAGAAACGTGAAACCGTCGGCGAAGGACATCACCTCGGTCTTGTCAGCACCCAGTGCCATCCCGGCCTTCTCCACCGCCGCGTGAACCACCCGCGCCGCCTCCACGCCTCATCTCGGGACCGTGCCACCACACAGAAATCGTCGCCATAGCGCACGACGGGAAACCCGCCGCAGCGAATCCGCTCATCGATCGGCTCCAGCATCCAGTTCGCCAGCAACGGCGACCCCTGCGGCAGGCCTTTCGGCGCGAGAAGATCGCACCGCCCGGGACGCCGTGCCCCTCGCGCGAGTAACAACCGGACAACGGCCGCCAACTCGGCATCCTCGATCAGCGCTGGCAGCTCCCGATCGAGTCGGTCCAGCGGTATCGACGGGAAGCAGTCGTGCACATCGGTCCGCAGCACCCACGCGAACCCTTCGTCACGCAGCCGCGCGACTTCGCGTACCGCGTCACCGACGCCCAGCCCCGGCCGGTAAGCGAAGCTGCCCGGCCCGAGCGCACGTCGATCGCCGGGCCTAGCACGCCGAGGATCGACCGCTCCACGACCCGGTCCCGCACGCCCGAACACGCAACACCCGCTCGCCGCCGTCCGCGTCGGTGGTCACGACCTCAGTCAGCACGCCGGGCTCGTAGCTACCGTCGAGCAACTGGGCGGACAGCTCAGCCAGCCTGCCCTCGACGCCCTTCCCGAAACGCTGCACGCCCGTCGACAGCACCTCGTCCCGCGCGTCGGCCAGAAGCACATCCGCCCATGCAGCCGCCAACGCCGAGGGCGCGGCGACGCGGTTCAACACCTCCCCCACCGTTCAGCGCCCCGGCCGGAGCCGGACGCCGCCGAAACCTCTCGTCGTGTGCGCGCCCACGCCGGCATACGGCGCGATCGCCAGCAACTTCCCCACCGCGACCCGAAGCCGGGGATCCTCGACCGCATATGTCACCCGCCCACGAAAGCCCCCCACCGTGACGTGGACCGGCACCCGATGCCCGGTCGTGTCAGGCCGCTCGTGCAACATGAACCGTTCAACCTCGCTCGTCCCCGTTACCTCGGTCACCATCACCGGGTCCAGCGCGAGATCCACGTCCAGGTCACCCACATGCGGCGCGCCGAACCGCCGCCAGTCCGCGCGCAGACTGCCCAGCACCGCCGACGGGGACGGCCACGGCACCAACCGATTCCCCCGCCGGAACGTCACTGGACTCACGAACTCCACAGCCCACTCACACCCGGAGCCACTCGCCACGTCGGACCACGGCACCGCAGCGACCTGCCGCACCCGGCTGCCGGCCCCCGCAAGCAGCTTCCCGATCAAGCCGTCGTCGAGCACACCGATCTCGATTCCGGCGCTCGTCGCCTTCCACGACCACGCCTTTCGGTCCGCTCGATGATCGGTGTCCAGCCACGACGCCAGCAACCCATGCAATCGGCGTCGACTAAGCGCTCCCCCGGGAACCGGCATCTCCCACAGACTCGGCATCACCACCTCCACCGCGACCACCGAACACGCCCGCCGCCTCACGCGAACACCGCTGAAGTCGGCAGCGGCCCACGCCAAGTTTCACCACCACCGAACCCGCCATCGAATCGTTACGCGACAACGCACATACGCGCATCGAGACGCGACCATCCATACGCCCCCAGCCGCACCAGGACTGCTGGACGTGGCCCGCCGGTGGGCGGCGACGTTGGCCGACACCAAAGGAGTCACACTTCCCCGGAGGAGCTCGAACCCTCCTGCCGTGCACCCTTCGGTGTGACTGCGGTCGGCACCTGACCGACCTCGGCTGGTGGCACAACAACAACCCGTGTTTCTATACGCCCTTCGGCGTGACTGCGGTCGGCAGCTTGTGACCGAGGACACCCGCATCCCCGAAATCCGGTTTCTATACGCCCTTCGGCGTGACTGCGGTCGGCACAGTTTTCGGTGCCGAACGGTCTGTGGGTGGCGGAAACGTTTCTATACGCCCTTCGGCGTGACTGCGGTCGGCACCCCACTTGGTTTCGGGTCGCTCTGAGCAGCGCATAAACCCGTTCGCTGCACGGCAGTTCCGATTTTCCGCTCCGCATGATCGTCACTGGGGGCCGCCTGGCTTGTTTTCGCTGGTGGTGGGCGTGCACGCGACACGGCTTGTAGATCTTCACTAGTCCATCGCCCGTTCGGCCTAGTCACGGGGGTTACCTCCCGCCGCGAGAGCAACCTCGAGCCGACAGAGTGTCTCATCCGCCGCGAGGGTCGCCATCGAGCCACGCGTCCCAGATCGCGGTTGCGGTGGCGGCCGAGGGCAGGGTCAAGGGGCGCGGCGCCGGTCCTCCGTCGAGCCGGAGGGTCGCTTGCTGCTCAGTGGGGGCGAGGTCGGCGTAGAAAATGTGGGTGAAAACGGCGTAGCGGTCGGTGTCGCCGAGCCGGACGGGAGTGAGCCAGACCGGGGATGCGCGGCGCGCGGCCTGGTTGTCGAGATGGAGGTTGACGGATGCTTTGAGGCGGTCTTTCGGGCGGTAGTAGTTGACCGGGAGCCCGAGGGCAGCGACCGGGTAGCTGTTGTCTGGTCCGAGGATCGTGGTTTTCCATTCCGGTGTTGCCGCGGTGTAGTCGTCGGTGGTGGCGGCGTCGTTGCGGAAGATGCGCCAGGCGGCGCCGGTGCGGTGCAGCGCTTCCGGTAGTGGCCGGGGCTGGAGGTCGAGGGCGTTGGCGGACCAGGTTCCGGCCGACAGCACCGGGAACGGGCTGAGGCCGCCGCGGGACTCCCAGGGGTTCTTCGTGGAGGCCGGCGGTTTGAGGAAGGCCGCTTTGATGGCGTCGGCGACGTCGACCGGGATGACGGTGTGCCAGCGGGCCAGCAGTGCGCCGGCGGTGCCGGTGGGGTGCAGCAGAGCGGTGCTCCAGTGTGGTGGTGGGTTGCTGATCGCAGTGCAGGACAGGCGACCGAATCCGCGGCGGGTGCGGGCGCCGAGCCCGCCGTAGGTGAGCCAGGCCCACAGGGCGAGCATGAACCGCTGGGTGATGCGTGGGTCCTTGGGGAGAGCGACGTGCAGGTCGAAGGTGGTGTCGACGGGCAGGTGGGGGCGGCTGAGTGCGGGGATTCGCCCGCCGGTGCAGAGTCCTTGCCCGAGCAGGTACCGGGCGCCGGCGAACCCATTCTCACTCCGAGTGGCCCAGCCGGGGAGGATGCCGGCGTCCTCGGCGGGCGTGACCGGCTGGGTGACACGCAGCCGGATCGGAGACGGCGTGGCGGTGCTGCCGAACACTTCGGTCTCGCCGTCCGCGAGCTGCGGCAGGTCGTCTACGCTGCACACCGTGTGGCCGGCGGCAAGGGCGCGGTACCAGTAGCGCAGCACGCCGCGGATCGAAGGGGGCCGGATGATCGTTCCGGTGTCGGGTCCGGTGGTGTCGCCGCTGAACAGCGGGGTGTCGACACGGAGGGTGAACGTGGTCCACACGGTCATGGGGTGCCTCCTCGGGTGCGTTTGAGCCGTCCCAGGGGCGCGGTGACGGGCCGGTCGTCCCACAGCACTTGCGCGGCCAGCCCGACGGCCAGCGACCATCCGGTGAGCAGGAGCACGAACCCGGCCGGCGCGGCTGCTGCGCCGGTGTGCAGGGCCTCGGCACAGGCCGCGGCCTGGGCGGGTGGGTAGGTGTGGGCGGTGTAGGGCGGCTGGAGCCACCAGCCGAGCAGGCATTGACCGCTTTCGGCGACGCTCGGCGCGACGAACCCGAGGATGAGGATGCTCAAGGTCATCGCGTAGCCGGCCCCGATCAGGCCGATCACGGTGCCGCGGCCTACCGCTGCCCAGACCGGGACGCCGTGCAGCCGGGTCTCGATGATCAGGTAGAGCATCGACACGGCGAGCAGGCCGAGGCCGACGCGCCAGGCGTCGGGGTCCAGCCACCAGCGCGGGGTGAAGCTCAGCAGCACCAGTGCCCCGGCGGCCGACGCCGCAGGCAGCCGCAGCAGCAGCACCGCATCCCGGCGTGGCCTGGCCGCGATGACGGTGATCATCCCGGCCAGGAGCTGCGCCAGCGCGACCCACCGGGCGAGCGGGCCTGCCTGGGCCGCGAAGAGCAGCAGCGGTGACAGCGCCAGGGAGGCGAACGCCGCGGCGCTGCGCCAGTCGCCGGTGCCCAAGGCCCGGCTTCCGCGCAACAGTGCCGCCCGCGGGAGCCAGTGGTTCTCGGTGACGTCGGCGGCGATCCGCTCTTCGTCGTCGCGGCGTTCTGTGTCCCCGGCGCGGCGGGCAACGAGCGCCAGGCGCCGCTCCTGCGGGCCGGCTGTGGCGGTGTCGTCGGGCCAGGCGTGGGTGACCCAACGCAGTTCCCGTTCGAACCGCGCGGGGTCGGTGTGGTGGACCGCCGAGAGCCACGGGTCGTCCTGCCAGGCCCGCAGGTGGCTTAGCCACTCCTCGCGCGCGGTCCGCGCCAGGAGGAGAACGGCCTGATCCACCTGCAGCACCTGGGGCGGCGGGTACTCACCCGTCCGTGTGACCGGCAGGTCGACGCGTTCAGGGAGGACGTCGGCCTCCTCGCCGAGGGCCCGCAGTCGGAACGGCAGGCTCCAGATCAGGAACCGCAGCCGCGCGGCGCGGGACCGCATCGGCTCGGGGATCAGGTGTGTAGGCAGGTGCTCCAGCCACACTGCCAGCGCGGCGATCAGGTCGGTGCGGCGGCGCGGGCCCGCGGTGTCGAATCCGTCCAGGCAGTGGGGATCGGCGAGGAGCCCGGCCAGCACGACGGGGTCGACCCGGTCGGTGACGGCGGGCAGCGGCAGCCGTGGGAGCGGTGACGTGCCTGTCCGCAGGACCGTGTCCCAGTAGCGGGCGACCCGGTCGTTCATCGCGGTTCTTCCAGCGCCCACAGGGTGCGGGCGAGGATTAGCCCGGCTTCGGTCAGCTCCCGGCGTCCAGTGAACGGCTCGTCCCGCAGGTAGGTGCCGCGGAAGTCGTGCAAGTCGTCGACGACCAGATGATCGCGGGTGCCGGCCGATCGGGACAGGTCCTGAGCCCGCTCGAGCGGGGTGCCGGTGAGCCAGCGCACCGGCAGCGGAACCGGTTGTCCACTGGTTTCGTGCAGGACCTGGGCGCTGACGCGGGAGCCGGGGCCGAGGCGGCACCGGACGACGGTGGCCACGGCGTCGGCGGTCAGCAGCAGGTACGGCAGCAGTGCCTTGTAGCCCCCGGTGAGGTGGAAGACCGCCCGGCGGTCGGCTCCGGTGTCGCAGAGGTCGTGGGCGACGGCGCGGCCGATTTCCCCGACTGACAGCCAGGTTCGGCTGTCCGGGGCGCCGCCGATGTCGAGGTCGAGGCGGGGAATTCGGACCAGCAGCACCTGCCCGGCCGCCACGGTGATCCCGGCCGGGGACGTGACCGGATCGTCGGCGTAGCGGGGCAGGCTGCCGGCCCGGGAGGCGAGCAGGTGGGCCAGCAGTGCCGCGGCGCGCAGCCCGTCGTCGGTGTCGGTGGCGATCAGCACGATCGAGTCCCTGCCCGGGGCTGGGCGCTCGGTTCGTGTCCGGTCGTGGGCGTCGAGGGCGGTCAGCTCGGCGCTGTGGTTCGGTGTGAGCTGCTGCAGCTCGGCTGTCACCGTGGCGGCCTGGCCGGGGTCCTGGTGCAGCAGCGGTTCGAGCAGCAGCCGGCCGTCGCCGCGGTCGGCCTGGGTCAGCAGACCCCGCAGCGGCGTTCCTCCGGTGAGGGCGTTGCGCAAAGGCGTGGAGACGCGCCGATCGGCGGCGAGGTGCTTGAGCAGGGATGTGCCGACGGGCACCACGTGCAGGATGCCGGTCATGACGGCTCCACGACTGTGACGGTGCAGTAGCCGTACCCGGCGGCGGTTTTCGCCCCGATCCCCCAGTCTTCCGCCGCGTCCCTCAGTAGCGCCACGGTGGCCTGCACGGCGGTGGTGCGGCCGATCAGCACGGTATGGAAGGGGGTGCGCTCGACGGCGAGGAAGTGCACCGGCACCGGGTTGTGGTATTCCGCCGGCGGCGTGACCACCTTGGCGCCGGAGTTCACCTCGCGGTAGTAGCCACCGCCGTGCGGGGTGAGCACGTCGACCACCACGTGCGGTGGCGCCGCCGGGAGCGCGTCCAGCACCGTCACAGCGCCTTGCCCGGCATTCCCGGCTTTGCCCGGGCGTGGGCCGCCGAAGAGCTGCTCCACCAGTCCGGGCCGGTCTGGCCAGCGCCTTGGCACCTGCGCCGCAGCCGCGCCTTTCAGGCCGCTGCCCGGCCACATCGGCACTCCGTAGGTCGGTGACCAGGTCAGTCCGGTCTCGTGGACGGTGTTGTCCCCGTGCCCCACCACCACCCGCCACTCCGGCACGAGCGCCACCTCGACGCTAACCAGCTCCGGATCACGCGCGACCAGCGCGGCCGCGGCCGCCCGGCGCCGCGCCGCAATCGACTCGAGCAGCTTCGGCGGCATCGCGTGAGCCGCCGCTGCGACCGCCTCCAGGTGCTTGAGCTGCCGGGCGGTGTCGTCGGACACAGTGCCGTTGTCGCTGAGCCCGCACCACAGCCGCGACCACAGCAGATACCCGTTCGGCTGCGTCTGCAGGTGCTGGATCTCCTCCCCGGTGGTGACCAGGTCGTGCAGGGACCCATAGGTCAGCGGCCGCGGGGTCATGTCCGGGCCTCGGCGGCGTGGTGGCGGGCGGCAGCCAGGCGGGCGAGCCAGACCGCGAAGCCGCGGGCGCGGCGTTCGGCGAGGCGATACGTGGCTTCGTCGGCGAGCAGGGCATCCAGAATGGGCAGCGGCGGGCCGGTGGCTGCGATCCCGACGAAGCGGGCCGCGTCCTCGATCAGAGCCTGGGACACGCGCGCGTAGCGGTCCGGGCCGTCGTCGCTGGTGGGGCGGACGCGGGAGAGCAGGTAGGCGGCGGCCGCGGCGAGGCCGCTGCTGTGCAGCATGACCGGAACCGTCCGGATCACCGTGAGGTAGTCCTTATCGACGGTGTCGGGCAGGGCGCGGGCGGCGGCCACCGCGAGGTCGCGGTCCAGCCGCATGCCGGTCACCGCGTCCCCCGCGGCGGAATCGAGGCCGGGCTCGGCCCGGCGCCCCCAGGCCGCCGCGGCGCCGCTCCGGTCGTCGCGGCGGCCGCAGTCTCCACCACGGGCGCCGGCATGGCTGGCGTGGCCGGCGCCGGTGCCGCGGAGTGCCGGACCAGCGCGGCCGCGTCGTGCATACGGCACCAGAGGAGGCCCTTGCCGATGGTCTCGTCCCCACCGATCCGGACTGTGGTGCCGTCGAGCAGCTCGCTCAGCCGGGCCAGCAGCTCGTCCTCGCCCGAGAGCAGCGCGACCAGCGCGGTGTCACATGGCAGGTGCTCGGAGTAGAACGGACCGTTCTCGACGGTCTTGTCGGCGTTCAGCTGGACGCGGGCGACGATGTCGGTGCCGGTTTCGCTCAGCTCGGCCAGCACGCCGTCGTCCACCACCAGCAGGTCCTCCCGCAGTTTGGCGCGGGCGGGGTCGAACGCGGCGCCGGCGGGGAACACCAGCTCGGCGAGATCGGCGGCGATCCCCGCCAGCGCGCGGTCCGGGCGGACGGTCTGCACCAGCGAGCCGAGCGCCTGCCGTCCGCTCCACGTCTCGCCCGCGATGGCCGTCGAGCCCGGTGGCGTGGTGAGGTTCCATCCGGTGCTGGTGCCGGACAGGACCGTTGCGCTGCGTCCCAGCCGGGACAGCAGGAGCGGCGAGGTGACCCACGCGAAAGTCCGCACCAGCGTCGGCACCGGCAACAGCAGCAGCCGGGCATCCCCGAAGGCCACCCCGCCCCGCGTGGTGGCCCGGTCGCCGGTCGAATCCGAGCCGGCGGCTACAGGAGAGCCGAAAATCCTGGTGTCCTCGCCGGAATCGATCTGGGGGCGCAGGGTGTCGCGCAGCGCGCCTTTGAGGCTCTGGCCCCAGATGATCGGCAACCGGGTGGCGGCCTCCCGCTGGATCGGCAGATCCACGATTCCCGTCGCCTCACCGCCGCCGGCGTGCACCGGGGTTTCCGCGAGCAGGACCAGTATGCGTTGTGCCATCACCATCTCCCTGTCAGGCACGTCCCGAATCCGGCGGTCACCACGGGGTTGTCCGTGCGCGGCAGCCCCGGCAGCAGCCCGCCGTGAAACCGCGCCGCCCAGTCCTGCGCTTCTCCTGGGGAGTCGAAGCGCAGGAAGTACAGGCTGCCCGCGGGCACCGCCCACATCAGCCGGCTGGTCGAACCCGGGTCCTCCGGCGAAGCGGTCGCCACCGCCTGGGGCCCCGCCACCGCCAAGCCGCACAGCCGCGCGGACGTGCCGGGCGGGACCCAGCGCACCTCACGCACCAGAGCCGGCGTCGCCAGGTACACCACCACCCGGCCACCAGGAAATTCCTCCGGCGCCCGGGGAAACGGATCGGCCGCCTGCACCGGTGTCGCCGACGCCATCCGGGACCGTCCGCCCAGCGGAACCACGGTCGCGGGGACCTCGCGGGGCTGGATGCGGTGGTCGCAGCCGACCACGAATCGCAGCCCGTCGACGGGGCGCAGATGCCCGGCCCGGTAGAACATGCCGTCCAGCACGGTGCCCGACACCGGATCGCGCGCGATCCCGACGTGCGGTTCCGGGTGCCACAGCGCAGTCTCGGCCCACGGGGCCCACATCTCGGGTTCGATCTCCCCCGGTGGCAAGGCGCCCGAGTTCAGCCAGGCGGCCATCCCCTCGGCTGATAACCAGCCACCGACCGGATCGCCCTCACCGGCCAGGGCGTGGCTCAGCCGCGGCGGCGCGCCTTGCTCGGTGGGGGCCGGGTCGAGGTCGCTGATCTCGTGCTCAGGGCGCGGCAGCAGCGGCAACCGGGACAACCGGCGGCCGCGCGCGAGGTCGCCGGTCTCGACCACGTCGACCGGCGTCGGGAACATCGGCGTGTCATACAGGTGCGCGACCGGGCCGACGATCCGGTCCACCTCGCCGCCGTAGACGCGTTTGACCACGCCACCGAACGTGCTCGGCGCCGGCGCCACCCCGGCCGCCACCGACGAGTCACCCGCGGCGAACCGCCGTCCGTCCCGCACCATCAGGCTGTCCAGCGGCTCCACCGACAACCAGGTCCGGGTGATCTGCCCGGCCGCGGTCATTGGCACTCCTGGGTGAGGAACCGCGCCACCAGCATCGTCCGCGCCGGCCGGAACGCGTGCTCCGGGCCCTCGGCGCGTTCGGCCGCGCCCAGTGCGGCGAACGCGGCCGCCACCTCCGGCCCGCCGCCTTGCCGGGCGACCCGGCGGCGCATCTCGTCTTCGGCTACGTCCCGGAACCCCTGCAGGCTCAAGGCATCCAGCTCGGCCGCGTCGCGTTCCACGCTCGAGGCCAACGCGGCCGACAAGGCGCCGGCGGCCGCGTCCGGCGCGACCGCCCGCAGCAGGTCCACGGCACTGCGGCCGGCCACGGTCCAGGGCAGCACGGTGCGGGCCCGCTCGCCGCCGCGGCGCAATGCCACCACCGTCACCGCGTCCCGGTCGGCCCCGTCCGAGCCCGGTGCGTCCTTGGCCGCCGCGAGCGCCTCCTGGGCCGTGGACACCACCTGCTGCAACGCGGCACTGAAATGGGCAAACACGACCGCCGTCGAGGCCGTCGCCCCCGCCAACGGTGTCCCGGCAAGGTGCCGGTCCACCTCCTGGCGCAGCGCGCCGGCCAGCTCGAGTGCGTGCGCCGCCGGGGCGAAGGCGAAGAAGTCGTCACCGCCGGCATAGACCGGCACCCCGAGATACTCCGGGGATTCACTGAGCAGACGCTGCGCCCGTCCCAGCTCCGTCAGCGTCGCGGACGCCGACCGCTGCGCGGCCAGTCCCAGCCGGCTCACCTGCAGGCCCAGCCGATCCAGATCCTGGACCACGACCGCGTAATACGAGCTCAGCCCGACCACGCCGGCCTGTGTCGCGATACCGGCGATGTTACGAGCCGCCGCGGCCCCGCGCGCCACCGTCTGGGGATCCGCGTCCTCGGGAAGTAAGTCCCGGCCGTCCGCTTCAGACCACAGATCCGGGTAGACAGCTGTCCCCAGCCGGTCGGTCAGCGGCTCCAGTCCGGGTGGTGCCTCGTTTCCGGCCGCCTGGGTGTGGCGGTCGTCGACCAGCGCGGAGAGCGCCTGAACCGATGAACGGAGCCGGTCAGCGATCGTGGTGTCCAGCGCGGCCGCGCGCAACAGCCGGGCCCGGTAGACGGCGGACGCGACCACCGTCGTGGCCGGAAAGCGGCGGCCGGGCGGGTACTGCAGGTTGCCGGCCGCGCGTTTGGTCCAGCCCGCGCCCGAGAGCAACTCACGACGTTCACGACGCGCGGACGCGCGCGGCGCCGCAGCGGCCGGAACGGCCGCGGACTGCTGGCACAACCGCACGCGCTGCCACGCGTAGGCGGCGAAGACCCGGCTCCGGCGCCGCGCGGTCATCGCCGCCTGCGCACGTTCCCACAGCGCCGTGTGGTCCTCGCCGTCCTCGCCGGGCACGCACACCCACGCGATATCCGGCATGCCAGGGGTGTCCGGGACGCCCGGCGAGCCCGCGTAGGCATCGCGCACGTGCTCGCGCCATTTCTCTTCGGCGACCTTCTGGGCCCGGCGCGCCAGCTCCGCGCCCAGCCCACTCGGGGCAAGGAAGGCGATCTTGTTCGTCACGCCCTCGTTCGTGGACAGCGCGGAAGCTGCCGGGAAGATCAGGCCCGCCGGTGCGGTGTGCGTCCTCAACGCCTCCTGAACCTCGGAGGCCGCCGCGATCACCAGGTGTCGGAAGACGAGGCTGGCGCCCGCGATGTCCACCGTCTTGCGTGACTCGGCCAGGAAGCGCTGAACGCCGCCGACGGTGAACAGCACCAACTCGACAGCCACGAAACCCTCCCCGAACCGTGTCGACACAGACCTCCCTCCAGTCGTCACAAGACGACCAGATGTTTCACTCCTGGGCTGGGGAGCGCGTGGGACGGCAGCGTGCTCGTCGTCATGACCGCAGGATGGGCATCCCGATCCTGACCGGGCCGCCGTCGCGGGCGCGCGCGATCGTGCGGTCCAGTTCGGAGAGCTTGGCAGTGGCGGCGTGCAGGCTGACGGTGAGGCCGTCGACCTCGCCGAACCAGCCGTTCATCCGGGCTTCGGTGATGCGCTCGACGAGGTTGCGGACGATCTCGGCGAGCCGCCCCCGCTGGCGCGGATCAACGCGCAGGACGGGACAGCGGATGCAGGCTTCTCTGAACTAACCCGTGTGCGCTCAACTGACCACTGGTTGTCGAGGGTCGGGAGAACGCGCTGTCTGCGGCATGTCAGGGTGTTCCGATCACGACGATAACGCTGCCTCCGGAGTCTCCTATTCCTCCAGGATCTCGACCGATGATCTCATACTTGGCCTTACTCGAAGATCGGGCCTCGGTTCCTATACGCCCTTCGGCGTGACTGCAGTCGGCAATCAGGCGGAGTGCACCTTCACGGGCGACCCGTCGCTGTTCCTATACGCACTTAGGCGTGACTGTGGTCGGCGCAGCAAGCAGTACGGCGGTACCGGTGGTCAGAAGAAGTTTCTATACGCCCTTCGACGTGACTGCGGTCGACACCCGTCGGCAAGGACATCGTGTCCGGCCTCGGCTTGACGTTTCTATACACCCTTCGGCGTGACTGCGGTCGACAGCCTACCCCGCCGAACGCGCCTCTGACCAGCAACAACAGCGGCCCCCTGCACGGCACCGCCCATCGCCGCCCAGAGTAGATCGCCAACAAGGCCGTTGTACCACGTTTACGCTGCTAGAGCACGTGCACGCGAGATAGGATGTCGATCTTCACCTCACCATCCCCCAACCGGACCAACCGGGTCACAGCGCGATCCAATACGGCCGCTCGGGCTCGAGGTCGGCTTGGCCGAGCACGACGGTCTTCGACCAGCACGTGGCACACAGCGGCACCAGGTGAACCGCGTGTAGTGAATATCGAAATTTCGTGTATCAATTAGTGACATGCCTGTAGGTCCGGGGAGAAACGACAAAAATCGACGCCAACTCGATAGCGTTTCCGCCAAAGGTGAACTGGTCGCCGACGTCGGCAATGCCGGGACCAGTTACAGCACGGATTAGAGCATCCACGTCGAGTTGATATTCATCCTTCGACGTGACTGCGGTCGGTACCTGTGCGCCCAGGCGAACACCCGGTACCAGGAACTCACGTTTCTATACGCCCTTCGGCGTGACTGCGGTCGGCACCGCTGGCTGTTCGACCACTTCGAGTCGCTCGAGGAGTGGTTTCTATACGTCCTTCGGCGTGACTGCGATCAGCACCTTACCCAGCGGGACGCGGTCTGACCAGCACCAGCGGCGGAACAGTGCACGGCTTCGCGAGTGGCTGAGAGGTTCTCATCCCGCGCCTCGGCCAGCAGCCTATTTCTATATGCCCTTCGGCGTGACTGTGGTCGTCACAACCCCGACGACTTCCTCTCCCTCTCGCTGTTTCTATACGCCCTTTGGCGTGACTGCGGTCGGCACCCTACCCCGCCGACCACGCCTCCGACCAGTAACAACACCGCACCCTGCACGGCACCGCCCATCGCCGCCCAGAGAAGATCGCCAACAAAGCCGTTGTACCACGTTTACGCTGGTAGAGCGCGTGCACGCGAGATAGGACGTCGATCTTTACCTCACCATCCCCCAGCTGGACCGACCGGGTGGCACACAACGGCACCAGGTGAACCGCGTCGATGCCGGCGTTGATCATTCCCGGCGAGTCGCCCACGGAAGCTGGGCAGGTCGACGAAGTCAATCACCCGATCCCGACCGTCGGGACCCGCGACACCCACGCATCACCGTCCGTGTCGCCACGACGCCAGCAACCCGTACAACCGGCGCCGATCAAGCACGCCGCCGGGAACCGGCATCTCCCACAAACTCGACATCACCACACTCCGTCCAGCGTTCCGTCCGCGCCGCGCGGACACCGCCGAAGTCGGCGGCAGGCTGACCTCGGTTTCACCACCACCGAACCCGCCGTCAAATCGTTACGCGACGATGCAGCTGGTGCGGTTCGACAACCACGGGCCTGCCGACCACGCCGCGCACAGGGAGCCACGACACCCTTTGCCCCACCCGCTGTGCCCTGGGGCTCCAGTACGGCGGCAAAGTCGTGGTGGTCGGTCCGGTAGTCAGGTCCGGCCGAACCGACTCTCGTCTGCTGGTCCGCGCCCCTTTGCCATAGCCCCGCCTCGCCTGGCCTCCTTTGAACGCCGGCATCGAGATAAGTGTATTCAGGCACCCTTCGGGGTGACTGTGGTCGACACGGTGACGGAAGGCGTCCCACAGCGGAGCCGTCGGGTCTCTATACGCCCTTCAGTGTGACTACGTGCGGCGCTACACCAGTTCCTAAACGGTTTTCTGGTCAGGTTTCCATACGCCCTTCGGCGTGACTGTGGTCGATACATCAGAACCAGTGGTACCGCGACTGCGCCAAGGTGAAGCTGTTTCTATACGCCCTGCGACGTGACTGCGGTCGGCATTGTGCCCTTCGGCATGACTGTGGCCAACACTACGGCATGCTGGGAGCAAATCCGAGCGGTAAGTCGTTTCTATACGCCCTTCGGCGTGGCTGCGGTCGACACGTGACCTGCTATCTGCGGCGGCACATGCTGGAGAGTTTCTATACGCCCTTCGGCGTGACTGCGGTCGGCACCCTACCCCGCCGACCACCTGCTCTGACCAGCAACAACGCAGACCCCCTGCACGGCACCGCACATCGCCGCGTAGAGAAGATCGACAACAAAGCCGTCGTATCAGGTTTACGCTGGTAGAGCACGTGCACGCGAGACAGGATGTCGATCTTCACCTCACCATCCCCCATCCGGACCAACCGGGTCACAGCCCTATCCAGTACGCCCGGTCACCTTGTCCATGCGGTCGCAATGCTTCCCCGGTTCACAGCCGCGCGACGGCAGCCAAGTCTCCAGCCTGAGCGTCGGCACCGGCACGCGACTGACCGGCTTCAGCGGCAACATGACATCCGCCCGCGCGCGAAGTCCACGGTCGGGTCAGGCAGCATTGGCGCCACCCGTCGCTTCCCAAGCTTCCCGCCGGCGCGCGTACGACACCGGTTCTCACACGGGCATCGCCCAGTCGTCCATAAACCTCCCACTGTGACGCAGAACACCTGAATACTCAACGTGATCTAGCTGTCAGTAGTGCCGTCAGCGGCCGTCGGGCCTCGCAACAGGGCAACCACGACTATCCGTCCATGAACTCAGGGAGCCGATGCACGCCACGGGCGCAACGCCCACCGACCGCAAGGTCGACAAACAAGATCGGCGCGCCTGACCCCATCTGCACATGGTCCGGCGATGGCGCAGGCACACAGTAGCTCCTATCATTCAAGAGTCCGTTCGCCCGGCGAGCGTGACAGCGCACGTGGGACTGACACCCGTCGTCCGTCGGCGTTGACCGGATCACCTCTTCCGCAAACGGCCCAGAAACGGCCCAGGATTCCACTATGGACGTTTACCTTCGCTAACTTCGCAGCTCAACCTGTGCTCGGCTGCGCGAATTCCAGAGCTTTGATATACGTGCGACATGATCCCGAACGCCGAGCACTGGCGGGTGTCGGTGCACGAGGCGCAGGAGCTGCAGCACTCGATCATGGGTTACCTGCCGGGGTACGCGACCCCGCGCATCGTGTGCGACGTGCCGTATGTCGGGAAGCGGTGGGTGCACCAGCTGGCCGATTACGACCGGGAGCTGGGGATTTCGTACTGGACGAAGAACTACCGGACCGGCATCGAGCTGGACGACCCGGAGGCGTTGAACCGGCAGTACCCGTACTACGACCCGATCTCGACCCTGCCTGAAGCCGGCCAGACCTGGTGGGCGAACCAGTCCAGCTGACTCCGACGCGTCACTGTGCGAGGGGTGCCGCGGAGCCCGATCGGGGCCGCGCGGCACCCCTCGGCCTATTCGCGTGTTTGGTCTGGTCAGGTGGTGCAGTGGCCGAGTGGCGGACACCGGCGGATCAAAGATCACCCGGACTTGCCCTGCCACCGCGTTTCCCACCGTAGAGTGCCTGCATGCGTGTGCTTTTCAGCCGTCCGGTGCCGGCCGATCACACCTCCCCGTTGATCACCCTCGAGGTCGTCGCCGGACCCGACTACGCCCGGGGTCGCTGATGTCCGCCGACAGCGAGTACAGCCGGTTCCTCGACGAACTGCTCCCCGAACTCGAGTTGTCGCTGAGCAAGCGCGAAGATGCCGAAGCGGTGCTGGAGCGGCTCCGCGCCTACTACGCGGGGTTGCCCGCGCCCGGCCAAGAGCCGCGGCCGGAACCGGGCCGGGTCGCCGTCATCGCCCTCGATCCCTGGCGCGACTGGTCCGCCGAGGTCAAGAGCGCGGTGCTGGTCGCCGACCTGGTGATCTGCGACGACCCGCTGCTATACGTGCAAGACCACATCAAGCGGTTCGCCCACTTCTACCGGCGGACCTTCGGCAGGCAGACCGGCACCCGGCTGCTGGCTCACCTGGCGACCCAGCTCGAGCGGATGTGGGACGTGCTGCCGCTGGTACGGGCCGGGCTCGTCGTGTTCCGGCCGCTGCGCATGGCGGCCGAGGAGACCGTGACCGCGGTGGTGCGCGCGGTCACCGATCACCTCGGCGACTACCTGGAAATGCTCGGCTGCGACGTGCACAGCTATCCGCAGTGGGTTGAGTATCGGCTGCCGTTGCTGGCCGAGCAGGCGAAGATCGAGCTGGACCGTGAGCTGTGGACGGAGTTCGGCATGGGTCCTGCCGAGATAGCCCGCTTCACCGTCGAGCCGCGGCTGACCCTGCAGTCCCTGACCACGTGGAACGGGCTGCTGCACGCGGAAGCGGTCGACGGGACGTTCTGGAGCACGTCCGACGCGTACTGGCGGCTGGCCCGGGACGCGATGAACGGCCTGCATCCCGGGACGAGGCTGTTGTCCTTCGTCGACACGTTCACCCGGCCGGTCCTGGAACAGGTGCCGACGCTGGACCTGCTCACGATCCGGGGTAACGACGACGCGTTCGACGCCTTCCGGCGGCACCTCGCGCTGACCGAAGACCTGATCGGCTCGGATCCGGACGATGAGCAGTTCTCCGCGGACGTCGCCCGGGTCTTCGACGAGGTGTTCCGGCCGAACATCCGCGTCATCGAGAAAGCCATGCGGCGCAACACTCTGCTGCGTGACCTGCCCTTTGTCCTGGCCACGGCCGGCTTCGCCGTCGCCGGCGGGATGGCCGGCGCCGCACCACCCGCGGCGACGATCTTCGGTGCCCTCTCGAGCCTCCTCGGCTTCGGCCCCGCGGTCCGCGACGGCCTGCGCCGGGAAGCCAAGGTGCGCCAGGAGCCGGCGTTCGTGTTCTGGAAGCTCGGCGTGCCCGGCGCTTCCTGAGACGTCATTTGTCGAGCAGCCACCGTCAGGGAGTGGCAGTGCTAGTTGCAGATCATGGTGTCACGCCAGCAATTCGTGAAGTCGTAGACCCTCCCATACTCGCTTTTGATGGCGAGGTAGACACGATTCGCTCCACCGGGAACGTCTGCGGAAAGGGAAAAACTTCCCGAGGTGATAACATCGCAGTGAAGGCTCGTGCTTCTCTCGTCGAGCGCTTTCAAGTCCACCAGCGAGGTCGCGTATGCCCGCTCGCAGCCGCTGGCGTTGAACGACCCGATGACGCCGACTGAGCGGTTGTAAAAGGTGACCGTACCGGAGTAGTAGCCACCCGTGCCGTCCTTGAGGAGGAAGTTGAGAGTGGGGTAGGCGTCTGCGCTTGCCGGTGACGCTGCGGCAACTGTGGGCCCAGCGACGAGAGCGGGAACTACCGCCGCAGCCGACACGATCATGCCGATCCTTCTCATCGGTTCTCCCCCGCTCGCAGGTTATGAATGCAATTTATCTGGATGGAAAGTTGGTTCATCGTTTCCTCCCCATTTCTGGTTGGGATAAGCCGGAGCGGTTCGCCGCGAGGACCCCGCCCTGGGCATACGCAGCCGGGCAAGGGCGCTGCCGGGTGACCGACCCGGCCCGCTCATGGCGGCCAGCAGCCTCGGTCCTGCTCGCACGTTTCCTCCCCTGGTGAACCGACGGACCGCGTGGACCCGCCCGACCCCCTCACGCTCGAGCCGGTCCTTCGGTTGAGTCCTCGGGTGCGGCTTCTGCAGGCTCCGGGAAGAGCACTCCGGTCCGGTAAGCGGAACCGGCGCGACGTGCGCAACACGGCGTTGGGTTTCGTGGGTGGGTGGTGCGGTCCGGCGTCGTGCACGGCGGGTGCATCTGCATGCGGCGCCGATCGACGCTAGTGCGGTGGATGGGCGGCACCCATCGCCGCGAACAGCGCGTCGGCCTCTGCTTGGTGCTCTGTTGCGGCGTCTGCACCGTGTAGCCGTGCCACCAGGTTCGCAAGCAACTGCAACGAGCGGGCCTCACCGAGCCGGTGGCCGGTCTCGCGGTGCACCTTCAATGCCTGACGCACGAGGTCGAGCGCCTCTTCGTGGTCGCCGAGGTCGAAGTGCACCTGGGCCAGCGCGTGCAGCACCCGGCCGCGGCGCAGCGTGAGCCCGGTCACGGTCACGAGTCTCAGCGCCTGCTCGCACAGCGCCAGCGCCTCGTCGAGGTCGCCCACTACGCGCCGCACGTTGGCGAGGCCGATCACCGCCGACACCTCGGCGCGACCGAAACCGATCTTGCCCGCCGTCCGCAGCGCGTTGGTGTGGTGGGTGATCGCGTCGTCGGTGCGCCCGCCGCGCAACGCTGCCGTGCCCAATGTGTTGTGCGCTTCTGCGACCAGGCGCGGCTGACCGGTTGAAAGAGCGAGCTCGAGTGCGTCCTGTGCGTGCCCGGCGGCGTGAGTGTGGTCGCCCTCGTCCAGCAGCAGGCGGGCCAACCCGTCCAGCAGCTCCACCTCGGCCTGCCGGGATGCTCCGTGGCGCAACAGTGATCGCGCTCCGTCGAACTGAGCTCGAGCATCGGCGAGCCGGCCCATCTCCCAGTAGGCGGAACCGAGGTTCACCCGCACGGTGACCGCTGCCGCCGAGTGTTCGCCGAACCCGAGCGCGTTCTCGTAGTGGCGGACGGCGTCGTCCAGCCGGCCCTGGTCCTGCAGTGCGATGGCGAGGTTGTTGGTGGCGGCCGCCTCGATCGACCGGACTCCGTGTTCCCGCGCGATGCGCAGCGCTTGCTCGTAGTGCTCGATCGCGGCCGGGTACTCGCAGAGGCCCGCGTAGAGGGTGCCGAGGCTGTGGCACATCGCCGCCCTCGCCGGTTCATCGCCGGCGACGGTGGCGGCGCGCAGCCCGAACGTCGCCGCGACCCGCCACTCGATGCCGTCGGTCTGGATCCAGAAGTAGCCGCGCAGCGCGTCCGCGAGCTGCCAGGCGAACGGCAGGGGGCCGCGCTCGGCCGCGTGCCTGATGGTGGCGACCAGGTTGGGGCGCTCGGCGTCCAGCCACGCCAATGCGGAGGACGCGCTGTCGAACCGCGTGGTGGCGCGCGGCCCCCGCATCCGGGCCATCTCCGGGTACAGCAGGTCGGCGGCGGTGTGCACCACGCCGAGGTACCAGGTCAGCAGCCGGTGCACCGCGTCGCCGGCCGCGGCTCGTTCCGCGGCGTAGAGCCGGAGCAGGTCGTGCAGCTGGTAGCGCGCTGACGCCTGCTGCTGGACCAGGTGACCGGCGGCCAGCGTGCGCAATGTGATGGCCGCCGTGTGCGGGTCGACGCCGGCCATCACGGCGATCATCTCAGGCGTGACGTCGGGACCCGGCACCAGGCCGCAGAGCCCGAAGACCTGCTGCGCCAACGGTTCGAGCGCGGTGTAGGACAGGTCGAACGCACTGCTGACGGCGATGTCGTCGTTGTCGACCACCAGCGCGGCCAACCGGCGCTCGCGCAGTCGGTGGACCTGACGGCTGATCGAACCGGGCGGCGCCCCGGCGATGTTCGCCGCCGCGATCCGCAACGCCAGCGGCAGTGACGCGCACAGCTCGACCAGTTCCGCCGCGGCCTGCGGCTCGAGGTCCACCGCCTCGCTGCCCAGCACCTCCACCAGCAACGCCTGTGCCTCGTCGGTGGTGAACACGTCGATGCCGACCCTGCGCGCCCCGTGCGTCACCGTGAGACCGCGCAGCTCGTCGCGGCTGGTCACCAACACCGCACAGCCGGACGTCGCGGGCAGCAGCGCACGCACGTGATCTGCGTCGGCCGCGTTGTCCAGCACCACCAGTACCCGCTTGCCCGACAGCATCGAGCGGAACAACGTCAGCTGCCCGTCGTGGTCGAGCGGGACCGTCTCAGCCGGTACGCCGAGCGTGCGCAGGAACAGGCTGAGGGCCTGTTCCGCACTGACCGGCGGCCGGGTGGCGTAGCCGCGCAGGTCGACGAACAGCCGTCCGTCCGGGAACGCGGCACCCAGGCGGTGCGCCAGGTGCACCGCGAGCGCCGTCTTGCCGATGCCGGGTGGCCCGACCAGCGTGATGATCGGCATGCCCAGCGCGGTCAACCGTGCGGTGAGCTGGTCGATGACCTCGATGCGGCCCGAGAAGTCGCACAGGTCGGGCGGCAGCAGGTGCCATACGGTGGCGGGCGGTGCGGGCGGGGCGGAGCCGAGTGTGCTGAGGTAGCTCTGGTGCAGCGCGGGGCTCGGGTCGATGCCCAGGTCGTCGGCGAGCAACCGCCGGACGTGGTGGTAGGCCTCGATCGCCTCACCGGTCCGGCCGGCCTGGTGCAGTCCGCGGATCAGCAAGCACCACAGACGTTCCCGTAGCGGGTACGTAGCGGTGAGAGTCCTCAGTTCTCCGGTCACGTCGGCAGCGCGCCTGCTGTCCAGGTCGAGCTCGATCCGGCGCTCCGTCGTGGCGAGGTGGTGCTCAACCAGCGCCGCGAGGCCGGCCGGTTCGACGTCCACGTCGGACAGCGGAGTGCCTCGCCACAGGCCCAGCGCCCGGCTGAGCAGCTTGTGCTCCTCGGCCGGATCCGGTGCGGCACGCGCCTGGGCGAGGAGGAGCCGGAACGCCGCCAGGTCGAGGGAATCCAGGTCGGTCTCGATCCGGTACCCGTCGTGGGTCGTCTGGATGAGCCCGGCGGCCAGCGACTTGCGCAGCCGCATGACGTAGGTGTTGACCGCGCGGCGCGGGTCGGCAGGAGAGCCGTCCGGCCACAGCGCGTGCACCAGTTCGTCGGCGGAGACGTTCTCGTTGTGGCGGAACAACAAGGTCGCGAGCAGCGACCTCAGCTTGGCCGCGCCGATAGGCACGACCACACCGTCGCTGAGCACCTCGAGCGGCCCCAGCACCCTGAACTCGTAGCCCACCCAATCCTCCACCGATCGATGGTTGAGGATTGTGCCGGACCACAGGACAGGGTGCCGGGGTTTTACTCCGTTGGGCCTATGCCAGGCCGAGCAGCCCGTCGATGTGCGGCACGAGGGTGCCCTCGACACCGCTCGGATCCTGCGGGCTCGACCCCGCGTTCAGCGGCGCGATCAACGAGTACGAGTGCCCGAAGGTGCCGGGTCCGATCATCTTCGGGTCGCCGTTCTTCCATCCGGCCTCGCCGTAGTTGGGATCATCGCCGTCACCGGCGCTGAGCACGTCGAAGGCCGGCACGTAGCAGTCGATGTGGTTGGCGTACCCCATGACCCACAACGGTGTGGCGTTCTTCGCCGCCCACTTGGCCTTGGTTCCGACGTGCCAGCCGCTGAGCACCTCGTGCGACATGGTGAGGATGGTCAGGCCGCCGAGGTCGATCTTCTGGATGGTCATGGGCATGTGGTTGACCACGTCGCCCGCGTCGAGCTCCGCAAGCATCTGCTTGGCGTGCCGGTATCCGGTCCCGTTTTCCTCACCCGGCGAGCCGTTGGCACGGGCACGGTACTTCAGGGTCAGCTCCGAGAGCTCGTCTTCGTCGTCGAGGTCGACCGCGTAGTTCAGGTCGACCGTCCGGATGTCGGTCGTGATGGGCCCGTGGATCGGGAAGTACGCGGCGTTGCGGACGGTCGCGATGATGGCGGCGACCAGCCGTTCCGCAGCGAGCGCAGTCTTGTTCACGCCATCAGGGGGATCGTTGGGGTTGATGTCGCCGGCCGCTCCCTGGAAGAAGATCACCGGGACGTTCGTCTCTCCCAGCCGCTTCTCCACCTCGTCCATCGCGTAGCCGCAGTAGTCCGCGTCCAGCGTGCGGCTCATCCACGTCGCGCAGACCGGGTGACAGGCGTGCCCGGCCAGCACCGCGAACAGGTCGCGGTTGTCCGCGCGCCGAGCGACCAGGACCGGAACCTCACGGGGGGTCCAGGCCAGCCTGCGGCGGTTGAGCCCGATCTCCGCGAACCCTTCCGCGTAACCGAGCGTCACCTCGACCAGCGGCAGGGCGTGCGCGTGTTCGGCCACACTCACGAGGAACGGTACAAAGACGTCGTCCGTGTACTGCTCGGTCGTCTCCGCTGCCCCGGTACTCCCCAGCAGCACGTAGGGATCCGGCTTGGCACCGACCATCGGGCCCGCGTGGGTGTGGCTCTGCGCGAGCACGAAGTTCTCCGGGGCGCTGACCACCCCGGACTCCATCAACTCCGCGAGGATGCGCTCGTAGACCGGTCTGGGGATGCTGATCACGTCGGCCTGCAGGAACACCACCCGCTGCCCCTGGGGCGACACGATGATCGCGCAGCGGACCCTGAGCGGGTTGGCGACCGAGCCGTCGGCACGCCGGTCCGTGCTCCACCCGTAGCCCCCCATCGGCGTGTTGTTGGGAACCGGCAGATTGTCCCTGGCGACGGCCATGCTGAAATTCGTCGGCAACGGCATCGGTCAGCCCACCTCCAGCTTGTCGTTGAAGAAGACCGACCGGATCGGCCAGAAGCCTCCGGGGCTGTCCTGCGCGCGGTACACCATCTCGCCCGTCCCGGTCCTGGCGAACGCCGACAATCTGCCGTCGGCGCCGAGGACTCCCGACGGTTCCCCGGTCGTGACGGGCTCCAACTGGTCCCATGCCGACCAGTTCGCGCCCCACGAAGGCTGGGAGCGGTGGATGAGGTGGTTCTCCTCCGTCGGACCCGCTCGTTTGGCGAACAGGGCCATGCCGCCGGTGGGACCGACCACGACCGACGGACGGCCGAGGATCTTGTGCTCGGTCCACTCCTGCCACGAGCCGAGCCAGTCACCTCCCGCGCTCTTCTGCCAGGTGAACGCGACGCCGTTCACCGATCCGGCGAACACCGTGATCGCGCCGGTCGGGTTGACGATCGCCGTCACGTCTTCGTTGATGGCGATGGTGCCGGGAATCGCGGCCCAGTTGCCGGCCGGGCTGAAGGTGTCCCCGGCGAAGCGCTGCCAGCGGTGCACAACGCCGCCATTCGCTCCGCGCGCGAACACGACCATGCCGCCGGTCGGACCGATGACGGCCCAGGGCCGGCCGACCCCATCAGTGGGAAAGGCCTGCCAGCCCGCCCAAGCACCACCTCGGCCTCGCTGGTACGTGTGGTGGATACGCCCGTCGGTTGCCCTGGCGAACAGCGACATCGCGTTGTCGATGTTCAGCACCGGGAACGGCTCCTCGACGAAGGTGACGCTCGAGGACGGGCTCCCCAGGTTCGTCCAGCTCCAGTTGACGCCACCCTCGGTCGCCTGCCAGCCGGTCCAGATCTTGCCGTCCTTGTCGGTGGCGAACACCGACATCGCCCCGTTGGCGTTCAGCAGCGGGATCGGGCGCCCCTTGACCTCAGGACCGTTCTGCAGCAGCCGCCAGCCGGTCCACGAGTCGCCCGCCGGCAGCCACCGGTGCCAGATCCTGTGGCCGTCTCCGATGGCGAACGCGACCAACGCCCGCCCGGTGTCCAGCGCGGCGGGATAGCCGTGCGACAACGTCGCCAGCCGCGGCAGCGTCGACACCGCCGGCTGTCCGGCGGCTTCCAGTGGCCCCAGCAACCCGCCCAGCGCAAACGCTCCGCCCGCGACCGCGGCACCTTTGAGCAGGGTCCGCCTGCTCAGCCCGTAACCACGCATCGGGCCCCCATAGAACTCGACCATGGGGACACCATGCCGCAGGCCTGCGTCACTTCGATGTCATCCCGGTGACGCCCGCCGGCCCATGACACCTGTCATGACGGGGTCGTGAGCTGCAGGCGCGACCGAAGCGGTGCGCGGATGGGCTACGCAGAATTGCGAATGGTCCCGGGCTCTCGTCCTTGGTGACATTGGTGTGCCGGATCGAGAACGACCGGTGCGATCATCTACGGGGAGAGAAATCCAGGTGAAAACTTCGCATGGTGCCAGGCGCATGGGCCGCTTTCTGGTCGTGGCGGCAATCGCGCTCGGCGGGATCGGCGGCGCCTCGGCCACGGGGGCGGCCGCCCAGTCCACATCGGACAGCGAGCAGGCCGTAGGACAAGGAATCCAGACGGTGTTCTTCCAGATCCGGGTACGGCACACCGGCAAGTGTCTCGACCTCAACACCGCTGCCGTGGACCCGAAGGCCGACGGCGTGCCCGTCCAGCAGTGGGACTGCCTCGGCCCGGAACAGAAGAACCAGCTGTGGCGGCTGATCGACAACGGTGACGGGACCTACACCGTCAAGTCCCTGTTCAGCGGCAAGTGCCTCGACGCCTCCGGCGTGGGCACCGCCAACGGGACCAAGGTCGGGCAGTGGACGTGCACCGGCCTGTCGAACCAGCGGTGGAACTTCGACTTCGTGTCGAACGACTTCTACTACTGGATCCGCCCGGCCTACGACGCGTCCAACTGCCTGGACGTGGACACCGGCGTCGCCAACCCGACCGGCAACGGCGTGCCGGTCCAGTTGTGGGACTGCCTGCCCAGCGAGCCGCACAACCAGCTCTGGCGGTTGCTGAGCTCCTGACGGGGGCGCGCCCCGGCGGCCGTGGGCTGCCGGGGCGCGCGTCATGCCTGCTCAGCGCCGGGCAGGCCGGCGAGCGCGGCGACCAGTCCGGTCCGGTGTGTCAGATCCAATTTGCGATACACGTTCTCCAGGTGCTTGTGGACGGTCCGAGGACTGACGGCCAGGGCGCGGGCGATCTCCCGGTCGGTGGCACCGCGCGACACCCACCCCGCCACTTGCCGCTCTCGCGGCGTGAGCTTGGACAGCAACGATGTCCACGGCATTCCCTGGGCAGCGCGGCGTCCGAGCACCTGCGCGATATGGAGGCCGAGCAGACCGACCAGGGCCTTGTCCCGGCGTGAGAAGCCCAGCCGTGAGCGGTACAACGACAGCAGGCCGATGTGCGGCCCGCCGACCGGCACCATGCACAACAGTTCGTCCGTCACCCCGCGTGGCCGGTAGAGATCCACGTAGAACGGGGTCCGCAGCAGATCCCGGGTCGAAGCGAGATCGCTGAGCGCCACCGGCGAACCCACCGGCACCTGCCGCGTGCGGTAGCCGACGCACCCGGGATGCCGCCGGATCATCTGCCCGAACCCCGGGTCACGCATCAGGTGCCCCGGTTGCCCGGTGACCACCCCCAGCAACCGGTGAGTCGCGCCAACGCCCCACAGACACCCGACGTCGTCGGCCCCGACCAGTTCACCGATCCGCTTCAGCGCGCCCGCGGGCACGATGGTGTCGCACCCGTCCTCGTTCACCTCGCGCACCACGTCCAGTGCCCCGCGCAGGTCTCGCGAGCACAAGTCGACGCTCATCACCCTCCCCGCAGTCAGTGCCCGGTAATCAGAGCCGCCGGCAGCCGCTCAGATACGTGAAAGGGAAAGACCGCGGTCACCGGGTGAGTGGCAGCGCTACCATCCCGCGCAATGCCGGGTTCTGGCGTCGCTCCACCTCGCCCGCGATCCGCAACGTCGGGAAGCGCTTGCCGAGCTGTTCGAGCAGCACGGTCATCTCCAGCCGGGCCAGGGCTGCGCCGAGGCACAGGTGCAGGCCGTGGCCGAAGAACAGGCCTCGGCCGGCGTCGCGGGTGATGTCGAACCGGTCCGGGTCCGCGAAACGCGCGGGGTCGCGGTTCGCCGCTCCGTTGAGGATCACGATCACGTCCTCGGCCGCGATCTCCACGCCGCCGAGGACCGTCGGCCGGACGGCCGCGCGCTGGCTCATCTGGGCGGACCCGTCCCACCGCAGCATCTCCTCGGCCGCGCCGGCGGCCAGTCCGGGATCACCCGTGAGCAGGGCGAACTGGTCCGGATGGGTCAGCAACGCGTGGATCCCGATGCCCAGCGCACCCGCGGTCGTCTCGTAACCGCCACCGAACAGCACGAGCAGCGAGTTGAGCGCGTCCTCCTCGGACATCAGCTCCGCGTCGGCGGTGGGCCGCACTAGCAGCGCCGACGTCAGGTCGTCCTGGGGTTCCGCCCGCCGCAGGGCGATCAGGTCCGCGAAGTAGGCGCGAAACTCGACGGCGGCCGCGTCGACCTCGGCGCGCAGGTCCGCCGACATCGCCGGGTTCACCTGCTTGCCGATCAGGTCGGTGACGCGGCGGAGCCGGTCGTGGTCAGCTTCGGGCACGCCGACCAGGTCGCCGATCACCGCCATCCCGAGCGGGTAGAGCACCGTGCTGACGAACTCCGCCGTGGCCCCGTCCGCCGTGGCGTCGGCGAAGCGGTCCAGCACCCGGTCGACGGCCCGGCGGACCGCGGGCTCCAGCGCCTGGACGCGCCGGACGGTGAAGTCCCGCATGAGCAGCCGTCGCTCACGCGTGTGTTCCGGCGGGTTCTTCCACGGCAGGAGGTCGGCCAGCAGCGCCATGGCCGGGTTGTCGCGCCAGCCCGGCATGTGCCGATCGCGCCACTGGGCGTCCAGCACCAGGAAGGTTTCGCCGTCGGCGAGCACCGGCTGGCAGTCGGCGAACCGGCTGAGCACCCAGCCGCCGAAGACTTCGCTGCGGAAGATCGGCGCTTCTTCGCGGAGCTTCGCGTAGACGGGGTACGGATCGGCGAGCCCGGCCGGGGTGGACAGGGACAGCAGGGCTTCGTCTGCGGACATGGTGCTCCCTCCGGTGGCGAAACGGTCCCCGCAGTCTTGTCGTTGGCTCCCCCACCGGGGCAGGGTCCGGGCCGCGGCTTCACTCGGATGGCAGGACCGGTTACCTGATCGGCAGGTACGCCGCGACATCGGCGAGCGCGTCCAGGGTGGCGCGGTCGACGTGGCCGGTCGCGGTGTCGGCCTCGGCGACGACCATCCCGTACCCCTCCGGGCGCGACCGGTAGTGCAGCCCGGTCATCGACACCCCGGCGATCCCGAGCACGGCCGCGATCTCCAGCGGCCGCACGTCGCCGCTCCCCTGCACCGCCTCGACCCGCTCGAACGCCGTCGCCTGCTTCTTCGACCGGAAGCCGACCCGCACCCGACCGCAGCAGCAACCGGTCCAGCGAGGTGCACGGCGTCTCGACCAGGAAGTTCCGCACCTTGCCTGACGCCGCCACGACGCAGTCACCCGCGCGCGCTCCAGCCGCCGGGCCGCGCTTGAGCTCCTTGAACTTCAGCTGGCTGAGCGCTTCGTCCGACTCACGCCCTTCGGCGCGTCTCGAGCGAGCGGCCCGGCCGTGAGTCGACGACGTCGCCGGCGCTGTTGCCCGCCAAGGCCTCGGACGCAGCCCCGCCCGAAGAAGCCGCGCCGCTGCCCGCGCCACTGGCGATGGCCACGGCCGCCGCCGCGACCACCACCCCCGTGCCCTTGTCCCGGAGGTGATCTGCGCGGCCGGGGACCGATGGGAAGGAACTGACCGGGATCTGTCACCTATGGCCGTCGCTCACCGATACGGGCGGAAGAAGTCCCGCAGCTCTTGCGCGTAGATCTCCGGCTCCTCGAACGCCGCGAAGTGCCCGCCCCGCGGTGGTTCAGCCACGTGGACGGTGTTCGCCGTGCGGTCCAGCCACTCCCGCGGCGGGCGCACGATGTCGGCCGGGAAGAGCGCGAAGCCGGACGGGACCTCGACGCGGCGGGCGAGCTGGGCCGGGGTGATCGCCGAGTTCGCGCGGTACATGCGCATCGACGAGCCGATCGTCTCGGTCAGCCAGTAGAGCGTCACGTTTGTCAGGATCTCGTCCTGCGTGAACCGGAAACCGTCGCTCCACGCGCGCATCTTCTCGACGATCCACGCCGCCAGCCCGGCCGGTGAGTCGTTCAGGCCCGTCGCCGCCGTCTGGGGTTTCGTGCGGTGCATCGCCGCGTACGCGCCCTCCGAAGCGCCCCACGCCGCCGCGCTCGACAGCCATTCGCGTTCCGCCGGCGTCAGCTCCGCCGGGTCGCCGGTGAAGACCGGGACGCCCGCGTCCGTGCGGTGGACGGCCGCCACCCGGTCGGGGTGGTCGAGCGCGAGGTAGCGGCTGACGTGGCTGCCGATGTCGCCGCCCGCCGCGCCGAAGCGCTCGTAGCCCAGCTGCGTCATCAGCTCGGCCCACAGGCCCGCGACCGCGATGGAGTTCAGCGGCGTCGCCGGGCGCGAGGAGTACCCGTAGCCCGGCATGTCCGGCACGACGACGTCGAACGCGTCGGCCGGGTCGCCGCCGTGCGCGCCGGGGTCGGTCAGCAGCGGGATGACCTTCGTGTACCGCCAGAACGAGTCCGGCCAGCCGTGGCTGAGCACCAGCGGGAGCGCCGGACCGGCCGCCCGGACGTGCGCGTAGTGGATCTCGTGGCCGCCCAGTGAGACCGTGAACCGCGGGATCGCGTTCAGCTCCGCCTCCCGGGCGGGCCAGTCGAACCCGTCCGCCCAGTACGCGACGAGCTCACGCAGGTAGCCGACGTCCGCCCCGATCGACCACCCGGCGTCTTCGGGCGCGTCCGGCCAGCGCGTGGCGCGCAGCCGGGTGCGGAGGTCTTCGAGCACCGCCGGGGCGGTCTGCGGGGCGAACGGAGTCGGCATGCCCCGAATCTACGAGGCCGTCAGTACTCGACGCGAACGCCGGCGCCCGTCTCCTCCGCCCGGGCGTGGATGAACCGCGCCGCCGCCAGGTCCTGGACCGCCAGGCCCACCGACTCGAACACCGTGATCTCGTCCTCGGACTCCCGGCCCGCCGCCCGGCCGAGCAGGACGTCACCCAGGGGCGTCAGGTCCGCCGGGCCGATCGCGCCTTCCCGTGCCGCGAACAGGTAGTCCCCCGCCTCGTGCGTTGCCGATTCCACCGAGTCGACGAACACCCGCGCGTCGGCCAGCGTCGCCGTGTCGAGCTCGCGGGTGTGCGGGACGCACGAGCCGACCGCGTTGACGTGTGTGCCCGGCCGCAGCCACTCGCGCCGTAGCAACGGTGACACGGCGTTGGTCGCCGTCACCACGATGTCGGCCGCGCGGACGGCTTCCTCCGGTGCCGAAGCCACCTCGATCGGCAGTCCCAGCGACGCCGACAGCGAGTCGCAGACCTGCTGAGCCCGTGCGGTGTCGCGGGCCACGACCCGCACCCGGTCGACCGGGCGAACCGCGGCGAGTGTGCGGATGTGCGCCGCACCCTGGACGCCGATGCCGAACACCGTCAGCTGCGCCGCGTCCGGGCGGGCCAGTGCCTCGGTCGCCACCGCGGTCACCGCCGGGGTGCGCAGCTCGGTCAGCACCGACGCGTTCAGCAGCGCCAGCGCCTCCCCGGTGTCCCCGCTGAAGAGCAGCATCGCGCCCTGGTGGGCGTCGAGGCCGAGTGCGGTGTTGCCCTCGAACAGGCACACGATCTTGACGCCGTAACCCGCGGCCGCGGTGTGGGCCGGCATCATCGCCAGCAGCCCCGCGGCACCTTCCGGCGCGACAACCGGGCGCAACGGCTGGTGCGCCTCGCCGCGCGCGAGCGCCAGGAGGGCCTCGCGCATCGGGGCGAAGCCCTCCTTCGGCGGGAAGAGCGCGCGGACGTCGGCCCCGGAGAGCACCAGCAGCGTCATCGGGTACCGAACAGCTGGTCGTCCAGGCCCACCGGGCGCACGGCTTCCGGGATGGACTGCGTGTAGTAGTTCATCGTGACGACCGCACGCAGGGCTTCGTCGGTGCGCAGCGGCTGGACGTAGTGCGGGTGGAAGCGGGCGTCGAAGAAGAACAGCTGACCGCGACGCGGGTAGATGACCGCCGCGTCCTCGTCCACTTCGGACACGTCGCGGGCGTGGCGGTTGCGGGAGACGACCAGGCCGCCGCCGGTCTCCTCGGTGCAGTCGGTCAGGTACAGCAGACCCTCCATCGGGTTGCTGTCCACGTGGCACGGGTAGCGCATGGTGACCCCGCGCTGCACGTTCAGGCTCAGCGCCCGGTTGGCGGTGCTGGTCAGCTCCAGCGGCTCGTCGATCAGCCGCTCACCCAGCCGCCGGAACCAGCCGGTGTAGAGCTCGTTCACCCACGGCGCCTGCTCGACGAGCACCTCGCCGTCCACCGACTCCAGGGGGATGATCGCGTCGGGCGTCTCGCGCGCGGTGGTCATCGTCGGGCGGAAGCTGCGCTTGGCCGCCTGCCGGGCCGCGACCTCGAGCAGTTCGTCGGCCCAGCCGGTGGGCAGGGCGCTGCCGACGTCGTAGATGTGCCAGTGGAACGGCAGGTCACGCGGCGGGGCCCAGTCCGCGAACAGGCCCGGGGTGTGGTCGATCGTGGCCGACATGGTTCCTCCTTGTGGTCGGAACGTCCTCAGTGGACGCTCGGTGCGCGCGCAGCCGCTCGGCCACCTCGGGCGGCCGCTCGTACGGGAAGTCGTGACCGCCGGGGAAGGCGGCCGTGGTGAACCCGGCGCCGGCGTAGCGGGCCCACTCCTCGACCGCGGTCCCCGGGGCCGTGAGGTCGGCGAGGCCGTACCAGGCGAACAGGTCGACCGGCAGCGGCTCGGCCGGTTCCGGCTCGTAGGCCGCGACGAGGGTCAGGTCGGCTCGCAGGCTCGGCACGAACAGCGCCCGCATCGGCGACTGCAGGGCGGTGGGGTCGACGAACCCGAGGGCGACGAGCCCGGTCAGCAGGTCGTCGTCCCCGGTGGTGACGAGCCGGTTGAACTCCGCGGCCGAAATCATGTGCGGGGGCCGGGCCCCGGCGACAACAACGAACTCGGGCCGCGGCAGGGTGTCCGTCGCGCAGATCAGGCGGGCCATCTCGTAGACGAGCAGCCCGCCCATGCTGTGCCCGGCGAGTGCGTAGGGTCCGTCGCGCGGGATCCGTTCGACGAGCTTGGCGGCCGTCTCGACGAGCGTCGGCGCCGGGGTTTCGCGCGCCGCCTGGCCGCGTCCCGGCAGGTCGAGCGCGCGGACGGTGAACTCGGGGGCCAGTGCCGCGGCCCACGGGCGATAGGCCCGGGCCGAGCCGCCGGCCCCCGGCACGCAGATCAGTTCCACGGTCCCTCCCCTACTTGTGCAGGCTCCCGGCCGTGACCGGGTGCACGGTCAGCTCGCCGGGGCGTTCGTTGGGTGTCAGCAACGGGTACAGCGTCCGCCTGACGTCCTTTTCGGACAGTGATCGGCGCTCGTCGACGTAGATCGCGAGCCCGAGGGCGCCGGCGTTCTCGTCACCGGGCGGAGTGACGACCGCACGCAGGACGCCGTCGAGCGACTCGGCCGCCTTGCGGACCGAGGAGAGGGACACCTTGTCCCCGCGCACGATCGCGAAGTCGGAGATCCGGCCGCTCAGCCACAGGTAACCGTCGTTGTCGAGGCGGCCGACGTCGCCGGTGGCGATGGTGTCCGGCCCGACGAGCTTGCCGCGCGACACCCCGCCTTCAACCCCGACCTTCGCCCGGTACACCGTGTCGGCGGTGACGAGCACTTCCTGCTCGTCCGGGCCGCGACCGGCGTCGCGCACGCTCAGCCGGACGCCGTCGAGCGGCGTTCCGGCCGAGGCGAACCGGCCCGGCGGTTCGCGGTGCGCGGCCAGCGTCGATACCCGGGGCCCGGCCTCGGTGAGCCCGTAGGTCAGGTACAGCTCGAGCTGCGGGTTCGCGGCAAGCAGCGCCGCGGTGCGGGCCGGGGCGAGGGCGTGGCCGCCGACACCGAGTGCCCGCAGGCCGGTCGGCAGCGCGCCGCCGTCGGCCAGCAGGTCGGCGACGAGCAGCGGGGTCAGCGCCGAAACGGTGACATCGTGCGTGGTGACGACGTCGCGATAGCCGGCCGGGGTGAACGGCGGGCCGGTGACGACCAGCGACGCGCCGGTGACCAGCCCGGCCAGCACCTGGGCGACCAGGGCGTAGGAGTAGTGCATCGGCAGCGTGATCAGCATCCGGTCCTCGGCCTCCAGCCCGATGCTGCGGGCGTGCCGGGACGCGTTGCGCCGCAGCGCTGTGACGTCGTGCAGGCAGCCGGTGGCCATCCCGGACGTGCCGGAGGTGAGCAGGATGGTCTGCCCGGGCCGGTGTGTCCGGTGCGGCCCCTCCGCCAAGCGGGTGACCGTCACCTCCTCGACCTGGCCGGTGCCGGTCCCGGCCGGGCGGACCAGCGCCGCCGCGCCGAGCCGCCGCGCGGTCGCGCGCAGGCGCGTCGCCGGGGTCGACGCGGCGAGCAGCGTCGGCACCAGACCGGCCAGGACCAGGGCGAAGAAGACGCGGATCAGGCGGGTGCCGTTGGGCAGCGCGACCAGCACGACGGATCCGGGGGCCAGCCCGGCCGCAGCGAACCTGTCGGCGAGCTCGCCGACTCCGGCGCAGCGACCGGTGGCGCCCGGCCACGTCGTCCGGGCGAGCAGGTCCTCGACCTCCGGCACGGTCACCGCGGTGGTGTTCACGCCGCCTCCAGGAGTTCGCAGGTTCCGCGGTGGGTGCCCGAGCGGTCGACCTCGTGCGTCACCAGCAGCACCGCGGGCGCCGCCCCGGCCAGCCAGCGCCCGGCGAGCACCCGCGCGACGGGAACACCGTCGGCCGGCGGCATCGTCAGCAGCAGGCTCGGACCGTGCAGGCCGAACTTCAGGCAGCTCAGCCCGACCAGCGTCCCCGGGCTCGCGGCGACGAACCGCAGTGGCGAGATCGCCTTCTTGGCGACGTCGACGGCGACCTGGCGCAGTGTGTCGCCGGTGGCGTACTCGCTGACCCCGAGCACGCCGACCTGGTCGCGGGGGCCCGGCCAGTCGCGCAGGGCCTCGCCGACCAGGTCGCACACCAGCCAGGCGGACGCGTCGGCGTAGCGGACCGGCGCTCCGGGCGGCCGGGGCGCGTCGGGGGCGCGGGTGGCGGTGACGGGTTCAGGCATCGTCCCCCCGTTCGACCAGCAGGCAGGTGTTGAACCCCCCGAAGCCGAGGGTCAGGCTGATCCCGAACCCGCCGGTGACCGCGCGCGGGGTGTCACGCGCGATCGGCAGCCGCAGCTCCGGCATCGGCCGGAGCAGGCCGAGCACCGGCGGCGCCGTCCGGTCGCGCAGGGCCAGCAGCAGCGTGATCACTTCGACGACGCCAGTCGCGCCCAGCGAATGTCCCAGCGCCCCCTTCGTCGCGAACACCACCGGCGGCCGCGCCAGCCGCCCGAACAGCCCGGACAGGCAGGTCGCTTCGGCCTGGTCGTTCAGGACCGTGGCGGTGCCGTGGGCGTTCACGACCGCGACGTCGTCGAGGCTCAGGCCGGCCATCTCGACGCAGCGGCGGACCGCCCGCGCGGCGGCCTCACCGTCGGGCTTGGGCGCGGTCATGCCGGCCGCGTCGTTGGTGGAACCCCAGCCCCGCAGGTAACCGTGCACGCGGGCGCCGCGCCGCCGGGCCGAGCCGGTCCGCTCGAGGACGACGTAACCCGCGCCGTCGCCGGGCAGCATCCCGGACCGGTCGGCGTCGAACGCGCGGTGCGTCGACTGCGACAGCGTGCCCAGCAGTGAATGCCCGAGCCGCTTGCCCTCGGTCAGCAGGTCGACGCCACCGGCGACGGCGACGTCCGCGTACCCGGCTTCCAGCAGCTCCGCCGCGACGGCGATCGCGTCCGCGCCCGACGAGCACGCCGTCGACAACGACACCGGCGGCCGGGTCAGCCCCAGGCGCTTGCCGGCCTCGGCGGCCCAGTCGTGCAGCGACCCGGGGTCGGCGTCGTCGATGTGGGGGCCCAGGCTGGTGCCCAGCACCAGGATCGGGTCGGTGTCCTCGGCCCGCAGCCCGGCGTCGTGCAGCGCGGCTTCGGCGGTGACCGTGGCCAGCTCGACGTGCCGCTCCCGCGCGCTCCCGCCGGCCGGGCCGTCCGGCAACGGGCCCGCGACGAAGCTGCGGAACTTGTTCGACCCGGGTACCACGCGCAGCCCGGTGCGCCCGGCGAGCAGGTCCTGCCAGACCTGTTCGCGGTCGGCGCCGAGTGACGTGCGCCAGGCGGTTCCCGTCACGCAGAGCACCTGGTCCCGGCGCGGGCCTCCGGTCAGCACGGGACCTGCTCGAGGACCGCGAACGCGTTGGTGCCCCCGATCCCGGCCGACATGACCCCGGCCCGGCGCGGCCCGGCGGGTGTCCACTCGCGACCTTCGGGCACGATCGAGAACCGGTTGCCGCCCGCGGTGAGCTCGTCGATCGGGTCGCCGGTGTTGGGGGTGGCGGGCAGGAACCCGTGCTCCACCGCGAACGCCGTCTTGATCAGCGCGGCGAGCCCGGCCGCGGTGTCGGTGTGCCCGATGCTGGCCTTGACCGAGCCGACGGCGAGCGGCTGGCCTTCCGAGCCGAGGGCCTCGGTCAGCGCGGTGGCTTCGATCTGGTCGTTCATCGGGATGCCGACGCCGTGCGCCTCGACGTAACCGAGGTCCGCGCCGGTCAGCCCGGCCCCGGCCAGCGCCTTGGTGACCACCCGGATCTTGCCTTCGACACCGGGGATGGTGAACCCGGCCTTCTGCCGGCCGTCGTTGTCGACCGCGGTCGAGCGGATCACCGCGTGGATCGGGTCGCCGTCGGCGAGCGCGTCGTCGAGCCGGCGCAGCAGGACCGCGCCGACACCGTCGCCGGGGACCGTGCCGGTGGACGCGCGGTCGAACGGCCGGCACATGCCCTCGCTGGAGTAGATGCCGTTGGGCGTGTACTCGTAGCTGCCGTCGGTGTCCATCACCGCGACGCCGCCCGCGAGCGCGTAGTCGCAGTCACCCAGCCGCAGGCTCTGGCAGGCCAGGTGCACCACGACCAGCCCGGTCGCGCAGGAGGCGTCGACCATGATGCTTTCGGCGTGCAGGTCGTGGAAGTAGGAGAAGTGCGGGCCGGCGAACGTCGCATCCTTGTCCACGGTGGACTCGAAGGTGCCGCGCTCGACGTGCTTGGTGCGCGCCACCCCGGCGTAGACCGCGGTCGACGGGCCGATGTCCGACAGCCGCACGCCGGCGTCCTCGGCCGCGGCCCACAGCGCTTCGTAGAGCATGCCGTGCTGCGGGTCGCGGTCCGCCGTCTCGCCGGTGTAGCCGACCAGCCCGGCGTCGTAGTGGTTGCGGTCGGGGATCAGGCCCCACGCCGGGATGTCACGCGGGCCGTCCCCGGGCGGCACCGGGCCGCCGCGGGTGAAGCGGTCCCGCCCGGCGCGGAGGTTGTCCCAGAACTGGGCGGCGCTCGCGGCCCCGGCGTACCGGCAGCCCATGCCGACGATCGCGATCGCGTCGGATCCTGCCTGCGCGCTCATGCCGCGGCCTCCATTTCGTCTTCGTCGAGGGTCCCGGGCTCGGCCCGCTCGGCCGGGAGCGTCCGGCGCAGGCTCAGCACCAGCAGCGTCGCCACGACGCTCAAGACGACCATCACGACGACGAACACGGCGCCGGACCCGAACGACAGCAGCGCCCCGGCCAGGCCCGGGCCGATGACGGCGCTGGTCGAGAGGGTGATCGAGAACAGCGCGTTCGCCCGGCCCCGCAGGTCTTCGCCGACCGCGTTGTTCAGCAACGTCGTCAGCAGCGGGACCACGAGGGACTCCCCGATCGACAGCAGGATCACCGCGACCGTCGCCAGCACCAGCGCCGTCATGCCGGTGTGGCCCCCGGCCAGCAGCACGAACACCCAGCAGGCCGCGAACATCACGCCGCTGGCCGCGACGAGCAGCGTCCGGGAGAACCGTTCGAGGTGGGGCATCACGACGAACTGGATGACGGCGCAGAGGATGATGTTGACGGCGAAGGCGAACGACAGGCCGCTGGCGGTGATGGCGCCGGTCTGGGTCAGGTAGCCGGGCAGCCCGGCGCGGAACTGGCCGAAGGAGACCAGCCCGGACAGCAGCAGCACGGCCAGCAGGGCGAGCAGGCTCGGCGAGCGCAGCACCGCCCGGTAAGTCCCGCGGACGGCGGCGCCGGCCTTGCTTTCGGCGTGGTGCACCCGGTTCGGCAGCGCCCGCACGGTCGCGACGGCCATCACGAAGAACGTCGCCGCGTCGATCGTGTACATCAGGAAGTACCGGCCGACCGGGCTGAGGAAGGCGAACGCGGCGAACACCCCGCCGAGGATCACGCCGATCCCCATCGCGACGTTGAGCACGCCGTAGTCCGCCGAGTACGCGGTTTCGCGCTGGTCGTGGCTGGTGGTCGCGCCGTAGGCCGCACGCACGGCGGTGCCGACGCCGCTGATCCCGAACCCGAACACGACCGCGGCGGCGAGGGCGACCCAGGCCTGCCCGGCGAAGGCGAACAGCAGCGTGCCGATCCCGGCGTTGACGTTGGCCAGCGGCACGACGACGTTGTAGGGCAGCCGGTCCAGCAGTGCACCGTAGGCCAGGCCGCCGAACACGGCGGCGAACGCCTGCACGGCGAGCGTCGCCGCGGGCACCCAGGTGGGCAGGTGCCGGACCTCGGTGAGGTAGATCCAGAGGAACGGCATCACCATGCCCGCGCCGAGCGCGCTGATGCCGTTGGTGAGGATCAGCAGCCGTGCGGCGCGGGGCAGGGCGGCGATCCGGCTCAGGCCCTTCATGCCGCGTTCGCCTCCAGCCGGGCGGACACGGCGTCGACGAGCGCGGTCACCGTCTGGTGGTCGAACAGCATCCGGACCGGCAGCCGGGTGCCGAGCTCACGGCCGAGCGCCGCCATGATCCGCGTCGCGCCGAGGGAGTTGCCGCCGACGGAGAAGTAGTAGTCCTCGTCGGTGAACCGGTCGTGGCCCAGCACGCGGGCCCAGGTCCGGCGGACCAGGTCGGTGAGGTCGGGCTGCGGGTGCGGTGTGGTCACGGCTGGGCTTCCTTCTGTGCGGGCGGTCCGGCGAGGTGGGCGGCGAGCAGGCGCGGGGTGGGGTGGCCGTAGAGGTCACGGATCCCGACCGTCAGGCCGGCGTCCCGCAGGGCGGCGAGGGTCTTCGCGGCCAGCAGCGAGTTCCCGCCGCTGTCGAAGAAGTGGTCGTCCGGCCCGATCGCGGCGCCCAGCACCGACCGCCACGCGCCGAGCACGACGTCGGCGTCACCGGTGGCCTCCACCACCGCCGCGGCCGGGGCGCCGCCGAGGACCGGCTCGGGCAGCGCCGCCTCGTCGAGCTTTCCGTTCACCGTCAAGGGAAGCGCGGTCACTGCCGTGAACGTCGAGGGGACCATGTACCCGGGCAGCAGGGCGGCCGCGCGGGTGCGCAGGCCCGCCAACGCCGAGCCCGGCGTGCCGTCGGCCTGGACGACGTAGGCGTCGAGACGCGCTTCGGCGGTGCCCGGCGCGGCGAGCACAACAGCGGCCGCGACGACGTCGGGCTCGGCCAGCAGGACCTTGCGGATCTCGTCGAGCTCGATCCGGTAACCGCGCAGCTTGACCTGGCTGTCGAGCCGGCCGAGGTGCTCGAGGCGCCCGTCGGGCCGCAGCCGGCCGAGGTCGCCGCTGAGGTAGCGCCGCCGTCCGGTGCCGGGGTCGGTGACGAACCGGTCGGCGGTCAGCTCCGGGCGGCCGAGGTAACCGTGCGCGAGCCCGGCGCCCCCGACGGCGATCTCGCCGGGCACCCCCGGCGGCAGCCGGCGGCGGCGCGCGTCGACCACGTGGATCTCCCAGCCGGGGATCGCCCGGCCGACCGAGCGCGACCCGGCCAGCGCGTCCGCGCGGGTCACGGTCTGCGCGGTGACGTGGACCGTCGTTTCGGTGATGCCGAACATGTTCACCAGCCGGCAGCGCGTCTCCGGGTAGCGGTCGAACCACGGCAGCAGCGCAAAAGCGTCGAGCGGTTCCCCGCCGAAGACGACCAGCCGCAGCGGGAGGTCGTCGAACCGCCGCAGCTGCGTCTCGGTCACCTGCGCGAAGCTCGACGGCGTCTGGTTGAGGACGGTGACCCGTTCGTCCCGCAGCAGCGCGGCGAACTCGTCCGGCTCGCGCCGCGTCCACTCCGGCACGACGACCACCCGGCCGCCGGTGAGCAGCGGTCCCCAGATCTCCCAGACCGAGAAGTCGAAGGCCACCGAGTGGAACCACGTCCAGACGTCGGTGTCGCCGAGCCCGAAGTCCCCCGTGGTGCCGGCCACGAGGTCGACGACGTTGCGGTGCGGGACGACAACGCCCTTGGGGCGTCCGGTCGAGCCGGAGGTGTAGATGACGTAGGCCGGGTCGTCGGGCCCGGCGAGCTCGGCCGGCACTTCGCCATCGGCGGGCAGGTCGGCGGAGGTCACCGCGGGCACGCCGGGCAGGCGGCCCGCCGCGGTCTCGTCGGTGACGACCAGCGCCAGCCCGGCGTCGTCGGCGATGTAGGCCAGCCGCTGGTCGGGGTAGGCCGGGTCGAGCGGGACGTACACCGCGCCGGCGCGCAGCACGCCGAGCAGCAGCGCGACGAGTCCGGCGCCGCGTTCGTGGACGATCCCGACCCGGTCACCGGGCCGGATCCCACGGTCCTGCAGGCCGGCGGCGAACCGCTCGGCCCGCTCGGCCAGTTCCGCATACCCCAACCGGCCGTCCTCACCGGACACCGCGGGCGCGTCCCCACGCCGGGCGGCCTGTTCGGCGAAGACGGCGGTGATGGTGCGCGGGTTCCCGGCCGTCGCCGGCTGCGGTTCGGGGCCCGCGTCGAGGGTGATGTCGGCGAGCGGCCGGTCGGGGTTGCCGGTCCGCAGTTCCGCGAGCACGGCGGTGAGGTGGTGTCCGAGCTGAGCCGCGGCCCACGGTGCGACAGCGTTCCCGGCGAACCAGGCCGTGGCGTTCCCGCCGGTGACGTGCACGGTCAGCGGATACGGCGTGCACGACACCACGCGGATCGGCTGCGGCTCCCGTTGTTCGTCGGCCACCACGCCGACGGTGGGGACGTCGCGCGTCGCTCCGGCCGGAGCGGTGGCGACCTGCTTGCGGAACACGCCCACCGGCTGGTCCTCGTCGACCGTGACGAGAGTGGCGCCGCCGGGCACGCCGAAGGCGAGCGTCGCACTGCGGGTGTAGCGGCTGAACACCAGGCCGAGGGCGGCGAGCACGTCGGCGGGATCGGCCGGGCCCAGGTCCACGGTGGACGGTTCGGACGTGCCGGTCAGATGTGTCAAGGGGTCCCGGTCCGCCGCTGTCTCGGGCAGCGGGGCCAGGGGTTCCGGCTCGGGGACCGGCGTGGTCACCACCAGCTCCCGCACGCCGTCTACATAGGACAGCACGACGAAGCGTGCGCCCCCGGCAGTCGCACGGCCCAGCTCGCGGTCCCGCCAAAGATCCGCGTCGGCCGAGGCCAGGGGGACGGGCTGGAACCACAGGCTTGCGTCGTGGTCGGCGGCGCGGGCGCGAAGGGTCTCGTCGGCGAGCCCGGCCGGCAGCCGGTACAGGGCGGTGGACACGTTCTGCACTGCTCTCCCTCCCCCTTTCAGCGGCTCGTGAAGCCGCCGTCGACGGTGACGACCCCGCCGGTGGCGTGCCGGGACTCGCCGGTGGCGAGCCAGAGCACGGCCGCGGCGACGTCACCGGCTTCGACGAGCTCGTTGGTGGGCTGGTCGCGCACGAACGTCGTCTCGTGCTCGGCGACGTCGAGCCCGAGCGCGCGGGCGATCTCCGAGAGCATCCGGCCTTCCAGCGCCGGGTCGTCGCGGACCGAGCCGGGGCACACGGCGTTGACGCGGACCTTGTGCGGGGCGAGGTCGAGCGCGGCGGCCCTGGTCAGCCCGAGCACACCGTGCTTGGCCGAGACGTAACCGGCGAAGTTGCGGTACCCGACCAGGCCCGCGGTGGAGGCGATGTTGACGATGCTGCCCGAGCGCTGCGCGATCATCGTGGGCGCCACGGCCTTGACCGCCCGCCACGGCCCGCTGAGGTCGACGTCGATCATCAGCGCCCACTCGGGCTCGGTCATTTCGTGCACCGCCTTGCCCGAGGGCGCGGCGATGCCGGCGTTGTTGACCAGCACGTCGATGCGGCCGAAGCGGTCGACGGTCTTGCGGGCCACGGCCTCCAGCGCACCGAGGTCGCGGACGTCTGCGGCGACGACGAGCGTCGCGGCGCCGTGCTCCGCGCACAACGCGGCGGTGTGGTCGAGCTGGCTGGCCGTGCCGGCCGGATACCCGAGGCCTTCGATCGGCGCGGCGACGTCGAGCAGCACCAGGTCCGCGCCCTCGGCGGCGAGCGCGGTCGCGCAGGCGCGGCCGATCCCCCGCGCCGCGCCGGTGACGATCGCGGTCCGGCCCGCGAGGCGGCCGGTCACGACCGCGCCCCTTCGCCGGCCAGTGCCCGCTCCATCAGCGCCACCAGCGGCTGCCACCGCTCGACCAAGTACATGTGGCCGCCGGGGATCTCGTGGGTGACGCAGCCGGCCGACGTCACCTCGGCCCAGCGGGCGGTCGCCGCCGAGGACACCAGCTCGTCGTCCGCGCCGCGGACCGACACGATCGGGAACACCGCGGGGTCCGGGTGCGCCGGCCGGTAGGTCTCGTCGACCGCGACGTCGCCGCGCAGCGCGGGCAGGAGCAGGTCCCGCAGGTCCGGGTCGGCCAAGGCGGGGTGCTGGTAGCCGGCCAGGTCACCGACGGCGACCACGAACTCGTCGTCGGGCAGGTCGCCGATCGGCGCGGACCGCGGGACGCCGGGGCGGGGCGCGCCACTGGCGAACAACGTCAGCTCGACGCCCGGCCGTTCGCGTGCCACCAGCCGGGCGACCTCGTAAGCGACCAGCGCGCCGAAGGAGTGGCCGAAAACGCCGGCCCGCCCGGCGTCACCGACCTCGCGCAGGACGTCTTCGGCGACCGCGTCGAGCAGCTCCGCCATCGTGGCCACCGGCGGCTCGGCGAACCGGCGCTCCTTGCCGGGCAGCTCGACGGCGGCGAACCGCAGTGCCGAGGAGGCGTCCGGCCACGCCTGGAAGAAGCTCGGTCCCGCCCCCGCGGGCGGGAAGCACAGCACGGGCACGCCAGCCGTCATCGTCGTCGTCCCCTCACTCGAACCGGTTGCCCTCGGCGACAAAGGCGTCCGCGGCGGCGAAGGCGGCCCGCAGCTCCTCGCCCGTCGCACCCTCGACCCACACGTTCTGCAGCCGCCCGTTGGTGCCGGTCCGGTAGTCGGGCACGTCGCCGACGGCGCTGCGGGCGTCGACCCGCCACACCCCGGGGACCCGGCCGAGCTCGGCGGGGTCGGCCAGTGCGGTGATCCGTCCGCCGGTGAGCGGGCCGTGGGTGAAGACGCAGGCCGCGTAGCCGGTCGCGTCGATCGGGCGGCGTTCGGCCTTGCCGACAGCGGCCTCCAGCGCCAGCCGCACCGGGTTGAGGTCGCTGACGTGCGGGAGGATCGAGGAGAGGAACCCGCCGAGCCGGCCGTTGACCTCGATCAGCCGCGGCCCAGTGGCGGTGAGCTTGAACTCCAGGTGGGACACGCCGGTGGTGACACCCAGCGCGGTCAGGATCCGCTCGGCCCGCTGGGCCGCGAGGTGCTGGGTCTCCCACGACAGCAGCGACGGCCCGGTGATCCCGGTTTCGCGCAGCGGCGGGATGAGCGGGAACCGGTCGGAGAGCCAGAACGGCCAGTGCTCACCTTCGCCGAGCGATAGCACCTCCACCGAGAAGTGGTCGCTGAGCCAGTCCCCCGCCGGGTGCGGCACGCCGATCAGCCGCTCTTCCAGCAGCCAGGTCTGCGCGCCCGCGCCCCCGTGGCCCAGCCGGAAGCCGGCGTGGCCCGACACCGCGGCGCCGGTCGCCTCGGCCAGCGCCGCACGCAGGCCGGCCTCGTCGTCGACGGTGTAGACGTTCAGGCTTCCGTTGCCCCGCACCGGCTTCAGCACCGCGGGGAACCCGACCGCGGCCACCGCAGCGGCCAGCCCGTCCTCGTCGGTGAACGACGCGGCGCGTACGCCGAGGTCGGTGCCGGCGAGCCGCGCGCGCTGGATGTCCTTGTGCGTCACGGCTTCGGCGGTCGCCTCGTCGTGGTAGGGCAGGCCCAGGCGGGCGGCGACCGCGGCGACGAGCGGGATCCACTCGTCCTCCAGCGTCACCACACCCTCGACGTCGAGGGCGGCCAGCTCCGCGGCGACCGAGGCGGCGTCACGCCCGGCGGCGTCGACGACCTCGCCGAGGTCGGCCAGGCCCTCCCGCTCGTCGGCCGTCCACGGCTCGGGGCCCGCGTTGACCACGACCAGCTCGCACCAGTCGGCCGCCGCGTCGAGCAGGTCCGGCAACCCGGACGCGTCGGCCGATTCGAACACCGCCACCTTGGTCATGACCCGGGCTCCCGCCGTCTCGCGTACTTGCGGGTCTCGCCGTCGGTGCCGAGGAACGCGAACCCGGTCTTCTCCAGCACCCGCCGTGACGGCAGGTGGTCCTCGTCGGTCTCGGCGAGCACCGCGGTGACGCCGCCCTGCTCGAACGTCCAGGCCAGCAGCGCTTCGACGACCTCGGTCGCCAGGCCGCGCCCCTGGAAGGCCTCGATCAGGCCGTAACCGATCTCAGCGGCGCCGTCGGCGTCCGGCGCGGAGTGGAAGCCGACGTCGCCGATGGCGAGCCCGGTCTCGCGGTCCACGATCTGGTAGAGGCCGAACCCCGGGCGGTAGGCGTCGGCGACGACCATCCGCAGCACGAGCTTCGCGCCGCCGACCGTGCCGTCGAACGGGTAGCCGGGCGCCCACGCCCACCGCTGCCCGGCCTCCTCGCCGGCGAGGATCGCGCGGACCTCGTCGAACGGGACCTCGCGCAGCGTGGTGCGCGGCGTCGAGAGGACCGTGAGCGGCGGTCCGGCGATGGGGTGCTTCGTTTCCTGCGTCATGCCGCCTCTTCTTCAGGGGCCACCGCGCTCATCGCGCGGTAGACCGCGGTGTTCTGCAACCACAGCTTCGGGAACAGCGGGCGCACGGCGAGCCGCTCCAGGTCGGAGATGGACCGGCCGCGCATGCTCCGCGGCCGGCCGGGCGCGCCCTCGTCCTCCTCGTCGGCGGCGCGGGGCTGGCCGCCGAGCATCTGCCAGACGAGGTTGAGGTGGACCTGCTTCCACTCGAGGACCTGCGTGTCGAACCGCTGCAGGCCGACCATGACGTCGGCGAGCTGCGCGATCCGCGGGGTGGCGGCGGTGTCCGGGGCGGTCCCCTCGACCAGGTCGGCCGGTGTGGCGCCGGCATCGGCCGCGGCGGACTCGAAGGCCGCCCACACGGCGTGCGCGGCGCGCCGGACGTTGCGCGAGCCGGGTGAGGCGAGCCCGGAAGCGGCGCCGGCGAGGTTGTCGCGCATCCGCAGGAACGACACCTGCGAGAGGGAGTTCGCCATGACGCGCAGGCATTCGACGGTCAACGCCGCGGTGTCGGCGCACCGGACCAGCAGCCGTCCGGCGGCGATCGTGTCACCCCGGTCGAGGGCCTCGGTCAGGTCGCAGAGGCAGTGGTGCACGGCGACCCAGCAGTACTCGGTCAGCAGGTGCACGATCTGGAAGAAACGGTGGTCGGAGTGCAGCAGCTCGTCCTCGGGAATGAGCGCCGAGAGTGCGGTGGTCAGCCTGATCTCGGTCTCGTAGCCGCTGCCGCGGTCGAATTCGTACCGAAGCCGTGGATTCGTTTGGGACGGATTGAGCGTCCGCACCTCACGGTCGCCGTCCCCGCCTTCCCAGCCTGCCACGAAAGACCCCCAACACGTGAATTCGACAGCCGAATGCCCCTGGTGCACAAGGTGGCAGTCCGGCCGCAAGGGCAGCAACCAAAAACCACAGTGACTCAGATCACAGCATTCCAGAATACGTTTTACGACACGCCGGGCCGTCCTCCGCGAATGCGCAGAAAAGGAGAATGGCGGGTGCGGGAGAGTCGCTAACGTCGGTTTCGGCAGCTGTCCGGGTCCGCCCGGCGGGCGTGCGGAGTGGGGGCGAGAGTGGCGGAAGACGACGAGGCGACCCATGTCGCCGTGGTGAACGACGAAGAGCAGTACTCGGTCTGGCCGGCCGGGCTCGTGCTCCCACCAGGCTGGCGCCCGGCCGGGCTCACCGGCAGCGAGGAAGCCTGCCTCGACCATGTCGCCGAAACGTGGCGCGACATCGCGCCACGCTCGGTCCGCCGGTCCGCATGAGCCGGCACGCGGTCCTCGGCGCCGGCGGGGTCGGGCTCGCCCTCGCCGCCGCCCTGGCCCGCGGCGGCGAGGCCGTCACGCTCCTGCTGCGGCCCGCTTCCCTCGCCCGCTACCCCGGCACCGTGACGGTGCACCACGGGATCCGCGAGGGCTTCACCGTCCCGGTCCCGGCCGCCACCACCCTCACCGAGCCCGTCGACGTGCTGTGGGTCTGCGTCAAGCACCCCGACCTGCCGGGCGCGCTGACGAACGTCACCGCCGAGGCCGGCGTGGTCGTCCCGCTGCTCAACGGGCTGGGGCACCTTCCGCCCCTGCGGGAGCAGTTCGGTGACCGGGTGGTCGCGGGCGCGATCCGGATCGAAGCCGCGCGGACCGCGGTCGGCGTGGTCCGGCAGGAGTCCCTGTTCACCGAGATCGAGCTGGCCGGCCCGCCCGAAGTCGTCTCGGCGGCGCTGGCCGCGGCCGGGATCGGCTGCGCCGACGGCGGGTCCGCGGCCGACGTCCTGTGGCGCAAGCTCGCACTGCTCGCCCCGCTCGCCCTCGCCACGACGTGCGTCGGCGGCCCGCTCGAGCAGGTCCGCGCCGACGACGAGCTGACCCGGCTGATGCTCGCCTGCGCGGACGAAGCCTGCGCGGTGGGCCGGGCCGAAGGCGCGCACCTCGACCGCGGCCGCGTCCTGCGTGCGCTCACCCGGGCGCCCGGCCGGACCCGCACGTCACTGCAGCGCGACGTCGAACGCGGCGCGACGGGCGAGCTCGACGCGATCGCCGGCCCGATCCGCGCGGCCGGCGCCCGGCGCGGCATCCCGACCCCGGCCACCGACCAGCTCGTGCACCGGGCCGGGCAGCACGCGGGCACGCCACTGCCCGCCGGAACCTGAGAGTGAGGCAAGCGCTCATGTCGCCGAAGACCACCATGGAGAACACGCTGCGCGAGATCCTGGTCGCCGACCTGTACGTCGACGTCCCGGCCGACGGCATCCACGCCGACGACAGCCTGCAGGAGACCCTCGGGCTCGACTCGCTCGGGTTCGTCGAGTTGCGCGCCCGGTGCGAGCAGCAGTTCGGCGTGAACATCTCCGACACCGACTTCACGCCGGTGAACTTCCGGTCCATCAGCACGATCGCCGACTTCGTCGTGCGGCGCCAGGCCGGCAACTGACCTCGAAGGGACCACTGTGATCGACGCACGCAGGCCGGCGACGGCGGAGCAGGCCGAAGTGTGGCTCGCCATGCAGCGGGAGCCGGAGTCCGCCCGGTTCACCATCCCGCTCGACCTGGAGTTCACCCCCGGCGTCGACGTCGGCGCGCTGCGGGCCGCGCTCGGCGACGTCGTCGAGCGGCACCCCAACCTCCGCAGTGCCTTCCACGCCGAAGACGGCGAGCTCGTCCAGGTGGTGCACCGCCGCCCGCCGGTGCCGTTCGTCGAACACCGGCGTCCCGGCCGCTACAACCGGGACGCCGCGCTGGAGTGGGCGGCCGCGGTCGCCGCGCAGCCGTTCGACCTCGCGTCCGAGCCGCTCGTGCGGGGCACGCTGCTGACCGCCGACGACGGCGCGCTGTTCGTGCTGGCCGTGCAACACATCGTGTCCGACGGCTGGTCGCAGGCCATCCTCGTGCGGGACCTGGCACACGCCTACACGGCGCGGGCCGCCGGGAACCGGCCGTGGGACACACCGCTGCCCGCCGAGTCGTCCACTGTGGACGTGCCGCCGGCCGAACTGGCCGCCTACTGGACGGGCCTGCTGGCCGACCAGCCGCCGTCGCTGGCGCCGATCGCGGACCTCAACCGCCCCGGCTCGGTGCCGGGAGTGGCCGGCTTCCACGAGTTCGTGCTGGCCGACGACGTCCTCGACCGGGTCCGCGAGGTGGCCCGGGAGCGGCTCGCGTCGCCCGCGGTGGTCGTGCTGAGCGCCTGGCTGACCCTGCTGCACGCGTGGAGCGCCACCGCCGACGGCACCACCGGCATGCTGTTCGCCTCGCGCACCACCGAGAACGAGGACCGCGTCGACCTGCTGGCCCGGGTGCTGCCGGTGCGCAGCACCCTCGACTTCACCGAATCCTTCACCACGCTGGTCGACCGCGTGCGTGACCAGATGCTCGACTCGCTGGAGCACTCCGCCGTGCCGTCGGCGCAGCTGCGCGAGATCCGCCGCGAGGGCGGCGCGACGCTCATCGACAACAGCGTGTTCATGTACTTCCCGGAGGAGGAGCTGACCTGGGCCGCCGGGGACACGACCATCCGGGTCGTCGAGCACAAGACCGCCGCCGGGAAGTACGACCTGTCGCTGGCGGCGCTGGAAGGGGACACGCACATCCGGCTGCGGGTCGACCACGACACGCTGGTCTACCGGGACAGCACCGCCGAGCTGCTGCTCGCGCAGCTGGTCAAGCTCCTCACCGACGCGGTCGCCGACCCGGCCGCGAGCTGCGGTGCGCTCGTCGCCGCGTGCGACCCGTTCGTGCCGGCCCGCCCGGAAACCGAACGTGCACCGGTCAACCGCGTCCTGCTGCCCGACCTGGTGCGCCGGCACGCCGAGCTGCGGCCGGACGCGGTGGCAGTGCGCTACCACGACGAGGTCCTCACCTACGCCGAGCTGGTCTCGCAGGCGGCCTCGGTCGCGAACTGGCTGCGCGCCGAAGGGGCGGGCGCTGAATCGCTCGTCGCGCTGCTGCTGCCGCCGGGCCCGACGTCGGTCGTGTTCTGGCTGGGCACGCTCATGGCGGGCGCGGCCTACCTGCCGCTGGACCCGGCCTACCCCGACACGCAGCTGCAGATGGTCATCGACGACGCCCGGCCGCGGCTGGTCGTCGGCGCGCCCGGGTTCGTCGAGCGGGTCCGGCTGCCCAAGTGCCCGATCTACCTCGTCGACGAGGCCCTCGCGGAGGCCGCGCGGCACCCGGCCACCCCGCCGGAGGTGGTGATCGACCCGGCGACGGCGTTCAACGTGCTCTACACGTCCGGCTCGACGGGCCGGCCGAAGGGTGTCGTGTGGCCGCACTCCGGGTTCATCCGGCTGCTGGACCGGCCGGACTTCGTGCCGCTGCACCACACCGACGTCGTGTCCCAGCTCTCGCCGCTGAACTTCGACGGCGCGACCTACGAGGTCTGGGGCGCGCTCACCCACGGCGCCGAGCTGGTGATCTTCGACAAGGAGCTGACGCTGAGCCCGCCGGAGCTGCGGACGGCGTTCCGCGAGCGCGGGATCACCACGCTGATCGTGTCGACGCCGTTGCTGAACCGGCTGATCGAGGACGTGCCCGACCTGTTCCCCGGCCTGCGCCGGGTGTACTTCGGCGGTGAGATCATCTCGGTGCCGCACATGGAGAAGGCGTTGCGCTGGTGCGCGCCCGGCACGCTGCTGCACAGCTACGGGCCGACGGAGAACTCGTTCACCTCGACGTGGACGCCGATCACGGCGATCGAGGAGAACACCCGGACGCTGTCGATCGGCTCGGTCGTCCCGGAGACCGATGGGTACGTCGTGTTCGACCACGCCACCATGCGCCAAGCGCCCCGAGGAGTGCCGGGCGAGCTGCTGCTGGGCGGCACCGGCGTGACACGCGGCTACCTCGGCAACCCCCGCGAGACGGCGCGTCGCTTCATCCCTGACCCGTACTCGGGCGTGCCCGGCGCGCGGCTGTACCGCACGGGCGACCGGGTCCGGTGGCTGCCGGACGGCCGTCTGGAGTTCATCGGCCGCAACGACAACCAGGTGAAGATCCGCAGCCAGCGGGTTGAGCTAGGCGAGGTCGAGTCGGCACTGGCGGCGCACCCTTCGGTGGAGGCGGCGTTCGTCCGGGTGTGCCTGAACAGCCGCAAGGAGAAGGAGATCGCGGCGTACGTGGTCCTCGGCCCGGGCGGCACGGTGGAGGAGTTGCGTCGGCACGCGCGGGAGGTGCTGCCGGTGTTCGCGGTGCCGCGGTACCTCGTGACGCTGGAGAGGATGCCGCTGACCCCGAACGGAAAGATCGACCGGCGGCGGTTGCCCGAGGTGGGGCCGGGGAGTGAGGCTCCTGCTTTTGTGGCCGCCCCTGTTGCTTCTCCCGTCGCCGCACCGGCGGATTCCACGGTGGACCTGGTGCGGGCGGCGTGGGCCGAGCTGCTCGAGCACGACACGTTCGCGATGGACGACAACTTCTTCGATGTCGGTGGGCATTCGCTGATCCTGGTGAAGCTGCAGGCGGGCCTGCGGGCACGGTTCGTGTCGGCGCCGACGATCGGTGAGCTGCTGCGCCACACGACGGTGCGGGCTCAGGTGGCGTTGCTGGCGAACGTCGCACCGGTGGAGGTCGCGCCGGCTCCTGTGGCGCGTGCCTCGGAGCCCGCTGCGGGAGTGGCAAACGGCCGGCGCATCCGGGCGGCATCCGATTCTGGGGCGCCGTCGCCGGAGGCCGTGTCGGCTGCGGCGCTGATCGGCGAAGACCCGTCGCCGGAGCCCGCGGCTTCGCCTCTCTCCTCGGAGCCGGGGCCCGCGTCGACTGTGGGGCCGATCAGCGAAGATCCGCCGGCCTCGGCTCCCCTCTCGGACCCGGAGCCGGAGCCGGAGCCGGAGCCCGTGATCGGCGGGCGGCAGATCATCGCCGTGTCCGCGGCCTCCCCCACGGCACTCGCCGAAGCCCGGCAGCGGCTGGCCGACCACCTCACCTCGACCACCGGCATCAACCTCGCCGGCGTCGCGGCCACCCTCGACCGTGGCCGCGAGCGGTTCCCGCACCGGTTCGCCGTGGTGGCCGACGATCCCGCCACGGCCGCCGCCGCGCTCCGGGCGGGTGTCTTGAGCACCGGGCCGATCGCCGGGGGTGTGGTCGACCGGACCCGTCCGGTCCGGCTGGTCTTCGCCTTCGGCCCCACACCCGGACCGGCGGCGCAGGCCTTCGCGGCGCAGCGCGCACTCGTCTCGGAGTTCACCGCCCACGGCGCCGTACCCGACATCGTGACCGGCGCCGAAGCGGGACACCTGACGGCCGCGGTCGCCGCCGGCGTGCTGTCGTTCGCCGACGGCGCGCGGCTGGCCGAAGCGCTGGACCTCGACACACTCGCCTCGGCGCTCGAAGAGATCACGTTCGCACCGCCGGCGGTCCCGATCGCCACCGCGGAAGGCATCCTCCCCGCCGGGCGCCCCCTGGACACCCGGCTGTGGGCCAAGCACCTCACCTACCCGGCGGACCCGGCCGCCCTGCTCTCCGCAGCCACCGGAAACCGGGCAGCGGTGGTGGCCGGCTTCGGTGGCGGCTTCCTGGCCGCGGCGTCGAGCCGGCCGGAGCTCACCGGGGTGTCCACAACGGACGTCCAGGCAGCGTTGGCCCAGCTGTGGTGCAGCGGCGTCGACGTGCAACTCGCCGACCGCCGAGCCCGAAGGGTCCGGGTGCCTGGCTATCCGTTCGCCCGCCCGGGCGCGGTGGCAGCCGAGGCCCCCACGGTGCGCGAAGCCCTCGAGGCAGCGTGGGAAGCGGTGACGGGAGCGCCACTGGAGGGTGCGTTCCCCACGGAGAAGCTCCCCGAACTCCACCACCGCCTCCGGCTGGTGTTCGACGACGTCCCGGACGTCGCGACCCTCGAGTCCACAACGGACCTCGAAGGGCTGCTCAAGCGGAGGAGCTGAGCAACGCCACGACCGCGGCCGACTTCGTGTCGTCCAAGAAGCGCAGGCCCATGAAGTTGTCACCGGCGGTGAAGCCGGGCAACGCCCAGATCGCCTCGTAGGGCAGCTCGACCACCCGGTAGCGGCGCAGGCTGTAGACGTTGCTCCACAGGCACTTGCCGGGATCCGGGTCCCAGAGCTGCCGCGCGAAGCGGAGGTTCCGGAAACCGTGGCCCACCTCGGCGGCGGCTCGCACCTGCTTGCCGCCGGTGAACAGGACGACGTCGCCGGTGGTCACGGTGTCCATCCGGCGGTCGTACTTGTCCTTGGCGCCCCAGAACCGCGCCCGGCCGCCCGGGTGCAGCGCGTTCAGGCGGGCGAGGTCCGCCGGGTCCAGCAGGTCGGCGTGGTCGCGGAAGGCGACCGTCCGCTCCAGGGTTTCCGCCCCGTACCGGCGCGCTTCCGGGGTGCCGTAGGACGGCTGGATGAAGACCTGGGCCACGCCCCGACGGTACTCAGCCGCCGTGGGTGGTTTCGCTCTGGTAGGTCGTGTACGTGTACGGGTTGTCCATGATCTTCGTCTCCGGGATGTCCGGGTTCATCCCCTGCCGCCACGCCTCCTCGCCCAGCTGCGCGCGCAGGTACTCGACCGTCGACTCGACCTGGCGGCGGACCGCGGGCAGGTCCACGCCGACCAGCCGGCCGTCGCGCTTGACGATGCGGCCGTTCACCAGCACCGTGTGGACGTCGCCGCGCTGGGCCTGGAACGCCACGTGGCCGTACGGGTTGAGCAGCGGGAACGACACCGGTGAGTGCTCGTTCTTCAGCAGCACCACGTCCGCCTTCTTGCCCACCTCGAGGCTGCCGATGTCCGAGCGGCCCAACGCGGCCGCGCCGCCGCGGGTGGCCCAGTCCACCACCTGCTCCGCTCGCAGCGCCGCGTGCGTGACGGTTTCGCCCTTCGCGTGCGCCTCCAGGTGCTCGCGGGAGCGGTCCGCGCCCAGCGTCGTGCGCATCGCGGAGAACAGGTCGCCGCTCCACCAGACCGAGGTGTCCATCGACAGTGACACCGGGATGCCGTACTGCCGCAGGGCCCAGGTGGAGGGGTAACCCTGGCCCGCGCTCTGTTCGCTTTCCGTCGAGACCGACGCCGACCCGCCGGTCGCGGCGATCCGGTGGTAGGAGTCGGCCGAGAGCGACGCGCTGTGCACGTAGATCGTCTCCGGGGTCATGAACCCGTGGTCGTGCATCAGCCGGATGCTGTCGTCGCCGGTCGCGCCCCACACGCCCGCGTGCGTGGTCACCGGCACGCCGAGCTCGCGCGCCACCTCGAACGCCGGCTTCTCGGGGAACGCCGGGTCGCCGGTGACGTCGAACGCGAGCTGGAAGCCCAGGTCGCCGCCCGTGCGCCGCGCGACGAAGTCGCGGAACTCCGGGGTGCCGGTCCAGTTCGCCGGAGCGTCCTGGATGTTGCCGTAAGCCAGGACGAACCGGCCGGGCGCGGCTTCGAGCGCGTCGGCCGCAGCGTCGGCGTGCTGGGTGGTCTGCAGGCCGTGGGACCAGTCCACCGTGGTCGTGACGCCCGCTTCGAGCGCTTCCCACGCGCCGAGGAGATTGCCCGCGTGGATGTCTTCGGGGCGGAACACCTTGCCCCATTCGAGGTAGTACCAGACGAAGTACTGCGTCAACGTCCAGTCGGCGCCGTAACCCCGCATGGCCGTCTGCCACAGGTGGCGGTGGGTGTCGATCATCCCCGGCATGACGATGCCGCCCGAGGCGTCGATCTCGGTCGTGCCCGCCGGGACCTCCAGCGCAGGCCCGATCGCGGCGATCTTGTCGTCGGTGACGAGGACGTCTTCGCCGGGCAGCACCCGGTGGGTGTCGTCGAGGGTCAGCACCGTGCCGCCCCGCAGGACGATCGATCCGGACATCGCTGCCTCCACTCGCGTACACTTGTCCGCTCTACGGACACTCAACGGGTGAAGTCACCTTTGCCCAGTGCCGGGCCGGTGTCAATCCCCGCCGCTACGCTGCGGGCAGGACCATTGCAGGAGGAGGGCGCATGCCACGCGAGGGAACCGGTCCCGACTTCATCGAGGCGCTGGCGCGCGGGCTCGAGGTGATCACCGCGTTCCGGCCCGGCCGGGAGGTGATGACGCTGGCCGAGGTGGCCACCGCGGCGAACCTCGCCCGCCCGACCGCCCGCCGGATCCTGCTCACCCTCGAGGAGCTCGGATACGTCCGCGCCGACGGCCGCGGGTACTCCCTGACCCCGCGCGTGCTCGACCTCGGTGTCGCCTACGTGCGCTCGAAGGGACTGTGGGACGTCGCCCGGCCGCACCTGGAACGCCTGGTCGCGCGCACGAACGAGTCGTGCTCCATCGCCCAGCTAGACGGCTCCGACATCGTCTACGTCGCCCGCGTCGCGGTGCCGAAGATCGTCGGGCTCACCGTGCAGATCGGCACCCGCTTCCCTGCCCTGCCGACGTCGCTGGGCAAAGTCCAGCTGGCCGCGCTGCCGCCGGACGAGCTGGAAGCGGTGCTGGCCGAGCCGACGCGCTCGGGGCTGGTCGCGCGCTGGCAGCCGGAGCGGGCCGAGCGCGACGCCGAGCTGCGTGAGGTCCGGGCCCGCGGCTGGGCGCTCACCGACGAGCAGCTCGCGCTGGGCATCCGGTCGGTGGCCGCGCCGCTGCGCGACGGGTCGGGCCGGGTGATCGCCGGTGTCAACGTCAACTGTCACGCCGCGGAGACGCCGGTCGAGCGGCTCCTGGACCACCACCTGCCGCTGCTGCTGCAGGCCGCCGGCGACATCAGCGCCGACTTCGCCCGGCTCGACGACGTCCCGCACGTCACCGTGCCGGCGGTGTCTTGACCGCCGCCGCCCTCGCGAGGAGACTGCGGACAAGAGTCCGCCAGACGGACAGGAAGTGAGGACCGGGTGGAAAACAGCGCTGCCGGCCCGTTGTCCGGGCTGCTGGTCGCGGACTTCTCCCGGGTGCTCGCCGGCCCGTACGCCACGATGCTGCTGGCGGACATGGGTGCCGACGTTGTCAAGGTCGAGGGCCCGCAGGGGGACGAGACCCGCACCTGGATGCCGCCGGTCCGCGGCGACGTCTCCACCTACTACCTCGGCGTCAACCGCGGGAAGCGGTCCATCGCCCTGGACCTGCGTGAGGAGGCCGACGCCGCGGTCGCCCTCGAGCTGGCCACCCGCGCGGACGTGGTGATCGAGAACTTCAAGCCCGGCGGCCTGACCAAGTACGGCCTCGACTACGACACGGTCAAGAACACCAACCCCGGGACCGTCTACGCCTCGATCAGCGGCTTCGGCTCCGGCGACGGACGGCACGTGCCCGGCTACGACCTCATGGTGCAGGCGATCTCGGGCCTGATGAGCCTGACCGGCGATCCGGACGGCCCGCCGTACCGGGCCGGGATCTCGGTGTTCGACGTGATGGCCGGCAACCACGCGGTGATCGGCATCCTCGCCGCGCTGCGCCACCGCGACACGACCGGCGAGGGCCAGCACGTGGAGGTCAACCTGCTGTCCTCGGCGCTGACCGGGCTGGTGAACCACAGTTCGGCCTACGCCGCGGGCGGTGTGGTGCCGTACCGGATGGGCAATGCCCACCCCAGCGTCTTCCCCTACGAGCCGCTGCCGACGGCCGACAATGACCTGATCGTCGCCGCGGCCAACGACGGGCAGTTCCGCCGGCTGTGCGAGGTCCTGGACCTGCCGGACGTCCCCGACGACCCGCGCTTCGCCCGCAACGCCGACCGCACGAAGAACCGCGAGGAGCTGCGGCCGATCCTGGTGGAGCGGCTCGGCACGAAGACCGCGGTGGACTGGTTCGAGGCGCTGACGAAGGTCGGCGTCCCGTGTGGACCGATCAACACCATCGACGGCGGGTTCGCGATGGCCGAGCGGTTCGGGCTGGACCCGATCGTCGAGGTGGGTGAAGGTGAACGCGCCGTGCCCACGACCCGCCACCCGATCCGGTTCTCCGCGACGCCCGCTGCCTACCGGCTGCCGCCGCCGGAGCTCGACGAACACGGCGCCGAGCTGCGCGCCTGGCTGACCACCCCGGAAGGTGAAGATGGCTGACCCGGTTTACGAAACCGCGCTGGGCTCGTCCACGAAGGACAAGATCACGCTGCTCGGCCACGACCTCGCCGAGGACGTGATGGGCACGGTCGGCTTCGGCGAGCTGGCGTTCTGGCTGGCCACCCAGCGCCGTCCCAGCAAGGGCGAAGCGCGGGTCTTCGAGGCGGTGCTGGCCGCACTGGCCGACCACGGGTTCACCCCGACCGCGATCGTCACCCGGCTGACCTACCTGTCCGCGCCCGACTCGGTCCAGGGCGCGCTCGCCGCCGGTCTGCTGGGCGGCGGGTCGCGCTTCCTCGGCGTCACCGAGGACTGCGGCCGGTTCCTGCACGACGTCCTCACCGAAGCGGGCGCCGCGCCCACCGACGAGGCCGGCTGGGACGCGCTCGCCCTGAAGACGGTGGAAGCCGTTCGGGCGCAGGGGAAGTACGTTCCCGGGCTCGGGCACCACGTCCACAAGGACGGCGACCCGCGCACCCGGCGGCTGTTCCAGATCGCCGGCGAAGAAGACCTGCGCGGCCCGCACCTGGAGCTGTTCGCCGCGATCGGCCGGGTGCACCCGCAGGTCCTCGGGAAGACGCTGCCGCTCAACGGCGCGGGGGTGTGCGGCGCCGCGCTCGCCGACCTCGGGCTGCCGCTGGAGCTGCTGCGCGGGTTCGCGCTGCTCGCCCGGACCGCCGGGCTGATCGGCCAGCTGGCCGAGGAGCTGCGGCACCCCGTCGCGAACGACATCTTCCTGTCGGTCGACCTGAACAACCGGTCGGTCGCCCCGGACCCGGAATCCTGAGAGGAACGCCGATGCAGCTGGTCACCGAGGACAACATCACCGAGCTCGCCGCCCGGCGCTGGTCGGGCGCGCACGACCCGCGGACCGCGGAGCTCATGGCCGCGCTCGTGCGCCACCTGCACGCCTTCGCCCGCGAAGTGCGGCTGAGCGAGACCGAGTGGATGGCCGCGATGCGGTGGCTCACCGAGACCGGGAAGATCAGCAACGAGAAGCGCGAAGAGTTCATCCTCGCCTCCGACGTGCTCGGGCTGAGCATGCTGGTGGTGCAGATGAACCACGCCTTCGACGCCAAGGCCACCCCGGCGACGGTGCTCGGCCCGTTCCACATCGACGGCTCGCCGGAGCTGGAGTTCGGCGGCGACATGTCCGACGGCCTGCCCGGCACGCCGCTCTACGTCACCGGCACGGTCCGCGGACTCGACGGCTCCCCCGCCGGCGGCGCGATCCTCGACGTCTGGCAGGCCGACGAAGAGGGCGCCTACGAGTCGCAGATCCCGGACATCGACGAAGCGCGGCTGCGCGCGAAGTACGCCACGCGCGCCGACGGGGCCTACTGCGTGCGCACGATCGCGCCGAAGGGTTACTCGATCCCGATGGACGGCCCGGTCGGCGAGCTCATCGGCGGCACCGACATCAGCCACTTCCGCCCGGCGCACGTGCACTTCCTGATCAACGCGGCCGGCTACGAGCCGCTGATCACGCACCTGTTCCAGGAGGGCGCCGAGTACCTCGACAGGGACGTCGTGTTCGGCACCAAGCAGGAGCTGGTCGTGTCCTTCGAGCCCCGCGAGCCCGGCCCGACGCCCGACGGCGGCGAGTCGGCCGAGCCGTGGCTCGAAGCGCGTTACGACTTCGTCCTCCAGCCCGTCTGACCGCGGTGCGCGCGGCGGAGATCCGGACGGCCGGCGGTCCCCCGGTGGTGGCCGACCGGCCGGTGCCCGAACCCGGGGCCGGCGAGGTCGCGGTGAGCGTCACCGCCGCGCCGATCAGCCCGCTCGACCTGCTCTGCGCGTCCGGCACGTCCTACTTCGGCCGGCCCGAGACGCCGTACGTGCCGGGGGTCCAGGGGGTCGGGGTGCTGACCCGGCCGACACCGACAGAGCCGGCCGGGACCGCGGTCTGGTTCGCCACGACCGCGGGCATGCGGCCCGGGGACGGCAGCATGGCCGAGCACGCCGTGGTCTCCCCCGCCGACCTGGTGGTCCTGCCGTCCGGAGCGGACCACGCGCTGGTGGCGGCGCTCGGGCTCTCGGCGGTGGCGGCGTGGATGTGCTTGACCTGGAAGGGAACCCTCGTCCCGGGCGAGACCGTGCTCGTGCTCGGCGCGGGCGGTGTGGTCGGCCAGTCGGCGGTGCAGCTGGCCCGCGTGGCCGGGGCCGGGCACGTCATCGCGTGTGCGCGGTCCGCCGCCGCGCTGGAGCGGGCCCGGCGGCTCGGCGCGGACACCGTTGTCCAGCTCGCAGAAGACGACGACGTCGAGCGGCTGGCGCGGCGGCTCGGCGACACCCCGGTCGACCTGGTGATCGACCCGGTCAGCGGGATCCCGGCCGCGGCGGCGCTGCGCACCCTGCGCCCGGGCGGGCGGCTGGTGAACCTCGGCAGCGCGGCCGGTGACGAGTGCCCGGTGTCCTCGGCCGTGCTGCGCAGCAGGTCACTGCACATCCACGGCTACACGAACAATGAGCTCGACACCGGCCGGCGCAGCGAAGCGCTCCTCACGGTGGTGGAGCACGCCATCGCCGGAGCGCTCACCGTCGACCACGAGCGCGTCCCCCTGCACGACGCCGGTGCGGCCTGGACCCGACCGGGCCGGATCGTGCTGGTGCCCTAGCGGGCGTAGCCGTTTTCGATCAGCCGCTTGCCGATCTGGTCGTAGACGGCCGGGTCGTCCGGCGCGACCGTGGCCAGGCCGTCGACGTACCGGTTGAACAGGCAGAAGGACGCCGCGATCAGGACGGTGTCGTGCAGCTCGAGGTCGGTCGCGCCCTCGGCGCGGGCGGCCGCGACCAGCTCTTCGGTGACCGCGCGGCCCGTCTCCCGCACCGCGAGCGCGATCCGCAGCAGCGCCTTGAGCTTCGCCGACACGGGGGCGTCGTCGATCCCACCGCACGCGGCGTCGACAACGGCCTGGCCACCGTCGAGGGTCTGGGCCGCCACGGCGGAGTGGCTGCCGGTGCAGAACCGGCATTCGTTGCCGTTGGACACGACGGCCGCGATCAGCTCACGCTCCCCGACGGTGAGGGTGCTGGGGCCGCGCAACAGCACCTCGCCCAGCTGCCCGAGCGGCGCCGCGGTCTCCGGCCGGTAGGCGAAGAGCGCCGAGATGCCCGGCAGCTGCGGGTCGAGCGGGATGTGCGGCATCAGGTCCTCCTCGCGGGGGTGAAGATCTTCCCCGAGAAGTCTTTCGGGTGGCGGCGGCCCGGCCAACCTCCGTGTTGCGCAACCGGGCCGCCGCCGAAAGGCTCAGCTGATGGTGAAGTCGTCGGCGTAGAGGGCACTTTGGCCGTACCAGCCGTGGACGTAGACCGTCACCGCGCCCGAGGCGCCGGTCGTGAACGGCACCGACAGCTGCGTCCAGCCGCTGCTCGAGGTCCACGTGCTGGCGTTCGCGCCGCCCCGGACCCCGAGGTAGGCGTAGTTGCCCTGCACCCAGGCCTTGAGCGTGTAGGCGTGGTTCGGGGCGAGCGTGACGTTCTGCGCCGCTTCCCCGGTGGCCGAGGCGGTGGGCACCACCTGCAGCGCGTGGGTCCCGGAGTGGGCAGGCGTGGCGACGATCGAGTCACCCGCCGCGCTCCACGGGCTCAGCACGCCGGTCTCGAAGCCGCCGTTGACCACCCCACCCGCGGGCGGGGTGCCCTTCACGGTGAGGGTGAAGGTGGCGCTGTGGCTGCCGGACGTCGCGGCGCCGGTCACGGTGAGCGGGTAGACCCCGGGGACCGCCGCCGACGTGGTGCTGACCGACAGTGTCGCGGTGCCACCCGCGGTCACCGAGCCCGGGCTGACCGACGCGGTGACGCCGGCGGGCGCGCCGGTGACCGACAGCGCCACCTGCTGCGCGGACCCGGACGTCACCGCGGTGCTGACGGTCGCGGTGGCCGAGCCACCCGGGTCGACCGCGGCCGAGGACGGGTTCGCCGCCAGCGAGAAGTCGTTGCCCGGCACGGAGGTGCCGCCGGTGAAGGGTTCGAAGGCGTGGCTGAAGAACCACGTGTCCTGGGCGATGCCGGAGCAGTTGTCCGCGGCCGCGCCACCGGGGCAGCTGCCGTTGTCGCGCTGCAGGGCCCAGAACGAAATCATGTTGATGCCCTTGGAGACCGCCCAGTTGTAGACAGTGGCGGCGTCGGCGGTCGTGAACGTCTCGGCCGGGCCGAAGTCGTCGACGCCGATCATCTCGGTGACCCCGACCATCGCCCACAGCTGCGCCTGCGTCTTGCCCGGGTAGAGGGCGGCGAGCTGGGAGACCAGCCCGGTGGCGGCGGTCTGGGTGTCGGTGGCCATCTGGTGGGCGGCGTTGTCGTAGTAGTCGAAGGTCATGAGGTTGACGACGTCGACGCGCGCGCCGTTGGAGACGGCGTTGCGCAGCACGGCGAGCCCGCTGTCGGCGAGGCCGCGGGTGGTCGTGGGCAGGGTGTAGGAGATCTGCAGCGACCGCCCCGACGCCGCGGCCCAGTCCTGGACCTTCTTGATGGCCTTGTTGCGGCGGTCGATCCCGGCGGTGTTGGTGAGCGAGTTGTCCTCGATGTCCATGTCGAGCCGCGGGACGTCGTAGGTGGTGATCACCGCCTCGTAGGCGGCCGCGATCGAGTCGACGTTGGTGCAGCTGTCGGCGATTTCGGTGCCGGTGTTGTCCGCGGTGTAGCCGCCGAAGGACGGGATGACGTCACCGCCGCGGGAGCGGATCGTGGTGATGTCCGAGCCGAACGTGGCGGTGGAGATCGGCATCCCGGTGTCACCGTTCCAGTAGACGGTGCAGGAACCCTTGGTGGCGGCCTGGATGAAGGCCATCGTCAGGTGCTTGGCGCCGGACTGCTGTGCGAGCGCGGCCGGGCTCTCCCCCGTCCAGGCTTCGAAGTAGGGGGCGAACACGTGCGCGGGCAGCGGCGTGGCGGCCTGCGCGGTCCCGGCGCCGGCGACCGGAGTGCCGGTGAAAACCGCTGTGAGGGCTAGGAAAACGGACATTCGGAAGAAAGGTCTGCGTCGACGCATCAGTGCTCCAAAAGCCGGCGGGGAGCCGTGCTGCGGCGTCGCACGGCGGGACCACCTCAGGATTGGATCAGACCAATCGATGCGTCAAGGTCTAGACCATTAAACCGGCCGGATGGTGGTAGCCGTTGCTCATGTCCGCAATGTCGGATCCGGCCGCGCGCCGACCACAGCGGGTGATTAACGATCGGAACAAAAACGTGCCAACTCCTGCGATCTGCCGGTAGCGTGCGCGTCCATGCGGGTGACGTGGGGGAAGATTGGACAACGCAGAGTGACCAAGCCGTGGCGGGCGGCCCCGAAGGCTGCCCTCTCCAGCCCGCTGACGCTGATCGTGGCGGCCGTGACCTCGCTGCTGGCCTGTTTCCTCGGCACCGCAGCGGTCCTGCAGGCCTCCGCCGCCGGCGGCGCGACCGTCGCCTACCAGACCGGGATCACCTGCCCCGACAGCTACGGCCCGGTGTTCGGCAAGGGCAACATCCCGGTCAAGGACATCCCGGCGATCACCTCGGCCGTCCGGCGGCACGCGCCCGCGCACGGCTTCGGCACGCCCGTCGTCGGCCAGTACACGAACGTGCTGCCCGGCACCCAGTTCAACGGCGACCCGCACTACAAGATCCGCCTCGGGTACCGCGACCAGGCCGGTCTGGACAACCTGACGCTGCAGCAGGGCACCCGCGCGCCGGGGCTGTGGCTGGGCAACGTCGTGGCCGACGCCGAGCACATCGGGGTCGGCGCGAAGCCGAGCATCCAGGGCATCGGGCTGCCGCCGGTCACCGGCATCTACCGCGACCTGCTCGACCCGCCGCCGCGGTGGTGGTGCTCGCAGCAGTCGGGCGCGGTGGTGGACCGGCTGGCCAACGACCCGATCGACTCGATCGTCTTCGCCACCGACGGCAAGACCTTCGACGACGCGGTCAAGGCCATCGGCCTGCGCACGATGCAGTACTTCCACATCTCGTTCTACGAACCGGCGCCGACCACCCTCAGCGGGGCCGAGGACCTGCTGCAGCGCTCGCACGACCTCGTCGCCGACGTCCGCGCGGACCTGACCGCCCAGGGGCTCGGCTCGCTGGTCGCCGCGGACGTCCCGACGTTCGAACGCTCGGTGCAGATCGCGCGCCAGGCCGAGGACAACGTGTTCGTGTCGATCCTGCCGCTGGCGCTGATCAGCGTCCTGGTCGGTTGCGCGGGCCTGGGCACGGTCGCCCTGCAGTGGTACCAGCGGCGCCACGCGCAGCTGCGGCTGCTCTCGGCCCGCGGCAGCGGCCCGGCGGCCCTCGGCGGGCTCGCCGTAGCCGAACTGGGCCTGCCGATCCTGCTCGGCGGCGCGGCCGGAGCGGCCGCCGCGCGACTACTGCTCCGGGTGTACGGCCCGGACGGCGCGCCCGACCCCACGGCGGAGCTGCGGGCCGGCGCGGTCGCGGCCGGGACGCTGCTGGTGTCGCTCGCGCTGCTGGCGCTCGTCGTCGCCGTTCGGGTGCACCGGGAGTTCGAACTGGGCCGGGTGCGCGGCAAGGGCAACCGGGTGCGGCTGCTGGGGTACTTCCCGTGGGAGCTCGCGACCGCGGGGATGGCCTGGCTCGGCTGGAACCGCCTGACGCACTACGGCACCGCGTCCCGGCTCGGAAATCCATTACCCCAGGTCGACCCGCTGGCCCTGACCTACCCGGTGTTCGTCGTGCTGACCGTCGGGCTGCTGACCGCGCGGCTGGCGTGGCTGGCCCTGCACGCCTCCCACCGGGCCCGGTTCTGGTCACGTCCGGCGCTGCAGCTGGCGATCCGGCGGCTGGCCGGCGCCCGCGCCCCGGTGACCGGGGTGCTCGTGATCGGCACCCTCGCCATCGGCACGCTGGCCACCGGCATCGGCATCGCGCGCGGCCAGGAGGAAGCCCTCGACACCAAGTCGGCGATCTTCGTCGGCAGCAACGCCCGCCTCGACACCGACAGCCCGATCGGCATGGGTGACGTCGCGATGCCGGCGTCACTGGCCGGGACGAGCACGGTGGTCGGTGAGCTGACCGGCACCGGCAGCGTGGTGCTGGTCGTCGACCCCGCGACGTTCACCAAGGGCGCCGCCGTCGACCGCGTGCCGGGCGACGTCGGCGAACTGCTGCGGAAGATCGCACAACCGGACCCGCGCGGCACCCCGGTGATCCGCGTCGGGCACACGGCCAAGCAGACCACCGAGCTGCCGGACGGGCTCCCCGACGCCGTCACCGTCGGGGACCTGCCGGTGTTCCCGATGATCGGCACCTCACCCGGATACGTCGTGTCCCGCACGGTGCTGAGCCACGCGCAGCTCGACAGCGTTCCGAAGTGGAGCGTGCTGACCAGCGCCCCGATGGCGGAGGCGACCACCGCACTGCGCGCCGCGGGGGTGTTCATCCCGAACCGGGTCAGCCGCGAGAGCGCACTGGACGGGCTGCCGTTCTTCGTCGTGTCGTGGACGTTCTCGTTCGTGGCGCTGCTCGGCGCGGTCCTCGGGGTGGTGGCGATCCTGGCGCTGCTCGTGGCCGTGGAGGTGCGCCGGCGGCAGAACGCGCTCGCCGGCGCCTTGGTGCTGCGGATGGGAATGCGGCCACGGACACTGCTCGCGAGTCACCTGATGGAGCTCGGCGCGCTGAGCGGGCTGGCGATCGTGGTCGGGGTGGTGTGCGGGGTCTCGGTGGCCGGGCTGTCGGTGCCGCGGTTCGACCCGGCGACGTTCCTCGCGCCCCGCTCGGAGCTGCCGAACCCGCTGCCGTTCGTGCTGACCGTGCTGGCCATCGGCGTGCTGGTGGTGGGCCTGGCCGGCTGGATCGCGGTGCGCTCGGTGCGCACCGCCCGGACCGCGGAGCTGATCCGTGCCTGAGAAACCGATCTTCTCCCTGCGTGGCATCGGCGTGGACTACCCGACCCCCGCCGGGGTGGTCACCGGCGTCGACGACGTCAGCATCGATGTCCCGGCGCGCGGGATGACCGTGCTGGCCGGGCCGTCCGGGTCCGGGAAGTCGACCCTGCTGCGGGTGCTGGGCCTGTTCGAACAGCCCGCCCGCGGCACGCTGACCTTCCAGGGCGCCGACGTCCGCAAGCTCAAGCACCGCGAGCGGCGGGCGCTGCGCCGCAACCACCTGGGGCTGGTGTTCCAGAACCCGTCGGACAACCTGCTGGGCTACCTCAGCGTGGCGGACAACCTCCGCGCGGCCGCCGAGGCCGCGGGCACGGAGTGCAACGCCGACGACATCCTCGGCCAGCTCGGCCTGCACGGCACCGGCGGCTGGAAGATCACCGCGCTCTCGGGCGGGCAGCAGCAGCGGCTGGCGTTCGGGTGTGTGCTCGCCGCGCGCTCGACGGTGATCCTGGCCGACGAACCGACGTCCCAGCTGGACGAAGCGTCGGCCGACCTGGTGCTGGACACGCTGCAGTACCTGGTGGACCAGGACTTCGCGGTCCTGGTCGCCTCGCACGACGAACGCCTCATCGACCTCGGCGCGCGGGTGGCCCGGCTGCACAAGGGCGCCCTCGAAGGCATCGAAGAACGGGAGCCGCAGCCATGACCGCGGAAGTCGCGCCGTCCATGCTGGAAGCCGTCGGACTGCGCCGCAGCTTCGCCCACCCCAGCGGGGACATCGAGGTGCTGCGCGGGCTCGAGCTGCGCGTCGCCGCCGGTGAGCTGGTCACGGTGTCGGGCCGGTCGGGATCGGGCAAGAGCGCGCTGCTGGCCCTGCTGTGCGGGTTCGACTCCCCCGACTCCGGGTGCGTCCTGCTGGACGGCGTCCCGATAAGCGGCGCCCCGCCGTGGCACACCTGCGCCGTGCTGCCGCAGGCGCTCGGGCTGGCCAACGAGCTGACCATCGCGGAGAACGTCGCCCTGCCGCTGCGGCTGCGGTCCGACGTGCCGCGGCCCTCCAACGCCGACATCGGCGCGCGCGTCACCGAGCTGCTCGACGAGCTGGGCATCGGCGAGCTCGGCGACCGCTACCCGCTGGAAGTGTCGTTCGGGCAGCAGCAACGGGTCGCGCTGGCCCGCGCGGTCGCCGGCCGGCCGCGCGTGCTGCTGACCGACGAGCCGACCGCGCACCTGGACGCCGGCTCGACCCCGCGGGTGCTGCGGCTGCTGCGCCGGTGCGCTGCCGAGGGGGCGGCGGTCATCGTCGCGACCCACGACGACGAGGTCCACCGCATCGCCGACCGCCGCGTCCGCCTCCTCGACGGGGTGCTCACCGCGCTGCTGGACTAACCGATCAGGAATCGAGAAGCGCTGGTCAGCGGGCCGGAATAACGTCGTCGACGTAAGCACCGACGACTTCAGGAGCACCGATGAGCACCCAGGGGATCAAGACCGTCCTGCACCCCGTCACCGACGTGGCCGCCGCCAAGGCCGTCTACACCGCCCTGCTCGGCATCGAACCGCAGGCCGACGCCCCCTACTACGTCGGCTACGACACCGCGGGCCAGCACATCGGCCTGGTGCCGAACGGCGCGCAGCAGGGCATGACCGGCCCGGTGACGTACTGGCACGTCGCCGACATCGAGGCGAAGCTCGCCGAAGTGACCGCCGCCGGCGCGAAGATCAAGGACGAGCCGAAGGACGTCGGCAACGGCCGCCTGGTGGCGACGTTCACCGACGCCGACGGCAACGTCCTCGGCGTGCTGCAGGACCCCGAGCAGGCTTAGTCCAGCGCGGTCGCCCGGCTGACGTCCTCCCAGGCGGCCAGATCGGCGGCGAGCGCTTCGTGCTGGGCCCGGATCGCCGCCACGGCGTCCGCGCCCAGCGCGAGGTGCAGCGGCGCGTCGGCACTGCCCACCGCGCGGACGATCGCCGCGGCGGCCTTGGCCGGGTCGCCGGGCTGGGTGCCGTCCATCGCCTCGACCGCGTCGCGCGTGCCCGACGTCGACACGGCGTAGGCGTCGATCGTGCGGGAGCGGTGCATCCGGCCGCCGCCGAACTCCGTGCGGAACGCGCCGGGCTCGACGATCAGCACCCGCACCCCGAACGGCGCGACCTCCGCCGCCAGCGCCTCCGACAGCCCTTCCAACGCGAACTTCGCCGCGCTGTAGGCGCCGAAGCCGGGCATCGACAGCTGCCCACCCATGGAGCTGATCTGCACAACCGTGCCGCTGCCTTGGGCACGCAGGTGCGGCAGCACCGCCTTGGTCACCTCGGCCGCGCCGAAGAACATCACCTCCATCAGGCCGCGCAGCTCGTCCATCGTCAGCTCCTCGACCGCGCCGACCGAGCCGTTGCCGGCGTTGTTGACCACCACGTCGATGCGCCCGAACGCCTCGAGCGCGGTCTTCACCGCGGCGTCGACCTGTCCGGCGTCGGTGACGTCCAGCTCCGCCGTCCGGACCCGGTCACCGCCGTGTTCCTGCAGTCCCGCCAGCGTTTCCGGCCGCCGAGCGGTGGCCAGCACCCGGTCGCCGGCGGCGAGCGCGGCCAGCGCGATCTCCCGGCCGAAGCCTGCGGAGCAGCCGGTGATCAGCCAGACGCGGCCGTCGGTGTTCGTCATGGTCGGTTTCCTCCCAGTGGTTTCCTCCTCCATCCTGGGGACGAGCACCGCCGCGCCGCCAACACCGATGTCCTGCCGGGGCTACAGTCTGAGCCTGTGACCCCCGAGCTGCGGCAGCTGCGCTACTTCGTCGCCGTCGCCGACGAAACCAGCTTCACGCGCGCCGCCGCCGGCCTCCACATCGCACAGCAGTCGCTGTCCCAGCAGATCACCGTGCTGGAACGCACCCTCGGCACGCGCCTGTTCGACCGGGACCCGCGCGGCGCCCGCCTCACCACCGCCGGGCAGCTGTTCCTCCCCGAGGCCCGCGCGGTCCTCACCCGAGCCGAAGAAGCCGTCGCAACACTCGGCCGGGCGGTGCGCGGCGAGATCGGCACCGTGCGCCTGGCGTTCCTCACCACCACGGCGAACTACCTGCTGCCCCCGGTGGTCCGCGCGGTCCGCACCCGGTTCCCCGACCTCGCGGTGACCACGGCCGAGGCGTCGATCGCCGAGCTCGTCGACGGCCTGCGCGAGGACCGGTTCGATCTGGCGTTCACCCGGCCACCCCTGGTCGACGGCCTGGCGTCACGGACGCTGCTGACCGAGGAGGTGTGCGCGGTCCTCCCGGACGGCCACCCCCTGGCCGATCGCGCGACGCTGGACCTGGCGGACCTGGCAGGCGAACCGTGGGTGCTGACCCCGCGCGACAGCTGGGAACCCTGGCACCGCAGCTACGACGCCGACTTCGCCGCCGCCGGCTTCACCCCGCGGGTCGTCCAGCGCGCCGCCACCGTCCAGGGCCTGCTGGGACTCGTCGCGGCCGAGGTCGGCGTCACCCGGCTGACCCGGTCGTCCCACAGCCTGCGCCGCAGCGGGGTGGCGTTCGTGCCGCTGGCGCACGACATCGCCCGGACCGAGCTGGTCTGGTTGCCGGGCAACGACAACCCGGCCCGGCCGGCGATCGTGGAGGTCGCCCTTGAGCTCGCGGCGACCACGGACCTGACCGAAGCGGGCTAGAACGTCTTGGCCGCGTCCCGGGCCGCCTCGTGGGCGATCCGGCCCAGCTCGTCGGCGTCACCGGTGAGGGTCGGGTGGAAGCGGATCTCGGTGACGTCGTCGATCCCGGTCCAGTTCAGCCAGCCGGTGAAGAACGGCGCCTGGAAGTCCGTGCCGAACTCCGGGCCGAGCCCGGGACCCCACACCGCGCTCGTGTAGACGACGGCGGCACGCTTGCCGCGGCCGGCGAGCAGGCCCTCGTAGCCGGTCACCGCGTCGACGCCGAACACCAGCCCCGGCTGGGACACGACGTCGACGAACTGCTTGAGGATGTACGGCACCCCGGTGTTCCACATCGGGACGCTGAACAGGATCCGGTCGGCGGCGTCGAACCGGGCGAACGCCGCCTTCGCCGCCTCCCACGCCGCGGCCTGCTCACCCTGCGGGGTGCCACCGCCGAAGACGGTCATCTTCGCGCGCGCCGCGGCCGGGCCGAACGCGGGCAGCGAGCCGTCCCAGAGGTCCCATTCCTCGACCTCGGCGTCCGGGTGGATCGTGCGGTAGGTGCTCAGGAAGGTAGCTGCCAGGCGCAGCGACTGGGAGTCTTCCCCACGTGGGGACGCGGAAATGTGCAGCAGATCAGGCATGTCGGTGCTCCTCGGGTGGGGTGTCGGCTTCCGCCGGACGAAGAATCGGACTAGAGTCCGCTTATGTCTCCGAACCGTAGCGGACCCGAGTCCGCTTCGTCAACGCCGGTCGAACTCCCGATCCTCGGCGCACCCGTACGCGAACGAGCCGACGCCGCCCGCAACCGGATCCGCGTCCTCGCCGCCGCCGAAACCCTGTTCACCGAACGCGGCGTCGACGCGGTCACCATGGACGACGTCGCGAACGCCGCCGGCGTCGGCAAAGGCACGCTCTACCGCCGCTTCGGCGACAAAGGCGGCCTCGCCATGGCCCTGCTCGACGAACGGGAACGCGAACTCCAGGAACGCCTCCTCACCGGCCCACCACCCCTCGGCCCCGGCGCGCCACCCATCGACCGGCTCGGCGCGTTCATCAAGGCCTATCTCGAGTTCCTGGCCCGTCAGCTCGACCTCGTCCTGCTCTCGGAAACCGCGACCACCGGCGCCCGCTTCCGGACCGGCGCCCACACCCTCTGGCGCCGGCACTGCCACCACCTGCTCGAAACCGGCGGCGCGCCCGACCCCGAAATCGCCGCGGACGTCCTGCTCGCCGCCCTGTCCGCCGAACAGGTCCGCCACTGGCTCCACGACCGGCAGCGCACCGCGCAGACCCTGGCCGACTCCCTCGTCCGCCTGGTTCGACCCTGGATGACAGCCGCGCCCGGAAAGTGACCTTCCCCCGATACGGTCTCGCCGAACCCGCCACCGAGGGAGACCCATGCGGAAAACCGGCCCCGCCGTCGCACTCACGGCACTGCTCCTGACCGCGTGCAACCCCGGCGCCGCACCGCCGCCACCCACCCCCACCCTCACCAAACCCGCCACCGACGCCACCCAGCTCGCGGCCGCCGTCCGGACCGGCATCAGCACCACCCCGACCGCCACCTTCACCATGGACGCCGAATTCGGCCCCACCGGCAAAACCGCCACCGGCGCACTCGAGTTCGACGGCTCCACCAGCAACCTCACGATCACCGTCGACGGCAGCGAAACCCGCGTGCTCGGCCAACGGACCTTCACCCACCCACCCCAGTCCGGCATCCCCGGCAAACCCTGGATCGGCACCGACCCCGGCAACCCCGACCCGATCGCCCAAGCCGCAGCCGCGAGCGTGCCGGTCATCGTCAAGCTCCCCGACCTCGGCCGCGCCCTGACCGAAATCGACCGCGCCGGCCGCATCGTCTCCGCCGACCAGGCCACCCTGCACGACCAGCCGGCCACCCACTACCGCCTCGAGATCGACGCCGCCAAGGCCCCCGACCTGTTCCCCGAGTTCGCCGAACCACCGATCGACGGCAAACCGGCCAAGCCCGTCACCGCCAAGCTGCCCGCCGAACTCTGGCTCGACACCGCACAGCGACCCGTCCGGTTCACCATCGACCTGACCCCCGGCTTCGCCGCCGGAAACAGCGTCAAGGGCACCACCGACTACCGCGACTGGGGCGACCCCGTCGACATCCCGGCCCCACCCGCCGACCAGGTCGTCGACCTCTCCGAGCTCATGAAGAAGATGGGCACCTGACCGACGACGTCACGGTCCGTGTCCGCCGTCGGACCCGATCACCCGATCCGTAGAATCAACGGCGATGCGACGACTTCGGTGGTACTGGGGGGCACTGGTCCTCGTCTGCGTGGCCCTGCTGGTCGGCTTCTTCGCCTTCTTCGGCTCCGAAAGCCAACCCGGACAACCGCAACCCCGCCAGGGCCCACCCGGCACCGGCCCGCTCACCGTCGTCGCGATGGGTGACAGCACCGTCTCCGGCGAAGGCGCCGGCCAGTACACCGCCACCACCAACGGCCAAGGCGGCAACTGGTGCCACCGCTCCCCCAACGCCTTCGTCGACAAGATCGCCATCCCCGGCGTCACCGCCCACGTCAACCTCGGCTGCTCCGGCGCACCCGCCGAACAGGTCGCCCTCGGCGACACCAAACAGTGGACCGAAGGCTCCCAGGCACAGCAGCTCGCCACACTCGTCAAGGACCACCGGGTCGCGGCCGTCGTGATCGCCGTCGGTGCGAACGACGAACCCAAGTTCTCCAACCAGGTCACCGACTGCTTCAAGGCCTGGTTCAACCCCGGCGGCCCGCCCTGCAGCACGGCCCTCAAGCAGACCTGGCAGTCCAAAGTGGACGCCATGGTCCCGAAGGTGGCCACCGCCGTCTCCGACGTCAAGAAAGTGCTCGCCCAAGCCGGGTACGTGCCCGCGGACTACCAGCTGGTCGTGCAGTCCTACGCCGCCCCCATCGGCCCCGACCTGCCCGAAGAACTCCGCAGCCTCAACGGCTGCCCCTTCCGCGTCGAAGACCTCCGCTGGATCTCCCAAACCGGCATCGGCGTCCTGTCCTCCGGCCTCAAAGCCGCCGCACAACAGACCGGCGCACGGTTCCTCGACCTCGCCAAGGCCGGCGTGAAGCACGAGGCCTGCAGCGGCGGCGCGAACCCCGCGACCGAATGGTTCACCCGGCTGACCCTGCAGCTGGCCGACCTCGGAAAGGCCGACCGCGCCGGGCACGCGCTGCAGGAGTCGTTCCACCCCAACGCGGCCGGGCACACGGCGATCGCCAACTGCCTGACGGAGTTCCTCGCGACCCGCGAAGGCAACGCGTCGTGCCTGGCGGGCGCGGACGGGAAGCTGCACGCGGCCCCGGAGGTCGTCGCTCGCTGAGCGACTCCCCACGTCTTAGCTCGCTTGAGTAGTGACGTCCGCGCATACTGGCCGACGGTTTTTTTACCGTCGGCCAGTGGTATAGGGCGTTATACACTCAAAGATCGAGGGCTGCCCGCAGTGCGATGTCGATGCGTTCCTGGACGTCCAAGTCGATCTCGGCGATGCGCTCGTCGAACCAGGGCCGGTACAGCCTCGTGAGGTTGAGCGTCGACACCCAGTAGCGGGCGTCGACCGCCACCCCGAGGATGTCCTGCGGGTCGCGGTCGAGCAGTTCGGTGCCGAGCAGCCAGGGCCGCTCGGACTCGTTCACCCCGTCCGAGGACAGCAGCACGACGGTGCGCTGCCGGGCCGGTTCGGTCGGGGGGTGGTACGTCCAGACTTCACCCCTGCGCACGCAGATCCTTCTCCGCCGCCGCGCGCTCGGCCTCGTCGAACTCCGCGACGGCCGGCTCCGGCTTCTGCGGGGTGTAGCCCGTGCGAACCGCCTCGCGCCTGGCCGCCTTCGACAGCCAGGACGAGACCGAAATCCCGTGTGCTTTCGCCGCGCGTTCAGCGAATTCCAAGGCACCGCTGTCCAGCGAAAGAGTCACCTTACGTGTTGCCATACCTTTTACCGTACCAGTGCCCCGGTCGCCGGGCGGACCGCCGGGGTCAGAACGTCGGCGAACGTCCCTCGAACGGCGTAGAGAGCACCACCGTCGTGCGGGTCGACACCTTCGCGGCCTCCCGGATCCGGCGCAGCAGGTCCTCCAGCGCCAGCGGCGACTGGACGCGCACCAGCAGGATGTAGGACTCGTCGCCGGCCACCGAGTAGCAGGACTCGATCTCCTTGATGTGCTGGATCCGCTGCGGGTAGTCGTCCGGCGCCCCCGGGTCGTTCGGCGTCAGCGAGATCAGGGCCGTCAGGGGCAGCCCGATCTGCTCGCCGTCGAGCCGGGTGGTGTAGCCGAGGATGACCCCGCGCTGCTCGAGGCGGCGCACCCGCTGGTGCACCGCCGACACCGACAGCCCGACCCGCTCGGCGAGGTCGGTGAAACTGCGCCGCCCGTCGGCCGCGAGCTCCTGGACGATCGACTGGTCCAGCGGCTCCAGACCGCCGGGTGTCATGCGTCCAGCACGACGAGCTCGTGCGGCTGGTTGTTGACCGGCTCGACGCCGTCTTCGGTGACGATCACGATGTCCTCGATCCGGGCGCCCCACCGGCCCGGCTGGTAGATGCCCGGCTCGACGCTGAAGGCCATGCCCGGCTCCAGCGGCAGCGTGTTGCCCGCGATGATGTACGGCTCCTCGTGCACGTCCAGGCCGATGCCGTGGCCGGTGCGGTGGATGAAGTACTCGCCGAAGCCGGCCTCGGTGATGACGTCCCGCGCGGCGGCGTCGACCTGCTCGGCGGTGACACCGGGCTTGACCGCCGCCACCGCGGCGGCCTGGGCGCGCTGCAGCACCGCGTACGTCTCGGCCACGTCGGCGTCCCGCGGCGCGCCGACGGCGTAGGTGCGGGTGGAGTCGGAGTTGTACCCGGCCGGCAGCGGGCCGCCGATGTCGACGACCACCACGTCACCCTTGGTGATGACACGGTCGGAGACGTCGTGGTGCGGGCTGGCGCCGTTCGGGCCGGACCCGACGATCACGAAGTCGGCCTGCAGGTGGCCCTCCTCGACGATGGCCGCGGCGATGTCGGCGCCGACCTCCGCCTCGGTGCGGCCGGGCCGCAGCCACTCGGGGACGCGGGCGTGCACCCGGTCGATGGCGGCACCGGCTTCCCGCAGCGACGCGATCTCCGCGGCGTCCTTGCGCATCCGCAGCTCCCGCACGACCGGCCCGGCGAGGGTCTGCTCGGCGTCACCGAGCGCGTTCCGCAGCGCGAGCACGTGCAGGGCCGGGGTGAAGTCGCTGACCGCGACCCGCCCGGGCTTGCCGAGCCGGCCCGCGACGAGCTCGTACGGGTCGTCGCCGTCCACCCAGGTGAGCAGCTCGACACCGAGCTCGTCGGTCGGCACGTCGGCGTAACCGGGCGCCTCCAGCTTCGGCACGACCAGCGCGGGCGTGCCGTCGGCCGGGACGACGAGGGTGGTGAGCCGCTCGAACGAGCCACCGGCCTGCCCGATCAGGTAGCGCAGGTCGGAGCCGGGCGCGATCAGCAGGGCATCGGTGCCCGCGGCGGCCGTGGCGGTGCGGGCGCGATCCAGGCGGGCGCGAAGGGCTGCGGCGTCGGGGGCAGGCGTGTGGAGGGAACGGCGCGACATGAAGCCGAGCCTAGCCGGGTGGTTCGGGTGCGCGACTCGCCCGGGGTGACGACATGCCGCGCACTCCCCCACCGGGCCAAGGCTCCGCTCCTTCGACCGCGGCGACACCGCTCCCCCGAAGCCACCCCGCGCCGTACGACACCTGCTTCATCTCCCTCGGTGCGCTCGTTCCCCGCCCCGGGTGCGTGGCGCACCCTGTGCGGCGGCCGGGCGTGGCAGGCTGTGCGGGTGACCGGACCACTTGCCCTGCTCGACTCCGCGAGCCTGTACTTCCGTTCGTTCTTCGCCCTGCCCGACTCGATGCGCGCCGCCGACGGGACGCAGGTCAACGCGGTGCGCGGGTTCGCCGACACGATCGCGCGGATCCTCACCGACCGGCACCCGTCGCGGCTGGTGTGCTGCCTGGACGCGGACTGGCGGCCGAAGTTCCGCACCGACCTGCTGCCCAGCTACAAGGCGCACCGGGTGGCCGAAGAGACCGACAGCAGCAACCCCGACGTCGAAGAGGTGCCCGACACCCTCACGCCGCAGGTGCCGATCATCCTGGAGCTGCTGGAGGCGTTCGGGTTCGCCACCGCCGAGGCGGCCGGTTACGAGGCCGACGACGTCATCGGCGCGCTCGCGACCCGCGAGAAGAAGGACCCGGTCGAGGTGATCACCGGCGACCGCGACCTGTTCCAGCTGGTGCGGACCGAGCCGACCCCGACGTCGGTGATCTACGTCGGCAAGGGCTGGGCCAAGGCCGAGGTGCTCGGCCCGGCCGAGATCGCCGAGCGCTACAGCCTTCCCCGCGAGACGGCCGGTGCGGCGTACGCGGACATGTCCATGATGCGCGGCGACCCGTCCGACGGGCTGCCTGGCGTAGCCGGCATCGGTGAGAAGACCGCGGCGAAGCTGATCACGCAGTTCGGCTCGCTCGACGCACTCCTGGAGGCCTCGGCCGCCAGCGACCCCCGGGTGCCGCTGAAGACACGGCTGCGGCTGTCCGACGCCGCCGACTACCTCGCTGTGGCACCGACCGTGGTCCGGGTCGCCGTCGACGCGCCGGTCGAGCAGTCCCGCCCCGACCAGGTGCCCGCGACACCCGCGGACCCGGACCGGGTGGCCGAGCTGGCGGAGCGGTGGAACCTCGGCAACTCGGTCGAGCGGCTGCTGAAGGCCCTGCCCGGCGCCTAGAAGAGCGTGCCGCACCAGGGTGCGGTGACCGTGGTGATCAGCTCGTCCGCGCGCGCCGCCGCGGCCGGGTCGTGGACTTCGATCCGGCCGGCGTCCGCCAGCGCGGTCGCGCTCCACTGGCCGAGGTAGAGCATGCCCAGGGTGTCGACGTCGAGTGTCAGGTCCGGGGCCGCGTCGGTGCGGCGAGTGCCGTCCGGGCCGACCTCGTAGCGGCCGGTGTTGGCCGGCAGCGTCCGGTCGGCCACCGCGAGCACCACCGGGTCGGCCGCGCGGTAGGTGCGGGCACCGAGCGCGGCGGCGACGTCGACCGGGCGCAGCCACAGGTCGTCCTCGACGGCGAGGGTGCGTGCGTGCCGGTGGTCGGTCAGCATCGGGGCGAGCGGCTCGTCGACCGGGCGGTGCCGGGCGTGCACGGCGGAGACCAGGTCCACCGACAGCAGGAACCGCCAGAGCGCGGCCCGCGCGACCGGCCCGGTCGTATGCAGGTCGCGGACCTTCAGCACGGCCCCCTCGTCCGGCGCGGCGAGCGAGCGCTGCTCGACCGTCTTGTACACCGCGAACCCGTCGTCCCCGTCCGGTCCACTGTGGACGACCACGGTGTGGTCGCCGTCCCGGTCGACGTGCCGCTCGTGCGCGGTCGGCCACCACACCTCCGGCCGGCCGATCATGCCCGGCCGCCGCAGCCCGATCCGCTGGTACAGCCCGGGAATCTCCTTCACCGCTTCCTCGGGCGTGAGCATCCGGACGTCCCCGCCGGCCGGGACGCGCTCGTGGAGCCGCGCCGCGGGCCGCGGCAGCTGCACCGTCTTGCCGAGCGCGGCCGAGCCGTACCCGAACCGGCCGTAGATGGTCGGTTCGCTGGCGTGCAGCACCGCCAACGACACCCCGCGCGCGGCGAAGCCGGCCAGCTGCACCGCCATCATCGCGCTGAGCACTCCGCGCCGGGTCCGGTCGGCGCGGACGCCGACCCCGTCGACCGCGGCAACCGGCACGACTCCCCCGCCGGGCACGGCGATCTCCGTGTCGAAGGAGCTGGCGACCCCGATCGGGGTGTCACCGTCGAAGGCGCCGAACTTGTGCGCGGCGGGCCAGGAGCTCCCGAACCGGGCCCAGGGTTCGTCGCCGACCCGGTTGCCGTGCAGCGAACGGCTCAGCAGGTCGAACGTGCTGCGGCGCTCGTCTTCGGTGACGGGGCGGACGTCGAAGGCGGTCATGCCCTCGATCTTGCCGCCCCGCCACCGGCGCGGCATCCCGTTTTCCGGCGCCTCAGAAGTGCGTGCCGCTCCACGACGCCACGCGGGTGGCGAAGAGCCGGTCGGCGGCCGCCGGGGCGGCCGGGTCGCGTACGACGATCCGGCCCGCGTCGGCCAGCGCGGACGGCCGCCAGGTGCCGAGGTAGACCATCGCGAGGGTGGTGACGTCGAGGCCGAGAGTGGCCGGCTCGGTCGTCCGCTCGGCGCCGTCCGGGGAGATCCGGTAGCTGCCGCTGTTGCCGGGCAGCAGCGGGTCGGTGACCTCGACGACCACCGGCTCGGCGAACCCGTACTCACGGGCCGACAGCGCCTTCGGCACGTCGATCAGCCGGATCCAGTGCTCGTCGCCGATCCGGTCGACGGTGCTGCGGCGGTGGTCGGCGAGGATCAGCTCGATCGGCTCGTCGAGCGGGCGGGCCTCGGCGACGATCCGGTCCACCAGGTCGACCCCGAGCACGAACCGCCACAGCCCGGTGAACGCCGCCGGGGTGCCGGGGAACAGCTCCACCAGGTGCAGCTGCTTGGTCCACGGGTGCGCCTGCAGGCCGTCGACGTAGAAGGTGGCGAAGCCGTCCGGGCCGTCCGGGCCGTGGTGCACCAGCGCCTTCACCACCGGGTTCGTGCGCCGCGCCTGGTTCTCGTAGAGCCGCCACAGCACCTCGGGCCGGGTCATCATCCCGGGCCGGTGCTCGAGGCCGTCGTAGACGCGCGGACAGACCTCCAGCGCCTCGTCGAGCTCCAGCAGCTCGACCTCGCCCGTCATGGGGACGTCCTGACGCAGCTGCGCCCGGTGCCGCTCGACGCTGTAACTGCGCTGCCGGGTCGCCAGGCCGTACCCGAACCGCCCGTAGATGGGCGCTTCGGAGGCGAGCAGGTTCGCGAACACCACACCGCGTGCGGCGAAGTCCTCGAGCTGGGCCGTCATCAGCGCCCGCAGCACCCCGCGGCGGGTGCGGTCGGCGCGCACCCCGACCCCGGTGACGCCGGCCATCGGCAGCCGCGCCCCGCCCGGGACGGTCAGTTCGGCGTCGAAGGACCGCGCGGTGCCGACGAGCTCCGGGTCGTACGCGCCGATCGTCCCGCCGGGCTGGTAGACGCGGGCCACCCGCTCCCAATCGGCATCGTCACTGCGCGGGGCGTGCACGCTGTCCCGGAAGACGTTGCTCGCGTCGCGGAGCTCGTCGGCGCGCAACGTCCGGATCTCGAAATCGCTCATGCCCGGATCATCGCCGGAAACGCCGAAGTCCGGCCACCGGAATTCCCGGGGGCCGGACTTCGCGCGGTGGAGCTACTTCGTGGCGGGCGGGGAAACCTCGTAGTTGCCGCCGTCGCCCTTCACCGTGATCTGCACCTGCTGCGGCTTGCCGGCGATGGTCGCGGTGCACTCGAACTTCGCACCGTCCTCGACCTTCTGCTCGGCCGGGCAGGTGACCGCGGTGACGCCGTCGATCTTGTAGGTCTCGGTGAGCAGCTTCTGCACGTCGGTCTGCATCTGGCTGTTGTTGAAGACCTGCGTCTTGAAGAACCCGGGCGCGACAAAACCGAGGATGCCGACCACCGCCACGACCACGACCAGCACCACGATGCCGATCAGCAGGCCCTTCTTGGACTTCTCCGGCTTCTCGCCGCCCTCCGGGGCGCCCGCGCCGGGGAACTGCTGCTGCGGCGGCTGGCCGTAGTCGTACTGACCCGGCTGCTGCTGGCCGTACCCGGGCTGGGCCTGCGGCCCGCTCTGCGGGTACGCCCCGCCCGGCTGCTGCTGGCCGTACCCCGGCTGGGCCTGCGGCCCGCTCTGCGGATACCCGCCACCCGGCTGCTGGCCGTAGGGCGGTGGCTGCTGCCCCCACTGCGGCTGCTGCGGCGGGGTGTACCCGCCGGGCTGCTGCCCCCACTGCTGCGGCTGCTGGGGTTGCTGCGGCTGCTGCCCCCACTGCTGTTGCTGGTTCGGGTCGTACGAAGGCGGCTGCTGGCCCCACTGGGGCTGTTCCTGCGGGCCGCTCGGCGGGTACGCGCCGCCCGGCTGCTGCCCGTACTGGGGCTGCTGTGGGTCGTTGCCGCCATACGGCGTGCTCATCGTCTGCCTCCGCCTGCCTCGATCATCTCGCTGTCCACCCCGAAACCGCCGTCAAGCCGCGTACGCACGGTGTTGGGGCGATCCAACCACAGGTCGGAGCCGAGCACACGTGTCCACGCTCACCGCCTCCGCCGTCTGGAGCAGGGCTAACACGGAGTTCACGCCGCACCGGCGGCGACCACACCACGGCGCAGCGCCTTGACCGCGTCCGCCGCGGCCGCGCCGACCGGGTCACCCTTGCCGAGCACGTCCCGGATCTGGTCGAGCAGGTCGATCACCTGACGCGACCAGCGCACGAAGTCACCCGCCGAAAGCTCCTGGCCGTTGGCCTCCGCCGCCGTCAGCACCTTCTCCAGCGATTCCCCGCGCGCCCAGCGGTAAACCGGCCAGGCGAACCCGGCGTCCGGCTCACGGGTGCGGTCCAGGCGGTGCCGCCGCTCGTCCTCGGTCAGCTCCACCCACAGCCGCGCGGTCTCTTCCCACGCCTCGGGCACCGCGCCGCCGGGCAGCCGCGGCTCACCGGCGGTGTCGCGGCGTGCCTCGAACACCAGGGTCGAGACCACGGCGGCGAGTTCGGCCGGGCCGAGCTTCCGCCACACGCCGTGCCGGATGCACTCGGCGGCCAGCAGGTCGGACTCGCTGTAGAGCCGGGTCAGCCGCCGGCCGTGCTCGGTGACACGGTCTTCGCCGTCGCCCGCCGACTCCGGGCCGAGATAGCCGCGTTCCCCCAGCAGCGCGAGGATCCGGTCGAACGCCCGCGCCAGCGAGTGCGTCGTCGCGGCGACCTTCCGTTCCAGCTGCTGGGTTTCCGCCGCGAGCCGCTGGTACCGCTCGACCCAGCGCAGGTTCGCCTCCCGCTCGGCCAGCCCGTGGGACGGGTGGGCGCGCAGGGCCCGCCGAAGCGCCGCCAGCTCGCCGTCCTCGTTCGCCCCGGACTGCCGCTTCTGCCTGCCCGGCAACGAAATCCCGGCACTGCGCAGGATCGAGGCGATGTCCCGGCGGGTCTTGGGCGACCGCAGCTCGATGTGCTTGGGCAGCTTGATCCGGCCCAGCGCCTCCACCGGCGCCGGGAAGTCGGCCACCGACAACGGCCCGGACCAGCGATCTTCGGTCACCACCACCGGCCGCGGCTCGCGGATCGGGTCGAGACCCGGGTCGACGACCACCGCGAGCCCGGCCCGGCGGCCCGCGGGCACGGCGATCACGTCACCCTTGCGCAGCTTCTCCAACGACTCGGCGGTCCCCGCGCGGCGGACCGAGGTGTTCTGCCGGGAAAGCGCCTTCTCCCGCGTCGAGATCTTCGCGCGCAGCTCGACGTACTCGAGCACCTCGTCGAACTCCCCGGTCACCGCGGCCGAGTACCCCTTGAGGGCCTCCTTGTTCCGCTCGATCCGGCGTGCCGTGCCGACCACCGACCGGTCGGCCTGGAACTGCGCGAACGACTGTTCAAGCAGCTCACGCGCCTCCGCCGCACCGACCTGCGCGACCAGGTTCACGGCCATGTTGTAGCCGGGCCGGAACGACGACCGCAGCGGGTAGGTCCGCGTCGAGGCGAGCCCGGCGACCTGCTTCGGGTCGACCCCCGGCTGCCAGGCCACGACCGCGTGGCCTTCGACGTCGATGCCGCGCCGCCCGGCCCGGCCGGTGAGCTGGGTGTACTCCCCCGGCGTCAGGTCGACGTGCGCTTCGCCGTTGTACTTCACCAGCCGTTCGAGAACCACCGTGCGGGCGGGCATGTTGATGCCCAGCGCGAGGGTCTCGGTGGCGAACACGGCCTTCACCAGGCCCCGGACGAACAGCTCCTCGACGGTCTCCTTGAACGCCGGCAGCAGCCCGGCGTGGTGCCCGGCGATCCCGCGTTCGAGCGCCTCCCGCCACTCCCAGTACCCGAGCACACCGAGGTCACCCTCGGGCAGGTCGGCCGTGCGCTCCTCGATGACCCGGCGGATCTCCTCGACCTCACCCGGCCCGTTGAGCCGCAGCCCCGACCGGACGCACTGCGCCACGGCGGCGTCACAACCGGCCCGGGAGAAGATGAACACGATCGCCGGCAGCAGCCCGGCCCGGTCCAGCTGCTCCACGACGTCCACCCGCGACGGCGGCCGGAACCGCGGCATCCGCGGCGCACCCCGCCGGGACCCGCGCGGCCCGCGGAAGCCCGCCGGCGCGTACTGGCGGCCGATCTCCTCGGTGCGGCGCAGCAGCGTCGGGTTGATCCGCAGCTCGGCGCCCGGGGCGTGGACGTCGTCACCGGCGAACAGGTCCAGCAGCCGGTTCCCGACCAGCATGTGCTGCCAGAGCGGCACCGGCCGGTGCTCGTCGACCACGACGGTGGTGTCACCGCGGACCTCGACCAGCCACTCGCCGAACTCCTCGGCGTTGCTGACCGTGGCCGACAGCCCGACCACGCGGACGTGCTCGGGCAGGTGCAGGATCACCTCCTCCCACACCGCGCCGCGGAACCGGTCGGCGAGGTAGTGCACCTCGTCCATGACCACGTACCCGAGGTCGGTGATGGTCGAGGAGCCCGAGTAGAGCATGTTGCGCAGCACCTCGGTGGTCATCACGACCACCTGGGCGTTGCCGTTGATCGAGGTGTCCCCGGTGAGCAGGCCGACCGCGTCCGGGCCGTAGCGCGCCACGAGGTCGCCGTACTTCTGGTTCGACAGCGCCTTGATGGGCGTCGTGTAGAAGCACTTGCGGCCTTCGGCCAGCGCCAGGTGCACGGCGAACTCGCCGACGATGGTCTTGCCGGCCCCGGTCGGCGCGCAGACGAGCACGCCGTGGCCGCCCTCGAGCGCCTCACACCCGCGGATCTGGAAGTCGTCGAACTCGAAGGACGCCTCCGCGGCGAAGCGCGTCAGCTGGGGGTACTTCCCTCGGCGTGACGAGGCCGCATAGGCCTCGGCCGGGGATTGAGAAGGGCTATCGGCCACCTCGTCAGGGTTCCACATGCCACCGACAGTTTGCACGCGGCGTGACCGACGGCCGTCGATTGCTTCTTTTTTGGTCGGCGGGCACCTCGGGTGCCCGCTCCGGTCGGCCGCTGTATAGGTCGTTATACACAATGGTCGGCGGAACCGGTGCGGGCCGGGCGGCGTCGGAGGCTGCATGACGGCGGGAGGTGGGCGGGTGATGACCGAACCGTGTCCGAGCTGCGGGCTGCTGGACCAGGTGCAGCACGTGCCCGCGGTGTATCACGGCGGGCATTCGTTCTACCGCGGTCAGGGGCCGATGGTGGCGGTGCCGGCCGGGGACGGGGTGATCTACACCAGCAGTCAGGTCTCGGGGGTTACGGTGACCGGGATGGCGCGGGCGCTCGATCCGTTCCCGCTCCCCCGTCGCAACGGTGGGCTGGTGGCCGCGGTGATCGCGCTGGTGCTGGTCGGGAGCTGTTTCCTGCTGTTGCCGTTGTCGGCGGTCGACGACCCGCCGCCCGGCGGGGCCGGGGCGAAGGTGCTGGGGATCGCGGTGATCTCGCTGCCTTCGCTGTGCGTGTTCGTCGCGGTCGGGATGCTGGTGTGGCTGTACGTCCGGCGGCTGCGGGCGCACCGGCGGCAGCGGCGCGGGGTGCCGGCCGCGAAGCAGGTGTGGGAGCAGGGCTGGTTCTGCCACCGCTGCGGCGGCGTGTACTTCGCCGACGCGCGGGCCGAGCGGCTCTTGACGCCCGAGCACTTCCGGCAGCTGGTGGCGCGGGCGGGCGGTTACGACCGCTAGGGCCGGCTAGGCCAGGACTGTCAGCGCGCCCGGGACGCAGCTGATCGTCACCGGCACGTTGCCCTGTGGCTCGCCGTCGGCGTAGGCGGGCCAGGTGTTGCCGGTCAGGGAGACCGAGCGGGCGCGCAGGGTGCGGACCGCGGGGTGGGTGAGGTGCTTGCCGGTGCGCAGGCCCGGGAGCATGCGGATCAGGCCCCGGCGGCTGACGTCCCCGACCACCGTCACGTCGAAGACGCCGTCCTCGGGGTCGGCCGTCGGGCAGATCGGGACGCCGCCGCCGTAGAAGCGGGTGTTGCCGACCGCCACCAGGGTCGCGTCGAGCTCCAGCCGCTCCGTGCCGGTGTCGACGACCACCGGGCGGGAGCGGAACGCGGCCAGCTCGGCAAGGATCGCGACGTCGTAACGACGCGGGCCGGACGGCCAGCGCATCCGGTTGGCGCGTTCGTTGACACTCGCGTCGAAGCCCGCGCACAGCACGGTCGCGAACCAGGTGTCGCCGACGCGGCCGAGGTCGATCCGCCGGCGGGCGCCCGAGCGCAGGGCCGCCACCAGCGCGTCGACCGCCGGCAGCGGTTCGCCGGGGACGCCGAGGGCGCGGGCGAAGTCGTTGCCGGTGCCCGCCGGGACGAGCCCGAGGGCGACGTCGTGGTTGGCGCAGAACTGGACACCCTGGTGGGCGGCGCCGTCACCGCCGAGCACGATCAGGACGTCGAGACCCGCGTCGTGCGACGTCCGCATCAGCTCACGGGACTCTTCGACGGAGTTGGCCACCAGGACGTCAAGCCGGTCCACGGCGGTGCGCAGGCGCTCCGCGACGGTGTCGGCGATCCGGGCGGCCGCGCCGTGCCCCGAAGCCGGGTGCACGGCGAGCGCGGCGTGGATCCCCACTACGTGACGTCGTCGGTGCTCGACCGGCCGCCGGAGGTGGTCGGCGCGTCGTCGACCTTGCTCGGCGTGTAGTCGAAGGGCGCCGCTTCGTCGTCCGCGAGCTGGTCCCAGCCCTCGTCCGCGCGTTCGCGGTCCTTCTTGCGGTCGTGCACCCGGGCGAGCTGGACGGACAGCTCGAACAGCACGGTCAGCGCGCCGGCCAGGCCGAGCATCGAGAACGGGTCCGAGCCCGGGGTGACGAAGGCGGCGAAGACGAACAGCGCGAACACGATGCCGCGGCGCCACTTCTTCAGCTGCCGGTACTTGACCACGCCGACGCGGTTGAGCATCACCACGAGCAGCGGCAGCTCGAAGCTGATCCCGAAGATGATCAGCAGCGACAGCATGAACGAGATGTACTTGTCGGCGGTCAGCGCCGTGACGAACTCGTCCTGGCCGAAGCCCATCAGCAGCTGCAGGGCGTGCGGGAACAGCATGTACGCCAGCACCGCGCCGGCGGCGAACAGCACCGACGCGAACCCGACGAAGGTCAGCGCGTACTTGCGTTCCTTGGTGTAGAGACCGGGCGCGATGAACGCCCAGACCTGGTACAGCCACGCCGGCGAGAACAGCACGGCGCCGGCCGCGAGGCCGACCTTCAGCTGGATCATGAAGGCTTCGAACGGCACGGTCTGCAGGAGCTGACAGCCCTGGTAGCCGTTGAGCCGCCGATCCGGCGGGATGGCGCAGTACGGGTCCTTGACGATCTCGCCGAGCGACGGGATCGGCCCCACCTTGGTGCTGAACCAGAAGAAGCCCAGGATGCCGCCCACGACGACGGCGAGCAGCGCGAAGCCCAGGCGGCGGCGGAACTCGTAGATGTGCTCGATGAGCGTCATCGTGCCGTCGGGGTTCTTGCGACGGCTGCGCTGGCGCCGCTTCGACCGGCGGCTGTCGCCGTTTCCGGAGGCGGGTTCCGCCACGGGATGTTCCGTTCTCGTCGGTGTCCGCCGGAGCGCGCCGGCTGGGGCGCGCTCCGTGGACCAGGGACCGGGTGTGGCCTAACCGCTCAGCTGGCGTTCTTCTGCGGCTGGTCGGCGGACTGCTGCTTCTTCAGCTCGTCGAGCTGCCGCTGGAGGTCGGCGACCTGCTGGTCGGTCGCGGCGGTCGCCGGCGGGGCGACGGGCGTGGCCGGGATCTGCTTGGTCTCGACGGGCTCGGCGTCCTCGTGCGAGGCGCTCTTGTCGCCCGCGAGGTCCTTGGTCTCGGCCTTGAAGATCTTCATGGACTTGCCGATCGACCGCGCCGCATCGGGAAGCCGCTTGGCCCCGAACAGCAGCACGACGAGCAGCACCAAGATGATCAAATGCCATCCTTGCAATCCGTTGGCGAACAAGATGGCCTCCTATCTGCGTCTGGTAGGGATGTTACTGGTTTTCCGGTTTCCGGCGGCGCTCCGCGAAGGCGACCCGCAGCGCAGCCGACCGGGCGCGGATCAACCCCGCCCGGTCCTGGGTGTTCGTAGCCACCATGCTTGCGGTCTGCTTGAAACCACGCAAGACCTTCATGGTCCGCACCAGCAGGAGCACGAGCAGCAGCAGGCCGATCGCGACGAGCACGACGGTGGGCAGGTACGGCACGTCGATCACCCTAGTGGTCGCAGGTTGACGGAAGGTGACGGGCTCGGGCCACCGCGTCGGCGGCGCGGCGTCCGACGTCCGACGCGAGGTCCGCCGGGCTCTCCACCAGCGCTTCCCCGCCCAGACCCAGCACCAGGCGCACCATCCAGGACTGGTCGGCGTACCGCATCCGGATGCGCAGCCGGCCGCCGTCGAGCTCGTCGAGCTCCTCGCAGGGGTAGTACTCGGCTACCCAGCGTGCGTCCGGATCGAGGACGAGCACGGCTTCCCGCTGATCGGGACGCTCGCGGAAGACGCCGTCGGAAATGTCGGTCGGGTGGGCGTGCGCGGGCGGCCGGGACGGCTCGTCGAGCACGGTCAGCTCGTCGATCCGGTCGAGCCGGAACAGCCGGACACCCTCGGCGCGGCGGCACCAGGCCTCCAGGTACCCGACGGCCTGCACGATGAGCAGCCTCATCGGGTCGACCGTGCGCTCGGTGACCTGGTCCTTGGACGCGGTGTAGTAGCGGATCCTCAGCGCCCGGCCGTCCTGCAGGGCCCGGGCGACCTCTTCGCGGGTCCGCGCGGTCTTCTTGCCCTCGCGCACTCCCCCGCCGACGACCACCCCGGCGGGCTGGGCCTGTCCGGCGGCGGACTCGATCTTGGCGATGGACCGGCGGACGGCGTCGCCGTCGACCACACCCGGGGTCTCCCCCAGCGCCCGCAGCGCGACCAGCAGCGCGGTCGCCTCGCCGCCGGTGAGCCGCAACGGCCGGTTCATCCCGGCGTCGTGGGTGACGACGATCGTGTCCCCCTCGAAGGACAGGTCGATCAGGTCGCCGGGCCCGTACCCCGGCAGCCCGCACATCCACAGCAGCTCGAGGTCCTTGCGCAGCTGCTTCGGTGTCACGTCGAAGTCGTGCGCCGCCTCGTCGACGCGGATACCCGGGCGCGCCAGCAGGTAGGGCACCAGCGCCAGCAGCCGCGGCATCCGGTCGGTCGAGCCGCTCACAGTGCGCTCCCCTGCCGCGCGACGACGGCTTCGAGCCGATCTTGGACGGTCTTGGCCAGCACGTCGGGTTCGAGCACCACGACGTCGGGGCCCTGCGCGGTGATCCAGTCGGCCGCCGACTCCGGGAAGTAGAGCCCGATCTCGACGAGATCACCTTCTTCGCCGTCGACCGTGCAGCGGCCGAGCACGGTGCCGCGCCGGCGGACCCCGGCGGCGCGGCCGTCGGCGACCCACAGCCGCGCGGTGGTCACCGGCGCCGGTTCGGCGTCACTGGTGACCGACACCAGCTTGAGGAGATTGACGCCTTCGGGGCGCTGCACGGCGCCGGGCTTGCCGACCGGCCGCACCTGGCCGGTGACCCGGGAGAGGCGGAAACAGCGGGTGGCGCCGCGGTCGCGGTCGTGTCCGACGACGTACCAGCGGGCCTTCCAGGACACCACGCCCCACGGCTCGAGGGTCCGCATCATGCGTTCCGGCGAGCCGCTGCGGCGGTACTCGAAGCGCACGGCCTGGCCGTTCTGCACCGCGGCCAGCAGCGGCCCGAACGCCGGTTCCGCACGCACGCGCGGCTCGACGACGGTGGGCGCCTGGTCGTCGACCTCCAGGCCGGCGGCGCGCAGCTTGACGAGCGCGCCCTGCGCCTGCCCGGTCAGCTCCGGGGAGTCCCACAGCCGGGACGCCAGCGCGACGGCCGCGGCTTCGTCGGGGGCGAGGTCGATCTCGCCGAGTTCGTAGTCGCGGCGGGCGATGCGGTAACCCTCGATGGCGTCGAAGGCGGAGTTGCGGCCGGTCTCCAAGGGGATGCCGAGCTCACGCAGCTCGGTCTTGTCCCGTTCGAACATCCGGAAGTAGGCGTCGTCGCTGGCCGCGTCGCCGTATCCGGGCACGATGCCGCGAATCCGCTCGGCAGTGAGGTACTGCCGGGTGGACAGGAGGGCCAGCACCAGATTGACCAGCCGTTCGGCGCGTGCGGTGGACACCCGGTAGAGCCTAGCCCGCGCCGCCCGGCCCGATCGTGAGGTCCGGGGTGCGCGCGTCGTAATCGGTCCTGGCGGCGTCCACGGCGTCGAAGTTGACCTCGGCCCAGTCCTTGAACGCCGACATCAGCGCGCGCAGGCTTTCCCCCAGTGGCGTAAGGGAATAGTCGACGCGGACGGGCACCGACGGGGTCACCTCGCGGCGCACCAGGCCGTCGCGTTCGAGCACCCGCAGGGTCTGGGTGAGCATCTTCTGGCTGACCCCGGCGATGCGCCGCGAAAGGTCGCTGTAGCGCTGCGGGCCGTCACCGAGCGCGACGAGGATCAGGCTGACCCACTTGCCGGCGATCTCGTCGAGCAGCTTCCGGGTGGGGCAGGCCGCGAGATAGGCGTCGTAGGCGGCCTTCTCGGCCTGCCGCCGCTGTTCCGCCGTGCGCGTGGGCACCGGGCGAACCTCCTCGTGCGGTGGGCACCTTCGGGTGCGTACTTCCCGATGGAGAGTAGCTCCCCATACGTTCGCGGGGAAGGTCCGACCTGCGAAGGAGACGAAGATGCGTGCGATCGTGGTCCGCCGGTTCGGTGGTCCGGAGGTGCTGGAGCCCGTGGAAGTGCCGACGCCGGAGCCGGGTCCCGGGCAGGTGCGGATCCGGGTGGCGGCGGCCGCGGTCAACCCGGTCGACGTCGCGACCCGCGCCGGGATCCTGACCGGGGCCGGCGTGATCCCGCCGCGGGAGGTGCTCGGCCTCGGCTGGGACGTCGCCGGTGTGGTCGACGCGGGCTCGGGCTTCGAGGTGGGTACCGCGGTGATCGGCCTGCGCGACCGCATCGCCACCCCGCTCGGCGCCTACGCCGAGCAGGTCGTGCTGGACGCCTCGGCGGTGGCTCCGGCTCCGGCCGGTGTCTCCCCCGCCGAGGCGGCGACCCTGCCGCTCAACGCGCTGACCGCGGCCCAGGCGCTCGACCTCGTCGAAACCACCGGGACGGTGCTGGTCACCGGGGCGGGGGGCGCGGTCGGCGGGTACGCCGTCGCGCTGGCGCACGCCCGCAGGCTCCGCGTGGTGGCGGTGGCTTCCGAGAGCGACGAGGCGCTGGTCCGCCGGTTCGGTGCGGACGAGTTCGTGCCGCGCGGGCCGGCCCTGGGCGACCGGGTGCGCGCGCTGGTGCCGGGCGGAGCCGACGCCGTCCTGGACACCGCGCTGCTCGGCCTGGACGCGCTCGACGCGGTCCGCGGCGGCGGTGAGTTCGTCGCCTTCGCCGCGGGCGCCGCGCCGATCCCGCTGCGCGGGGTCCGGGTGCGCAGCGTCTGGATCCGCGCGGACGGCCCCCGGCTGGCCGAACTGGCCCGGCTCGCTTCGGCTGGTGTCCTCCCGCTGCGGGTCGCGGACGTGCTGCCGCTTTCCGCGGCGGCGACCGCCCACGAACGGCTGGCCGCGGGTGGGCTGCGCGGCCGGCTCGTGCTGACCCCGTGATCCGTGCCTAGCCTGGGTCGCATGGATGAACGTGTTCTCCTCATCACCGGCGCCTCGCGCGGGCTCGGCGCCGCGACCGCACGGCTGGCCGCCGCCTCCGGGTTCAAGGTCGCGCTCGTGGCGCGCAAGGCCGAGTCCGCCGCCTCGCTGGCGGCCGAACTGGGTGAAGACCGGGCGCTGGCGCTCGGCGCCGACGTCGGGGACTGGCCAAGTATCTCCAGAGCCGTCACCCAGGCCGTCGAGCGTTTCGGACGGCTCGACGCGGCCTTCGCCAACGCCGGGATCGGCGTCGGGACGTCGTTCTTCGGCACCGGCGGCGACGACCCGGAGCAGTGGGCTGAGATGGTCCGCACCAACGTGCTCGGCGCGGCGTACACCGCGCGGGCGGCGCTGCCCGCGCTGGCGGAGTCGTCGGGCCACCTGGTGATCACCGGCTCGGTCGCCGGCCGCTTCATCCGCAACGCGAGCCTCTACTCGGCGACGAAGTGGGCGGTGACCGGGCTGGCCGGGTCGATCCGCGAGGAGGCCGTCGGCACCGGCGTGCGGGTCACGCTCGTCAACCCGGGCATCACCGACACCGACATCCTCGACGACGAGCAGCGCAAGAAGCCGAAGCTCGAGCCGGACGACATCGCCCGCGCGGTGCTCTACGCGCTCCAGCAGCCGCCGTCGGTCGACATCAACGAGATCATGGTCCGCCCGACCGGCCAGGTGCTCTAACGGCTCAGGCGGGCAACGCGGCCCTGGACGCCACTGGCCCAGCAGCTGCCCGGCACCGTGCAGTCCACGCTGTCGAAGCTGCCGGTGTCGAACGGCGTCCAGTGCCGGCCGCCGTCGGGGCTGAGGTCGCTGCCGCCGGGGCCGACGGCGAGCACACTGCCGCCGCGCCAGGCCAGCCCGGAGCGGTACCCGGCGGGGTACTGGCCCGGGGTGGTCCAGGTGCGGCCGCGGTCCCTGGTGAGCGCGACGGCCGGACCGGGCGCGGCCGGGTTCGCGTAGTCACCACCGATCGCGACACCCTGCCCCGGGGTGCGGAAGGCGAGGGCGAAGACGCCGGCGGACGGGCTGCTCGGCAGCGGCGTGTTGGAGGCGGTCCAGTGGCGGCCGCCGTCGCCGGAGTGCAGGACGCGCGCGGTGGCGCCGCCGCCGGTGGCGAGCCAGGCGTCGAACGGGCCGGCGGTGGTGATGCACTGGCCGCTGGCGGCGAACCCGGCCTCACCGGGCAGCGCGGGCGGGAACCCGCTGTCGGGGACCTGGCGCCAGCTGCGGCCGCCGTCGAAGGTGGCCTGGACGCGGAACCGGCCGTCGACCGGGTCGCTCATCGCGAGGCCGCGCCAGGGGTCGAAGAAGGCCAGGCAGTCGTAGAACGCGGCGGCTTCGGTGTTCTGGAACGTCTGGCGCCAGTGCTTGCCGCCGTCGTCGGTCCGGTACACGCGGGAGTCGGTCCCGGGGCCGATCGAGAGGATCACCGCGCGGTCGGCGTCGAAGGCCTCGATGTCGCGGAACTCGAGACTCGCGGTGTCCGGCGGGCCGACGGACTTCCAGGTCGTCCCGCCGTCGGTGGTGCGCAGGACGGTGCCCTGGGTGCCGCTGACCCACGCGACCCGCGCGCTCACGGCGGACAGGCCGCGGAACTGGGCGGTCACGCCGGTGGGCGTCAGCTCCCACTTCGGCAGGTGCCCTCCTGCCGACGCCGGCACCGCCAATGCCACGAGAAGACCGACTACGAGAAGCACCACACGCACGACACGCATGCGGCGATCCTGCCGCACCGGTCCAGCTACTTTCGTAGTGTCGAACGCCGTGAAGGGCACCTTCGGGGACATCACGTCCCTGAAGGTGCCCTTCACGGCTTCAAGGTCAGAGCGAGCTGATCAGGCGTTCCACGCGCTCGTCGACCGAGCGGAACGGGTCCTTGCACAGCACCGTGCGCTGGGCCTGGTCGTTCAGCTTCAGGTGCACCCAGTCGACGGTGAAGTCGCGCCCGGCGGCCTGGGCCGCGGCGATGAAGTCGCCGCGCAGCTTCGCCCGGGTCGTCTGCGGCGGGGTGTCCTTGGCGGCCTCGATCTCGCCGTCGTCGGTGACCCGGCGAACCAGGCCCTTCCGCTGCAGCAGGTCGAAGATGCCCCGGCCGCGGCGGATGTCGTGGTAGGCCAGGTCGAGCTGCGCGATCCGGGGGCTGGAGAGGTCAAGGTCGTGCTTGTGCCGGTAGCGCTCGACCAGCCGGTGCTTGATCGCCCAGTCGATCTCGGTGTCGATCTTGCCGAAGTCCTGCTGCTCGACCGCTTCCAGCGCCCGGCCCCACAGCTCGACGACCCGCTCGTTCGCCGGGGTCGACCCGTTGTCCTTGAGGTGCTGCACCGCGCGGGCGTGGTACTCGCGCTGGATGTCCAGCGCCGACGCCTCGCGCCCGCCGGCCAGCCGCACCTGACGACGGCCGGTGAGGTCGTGGCTGATCTCGCGGATCGCGCGGATCGGGTTGTCGAGGGTGAAGTCGCGGAACTGGACGCCGGCCTCGATCATCTCGAGGACCAGGTTCGCCGAGCCGACCTTGAGCATCGTCGTCGGCTCGGCCATGTTCGAGTCGCCCACGATGACGTGCAGGCGCCGGTAGCGCTCGGCGTCGGCGTGCGGCTCGTCGCGGGTGTTGATGATCGGCCGCGACCGGGTCGTCGCGCTGGAGACGCCCTCCCAGATGTGCTCCGCACGCTGGGAGAGGCAGTAGACCGCGCCGCGCGGGGTCTGCAGCACCTTGCCGGCGCCGCAGATGAGCTGGCGGGTCACCAGGAACGGGAGCAGCACGTCCGCAATGCGGGAAAACTCACCCGCGCGGGTCACCAGGTAGTTCTCGTGACAGCCGTACGAGTTGCCCGCCGAGTCGGTGTTGTTCTTGAACAGGAAGATGTCGCCGCCGATGCCCTCGTCGGCCAGCCGACGCTCGGCGTCGACGAGCAGGTCCTCGAGGATCCGCTCGCCGGCCTTGTCGTGCGTGACGAGCTGCACCAGGTCGTCACACTCGGCCGTCGCGTACTCGGGGTGCGAGCCGACGTCGAGGTAGAGCCGGGAGCCGTTCGACAGGAAAACGTTCGAAGAACGGCCCCACGAGACGACCCGCCGGAAGAGGTAGCGCGCCACCTCGTCGGGAGAGAGCCTGCGCTGGCCGTGGAAGGTGCACGTGACCCCGAACTCGGTCTCGATGCCAAAGATCCGCCGCTGCATCCCACCAGAGTAGGCGCTGCACCCCCTCCTAAGGTGCGCCGTTCGGGCGTCGACACGCCCCCAGTGCGCCACAGACGGTGAAAACTCCCCGAATCAGGCACGATTGAAGCAGTGCTCTTGACGACTTCGGGGAAGGCGACTCCTTGACACACCAGCTCATCCAGGCCTTCCGGCAGGTCGGCCGGACCGACCGTGCCCTGATCCGGCGGAGCGCCGCGCTGCCGGCGACGAAGGCCGACGACGCGCTGATGGCGCTCTCCCGGTCGGCGAACAAGTCCCGCCTGTGGTGGGGCGTCGCGGCCCTGCTGGCCACCCGCAAGGGCGCGACCCGCCGCGGGGCGCTGCGCGGCGTCGTCGCGATCGCCGGCGCCAGCGCCGCCGCCAACCTCATCGGGAAGCCGCTGTTCCCTCGCCGCCGCCCGGCCGAGGAGGAGGTGCCGGCGCACCGCCGCCTGCGGAAACGCCCGACGTCCTCGTCGTTCCCCTCCGGGCACTCCGCCTCCGCCGCGGCCTTCGCGACCGCCGTGGCCATGGAGTCCCCGCGGGCCGGGCTCGCCGTCGCTCCCCTGGCCCTCGCCGTCGCGTACTCGCGTGTCCACACCGGTGTCCACTGGCCTTCCGACGTCGGCGTCGGTCTCGCGATCGGGACCGGCGTGGGCCTGGCGACCCGGCATTGGTGGCCGCTGCACGACGACGTCCCGGGCCGCACCGCCCACGACGCGGACGCGCCCGAGATGGTCGACGGCGAGGACATGCTCGTGCTGGTCAACCCCAACTCCGGGGTGAACGGCCAGGACCCGACCGAAGACGCCCGGTACGCCTGGCCCAAGGCGGAGATCCTCTACCCGGACCCCGACCAGGACCTGCGGGCCCAGCTCGAAGCCGAGATCGACGCCCGCGGCACGGTTCGCGCGCTCGGCGTCGCGGGCGGGGACGGCACCGTCGCCGCGATCGCCTCGGTGGCCGCCGAACGCGACCTGCCGCTCGCGCTGATCCCGGCCGGCACGCTCAACCACTTCGCCCGCGACATCGGCGTCAGCTCCATGCCCGACGCCGACGCGGCGACCGAGGTCGGCAACGCCGTCGGCATCGACCTGGGCGAGGTCGAAATCGACGGGGCAGGCGGCCGGGACCACCGCTGGTTCGTCAACACCGCGAGCCTGGGCGGTTACCCGGAGATGGTCCGGCTCCGCGAGAAGCTGCAGGAGAAGCACCCGAAGTGGCCTTCGGCGGCGATCGCGCTGACCCGGACACTGCGCAACGCCAAGCCGCTGACCGTCCGGCTCAACGGCAAGCTCACCCAGGTCTGGCTGCTGTTCGTCGGCAACGGCACGTACGCGCCGAAGGGCTTCGCGCCCAGCCGGCGGCCCGCGCTCGACACCGGCCTGCTCGACATCCGCTACCTGCGCGCCGACCTGCCCTACTCGCGCGCCCGGTTCCTGCTGGCGATGATCACCCGGACCCTCGCCGCCAGCCACGTCTACCAGGAGCTCGACCTGCCCGAGCTCGACGTCGAGCTCCTGGACGGCAACCGCCGCGTCGCCACCGACGGCGAGGTCGGCCCGCTCGGCAACCGGTTCCGCTTCCGGTCCCGCCCCAGCGCCCTGACCATCTACCGGCTTTAGCCGCGCTTTACGTTCTCTCAACGAACCCACAGGCACCCCTGGCTAGCTTCGGTTTCGAGGTGCGGGCGATCCTGCCCGCGGCCAGGGGACTAGTGGGGGATCGATGGACCTGGCGAGCGTCGTCCACCGGGCGGCGACCGATCCGGTGCTGCCCGGCGACGTCACGGCACGCGCCCGTGATCTCGGCCCGCTGGAGTCGCCGTTCATCTGGCTCGGCCTCGCCTCGGCCGCCGTCGCCGTGCTCGCCGCCGTGATCGCGCTCGCGCACCGGCGCCGGGTACGACGCTGGGGGTTCACCGCGTTCGGCGTCCTCCTGCTGCTCGCGGCGGTCACTGCCCTGAACAGCTACGTCGGGTACGTGCGCACCTCCGACGACCTCGCGCGGCTCCTCCAGCGCGGGCCCGGCGTGGTCAACCTCGCCGGCCGCCTGCTCGACGACGACAAGGAAGCCCCGTCCTCCGCGCCCCACCCCGGACCGGGCACCCCCGCGGCCGCCGGGCAGCGGATCGACGTCGTCAACCTGCCCGACCCCGCCCACGCGATCCCGGCCGGCAGCAACTACGTCGTCCTGCCGCCCGGGTACAACACCGACACCGCGCGTCGTTACCCCGTCGTCTACCTGATCCACGGTTACCCCTTCGGCGGCCCGCGCGACTGGCTCACCTCGGGCGACGCGCCCGGCACGCTGCTCGCGCTGCAGAAGGCCGGCGTCATCGCGCCGATGATCGTGGTCAGCGTCGACCTGACCGCCGGCAACCCGGCCACGGACTGGGAATGCCTCGACGTCCCCGGCGGCCCGCAACTGGAGACCTACCTCGCACGCACCGTCGTCCCGGCGATCGACCAGCGTTACCGCACCCTCGCCGACCGCACCCACCGCGCCCTGGGCGGCATGTCCGGCGGTGGCTTCGGCGCGCTCAACATCGGCCTCCACCACGTGGACGAGTTCGCCACCCTGCTGATCGCGCTGCCGTACGACGACCTCAACGACTCCGTCGGCGTCCTCAACGGCGACAAGGCCGCCATCGCGGCCAACACCCCGCGCCGCTACCTGCCCACGATGAAGTTCACCGCTCCGATCTCGGTGATGCTGGCCGTCGGCACGGGCGCGCCCACCGACGTCACTACTGCGCACCGGATCGCCGATGCGCTGCGAGCTCGTGGTCAGGATGCCGTTGTCCACGCGGAACGCGGGTTCAACCACACCTGGCACACCGCTCGGGCGACGTTGCCGTACCTGCTGGCGTTTGCCGACCAGAACTTCCGGACGTCCCCAGCCACGTCGTGAAGCTGCCGTTCGCGGACACAAAAACGGGGGCGCGGCCACCCGGCCACGCCCCCGTTCCGCTCAGAAACTCACTCGCCTTCCGGCTTCGCCTCCGGCTCTTCACCCTGCGGGTCCGGCACCGGCAGCAGCGCGTCCAGCGCGGTGCCCGTCAGCCGGCGGAATGCGCGCCGCGGGCGGTCGCGGTCCAGGACCGCCACCTCCAGCTTGATCGGCGGGTCGGTCTCGGTGGTGCCGCCGTTGGCCGACGCGCTCGCCGAGGACGATGTGGACGACGAACCGGCCGATGCGGACGTCGTCGCCGCCGGCTGGATCGGGGTGCGCAACGCGGCCACCGCCACGCCGAGGGCCGCCTGCAGGTCCAGGCCGTCCTCGAACGTCTCCTTCAGCTTCGCCGCGATCTTCTCGTTCTGGCCGCCCATCACGATGTACTGCGGCTCGTCGAAGATCGAGCCGTCGTAGGTCAGCCGGTACAGCTGGTCCTCCGCCGCGCTCGCGCCGACCTCCGCCACGCACACCTCCACCTCGAACGGCTTCAGCTGCTCGGTGAAGATGCTGCCCAGCGTCGCCGCGTACGCGTTCGCCAGCGCCCGCGCGCTCACGTCACGCCGGTCGTACTGGTACCCCTTGAGGTCCGCGTGCCGGATGCCGGCGACGCGCAGGTTCTCGAACTCGCTGTAGCGCCCGACCGCGGCGAACCCGATCCGGTCGTAGATCTCGGAAACCTTGTGCAGCGTCGCCGACGGGTTCTCCGCCACGAACAGCACCCCGCCCGAGTACTTCAGCACCACCACGCTCCGGCCGCGCGCGATGCCCTTGCGCGCCAGCTCGGAACGCTCCCGCATCAGCTGCTCGGGAGAGGCATACAACGGCATCGTCACGGTGTGCGCTCCAGGTCTTTCGGTGTTCCATCGTTCACTGGTTCAGCTCCGGCCCGGTCAGGCCAGCCGGCGCTGCTGGCGCTCGATCCGCCCGGCCACCACGGCCTCCGCGACCGCCGCCGTCTCCGACTCGGGCAGCTGGACGGCGCCGTGCTCGGCGGTGACGGTCACGACGCTCGGGAAGATCCGGCGCACCAGGTCCGGGCCGCCCGACGCGGTGTCGTCGTCCGCCGCGTCGTAGAGCGCCTCCACGGCCACCCGGATCGCGCCTTCGACGTCGGCGTCCGGGTCGTGCAGCTTCTTCAGCGCGGATTTCGCGAACAGCGAACCCGAGCCGATGCCCGCGTACCCGCCGTTTTCCTCGTACCGGCCGCCCGCGGCGTCGTACGAGACGATCCGGCCCGCGTGCTTGGCGTCCTCGGCCTCGAGGTCGTACCCGACGAACAACGGGATCGCCGCCAGCCCGGCCATCGCCATCTCGAGGTTGGCCTTGACCATCCCGGCCAGCTTGTTCGTCTTGCCGTCCAGCGACAGCGAAACGCCCTCGATCTTCTCGTAGTGCGCCAGCTCCACGGCGTACAGCCGCACCATCTCCACGGCCAGCCCGGCCGTGCCCGCGATCCCCACCGCCGAATACTCGTCGGTGACGTGTACCTTCTCGATGTCGCGGCTCGCGATCAGGTTCCCCGACGTCGCCCGCCGGTCACCCGCGATCAGCACACCGCCCGCGAACGTGCACGCGACGATCGTCGTCCCGTGCGGCACGCCGAGCTCGGTCAGGCTGCCGCCCACCCGGCGCTCCGGAAGCAGCTCCGGCGCCTGCGCCCGCAGGAAGTCCGAAAACGACGACGACGCCGACGAGAAGTACGCGGCCGGCAGCGCGGGACCCGAGATGCCCCTGGTGTTGTCCATACGTGCTCAAAAATCCCATCTGTGCGGGCCGCGGCTCCGCGCCGGCGACACGGGGTCCACCCGGACCACGGTCACCATCGCGCGGAACCCCGGCCGCCGGCTGAACGGTCGGCTGGGGCGCAGCGCCCCGAGCGGCTACTCGCCGCCCTTCTGCACATAGGCCCGGACGAAGTCCTCGGCGTTCTCCTCGAGCACGTCGTCGATCTCGTCGAGGATCGTGTCGACGTCCTCGCCGAGCTTCTCGCGCCGCTCCTGACCCGCCGCGCCGGTGTCGTCGAACTCTTCGTCAGAGTCGCCGCCGCCGTGCTTTTCGATCTTTTCCTGGGCCATCTCGCCTCCCGGTGTGGCTGATGTTTCCTAGCCTACCCAGCGGCCCCGACATTCGGGGTCACGCCACGATCGACGTGCGTGCCGCCTAGTCCGAACCGGTGAGCGCCTCCACCAGCTCCTCCGCCGTCGCCGAGTCGTCCAGCAACTTGCCGACGTGCGCCTTCGTCCCCCGCAACGGCTCCAGCGTCGGGATCCGCACCAGCGACTCCTTGCCGACGTCGAAGATGACCGAATCCCAGGAGGCCGCCGCGATCGAGGTCGCGTACTTCTCCAGCGCCCGGCCCCGGAAGTAGGCCCGCGTGTCCGACGGCGGGGTCGTCACCGCGGCCAGCACCTCTTCCTCGGTCACCAGCCGCTTCATCGACCCGCGCGTCACCAGCCGGTTGTACAGGCCCTTCGCCAGCCGTACGTCCGAATACTGCAGGTCCACCAGCCGCAGCCGCGGCGCGCCCCAGGCCAGGCTGTCGCGCTGCCGGTACCCCTCCAGCAGCCGCAGCTTCGCCGGCCAGTCCAGCCGGTCCGCGCACTCCTGCGGGTCGCGCGCCAGCGCGTCCAGCACCTCGCCCCAGACCCGGAGGACCTCCTTCGACGCCTGGTCGGCGTCGGTGCGGTCCAGGTTCTGCGACACGATCTCGTGGTAGGCGAACTGCAGGTCCAGGCCGGTGTACTTGCGGCCGTTCGCCAGCGAAACCTGCGCCTTCAGCGTCGGGTCGTGGCTGATCTGGTGGACCGCCTTGACCGGCTCGTCCAGCTTCAGGTCGTCGAACCGGATGCCGGACTCGATCAGGTCGAGGATCAGCGCCGTCGTCCCGACCTTCAGGTACGTCGAGTACTCCGACATGTTCGCGTCACCGATGATGACGTGCAGTCGGCGGTACTTGTCCGCGTCCGCGTGCGGCTCGTCGCGGGTGTTGATGATCCCGCGCTTCAGCGTCGTCTCCAGGCCGACCTCGACCTCGATGTAGTCCGCACGCTGGGAGAGCTGGAACCCGGCTTCCTCGCTCTGCTGCCCGATCCCGACCCGCCCGGACCCGGTCACCACCTGCCGCGACACGAAGAACGGCGTCAGCCCGGCGATGATCGCGGTGAACGGCGTCGAGCGCGCGCACAGGTAGTTCTCGTGGGTGCCGTAACTGGCGCCCTTGCCGTCGACGTTGTTCTTGTACAGCTGCAGCGGCGGCTGACCGGGCACGGACGCCGCCTTCAGCGCAGCCTCCTCCATCACCCGCTCGCCGGCCTTGTCCCAGATGACCGCGTCGCGCGCGTTCGTCACCTCGGGCGCCGAATACTCCGGGTGCGCGTGGTCGACGTACAGCCGCGCCCCGTTGGTCAGGATGACGTTCGCCGCGCCCAGGTCCTCGACGTCGGGGTCGTGCCCCGGCCCGCCGGGGCCGGTCAGGTCGAAGCCGCGCGCGTCCCGCAAAGGGGACTCCACCTCGTAGTCCCACCGCGCCCGCCGGGCGCGCGGGATGTCGGCCGCCGCCGCGTAGGCCAGCACGACCTGGGTCGAGGTGAGTACCGGGTTCGCCGTCGCGTCGCCCGGCACGGAGATGCCGTACTCGACTTCGGTTCCCATGATCCGCCGCATGTCCACCACCCTACGGGGTCGCCCTAGTGGAACGATGCACCCATGCCAGGCAGTGACGAACTCGTTGCCCTCTATGACCAGGCCGGCTCGGTCGTCGGCGCGACGCGCCGGAGCCGCCTCCGCGCGGAAGGACTGTGGCACGCCGCCGGTGTCGTACTGGTCCGTTCGGGTGACGGAAACGCGGTCTACGTGCACCTCCGCACCGCCACGAAGGACGTGTTCCCGTCCACCTGGGACTGCTGGGCCGGCGGTGTGGTCGCCGCGGGCGAGTCACCGGCCGAGTGCGCCCGCCGCGAACTGGCCGAAGAGCTGGGCGTCCAAGGGGTGGAACCCGTTCCGCTGTTCACCAAGGTCTACGACGACGGCCACAACCGCTGCCACAACTTCGCCTTCGAGGTGCGGTGGGACGGCCCGATCCGGCACCAGGCCGAAGAGATCGTCGAAGGCCGGTGGATCCCGCTGGACGACCTCCGCAGCTGGATCGACGACCCGGCGCCGGAGCTCCCCTTCATCCCCGACGGCCGCGAAGGCGTCCAGGAGTGGTTCCGCCGCTACGCCTGAGCTGTCAGCTTCGCCGTCATCGCGGGCAGCAGCCGCTTCGCCGCGTCGATCGCCCGCGCCTCGGTGCTCGCCGACACGGTCAGCCCGGACACCAAAGTTCCCTTGGCGAGCAACACCGTGCACGTCTTGCCTTCGCACCAGGCACGCTGACGCTCGACGCCGGGCTGGGCCGGGAGGTCCACCTCGGTCCCGGTGCACACCGCCTTCGCCACGACGTCCGCACCCGGCTGGTCCGGGTAGGCGGCGACCCGGTGCCGCAGCACCGACCCGCTCGGGTAGCGCCAGCTCGCGATCCGGCCGGCCGCCGCCGGGTCGTCCGAAAGGCAGCCCGACGCCGCACCAGAGCCTCGCTGCACACCTTCTTCGGCGACGTCCTCGTCGGACAGCAGTGCCCGCTCGGCCAGCAGCCCGAGGTCCGGCGCCGCCGGCGTGACCGGAGCGGCCTTCGCGGAGCTGACCGGGACTTCGGTCCTGGCCGGGGCCGACGAGGCCGACGGAGACGGATCGTCGTAGTACGTCTCGAGGTTGTTCGGGTCGGGCCCGTCACAACCGGTCAGGCCGACCAACGCGACCGCGGCCAAGGCAACCACCTGGCGATGACGCACCTGCTCCGGCCCTCCCGTAGTCCGTCTGTGCCTGCGCAGAGTAGTGCAGCCGGTCAGTCCCACCCCAAAGAGGACCGGTGACGCCAGTACTCCCCCGGATTCTCCGCCGGCCCGGCCAGCGCCGCTTCCTCGTCCGTGCTCAGGGAAAGCGTGGTGGCGGTGAGGTTCGCGGCCAGCTGGGCCGGGCTCGCCGGGCCGATGACCGCGGTGCCGGCCCAGTCCTGCGCCAGCACGGCGGCCACCGCGACCGCGTCCGGCCCGGTCCCGTGCGCCGCCGCGACGTCCCGCACCACGGCCGGCGCTTCGACCGCGAGCCGCCCGTTGGCCAGGGTTTCCTTGACCAGCACCCGCTTTCCCGCCGCGTGCGCCGCGGCCAGCGCGGGCCCGGCGGACGGCTCGAGGAGGTTCCAGGTGGACTGCACGGCCGAGAACACCGGCCGCCCGGCCACCTCCAGCGCGAACGCCCGCTCGATCGCGCCGGCCTGCGCCGGCCCGGACGTCGAGAACCCCACCGCGACGCCGTTCGCGGAAAGCTCCGCCAGGGCCTCGACGAGCGGCCGGTCGGTGAACAGCGGACTGTCCACAGTGAGCGAATGCACCTGGTAGAGACCCACCCGATCGCCCAGCAGCGCCAGGGTTTCCGCCCACTGCGCGGCGAACCGCGCCGCCGAGTGCTCCTTCACCTCGTGCACCTCGGCGTCGAGCCGCCAGTCCCCGACGTAGGCGTAACCCCACTTGCTGGAGACCTCGACGTCGGCGTGTCCACGCTCGGCGAGCCAGCCGGCCAGGAACTCCTCCGAGCGCCCGTACGACCGGGCGACGTCGACGTGCCGGACTCCGGCGGCGTACGCGTCGTCGAGCACCGCGAACGTCGCGGCCCGCATCGAAGCGACGTCCCGCACCGGCGGCAGCGCGCCGTCGCGGCCCAGGTTGATGTAGGCGGGACGGCCCAGCGCCGCCAAGCCCAGCGCGATGCGACCCACGGAGCTCCTCATGCCGTTCCCTTGTGCCGGAGGATGGCCAGCCACTGGTCGGAGTTCTGCGCCTGGCGGTGGAGCTTTTCGAGGCGCGCGGCCGGGGCCCGGACGTACCCCTTGCCGAAGACGGGCGCGATCTGGCGGAGGCTGGCGCCACCTTCACGGGCGGCGAGCAGCGCCCAGTCGGACGCGTCGGCGCAGGCCGCGGAAGCCCGGCGGAGCTCGCCGAGGATGTCGATGAGGTCCTGGGCGCCCACCTCCCCCGCTTCGACGGCGGCGGCGGTCGTCTCCAGCCACGCCAGGACGTCGGATTCGGTGATCGGCGCACGGGGCCGCCGAGTTTCTTCGCTCACAGCCCGTGAGTATAGGTCGTTATACGCCGATATACTCGCTCCCAGCCATGACGACACGCGCCGAATCCCAGCCCGACGTCGAGCAGCTGCTCGACGTGTTCAAGGCGCTCGCGAACCCGGTGCGGCTGCAGGTGCTGCAGTGGCTGCGGGAGCCCGCCCGGCACTTCCCCGTCGACCGGGCGATCGCCGACCCGGTCGAGGTCGGTGTGTGCGTGAGCCACATCCAGGAGAAGCTCGGCCTCGCGCAGTCGACCGTGTCGGCCTATATGGCGTCGCTGCAGCGCGCCGGTCTGGTGCAGGCGACCCGCGTCGGGAAGTGGACGCACTACAAGCGCGACGAAGCCCGGATCGCCGAGTTCGTCGCGGTGCTCGGCCACTCCCTCTGACGGCTCCCCTCCCCCTCGATGAGCCGTCGCCGGTTGACTCATATCGTAATTCTGCGATACTTCGATTCATGAGCACGATCGAAGGCATGCGGCTCGGCCGCTTCGGGATCTGGACGTTCGACTTCGAGGACCAGCCGGCCGGCCTGATCCGCGACTCCGTGCAGGAGCTGGAAGAACTCGGCTGGCCGGCGGTCTGGATCCCGGAGAGCACCGGCCGGGAAGCCCTGACCCACGCCGGGTTCCTGCTGTCCGCCACCGAACGCCTCACCGTTGTCAACGGGATCGCGCAGATCGGGTCCCGCGAGCCGCGCCGGACGCACGGCGCGGCCCAGCTGCTGGCCGACGCGTACCCGGACCGTCACCTGCTCGGCCTCGGCTTCGGCGCCGGGAAGCCCGGTGCGAAGCCGCTTCAGGCGATGAACGACTACCTCGACGCCATGGACGCCACGACGAGCGACAGCCCCGCGCCGCGCGGGCCGATGCGACGCCTGCTGGCGGCGTACGGCCCGAAGATGCTGGAGCTGGCCCGGGACCGGTCGGCGGGCGCGCACACCTACCACGTGACCCCGGACCACACCGCCCAGGCGCGGGAGATCCTGGGTGCCGCGCCGTTCCTCGGCGTCGAGCACGCCGTGCTCTTCGAAACCGACGCGGCCAAGGCGCGCGAAATCGCCCGCGCCCACCTGCACACGTACCTCACCTCGCCGTACAACGTCGCGAAGTTCCGGCGGCTCGGTTACTCGGAAGCGGACATCGACGGCGGCCGCGGCAGCGACCGGCTCGTCGACGACCTCGTGTTCCGGGGCGACCTCGACACGATCACCGGCAAGCTGCGCGAGCACCTCGACGCGGGCGCCGACCACGTGGGCATCCAGGTGATCGGCGTCGAACCGGGCGAGTCCGCCATGCCGCACTGGCGGCGGCTCGCCGAAGCGCTGCTACCCGCCGGCGTCATCGCGTAGGCCGAACCGCGCGGTGCAGTGCCACACCCGTTTCAGCACCTGGGGATCGTGCCGGCCGGCGCGGACGGCGTCGCCGATGACGCGCGCGTCGAGCCGGCCGTCCTCGGCGATCTCCTTGCCGGCCCGTACGACGTCCTCGCCACGGAAGTCCGCGTGCTCGGCCAGGACGGCCACCGGGAGCCGGAACCCGTGGTGCCAGCGGGTGGGGAACGGCAGTTCGGCGGCCGCCGCCTCGACGACGGTCCCCCGGAACGCCGGGTCGAGCACCAGCGCGTCGACATCGGACGCCAGCCGGAGCGGGCCGTGGACGTGGGCCTCGATGTGGTCGTCGAGCTCGTCCAGCACGTCCGCCTCGGCGAGCGGCAGCAACGGCATGCGCTCGGCGGTGCCGAAGTTCTCCGGCTCCCGGAAGCTGTCCGGGTAGCAGAACGTCGTGCGCGCGAGCACTTCCCGCTTCAGCCGCAGGTGGGACGAGCCGAACCGGACCGAGCCGCCCGCCGGACGGCGGCGGTAGTTGAGCGAACCGTACTTCGGACGCTCGGACGCCGGCGCGTCGTCGTAGGCGCCGCCGAAGATGCGGTGTTCCCAGCGCCAGCGGTCGCCGCCGGGGTACGCGGTCAGCCCGCCGTTGCTCGTCCCCGTCTCGAACTGTGAGCGGTAGACGCCGTCCGAAACCAGGTGCCGCAGCAATGACACCGCCCCGACCAGGCGGTCCGGGTGGAAGTGCACGGTGACGTCCAGGTCGCCGGGCAGCGGCGGCCCCGCCACGCGGCTCGCGACGTGCTCCACCGCTCGTCGCCACGGTTCCGTCTCCGAAGCCATGGGCGGCATCCTAACCCGAGACGTATAGGCCGTTATACGAAATCAAGAGGTCCGAAAACCGCTGGCCCCGGGGCCGGTCCGCGGGCTTGACTGCGCCCATGCGGTCGGGTGGATTCGGGGTCACGGTGCGGTTCGCGCTGCTGGCCGTCGTCTGGGGTGCGAGTTTCCTGTTCATCAAGGTGGGCCTGGGCGGGCTCTCCCCCGGCCAGGTCGCCCTCGCGCGGGTCGCTTTGGGCGCGCTCGCGCTGGCCGTCGTGCTGCTCCTGCGCCGGCGCCCGCTCCCCCGGGATCCCGTGCTGTGGGGCCACCTCGCGGTCGTCTCGGTGCTGCTGTGCGTGGTGCCGTTCCTGCTGTTCTCGTGGGCGGAACAGTACATTTCGTCCGGTCTGGCCAGCATTTTCAACGCCACGACGCCGCTCATCACGATGCTGCTGGCCGCCGCGGCGCTGCCGGAGGAGCGGTTCACGCCGCCGCGCGTGCTCGGCCTGTCGCTCGGTTTCCTCGGCGTGCTCACGATCGTCGGGGTGTGGCACGGGGTCGACGTCTCGCACCAGCTCACGGCGCAGCTCGCCTGCCTCGGCGCCACCACGTGTTACGGCGCGTGTTTCGTCTATATGCGCCGGTTCGTCTCCCCGCGTGGGGTGGATCCCGTCGTCGTCGCGTTCGGCCAGACCGGCTCGGCCACGGTGATCCTCGGCCTGCTGACCCCGGCGGTCGCCGCAACACCGGTTCACCTCGACGTGCCGGTGGCGGCGAGCATGATCGCGCTCGGCGTCTTCGGGACCGGCATCGCCTACGTCTGGAACGTCCGGATCATCGCGGCCTGGGGTGCGGCCAACGCCTCCGCGGTGACTTACCTCACACCGGTGGTCGGCGTCCTGCTCGGCGTGGTCGTGCTGGGCGAACCGGTGAGCTGGAACCAGCCGGCCGGCGCGCTCCTGGTGGTGCTCGGCATTCTCGCGGCCCACGGACGCCAGCGACCGCGACGCACGACCGAAGCCGAACTGGTCCGCCGCTAGACACGCCGATGGGGCGGTCGCCGCGGCGACCGCCCCATCGGATGTTCGGTCCTACAGGTACTGCCCGGTGTTCGTGGCGGTGTCGATCGCCCGCCCCGAGTCCTGGTTCTTGCCGGTGACGAGCGTGCGGATGTAGACGATCCGCTCGCCCTTCTTGCCGGAGATCCGGGCCCAGTCGTCCGGGTTGGTGGTGTTCGGCAGGTCCTCGTTCTCCGCGAACTCGTCGACGATCGCGTCCAGCAGGTGCTGCACACGAAGGCCGGGCTGGTTGGTCTCCAGCACCGACTTGATCGCCGACTTCTTCGCCCGGTCCACGATGTTCTGGATCATCGCGCCCGAGTTGAAGTCACGGAAGTACAGGACCTCCTTGTCCCCGTTGGCGTAAGTCACCTCGAGGAACCGGTTCTCGTCGCTCTCCTCGTACATCCGCTCGACGGTGTGCTGGATCATCGCGTCGAACGTCGCCTTGGAGTCCCCGCCGAACTCGGCGAGGTCGTCGGCGTGGATCGGCAGGCCTTCGGCCAGGTACTTGGAGAAGATGTCCTTCGCGCCTTCGGCGTCCGGACGCTCGATCTTGATCTTGACGTCGAGCCGGCCCGGCCGCAGGATCGCCGGGTCGATCATGTCTTCACGGTTCGAGGCACCGATGACGATGACGTTTTCCAAGCCCTCGACACCGTCGATCTCGGACAGCAGCTGCGGGACGATCGTGGTCTCCACGTCGGACGAAACGCCCGACCCACGGGTCCGGAAGATCGAGTCCATCTCGTCGAAGAACACGATCACCGGGGTGCCCTCGGAGGCCTTCTCCCGTGCCCGCTGGAAGATCAGGCGGATGTGCCGCTCGGTCTCCCCGACGAACTTGTTGAGCAGCTCGGGACCCTTGATGTTCAGGAAGTAGGACTTCCCGTCCTCGTTGTCGCCCCGCGCCGCCGCCACCTTCTTGGCCAGCGAGTTCGCGACCGCCTTGGCGATGAGCGTCTTGCCACAGCCCGGCGGACCGTAGAGCAGGACACCCTTGGGCGGGCGCAGCTGGTACTCCTGGTACAGGTCGGCATGCAGGAACGGCAGCTCGACCGCGTCCCTGATCTGCTCGATCTGCCGGGTGAGGCCGCCGATGTCCTCGTAGCGGACGTCCGGCACCTCCTCCAGCACCAGGTCTTCGACCTCCGCCTTCGGCACGCGCTCGTACGCGTAGCCGGCCTTGGAGTCGACCAGCAGCGAGTCGCCCGGCTTGAGCGGCTGCTCGGCCAGCAGGTCGGAGAGCAGGACCACCCGCTCTTCGTCCGCGTGCCCGACCACCAGCGCCCGCGGGCTCGCGCCCTCGGAGTCCGGTGCGAGCACCTCACGCAACGCGCACACCTCGCCGGTGCGTTCGAAGCCGCCGCCCTCGACCACGGTGAGCGCTTCGTTGAGCCGCAGCGCCTGGCCGCGGCGCAGCGACGAGATCTCGACCGCGGGCGAAACCGACACCCGCATCTTCCGGCCGGCCGTGAAGACGTCCACCGTGTTGTCCTCGTACGCCTCCACGAAGACGCCGTACCCGGACGGTGGCTGGGCCAGCCTGTCGACCTCCTCACGCAGCGCGAGGAGCTGTCCTCGCGCCTCACGCAGGGTTTCGACCAGTTTGGTGTTCCGCTCGGTGAGCTGGCTCACCCTTTCCGAGGCCTCGGCGAGTCGTTGTTCGAGAACTCGGTTCTGCCGTGGCGAGTCGGTCAGTTTGCGGCGCAGCAGCGCCACTTCCTCCTCGAGAAAACGGATCTGCCGAGCCTGCTCGTCCGCCGTCGTCCCAGCTCCGGATGTTGCTGAAGGGTCGGCCTCCTCGCGCCGACCTCCGGGAAGGTCATGATGCATCGGGCACCTCCTCGGAGTGCTTTTCATTCCACGGTACCGGCGATCACCGACAAGAAAAGGCCTTTCCGGATCACAAGATCGGCGCGTCGCGGTTTCAGCACCTCGTCCAGCACGGACATTCCCGCAGCGCAAGGGGCCATTTGTGTGCCGAAGCCCGGGTGTGTCGCGGGGTGTTCCGGGGTTGGACGAAGCAAGCACGACGGGAGTACCCAGCCCCGGACGGCGCCAACCGCGGCCGAGCCGGGCAATTCCGGCCAGTTCCGCCCTAACCGCGCGGCGGGCACGCCCGATGGCTAGCATCGGGCCGACGTCGGCCGCTCGATGGCCGGTCTCTCCGAAGGACGCTAGGGGGCACCACCCATGACCTACCCGCCGCAGCAACCGGGCGGCTACGGCCAGCAGCCCGGCGGCTACGGGCAGCAGCCCGGGCCCTACGGCCAGCCCCAGCAGGGCGGCTACCCCCAGAGCGGGCCGCAGCCGCAGCCGGGCTACGGCGGCACCCAGCAGTTCGGCCAGCCCGACCCGTACGGCCAGCCTCAGCAGTTCGGCCAGCAGGACCCCTACGGCCAGCCCCAGCAGGGCGGTTACCCGCCCCAGACGGGCCCTCAGCCCCAGCAGGGCTATCCCCAGTACGGGCAGCAGGACCAGTGGGGCCAGCAGCAGCCGGGTGGTTACGACCAGCAGCAGCAGGGCTTCGGCGGCTACGACCCGTACGGGGGCGGCGGCTTCGGTGACGCGCCCCCGCCCAAGAAGAAGAAAACCGGGCTCATCATCGGCATCGCGGCCGCCGCGGTGATCCTCGTCGGCGGCGGGGTCACCTGGGCCGTGGTCGCGAACAGCGGGGACGACAACAACGCCGCCGCGCCGCCCGCGAGCAGCAGCTCCCAGGCCCCGACGTCCGCGCCCAAGACGTCCACCCCGAAGAGCAAGTCCACCTCGCCGACCAGCCCCTCGACGAAGAGCAGCAAGCCCGCCGGCGGCCCCGCCCCCGGCGGCAAGCCCAGCTCCCAGGAGCTGTTCGACTCGACGATCTCCGCCTACAACGCGACGGACGAGAAGGCGCTCGGCGACGTCATCTGCCGGAGCGTCTACGAAGGCACCACCGGCGAAATCCCCAAGGTCACGGTCAAGCTGACCGGCACGCCGCAGGAGACCGGGGAGAAGGCCACCGTGCGCTACTCGGCCACCGACGGCAGCAAGACCAAGGTCGGCACGATGTCGGCCCAGAAGGAATCCGGCCTCTGGTGCCTGTCCAACGTCAAGGCGGACGGCTCGTGAGCGCCTTCCGTCGGTGAACCGCACGCTCGCCATCGGGCTGGTGCTGCTCGGCGCGGCCGGCGCGGGCGTGGTGCTGGGACTGCTGCTCGTGGCGCCGTCCGGCTCCCCGCCCGTGCCGTCGAGCCCGCCCCCGCCGGTGACCCGCCCCGCGACGTCCACCGCCCCGAGCGCGGTCGACACGGCGGCGGTGAACGTGCTGGCCAGGGCGATCGTCGACGCGATCACCGCGCACGACTCGGCGGCGTTCGGCAAGCTGACCTGCCGCCCGCAAACCGCCGAGGCGCTGGCGGGGCTGCAGCGAACCTGGGACGCCGCCGGCCCGGTCAAGGCGACCCTGCCCCGGCCCCCGGAGGTCCGCGGCGAGTCCGCGACGGTGGTGGTGCACGTCGAGGCGGCGGGCGGCACGAAGGACACACCGTTCCCGCTGCACAAGGAGAACGGCCGGTGGTGCGTGCCGGGTTAGCCCGGCGGCTCGAACCCGGCCGGCCACCGGGTGGCGCCATCGGCCCGCACCCCGGCGAGCCGGGCGTCGGTCAGGTCGGCGCCGGTGAGGTCGGCCCCGCGCAGGTCCGCGTCCCGCAGGTCCGCGCCCGTCAGGGTCGCGCCGGCCAGCTTTGCGTTCCGCAGCACCGCACCCTCGAGGTTCGCACCGGCGAAACAGACCCGCGGGATCGCCAGTCCGGTCAGGTCGACGCCCCGCAGGTCGACCCGCTCGAGCTCGGAGCCGGCACCCGCTTCGATCACGCTGCCCCGGCTCAGCACCGCGAACGCGGCGGCGACGTCGTTCGCCAGCCCGCCCTCGCGGCGGGGCGTCCCGGGTTCCCATGGCACGCGAAGACAGATGAACGACGTCAGCAGCGCGTGGATGTGCCCGCGGTAACGGGGATCGAGGTCGGCCAGCCGCTCCAGGCCGTAGACCGCGCCGTGCCGCGTCGCCTCGTGTTCGACGGCGAGCTGCTCGATCGCCCTGGTGAACAGGTCGATCGACCGGCTCTCCCGGTTCAGCTGGAGCTGCCGGAACGTCAGGTACGCGCCCAGTCCGGCACCCGAGAGGGCCAGCAGGCCGCCCAGGGCCTGCAGCAGTGTCGACCGGACGTCGTTGACCGCCTTCAGCCGTTCCGCCGCGGTCAGCCCGGACACCCCGCCGACGAGCCAGGACGGCGCGAACACCACGCACAGGGCGACCAGCCCGGCGAGCCCGGCCGCGGTGACCGCCAGCCCGAGCCGCCGGCGCGCGGTCACCGGGTCAGCCCTTGCCCTTGCTCGGCCGCCGGGACACCCGGGGTGACACGGTCCCGTCCGCGAGCCGCCGGGCGGTGAGCAGGAACGCCGTGTGGGCCACCATCCGGTGGTCCGGGCGGACCGCCAGGCCGACCACGTGCCACGGGCGCATCAGCGTTTCCCACGATTCGGGCTCGGTCCAGCACTGCTGCGCGCGCAGGGACTCCGTGACACGCGAAAGCTGCGTGACCGTCGCGACGTAGACCGTCAGGACGCCGCCCGGCACCAGGTGGGCGGCGACGTTCGGCAGCTGGTCCCACGGGGCCAGCATGTCCAGCACGACCCGGTCGACCTCACCCTCGTGCGTCGCCAGGTCCGCGACGGTCAGCGACCAGTTCGCCGGCTTCTCGCCGAAGAACTTCACCACGTTGGCCTCGGCGTGCACCGCGTGGTCCTCGCGGATCTCGTACGAGCTCACCTGGCCGGTCGAGCCGACCGCGCGCAGCAGCGAGCACGTCAGCGCGCCGGAGCCGGCACCCGCTTCGAGCACCCGCGCGCCCGGGAAGATGTCGCCCCACATCACGATCTGCGCGGCGTCCTTCGGGTAGATCACCTGCGCGCCACGGGGCATCGAGAGCACGTAGTCCGGCAGGAGCGGGCGCAGCGCCAGGTAGGTGGACCCGCCCGCGGACGTCACCACCGAGCCCTCGGGGCGGCCGATCAGGTCGTCGTGGGCGAGACCGCCGCGGTGCGTGTGGTACTCACCGCCGTCGGCCAGCGTCAGGGTGTAGTGCCGCCCCTTCGAGTCGGTCAACTGCACCCGATCACCCGCACGAAACGGTCCGCTGACCGACAACACTTCCTCCAGTACCCCGAATGGCCGACGACAGATCTTCGCAGGCCGCCGGGGCCGGGAACGCAGCGGGTCTCAGGCTCGGCGGGCGCGGCGGTTCAGGGCGGCGCGCAGGTCGTCGCGGCGCAGCACACCCGCCGGGCGGCCTTCGTCGTCGACGACGAGGAACTGCCACGCCGGGGTCTCGCGGACCCGCTCGACGATGTCCTCCCCCGGCTCCGACGCCAGCAGCACGGTCTCGGCCCGGATCGGCTCGGCGGCCAGCTCGGCCGGCGCGTGCGGCGACGAACCCGCGAGCCGCTCCGCCGCGCCTTCGTCCAGCAGCCCGGCGGCGACCCCGTCGGCGCGGACGAGCACCACACCCCGGCCGGCCGACGCGGCCAGCGCGTCCGACACCGGGCTTTCGGCGGGCAGCTGCAGCACCGGCCGGACCAGCTCGCCCAGCACCAGGCCCTCCGGCCAGCCGCGGCGCCGTTCGGCGGCCAGCTCGGAGCGCGCGCCGAGGATCACGAACCACGCCGTGACCACGCAGACGCCCAGCCGCAGCCACCGGTCCGGGCTGCCGGTCGCCAGGCCCCACAACGCCCACACGAGCAGCCCGGCGGCCACGACGGCGCCGCCGGCGACCGCGGCGCGCGTGCCCTTCGCCCGGGTGCCGGTGACCGCCCAGACGCCGGCGCGGACCAGCCGGCCGCCGTCCAGCGGCAGGCCGGGAAGCAGGTTGAAGACGCCGACCGCGAGGTTCGCCACCGAGCACTCGGCCACCAGCAGCCAGACCGCGCCGTCCGGCGGCACGGCGAACATCAGCAGGCCGCAGAACCCGCCGAGCAGCAGTGACACCGCCGGCCCGGCCGCCGCGACCAGGCCTTCGTCACCGGGACGCTTCGGCGTGCGGGCCACTTCGGACAGGCCGCCGAGGAGGAACAGCCGCAGCCGCCGCACCGGGATCCCGAGCCGCAGCGCGACCAGGCAGTGGCCGAGCTCGTGCAGGAGCACCGACAGGCCCAGCAGCAGCGCGAAGGCGCCGGCCAGCAGCCACGACGTCGCCGCCGAGGCGTCCGGGAGCAGCCGCCCGACGAGCGGCGCGTAGAGCACGACGACGATCAGCGAGCCGATCCACCAGGAGGGCGCGAGCAGCACCGGCACCCCGGCGACCCGGAACAGCACGAGGCCTCCGTCCGGGCGGACGGCCTGCCGGGCGCCGCCGGTGCCCTGCTCACTGGTCGCGGCCATGCCCGAGAGCCTAGAGCCCCCGGTGTGGGAAGCGGGTGATCCGGGCCCGCCCGCGACCGGGTCGTGTCACCGGTCACCCGCCGCGCGTGCCCACGGGGACGACACTCGCACCTGGACGGACGACACGCGTACCGGGATGGACGACACGGCTGCGTGTGGTCGTGTCGTCCGCCTGGTACGAGTGTCGTCCGGCTGGATACGCGTGTCGTCCGGACTGGGGCGGGGATCGGGCGTTGCGGTCGCCGGAACTGTCGGACCCCGGCGTTACGCTCTGCCCATGCCCGACGCCGACACCGTCACCACGGATCCCCTCGCCGCCTCCGCCGTCGCCACCCAGGTGCGCCGGCGGCCCGCGTTGTCGCCGTCCCGGGCCAGCGACTTCAAGCAGTGCCCGCTGCTCTACCGGTTCCGCGCGGTCGACCGGCTGCCGGAGGTGCCGACCAAGGCCCAGCTGCGCGGCACGCTCGTCCACTCGGTGCTGGAGCGGCTGTTCGCGCTGCCGGCCGGCGAACGCGTGCCACCGCGGGCGCGGGAGCTGCTGGGTCCGGCGTGGACGGAGCTGTCCGCCGACCGTCCGGAGTGGACGGAGCTGTTCGACGGCGAAAAGCCGGACGACCACGCGGACTGGCTGCGCTCGGCCGAAAAGCTGCTGGACGCCTACTTCGAGCTCGAGGACCCGCGGCGGCTCGAACCGGAGGCGTGCGAGCTGCACGTCGAGATCGAGCTCGGCTCGGGGGTGCTGCTGCGCGGCTACATCGACCGGGTGGACGTCGCGCCGACCGGCGAGATCCGGGTCGTCGACTACAAGACCGGGGCCGCACCGCGTGAAATCGGCGAAGCCAAGGCGATGTTCCAGATGAAGTTCTACGCCGTGGTGCTGTGGCGGCTGCGCGGGATCGTGCCGCGCCAGCTGAAGCTGATGTACCTGACCGACGGCCAGTCGCTGGCCTACACCCCGGACGAAGCCGAGCTGGTCCGGTTCGAGCGCACCCTGGAAGCCATCTGGCAGGCCATCCTCAAGGCGGGCAAGACCGGCGACTTCCGGCCCAACAAGAGCAAGCTGTGCAACTGGTGCGACCACCAGGCGCACTGCCCCGAGTACGGCGGCACGCCGCCGGCGTACCCCGGCTGGCCGGAACCCGACGCGGGCGACGAGACGCCGCTGGACCGGGCCGACTGATGGCCGACGCGTTCTACGTCCCGCTCGGCGAAGGCCGGTTCTCCGCGACCGCACACACCGCCGGGCCGTGGTCCTCGGAGTCCCAGCACTTCGGCCCGCCCTCGGCGTTGCTGGTACGCGCTCTCGAAACCGTCGAAACCGGCCACCCGGCGGAGCTCGCGCGCGTGACCGTCGAGATCCTCGGCCCGGCGCCGGTCGCCGAGCTCACCGTGCGGGCGCGGGTCGAGCGGCCCGGCCGGTCGGTGGAGCTGCTCCAGGCGGAACTGGCCGGTGCGGACCGCGTGATCGCGCGGGCATCGGCGTGGCGCCTCGCGACGGCCGACACCGCCGAGATCGGCACCGACGGCGGCCCGCTGCTGCCCGCGCCGGACAGCGTCACCGAGTCGCCGTGGCCCGAGGGCTGGCAGAGCGGCTACCTCGACGCGATGGAGTGGCGTGCGGTGCGCGGCGGCATGGACGTGCCCGGCCCGGCGGCGGTCTGGGCCCGCCAGCGCGTCCCGCTGGTCGACGGCGAGGAGCCGAGCGGGCTGCAGCGGCTGTTCGCGGTGGCCGACTCCGGCAACGGCGTGTCGAACTACCTCGACCCGCGCCGGTGGTGGTTCATCAACTCCGAGCTGACCGTGCACCTGCGCCGGCCGCCGGCCGGCGAGTGGATCGGCCTCGACGCCGTGACGCTGGTCGGGAAGCACGGCATCGGCACGGCGACCAGCATCCTGCACGACGGCGACGGCCCGGTCGCCACCGGCGCGCAGGCGCTGCTGGTCCGCCCGCGACAGGCCGGGGGCGGATAGCCACCCACAACGGGCCCGCATCCAATAACCTTCGCGGAACGACCGACATGAGGAGCGCTCCGGCATGCAGATCACCTCGGTGGTCAACCAGAAGGGTGGGGTCGGCAAGACCTCGCTGAGCGTCGGCACCGCGGCCGCACTGGCCGAACGGGGCCGGCGGGTGCTGCTGGTCGACCTCGACCCGCAGGGCCACGCGACGACCGAGATGCTCGGCCTGGAGGAGATCCGCGGGGACTCGCCGACGCTGGCGAAAGCTCTGGCCAAGACGTGGAAGGGGCCGATCGAGGAGCTCGTCGTCCCCCATCCGCGCAGCAACCTCGGGCGGGGTGGCGCGCTCGACGTCATCCCGACGTCACCGGGGATGTTCGACCTGATCCGGCGGCTCGACTCGTTCCGCGTGCCCGGCTGGCAGCTGGCCCGGGTCATCCAGTTCGCCAACTACGACCACTGCATCATCGACTGCCCGCCGGCGCTGGACGTGCTGACCAACAACGCGCTGGCGGCGTCGCACGGGATCCTGGTGCCGGTCCAGCCGGACAAGACGAGCATCCGCGCGCTGCGGCTGCTCGCCGACCAGGTGCGGTACGTCGAGCAGACCGTCGGCCGGCAGCCGCTGTCGTGGTTCGGCCTGGTGCCGAGCCTCTACCGGCGGCCGATCTCGCACTACGCGGCCGCGGCGCTGCAGGAGATGTACGAGTTCGGCATCCCGATGCTGTCGCACCTGCCGCTGGGCGTGGTGATGAACGAGGCGGCCGCGCACGGCGTCCCGGTGACGACCTACGCCCCGGAAACCCTGCAGGCGCTGTCGTTCCGCGAGATCGCGGGCACGCTCGACACCTACCTGGAGCAGAACTCGGCGCCCGCGGTGATCCCGGCCGACGAGGAGTTCGTCTTCGAGGACTTCATCTCCGAGGTGTCGGTGGCCCGTAACACCAACGACAACGGCGTCCGCAAGGGCCTCTACGACCTGCTGCCGAAGAAGCCGCACCGCCCCCGCTGACCCCGGTTCGCGGGCGGGAAGCGCATTCCCGCCCGCGAACGGAGTGGTTCAGAGCCGGCAGGAGCGGATGTCCGACGCCAGGATCGCCTTCGCGCCCACCTCGGCGAGCTCGTCCATGACCCGGTTGACGTCCTTGCGCGACACCATCGCCCGCACGGCCACCCAGTCGTCGTCGGCCAGCGGCGCCACCGTCGGCGACTCCAGGCCCGGCGTGATGGCGATCGCGCGCTCGACGAGCGTGCGCGGGCAGTCGTAGTCGAGCATCAGGTACTGCTGGGCGAACACCACACCACGCAGCCGCGCCGCGAGCTGGCTCTTCGCCTTGCTCTGCTCGGTGCCCTTGCGCTGCAGCAGCACCGCTTCCGACACGCAGATCGGGTCGCCGAAGGCCACCAGGTTGTTCTGCCGCAGCGATCGGCCGGACTCGACGACGTCGGCGATCGCGTCGGCGACGCCGAGCTGGATCGAGATCTCGACGGCGCCGTCGAGGCGGATCACCTCGGCCTCGACGCCGTGGCGCGCGAGGTCGTCCCGCACCAGCCGCGGGTACGACGTCGCGAGCCGCTTGCCCTGCAGGTCTGCCGGCTTCCAGTCCTGGCCCGCCGGGGCGGCGTAGCGGAACGTCGAGCCGCCGAAGCCGAGCGCCTGGATCTCCTCGACCGGCGCGCCGGAGTCGAGCGCGAGGTCGCGGCCGGTGATGCCGAGGTCGAGGTCACCGGACCCGACGTAGATCGCGACGTCCTTGGGGCGCAGGAAGAAGAACTCGACCTCGTTGACGTGGTCGAGCACGGTCAGGTCGCGCTGCTCATGCCGCTTCCGGTAGCCCGCCTCGCCGAGCATCTCCGTCGCCGCGACGGCGAGGGCTCCCTTGTTCGGCACGGCAACACGCAGCATTTCGCTTCTCTCCTCGTTCCTCGCGGGGTCCAGTCACCTCGCGAAACCCGTCACAGGTAGCGGTAGACGTCCTCGGTCGACAGACCACGGCCGAGCATCAGCACCTGCACCCGGTACAGCAGCTGGGAGATCTCCTCGGCGAGGCGGTCGTCGGACTCGTGCTCGGCGGCGATCCACACCTCGCCGGCTTCCTCGAGCACTTTCTTGCCCTGGGCGTGCACCCCGGCGTCGAGGGCGACGACGGTGCCGGACCCGTCGGGACGGGAACGCGCGCGCTCGGCAAGCTCCGCGAACAGCTCATCGAAGGTCTTCACGATCTGCAGATCCTTCCATCCCGGCCGGGCCGTTGGCGCCCCGGCCCGGCCCGGGTGCCGCCGATGTCACACCTTCGTGGACTTCGGCTCCCGAGGGGTGGGACGCCCCGCCGGTCAGAAGCGGGTTTCGTGCTCCTGTTCGAAGTCGAGGAGGTACCGCTTGCGCTCGAGGCCGCCGCCGTAGCCGGTCAGGGAGCCACTGGCGCCGACCACCCGGTGGCACGGGACGATGATGCTGATCGGGTTCTTGCCGTTGGCGAGGCCGACCGCGCGCGACGCGGTGGGCTGCCCCAGCCGGTCGGCCAGCTCGCCGTAGGAAGTCGTGGCGCCGTACGGGATGTCCTGCAGTGCGGTCCAGACGCGCTGCTGGAACGGCGTGCCGACGAGGGTCAGCGGCACCTCGAACTCGTTCCGCTGACCGGCGAAGTACTCCTTCAGCTCGGTCTCGGCGCGGACGAAGATGTCGGCTCCCGGGTCGGGCTCGCCGAAGGTGAGCTGGTCCGGGCGGTGCCGCTGCCGGACCATGTAGAGCCCGCAGAGGGCGCTGCCCTGGGCGACCAGGGTGAGCGGCCCGCACGGGCTGTCCACGACGGTGTGGGAACGCATGGATTCTCCTGTCGAAGGTTCAGGCGGCGGGCATGCGGTTGATCGCGTGGTCACCGGTGGCCCACAGGTGCTGGGTGGCGTAGGCGCGCCACGGGCGCCACGCCGCGGAGCGGGTGACAACAGCGGCCTGGCCGCCGAGGCCGAGCGTCTCCGCGGCGTACTTGATGCCGAGGTCGGTGGGCAGGAACGCGTCCGGGTCGCCGAGCGCGCGCATCGCGATGCTTTCGACGGTCCACGGCCCGAAGCCGGGCAACGCGTCCAGTGCGGCTCTGGTGCCCGCCCAGTCGCTGCCGGCGCCGAGGTCGAGCCCGCCGGTCAGGGCTTCGACGAGAGCCAGCAGTGTCCGACGGCGGCTGCGCGGCATGGCGAGGGCCTCCGGGTCCAGCGAAGCCAGGGCCTCGGGTGACGGGAACAGGTGCGTCAGACCGCCTTCGGGGTCGTCGACCGGTTCGCCGTGCGCGACGACGAGCCGGGCCGCGTGGGTCCGCGCCGCCGCCGTGGAGACCTGCTGGCCCAGCACCGCCCGCACGGCGAACTCGGCGCCGTCCACCGTGCGCGGGACCCGGCGGCCCGGCGCGGCCGCCACCAGCGGCGCGAGCAGCGGGTCGGCGGCGAGCTGGTCGTCGACGGCGACCGGGTCGGCGTCGAGGTCCAGCAGGCGGCGGCACCGGCTGGTGGCCGAAGGCAGGTCCCGCAGGTCGGTGAGGGTGAGGCGGCAGGCGATGTGCCCGTCTTCGGGGCGCAGGGCGACCACGCCGTGGCCGTGCGGCAGCCGCAGCGTCCGGCGGTAGGCGCCGTCCCGCCACTCCTCCACGCCCGGCACGCCGGTGGCCACGAGGTGCCCGAACAGGTTGTCCGGGCACAGCGGCTTCCGGTACGGCAGCCGCAGGACGATCGCCCCGGCCGCGGCCGACGGTTTGCCCTTCGCGCGGGCGCGCAGCTCGGTCGGCGAGAGCGCGAACACCTCGCGGACGGTGTCGTTGAACGTCCGGATGCTGCCGAACCCGGCCGCGAGGGCCAGCTCGGTCATCGGCAGGGTGGTCGTCTCGATGAGGGTCCGCGCGGTCTGCGCACGCTGGGCTCGCGCGAGCGCCAGCGGGCCCGCGCCGAGTTCGGCCAGGACCTCACGCTCGACCTGCCGGACGCTGTAGCCGAGCCGGGCGGCGAGACCGCGGACGCCTTCGGTGTCGACCACGCCGTCCGCGATCAGCCGCATCGCCCGCGCCACCAGGTCGGCGCGCTCGTTCCACAACGGTGAGCCCGGGCTGGCGTCGGGGCGGCAGCGTTTGCACGCCCGGAAGCCGGCCTGCTGGGCGGCCGCGGCGCTCGGGTAGAAGGTCATGTTCCGCGGTTTGGGCGGCACCACCGGGCAGCTGGGCCGGCAGTAGATCCGGGTCGTCACGACCGCGGTGTAGAACCACCCGTCGAACCGGGCGTCCTTGCCCTGCACGGCCCGCACGCACCGCTCGAAGTCCTCATGCACGCAGCCCAGCATTGCCGACCCGGCGGACCGGGGCTAGCGGAAAAACGACAGGGTGGTGGTCAGCCCAGGAGGGCCGCCAGCGCCGGCACGTCGACCCCCACGAGCGTGTCCCGGAAGATGCGCCGCTCCCCCGGCTCGACCTCGACGTCGTTGGGGATCACCAGGACCGCGCAGCCCGCGGCGACCGCCGACGCGGTGCCCGGCGGCGAGTCCTCGACCGCGACGCACCGCGCCGGGTCCACGCCGAGCAGCTCGGCGGCCTTGAGGTACGGGCGCGGGTGCGGCTTGTTGAACCCCTCGACCTCGTCGCCGCACACGGTGACGTCGAAGAACTCGCGGCCGATCGTGTTCAGCGCCAGCTCCGTGAGGTCCCGTTCGGTGGAGGTGACGAGCGCGGAGCGCAGGCCGGCCTCGCGCACCGCGGTCAGCGCCTCTCGGGCGCCGGGGCGCCACGGCAGCTCGTCGTCGAACAGCCCCGCGGTGCGGCGGCGGATCTGCTCGCCGGTCTCGGCCACCGACTCGGGGGTGACCTCGCGGCCGGTGACCTCGAGCAGGTACGCCGAGGTGTCGTCCATGTTGGACCCGACGAGGGTCATCCGCTGCGCTTCGGTGAGCTTGCCGCCGAGGGCTTCCGCCGTCTCGTAGAGCGCGACGTCCCACAGCTTCTCGGAATCGACGAGTGTGCCGTCCATGTCCCACAACACGGCGTCGAGACCGTCCACAGTGGATCCCCTCCAGGGTCTAGGTGGTGAAGTACTTCGCTTCCGGGTGGTGGCAGACGATCGCGTCGGTCGACTGCTCGGGGTGCAGCTGGTACTCCTCGGACAGCTTGACGCCGATGCGGCCCGGCTCGAGGAGCGCGACGATCTTCGCCCGGTCCTCGAGATCGGGACAGGCGCCGTAGCCCAGTGAGAACCTCGCTCCACGGTAGCCGAGCTTGAAGAACTCCTCGACGTCGTGCGGGTCCTCTGAGGCGACCGCCACACCGCCGGGGAAGGTCAGCTCCTGCCGGATGCGGCAGTGCCAGTACTCGGCCAGCGCCTCGGTGAGCTGGACGCCGAGGCCGTGCACCTCGAGGTAGTCGCGGTAGGCGTCGGCGGCGAACAGCTCGTTGGCGTGGTCGGCGATCGGCTGGCCCATGGTCACGACCGTGAACGGGACGACGTCCACCTCACCGGTCTCGCGCGGGCGGTAGAAGTCGGCCAGGCAGAGCCGCCGGTCGCGGCGCTGCCGCGGGAAGGTGAACCGCAGCCGCTCCGGCGCGTCGGGCGAAGGCTCGGTCAGCACGACGAGGTCGTCCCCCTCGGCGACGCACGGGAAGTAGCCGTAGACGACGGCCGCGTGGGCCAGCACGCCGTCGGCGGTCAGCCGGTCGAGCCAGTACCGCAGCCGTGGCCGTGCCTCGGACTCGACCAGCTCGTCGTACGTGGGCCCGCTGCCGCCGCGGGCACCCTTGAGCCCCCACTGCCCCATGAAGGTCGCCCGCTCGTCGAGCATCGCGGCGTACTCGGCCAGCGGGACGCCTTTGACCACGCGGCTGCCCCAGAACGGCGGGGCCGGCAGCGGGACGTCCGTGGCGACGTCCGAACGAGCGGGCAGCGGGTCGTCGGAGACTTCGGCCTGGCGGGCCTTGCGGGCCTCGGCGATCCGCAGCGAGCGCGCACGGCGTTCCTTGCGCTCCCGGCGTTTCTCCTCCGCCTCGGTGTCCACAATGGTCGATTCGCCCCGCTTGGCCGCCATGATCGCGTCCATCAGCCGTAGGCCTTCGAAGGCGTCCCGCGCGTAGCGGACGTCACCGAGGTACAGCTCCGAAAGATCGTTCTCGACGTAGGACCGGGTCAGCGCGGCGCCGCCGAGCAGCACCGGCCACCGCGCGGCGACACCCCGGGAGTTCATCTCCTGGAGGTTCTCCTTCATGATCACGGTGGACTTCACCAGCAGGCCGGACATCCCGATCGCGTCGGCGCCGTTCTCTTCGGCCGCGTCGAGGATGGTCGTGATCGGCTGCTTGATGCCGAGGTTGACCACCTCGTAGCCGTTGTTGGACAGGATGATGTCGACCAGGTTCTTGCCGATGTCGTGCACGTCGCCGCGGACGGTGGCCAGCACGATCCGGCCCTTGCCGGAGTCGTCGCCGGTCTCCATGTGCGGCTCGAGGTGCGCCACCGCCGCCTTCATCACCTCGGCGGACTGCAGCACGAACGGCAGCTGCATCTGCCCGGACCCGAACAGCTCGCCGACCGTCTTCATGCCGGCCAGCAGCGTGTCGTTGATGATCTCGAGGGCGGGCCGCTGCGCCAGGCCGGCGTCGAGGTCGGCCGTGAGACCGTTGCGCTCACCGTCGACGATCCGGCGTTCCAGCCGCTCGAACAGCGGCAACGCGGCCAGCTCCTCGGCCCGCGACGCCTTCGACGACGCCGCGCTCACCCCCTCGAACAGGGCCATCAGCTCCTGCAGCGGGTCGTAACCCTCGCGACGGCGGTCATAGACGAGGTCGAGCGCGACCGCACGCCGGTCGTCCGGGATCCGGGCCATCGGCAGGATCTTCGACGCGTGCACGATCGCGGTGTCCAGTCCCGCCTGGACGCATTCGTGCAAGAACACCGAGTTCAGCACCTGCCGCGCGGCCGGGTTGAGCCCGAACGAAATGTTGGACAGGCCGAGCGTGGTCTGGACGTCGGGGTGGCGGCGCTTGATCTCGCGGATCGCTTCGATCGTCTCGATGCCGTCGCGGCGCGACTCCTCCTGGCCGGTGGCGATGGTGAAGGTGAGCGCGTCGATGACGACGTCCGACGTTCGCAGCCCCCAGTTTCCGGTGATGTCGCGGATCAGCCGCGACGCGATGTCGGCCTTCTTCGCGGCAGTTCTGGCTTGGCCTTCCTCGTCGATGGTCAGCGCGACGACGGCCGCGCCGTACTCGCTGACCAGCGCCATGACCTGCGCGAAGCGGGACTCCGGTCCGTCGCCGTCCTCGTAGTTGACGGAGTTGACCGCGCACCGGCCGCCGAGCCGCTGCAGCCCGGCCCGCAGCACCGGCACCTCGGTGGAGTCCAGCATGATCGGCAGGGTGGACGCCGTGGCCAGGCGCCCGGCCAGTTCGGCCATGTCCGCGGTGCCGTCGCGGCCGACGTAGTCGACACACAGGTCGAGCAGGTGAGCGCCGTCGCGGGTCTGCTCGCGGGCGATCTCGACGCAGTCGTCCCAGCGCCCGTCGAGCATCGCGGTGCGGAACGCCTTGGAGCCGTTCGCGTTGGTCCGCTCGCCGATCATCAGCACGCTGGCGTCCTGCTTGAACGGCACCGCCTGGTACAGCGACGACACGCCCGGCTCCGGACGCGGCCGCCGCGGGACCGGCGCCATCTCCGCGACGGCGGCGGCGAGCTGCCGGATGTGCTCGTCGGTGGTTCCACAGCAGCCACCGACCAGGCCGACGCCGAACTCGCGGACGAACCCGGTCAGCGCCTCGACCAGTGCTTCCGGGCCGAGCGGGTACACCGCGCCGGCCGGGCCCAGCTCCGGCAGGCCGGCGTTCGGCATCACCGACAGCGGCACCCGGGCGTGCTTGGCCAGCTGCCGCAGGTGCTCGCTCATCTCGGCCGGGCCGGTCGCGCAGTTGAGCCCGATGGCGGTGATGCCGAGCGGTTCCAGCGCGGCCAGCGCCGCGCCGACCTCGGTGCCGAGCAGCATCGTGCCGGTCGTTTCGACGGTGATCGAAGCGAGGATGGGCACGTGCCGGCCCTCGGCGGCCATGGCGCGCTTCGCGCCGATGATCGACGCCTTGGTCTGCAGGATGTCCTGGGTGGTCTCGACGATCACCGCGTCCGCGCCGCCGGCCAGCAGGCCGCGGACCTCCTCGCGATAGGCGTCGCGCAGCGTGGTGAACGGCGCGTGCCCGAGCGTCGGCAGCTTCGTGCCCGGGCCGATCGAGCCGAGGACGAACCGCGGGCGCCCGGGCGTCGAGAACTCGTCGGCGGTCTCGCGGGCCAGCCGGGCCCCGGCCTCGGCCAGCTCGAAGATGCGCCCGGTGATGTCGTACTCGGCGAAGTTGGCGAAATTGGCCCCGAAAGTGTTGGTTTCGACGGCGTCCGCGCCGGCTTCCAGGTAACCGCGGTGGACCGACCGGACCACGTCCGGCCGGGTGACGTTGAGGATCTCGTTGCAGCCTTCCAGGCCGCCGAAGTCGTCCAGGCTCAGGTCGTGGGCCTGCAGTGCGGTGCCCATCGCGCCGTCGGCCACCAGCACGCGCGAGCGCAGGGCTTCCAGGAACGGCGGCGACACCCGGTCGGACATGCTGAACAGGGTAAGGCCGGTGGTCGTAGGCTGGGTTGGTGAGTGAGCCCGTCGACGAGACCCCGCGGCCGCCTGGCGACCGCACCGAATCCACCCGGCCATTGATGGTCGTCGCCTTCGAAGGCTGGAACGACGCAGGTGACGCGGCCAGCCGGGCCGTGGAGCACCTGCAGCTCAACTGGGACGCCACTCCACTGGCCGAGCTGGAGCCCGACGACTACTACGACTTCCAGGTCAGCAGGCCCACGGTCCGGATGGTCGACGGCGTGACCCGCCGCGTCGACTGGCCGACGACGACGTTGTCGGTGTGCCGCCCCGACGGGTTCGACCGCGACGTGGTGCTCGTGCAGGGGCCCGAGCCGAACATGCGCTGGCGCGCCTTCTGCGCCGAACTGCTGGAGCACATCCAGCAGCTGGACGTCGCCACCGTCGTCACGCTCGGTGCGCTGCTCGCCGACACCGCGCACACCCGGCCCGTTCCGGTCACCGGGACGGCGTACGACAAGGACACCGCGTCGCTCTACGGGCTCGACCTGAACAACTACCAGGGCCCGACCGGCATCGTCGGGATCCTGCAGGACTACTGCGTGCAGGCGGGCATCCCGGCCGTGTCGATCTGGGCGGCGGTGCCGCACTACGTGTCGCACCCGCCGTCCCCGAAGGCGACGCTGGCGCTGCTGCACAAGCTGGAGGACATCCTCGACGTCGAGATCCCGCTGGGCGCCCTGCCGGAGCAGTCCGAGGAGTGGCAGCGCACGGTCAGCGAGATGGCCGACGAGGACGAAGAGATCAGCGAGTACGTCCGCAGCCTCGAAGAACGCGGTGACGCGCAGACCGAGGTCGCGGAGCAGGACGTGAGCGGTGACAAGATCGCCGCCGAGTTCGAGCGTTACCTGCGCCGCCGCGGCCGTGGTGGCAGCGGCGGCCAGGAAGGCTTCGGCCTCCGCTGACTCAGTTCACTTGAGCCAGCTGGTGGCGAACGCCCGGGCGGGGTTCGCCACCAGCATGGCCGTGACGACGTCGCCGCCGAGCAGCTTGGCCAGCCGTGGTGCCAGGGTCGTGAGCAGGTAGGGCGCGCCCGGCTCGTACCGGGCCGCGGCGGTTGTCGTGTCACCACCCAGCAGGATCTGCCCACCGTGCCCCGCTTCGACGAGCGCTTCCAGGCCGTCGAAGACCCGCGCGTCGCTGGAGTGGTTGGCCCGGGACGGGCCGTCGAACCCGAGGAACACGCCGGTCTCGGCGACCTCCCGCTGGATCCGGGCGTCCGGGTTGCGGTTCAGGTGCCCGAGGATCACCCGGTCCGGTGGCACGTCCAGCTTCCCGCACAGCAGTTCGGCGACCTCCAGCGCGGCGGTGCCGAGTTCCAGGTGCACGGCGATCGGCGCGCCGGTCTCCTCGTGGGCGACCGCGGCGGCGGTCATCGTCAGCCGGGCGTGCGAGTCGATCGTGTGGAACGCGCCGGCCACCTTGATCAGGCCGGCACGCGGGCCGGTCCGCGGCTCGTCCGGCAGGTCGGCGGGCTGCGTGCCCTCGGTCAGGTCGGCGACGAACACCCGCACCAGGTCGTCGACGACCCGGCCGAGGATCACCGGCGGGTAGTGCTCGGCCCGGTGCAGACCGGTGGCCGCGACCACGTGCACGCCGAGCTCCTCCGACATCCAGGCGAGCTCCCGGGTCCGGCGGGTGAGGCCGTACGGCGTCCACTGCACCAGCGCCGATCCGCCCGCGACCCGGAACGCGAGCAGCAGTTCCGTGGCCGCGGTCGGGTCGTCGAGCTCCTGGCCGGGCAGCAGCTTCGAGGCGAAGAACAGGTGGTCGTGCGCGTCGGTCACGCCCAGCCGGGCCGGGTCGATGTCGCCCAGCACCGTCCGGACCTGCGGGTCCCCAGTCATCCCGCCACTGTAACGCCTAGCCCGTTACACTGCCAGGGTGCCCGACGACCTCGCCTTCCGCTTCGACTGCGGCGCGCCCTGGCTGAACCTGCTCGCGACCCGTGGCCGCCACTTCGGTTCGAACCCGGTCGAACGGATGCCGACGCGGGAGCGGCTGGCCGACTGGCTCGCCCAAGTCGGGCTGACGCCACTCGCCCGCGTCACGGACGCCGACCTCGACGCGGCTCACCGGCTGCGCGAGGCACTGCGAGAACTGGCGCTCGGCGCGGTCGACGACGTCCCGCCCAGAGCGGATCAGGTGGCCGCGCTGAGCGCGTTCTTCAAGAGCGAGCCGCTCCACCTGGCCGCGCTCGACCGGCTGCACCGCAGCGCCCCGCCCACGACCGCCGACGCGTTGGGCCGGCTCGCCGCGCAGGCGGCCGACTGGCTCACCGGTCCGCTGCGCGAGGACCTGCGGATCTGCCCGGAGCAGGATTGCCGTGGTGTGTTCTTCGACCCGGGCGGGCGGCGGCGCTGGTGCCCGGCGCCGGCGTGCGCCAGCCGCGGCCGGGTCCGCGCCCTCAGGGAGCGGCGGCGCGCCGGGTCATGACGGCCAGATGATCCGCCGCAGCGGCACCGCGCCCCGCGCGCGCTTCCGCCACTCACGCGGATAACCCAGCGAGACCTCTTCGAAGCGGACGCCGTCGGCCTCGGTGGTGCGCGGGATGTGCAAGTGGCCGTAAACGGCGATCTCCGCGCGGTAGCGGACGTGCCAGTCCTCGGTTTTTGTGGTGCCGCACCACATCGCGAACTCCGGCCAGTACAGCGGCGCGGTCGGGTGGCGGTGCAGCGGCCAGTGCGACATCAGGATCGTGCCGTGGTCCTCGGGAATCGCGTCGAGGCGTTCGGTGCTGAGCTTCAGCCGGTCCTCGCACCACGCCTGACGGCTCGGGTACGGGTCCGGGTGCAGGAAGTACTCGTCGGTGCAGACCACACCGGCCTCCCGGGCCTGGCGCAGCGCCTCCTCCAGCGACTTCCCCTCGGCCGCCGGGGTCCGCCAGCTGTAGTCGTACAGCAGGAACAGCGGCGCGATCGTCAGCGGCCGCGAGCCGTGCCGCCAGACCGGGAACTCGTCCTCCGGCGTCAGCACGTCGATCTCGCGGCACTGCTCGACCAGGTACTCGTAACGGGCCTGGCCGCGCAGCTGGCATTCGTCGTTGTTCGTGGTCCACAGCTCGTGGTTGCCGGGCACCCAGACGACCTTCGCGAACCGGCCGCGCAACGTCTTCAGCGTCGAGATGGTGGCTTCGGCCTTCTCGGCGACGTCCCCCGCGACGAGCAGCCAGTCCTCGGGCGTCTCCGGGACGACGGAGTCGAGGATGGGCCCGTTGCCTTCGTGGGTCACGTGGAGGTCGCTGGTGGCGAAGAGGTGCGGCACCCCTCCACCGTAACCACCGCACCGGCAGGCATTCGCCTGAACCGGGTCTTCCCCGCCAAAACCAGCACGCCGCCGAGGACGTAGACGCCGGCCTGGACGTTCAGCAGCAAGGCCGGCCCGGTCGTCGCGACCAGCGTGCCGGCGAGCAGCGCGCCGACGGTGGTGAAGGTGGCGATGAGGGCGAACGTCGTGCTCAGCACCCGGCCGGCGCGCTCGGGCGCGACCGCGCTCTGGATCTCCGACAGCACCCCGGCGCCGACAGCCACTCCCGGCGCGCCCACCAGCACGAACAGCCCGACGTACACCCCCAGCGCCGTCGTCACGAACGCCAGGTTCCAGATCACCGCGGACAGCAGGCCCAGCACGACCGAGCCCCAGCCGAGCAGCGCGACCGGCGCGACCCGCCGCGCCACGGTGGCCAGCGCGAACCCGGCGGCCAGCCCGCCGAGCGCCTGCACCCCCCGCAACAGTCCCGCGTCGGCTTCGCTGCCGCCGAGGACGTCCAGGACGTAGACGACGAACAGCACCAGGAACATGCCCTGCGCCAGCGAGGTGAACACCAGCGCGAGGCCGGTCCGCCACAACCGGCGGTTGTGCGTCAACTCGCGGAGGCCGTCGAGCCAGGCCCGCACGACCGGTTCGGGCGCCGCGGCCGGTGCGGGTGCGGCCACCCGGCGGAACGGCTTGGCCAGCAGCGCCGCCGCCACGGCGAGGACGACCAGGTAGCCGGTGATGACGTCCGCGAGCCCGCCGAAGCCGAGCAGCGCGCCGCCCGCCCAGCCGCCGGCCAGCCGGGCGACACTGCCGTTGACGCTCATCAGCCCGTTCGCCCCGGTCACGTCCGCGACCCCGACCAGCTCCGGGACGAGCGCGTTGCGCGCCGGCTCGAACACCGACGCGAGCGCGGCCTGCGCGGCCATCACCAGGTACACCACGGTGACGTCCGGCTCGGCCAGCAGCGGGAGCGCGACGACGGCGAGCCCGCAGCAGACGCCGAACAGCACCGCGCGCCGGTTCCACCGGTCGGCGACCACCCCGGCGACCGGGCTGAGCAGCACCGCGGGCAGCAGGCCGAGCACGATGCTCAGCGCCGTCGTCGCCGCGGAGCCGGTGCGCTGGAAGACGTAGACCGGCAGCGCCACCTGCAGCATCCACTCGGCCGTCTCGCCGAAGAACGCGGCCACCCACAGCCGCGCGAACGCCGGCACCCCCAGCAGCTGCTTCATTCCTCCGCCTTCCCCGAGTGCTCGATGCGCGGGAACGCCCGCAGGCCGACGTGCACCGGGCGCGCGCCGGCCGGCGCGTCCGTCCGGATCGGGCTCACGTACGGCCGGACCAGTGCGTCGATCGCTTCGGTCAGCCGGGTCAGCTCGTCGGGGGTGACGCGCAGCGTGTACGTGCTCAGCCCGGTCGCGGCGCGCCAGGCCGGGTCGAGGGTGTCGAGCGAATCGAGGTAGCGCTGGGTGAGCTCCTGCTCGTGGCCGAGCGTCGCGCCGACCACGCCGAGCTGGGCCGCGCGGTGGGCCGGTTCGTCGGCCAGCTCCCCCATTTCGAGCCCGACCTGCCGGGCCCGCCACGGCCGTTCCCGCCCGTCTTCGGCGTCGGCCCGCTCGACGAGGCCGTACTGCGCGAGCTGGCGCAGGTGCCAGCTGCAGTTGGACGCGGTCGAGCCGACGGCTTCGGCGCACTCGCTCGCGGTGCGCGGCCCGACCGCGGTCAGGTGGTTGAGCAGCGCCGACCGCAGCGGGTGCGCCAGGGCGCGCAGCAGCTCGACGTCTTCGATCCGCTTGCGCGGCGGCAGCTCGGCCATCGGGCGTCCTATCTGAAAGAGTCATTTCGAAAGTACTCTTTCATACTTGGTCCCGCCTGCGGGTTTGTCAACCGGCTCCGCTATCGTTCGCGGGGCAGCGACTGCGCAAAGCAGTGACTGCGTCGTCACCCGACCTTGGATGGATGTTGCCCGACCAGCGCGAACTCGCCACCGCCGCCGCCCTCGCCCTCCCCCGCTTCGTGGGCTCGACCGCGCTCTTCCACGCGGCGGTCGCCGAGCGGATGGCCGTCACCCCGACCGAACTGCACTGCCTGCACCTGCTCCACGGCGGCGTCAGCGACTCCCCGACCGAGCTCGCCCGGCTGCTCGGGGTGACCACGGGTGCGTTCACGCGGCTGCTCGACCGGATGGAGCGGCACCGGCTCGCCGAGCGCGCCCCGGATCCCGCGGACCGGCGCCGGCTCGTCGTCCGGCCGCTGCCCGACCGGATGGCAGAACTCGCCGAGCTGTACGCGCCGATGGCCCGCTTCGTCGGCGAGCGGCTCGCGCGCCTGGACCGGCGTCAGCTGACGGCCCTGCTCGAGTTCCTCACCGACGGCACCGCGGCGGCCGAGCAGTCGACCATCCAGCTGCCGGATGATGTGACCCACGTCATATCCAATTGACTAACTCTACAGTCGTTGCGTTAGTCTCGTGGCACTATGAGGAACTGAACCGCGCCCATCCCGCTTCCGAGGCGGCACCCGGTCGAGCCGACGCTCCCGCGTGCCACGACGCCCGGCGGGATCTCCGCTTCTTCTCATCCGGGCCCGGTGATCGCACATGTCTACCCTTTTTCCCTTGCAGGCCAAGGACGTCGTCTTCGGCTACGGCACCCGCGTCGTCCTCGACGGCGTCTCGCTGACCGCGTCCGCCGGGCAGCGGCTCGGCCTGGTCGGCGAGAACGGCACCGGCAAGTCCACCCTGTTGCGGCTGCTCGCCGGGCTCGAAGAACCCCGTTCCGGCGAGGTCCTGCGCGGCCCGGACGTCGGGTTCCTGCTGCAGGAGCTGCCGTTCGGCATGGACGCCACCTTCGCCGACGTGCTCGACGGCGCGCTCGCCGAGATCCGGGCGGCCACGGTCCGGCTCGACGAGCTGACCGCGGCCATGACCGACCGGCCCGAGGACGCGGGTGTGCTCGACGAGTACGGCCGGGTGCTGGAGTGGGCCCAGGCCCACGACCTGTGGGACGCCGACCGGCGCGCCAAGCTCGTCTGCGACGGGCTCGGCCTCGGCGGCGTCGAGCCGGACCGGCGCCTGGGCACGATGTCGGGCGGGCAGCGGTCCCGGCTCGGCCTCGCCGCACTCCTGGTGCGGCAGCCGGAAACCCTGCTGCTGGACGAGCCGACCAACCACCTCGACGACGCCGGGATGGTGTTCCTGGAACGCCACCTCGCCGAGCTGACCGGGATCGTGGTGCTGTCCTCGCACGACCGGGTGTTCCTCGACGCCGTCTGCACCGACATCGTCGACCTCGACCCGGCCGCCGCCGACCGGCAGGCCGGCGGGGCGGTGCGCTACGGCGGCAGCTACTCCGACTACCTCGGGCACAAGAAGGCGGAGCGGGCCCGCTGGGAGCAGCGGTTCGCCGAGGAGCAGGAGGAGCTCAAGGAGCTGCGGGAGACCGTCGCGGTCACGGCACGCAACGTCGCCTACGGCCGCGGCCCGCGGGACAACGACAAGTTCATCCACCACTTCAAGGGCGCCCGCGTCCAGAAGACGATCTCGCGGCGGGTGCGCGACGCCGAGCAGCGGCTCGAGCACCTCGAGCGCGACCAGGTGCGCAAACCCCCGGCGCCGCTGCGGTTCCGGGCGGAGCTCACCGGCCGCGCGGCGGGTGACGGACCGGCGATCTCGGTGCGGGACCTCGACGTGCCGGGCCGGCTGCGGCTGCCCCGCCTCGACGTCGACGGCTCGGCCCGGTTGCTCGTCACGGGCGGGAACGGGGCCGGGAAGTCGACCCTGCTGGGGGTGCTCGCCGGCCGGCTGGCGCCCGCGGCCGGGACGGTCCACTTCGGACACGGGGTGCGGGTCGGCCTGCTGGAGCAGGACGTCGTGTTCCCGGCGCCGGAGCGGACCGCGGCCAGGGTCTACCGGGACGCGCTCGGCGAGGACGCTCCCCCGCTGAGCCGGCTCGGCCTGCTGGCTTCGCGTGACCTCCGGCAGCCGGTGGGCGCGCTGTCGGTCGGCCAGCGCCGCCGGCTCGCGCTGGCGGTGCTGCTCGCCGAACCGCCGGACGTGCTGCTGCTCGACGAGCCGACGAACCACATTTCGCTGACCCTGGCGGAAGAACTGTTCACCGCGCTGGACTCCGCGCCGGGCGCCGTCGTCATCGCGTCCCACGATCGGTGGCTGCGCCGGGACTGGACAGGCGACCACCTGGAGCTGGCCGCAGGCCGGCCCGTGGCCGTATAGGTCGTTATACACGAAGGAGGCCCGGCGTGACTGCCGAGCCTCCTTCGTGTGGTCAGAGGGTGATGCCGAGCAGGGCGTCGACGGCGACGCGGATCAGGCCCGGTGCCGCCGGGTCCGTGCCGTCACGACGCAGGGCTTCGTTCGCCCACGCGTCGAGCGCCGCGAGCGCCTTCGGCGTGTCGAGGTCGTCGGAGAGGTGGTCGCGCAGCCGGGTGACGGTGTCCTCGGCGGACGGTCCGGTGGCCAGGGAAACGGCCTCGCGCCAGCGGGCCAGCCGGGCCTCGGCCTGGGTGAGCAGGTCCGCCGTCCACGCGCGGTCGCTGCGGTAGTGGCCGGCGAACAGGGCCAGCCGGACCGCGCCCGGATCGACGTGGTCGGCCCGCAGCCGCGAGACGAACACCAGGTTCCCGCGCGACTTCGACATCTTCTCGCCGTCGAGGCCGATCATCCCGGCGTGGACGTAGTGGCGGGCGAACTGCCCGTCCTTCGCGACCGCCTCGGCGTGCGCCGCGCTGTACTCGTGGTGCGGGAAGATCAGGTCCGAGCCGCCGCCCTGGACGTCGAAGCCGAGGCCGAGGCGGTTGACCGCGATCGCGCTGCACTCGATGTGCCAGCCGGGCCGGCCGGGGCCGAGCTCGGACTCCCACGACGGCTCACCCTCGCGGGCGACGCGCCACAGCAGCGCGTCGAGCGGGTGGCGCTTGCCGGCGCGGTCGGGGTCGCCGCCGCGCTCGGCGAAGAACTTCGCCATGGTTTCGGCGTCGTAGTTCGACTCGTAGCCGAACTTCCCGGTCGCCGTGTGGTCGAAGTAGACGTCCGGGAACTCCGGGTCGTCGGCGCGGTAGGCGCTGCCGTTGGCCAGCAGCTTCGCGATGACCTCGACGATCTCCGGGATGCTCTCGACGGCGCCGACGAACTGCTTCGGCGGGATGACACGCAGCGCGGTCATGTCCTCGCGGTAGAGCGCGGTCTCGCGCATGCCCAGCACGACCCAGTCGTCCTGGTCGCGCTGGGCGCGCTCCAGCAGCGGCTCGTCGATGTCCGTGACGTTCTGCACGTAGTGGACGTCGTGCCCGTTGTCCCGCCACACCCGGTTCACCAGGTCGAAGGTGAGGTACGTGGCGGCGTGGCCCAGGTGCGTCGCGTCGTAGGGCGTGATGCCGCAGACGTACATCCGGGCGGTGGCGCCGGGCGCGGTCGGGCGGATCTGCCCGGTGGCCGTGTCGTGGAGCCGCAGCGGGCGGGGGGTGCCGGGAACGCGGGGCACGTCGACCGATGACCAAGTCTGCATACCCTCGACTGTAAGCGTTCGTTCCGGCGCCCTCCCGCCCGGTGGGACTCCTCCCCCACGTGGCGCAGTGGCTACTCCCGGCCTGCTGCGTTCGCCCGGATCGCGGCTCGGACGAAGACGCCGGTGCCCGGCCGCTGTTCCGCCGCCCGGACGAGGAACTCGAGCTGTGCGGGCTCTGTGACGTACAGCTCACCGATCCGCTGCTGCGTCCGGTACGAGCACTCCCCCATGACCCGGCCCAGCATCGTCCGGTGCTCCTCGGCGAGCTCCTTCGCCTCGGCGCCGTCCGGCGCGGCTCCGGCGTCGAGGACCGCGTTCAGCCGTCGCACCCAGTCCTGCCGGGCCGCCTCGCCCGCCGCCAGGTCCTCCTTGGACGGTGTGGCCGCGCCCTGCCATTCCGGCGTGTTCCCCCACCGCTGCGCGGCTTCCTCCGCGTACCCCTCGGGCTCGGTGAACCCGCCGAACACCGCGAACTTCTCCTCGGGCGTCAACGCGTTGCCCATGGCTCTCGCCTCCATCACACGATCGACGGCCGCGACCATCCGCCCGAGCTCGCCGATCCGCGCCACGAGCAGCTCCCGCTGCCGTTCCAGGTGCGCGTCGGCGTCGGTGCCCGGGTCGTCGACGAGGGTCGCGATCGTCTCGAGGGGGAACCCGAGCTCCCGGTAGAACAGGATGCGCTGCAACCGGTCGAGGTCGCCGTCGTCGTAGCTGCGGTAGCCCGACGACGTCCGCCCGCCCGGGCTGAGCAGGCCGATCTCGTCGTAGTGGTGCAGCGTCCGGACGGTGATCCCGGCCAGCGCCGCGACCTTGCCCACGGGGTGGCCCATCGTTCCCCTTCCTCCTCCGGCCGGTGTGGCCCTTGCGGTGCCCACCGTGGTGCCTCACGCGGCGTGAGGGTCAAGCGTCACCCTTCCGTAGCCGTCGCGCCGTGATGAGCGCGGTTAGCCTGACTCGATGAGCACCGAGGTCGCGGTGGGCAGCGCGAGCGCCGTGATCGCCCTGGTCGCGGCGGTCATCGTGTACCTGCGCCGGCGCCGGGCCCCGGCGGTGCCCGAAACCCGGCCGGTGCCCGTCGGCGTCCCCCGCGAACCCCTGTCCGCCGTGCACCGCGGCGCGCTGCTGGCGCGGATCGAGGAAACCTTCGTCTCCGGCCGGTTCTGCGTCCTGCTCGGCGCCCCCGGCGTGGGCAAGACCCACCTGGCCGCCGCGTTCGCCCGCGGCCGCCGCTCGCCCGTGGTCTGGGTCGCGGCGGAAGACCCGGCGCACGCCCTGCTGGCGTACGCGGACCTGGCCGGGGCGAGCGGTCCCGACGCCGAAGCGGCCGCCCGCGCGGGCGTGGCGTGGCTCGACGGCCTCGACGACGCGGTGGTCGTCTTCGACGGCGCGACCGACCCGGACGCGCTCATCCGGTGGCTGCCCGCCCGGGCCCGGGTGCTCGTCACGACCAGCGTGCCGGACTTCGAGGTCCTCGGCGGCACCGTCCCGGTCGGCGGGTTCGACGAGGCCGAAGCGATCCGCTTCCTCAGCGCGCGAGCGGGCCGCGCGGCCACCGCGGACGTCGTACGGGAGCTGGGCTGCCTGCCGCTCGCGCTGGCCCAGGCGGGCGCGGTGATCCGGCGGCAGGGCTTCGCCGGTTACCTCGACCGGCTGCCGCACACCCCGCCGCTGGAGCGGGAGCCGGGCGAGGCCCACCCGGCCTGCGCCGAAGACACCACGCTCGCCGCGCTGCGGCTGGTGGCCGCCCGGGACAGCCGAGCCCTGGTCGTCGCCGAGCTGCTCGCCGTACTCGCGTCGCCGGGCACCCGACGCGCGCTGGTCCACCGCGCCGGGCCGGACCCGGTGGCGGTGGACGCGGCGCTCGCCGGTCTCGCCGACGCCTTCCTGGCGGAGTTCGACGTCCGCGGCGGCACGGTTGTGATGCACCGGCTGACCCAGCGGGCGGTGCTCGGCCGGCTGCACGCGGAGGAGCGCCTCGCGCCGGCCCTGGACCGGGCGTTCGCCGTGGTCGAGGGCGGCGACCCGGCGGTGGACCTCGCCGACCACGCGGCCGCGCTGTGGCGGCACTTCCGCGCGCTGCCGTCGGCCGAGCTGACGCCGCGGCTCGGCCGGATCCTGCGGCTGCGGCGCCGCGCGGTCGACCTCTTGGCCGAGGCGGGGGCGCTCGCCCAGGCCCGCGCCCTCGGCCGCGAGGTGCTCGCGGACCACCACGCTTATCTTCCGGCCGGGCACGAGGACACCGCTCTTGCCGCGCGGTCGCTGTACCGGGCGGGTGAGCGGGTTCCCCGGGCCGGTTGAGCGGCGTTCAGGGCCATTCCTCGTCGGCCACGACGAACACCGGGGCGGCTCCTGGCTAGTTCGAAGCAGTTCGGCACCGCCGCGGGTGCCTCGGACCACCGCGGCACAGTTTCCCGCGCCACGGCACCTTCCGCACCGCCGGTCCCTGCGCCAGGGCGGGTCAGCAGCCGGGCAGTCCGCGCCGCCGACCCGCCCGGAGGTGGCTCAGCGGCGCCGGGTCCGCAGGTAGTCCCCGACCACGGCGGTACCCAGGCCGTCGAGGTCCGGGGCGACCACGCGGCCGCCGGAGCGGCGGGCGATGACGTCGACGAACGCCGTCAGCCGCGGGTCGTCGCCCAAGCGGAACACCGTGATCGACGCGCCCAGCTTGGCCAGGCGGTCCACTTCGGACAGTGTTTTGTGGAGCGTCCGCGGCTGGGGCGGGTAGTCGAAGACCGCCTCGCCGTCGGGTTCCAGGTGCGCCGTCGGCTCACCGTCGGTGACCATCAGGACCACCGGCTGGGCATCCGGGTGGCGGCGCAGGTGCTGGCCGGCCAGCAGCAGCCCGTGGTGGGCGTTGGTGCCCTGCTCCCACGCGCCCTCCAGCCCGATCAGCTCCGGCAGCTCCACCGACATCGCGTGGCGCCCGAAGGTGATCAGCTGCAGCGCATCGTTGCGGAACCGCGTGCTGATCAGCTGGTGCAGCGCGAGCGCGGTGCGCTTCATCGGCAGCCAGCGGCCTTCCTGGACCATCGACCACGACGTGTCGACCAGCAGCGCCACCGCCGCCCGGGACCGGTGCTCGGTCTCGACCACTTCGACGTCCTCGACGTCCAGCCGGACCGCGCGCTCCCCCACGGACACCGAACGCAGCACGGCGTTGCGGATCGTCCGCGGCACGTCCCACGGCTGCATGTCCCCGAACCGCCACGGCCGCGCCGCCCCGGTCGGCTCGCCGGCCGCGCCCGCCGACTCGGTCTCGCGCTCGCCGGTCTTGCCGCGCAACGCGTTCACGATGTCGGACAGCGCCGTCTCACCGAGGCGCCGCAACGCCTTGGGCGACAGCCGCAGCGAGCCGTCGGCGGTGCGTTCGAACAGGCCCTGGCGGCGGAGCTCACGCTCCAGTTCGGACAGCCGCCGGGCGTCGACCCCGGCGTCCTTGCCGAGCTGGCGTTCGAGGGACTCCAGGTCGATGTCTTCCAGCCGCGCGCCCGGGTACGACTGGCCGAGCTGCTCGGCCAGCGCGTCCAGCTCGGCGAGGTCCGCCATCGCCTGGGCGCCTTCACCCATGCCCAGCGGGTTGTTGCCGCGGAAGCGCTCGGAGCCCGTCCAGTCCTCACCCGGCCGGGCCGCCCGCAGCTGGGCGTCCAAATTGGACAGCTGCTGGGCCAGGCGCGGGTCGCCGAACGCCTGCTGGGTCAGCTCGGCCAGCTCGGCGCGCTGCTCGGCGGACATCGAGTTGAGCATCCGCTGGGCCGCCGCCGACCGCTCGGCGAGCGCGTCGATCAGCTCTTCGACGTTCCGCGGGTTCTCGGGGAAGAACTCCCCGTGCTTCCCCATGAAGTCCTCGAAGCGCTGCTGGATGTCCTCGGCGCCCTGCGCGTGCGCGGCCAGGAGGTCGTTGAGGTCGGCGAGCATCTCGTTGATCCGCTCGACGTCCTCGGGCCCGGCGTTCTGCAGCGCCTGTTTCATGCCCTGGAACCGCGACTCCATCAGCTCCTGGCCGAGCAGGTCGCGGATCTGCTGGTAGTTCTCCCGGCCCTGTTCCGAGCGCCAGTCGTAGTTCGCCAGCTCGTTGACGGCGGCAGCCGTGCCCGGCGGCAGCGCGTCGAGCTGCGCCTCCCGGAACCGGGCTTCGTCGTCCGGGTCCGGGAAGAGCGCACGCCGTTCGGCGTCGAGGGCTTCCTGCAGCAGGCGCTGGACCTCCTGCAGGGTGCCGTCGAGGTTGTTGCGCCGCTGGATCTGCGAGCGGCGCTGCCACAGCCGGCGGGTCAGCTCGTCGAGCCCCGACGTGCGGTCGGTGCCACGCCGCAGCAGCTCCTCGAGCGCGGCGCGCGGGGACGCCCCGGCCATCACCTCGCGGCCGATCTCGTCGAGCGCGTCACGCAGGTCGGCCGGCGGCGCGAGCGGGTCCGGCCCGTCGTGCCACGGGCCGTAGGAGTAACCGTCGGGAAGCGGGACCGCGGTCATCGGCCGTAGACGGTCGTCGTGTCGTCGGAGTCCTTGGCGAGCCGCCGGGCCAGGAACAGCGATTCGAGGGCGAGTTCGACGGCGGCCGCGATCCGCCCGGCCGGTTCGTCGGGCGAGACGCCGGCGCGCTGCGCGACCTCGTGCAGCACCGGGAGCTCCGGCAGGGCCTTGAGCACGTCCTCGCCCGGCACGCGCTCGCCGGTGGCGACCAGGTGCCCTTCGGCGACCGCATCGGCCAGCGGGCGCAGGTCCAGCCCGGCGAACCGTTCGCGGGCGGTCTCGGCGATCGCGCGGCGCAGCAGGTGCACCAGGTGCTCGATCTCGCGGCCCTCTTCACCGGGCTCGAACTCGATCTTGCCGCGCAGCACCGACGGGACGGCGTCGAGGTCGACCGGACGCGCGACAGCCGGCTCCTCGCCGGTCAGCGCCGAACGCCGCAGTGCCGCGGCCGCCACGGTTTCCGCAGCCGCGACGGCGAACCGCGCCGACACGCCGGAACGCTGGTCGATGACCGGCGATTCGCGGAGGTTCCGGACGAACCGGGCAATGACCTCCAGCAGCGGCTCACCGACCTCGGCGACGAGGTGGGCTTCCTGCCGGACGACGGCCACCTCCGACTCGACGTCGAGGGGGTAGTGCGTGCGGATCTCGGCGCCGAAGCGGTCCTTCAGCGGGGTGATGATCCGGCCGCGGTTGGTGTAGTCCTCGGGGTTCGCGGTCGCGACGAGCAGGACGTCCAGGGGCAGCCGCAGCGTGTAACCGCGGACCTGGATGTCGCGCTCCTCCATCACGTTCAGCAGCGCGACCTGGATGCGCTCGGCGAGGTCGGGCAGCTCGTTGATGGCGACGATGCCGCGGTGGGCGCGCGGGACGAGACCGAAGTGGATGGTCTCGGGGTCGCCGAGGCTGCGGCCTTCGGCGACCTTCACCGGGTCGACGTCGCCGATCAGGTCGCCGACCGAGGTGTCCGGGGTGGCGAGCTTCTCGGTGTAGCGCTCGGACCGGTGGCGCCAGGCCACCGGCAGGTCGTCCCCGAGCTCGGCGGCACGGCGGATCGACGCGGGCGTGATCGGCTGGAGCGGGTGCTCACCCAGCTCGGAGCCTTCGACGACGGGCGTCCACTCGTCGAGCAGGCCGGCGAGGGTGCGGAGCAGGCGGGTCTTGCCCTGGCCGCGTTCGCCGAGCAGGACGACGTCGTGGCCGGCCAGGAGCGCGCGTTCGAGCTGCGGCAGCACGGTGCGGGAGAACCCGACGATGCCCGGCCAGGCGTCTTCGCCTGTTTTCAGGGCGTTCAGCAGGTTGTCGTGGATCTCTTGGGCGATCGGGCGCGGCTCGTACCCGGCCGCGCGCAGGGCCCCGGCGGTGCGGGGAAGAGCGTCTGGAACAGCGTTCACCCGTTCGACGCTACTGCCGGATCGGCGGGGCGTCGATGTGGAGCGACTCCAGCGTGGGCGCGCTCGGCAAGGTTCGGGGCGCCCGGTAAAATAGGGCGTCGTGTGCCGACCCAGTGCGACCTTCGCCGTCTGGTCCAGCGCGTGGCTCAACGGAGCCGCCGCGTCCGACGATGTGCTCGACGCCCTGCTCGCGTGGGGTGAGGCGCACGACGTCGTGGCCGCCGACGCGCCCGCCGCGGAGGCGTTCGAGCTCCCCCTGGCCTTCAACCGGGCGGCCACTCCCGTGCAGCTGCTGATGGCCCTGCGTTCGCAGGGAGCGAAAAGCATGCAGCTGGTCCTCCCGGTCCCCGGTGACGTCCGCGGCCTCGGCGGCGGCGGGCCGTTCACCGAAGCGGCGTTGCGCGCGGGTGACGCGGTGGTGCTCCCCGACCTCGGGTTCGGGCTGGTGCCGGAGCCGGTCGCCGAAGGCCTGATGCGCTGGACGGTGTTCTCGCTCGTCACCCTCGCGGCCCCGCCGGAGTACATCGGCCTGGGCGAAGCCGAGCACGGCCTGACGGACGCGATCCGCGCCAGCGCGGGCGCACTGCAGGCGTTGAACGTGGCTTCCGACCGGCCCGGTGTGCGCGCGGAGCTCTCGGCGCACCTGCGCTCGCGCCCGGACGTCGACTGGCCGGCGGGCACACCCGGGCGTTCGTTGCGGGTGCTGCAGCGGGCGGAGGAGATCGCGGCGATCCTGGCGATCGCCGAGACCGACGACCCGGGCGGCGCGCTGTCGGCGTCGGCGTCGAACCTGCGGGCCCAGGCGCTGAAGCCGCTGTCGGACGCGGTGCGGATCGCGCGGTGTGCCGCAGTCAACGAAGCCGTGCGGGTGTTCGCGGAGCAGACCGCCCGCGAGGGCTGACGGCTCAAGCGCCCCAATGCCACATTGGGGCGCTGGTCAGCGGGCCGGGCGCTTCGCCGGTTCGCAGCAGCCCACCGCGCACGGGGCGCCGTTGACCGTGCAGCCCGCTGTCGGGAACGGGGACAGCTTCCGCGGCTCCACGCCGTGCGTGTGCTCGCGGATCAGCTCGACCACCAGCTCGGCGAAGCGCGGGTCGCTGCCCGCCGTCGCCGCGCGGGCGAAGGCCATGCCGTGCTCGGCCGCGCGTTCCGCCGCCTCGTTGTCCAGGTCCCAGATCACCTCGAGGTGGTCGGAGACGAACCCGATCGGCGAAACGACCACTCCGGGCACCCCGGAAGCGTGCAGCGCGTCGATGTGGTCGACGATGTCCGGCTCCAGCCACGGCACCTGCGGCGGCCCGGACCGCGACTGCCAGACGACGTCGTACGCGTCGATGCCCGCCTCGGCCGCCACCAGGCGCGCGGCCTCCGCGATCTGCCGCGAGTACCGGCGGCCGCCGTCCGACGGCGGGCCCGAGGCGAGATCCGCGCTCTCCGGCACCGAATGGGCCGTGAACACCGTGCGGATGCCCGGCGCGTTCCCGAGGGACGCGTGGGCCGCACGCACGCCGTCCGCGACCGCCGAGACGAACAGCGGGTGGTCGAAGAACTGCCGCAGTTTCACCAGCTCGGGGGCGCCGGACCCGACCGCAGCCCGGGCGCGTTCGATGTCCTCGTCGTACTGGCGGCACGCCGAGTACCCGCCGTACGCGCTCGTGGGGAAGACCAGGACCCGCTTCGCGCCGGCTTCGGTCAGCGAGGCGAGGGTGTCCTCGACCATCGGGTGCCAGTTCCGGTTGCCGAAGTGCACCGGCAGGTCCATCCCGGCGGCCGAGAGCTGCTTCTCGACCGCGGCCATCGCGTCGCGGTTCAGCTTGTTGATCGGCGAGACGCCGCCGAAGTGCCGGTAGTGCTCGGCGACCTCGAGCAGCCGCTCGCGCGGCACCCCCCGGCCCCTCGTGACGTTCTCGAGGAACGGCATCACGTCGTCGGGTCCTTCCGGACCGCCGAACGAGAGCCACAGCAACGCGTCGTATCCCACCCTGTCATCTTGCCGATGTGGCGGCCCGCACGCTGACGCGGGCCTGTTATGAATCGACCAGTCCAAAACCCTGGTAGGCTCACCCCATGGCCAGGCCACGGGAGTTCGACGAGTCCGCCGCCGTCGAGAGCGCGATGCACGCGTTCTGGGACCGCGGGTACGAGGCGACGTCGACGCAGGACCTGTGCGAGGCCACCGGGCTCGGCCGCAGCAGCGTCTACAACACCTTCACCAGCAAGCGAGCCCTGTTCCGGCGCACGTTGACGCACTACAGCGCCCGCGGGCTGGCCGGCCGGAAAGCCGTTCTGGACGGCCCGGGCACCGCGGCCGAACGGATCGCCGCGATGCTCGGCGCACTGATCGGCGAAGAGCTCGAGCAGGGCCGCCGCGGCTGCCTGGTGGTGAACACCCTCGCCGAGCTCGGCACCCCCGACGACGAGGTCGGGGCAGCTCTCCGCAGCGACACCGAGCACCAGCTGGCCCTGCTCACCGAGTGCGCCCGGGAAGGCGTTCTCGACGGCAGCCTGCAGTCCGGCCGCGCCCCGGCCGACGTCGCCGAGTTCCTGCTCAGCACCATTTCCGGACTCCGGGTGATGTCCCGCCGCGGCGCGAGCGGCGACGCCATGCACGCCGTGGCGGACCTCGCCCTGTCGGCGATCACCCGATAGAGAACACCCCACTCACGGCAGAACGCTGCCCGAATTTTGAACTGCTCGATACACAACCATGGAGGACCCGTGCCCCTGGCCGTCTTCGTCCTCGGGCTCAGCGTGTTCGCGCTGGGCACGTCCGAGTTCATGATCACCGGTCTGCTCCCCGGGATGGCCGCCGACCTGGGGGTCAGCATCCCCGACACCGGGCTGCTGATCTCCGCGTTCGCCGTCGGCATGGTCGTCGGCGCGCCGCTGCTGGCGATCGGCACCCTGCGGCTCCCCCGCCGCCGGACACTGCTGGCGCTGCTCGCCGTGTTCGTCGTGGCGCACGTTGTCGGCGCGCTCGCCGAGGGGTACGCGCTCCTGTTCGCGACGCGGGTGGTCGCGGCGCTCGCCTGCGCGGGCTTCTGGGCCGTCGCGGTCGCCACGACGATCGCGCTGGTGCCCGTCGAGCGGCGGGGCCGGGCGATGGCGGTGCTGGTCGGCGGGCTGACCGTGGCGAACATCGCCGGGGTCCCGGCCGGCACGTTCATCGGCCAGCACGCGGGCTGGCGGACGGCGTTCTGGGCGGTGGCGGCGGTGACGCTCCTGGCGGCGGCCGGCGTCGCGGCCCTGGTGCCCGAGACGACCGGCGGCGGGATGAGCGTCCGCACCGAGCTGCGGCTGTACCGCCGAGGCCGCGTCTGGCTCGCGCTCGGTGTGATCGCCTTGTGCCAAGCCATGATCTTCGCCGCGTTCAGCTACCTCGCGCCGTTGCTGACCGAGACCGACGGGCTCCCCCAGGAGTGGGTGCCGGGTGTCCTGGCGCTGTTCGGCGTCGGCGCGCTCATCGGGATCAGCGTGGGCGGCCGGCTCGCCGACCGCCACCCGTTCACCACGCTCTACGGCTGCATCGGGCTCGCCCTGGCGGCCCTGCTCGTGCTCGCCCTGACCACCGACACGCTGGTCGCCGTCGCGGCCGTGCTCGTGTTCGGTGTTGCCGGGTTCGGCGCCAACCCGGCCCTGAACGTGCGCACCTACGAGGTCGCCGGGGACGCCCCGACGCTCGTCGGCGCCAGCACGACGGCGGCGTTCAACGTCGGCAACACCCTCGGCCCGTGGCTGGGCGGTGTCGCGATCAGCGCCGGGCTCGGCTTCCCGAGCGTCGCGTGGACGGGTATGGCGCTGGGCGCGGCGACCCTGGTGGCCCTCACGGTCGCGGTTGTGGTCCAGCGGACCGACAACCGCGACCGGAGGCCCGAACCGGTGGTCGTGTGACGGCTCAGATGCCGAGGGCGTGGACCCCGCCGTCGACCATGATCATCGAGCCGGTGGTGGCCGGGAGCCAGTCCGACAGCAGCGCGCAGACGCTCTTCGCCGTCGGGTCCGGGTCCGAGCTGTCCCAGCCGAGCGGCGCGCGGTCGCCCCAGCCGTCTTCGAGGTCGGAGAAGCCCGGGATCGACTTCGCGGCCATGGTCTTCATCGGGCCCGCGCTGACCAGGTTGACGCGGATGCCCTGCGGGCCCAGCTCCTTGGCCAGGTAGCGGTTGACCGACTCCAGCGCGGCCTTCGCGACACCCATCCAGTTGTAGACCGGCCACGCGACGCGGGCGTCGAAGTCCATGCCCACGATCGACGAACCGCGGGTCAGCAGCGGCAGGCACGCCTTCGACAGCGACATGAACGAGTACGCCGAAACGTCGACGGCGACCTTCACGTCCTCGGCCGGCGCGTCCAGGAACGGCGCGCCGAGGCAGCTCTGCGGGGCGAACCCGATCGAGTGCAGCACCCCGTCGAGGCCGTCGACGTGCTCACCGATGCGCTCGGCGAGGGAGTCGAGGTGCTCCTGGTTAGTGACGTCCAGCTCCAGCACCGGCGCCGGCTCGGGGAGCCGCTTCGCGATGGTCTTGACCAGCGACATGCGGCCGAAGCCGGTCAGCACCACCTTCGCGCCCTCCTGCTGCGCGATCTTGGCCGCGTGGAAGGCGAGCGAGGCGTCGGTGATGATGCCGGTGATCAGCAGGCGCTTGCCTTCGAGCAGTCCGGGCACAGGTCCTCCAAGTCTTGGTTCGGGAACAGGAAAAGAAAGTCAGTGGCCGAGGCCGAGGCCGCCGTCGACCGGCAGCACCGCGCCGTTGACGTAGCCGGCTTCGTCCGAGGCCAGGTAGCGCACGGCGGCGGCGATCTCCGACGGCTCGGCGTACCGGCCGGAGGGCACCTGCGCGAGGATCTGCTTCTTGCGCTCCTCGGGCAGCTCGTCGGTCATGTCGGTGCGCACGAAGCCGGGCGCGATGACGTTCGCGGTGATGTTGCGGGAGCCGAGCTCACGGGCCAGCGAGCGGGCGAAGCCGACCAGGCCGGCCTTGCTCGCCGCGTAGTTCGCCTGGCCCGCGGAACCGGAGAGGCCGACCACCGAGGAGATGAAGACGAACCGGCCCCACTTGCCGCGCAGCATGCCGCGCGACGCGCGCTTGGCGACCCGGTAGGCGCCGGTCAGGTTGGCGTTGATCACCCGCTCGAACTGCTCGTCGCTCATCCGCATGAGCAGGGTGTCGTCGGTCAGGCCGGCGTTCGACACGAGCACCTCGACCGGGCCCTGGTGCTCCTCGACGAGCTTGAACGCCGCGTCGATCTGCTCGGTGTCGGTGACGTCCGCCTGCACCCCGAAAAGCCCTTCGGGGGCGCCGGATCCACGGTGCGTGACGGCGACCTGGTGGCCCTGTTCGGCGAGATCCCGGGCGATCGCCAGACCGATGCCCCGGTTGCCCCCGGTGACCAAGACCGACCGTCCCACAGCTTTCTCCCTCTTTCGACGTGCGTGAGTGACGGCACGAGGCTATCGGCAGGGCGGCCCGGGCGCGCAGCCGCGCCCGCCATACCTGCAGGTAACCGCCATCGTCCTAAGCGGGTGTTAGGAACTGTCCCCCGACCTTGCTGGTTACCCGCTGGTTGGTCACCGTGAGTCGCAACACAGGAGGTCGACGATGACTACCCGGATCAGCGGCGCCGAAGCCGCGGACGTGAGCGAGAAACGCGTTATCGGCAACGTGTTGCGCGGCTCGATCGGCAACTTGGTCGAGTGGTACGACTGGTACGCCTATGCGGCGTTCACCACCTACTTCGCCAAGTCGTTCTTCCCCACGACCGACACCACGGCCGCCTTCCTCGGCACCGCCGCGGTGTTCGCGGTCGGGTTCCTCATGCGCCCGCTCGGCGGCTGGATGCTCGGCCGGTTCGCCGACCGCTTCGGCCGCCGCAGCGCGCTGGTGCTTTCGGTCACGCTCATGGCGGGCGGCTCGCTGCTCATCGCCGTCACGCCGAGCTATCACACGATCGGCCTCGCGGCGCCGATCCTGCTGCTGGTGGCCCGGCTGATCCAGGGCCTGTCCGTCGGCGGCGAGTACTCCACCTCGGCGACGTACCTGTCCGAAGTGGCCACTCCCGGCAAGCGCGGCTTCTACTCCAGCTTCCAGTACGTGACGCTCTACGGCGGCCAGCTGCTGGCGCTGGGCCTCCAGCTGATCCTGCAGGGCCTGCTCACCGAGCAGCAGCTCACGTCGTGGGGCTGGCGGATCGCGTTCGGCGTCGGCACGGTCGCCGCGCTCAGCGTGATGTGGCTGCGCCGCGGCATGGACGAGTCGGCGAGCTTCACCAAGGAAAAGGGCGACGACACGCCCGGGGACCGCGGCACGCTGCGCGCGCTGGCCAAGTACCCCAAGGAGATCGCGCTCGTCGTCGGCTTGACGCTGGGCGGCACGGTGGCCTTCTACACCTTCGCCACCTACAGCCAGAAGTTCCTCGAGAACACCGCCCACATCCCGCGGCGCACGGTCACGATCATCCTGTTCTCCGCGATCCTGCTGGCCGCGATCCTGCAGCCGCTGGCCGGCAAGCTGTCCGACCGGATCGGCCGCCGCCCGCTGCTGCTGTTCTTCGGCATCGCCGGCACGCTGCTGACCGTCCCGATCATGACGATCATGGGCTCGACCCGGAACCCGGTCGGCGCGTTCTTCCTCGTCCTGGCCGGGCTCGTCGTCGTGGCGGGCTACACCTCGATCAACGCGATCGTGAAGGCCGAGCTGTTCCCGACGAAGATCCGCGCCATCGGCGTCGGCCTGCCCTACGCGCTGACCGTCGCGATCTTCGGCGGCACCGCGGAGCTCATCGCGCAGGCGTTGAAGAGCGCCGGGCACGAGTCGGTGTTCTTCTGGTACGTCGCGGGCTGCGTCCTGGTTTCGCTGATCGTCTACGGCACAATGCGGGAAACCTCGAAGAGCTCCGAGCTGGAGGCTCGTCCCGAACCGGTGGGCGCGGGCGAACGCTGAGAAGGGGATGGCCGTGCGCGTGCTCCTCGTCGAAGACGACGCGGGTGTCGCCGGCGCGCTCGCCGAGTCGCTGCACGCGCGCGGCCATCCCGTCACCAGCGTCGGCCGCGGGGCCGACGCCCTGCACCGCCACCGCGACGCCGACCTGGTCCTGCTCGACCTCGGCCTGCCCGACATCGACGGCCTGGACGTGCTGCGCAAGATCCGCGCGGTCTCGCCGGTGCCGGTGATCGTGCTGACCGCCCGCGGTGACGAGCGGTCCGTGGTGCGCGGCCTGCGCCTCGGCGCGGACGACTACCTGACCAAGCCGGTGCGGCTGGCCGAGCTGCTGGCCCGGATGGACGCCGTCGTGCGGCGCGCGGTGGCCCGCGAGGCCCCGGCCGGCGACGTTGTGCACCTCGAAGACGTCGAGATCGACCTCGGCGCCCGCCGGGTGCTGGTCGCCGGGCACGACGTGGGGCTGACCACCAAGGAGTTCGAGATCCTGGCGGTACTCGCCGCGCGGCCCGGCACCGCGGTCAGCCGCCAGCAGCTGATGGACGAGGTCTGGGGGGACGCCTACCTCGCGGTGTCCCGCTCGCTCGACGTCCACCTGACCGGGCTGCGCGCCAAGCTGGACCGGCCGGGGCTGCTCACCACCATCCGCGGCTTCGGCTACCGGCTCGGCCGGGACTGAGCCCGTGCGCACCCGGCTGCTGGTGGTCCTGGTCGCCCTGGCCCTCGCGGTGGTCGCCGCGTTCGCCGTGCCGCTGCTGGCGTCGACGGCCGAGCAGCGCACCCAGCAGCTGGTCATCTCCCGCACCGCCGACGTCGACCGGTTCGTCGTGCTGGCCCAGCAGGCCGTCGACACCCGCGACCCGGCGGCGCTCGCGGCGGACGCGGCCCGCTACGCCGAGCTGTACGGCGAAGGTGTGGTCATCGTCGACGCCCGGCGCGTGCCGCTGGTGCAGGCGGGCGGGCTGACCGCGGCCGATCCGGCGGTGCACGCCCTGGTCGAGGCGACCATGCGGAACGAGCCGGCGCCGCGGGTCGACGGGCTCGGCCCGTGGTCGGCCGAACCGGCCTACTTCGCGCGGCCGGTCGGCACCGGCACCCGGGTGTCCGGTGTGGTCGTGCTGCGGGCCTCGGTGACGGCGGCGGCCGCGGACGTCGCCACCCGGTGGGGCACCATCGGCGCCGGGGCGCTGCTGGTCGCGGTGGTGTTCGTGCTGTTCGCCGTGGTGCTGGCCCGGTGGATGGTGCGGCCGCTGCACGAGCTGGAGACCGGCGTGCTGGCCGTCGCCGCCGGGCACCGCGCCCACGTCCCGGAACGCACCGGGCCGCGGGAGCTGCGGTCGCTGGCCGGCGAGGTCAACCGGATGTCCGAAGCCGTGCTCGAAGCCGCCGACCAGCAGCACCGGCTGGTTGCCGACGCTTCCCACCAGCTGCGCAACCCGATGGCGGCGCTGCGCCTGCGGGTCGACTCCCTGGCTCACCAGGTCGAAGGGGACGACGCCACCTACCGGGCCACGGTGGCCGAGGTCGAGCGCCTGGAAAAGCTCCTGGACGGACTGCTCGCGCTCGCGCTGGCCGAGAGCACGGCGACGCGGGTCGCGGCCGGCGCCACGGACGAGGCGTGCGACCTCGCGTCCGTGCTGGCCGAGCGCGTCGACGCCTGGCGCCCGTCGGCCGAGGACGCCGGTTCGGCGCTCGTCCCGCCGCCCGGGCACGACGAACCGGTGACCGTGCGCTGTCCGGAAGGTGAGCTGGCGCAGATCCTCGATGTGCTGCTGGACAACGCCGTCCACTACGCCGGGCGCGGCGCGAAGATCACCACGGACTGGGAAACCGGCCCCGAAACGGCGACGCTCGTCGTCCGCGACGACGGGCCCGGTCTGTCCACTGAGGACCGGGCGCGGGCGACCGAACGGTTCTGGCGCGCGGGCGGTGAAGGCGCGCCGCGCGGCACCGGGCTCGGGCTGGCCATCGCGCACCAGCAGGTGCGCACCCGCGGCGGGGTGCTGGAACTGCGCCAGGCCGAACCGCACGGCCTCGAAGTCCGCGTCACGCTGCCGCTCGCGGAGGTGCCATGACGCTCACGCGGCGCACGGCCCTGCTCGGCGGTCTCGGCCTCGCCCTGGCCGGGTGTTCGCCGTCCGGATACACCGGTCAGGAACGAACGCTCACCATCGCGGCCGGTGAGCGCGGCGGGTTCTACCTCGCCTTCGCCGAACTCCTCGCCGCCGAGCTCAGCCGCGCGGAACCGCTGCTGCACGCCACCGCCGTGCCGACCGAGGCGAGCGTCGCCAACGTCGAGCTGGTGCATCGCGGCCAGGCCGACCTCGGGCTGGTGCTCGCCGACGTGGCCCAGACCGCGCTCGGCGGCGGCGCGCCGTTCGGCGAGCGGGTGCCGCTGCTCGCGCTGGGCCGGGTCTACGAGAACTACCTGCAGCTCGTGGTGCGGGCGGACGGGCCGGTGCGCCGGCTCGCCGACCTGGCCGGCCGTCCGGTGTCGCTCGGCGCGAGCGGCTCCGGGGCGGCGCAGCTCGGCGAGCGCCTGTTCGCGAAGGCCGGAGTGCCGGTCGACGCCCAGCACCTGCTCTTCGACGACGCGGTCCGCGCGCTGGCCGCCCGCCGCATCGACGCCATGCTGTGGTCCGGCGGGGTGCCGACGCCCAAGCTCGCCGACCTCACCCGCACCACGCCGATCGCGCTGATCCCGCTCGACGCCGTCGTCCCGCCGCTGCGCGCCGCGTTCGGGCCGGTCTACGACCAGGTCCAGGTCCCGGACGGCGCGTACCGCGGGGTCGGCGCGCTGGGCACGATCGGCGTGGCGAACCTGCTGGTGTGCTCCCCCGCCCTGCCCGACGACGTCGCCGCCGCGGTGGTGCGGCTGCTCGTCGAACACGCCACCGCCCTGGTGCCGGCGGAGGCGGTCGGGACGCAGTTCCTCGACGTGCGGACGCTGATCGGCACCCAGCCGGTGCCCCTGCAGCCCGGTGCCGCGGCCACCTACCGCGTCCTGCACGGCTGATCCCGCGACTTCAGGAGGACCACGTCTCCCTCCCGAGCGGGAAGCGCGCCGGCCCGGAGGACGCCAGGGTGGGAGCCGGAAAGAGGAGGGATTTCCTTGTCCGGAAAGCAGTTCTCGCGGCTCGCCTTCGCCGCCGGGCTCGCGCTGGCCGCCGTCACGGCGACCGCCGCACCCGCCGTCGCGGCGCCCACGCGGCTCACCTTGCCCGCGCTCACCGGGCCGTACCAGGTCGGCACCACGGCCGTGCACCTCGTCGACGCCTCGCGCGCGGACCCGTGGGTGCCGGCACAACGCCGTGAGCTGATGGTCACCGTCGACTACCCGGTGCGGCAGGCCGGGTCCGCGCCCCGGGCGCAGTGGCTCCCACCCGGCGTCGCTTCGGCGTTCGCGGCGCAGGCCGAGTCGCCGGACTTCCTCGGCCTGCCACCGGGTTCGGTCGACTGGACGGCGACGCGCCGCCAGGCCCGCACCGGCGTCCCGGCGGACCCGGCGCTCGGGAAGCGGCCGGTCGTGCTGTTCTCCCACGGCTTCGGCGGCGCGCGGGAGGTGGACTCCGTGCTGGTCGACGACCTCGCGAGCCGCGGGTACGTCGTCGTCTCGCTGTCGCACACCCACGAGGCGGCCGCGGTCGAGTTCCCCGGCGGGCGTGTCGAGCCGTCGATGGAAACCGCCGAGACCGTGGCGGGCAAGAAGAAGGCCCTCGACGCCCGCGTCGCCGACACCCGCTTCGTGCTCGACACGCTCGGCCGCGGGCTGCGGGCCGACGCCGACGGGAAGCCGCTCCCCCGCGGGCTCGGCGCGACGCTCGACCTCGGCCGGGTCGGCATGGCCGGGCACTCCTACGGCGGGTTCACCGCGGGTGAGGCCATGGCCGGCGACCGCCGGATCGACGCGGGGGTCAACCTCGACGGCGCGATGGCCTGGGGCTTCGGGCCGCCGTCACCGGACCCGTACCTGCCCGGCAAGGTGACCGAGGGGCTCGACCGGCCGTTCCTGCTGTTCGGCGCGGCCACGCACAACCACGCGGGCGGCACCGACCGGTCGTGGACGGACTTCTGGGCCGCGCAGCGCGGCTGGAAGCGGGACATCACGCTGACCCGCGGTGCGCACCTGGCGCTGACGGACCTGCAGGCCGTCGTCCCGCAGCTGGCCGGGCTCGTCACCCCCGAGCGGGCCGCGGCGGTCATCGGGACCGCCGACCCGCGGCGGTCGCTGACCGCGCAACGCGACTACGTCGCCGCGTTCTTCGACCTGCACCTGCGGGGTGTCGACCGGCACCTGTTCGACGGGCCGTCACCGCGGTACCCGGAGATCACGTTCAGCTGAGCCGCGGGCGGGCGGTCACGGCGCCCTTCGCTAGATTGGGGCCGTGACCGAACCCCGCCGCCCGATCGTCGAAATGCCGCTGCGCGTGCGCTACCACGAGTGCGACGGCCAGGGCATCGTCTTCAACGCGCACTACATGGCCTATGTGGACATGTGCGCCTTCGAGGCGGAGAAGGCGCTGTTCGGCTCGCACGCCGAGTTCCTCGCGCACGGCACCGACGTCGTGGTCGCGGAGGCGAACCTGAAGTACCGCGCGCCCGCCCGCTACGACGAGGAACTGGTCGTCTCCCAGCACCTGAACCACCTCGGCACCACGTCGATGATCTTCGACTTCGAGATCCGCCGCGCCGGGACGCTCGTGCTGGCGGCCAACATCCGGTACGTGTTCATCGACCCGGCCACCCTGCGCCCCGCCGCGCCCCCGGACGCCGTCCGCAAGGTCTACGCGGCCCTGCTGCCCGAAGGCTGAGCCGGTGTTCCGCATTCTCTTCCACCACCCCGAAATCCCGCCCAACACGGGCAACGCGATCCGCCTCGCGGCCAACACCGGCTGCGAGCTGCACCTCGTCGAGCCGCTCGGCTTCACCCTGGAGGACAAGCAGCTGCGCCGCGCCGGCCTCGACTACCACGACCTGGCGCGGGTGCAGGTCCACGCCTCGCTGGCCGCGGCCTGGGAGGTGTTGCTGCCGGCGAAGGTCTACGCGTTCAGCGCATCGGCGACCCGCCTGTACACCGACGTCGCGTACTCGCCCGGCGATGTGCTGCTGTTCGGCCCGGAATCGGTCGGCCTGCCGCCGGAGGTCCAGCACGCGCCGGAGGTCACCGACCAGGTCCGGCTGCCGATGCTGCCGACCAGCCGGTCGCTGAACCTGGCCAACACCGCCGCGATCACGGTCTACGAGGCCTGGCGCCAGAACGGGTTCGCCGGAACGTGAGTGAGCTGCGGGTGGCCACGCCCGGCGACGTCGCAGCCGTCTGCGAGTTCGGCGAGGCGCACATCCGGCCGCACTACGCGCCGCTGATCGGCGCCGCCGCCGCGGACGAGCAGGTCCGCAGGTGGTGGAGCGAGACGGCGATCGACGCCGCCGTGACCGGCGGCCTGGTGGTTGTCGCCGAGGCCGGCGGAGGCCTCGCCGGCGTCGGGCAGCGCGGCCGCCGAGGCGGTGATCACGTGGTCTACAAGCTCTACGTCCACCCCCGCCAACGCGGCCACGGACTGGGTCCGCGGCTGCTCGGCGCCCTCGTCGGACAGCTGCCCGACAACGCCGATCGGTTGTGCATCGAGCACTTCGCCGCCAACGAGCGCGCGGGTGCGTTCTACGAGCGTGAAGGCTTCACCGTGGACAGGGTCGAGGCGAGCCCGACCGGCGACCCCGCGCTCGGGATCGTGTGGCGTTCCCGCCGGCTGACGCCACGCTCCGGGGCGCGTGATCGTCTCCGGTAGGTTCGCCGGATGCGACAGCAGTTCCTGGGGGCGCTCATCGGCGCCGCGTTCGGCACCGTGTTCGTCCTGGTCAACTCCGGTGACCCGGTCCCGGCGGCGCTCGGCTGGGTGCTGCGCGCCCTCGCCGTGGTGGCGCTGGCGGCGGTGGTGGTCCTCGGTGTGCGTGCGGGCGGCCGCCCGACCCTCGACGACCGGCCGGTCTTCGGCCCGAGCTACCGCGTGATCGTCATCGGCGAGGTTGTCCTGCTGATCGCCGGGTTCTTCGTGCTGAGCCTGCTCGAGGCGCCGGTCCAGGCGAACGTCGCGTGGATCGCCACGGTGGTCGGGATCCACTTCGTGGCGCTGGCTTCGGCGTGGAAGACGCGGTCGATCCTGGTGGTCGGCGCGCTCCTGACCGTGCTCGGCCTCGTCGGCCTGGTCCTGCTCGGCACCGCGGCGCTGCCGTGGGTCCCGTTCGTGAGCGGCGTGCTCTCCGGGGTCACCCTGCTCGGCGGCAGCCTGTACGGCGTCCGCCGAGCACGGTGATCACGGAAGTCTCTGCCCGAAGAACAGGCTGGCCGCGGCCCCCATCATCAGGATCAGCGTCCCGACGACCACCCACGGTTTGCTCGCGTCGGCGTCCTTGATCTCGTAGCCGATCTGCTCACCGAGGTCGCCGTAGACCTTCTTCAGCTCTTCGGCGCTGGCCGCCTTGTAGAAGTCGCCGCCGGACAGTCTCGCGATCTCGCGCAGGGACTCGTCGTCCACGCTGACCGGCTGGGCCTTGCCGTCGATGTCGACCGAGCCGTGCGTGGTGCCGAACGAGATCGACGAAATCGGCACGCCGGCCTGCTTCGCCGCCTGCGCCGCCGTGTACCCGCCGCGCGCGGCGTACAGGTCCTCCGGCACGGTCTGCTTGCCGTCGGACATCAGCACGATCCGCGCCGGCGGCGGCCCGTCGGCCCCGCCCACGACGCTGGAGAAGCTCTCCACCGACTGCAACGCCGCGAAGATGCCCTCCCCGGTCGCCGTCGACTGGGCCAGCTTGAGGTTCTCGATCGCCTTGATCACGCCGTTGCGGTCGGTGGTCGGGTTGACCAGCACGGTCGCCGTGCCCGCGAACGAGATCAGGCCCAGGTTGATCCCGGGGGTCATGTTCTGCGCGAACTGCGTCGCCGCGTCCTGCGCCGCCTTCAGCCGCGTCGGCGCGACGTCGGTGGCCTCCATCGACAGCGACACGTCGATCACCAGCATCACGGTCGCCCGGTTGCGCGGCACCTTCTGCTCGGCGGTCGGCCCGGCCAGCGCCACGGTGAGGATCAGCAGCGACAGCACGATCAGCACCGCCGGCAGGTGCCGCACCCAGCCCTGGCTCTTCGGCGCGACCTTCTCCAGCAGGGCCAGGTTCGCGAACCGCATGGTCCGCTTCCGGCGCGCCCGCTGGGCCAGGACGTACCCGATCGCGACCGCGGCGACGGCGATCAGCAGCAGGAACCACCAGGGCGCGGTGAAGCCCGTCAAACTCACGCGACACCCCCGGACCAGCGTCGCTTGCGGGCCACGACGAACCGCACCATGTCGGCGATCCAGTCGGCGTCGGTGCGCAGCGTCAGGTGCGCCGCACCCGCGCGCCGCAGGCCGGCCGCCACCGTCTGCCGGTGGGCGTGGGCCGCGGCCCCGAACTCCTTGCGCAGCAAGGCCGAAGCGTGCACTTCGCGCTGTTTCCCTGTCTCCGGGTCGGCCAGCACGACGGTGCCCACCTCGGGCAGGTCGACGTCGCGCGGGTCGAGGACTTCGATCGCGATCAGTTCGTGGCGCCCGCCGAGCGCCCGCAGCGGCCGCTCCCAGGTGGTCTCCCCCAGGAAGTCGGAGATCACCACGGCCAGCCCCCGGCGGCGCGGCGGCCGGCGCAGCGCCTCCAGCGCCTCGGCGAAGTCACCCCGGGTGCCCTCGGGGGCGCGGGGTGACGTGGCGATCTTCCGCACCAGCCCGCGGGCGTGCGCCAGGCCGCCCCGGGCGGGGACGCGGGTGGTCTCGGCGCCGTTGGACAGCAGGGCGCCGATCCGGTTGCCGCCGCCCCCGGTCAGGTGCGCGACCGCCGCGACCGCGCAGACCACCAGGTCACGCTTCTCGCACAGCGCCGTGCCGAAGTCGAGGCTGGCCGAGAGGTCGGCGACGACCCAGGTCTCCAGCTCGCGGTCGGCCACCGTCTCGCGGATGTGCGGGGTCGTGGTGCGCGCGGTGACCGCCCAGTCCATCCGGCGCACGTCGTCGCCGGGCTGGTACGGCCGCGCCTCGCCGGGCTCGGACCCCGGCCCCGGCACCAGGCCGAGGTGGTTGCCCTGCAGCAGCCCGTCGAGCCGGCGGCGGACGTCGAGCTCCAGCGTGCGGAGCCCGGCCTCCATCCGGTCGCCGCGCAGGACCGGCGGCGCCCACGAAGGGCGCTCGCCCTTCTCGTTCTTCGCCATCGCCGGGTTACCTGACCGGCGCGCCCGCCGGGACCGGGCCGCCCTGGCCGGTCCCGCCCTGCGGCCGGGCCGAGACCTGCGGCAACGGCACGGTCTGCAGCACGCGCGTGATGATGTGGTCGATGGGCACACCGTCGGCCAGCGCGTCGTAGGACAGCACGAGGCGGTGGCGCAGCACGTCCGGCACGACGTCGACGACGTCCTGCGGCAGCACGTAGTCGCGGCCGCGGACCAGGGCCAGCGCCCGTGCGGCGGCGATGATGCCGAGGCTCGCACGCGGCGACGCGCCGTAGGACACCCAGCCGGCGACGTCGGCGAGGCCGTGCTCGTTCGGCGTCCGGGTGGTCAGCACCAGCCGGACCACGTAGTCGACCAGGGCGTGGTGCACGAAGACCTGCGCCGCGACACCCTGGAGCCGGACCAGCTCGCCCGGGCTGAGCACCTCGTGCGGGGTGGGCGGCGTGACCCCCATCCGGTAGATGATCTCGCGCTCCTCCTCGGCGGTGGGGTACTCGACGAGGATCTTGAACAGGAAGCGGTCACGCTGCGCTTCCGGCAGCGGGTACACCCCCTCGTTCTCGATCGGGTTCTGGGTGGCCAGCACGAGGAACGGGTCGGGCATCGGGAACGTCTGCCCGCCGATCGACACGTGCCGCTCGGCCATCACCTCGAGCATCGCCGACTGCACCTTCGCGGGCGCGCGGTTGATCTCGTCGGCGAGCACGAAGTTCGCCACGACCGGGCCGAGCTCGACGTCGAAGCGCTCGGCGCCCTGGCGGTAGATCCGGGTGCCGAGGATGTCCGCGGGCACCAGGTCGGGGGTGAACTGGACGCGGGAGAACGACCCGCCGACGACCCTCGCGAACGTCTCGACGGCGAGGGTCTTCGCCACACCGGGCACGCCTTCGAGCAGCAGGTGGCCCTTGGCCAGCAGGCCGACCAGCATCCGCTCGACCAGGCGGTCCTGGCCGACGATGATCCGCTTGACCTCGAACACGGTCCGCTCCAGCAACTGGGCGTCCCGGGCCGGTGTCGCGGCCTGCTGGCCGTTCCCGCCCTCGGCGTAGCCGGGCTCGGTCACTCTGCCTCCTCCAAATCCGTGCGCCGCCCCCGCGACGGTGATCACGCGGTGCGACCGTACTGCGTCCCCCGGTCGTTCGTCCGTCCGGCACGCGGACGGGCGCGAGGCCCGTGAGAGTAGCCAACACCGACCCCGGTGTGACATCTGTGAAGCAGGCGCTCAGCGGTGGCGCTCGAGGTCCTCGGGGGTGTCGATGTCGTCCGCTTCGCCCCGCTCCGCCGGCACCTCGGTGACGGCCAGGCCACCCAGCACCCGGCGCAGCGCGGCGTTCTCCAGCTGCTCCGGCAGCGCGGCCTTCAGCGCGGCGACCCGCCACGCGCCGAGCAGCCACTGGCGGGCGCCCGACGCGTCGACCAGGACAGCTCCCTCACCGTCGCCGATCGCCGCCACCAGCCTGTCCACTGTGGACCGGCGGACGCCCGGGAGGTCGGCGGCCAGCACCGCGACCGCCTCGACGTCTTCGGGGACAAAACCGAGCCCGGCGGCCAGCGCGGCCACCGGGCCGGTGCCGGGCACCGGTTCCCGGGTCCACACCACGTCGAAGCCGGGGCGCCGCGGGCCGACCGCGATGACGCGCTCGGCGCCGGAGAGGGCGTGGATCGCACGGGCCAGCAAGGGTTTCCCGCCCACCGACAGCGCCGGCTTGTCCACACCGGACAGCCGGCGGGCCGAGCCGCCGGCCACCACGATCCCCGCGTAGCGCATCCGAGGAACCCTAGCGGCCCAGCACGAGGTAGGTGAAGCCCAGCACGCCCCGGTAGTCGCGGACGTACTGGCCCAGCCGCCCGTCGAGCCAGTCCCGCACCTCGGCGGCCCGTGGGTCCGCCGGGTGCGCCGCCACCCACTCCTGCCAGCCGGCGCGCGACGTCGACTCGAAGTCGTCCCATTCCAGCTGGTCGGCGGTGCTGAAGTGGAGCACCCGCCAGCCGGCGGCGCGGGCGACGTCCAGCAGGTCCGGCAGGGTCAGCGTGTCCGGGCCGAAGATCTCCTCGGCCGCGGCGTTCGGCGGCGCGGCCCAGAAGCCGTCGCCGTAGAGCAGCCGGCCGGACGGCACCACCCGGGTGAGACCTTCGAGCGCGGCCTCGGTCGAGCCGAAGATGTGGGCCGCGCCGATGCAGAAGGCCCGCTCGGCGGGAACGGCCCAGGTCGCGGCGTCCGACTCGGCGAAGTCGACCGCCACGCCGCGCTCCCGGGCCGCCGCCCGCCCGCGATCGAGGCCGGTCAGGTCGGTGTCGACGCCGGTCGCGCGCAGGCCCGGCGTCCGGGCGAGGGCGCGCAGCAGCAGCTCACCCCAGCCGCAGCCGAGGTCGACGAGGTGCTGGCCGGCTTCGAGGGCCATCCGGTCGAGCAGCAGCTCGGCGTGCGCCTCGGACAGGGGCGTGTTCCAGCGCATCCGCGTGCGCCGCAGCGCGTTCAGTTCGTCGTCCACCGGGCGATCTTGGAGCCCGGACGGCGCTGTCGTCGAACGGATTTCGGGCATACTCGGCGCGTGACCTACACCGTCGAACCGCGCGTCGACGCCTACATCGACGCCTTGCCCGAGTGGCAGCAGGCGATCTGCCGGGAGGTCCGCGAGCTCGTCCACGCGGCGGACCCCGAGGTGGTCGAGACGATCAAGCGCACCCGTCAGCCGTACTTCGTGCTCGAAGGCAACATCTGCGCCCTGCTGGCGGCGAAGGACCACGTCAACGTCTTCGTCTACGACGGCGGCATCGTCCCGGACCCCGAAGGCATCATCACCGCCGGCCACGGCAACAAGACCGCGCGCACCGTCGCCTTCCGCCAGGGCGAGCCGATCAACAAACCCGCGCTCCTGGCGATGTTCCGGCAGATCATCACGAACAACCGCGCGGGCGGCTGGCGGAAGCTCAAGGCCGGGCGCGGCTAGCCGATCAACCGGGTCGCGTACGGCATGATCCCGCCGTAGCGCACCGGCGCGATCCGGACGCGCAGCCCGGACTGCGGCGCCTCGACCATCTGGCCGCCGCCGAGGTACAGGGCGACGTGGTGGATACCACCGCTGCCGCCCCAGAACAGCATGTCGCCGCGGCGCATCTGGGACAGCGGGACCCGGCGGCCCGCCGTGTACTGGTAGCCGCTGTAGTGCGGCAGGCCCCTGACCCCGGCGAAGGCGTAGATCATCAGGCCCGAGCAGTCGAAGCCGATCTTGTTGTAGTCGCCGTAGCGGTCGGCGACGCCGCCGTCGCGGATGCCGCGGGTCGGGCCGCTCGCGTTGCCGCCGCCCCAGGCGTACGGCATGCCGAGCTTCGACAGCGCCCGGGCGATCACGGCTTCGATGCCCCGGCCGGCCGGGGCCGAGGGGGCGGGTCCCGCGGCCGGGCGGCCGCCGCCACCGGAGGAGCCGAGCGCGGCCTGCCGGGCGCGTTCGTCGTCTTCCCGCTGCTTCTGGGCGAGCCAGTCCTGGTAGCGCTGGCGCTGCCCCTGCAGGCCGTTGACCTTCGACTGCGCGGCGTAGAGCTGCTGCTCGACGTCGGACTTGTTCTTCTGGAGCACCGTGTTCTGCGAAGCCTGGTTGTCCTGCGCCCGGACGGCGGCCGTCTGCGCGGCGTCGGCGCCGTCCTTGGCCTGGCGCGCGGCGTCCTGCTTCTGCTGGGCGATCTCGGCCGCCTTGCGCGCGGCGGAGTCCTTGTTCGACTTCTCGGTCTGCGCCTGCTGGAGCCGGTCGAGGGCGTTGAGCCGGTCACCGCCGACGGCGTCGAGCAGCTGCGCGCGGGCGAGCATGTCCTTGGGGCTGTCGGCGCTCAGGTACGCCGAGAGCGAGCCGACCGTGCTGCCCTGCTGGAAGCTCGCGGCGGCGAACGTCCGGAGGTCCGCGCGGGCCTTCTCGATCGCGCCGGCCGCGGCGTCCGCCTCGGTCCGGGCGGCCTTGGCGTCGTTCTCCGCCTGCGTCGCCGCGTCCTGCGCGGACTGCAGGTCGACCAGGGCCTTGTTGGCCTCTTCCTGCTTGAGCTCGACGTCGTCCTGCAGCTGCGACAGCCTCTGCTCGGCCTGGGCCAGCTGGTTGGTCAGCTTGCCGACCTCGCCGGCCTTGGCGTTCGCCTGGGCCTTGCTGTTGTTCAGGTCCGAGTCACTCGGGTTGGGCGGCGGCGGGGGCGCCGCGAGGCCCGTGCCCCCGGCGCCGAACAAGATCACCAGGACCAGGGTGCTCACGGTCAGTCCACGGCGCCCGCCCGGCACACACCAGCCCTTGCGCCGTTCCGGCACGACCGCCACCTCCGCTCACCTGCGCACATCGCGCGTCACTGCAGTCCCACCACTATCACAAGCCTCAACGGAAACTTACACACCGTAGGCACCAATTCCCCTTATTGAGGGACCCCCGCCGCGGATGGCGCAGCCCACACCGCGTGTCGTCTTGAACCCCAAACAGGACACGCGTACTGTTTGAGGCACCGCGAGGTGTGCCATCCCGAATCCGGTCCTACGGTGGGGGTGCGCAAGACTCGCGTCCGCCTCGTGCGGACTGCACGACACCCGAACTGACCGCACTGACCCGGGACTCGACCGCCGCACCGGCGCGGAAGTCCATGCCACTGGAGTTAGACGTGACCGCACCTGCCAGCAAGGACAGCTTCGGCGCCAAAGACACGCTGAAGGTCGGGGACGCCTCGTACGAGGTGTTCCGCCTGAACAAGGTCGAGGGCGCCGAGCGCCTGCCCTACAGCCTGAAGATCCTGCTCGAGAACCTGCTGCGCACCGAGGACGGCGCGAACATCACCGCCGACCACATCCGCTCGCTGAGCTCGTGGGACCCGAAGGCCGACCCGTCCATCGAGATCCAGTTCACGCCCGCCCGCGTGATCATGCAGGACTTCACCGGCGTCCCGTGCGTCGTCGACCTCGCCACCATGCGCGAAGCGGTCACCGATCTCGGCGGCGACCCGGACAAGGTGAACCCGCTCGCGCCCGCCGAGCTGGTCATCGACCACTCCGTCATCATCGACGTCTTCGGCCGCGCCGACGCCTTCGAGCGCAACGTCGAGATCGAGTACGAGCGCAACCGCGAGCGCTACCAGTTCCTGCGCTGGGGCCAGGGCGCCTTCGACGAGTTCAAGGTCGTCCCGCCGGGCACCGGCATCGTGCACCAGGTCAACATCGAGCACCTCGCCCGCACGGTCATGTCCCGCGGCGGCCAGGCCTACCCCGACTCCTGCGTCGGCACCGACTCGCACACCACCATGGTCAACGGCCTGGGCGTGCTGGGCTGGGGCGTCGGCGGCATCGAGGCCGAGGCGGCCATGCTGGGCCAGCCGGTGTCGATGCTCATCCCGCGCGTCGTCGGCTTCAAGCTGACCGGCGAGATCCCGGCCGGCGTCACCGCCACCGACGTCGTGCTCACCATCACCGAGATGCTGCGCCGCCACGGCGTGGTCGGCAAGTTCGTCGAGTTCTACGGCGAGAGCGTCGCCGCGGTGCCGCTGGCCAACCGCGCCACCATCGGCAACATGAGCCCGGAGTTCGGCTCCACCGCGGCGATCTTCCCGATCGACGAGGAGACCGTCCGCTACCTCAAGCTGACCGGCCGCTCGGCCGAGCAGGTCGCGCTGGTCGAGGCCTACGCCAAGGAGCAGGGCCTCTGGCACGACCCGTCGCACGAGGCGACCTACTCGGAGTACCTCGAGCTGGACCTCTCGACGGTCGTCCCGTCGATCGCCGGCCCGAAGCGCCCGCAGGACCGCATCGAGCTGACCGAAGCGAAGTCGTCGTTCCGCAAGTCGATCCACGACTACGTGGACGGCGAGGACGGCACGCCGCACACCAAGATGGACGAGGCTTCGGAGGAGTCCTTCCCGGCCAGCGACTCGCCGTCGCTGTCGTTCGCCGAGGACGACGCCCCGCCGGTCACCTCCTCGGCCGCCAACGGCGCGTCGGGCCGCCCGAGCAAGCCGGTCAAGGTCTCGACTTCGGACCGCGGCGAGTTCGTGCTCGACCACGGCGCCGTGGTGATCGCCTCGATCACCTCCTGCACCAACACCTCGAACCCGTCGGTCATGCTCGGCGCCGCGCTGCTCGCGCGCAACGCCGTGGACAAGGGCCTCGCGGTCAAGCCGTGGGTCAAGACGTCGATGGCGCCGGGCTCGCAGGTCGTCACCGACTACTACACCAAGGCCAACCTGTGGCCGTACCTGGAGAAGCTGGGTTACCACCTGGTCGGTTACGGCTGCACCACCTGCATCGGCAACTCGGGCCCACTGTCGGACGAGATCTCCGCGGCGATCCAGGAGAACGACCTCACCGCGGTCTCGGTGCTCTCGGGCAACCGGAACTTCGAAGGCCGGATCAACCCCGACGTGAAGATGAACTACCTCGCGTCGCCGCCGCTGGTCATCGCCTACGCGCTGGCCGGCACGATGGACTTCGACTTCGCGAACCAGCCGCTCGGCCAGGACTCCGACGGCACCGACGTCTTCCTCAAGGACATCTGGCCGACGGCCAAGGAGATCCAGGAGACCATCGACTACGCGATCACGCAGGAGATGTTCACCAAGGACTACGCCGATGTCTTCGACGGTGGCGAGCGCTGGAAGGCGCTGCCCACCCCCGAAGGCAAGACCTTCGAGTGGGACGCCGAGTCCACCTACGTCCGGAAGCCCCCGTACTTCGAGGGCATGACGCCGGAGCCGGCCGCGGTCACCGACATCACCGGCGCGCGCGTGCTGGCGAAGCTGGGCGACTCGGTCACCACCGACCACATCTCCCCCGCCGGCGCGATCAAGCCGGGCACCCCGGCCGCGCAGTACCTCACCGAGCACGGCGTGGAGAAGAAGGACTTCAACTCCTACGGCTCGCGGCGCGGCAACCACGAGGTGATGATCCGCGGCACCTTCGCGAACATCCGGCTGCGCAACCAGCTGCTGGACGACGTGCAGGGCGGCTACACCCGCGACTTCACCCAGGACGACGCCCCGCAGGCGTTCATCTACGACGCGGCGCAGAACTACGCGGCGGCCGGCACCCCGCTGGTCGTGCTGGGCGGCAAGGAGTACGGCTCCGGTTCGTCGCGCGACTGGGCGGCCAAGGGCACTTCGCTGCTGGGCGTGCGCGCGGTGATCACCGAGTCGTTCGAACGCATCCACCGGTCGAACCTGATCGGCATGGGCGTCATCCCCCTGCAGTTCCCGCAGGGCGAGTCGGCGGCGTCGCTGAAGCTGGACGGCACCGAGACGTTCGACATCTCGGGCATCACCAAGCTGAACGACGGCGAGACCCCGCGCACCGTGCACGTCACGGCCACCAAGGCGGACGGCTCGAAGGTGGAGTTCGAGGCGGACGTCCGCATCGACACCCCGGGTGAGGCGGACTACTACCGCAACGGCGGCATCCTGCAGTACGTGCTGCGGAAGATGACGCAGGCGTAAGGGTTTCCGAGGTCCGTGAAGGCCTTCTTACCGGCTCTTGGCGTCGGTAAGAAGGCCTTCACGGCTTTTCAGGCGGGTACGGCTTCCCAGCGGACGCTGGACACCGCGGGCTCCAGCGACAGCCGTGACACCGCCGACTCCATCTGCGCGTCGTCGCGGCTGTCGGCGGCCAGCTCGGCGCGGACCTCGACGGTGCGGTCCGCTGGCCGGTCGGTGCTCAGCACCGACAGCAGCCGGAAGTCCGTGCGTGCCAACGCTTGCACGAGCAGCGCCCGCACGTGCGCCTCGGCGTCGTCCCGGGTCACCGCCTGGAATTCGTAGCGGGCCGGGGTTTCGTCACCCGAATCCGGCCGGCGGTCGACGACGCGGCCGAGCGGGCGCAGCAGCACGTTCACCCCGACGACAACCGCGGTCCCGGCGAGCGCCACGGTGTACAGCCCGGCCCCGGCCAGTGAACCCACCGCCGCCGAGCACCACAACGTCGCCGCCGTGTTGAGGCCGCGGACGTTGAGGCCGTCGCGCAGGATGACCCCGGCGCCGAGGAACCCGATGCCCGAGACGATCTGCGCGGCCACCCGTGTCGGGTCGGCGTCCGCACTGCTCGCGAGGCCGCCGAAACCGTGGGCGGACAGCAGGACGAACAGGGTCGCGCCGACCGCGACGAGGGCGTTGGTGCGCAGCCCGGCCATCCGGGCGCGGAACTGGCGCTCGAACCCGATGACGGCGCCCAGGCCGACCCCGGCGCCGACCCGCAGCAGCATTTCGAAGATGGTCATGTCCGACTCTTTTCCGGCGTGCGCGCACTGCCGGACAGGAGGAGACCGGACGAAGTCAGCCCAGCCGGAAGCCTCCGGTGAGCGCACGCCCGGTCGTCCGCCGACTGTCCGCTGGCATGTGCCGCTCACCTCGCTTCCGGTGCTCGTGGTTGATCAACCGCACCACTGTAGCCGAGGCACGCGGGCCCGGGCTGTGATGATCACTACGCCCAGTGCCGGCGCAGGTGCGGCACGAGGTCTTCGGGCCGCTCGTCGGGGAAGAACAGCTTCGCGCCCGGCACTTCGACGATCTCGGTGACCCCTGGGACAGCGTCCCGGAAGCGGTACGCCCACTCGATGCCGAAGTTCGGGTCGCCGGTGCCCCACACGAGCAGCGTCGGCACCCGGAACTCCTTCAGCAGCGGCTCGATCGTGTCGAGCTCCTCACCACGGACCGAAGTCAGCAGGCGCTCGAACTGCCGGGCCGCCTCGAGGGTGCCGAAGACCGGGCGGACGAAGGCGTCCAGGACTTCGTCCGGTACCCGGCCAGGGTGCTCGTAGCCGCCGCCGAGCAACCCGGTCCGCGCCCGCTGGGGGTCGGCGGCGAGCCGGACGGACAGCGGCGCGAGCTGCCCGCTTTCGGCCAGCTCGACCACCGGCCGGAACGCCTCGGGCGGCAGGTTCCCCTGGGTGTCGCAGTTGGTCAGGGTCAGTGTGCGGAGCCGGTCCGCGTGGTGCACGGCGAAGACCTGCGCAACCGCGCCGCCGGTGTCATTGGCGACCAGGTCGAGTTCGCCGAGTTCCAGCGACTCGCAGAAGTCTTCGAGCAGCCGGGCCAGCCCGTTCAGGCTGAGGTCCTGTTCGGGTGACACCGGTGAAGCGCCGTGCCCCGGCAGGTCGGGCGCGACGCACCGGCGCTCCCCCGCCAGTTCGGTCATCACCTTGCGCCACAACAGGTTGCCGGTGCCGGCGCCGTGCACGAAGAGCACGACCGGCCCCTCGCCGACGTCGGTGTAACTCACGTCGCCGGACGCCGTCGACACGCGGCCGCGCTGGTCCTCCCAGGTTTGCAGATCCATCGGTACAGTCCCTCCAGAAGTAAACCGACTGACGGTCTAGTATGAACAGACCGTCAGTCGGTTTGTCAACGACGGAGGCGGCTCACCCGCATGAACAAGAAGATCGACCGCGGTCAGGCGACCCGCGAGCACCTCGTCGCGGTCGCCACGCGCCTGTTCACCGAGCACGGTTACGACGGCACCTCGATCGAGGCCGTCCTGCGGGCCGCCGAAGTGAGCCGGGGCGCGCTCTACCACCACTTCCCCGGCAAGGACGCGCTGTTCGCCGCGGTGCTCGACACCGTCTACGACCGCGTCGAAGCGGAGGGGGCGCGGGCCGTCGAGGGCATGACGGACCCGGCGGAGGCGTTGCGCACCGCCTGCCTGACCTGGATCCGGAGCGCGGCGGACCCCGTGGTGCGGCAGGTGATGCTCATCGACGCGCCCGCCGTGCTCGGCTGGCAGCGCTGGCGCGAAGGCGACGAAGCCCGCACGCTCGGCAAGCTCAAGGTCGCCCTGCGGCTCGCGGCCGCCGAAGGCCGGATCGCGCCGGTGCGTGTCGACTACTTCGCGCACGTGCTGCTCGCCGGGCTGAACGAGATCGCGATGCTCGTCGCCCGCGCGGACGACCGCACGAGCGCCGCTGCCGAGGCCGAAGCGGCCGCCGCGGACCTGCTCGACCGGCTGCTGCGGCAGAACTGAAACGGGCCGGGCGCCGCCTCTCGGCGGCACCCGGCCCGCGTGGTCCGGTGGCTCAGCCCTGCGCGGGCGCGGCCGCCGTCTCGAACGGCTGGACGTTCGGCTGGAACACCTGGCCGTTGGCCGGGACCTTCAGGTCGGTCAGGTAGTCCGCCACGGCCTTGTCGACGCCGAGGGCGTCACCGAGGATGCAGTGGCCGAACGCGTCGACCGACAGCAGCCGGCTGTTGCCCAGCTGGGCCGCCATCCGCTGGGCGAACTTGTACTGCGTCGCCGGGTCGTAGTAGTTGCCGACCACGACGACCGGGACGTCGGTCTTCGCCTGCCACGGACCGCGGTAGACGTCCGGCTTCTTCGCCGGCCACACCGGGCAGCCCGCCGTGTCGGCGAAGGCCTGGTAGCGGCCGAAGGTGCGCGACTCGCGCTCCCACTTGGCAGCGATGTCCGGCACCTGCTCCTGCGAGATCTTGAACGGCTTGTCCGAGCAGTTGACGGCGAAGTACGAGTCGTCGCTGGTGTAGGGGCTGTCCGGGGTCTGGTCGGCCAGGCCCTGCTGGCCGGCGGTGAGCGCCTTCAGCCCACGGGCCTGCAGCGTCTGCGCCTGCGCGCCGGCCGGGTGGATCGCGGTGTAGAGCGCCTGCAGGTCCTCGGCCAGGGCGGGGAACCTCGACGGCGAGTACAGGATGCTCGAGACCGCGCCGGTGAACGTGCTGATGTCCAGCGGCTCGCTGCCCGGGAGGGTGATCGGCTGCTTGCGCAGGTACTCGCGCAGCTCGTCGAACTTGGCCCGCGGCGAGCCGTCGCTGAACGCGCACTTCGGGCCGACCTGGTCGCACCGCTTCAGGAAGCCGTCGAGCGCGATCTCGAAGCCCTGCGCGCGCTGCCGGTCGTACTCGACGCCGTCGCTCGTGCGCAGCTTCGGGTCGACGTTGCCGTCGATGACGATCGCCCGGGACTGCTTCGGGAACATCGAGGTGTAGGTCGAGCCGATCAGCGTCCCGTACGAGAAGCCGACATAGGTCAGCTTCCGGTCGCCGACCGCCGCGCGCAGCGTGTCGAGGTCACGCACGACGTCCTTGGTGGACATGTGGTTGAGCAGCGAGCCGGCGTTGTTCTTGCAGAACTGGCCGTAGTCGCGGTAACTGGCGAGGGTGGCGGAGATCTGGGGGCGGCTCAGCGGCACCGCGACCTGGGCGCCGAAGACCTCCTCCGCGTCCTCCTGGGTGGTGAAGCAGCGCAGCGGGTTGCTGTCCCCGACCCCGCGCGGGTCGAAGCCGATCAGGTCGAAGCGGTCGAGCACCGGCGGCTGGAAGATGAAGGGGCCGCTGATCGGCATCTGCAGCCCCGAGCCGCCGGGGCCTCCGGGGTTGAGGAACAGCGAGCCGACGCGGGCGGCGGGCGTGCGGGCGGCGCGCTTGAGCAGGGCGATGTCGATGGTGCCCAGCGACGAGTTGTCGTGGTCGATCGGCACACGGTAGCGCGCGCAGCTGTAGAGCTTCACCTCGTCCGCGGGTACCCCGGCGAGGGTCGCGGGCGGGCAGGCGCCCCAGCTCACCGGGGCGGTCGCGCCGACCACGGCCGGCTTGACGGCGGCGTCGGTCGCGGCGGCGGCGCCGGTGGCCCCGGCCACGCCGAACCCGGCCATGAGCGCCCCCACCAGCGCTAACGAGCGCACCCGGCCGTTTGTGGATCTCCGCACGACGTCTCCCTCCCTAGGTCACGCACTCGCCGCGCGTTCAGCACGTCACGGCGCGTTACCCGGGTGAGACTGGCACAAACCGGTGAAAGCCGTCACCGTCCGAAAGGATGGTGGAAACCTATCGAGTGATGCGGTTCAGTACGAAAACGGGCAGCGGCCGGCCGGCCTCCCGCTGCTCCATCGCATAGCCCGGCCAGAACGCGAGCAGCTCGCGCCACATCGCGTCGTACTCCTCGCCGGTCAGCTCGCGGGCGACGACTTCGACCGGCCGCCCGGCCAGCGCGACCTCGGCCTTCGGGTTCGTCCGCAGGTTGAGCGTCCACGCCGGGTTGTGCGGGCGCCCCCAGTTGGACCCGGTCAGCACGAAGTCGTCGCCGTGCGGGTAGTAGAGCAGGTTGGTGCTGCGGGGCAGCCCGCTCTTGCGGCCGGTCGTCGTGAGCCGGAGGGACGGCAGCCCGGCGAGCGCCACGAGGCTCACCCGGCCGCCGAACACCCGGTGCAGTTTCTTGTCCGCCCACACGACGAAGCGCGCCGTGCGCATCAGCCACGGCTTCGTGCCGACGGCCCGGGCCAGTGCCCGGAGAGGATTAGCCACGCACAGATCTTGCCAGGCTCACCCCGAACCGCTGCTGGGAGTCGGTCCACCAGTTTTCCAGGGCGAACCCGGCCGCGGCCAGCTCGGCTTCGACCCCGCCCGGGCGGAACTTGGCCGAGATCTCCGTCCGGATGTGCTCACCCGTGGCGAACCGCACCGTCAGGTCCGCGCCCGGGATCTCGACAGTCAGCTCGTGGCGGGCCCGCAGGCGCATCTCGATCCACTCGTTCTCCGCGTCCCAGTGGGAGACGTGCTCGAACTCGTCGAGGTCGAAGTTCGCGCCGAGCCGGGTGTTGAGCACCCGCAGCACGTTCTTGTCGAACTCCGCGGTGACCCCGGCGGCGTCGTCGTAGGCGCGTTCGAGGATGGCCGGGTCCTTGACCAGGTCGGTGCCGAGCAGCAGCCACTCCCCCTCGTCGAGCACCTCGCGCACCGACCGCAGGAACACCGTGCGGTCGGCAGGCAGGAAGTTGCCGATCGTGCCGCCGAGGAAGGCCACCACCCGCGGCCGGCCGCCGGGGAGCAGGCCGAGGTGCTGGGTGAAGTCGCCGACGACCCCGCGGACGGTCAGCCCCGGGTAGTCCTTCGAGATCGCCTCGGCGGCCTCGGCGAGCGCGGACTCGGACACGTCGAGCGGGACGAACGCCTCCAGCGTCCCGTGCCCGGTGAGCGCGTCGAGCAGCAGCCGGGTCTTCTCGCTCGACCCCGAACCGAGCTCGACGAGCGTGTGCGCGCCGGTCAGCTCCGCGACGTCCCCGGCGTGCGCGGCCAGCACCTCACGCTCGCTGCGGGTCGGGTAGTACTCCGGCAGCTGGGTGATCTTCTCGAACAGCTCGCTGCCGTCGGCGTCGTAGAACCACTTGGGCGGCAGCCACTTCTGCCCGGCGGTGAGCCCGGCGACGACGTCCGCGCGCAGTTCCGCGGTGACGGTGTCGCCGGAGCGGTGGTGGTCGAGATCGAGTTCGGTCATCGGGGCAGGCCTTCCAGGGTCAGGGGAAGCAGTTCGACGGGCCGGCCGCGCCGGACGCGCACGGCGTGGTGGTCGGGAACGGGTTTCCAGCGGGGATCGCCGTCGCAGGGTTCGGACGCCAGCAGCACACCCGTGGGTGTCTCCAGCACCGACAGCGCGTGCGTCCAGGTCGTGCCGATCAGCGTTTCGCCGTCGGTGAGCAGGAAGTTGAGCCGGGAGCCGGGGGCGGCCGCCTCGACGGCGGTGGTCAGCCCGGTCACCGCCGTCAGCGGGTCTTCCCCGGCCGCGAGCCGGGCCCGCAGCAGGACCCAGAGCACAACCGAGTCCGTCGGCGCCTCCAGGGTCAGCAGCTCGGTGACCGGCAGGGTCTTGGCCAGTTCGGCCAGCGAGTCCGGGAAGCCGCGGACGACGCCGTTGTGGCTGAACAGCCACCGGCCCGTGGTGAACGGCGCCGCGGCCGCCTCGGTCACCGGCAGGCCGGTGGTGCCGTTGCGGGCCGCGGCGACGAACGCGTGCGCGCTGAGCGCCGCGGCCAGCGGCGGCAGCGCCTCGTCCGTCCACAGGGGTGTCGAGCGCCGGTGCCGCAGGGGCACCGCGCCCGGGTCGAGGTACCAGCCCAGCCCGAAGCCGTCGGCGTTCACCGTGCCGCCGCCCCGCATGTCCGCCGGAGCGTAGGACTGCACCAGCAGCGAATGGGGCGCGCGAAAAACCGCCTCGGCGGGGGAAACGGGCTCGCCGAGGTAGGCGATGTGCCTGCACATGGCGCCTAGCCCACCTCGCTCCGGGCCGCGTCACGTGCCGTGCGGAACCCGGCGAAGATCTGCCGCCGGATCGGGTAGTCCCAGTTGCGGAACGTGCCCCGGATCGCCGCCGAGTCGGTGCCGAACGAGCCACCGCGCAGCACCTTGTGCTCGGTCCCGAAGAACACCTCCGAGTACTCCCGGTACGGGAACGCGGCGAAGCCCGGGTAACCGTGGAAGTCGGTGCTCGTCCACTCCCAGACGTCACCGATCAGCTGGTGCACCCCGGTCGGCGACACACCGGCCGGGTACGCGCCGGCCGGGGCCGGGCGCAGGTGCCGCTGGCCCAGGTTGGCGTGCTCGGCGCCGGGCTCCTCGTCACCCCAGGGGAACCGCCGCGAGCGGCCGGTCGCCGGGTCGAACCGCGCCGCCTTCTCCCACTCCGCTTCGGTCGGCAGCCGCCGCCCGGCCCAGGCCGCGTAGGCCTCGGCCTCGTAGAAGGAGACGTGCACGACCGGCTCGTCCGCGGGAATCCGCTCGTACACCCCGAACCGGGTGCGCCACCAGCCGTCCTGCTCCCGCTTCCAGAACCGCGGCGCGGTGATGCCGTGCTCGGTGCGGTACGCCCAGCCGGCCGGGCTCCACCACTGCTCGTCGCGGTACCCGCCGCTGTCCAGGAACCGGGCGTAGGCGCCGCTCGTCACCGGGACGGTGTCCATCCAGAACGCGTCCACGAAGGTCTCGTGCGCCGGGCGCTCGTTGTCCAGCGCCCACGGCTCGGCCGAGGTGCCCATGGTGAACGCGCCGGCCGGCACCAGGACCTCCGCCGGCAGCGTGCCGGAACGCGCGGACGGCGGCTCCGGCGCGTGCAGCACCGGGTCGCCCTGGCGCAGCTGGTGGGTGGCCAGCATGGTCTCGTCGTGCTGCTGCTCGTGCTGGGTGATCATGCCGAACGCGAACGCCTGCTCGGTCAGCCGGCTGCCCTGCAGCGGCACCCGCTCCAGGACGTCGAACGCCTTCTCACGGACCTGCCGGACGTACGCGCGCGCCTCGGCCGGGCCGAGCAGCGGCAGCTCCGGCCGGTCGGAGCGGGCGTGCTGGAACGCGTCGTAGATGTCGTCGATGTCCGGCCGCACCGGCTCCCGGCCGCCGACGTCGCGGACCAGCCACAGCTCCTCCTGGACACCGATGTGCGCCAGGTCCCAGACCAGCGGCGACATCAGTTTCGAATGCTGGCGGACCAGGTCCTCGTCGTCCACCGCGTCGGTCAGCGCAACGCTGCGGGCCCGGGCCCGGGTCAGTGCTTCGGCGGCCCGGGCGCGCAGGTCCTGCGCGCTCAGGCGGGAAAGTGCGTCGGCTGTGCCTGCTTCGGTACTCATGCTTCGCTCCTCGATCGGTACGCGCGCCCCTGCACGCTCTCGCTGATCTCGGTGATCGACTGCTCCGCCAGCCCGGTCGAGGCCAGTTCGGCGCAGCCGAGGTCCGCCAGCGCGGCCGCGACGGCCGCCAGTTCCCGGTCGGCGAGGCCGGCCCGCGCCGCCGTGGTCCACCGGCCCGCCACCGCGGCGCACAGGTCGAGCACCTTGTCCACAGTGGACGGACGGGCGAGCAGCGCGGCGACCAGGGCGACCGGCGGCAGCCACGCGCCCGGCGGCTGGGCGTCGAGGTACCGGATCTCCAGGTACCCCTGCGGCCGGACCGGGGTGAACATCGTCGACAGGTGGTAGTCGAGATCCTCCGACGTCGGCCTCGGCAGCAGGGCGCCCGCTCCCCTGCCGTCGATCCAGTCGGCGAACGTCAGCCCCTCCGGCGCGTCCCACGGCCGGTCACCGCGGGGCAGCACCATCAACGGTGTGTCCATCATGCGTGCGGCCCACTCCGCCGCCGGATCGTCCATGACGCGCGCCGTGCGCGTGCGGACCGCCTCGGTGTTGTGCACCGCGAGCCAGCGGGCGGAGGCGAACCCCGTGTCGCGCCCGGCGTGGACGCGGGAGTTGGCGAAGAGGGCGAGCAGTGGCGGCCCCATCGCGTGGGCGGCCGCCCAGCGGAACGCGTGCTGGTCGGCCTCCCCCGCGTCCACGCACACCTGCAGGCCCGCGGTGCTGCACATCATGGTGAGGCCGCCCGGCCCGATCGGCGCGAACCGGCGTTCCATCGCCGCGTAACGCGGCGTGCGCAGGATCCGGCGCGGCGCGCGGTGCGCGTCGATGCCGGTTTCACCGAGTTCGAGCCCGTGGCGGGCGAGGAGTTCACCCAGGTGGCGGAGATCGGCCGAGACGGCTGCGTCGAGTTCACGCACCGTGGCCTGGGGAAGGGCGGAGATTTCGACCTGGCAACCGGGTTCGAGGCTCACCGGGTTGCCGGCCGGGAGGGGCTTGGCGGGGCTGTCGGGGCGGAGCGTCCGCGGGGTGTGCGGGCCCAGCGCCGTGGCCAGGAGGTCGGGATCGAGGGGTCTTGCCGGGTCGTCGGCGTGGTGCACGGTGAACTCCAGCTCCACGCCGGTCAGGCGAGGTGGGCCGTGCTTGAAGCACACCGATGCCACGTACGCCTCCCCGGCCGCGCGGTCCGCCAGGACCCGCGCGGTGCGGTTCGACGCACTACCCGACTTCTCGGGGAATTCGTGCACCGTAGACGCTTCTGTCATGTCCGTCCTTGTTCCGGGTGATGGAACTTCTTGACTTCGGACGCTACACGCGGGGTACGACAAAATCAGGGCACATCCTGCCCAGCAAGACGCGATCACCACTCCGTAAGAAGTCCCGGATCAGGGCAAAGCGGACTCGGTGCCCAGGCCCAGCTCGGCCGCCGAGGCCCGCACGGCCTCGATCACCAGGTGCAACGCCGGCCGCCGGAACGCGGTGCGCCGGTAAGCGATAGAAACCGTTCGGAGCAGTGGCGTGGTGAGCGTGACGACGTCGATCCCGGGTGGCCGCAGCAGCCGCAGGCCCAGGTCCGAGACGAGGGTGACGCCGAGGCCGGCCCCCACCATCGCCATCGCCGTCGACTGCTCCTCGACCTCGTGGTTGATCTTCGGGGCGAAGCCGTGGCGCTGGCAGGCCGTCCGCATCGCCCGGCCGAAGTGCGACTTCGGGCTGGCCAGGATCCACGGGTGCTCGGCGAGGTCGTCCAGCGACGCCGACCCCGACGGCACCGCGCCCCGCGGGACCGCCGCGTGCAGCCGTTCGACCGCCACGACCGCGCGTTCCAGCCCGGCGTCCCAGGCCGTCGGCGCGTCGGAGTAGTCGATGACGAAGGAGAGGTCGAGGGTGCCGTCGCGGACCGCGTCGGCGGTGTCTTCGGGGGCCAGCTCGCGGGTGCGCACCTCGATGCCGGGGTGCTCGCCGGCGAGCGCGGTCAGCGCCGTCGGGAGCAGCCCGGAGGCCACCGACGCCCACACCCCGGCCGTCAACCGGACCGTGCGGGCCTCCTGCGCCTCCTCGAGGGCGAGGGTCGCGCGCTCCACCGAGCTCAGGATCTCCTCGGCGTGCTCGGTCAGCAGGGTGCCGAGCTCGGTCAGCTGGACGCGCCGGCCCAGCCGTTCGAACAGCTTGGCCCCCACGTCCCGTTCCAGCTGCGCGAGCTGCTGCGATACCGCCGAAGCGGTGTAGTGCAGCGCCGCGGCCGCCGCCGTCACGGTGCCCCGGCGGTGCAGCTCGCGAAGCATCCGCAAGCGGTGCAACGAAAGCTCCATGCACCAAACCTAAACGACATCGTGCAGCAGCGTTAAATGGACGCGGGGGCCACCGGGGGCGCACGCTCGTGGAAGGCGGTCACGAGGCCGCCCCGGAACTCCACTGGAGGTGGGTGGCCCTGATGACCCCGCGCAACGCCGAGCCGCTGATGCGGCTCACGTGGACCGACCCCGTCACCGGCGCGAACGGCTACCTGGTGGTGCACAGCCTGGTCTCCGGCGTCGCGACCGGCGGCACCCGGATGCGGGCGGGCTGCACGATGACCGAGGTCGAGGACCTCGCCCGGGGGATGGCCAACAAGACCGCGACCTTCAACCTGCCGGTCGGCGGGGCCAAGGGCGGCATCGACTTCGACCCGAAGGACCCGCGCGCCTTCGACGTCCTCAAGCGCTTCTGCTCGTTCCTGCGCCCGTGGCTGGACGCGCACTGGGTGACCGCCGAGGACCTCGGCGTGCCCCAGCACCTGATCGACGAGGTGTTTGCCGAGCTCGGCCTCGAGCAGTCGTACCACGCGGCGATCCGCCGTTCGGCCGATCCGGCACGCACCCTGCGGCGGGTCCAGGCGGGACTCAACGCCCCGGTGCCCGGCGGGCTGCTGCTCGGCGACGTCGTCGGCGGTTACGGCGTGGCGCAGGCGTGCCTCGGCGTCGCGGCGGCGTGGGACTGGGCCGTGCCCGAGACGACGGTCGCGATCCAGGGCATCGGCACGATGGGCGGCGGCGCGGCCTGGTACCTGCACGAAGCCGGGGTGAAGGTCGTGGCGGTCGCCGACGCGGTGGGCACGCTGTACGCGCCGGAGGGCCTCGACGTCCCGGCGCTGCTGGAGCTGCGCGACCGCTTCGGCGAGGTCGACCGCTCCCGGCTGCCGGCCGGGGTCCGGGTGCTGCCGCGCGAGACGATCGTCGGCATCGACGCCGACATCTTCGTGCCCGCCGCGATCTCCTACGCGCTGCGGCCGGACAACGAGAACCTGGTCAAGGCCAAGGTCGTCGTCGAAGCGGCCAACGCGGCGACAACGCCGGAGGCGGAAGCGGCGCTCTCGGCGCGGGGCGTCGCGGTGGTGCCGGACTTCGTCGCCAACGCCGGCGCGGCCGCCTGGGCGTGGTGGCTGCTGCTGGGCGAGGTCGGCGCCGACCCGGCCGACTCGTTCCTGCGGCTGCGCACCGAGATGCAGGCCAAGGTGGCGCTCCTGCTGACCGGCTGGACCATGGACCGGCTGCCGCTGCGCGTCACCGGCCTGCGGCTGGCCGAGACCAACCGCGTCGAGCGCGCCGAAGCGGCGCTCACGCCGGAGGGTGAGCCGCAGCTGCTCATCCCGTGACCCGGAGAAGCATCGTCGTACGGCAGCGGTGCGATGAACGACTCTTTCACCTCGTCGGACGAGGTGAAAGAGTCGTTCACGACGTCCGAGGCCGCGCGGGCTTCCGTCAGCCGGCGAACCGGTCCGTCGCGCCGACCAGGACGTCCTGCATCGACCCGGCCGACACCGTGTGCCCGACGTCGTCGAGCAGCACCAGCTCGCTGCCCGGCCAGGCGTGGTGCAGCAGCCACGGCGTGCCGACGATGTTGCTCGTGTCCAGCACGCCCTGCGCCAGCACGGCCGGGATGCCGGCGAGCTTGCCGGCCTCGCGCAGGATCACGCCGTCCTCGAGGAACGCCCGGTTGCTGAAGTAGTGCGTGACCAGCCGCGCGAAACAGAGCCGGTAGGCCGGGTCCTGGAAGACGTCGTGCGGCGGCACGCCGGGGAGCATCGCGTCCTCCCAGGCGCACCAGCCGGCCGCCGCCCGGTGGTGGACCGCGGGGTCGGGGTCCATCAGCAGCCGGTGGTAGGCCGCGGCCAGGTCGCCGTCGCGCTCGGCCTCCGGCACACCTTCGCGGAACTTCGCGAAGCCCTCCGGGAAGTAGGCGCCGAGGCCGCGGATGAGCATCTCGACCTCGATGTGCCGGTCGGTCGCCAGGCCCATGAGCACCATCTCGCTGACCCGCTCGGTGTGCCGCAGGGCGTAGGTCAGGCTGAGCACCGAGCCCCACGACCCGCCGAACAGCAGCCACCGCTCGATCCCGAGGTGGGTGCGGAGCCGCTCGAAGTCCGCCACGAGGTGGTCGGTGGTGTTGGCGGACAGGTCGGCGACCGGGGCGCCGGCGTGCGGGGTGCTGCGGCCGCAGCCGCGCTGGTCGGCCAGGACGATCCGGTAGCGCGCCGGGTCGAAGAACCGCCGGACGTTCGCCGAGCAGCCGGAGCCGGGCCCGCCGTGCACGACGAGCGCCGGTTTCCCGGCCGGGTTTCCGCAGGTCTCCCAGTAGATCTCGTGCCCGTCGCCGACGTCGAGCAAACCGTGCTCGTACGGTTCGATCTCCGGATACAGCCCAGCCATCGGCGTGTCCTTCCAGCGGAATACAACAGCGCTGTCACATTAGCGGCTGAGCCGTCTCCTCGCGTCCCTATTTCGACTCAGGTAAGGGTGCCGGCCAGCTCGGCGAGGGTGTCGGCCAGCTCCCGCGGCCCCGCGGGCCCGATGTGGATGACGGCGTCCTCGCCTGCACCGGAGGTGTAGCTGAGGTAGCGGCCCCAGTCGGTGTCGGCGTAGTGCAGCGGCTGCTGCAGGCAGGTGTGCCGCCCGACGTCGTCGCGGCGGCCGACGTAGAGCTCCCCGCTGCCGGTCACCGGCCGCTGGACCAGGCTGACCACGTCGGCGATCGCCGGGTTCAGCGGGTAGGCCTCTTGGCCGAGACGCGCCGCCTCGGCCAGGTCCGCCACCCGGACGGCGCGCGGGTGGCCGCCGCCCGCGCCCACCGGCGGCAGCTGCTCGACGAGCGATTCGGCGAGCCGGTTCCGGTCGATCTCCTGCACGCCGACGTGCGTGCCGTCGGAGACCGCCAGAACCGCCTGCAGCCCTTTCGCCGCGGCGAGCACCCCGTAGGTCTGCCCGCCGGCGCCGACCCAGCCGTAGAACTCCCGCGCCGGGTTCACCAGCAGCGGCAGCCAGTCGAGGAAGTCGACGGTGGCCCGGCCCCGCGCGTCGACGAGTCCCGCCTCCGCCAGCGCGGCGTCGACACGCTTGCCGGCTTCGTCGCGCTCCTCGTCCGAGAGCCACAGCGGCTCCGGGCGCAGAGTGATGTGCAACTGGCCGGCCTGTTCGCGTTCGGCCAGTGCGGCCAACGCCTCGACCGGAACGTCCACCCGGCCTGTTGCCACGTCCACCTGCCTGCTCGCCTACTCGTTCTACTCGCCGATGACCGGCGGACTGGTCCGCTGGTCGGTGCCGAAGATCGCGTCCGGGTCCGCTTCGATCAGGAAGTCCGGGCGCTGGTGTTCATCATCTTCCTCACCCTCGCCCCGGCGGCCGCCGGCACCCATGGGCCCCATCTGCCCGGACCGGCCGGCGGCTCCCCGCGCGGCGGCGGCCTCCGCGGCGGCCGCGTTGCCGAGGCTGCCCATGCCGGAACCACGGCCGCTGCCGAGCCCGCGCTCCCCCGCGGCGCCACTCCCGCTGCCACCACTGCCGCTGCCGGCGCCGGTTCCGCTGCCGCCGCCACCGATGGGCCGGCCGTTCGAGTCGAGCAACCGGCTCCCGGCGTTCCCGCTGTTCGGCCCGCGGCCGCCGGTGCTCGAGTTGGGGTCGCTCCCGAAGGTGTTCGAGTAGTTCTGGCCCCCGCCGCCCCCGGTGTTCGTCGGGTAGAAGTCGATCCCCCCGGTGCCGGGCGGCGTCTTGCCGGGGCGGTCCGTGGTCCGCTGGTCGGTCGGCAGCGTCGTCGGCCACGTCGTGCCGGTCGGGCGCGTGGTGTCCGTCGGCCGGGTGGTGTCGATCGGCCGTCCGGTGTCCGTCGGGCGTCCGGTGTCGGTTGGGCGTCCGGTGTCGGTCGGCCGGGTCGTGTCGGTCGGGCGACCCGTGCCATCGGTCTGCCCCGGCTTGTCGGGGCCGCCGGTGTGCGTGGTGTCGACGCTGGTGGTCGAGGTGTGGTCGTTGGACTCGTTCGTCGGCGGCTCCGCCCACCACTTGTGCCCGTCGATGATGGGCGGCGGCCCGACCGGAGGCAGGCCGCCCGGGGTCTTCACCGAGATCGCGGCGCCGTCGGACTCGAGGACGCCGTACTCCGTGGGCAGGGCGGACCGGGTGCTTTCGGTGGCGTTGCTGTACTGGTCCATCACGCGGACGTTGGTCTCGTTCGCCGCGTTGTACTTCTGCATGCCTTCTTGGTAGTTGTCGAGGTCGTTCTTGGCCATGAACGGCCCGGCGATCGGGATCGCGGCCTTGAGACCGGTGCTCCACGGGCTGGGCTTGTCCGGCTTCGGCGGCACCTCGACGACCGAGTGGTTCGAACTTTCGAACACGGCGGCCTGGATCTTGACCGACGCCGCGGTGTCGTCCAAGGGCCCGGAACTGTCGTGGAAGGCCCGTTCCATCGGTCCCGCACCCGCGTTCGCGGCGTCGGCGGCGGTACCGCTCCAGGAGTTCACCATGCGCGCCTGGAGGGCCTTGATGCTCGCGCCCCGCTCCATGTAGGCGTCGGACAGCTCTCGGACGACCTCCGCCGTGTTCTGCAGCCCGGTGGTGTCGCCCTGTCTGAAGTTGTCGTAGATCTGCTTGCCGTCCACTCGTCATGCCCCCTTGAGCGTCTTGATCACAGCGGCCGCCATCCGGGTGGCCGTGCCGCACGAGTCGTCCTGCCCCTGGTACCCCTGAGCCTGCACGCTGAACGAGAGGTCGTCGGCGATTCCGACGGCGAGGGTGCAGGTGCCCATCGACCGCTCGTCCACCGCGTCGAAGTAGATCGCCGGATAACCGTCGACGTCCGGGGCCCGCTCGAGGAACTTGACGATGCGCCCGTCGCGGTAGGCGGCGTACTGGCCGGCCAGGCCACCCGTCCCGTTCTCGCGGTTCCCCGTGCCCAGGATGACCTGGGCGCCGATCCCCTCGCCCTTGATCTTCCAGGCGCAGGACGGTCCGGCTTCGGTCAGTGGCGTGTTGCCTGCCGGGTGGGATTCGCCGGCGTCGGTGTACCTGAGGGACGTGAGCAGATCCTTCGGGACCAGGCCGCAGGGGTCTCCGACGTACTTGCCCGCGTCGAGGGCCTGCGCGACCTTGGGCACCTCGGGGTCGGCCGAAGATGCGCCCGACGAGGGCGAATCGCTCGGCGCGGGAGACGCGGCACCGCCGGTGGTCGACGTACACGCCGTCGCGAGCGCTGCCGAGACGGCCAAAGACACAGCGAGGGTGATGAGTTTGCTTCGCACGAGTTCTGGTCGCCTATGCCTTGAAGGTGTCCGACAAGTCCTGGTCGGTGACCACGGTCTTCGACTGCGCTTCCTTCAGCTTCTTGATGTACTCCTGCGCGTACTTGCGCATCGAGTCGTTCTGCCGCATGAGCGAGGCGATCGAGTCACTGGTGGTCGAGGCGTAGCCACCGCTGACGGAATCCTCGCCCGGCGCCAACTTGGGCGTGTACACCAGACTGTGGATCTTGTTGCCGTCGTCGACGATCTTGTCGAGGACGTCCTCCCACTGGCTGATCACCGCGGCCAGCTCTTCGGGGTCCATCTTGAACTGGCCACCCTTGCCACCGCCGCCGTACACCGGCGCGGAGTCCGCGAACGCGTCGCCCCACAGTGCCTGTGCCGCCTGTCCGGCTTCGCCGATGATCACGCCCCGCACCTGCCCCTCAGTTCACCCACCGTGATGGTGCAAAGACTAGCCAACCGTCTCACGCCGTGTCAGCGAATCGCCGCAACGTTCCGACGATGGGGCCATCGGTTCGGTTCCCGGCACTCCGGGTCACAGTACGTACGTACGGATTGCGAGATCCCGGTCCGCGGTGCCAGGATTTCAGGATGCCACGCGTAAGCCAGGATCACCTCGACGCAAGACGGCGCCAGATCCTCGACGGCTCCCGCGTGTGCTTCGCGCGCTACGGCTACGAAGGTGCCACAGTCCGGCGCCTGGAGGAAGCCACCGGGCTGTCCCGCGGGGCCATCTTCCACCACTTCCGCGACAAGGAGTCGCTCTTCCTCGCCCTCGCCGAGGACGACGCCATCCGGATGGCCGACGTCGTCGCCGAGCAGGGGCTCGTCCAGGTCATGCGCGACCTCCTGGCCGGCGACGGCGAGCACCCCGCCGACTGGCTCGGCACCCGCCTCGAGGTCTCCCGGCGGCTGCGCACCGACCCGGAGTTCCGCGCCCGCTGGGCCGAGCGGTCCGAGCAGCTGACCACCGCCACCCGGCTGCGCCTGCTGCGCCAGCGGGAGGCCGGGAAACTGCGTGACGACGTCGACGTCGACGTCCTCACCGCCTTCCTCGAGCTCGTCCTCGAAGGACTCGTCTCGCACCTGGCGATGGGCCTGCCCGGCGCCGGGCTCGGCCCCGTGCTGGACCTCGTCGAGGAGACCGTGCGGCGGCACCGGCCCGGCACCACCTGAGCCGGCGTGGTCAAATGGCCGCGTGGATCTTCTCGAGGCGCACGGCCAGGCGTTGCGCGCTTTCGGTGACGCCCTGCGCGCCGCCGGCGCGGCCGACTGGGACCACCGGACGCCGTGTGCCGAGTGGACCGTCCGCGACCTCGTGAACCACCTCGTCGCCGAGCAGCTGTGGGCGCCTTCCCTGCTCGCCGGCGCGACCCTCGACGACGTCGGCGACCGCTTCGACGGTGACGTCCTCGGCGAAGACCCGGTGGCCGCCTGGGACGCGGCCGCCGAGGCCGCCCGGGAGGCCTTCCTCGACAACAGCGTGCTCGAACGGACCGTCCACCTCTCCTTCGGACTGGTCCCCGCCCGCGAGTACGCCTGGCAGATGACGGTCGACGCCGCCGTGCACGCCTGGGACCTCGCGATCGCGCTCGGCCTGCCCAACCCGGTGACCGAGCCGCTGGCCGAACGGCTGCTCGACATCGTCCGGCCGTGGGTGGACGACTGGCAGGGCCTCGGCCTGTTCGACCCGCCGGTCGCGGTCCACGCCCGCGCCGGGGCCGCCGCCCGGCTCGTCGCCCTGCTCGGCCGCGATCCGCGCTGAGGTGAGCGCGCCGACACACCGATATCCCGGCGGTGACCGGCAAGGACCCGTTAAGATTGTCCCTATTCTCGCAGTACACGCCGATTTACTACTAGGAGTGACCGTTTCGTGCGCGCAGCGCAGTCACCTGGTGACAGTACCGAGCCGGGTGACCGACCCGGCTGTCCGATAGGTTCATCCCCCGCCGACCGGGCGGGTGCGGAATGACCCAGATCCTCTTCGCCGTGCTCGGCGTCCTCCTCTTCGTCCTGCTGACGGTCGGCACCGGACTCGCCGTCGCGGCCGAGTTCTCGCTGACCGCGCTGGAGCGCAGCACGGTGGACGCCAACGTCCGCCAGGTCGGCGACCGCCGGGCGCTGACCGTCCAAAAGGCCCACCGGACGCTGTCGTTCCAGCTCTCCGGCGCCCAGGTCGCGATCACGCTCACCACGCTGATCACCGGTTACCTGGCCGAGCCGCTGATCGGCGAGCTCGTCCGGCCGCTGCTCACCGGCGTCGGGCTGCCCGAGGCGTTCGCCGCGGGCGCGTCGATCGTGCTCGCCCTGATCATCGCCACCTCGTTGTCGATGATCCTCGGCGAGATGGTGCCGAAGAACCTCGCGATCGCCCGGCCGCTGCCGACCGCCCGCGCGGTCGCCGGCTACCACTCGCGGTTCTCCTCGCTGTTCCGGTGGCTCATCACGCTGATGAACAACAGCGCGAACTTCCTCGTCCGCAAGTTCGGTGTCGAGCCGCAGGAAGAACTGCGGTCCGCACGCTCGCCGCAGGAGCTGGGCTCGATCGTCCGGTCCAGCGCCGAGAGCGGCACGCTCGACACCTCGACCGCGGAGCTGCTGGACCGCTCGCTGCGGTTCGGCGAGCGCACCGCGGAAGAGCTGATGACCCCGCGCGTGCAGCTCGAATCGCTCGCCGTCGACGACACCATCGAGGACCTCATCGACATCTCGCGCCGGACCGGCTTCTCCCGGTTCCCGGTGCACGCCGAGGACCTCGACGACGTCCGCGGCGCGGTGCACGTCAAGCAGGCCTTCGCGGTGCCGGCCGCCGACCGCGCCGCGGTGCCGATCGGCTCGGTCATGCGGCCGGTGCCGACCGTGCCCGAGTCCCTGCCCGGCGACGACCTGCTCAACCGGCTGCGTGACTCCCGCTTCCAGCTGGCGATCGTCGTCGACGAGTACGGCGGCACGGCCGGGCTGGTCACGCTCGAGGACGTCGTCGAGGAGATCATCGGCGACGTCCGCGACGAGCACGACGACCGCGAAGCCCCCGCGTCGCAGCAGGTCGGCACCGACAGCTGGCTGGTGTCCGGGCAGCTGCGGCCCGACGAGGTCACCGACGTCACCGGGTTCCGGATGCCGGACGGTGACTACGAAACCATCGCCGGGCTGATCCTCGAGCGGCTGGGCAAGATCCCCGCCGAGGGGGACGCCGCGGAGGTCGACGGCTGGCGGCTCACGGTGACCACGATGGACAAACGCCGGATCGCCGAGGTCGAAGTGGCCCCGGTGCGGGCCCCCGTTGAAGCCACTGAAGCCGAGGTGGTCTCGTGAGCGACTGGCTGAACATCGCCCTCGTGGTGCTCCTGCTGCTGCTCAACGCCTTCTTCGTCGGCGCGGAGTTCACGCTGATCTCCTCGCGGCGAGACAGGCTCGAAGCACTGCTGGAACAGGGCAAGACCCGCGCGAAGATCGTGATCAACGCGAGCAAGCACGTGTCGCTGATGCTGGCCGGCGCGCAGCTGGGCATCACCATCTGCTCGCTGCTGCTCGGCCGCCTCGGTGAGCCCGCGATCGCCCACCGGCTGTCCGTGTTCTTCGACCTGCTGGGCCTGCCCGAGGCGCTGCTGCACGCGGTTTCGTTCGCCATCGCGCTGGCGCTCATCACCGTGCTGCACGTCCTGATCGGCGAGATGGTGCCGAAGAACCTCGCGATCGCCGAGCCCGAGCGGCTCGCGCTGTGGCTGGTGCCGGTGCACGTGGGCTGGGTCAAGCTCGCCAACCCGTTCATCTGGCTGCTGAACTTCGTCGCGAACTCGCTGCTGCGCGCGGTGAAGGTCGAGCCGAAGGACGAGCTGGAGACGGCCTACACCTCCGACGAGCTGGCCGAGCTGCTCAGCGAGTCGCGGCGGGAAGGCCTGATCGACCAGTCCGAGCACCGGCGGCTCACCCAGACGCTGTCTTCGGTGCAGAAGACGGTGGCCGACGTGCTGGTGCCGACGGCCGAGCTGACCACCCTGCCGTGCGGGCCGACGGTCGGCGACGTGGAGCGGGTGGTCTCCTCCACCGGCTTCTCCCGGTTCCCGGTGTGCACCGACGACGGCCGGCTGACCGGCTACATCCACGTGAAGGACGTCCTCGACCTGGCCGGCCAGGACCCGGCGACGATCGTGCCGACGGCCAAGACCCGCGCGCTCACCGAGCTGCGGGCCGACGCCCGGCTCGACGTCGCGCTTTCGGCCATGCGCAAGGAAGGCAGCCACCTGGCGCGGGCGCTCGACGTCGACGGCAAGGCGGTCGGGGTGGTCGCCCTGGAGGACCTCGTCGAGGAGTACGTGGGCACCGTGCGCGACGGCACCCACGTGGGCGCATGACCGCCGCCGACGTGCTCGCCGAACCGGACTGGCTGGCCCGGGAGGCGGCGCACGTCGAGCGGATGCGCCGGTGGACGGTCCCGCACCAGGAGCGGCGTTCGCGCGGGGAAAAGCACCCGGTGCTGGACTTCCTGTTCACCTACTACTCGTACCGGCCGTCGCACCTCGAACGGTGGCAGCCCGGGCCCGGCGTTGCGCTCGCCGGGCCCGCGGCGCGCCGCTTCCTGGACCGCAAGGGCTACGTCGAGACCGCCGACGGCGTGGTCCTCGACCCCGCGGGCTTCACCGAGGGCAAAACGCGGACGGCCGAGTTCGTCCTCGGCCTGTTGAGTGCGACGGCGGCTCGCGCGCCGCGGCTCAGCTGTTTCGGGCTGCACGAGTGGGCCATGGTCTACCGCGAGCCGGCGGATTCGGTGCGGCACAACCAGGTTCCGCTCCGGCTCGGCTCCGCGGGCACCGACTCGGTGGTGGAGTCGCTCGACATCCGCTGCGGGCACTTCGACGCGTTCCGGTTCTTCACCGCCCCGGCGCGGCCGCGGAACGAGCTGACACCGACGAGGGAGACGCAGGTCGCACTCGAGCAGCCGGGGTGCCTGCACGCGAACATGGACCTGTTCAAATGGGCGTACAAGCTTGACCCGTTCGTGCCCGCGGAGCTCGTGGCCGACTGTTTCGAGCTGGCCGTCGAGATCCGGACGCTCGACATGCGGGCCAGCCCGTACGACCTGGCTGCACTCGGTTATCCGCCGGTGCGGATCGAAACCACTGCGGGAAGAGCCGAATACGCCCGGGCCCAGAGCGATTTCGCGCATCAAGCCGCACCGCTGCGTCATCGCCTGATTGCGCATTGCCATCGCCTGGTCAGCGCAGCACCCTGAGCGCGGGCGACTGTGAGTCAGATTATTCTCTCTCTGATACTCACCTGTTAGGGTGATAACGGTTTGATTGCATCGCAGCGCGTGCTTGGCATGCGCTCACCCCCGAAAGGATGACGATGGGGCGACACGCACGGGACGAGGAGCCGGTGCCGCACCCTCACGACCGCACGCCGCGCAGCCCCGCCGAGGGCCGCCCGCACCCGGGTGAGGCCTCCGGTGCGTACCCGGCCGCGGGCCGCAGCGACGCTTCCGGCGCCGTCCGGAAGCCGAAGCGCAGCTCCATCTCCGATGCGTTCGGGATCGCGGGCCGCCGCGGTCCGGCCACCGGCTCCTCTCGTGTTCCCGGGCCCGCCGCCCGCCCTGGCGAGGCTTCCGGCTCCTACCCCGCCACGGGTCGCGGCGAAGCGTCCGGCGCCTACCCTGCCGCTCGTCCCGGCGAAGCATCCGGCGCTTACCCCGTCGCCCGCCCTGGCGAGGCTTCCGGCTCCTACCCCGCCACGGGTCGCGGCGAAGCTTCCGGCGCCTATCCGGTCACCCGGCGGGGTGAAGCTTCCGGCTCGTACCCCGTCGCGGGTCCCGGCGCTCAGCCCACCGGCCGTCGAGGCGAGGCCTCCGGCTCCTACCCGGTCGCGGGCCGCGGCGCTCAGCCCGCCGGCCGCCGGGGCGAGGCTTCCGGCACCTTCCCCGCCGCTCCCGCCGCCCGCCCGAACGAGACCGCCGCCGAGCGGACCGAGGTGATCACCCGGCACGGTGAGGCCTCCGGCAACTACCCGATCACCGCACGCAGCGAGCAGTCCGGGTCCTTCCGCGCCGCCGGCCGGAGCGAGGACACCGGCGCGAGCCGCGACGACGACACGACCTCCGCCCGGACGGCAGGCCGCGGCGAAAGCGCCCGGTCCCGGCGGGCCGCGAGCCGCGCCGAAGACACCGGAACCTCGCGAACGGCCGGCCGCGGCGAAGGCGCCAAGTCCCGCCGATCCGCCGGCCCTGACGAAGAGACGGTCGCCTCGCGGATCCCGGGCCGTGGCGAAAGCACCAGGTCCCGCCGGGCCGCGAGCCGTGGCGAAAGCGCCGGCTCGGACCGCCCGGCCGGGCGCAGCGAGGCCACCGGCCCGCACCGCGCCGACGGCCAGAGCGAGTCCACCGGCTCCCACCGGACGCTCGGCAAGGGTGAGGCCACCGGGTCGCACCGCATCGTCGGCAAGAAGACCCCGCGCCGCAAGATCGCGGGCTGGCCGATCGCCTGCCTGGTGCTCGCCGCCCTGATCGGGCTCGGCGTGGTCGGCTGGAACTGGGCCGACAGCGAGCTGAACAGCCGCGCCGAGGCGCAGGCCGCCAGCTGCTCCAGCGGCACGTCCCACATGCGGATCATCGTGACGCCGAGCGTGCAGAAGCCGCTCACCGCCGCGGCCGACCGCTGGAACGCCGCCGCCACCGTCGTGCACGGCCAGTGCGTGCACGTGATGATCGAAGCCAAGCCGTCGTCGCAGGTGCTCGACGCGCTGGTCGGCCGGACCAACCTGGACGCCATCGGCGGGCTCCCGGCCGCGTGGCTGCCCGAGTCGTCGTACTGGGTGAGCGAGCTGACCACCAAGAAGCCCGAGATGATCGGCTCGCCGGCCCAGTCGGTGGCGAACGCCCGGTCGGCGGACTACCCGTTCATCGGGCTGTCGGGCCAGGGCATCGACGACACCGTGCTGCGCGCCGCCCAGACGTTCCGCGAGTACCTCGAGCAGCCCGCCCAGCAGGCCGACTTCGCCGCCGCGGGCATCAAGTCGACCTGAGCAGCTAGACGCGCGTCCCGTTGTCGAGCTCGGCCACCACGGCGAGGTCGTCGTCGGCCAGCTCGAAGTCGAAGATCCCGAAGTTCTCGCGGATCCGGGTCGTGGTGGCCGAAGCCGCCACCGCGACCGTGCCGGCCTGGAGGTGCCACCGGAGCACGATCTGGGCCGGCGTCTTGCCGTACTTCGCCGCCAGCGCGGTGACCGTCTCGTCGGCCAGCAACCCGCTGTTCGCGGCCGGGCTCGACGCGACCGTCACGATGCCGCGCTCGGTGTGGAACTCGCGCAGCGGCAGCTGCTGCAGCCACGGGTGCAGTTCGACGACGTTGACCGCGGGGACCGCACCGGTGGCGTCGATCAGCCGGCGCAGTTCGGAGACCCCGAAGCCGGTCACGCCCAGGACGCGGACACGGCCGTCGGCGCGCAGCCGGCTCAGCGCGCGCCAGGTGTCGGTGAACGCGCCCTTGGTGCCGTCCAGCAGGCACAGGTCGGCCTGCTCGACCTGGAGCGCGGCCAGGGCGTCGTCCGCGGTGCGGCGGGCGGCGTCGTAACCCTGGGCGGGCACCTTGATGCTGAGGAAGAGCTCTTCGCGGGGCACGTCGGCAGTGGCGAGCACCGCACCGACCGCCGTCTCGTTCTCGGGTGCGGTGTCGATGCCGCGATAGCCGGTGTCGAGGGCGATGCGGACGGCCCGGCCGGTTTCGGCCGGGCTCAGCCCCGAGACACCGAACAGCAACTGGGGGATGCGGACTCCGTCGGACAGGGCGAGCGAAGGCGGAACGGCCATCTACCGGTGATCCTCACTTCGGTGCTGCGCGGGGCTTCCGGACCCCATCATCCCACCCGGGCGGCCCGCTCGCGCAGGTACGCGGCCGTCGCCGGGTCGGCCGGGAAGAACGACTCGATCACCAGTTCCGCGACGGTGACGTCCAACGGGGTGCCGAAGGTGGCCACCGTGCTGAAGAACGTCAGGTCGGTGCCCTCGTGGCGGTACTTCAGCGGCACGAAGATGTCACCCGGTCCAGGGACCTCCACCTCGGGCACCGGCTGGTCGCACGGGTACGCGCGCAGCTCGGCCAGCAGCTCGGCGAGCCCGGCGTCCGCGGTCTGGCCCACCTGGCGGCGCAGCCGGCCGAGCAGGTGGGCGCGCCACTCCCCCAGGTTCAGGACGTGCGGGGCCATGCCGTCCGGGTGCAGGGTCGCGCGCAGCACGTTCGTGGTCAGCTCGGGCGGGATCCCGGCGACGAACAGGCCGGTGGCGGCGTTGGCGTCGACGAGGTTCCAGTTCCGGTCGACAACGGCGGCGGGGTACGGCTCGTGCCCGGCGAGCAGCAGCCGCACGGCCTGGCGGACGGCACTCATCTCCGGGTCCCTCAAGGCGTTCTCGGTGTAGGCCGGCGCATATCCGGCGGCGAGCAGCAGCCGGTTGCGCTCCCGCAGCGGGACCTCGAGGTGCTCCCCGAGCCGCAGCACCATGTCCCGGCTCGGCTTGGAGCGGCCGGTCTCCACGAAGCTCAGGTGGCGGGTGGAGATGTCGGCCGAGATGGCCAGGTCGAGCTGGCTGATCCGGCGCCGGTCGCGCCATTCCCGCAGCAGCTCACCCACCGGCCGCTGCCGCGCGGCCGCCTGCACCGTAGTCGTCACCCGGGCGACGCTACGACGATCACGGGGCCGCTGCCATTACTTCCGGGGTAATGCCCGCAACGGCGTTCAGCGGGGGTCCCCGCATTACCTCAAGCGTAATCGACGGGCCGCCACCCGTCCGCCACAGTCGATCCCAGCGCAGGACGACGAGAACCCGTTGTCCCCCAACCGAAGGAGCACCTCATGACCGACGTCCGCACCGTCGTGGAGCAGTACATCGCCGTGTGGAACGAGACCGACGCGGACAAGCGGCGGGCGCTCATCGCCGACGTCTTCGCCGAGGGCGCCGGCTACACCGATCCGCTCGGGGCCGTGGCCGGGCACGACGGGATCGACCAGTTCGTCGCCGGGGCGCAGCAGCAGTTCGCCGGGCTCACCTTCAGCCTGCCGGCCGGGCCGGACGCGCACCACGACCTCGCGCGGTTCCAGTGGCACCTCGGCACGCCGGGCGCGGAGCCGGTCGCCATCGGGTTCGACGTCGTCGAGCTGGAAGACGGCCGCATCACGAAGGTGCACGGCTTCCTCGACAAGCTGCCCGGCTGAAACCTCCGTGCGGGGGCCCCGGCCGGGGGGCCCCCCCCGGCCCCCCCCCGCACGCCGCCCGCGCGGGCGGGCGGCCCGGGGCCCCCCCCCGTCCGCGTCACCTCCACGCCCGCACCCACGCACCCGCGAAGGAGTTCATCTTGCGACGTCACACGGTACGCACGTACACCGCAGCGGCCACGGCCCTGGTCGCCCTCCTCCTGCCCGTCCCGGCTGTCGCAGCCGACACCGCGCACAGCGCCGCGGCCGCGACGACGGTGACCGAGAAGGTCCCGTACGCGATGGACTCGTCGAACCAGGCCGCCTGGTGGACGCCGGTCGCCACGTACAAGGGCCGCGGCCAGTACACGTACTTCGCCTTCAACGAGCCGGGCTCGACGGCCGCGACGCACCGGCCCGCCATCGCACGGCGCGACCCGGACGGGGCCTGGAGCCTGCTGCCGCTGGTCAACCGCGACGGGCAGCGAGCCGAGTTCCCCGACGACAACGGCCACAACCAGCCCTCCGTCGCCCGCGACGGCAGCGGCCGCCTGCACGTCTTCGCCTCCATGCACGCCAACGCCTGGCGCTACTACCGCACCGAGGCCCCCGGCGCCGCCGTCACCGACCACGCGACCGAGCTGCCCGACCAGGGCGTCGGCATCACCTACCCGATCGTCACCACCGCCCCCAACGGCGACCTGTACCTGGCGGCCCGCGTCGGTTCGGGCTCCGACCAGCGCCCCGGCAAGCTGTACCGCTGGAACAACGCCGACTCCCGCTGGAGCGTCGTCGCGACCTTCGCGAGCGCGCTGAACCGCTCCGTGTACCCCGACGACATCACCGTGGACGCCTCCGGCCGCGTCCACCTCCTCTACGAGTGGGGGAAGGCGCCGGCGACCGCGTTCCGTCACCAGCTCTCGTATCTGACCTACGACCCGTCGACCGGCGCCTTCGCGGACAGCACGGGCGCCACGGTCACCGCCCCGGTCACGCCCGCCACCTCCGACGTCGTCCAGGACCTCACCGCGGGCGAGGAGTGGAGCAACGACAACACCTACCCCGGCCCCTCGGTGCAGAGCGCCAAGCTCACCCTCGACGGCACCATCCCGAAGATCGCCTACCGCTACCGCTCGGCCGACAGCGGTGGCCACTTCCGCGTGTACTACGCCTATCCGAGCGGCGGCGACTGGGTCCGCAAGACCGTGTACGCCGGCGGACAGACCGCGGCCGCCCTCGGCATCACCTGGGACGGGACGGACACCAAGCGGATCTACTACGTGACCGCCTCGGGCACCGACCGGGTCTTCGCCGCGACGCAGTCGGCGGACGGAGCCTGGACCGCGCAGTCCGCCGCGCCGGGCGTGAGCGCGGACCGGCTCGCGGTGCGCCGGGACTCGGACGGCCGCGATGTGCTCTATCTGCCGGACACCGCGCG
>NZ_JBITCJ010000015.1:0-230324 GCF_044453095.1 Amycolatopsis sp. NPDC051758 | reverse complement strand
AGTTACTGCTCTCAAAGGAACCTCATACGAGGTTCATAAAATAAGCTCTACTGGCTTAGTTCACTAGCACACTGTTGAGTTCTCAAGCAACACACCCCGAGTCACACCGCGATCAAACGGCCTCACTCGAAGCGAGTCATTCCTAGCAGTTTTTGGTGGGACACCCACTCAATCGCTTCTGCGAGAGCTTGGTTCGTGTCCCGGCGGCCACCCGGTTTCCCTGGCGACTTGGAGAACTTTACATGCCCCGAAACCCCCCGAAACAGGGGGGTCCCTTAACAAGATCAGCGCAGGTCAGACCCCACGACGAAGCCCGTCTGCGGCCCAGTCTGCACCCACCGGCCCCGGAGCGCCAGGGGAATAGCACGATGAGAACATTGCTCCGAGTACATTGCACCGTATTGCTCCGCGTCAAAGCTCCGCCTAGCGTCGGCGGCATGACCCTCGCGTACGACGACCTCGGCCCGAAGCAGGGCCGACCGATCCTCCTCGTCCACGGCCACCCCTTCGACCGCTCGATGTGGCGTCCCCAGGCCGAGCGCCTCGCCGCCCAGGGCCACCGCGTGGTGGTCCCCGACCTCCGCGGATACGGCGAATCGAAGAGCACGGGCACCAAGACCGGCCTCGACGTCTTCGCGGCCGACCTCATCCACCTGGCCGACCACCTCGGCCTGGACACCTTCGTGCTCGGCGGCCTCTCCATGGGCGGGCAGATCGTCATGCAGCTGATCGCCGACCACCCCGGCCGCGTCCGCGCCCTGGTCCTGGCCGACACCTTCGCCGGCATCGACACCCCGGAGGTGAGGCAAGCCCGCCTCGACACCGCGGACCGCATCACCGGGGAAGGCATGCACCGGTACGCCGAGGAGCTCCTCCCCAAGATGATCTCCCGGAGCACCCGCGAAACCAGGCCGGACGTCGAAGCGCACGTCCTGCGCATGATGCGCAATGCACCCCAGGAGGGAGCCGCGGCCGCGCTGAGGGGACGTGCCGAGCGTCCCGACTACACCGCGGGGCTGGCGGAGATCGACGTCCCCACGCTGGTGGTCGTCGGCAGTGCGGACGAGTTCACCCCGGTCGCGGACGCCGAGCTGATCCACCGGCACATCGCGGGTTCCACCCTGGTGGTCGTCGAGGGCGCGGGCCACCTGCCTAACCTGGAGCGCGAGACCGAGTTCGACGAGGCACTCAGCACCTTCCTGAAGAGCAGCGGAGCCACTCCATGACCCAGCAGACCGTGTTCGTGACCGGCGCGAGCGCCGGCTTCGGTGACGCCATCGCGCGCCGGTTCGTCGCCGAGGGCGCCCGGGTGATCGCCGTCGCCCGCAGTGCGGACAAGCTCGAGAAACTGGCCGCCGAACTCGGCGACGCCGTCCTCCCGGTGACGCTCGACGTCAGCGACCCCGAAGCCGTCAAGACCACCGTCGAGAACCTTCCCGAGGACTGGCGCGAGGTCGACGTGCTGGTCAACAACGCCGGCCTGGCGAAGGGCCTCGAGCCCGCGCACCGGGCCGACCTGACCGACTGGGACGAGATGATCGCGACCAACGTCCGCGGCCTCGCCCACGTGACGCGCGCGCTGCTGCCCGGCATGGTCGAGCGCGGCCGCGGCCACGTGATCAACATCGGCTCGATCGCCGGCACCTACCCCTACCCCGGTGGCAACGTCTACGGCGCGACCAAGGCGTTCGTCCACCAGTTCAGCCTCAACCTGCGCAGCGACCTGCACGGCACCGGCGTCCGCGTGACGAACGTCGAGCCGGGCATGGTCGGCGGCACGGACTTCTCGAAGGTCCGCTTCGACGGCGACCAGGACAAGGCGGACAAGGTCTACGAAGGCACCACGCCGCTGACCGCGGAGGACGTCGCCGAGTCCGTCTTCTGGGCGGCGAACCAGCCGAAGCACGTGAACATCAACGTCATCGAGCTGATGCCGGTGGTGCAGAGCTTCTCCGCGCTACAGATCTACCGCGAGAGCTGAAAGAGGTCGAACAGTGCCTGCTGGGCCGGGTCCCGCTCGGTCGGCAGGCGCTTCGCCCGCGGCCGCCCGCCGGTCGACGGGTACCGCAGCACCAGCTCGCCGATGCCGGCCAGCTGGTCGAGCAGCTCACGCACGGACAGGTTCATCCCGGCCCGGTCGGCCTCGCGCCGCATCAGGTGCGTCACAGTCGCAGCGAGCACCGAGACGAGGCCGTGCGCGGCGATCCGCTGCCGTGTCCACTCCCAGCGCGGGGTCGGGCCGGCGACCGCGGGGCCGGTGAGCCAGCGGAACGTCGACTCGAGGTGGGTACGGGCTCGGTAGGCCGTCACCACCTCGGCGACCGGCCAGTCCCGGTCGGTGACCAGCACCTGCTTGCCGAAGACCTCGTCGTCGAGCCGGGCCAGCGCGGCGGCGTCGATCCGGCGTTCGAGGCGGATCTCGCCGGGCCGGTTCCCGCTCAGCACGGCGGTGAGCACCCGCTCGATGCGGCGGCCCCGCGTCACCCGGCCGATTTCGGCGTGGACCTGGGCGCGGTCACCACGGTGGGTGCCCGCCGCCAGGGCCCCGGCCAGGCCGTCGAGCTCACGGGTCGCGGTGGCCAGCTCGTCGGCGAAGGCGCGGGACTGCGCCGCGTGCAGCGTCGCCGAATGCGTCAGCACCACCCGCCGCCGGACGCCGTCGACCACCGCGTGCGTGTCCAGCGCGGTGAGGCCGGCGAACCGTTCGGGGTCGACCCGCTTGCGGGCGGACGCGGGCTGGGTCAGCAGCTCCGGGTGGTCCATCAACGGCAACGAGCCGACGAAGCCGCTTCGCGAGCCCAGGTCGAGCTGGGCCGCCTGGCCCGCGTGGAAGACGAGCGTCGCCGGGCCCAGTTCCGCGGTCAGCGCGGCGAACGTCGGGGCGGTGCCGTCGTCGCGCCGGTACAGCCGCGACGCCAGCGGGATCGCGCCGTCGCGGGTCACCCGCAGGCCGGCGCCGGCGAGCACGCCCCGGCAGGCCGAGGGCAGCGTGCAGTCCGCGGGGGCGAACGCGGCGAACTGGGGAACGTCGACGGCGAGCGCCGCGTGGTCGTCGAGCACCTCCAGGACCGCGGAGGCGACGGAGTCCTCGATGTGCGTGATGCGATCCGGGGTGAGCCGTTCCAGCGCCCGCCAGGTCCCGTCCACTGTGGACACCCGGGGGCGCACCAGGTCCGCCGCCACGCTCGACTCCCACCACGCGGAGAGCGGCACTTCGGGCGCGGTCGCCCGGTGCAGCACGGCGATCGCGAGCGTCAGGCCCAGCGAGGGCTTCGCGCGCTGCGGACCCACCACGTCGTCGACCCGCCGCACGAAGTCAAGGCGGGAAAGCGTCGCCCAGACCGCGGCGACGTCCCCGTACGTCCGGTACGAAGCCGACGCCGGTTCGCCGCCCGGGACGGCGCGCGCGATCTCGTCGGCCGTCCCCAGGTAACGCTGGGTCACCACCCGGGGCTTGCCGTCGACCCGGGCCGACTCCGCCAGGTAGTAGTAGGTCCGTCCGCCGATCTTCTTCCCGACCACCGATGCCACCCTTTAGGTAATACACCGCGGGAAGCTGATCGACAACTACGGCACCGGTCTGACCTGCGACGACGACCACGTGCACCGATCAGGTGAACGAGGTGCGGAACACACACTGGCTGGTCGCCCGAGGACGGTCCTAGCGTGGGCGGAATGGGACCCGAACCCGACGCCACCACCCCGACCGCCTCCGCGATGCGTCGTTCGCTCGCCCGGGCGCGTGACGGGAAGACACTGGACGTAGCCGAGGCGAGCGTCCTGCTGCACGCCCGCGGCGAAGATCTGGCGAAGCTGTCCGAGTACGCCTCCCGCATCCGCGACGCCGGCCTGGCCGAGGCCGGGCGCGCGGGTGTCATCACCTACAGCCGCAAGGTGTTCATCCCGCTGACCCGGCTCTGCCGCGACCGCTGTGGCTACTGCACGTTCGTCACCGTGCCGGGCCGGCTCGAGTCGCCGTTCCTCTCGCCCGACGAGGTCCTCGACATCGCCCGCAAGGGTGCGGAGATGGGCTGCAAGGAAGCCCTCTTCACGCTCGGGGACCGGCCCGAGGACCGCTGGAAGGCCGCCCGCGACTGGCTGGACGCGCACGGCTACGACGACACGCTCTCCTACGTCCGCGCGATGGCCATCCGGGTGCTGGAGGAGACCGGCCTGCTGCCGCACCTCAACCCCGGCGTGCTGTCCTGGCAGGACTTCCAGCGGCTCAAGCCGGTCGCGCCGTCGATGGGCATGATGCTGGAGACCACCGCGACCCGGCTGTGGTCCGAGAAGGGCGGGCCGCACTACGGGTCCCCCGACAAGGATCCCGCCGTCCGCCTGCGGGTGCTCGAAGACGCCGGCCGCAGCAGCGTCCCGTTCACCACCGGCGTCCTGATCGGCATCGGCGAGACGTTCGAGGAACGCGCGGACGCGCTGTTCGAGATCCGCAAGATCGCCAAGACCTACGGCGGCATCCAGGAAGTCATCGTGCAGAACTTCCGGGCCAAGCCGGACACGAAGATGCGCGCGACGCCGGACGCCGACCTCGAAGAGCTGGCCGCGAACATCGCCGTGGCGCGGCTGGTGCTCGGCCCGAAGATGCGCATCCAGGCGCCGCCGAACCTGATCGGCCGTCAGTACGACCTGATGATCCGGGCCGGCATCGACGACTGGGGCGGTGTCTCGCCGCTGACCCCGGACCACGTGAACCCCGAGCGCGCGTGGCCGCAGATCGACGAGCTGGCCCGGCGCACCGAGGAGGCCGGGTTCGAGCTCAAGGAACGGCTCACCATCTACCCGGAGTTCGTCAACGCCGGCGAGCCGTGGCTGGACCCGCGGATCACCCGCCACGTGGCCGCGCTCGTCGACCCGGCCACCGGGATGGCCCGCGAAGGCGCGATGCCGGTCGGCATCCCGTGGCAGGAGCCGGACGGCGGCTGGCAGCAGTCCGGGCGCACCGACCTGCACACCGAGATCGACACGACCGGCCGGACCGAGGACCGCCGCAGCGACTTCGACTCGGTGTACGGGGACTGGAAGGAGATCGGCGACCGGATCAAGACCGGGCCGCAGAAGTTCGACTCCACCGTCCTGGAAGCCTTGCGCAGTGCGGAAAAGGACCCCGCCGGGCTGTCCGACGACGCCGCGCTGGCGCTGCTGTCCGCCGAGGGCAAGGAGCTGGACGCGTTCACGAAGCTCGCCGACGACCTGCGTCGCGAGACCGTCGGCGACGACGTCACCTTCGTCGTCACGCGGAACATCAACTTCACCAACGTCTGCTACACGGGTTGCCGCTTCTGTGCGTTCGCGCAGCGTCGCACCGACGCCGACGCGTACACGCTCTCGCTGGAGCAGGTCGGCGACCGCGTCGACGAGGCGTGGGCCGCCGGCGCGACCGAGATCTGCATGCAGGGCGGCATCCACCCCGATCTGCCGGGCACCGCCTACTTCGACCTCGCGGCCGAGGTCAAGCGCCGCCAGCCGGAGATCCACCTGCACTCCTACAGCCCGATGGAGGTCGTGAACGGCGCTTCGCGGACCAACCTGTCCCTCGAGGACTGGCTGATCAAGGCGAAGGAAGCCGGTGTCGACTCACTGCCGGGCACGGCCGCGGAGATCCTCGACGACGACGTCCGCTGGGTGCTCACCAAGGGCAAGCTGCCGACGTCGGAGTGGATCAAGGTGGTCACCACCGCGCACTCGGTCGGGCTACCGACGACGTCCACGATGATGTACGGCCACGTCGACACCCCCGCGCACTGGGTCGCGCACCTCAAGCTGCTCGCCCGCCTGCAGCGCGAAGGCCTCGAGAAGCACGGCCGACGCGGGTTCACCGAGTTCGTCCTGCTGCCGTTCATCCACCAGAGCTCGCCGATCTACCTCGCCGGCCTCGCCCGCCCGGGCGCGACCCAGAACGAGAACCGCGCGGTGCACGCGCTGGCCCGGCTGCTGCTGCACGGCATGATCGACAACATCCAGAGCTCCTGGGTGAAGCTCGGCACCGAGGGCAGCCGCGCGGTGCTGCAGGGCGGTGTCAACGACATCGGCGGCACGCTGATGGAGGAGACGATCAGCCGGATGGCCGGCGCGTCGAACGGGTCGTACAAGACGATCAGCGACATGCGCGAGATGGTCGAGCCGCTGGGCCGGCCGCTGGTGCAGCGGACGACGGGCTACGGCCGGCCGACGGCCGAGCGCGTCGCCGCCGCGGAGGCGTCGGACGGCGTCGCGACGGCCGTGCGCAAGCCACTGCTCCCCCTGCTCACGCCGTAAGACGGTAGCGGGCGCCCAGGCTCCAGGGCGCCCGCTACTCTTCCGGATCATGGGGGTTTTCCGCTTCGCACCACTTCTCTTCGTCGCGCTTCTCGCGGGTTGCAGCACTCCGCCGCCTCCGCCGCCCGTGCCGGTGCCCACGGCAACGCCGAGCCCGACGTACGCGCCGCCGCCGTCGGCCGGACTGTCGCTTTCGGTCGGCCAGGTCGAAGCCGGGCTCGGGCACCGCGCGAGCGTGCTGACGCTGACCAACTTGGACACCCAGCCGCGCAAGGTCACCGGTTATCCGGACCTGAAGGTCCTCGCGGGTGACGGTGCACCGCTCGAGGTGAAGGTCGAGCACGGGACGTCGTACTTCGCGCGGGACCTCGGGCCGCAGAACGTCACCCTCAAGCCGGGCGAGAAGGTCGTGGCCGTGCTCGCCTGGTCGGCCACCGTGACGGAGGGCGACCAGCACACCGGCGCCGCGATCTCGGTGGTGCCCGTCCCGGGCGAACCCGCGCAGCAGCAGCCGCTGGACACCGACCTCGGCACCACGGACACCGTCACCGTCAGCTCGTGGGCGACCGAAATCGGCAACTGATGACCTTGTGTCACCGCTCACAAACCCACGGTTGACTCCCGCGGATCTGTGCTAACTCTTTCCCTTCACGACCAGGGCAAGCACCGAAGCTTCACCCGCCGGAAGGGACTTCGATGAGCACCTCCGTGGCCGCGCTGGAAATGGTCGACACCGACCGCTACCCGCTCACCGATCCGGGAAGCCCCGCCTGGCGGGAGACCGTCGAGCGCACCCGCGCCGAGCTGGCCGACGTCGGCTGCAGTGTGCTCGCCGACTTCGTCCGGCCCGAGCTGCACGAGGTCCTGCGCGCCGAGTGTGCCGCGCTCGAACCGCACGCGTACACGAAGATCGAAAAGGTCAACGCGTACAACACCGCGATCGACGCGCCGCTGCCCGAAGACCACCCCGGCCGGACGATCATGGAGCGGGGCAACGCTTTTGTCGCCCGCGACCACGTCCCGGCGGGCGCGATCATCAGCCGGCTCTACACCAGCCCGGTGTTCCAGCGGTTCATCGCCGACTGCTTCGGGCTGCCGAAGCTGCACGAGCTCGCCGACCCGCTGTCCGGGCTGACGCTCAACGTGATCGCGCCCGGCCGCGCGCACCCGTGGCACTTCGACACGAACTCCCACACCGTCAGCATGCTGACGCAGGCCGCGGACGCCGGCGGGACGTTCGAGTACTGCCCGAACATCCGATCCGCCGAGGCCGAGAATTTCGCCGACGTGCGGGCGGTGATTTCCGGGGAAACCAGCCATTCGGTCCAGCGGCTGGACCTCCGTCCGGGCGATCTGCAGCTGTTCAAAGGCCGCTTCGCCTTGCATCGGGTCACTAGGGTGGAGGGGAAGATCGCCCGGAACTCCGCGATCTTCGCCTACAGCGAGCGCCCCGGCGTCATCGGCAGCCCGGAGCGGACCAGGCAGCTCTTCGGCCGGGTCCTGCCCGAACACCTGGCTGGTCACGCTGTGCGGGGCGACGCCCTGCTCGACTAGATCTAGGAGCCTGGCCCGTGCCTTTCGACTCGACCGGCAAGATCTCGTTCGACCACATCTACACCGCGTCCGACCCTCGTCCGTTCTTCGGAACGTTGCGGCGCGTTGACTACCAGATTCCGCAGCTGGCGAAGCCCTACTTCACGAAATTGATCGAGGAATACCAGGCGGAGCGCGGAATCGCGCAGCCGACCGTGCTCGACGTCGGCTGTTCGTACGGCGTCAACAGCGCGTTGCTCCGCTGCGAAACAACGCTGGACGACCTCTACGAGCAGTACACCGCGCCCGGTGTCGAGGACCTCGACCGCGCTGCGCTGCTCGAACGCGACCAGCGGCTCGTGCTCAGCCGCGCGACCCCCGACGGCGCCCGGTTCTTCGGCCTAGACGCCGCGGGGGCGGCGCTGGACTACGCGCGTGAAGCGGGCTTCCTGGACGAGACGATCTACGCCGACTTCGAACGCTACGAGCCGGACGAGACGCAGCAGGCGCTGCTCGATCAGGTGGATCTCGTCGTGTCGACCGGCTGCGTCGGGTACGTCACCGAGAAGACCATCGCCCGGATCGCGCGCGGTTCGCGGCCGTGGATGGCGCACTTCGTGCTGCGGATGTTCTCCTACGACCCGGTCGCGGAAAGCCTGGCCGAGCTGGGCTACGAGACCGCGGCCATCGACGGGGTGTACCGGCAGCGGCGGTTCGCCTCCGAGGAGGAGCAGGCGCACATCGTCGACTCGCTGAACACGGCCGGCGTCGATCCCGAAGGGCTCGAAGCCGACGGCTGGCTGTACGCGCAGCTGTATGTTTCCCGACCGAAGAAGGGTGCGGCCGCCGGACTGGCTTCCGCGCTCAGCACGGTTTCCGTCGACTAACGAGGATGACAGAGTGAGCAGTCCGGAATGGTCCCCCCGCACGTTCGGCAACGAGGACCGGCTTCCCCGGGTCCCCGTGCCCACCCTCGCCGACAGCGGCCGCCGCTTCCTGGAGTGGTGCGGCCCGCTGCTGACGCCGGACGAGCTGGCGGAGACCGAAGCGGCGGTCGAGGACTTCCTCGCGCCCGGCAGCCCGGCCCACGAGCTGCAGGCCGCGCTGGCGGAGTACGACCGGTCGCCGGGGGTGCACAGCTGGCTGGACACCTTCTGGCCGTACCGCTACCTCGGCCGCCGCGACCGGATCGCGCTCAACGCCAACTTCTTCTTCCTGTTCCAGGACTCCCCGCTGGGTCAGGTGGAGCGCGCGGCCGAGCTGGCCGCGTCCGCCGTGGACTACAAGCTGAAGCTCGACGAGGAACTGGTGCCGCCGGTGCTCGTGCGCGGCGCGCCGCAGTCGATGGTGCAGCACAAGTACCTGTTCTCGGCGACGCGCATCCCGGGTGAGCTGCTGGACACCGCGCGCACGCGGTTCCCGTCACCCGAGCGGCACATCGTCGTGTTCCACCGCGGCACGCCCTTCCGGATGGACGTCATCGCCGCGGACGGCCGGCCCCATTCGCCGGAGCAGATCGCCGACGGCCTGCGCGCGATCCTCAAGGACGACCACGTCGCCGACGTCCCGGCCGGGCACTTCACCACCAAAGCCCGTGCGGAGTGGGCGGTCAGCCGCAAGGCACTGCTCGAAGCCGGCAACGCCGAAGCGCTCGAGACCATCGAGACGGCGCTGTTCTGCCTGTGTCTGGACGACTTCACGCCGTCCGACGCCCTGGAAGCGAGTGACCGGCTGCTGTACGGCGACAACCGCTGGTACGACAAGGCCGTCTCGCTGATCGTGTTCCAGGACGGCACCGCGGGGATCAACGTCGAGCACTGCGAGCTCGACGGCACCACGATCCTCGGCTTCACCGACGCGCTGCTGAGCGGTTCGCGGGAAGCGCGCGAACCGGCTTCGGGCGTCCCGGGCTACGAAGTGGTCGAGTTCGCATTGACCGACGCCCTGCGCGAAGACGCCCGTGCGGCCGGAGCGGCCTTCAGGGCGTACGCGGACGCGACGGCGACGCAGACCGTGTCGTTCGACTTCGGCGCCAACCGGGCGAAGGAGCTCAAGATGTCGCCGGACGCCCTCGCGCAGATGTCGTACCAGCTCGCGCACAAGCGCGCGAAGGGCCTCACTGGTGCGACGTACGAGTCGATCGCCACGCGGCAGTTCCAGAACGGCCGGACCGAAGCGATGCGGGTCGTCACGCCCGAGGTCTTCCGGTTCGTCTCGGTGCTCGAAGACGGCAACGCGACGGCGGACGAAAAGCGGGAAGCTTTCCGCGCGGCCGCAGCGAAACACGTGGCCCGGGCCAAGGAATGCCAGGCCGGGGACGCGCCCGAGCAGCACCTCTGGGAGCTGCAGCTGATCGGGAAACGCCGTGGGGACACCAAAAGCCCGGCGCTATACACGTCGCCGGGCTGGCTGAAGATGCGGGACGACTACCTGAGCACCAGCTCGGCGCCGTCGGTCAACATCCAGTACTTCGGGTTCGGTTCGACCAGCCCGCAGTGCATCGGCATCGCGTACGTGCTGCTGCCGGACCGGTGGAACATCTACCTCAGCACGCCGAAGCACGTTTCGGCGGAGATGTACCGCTTCGCCGACGAGCTCGCGAAGGCCGTCAGCGAGCTGCAGGAGCTCCTGGCAGGCGCTTGAGCAACCAGGTCAGCCGGGCGGCGCGGGCCGCCCGGCTGACCTGAGCTTCCGGTGCCAGCGAATCGAAGCCGTGGAAACCGCCGGGCCAGACGTGCAGCTCGGCTTCGCCGCCCGCCCGCCAGATCCGGCTCGCGTAGGCGACCACCTCGTCGCGGAACGTCTCCGCCGTGCCGACGTCCAGGAACGCCGGGGGCAGGCCGGACAGGTCCTCGGCGCGGGCCGCGGCGGCGTAGGCCGGGACGTCGTCCATGCCCCGGCGATCACCCAGGTAAGCCGTCCAGCCGACGTTGTTGGCCGTGCGGTCCCACAGGCCGCGGCCGTCGAGGTCGACGGCGGACGGCGTGTTGTTGCGGTCGTCGAGCATCGGGCAGATCAGCAGCTGCCCGGCGAGCTCCGGCCCGCCGCGGTCGCGGGCGAGCAGCACCGTGGCCGCCGCGAGCCCGCCGCCGGCGCTGATCCCGCCGGCCACCACCGGGCCGGCGCAGTGCTCGACCGTCCACAAGAGACCGGTGTAGCAGTCCTCGACCGGCGCCGGGTACGGGTGCTCGGGCGCGAGCCGGTAACCCGGCGAGACGATCGTCAGGTCCGTCCCGCCCGCCCAGGCCAGCAGGTTCGGCACGTCCTGGCCGAGGTGGCTGCCGACGATCGTGCCGCCGCCGTGCACGTAGTACAGGACGCCCGCGCTCGACGCCGGTGTCATCACGAGCAGCGGAACCTCCCCCGCGTACTCCTCGGTGACCTTGTACTCCGGGTAAGCGGCAGCCAGCTCCTCGACGGTCCGGTGCTCGGCGGCGTTCAGCTCGCGGCGCCCGGGGATGTCTTCGAGCGACGCCAGCGGCGGGCGGAGCGCGCGCAGGGTCTCGACGACGGGCGCCAGCTCCGGGTCGAACGGCGGCGGCGTCATCCGGCGGGCTCCGAGACGACGAGGACCAGCGAGCCTTCGAACGTCTGCTGCTCGCGCAGGCGCCCGTAGCGGCGTTCCCACGTGCCGTCGTCGAGGTCGTGCTGCAGTTCGGCGGCGAAGCGGTGGTGCACCCGGTCGTCGACGAAGCTCCACGCCGAGCACGACAGCCGCGCGCCCGGGTCGAGGAGCCGTTCCGGGCGGGCGTAGTAGGCCTCGTTGAAGCCGTCCGTGCAGTCGATCGGGATCGGCACGCCCACGATCGAGGTGTGGCCGCCGAGCCCGTCGGCGATGTCGTCCACCGACGGGTAGCGCCCGGCCTCGGTCTCGATCACCTCGGGTGCGTAGTCGAGCAGCCAGAACCGCCGCAGCAGGGCCGGGTCGCAGGTCAGGATCGCGATCGGGCCGCGGGTGACCCGGCGCAGCTCCTTCAGCCCGGCCCACAGGTCGTTCCACTGGTGGACGCTGAACGTGCTCATCGCGCCCTCGAACGCCCGGTCCGGGAACGGCAGCTTCTCGGCCACCGCGTCGACCGCCGGGGGCAGGTCCGCCGGGCGCTGCGCCCGCATCGACGCGGACGGCTCGACCGCCGTCACCTCCCGGTCGGCCGGCTCGTAGGAACCGGCGCCGGCGCCCACGTTGAGCACGGTCCGGGCGTCCCCCAGCGCGTCGAGGATGTACTGGCCGATGCGCGGGTCCGGCTTGCGGTAATCGGTGTAGACCCCGCCGATCGCGCCGTAGTCGGCGTCCCCGGCGCTCCCGTCCGCACGTCGCTGGCTCATGACTGAAAACTAGCAGCGCTTCCGGGCGGTGGTCGGGTTGCTCCGCGAGGGTGAGGCGAACGTCGGGCATCCGGCGCAGTCGTCAATTTCTGTCGCAAATTTGCGTAAGTTAGTTCAACTATTGCGATTTCTTGTCCGGCGTTCGTATGATCCCGGTCACAGAGGTCCCCACCTTCCGCAGACGAGGAGTGCTGCCCCGTGACTCCCCACCCTGTCTTCAACGCGCCCGAAAATCCCCGGGATCGCTTCCGGGCCAAGAGATTCGGCGCGCTGGCCGCCGCGGTCACCGCCGCGGCCGGCCTGACGATCGGCACGCTCGCCGCGGCGCCCGCAACCGGTTCGGCGCTCGCCGCCGGGCGCGGCGCGACCGTGCCCTTCCTCGAGCAGGAGGCCGAGAGCGCGGCGACGAACGGCTCGGTCATCGGCCCGAACCGCGCCGCGGGCACCCTCGCCGGCGAGGCGTCCGGCCGCAAGGCGGTGACGCTGTCGGCCCAGGGCCAGTACGTCGAGTTCACGCTCACCGCGCCGGCGAACTCGATCGACTTCCGCTACAGCGTCCCGGACTCCGTGAACGGGACGATCTCGCTCTACGTCGGGGGTGCCCACAACCGGGACATCGCGCTGACGTCGAAGTGGGCCTGGTACTACGGCTCGTACCCGTTCACCAACAACCCGGGTGACGGCCACGCGCACCACTTCTACGACGAGACCCGCGCGCTGCTCGGCACGTTGTACCCGGCCGGCACCAAGATCAAGCTGCAGGTCGACGCGGGCGACGTCACCCCGGCGACGATCGACCTCGCCGACTTCGAGCAGGTCGGCGCCGCGGCCGCGCGTCCCGCCAACTCGGTGTCCGTCACCGACTACGGCGCCACCGCGGGCGACACGAGCGACGACGCTTCGGCGTTCGACTCGGCCGTGGCCGCGGCTCGCAGCCAGGGCAAGGAAGTGTGGATCCCCTCCGGGACCTTCACCCTCGGCCACCACGTCACCGTCGACCAGGTGACGATCCGCGGCGCCGGGCCCTGGTACTCGGTGCTGACCGGGCCACGCGCCGGGATCTTCGGCAAGGGTGAACCGGCGAGTTGCGGCACGTCGACGTATCCGGGCAACGCCGCGATCCCGGGCACGAGCAGCGCGGTCAAGCTGTACGACTTCGCGATCATCGGCCAGGTCGACGCCCGCGTCGACTGCGACCAGTCCAACGCCATCGGCGGCGCGCTGGGCGGCGGCTCGGTCGTGCAGAACCTGTGGCTGCAGCACACGAAGGTCGGGCTGTGGCTCGACGGGCCGTTCGACGGGCTCACCGTGTCCGGCAACCGCATCCTCGACCAGACCGCCGACGGGCTGAACCTGCACCAGGGCATCAGCAACGTGACGGTGACGAACAACTTCCTGCGCAACACCGGCGACGACGGCCTGGCCATGTGGTCCGAGCACGACGCCGACCACCACAACACGTTCTCGTTCAACACCGTGCTGCTGCCGATCCTCGCCAACAACATCGCGATCTACGGCGGGCACGACAACACCGTGTCCGACAACGTCGTGGCCGACAACCAGGACCAGGGCGGTGGCATCCACATCGCCAACCGGTTCAGCGCGGTGCCCCTGTCCGGGACGACGACCGTCGCGCGCAACACCGCGATCCGCACCGGCGTGCTCGACTCGAACTGGCAGTTCGGCGTCGGCGCGCTGTGGTTCGACGGCCGCGACTCGGCGATCACCGGCCGGGTCGACGTCACCGACCTCGACCTGCTGGACAACAACTACGAGGCCATCCAGTTCATCGACAGCGCCACCACGGACGTCCACTTCACCAACGTCCGGATCACCGGGGCGGGGACGTTCGCCTGGCAGATCCAGGCCAAGCCTTCGGGTTCGGTCAAGAACGTCGTCGCGACCGGGGTCGGGCGGGCCGGTGTTTACAACTGCATGGGCCCGGACGCTCTCACCGGCTTGGCCGACCAGGGTGGCAACTCGGGCTGGTCGACGACCTTCTGCGGCTCGTGGCCGACGCCGGTCTACGGCTCGGACAACGGCGGCGGCACCACGACTCCCACCACACCGCCGACCACCACGACCACGACTCAGCCGACCGGGAACCTGGCGCTGCACAAGAGCGTCACGGCGTCCGCGTCCCAGGGTGGCTTCCCGGCGGGGAACGCCGTCGACGGTGACGCGAACTCGTATTGGGAGAGCGCGAACAACGCGTTCCCGCAGTCACTGACCGTCGACTTCGGCGCCACGGTTTCGGTGTCGCGGCTGGTGCTGAAGCTGCCGCCGTCCTCGGCGTGGGGCACACGCACCCAGACGATCTCGGTCGACGGTGTCAAGGCCGCGGCGGGGTACACGTTCAATCCCGCGTCCGGCAACACCGCGACCATCACGTTCCCCGCGACGTCCGTGCGCACCCTGCGGCTGACCTTCACCGGCAACACCGGCTGGCCCGCCGGGCAGCTGTCCGAGCTCGAAGCCTATGCGTCCTGAGAGGTGATGACGATGTCCCGCATTCCCCGCGGCGCGGCTTTGCTTGCCGCCGCTCTCGCCGCGTCCGGTCTCACCGTGGTGTTCAGCGGCACTCCCGCCGCGGCCGCGACCTGCCCGACCACGGCGTCCGGCGGTGCGAGCGTGCCGTTCCGGACGGTCGAGGCCGAGTGCTCGGCGACGAACGGTTCCGCCGTCGGCCCCGACTACACGCAGGCTTCGATCGCCTCGGAAGCCTCCGGACGGCAGGCCGTCCGCATCGGGACCGGCCAGTACGTCGAGTTCACGCTGCCCGCGGCGGCCAACTCGATCAACGTCCACTACAACCTGCCCGACGGCTCCTCGGGCCGGCTTTCGGTGTACGTCAACGGGACCAAGCTCGGCAGCGGTCTCTCGGTGACGTCCCGGTATTCCTATGTGGACACCAGCTGGATCCCGGGCGCGAAGACGCACCACTTCTTCGACGACGCCCGGCTGCTCTTCGGCCAGAACGCGTCGGCCGGCGCGAAGGTCCGGGTGCAGGCCGACTCCGGTGACGTCGGCCAGGCGACCATCGACCTGGCCGACTTCGAGCAGGTCGGCGGCGCGGGCTCGAAGCCGGCGAACTCGCTTTCGGTGACCGACTACGGTGCCACGGCGAACGACTCGTCGGACGACTCGCAGGCGTTCCGCACCGCGCTGTCGGCGGCGCGTTCCCAGGGTCGCGAAGTCTGGGTGCCGTCCGGCCGGTTCGAGATCGGCTCGGCGCTGCAGATCGACCAGACCACCGTCCGCGGCGCCGGCCAGTGGTACACCGTGCTGCACGGCAACAACATCTTCAACAACGGCAGCGCGTCCGGGAACATCAAGCTGTACGACTTCGCGGTGTTCGGGGACGTGACCGAGCGCAACGACGGCAGCCCGGACAACGCGTTCCATGGTGTCCTCGGGAACGGCTCGGTCGTTTCGGGTCTCTGGATCCAGGACACGAAGTGCGGGCTGTGGCTGATGAACGGCGCGTCCTCGAACCTCACCATCGAGAACAACCGCATCCTGGACACGCAGGCCGACGGGGTGAACTTCGACGGCGCGGTGACGAACTCGGCGTTGCGCAACAACTACCTGCGCAACAACGGCGACGACGGCCTCGCGCTGTGGTCCAACGGCCAGGCCGACTCGGGCAACACGATCGCCAACAACACCGTGGTGCAGCCGAACCTGGCCAACGGCATCGCGTTGTACGGCGGTTCGAACAACACCGTCAGCGGCAACCTGGTGCAGGACACCAACGCGCTCGGCGGCGGTTACCTGGTGGCCAACCGGTTCAACTCGGTGCCGCTCGGCGGCACGGTGACGCTGTCGAACAACACGGCGCTGCGGGCCGGGGCGCTCGACCCGAACTGGCAGTTCGGCGTCGGCGCGCTGTGGTTCGACGCGCGTGACCAGGCGATCACCGGCGTGACGATCCGCGTCACCGGGTTCACCGCGATCCAGAGCCCGTACGAGGCGATCCAGTTCATCGACGGCAACGGGCAGGGCAAGCAGATCCAGGGCATCACGATCGACGGCGTCTCGGTGCAGGGCGCAGGCACGTTCGTGGCGCAGTCGCAGACGCAGGGGTCGGTGTCGATCAGCAACCTGTCGGCGTCCGGCGTCGGTGTCACCGGGACGTACAACTGCCCGTACCCGACGTCGATCCCTCGCATGACGTTCAGCGGGTCGGGCAACAGCGGCTGGACCGGCACGTGGGGTGACTGCTCGACGTGGCCCGCGCCGAACTCGGGCCCGCCGCAGCCGCCGCAGTCGGGCACGAACCTCGCGCGCGGCAAGGCGATCAGCGCGTCGGCGTCCGTCGGTGGCTTCCCGCCGTCGAACGCCGTGGACGGGGACGCCGGCTCGTACTGGGAGAGCGCGAACAACGCGTTCCCGCAGACGCTGACGGTGGACCTGGGCGCGGCGGCGTCGATCACCAAGGTGACGCTGCGGCTGCCGCCGTCGTCGGCGTGGGGCGCGCGGACGGAAACGGTGACGATCTCCGGCAGCACGGACGGCGGCTCGTACACGACTCTGGTGGGTTCGCGCGGCTATGCGTTCGACCCGGCATCCGGCAACACGGCGTCGGGGTCCTTCACGGCGACGTCCCAGCGGTTCGTGCGGCTGACGTTCACCGGCAACACCGGCTGGCCCGCCGGTCAGGTGTCCGAGTTCGAAGTGGCCGCGGCCTGAGGGGACGACAAGCCCGTACCGGTCCCCGGGACCGGTACGGGCTTGTCATGCTTTTGCGCCCGGTTGCTGTAAAGTTTCACTCATGACGCGTCGTCTTGCCGAAGTCGCCCGCCAGGTCGGGGTCAGCGAAGCCACGGTGAGCCGGGTGCTCAACGGCCGGTCCGGGGTGTCCGCGAGCACCCGGGCCGCCGTCCTCACCGCACTGGACGTGATGGGGTACGAGCGGCCCACCCAGCTTCGCGGCGAGCGCGCCCGCCTGGTCGGCCTGGTGCTGCCCGAGCTGCAGAACCCCATCTTCCCGGCGCTGGCCGAGATCATGGGCAACGCCCTCGCGCAGCAGGGTTTCACCCCGGTGCTCTGCACCCGCACCGCGGGCGGGGTGTCCGAGGCGGAGTACGTCGAGCTGCTTCTGCAGCAACAGGTGTCCGGCGTGGTGTTCGCCGGCGGGCTCTACGCCCAGTCCGACGCGGTGCACTCGCACTACCACCACCTGGTCGAACGCCGGCTGCCGACGGTGCTGATCAACGCCGCCGTCGACCACCTCGGGCTGCCGCAGGTCTCGTGCGACGACGCCGTCGCCGTCGAGCAGGTGGTCGGGCACCTCAGCTCGCTCGGGCACGAGAAGATCGGCCTGGTGCTGGGGCCGACGGACCACGTGCCGTCGAAGCGGAAGCTCGAGGCGTTCCAGGCGTACGCGTCGAAGCTCGGGCTCCCGGTGCTGGACGAGCTGGTGGAGCACGGGATGTTCTCGATCGAAGGCGGCCACGCGGCAGCGGCCCGCCTCTACCCCCGCGGCGCGACGGCCGTGCTGTGCGCAAGCGACCTGCTGGCCCTCGGCGCGGTCCGCGCGGCCCGCCGTCAGGGGCTTTCGGTACCCGACGACATTTCGGTGGTCGGCTACGACGACTCGGCCCTGATGAACTGCACCGACCCGCCCCTGACGACCACCCGCCAGCCGATCGAGGCGATGGGCCGCGCGGTGGTGGAGCTGCTGGTCAAGCGCATCAACGGCGGCGAGGTCGCGGCCGAGGAGCTGCTGTTCGCGCCGGAGCTGGTGGTCCGGGGCTCCACAGCCCGCCGCATCGCCTGACCCCACCCCTCGAGACGCGCGACGGCTCCACGAGCCGTCGCGCTCTTTCGCGCCGCCCGACCTCGCTCCCCATACGCCCCAATGTGGCGTTGGGTGCGTCCAACGCACCCAACGCCACATTGGGTGCATGGCGCCGCGACCAGCCGACGCCGAGCCACCGGCCGGCTCCACCCCCGGGCCTCCGCCCATCCCCGACGTGACCCCTGACCCGCAGCACCTGCGCCGCTCCGCTCCGCCCGCGCGCCCGCCCGGTCACGACCTCGAGCGCCCCAAGGCGGCCTTGGTTGCGTCTCACGCACCCAAGGCCGCCTTCGTTGCGTCTCACGCACCGAAGGCCACATTGGGGCGTTCGGGGGTACCCACTCAACCCGATCTCCGTGCCGACTCGTTCGCGGTCTGTTCGTAACTTGCAAAGTCTCGTCGGCTTATTGCGTCGATCCGGTCTCACACTTTATGGTGACCGCAATCACGTGACAGCCGTCGCGACCCCGAGAAGAGGCTTGAGATGAGCAGTCCCCGGTCCCGAAGCGTCTCCCGCCGAACGTTGTGCCTGCTCGCCGCAGGCGGCCTTGCCCTCTCCCTGGCCGCCTGCGGTGACGGGGACACCGCCGCCCAGCCGGGCGGGAAGGTGAAGATCACGGTCACCGGCCAGCCGCCGACCAGCCAGCCGTTCGAGCGCGGTGTGTTCGACGCCGACGTCAAGGAGTTCGAGGCGTCGCACCCGAACATCGACATCGACCCGCACGAGGGGTTCATGGACCCCAAGACCTTCTCCGCGAAGCTCGCGGGCGGGCAGCTCGAAGACGTCTACTACGTCTACTTCACCGACCCGGCGCAGATCATCGCGCGGCACCAAGCCGCCGACATCACCGAAGCCGCGAAGAGCGTCCCGCACATCAACGACCTCAAGCCGGAACTGCTCGACAACTTCCGTGACGCGAACGGCAAGCTCTTCGGCCTGCCGACGATGAACTACACGATGGGCCTGGTCTACAGCCGCCCGCTGTTCCAGAAGGCCGGGCTCGACCCGAACAAGCCGCCGCAGACCTGGGACGAGGTCCGCGACGCCGCGAAGAAGATCTCCGCGCTGGGCAACGGCGTGGTCGGGTACGCCGACTACAGCAAGAACAACCAGGGCGGCTGGCACATGACCGGCTGGCTCTACTCGATGGGCGGCGACATCGCCCGCAAGGACGGCGACAAGTGGGTTGCCGACTTCAACAACGAAAAGGGCAAGCAGGCCCTCCAGTACCTGCACGACATGCGCTGGACCGACAACTCCATGGGCGCCAAGCAGCTCCTGGAAGCCACGGACGTGCAGCGGATGATGGGCTCCGGCCAGCTCGGCATGTACATGGCCGCCCCGGACAACGTCCCGGTGCTGGTCAAGCAGTTCAACGGCAAGTACGAGGACTACGGCATCGCCGGCATGCCCGGCGGCCAGGGCACGCTGCTCGGCGGTGAGGGTTACATGCTCAACCCGAAGGCCTCGCCGGAGAAGATCAAGGCCGGCCTCGAGTGGATCCAGTGGAAGTACCTGAACCCGGACCGCTTCGAGAAGCACATCCAGCAGTACGTCGACGGCAAGCAGCCGGTGGGCCTGCCCGCCGAGCCGACCCCGGACGTCTGGCAGGGCTCGGTGCGTGACCAGCAGCTGGCGCTGAAGGCCAAGTACGCCAACGTCCCCGCGACGAACTACCAGTCCTATGTGGACACCACGAGCAAGATCAAGGGCAGCATCGAGCCGCCCAGCGCGCAGCAGATCTACGCCGCCCTCGACAGCGTCATGCAGGCGGTGCTGACCGACCAGAACGCCAACATCGACCAGCAGCTGTCGTCCGCGTCGTCGAAGGTCAACAGTGTCCTCGCCCAGGTCAAGTAGCCTGCTCGCCTGGCCCGCGACGTCCTCGTCGCGGGCCAGGCGCCCGGTCGTGTCCCCGGAGGAACGCCGCCGGACCCGGCTCAAGCGCAAGCTCAAGGAGAACCTCACCGCGTACGGCCTGCTCTGCGCCGCGCTCGTGGTGTTCGCCCTGTTCTCCTGGTACCCGATCGTGCGCGGGGTCCTGCTGAGCTTTCAGCAGGTCGACTTCGTCAACGCGCCGACGTGGGTCGGGTTCGACAACTTCAGCCGGCTGTTCGCCGACCCGCTGTTCGGCGTCGCCTGGCGCAACACGCTGCTGTTCACCGGGCTCGCGCTGGTCTTCGGCTTCGCCGTCCCGTTCCTCACCGCGGTGCTGCTGAACGAGATCCGGCACGCGAAGGCGTTCTTCCGGCTCGCCGTCTACCTGCCGGTGATGCTGCCGCCGGTCGTCACGGCGCTGATGTGGAAGTGGTTCTACGACCCGGGTCCCGGCCTGTTCAACTCCGCGCTCGGCGCGGTCGGCCTGCCCGGCGGCCAGTGGCTCGACTCCTCCACGACGGCGATGCTGTCGCTGGTGTTCGTCTCGACCTGGGCCAACATGGGCAGCACCACGCTGATCTACCTGGCCGCGCTCGGCACGATCCCCGGCGAGCTCTACGAAGCCGCGGAGCTCGACGGCGCCGGGCTGTGGAAGCGGCTGCGGCACGTGACGTTCCCGCAGACCCGGTTCGTGCTGCTGGTGCTCCTGCTGCTGCAGATCGTCGCGACGATGCAGGTGTTCACCGAGCCGTACGTGATGACCGGCGGCGGGCCGGACGACTCGACGGTCACCGTGCTCCTGCTGCTCTACCGCTACGCCTTCGTCTACAACGACTTCGGCTCGGCGAGTGCGATGAGCCTGCTGCTCTTCATCGCGCTCGGCCTGTTCTCGGCGTGGTACGTCCGGCTGACGCGGAAGGCGGACCAGACATGAGGACCCTCGTCTCCCCCGGCGCGCTGCGCAGCCCGCGCGGCAAGGTCGTCTACGGCGTCGTTTTCGCCTGCACGCTCGCGGTGTTCGTGCTGGCCTTCATGTTCCCGCTGTACTGGGTGATCACCGGGGCGATGAAGTCACCGCAGGAACTGGCGCAGACGCCGGCCACGCTCGTCCCGCACGAGTGGCACCCGGAGACCTTCGGCGACGCCTGGAGCCAGCTGAACCTGGGCAAGTACTTCCTCAACACGCTGATCGTCGCCGGCGGCGCGTGGCTGGCGCAGCTGGCCATCGACGTCCCGGCCGCGTTCGCGTTGTCGAAGCTGCGGCCGAAGTTCGGCAACGTCGTGCTCGGATTGATGCTGGCCACGCTGATGCTGCCCGCAACAGCGCTGCTGGTCCCGACCTACGTGACGGTGACGGACCTGCCGCTGCTGCACCTCAACCTGATCAACTCGCCGACCGCGGTCTGGCTCCCGGCAGCGGCCAACGCGTTCAACATCTACCTGCTGAAGCGGTTCTTCGACCAGATCCCGGACGAGCTGATCGAAGCGGCGCGCATCGACGGCGCCGGGCCGGTGCGCACGCTCTGGCGGATCATCCTGCCGATCTCGCGGCCGATCCTGGCCGTGGTGTCGATCCTCGCGGTGGTCACCGCGTGGAAGGACTTCATCTGGCCGCTGCTGGTGTTCCCGGACACCGAAAAGCAGACGCTCTCGGTGATGCTGCAACGGGTGGCGATCGACATGCCGCTCAACGTGCTCGTCGCCGGGATGGTGCTGGCCAGCCTGCCGATGGTGGCGCTGTTCCTGGCGTTCCAGCGGCAGATCCTCGCCGGGCTGACCGCCGGCAGCATCAAGGGCTGAGCCGGGTTTTCACGACGACTAGGAGGGCACTTTCGTGACCGAAAAGACCGGCTGGTGGCGGAGCGCGGCGATCTACCAGGTCTACATCCGCAGCTTCGCGGACGGCAACGGCGACGGCATCGGCGACCTCGCCGGCGTCCGCGCGCGCCTGGACCACCTGGCCGACCTGGGGATCGACGCGATCTGGTTCACCCCGTGGTACCCGTCGCCGATGGACGACGGCGGCTACGACGTCGCCGACTTCCGCGACATCGAGCCGCTGTTCGGCACGCTCGCCGAGGCGGAGGAGCTGATCGCCGAGGCACACGCCCGGGGCATCCGGGTGATCATCGACATCGTGCCCAACCACTGCTCCGACGAGCACCGATGGTTCCAGGCAGCGCTCGCCGCGGGCCCGGGATCACCGGAGCGGCAACGGTTCTGGTTCCGGCCCGGCCGCGGCCCGGACGGCGCCGAGCCGCCGAACAACTGGAAGTCGCGCTTCGGCGGGTCGGCCTGGACCCGTGTGCCGGACGGCGAGTGGTTCCTGCACCTCTACAGCTCGCGCCAGCCCGACTTCAACTGGGAGAACCCGGACATCCGCCAGGAGTTCGAGGACGTGCTGCGGTTCTGGTTCGACCGCGGGGTCGACGGCTTCCGCATCGACGTCGCCGACGGCCTGGTGAAGGACCCGCGGCTGCCGGACGTCGACGAGGGCGACGAGACGCCGTTCTCCGACATGGAGGGCCTGCACGAGATCTACCGGTCCTGGCGCAAGATCGCCGACAGTTACGCGGGCGAGCGCGTGCTGGTCGGCGAAATGTGGCTGCCGGACATGTCCCGCGCGGCGCGCTACCTGCGCCGCGACGAGCTGCACTCGGCGTTCAACTTCGACTTCCTGGTCTGCCCGTGGGAGGCGGCGCGCTTCCGCGACGTCATCACCCGCACGCTGCGGGCGCACGACGAGGTCGGCGCGCCGGCCGCGTGGGTGCTGTCGAACCACGACGTCACGCGGCACGTCACGCGGTACGGCCGGCAGGGCGACACGGGTTTCTCGTTCGCCAACCGGCTGCACGAGCTGCCGGTGGACCTGGAACTGGGCACGCTCCGGGCCCGGGCGGCGGCGCTGCTGACCTTGGCGCTGCCCGGTGGGCTGTACGTCTACCAGGGCGAGGAGCTCGGGCTGTGGGAGGTTCTCGACATCCCCGACAACCTGCGGCAGGACCCGGTGTGGGCCCGCACGAACGGCGCCGACCCCGGCCGTGACGGCTGCCGGGTACCGATCCCGTGGTCGGGTGACGAGCCGCCGTTCGGCTTCGGCTCCGGCGACGCGTGGCTGCCGCAGCCCGAGGAGTGGAAGGCCTACACGGCGGAAGTGGAGGCGGCGGACCCGTCGTCGATGCTGTCGCTCTACCGCGACGGCTTGCGGCTGCGGCGGGACCTGCCCACGGGCGAGCTGGAGTGGCTCTCCCTCGGCGAAGGAGTTCTGGCGTTCCGGATCGGCTCCGGGTTCACGTTCGCGCTGAACTTCTCGGCCGCGCCGGTGCCGCTGCCTTCCGGGAAGGTTCTGCTGGCCAGTGGCCCGGTTACGGACACCCTGCCGACGGACACCGCGGTCTGGCTCCGCTCTTGAGACGCACCGGAGGCCGTCACCGAGCAGACTCGGCGGCGGCCTCCGGTGGATCAGCCGACACGCTCGGACAGCTCGAACATGTTGCCCCAGGGGTCGCGGAAGAACGCGAGCCGGGCGCTGATGTCGGCGATCTCGAACGGCGGGTTGACGATGTCCACCCCGCGCTTGCGCAGCTCCACGAGGGTTTCGTCGACGTTCTCCACCGACAGGCAGACGTGGTTGTAGCCGTTGACGGCCAGGCTCGCGTCGACGTCGCCGAACCGCGGCTGGGCCGCGGCGCCGGGACCGCCGAGGATCTCCAGGTGGAAGTCGTCCTGGGCGGGCGGCAGCACGTAGGCCAGCGTCAGGTCGCCGTAGGGCCAGGTCTGCAGGACGCGCCAGCCCATCGTGTCGACCCAGAACGAGCGGGCCGCCTCGAAGTCGGGGTAGCGGATCCCGGTGTGGTGCCCCCGCATGGATGCGAACGGCGACGCGGGGTCCTGGGGCGGGGTGGCGGGCAAAGGCATGATCGGCTCCGGGTGGGCGGTCGGGCTGGACGCGTTCCATTCCGGCCCGTCCCGGCCGCGCGGGGAAGGGGATGGCTAGTCCCCTCGGTGGTGGCTCCGCCAGTACCACCCAGCGGCTCCCCGGCGGCCGTTTCACCGGCCATAATCCGGGGATGAGCGGTGCCGAACTGCGTGGCTTCCTCACCTCGCGGCGGGCGGCCCTGGCGCCCGAGGACGTCGGCCTGCCCAGCCCGTCCACGGCCCGGCGCGTGCCGGGGCTGCGGCGCGAAGAGGTCGCCAGCCTCGCCGGGGTCAGCGTCCACTACTACGTCAAGCTCGAGCAGGGCCGCGCCGGCAACGTCTCCGGTCAAGTGGTGGCCGCGATCGCCCGGGCGCTGCGGCTCGACGACGTCGAGAGCCGCTACCTCCGCACTCTGCTGCAGCAGCCCGGCTCTCCCGCGGTGCCCGCTCCGCCGCGGGCCCGGGCGGCGCTTCGGTCGATGATCGACGCCCTCGACGTGCCGGCGATCATCCACGGCCCGCACCTGGCGGTGCTCGGCATCAACCACGCGGGCAAGGCGCTGCTCGCCGACTTCGACACGATGCCGGTCGCGGAGCGCAACACCGCCCGGTGGATGTTCCTCGCCCCGCGCGCCCGGGTCGTCTACCGCGACTGGGCCCGGATCGCCGCGGACGTCGTCGCCGTCCTGCGAGCGGGTCCCGCCGACGACTCGCTGGCCCGGCTCGTCGGGAACCTCTGCACGCGGTCGCCGGAGTTCGCGGCGATGTGGGCCGAGCACCGGGTGGCCGAGCACCAGCACGGCGTGAAGCGGTTCTTCCACGAGGCCGTCGGCGACCTGACGCTCAACTGGCAGACGCTGCACCTGCCGGACGGCCAAGGCCAGAGCGTCATCGTCTACAGCGCGGACACGGGGTCACCGTCGGAAGAGAAGCTCCGCCTGCTGGCGAGCTGGACGGCGACCCCGGCGCCGGCTACTTCGTGAGCTGCAGGACGTCGATGCCGCGGGCGTTGTCGGCCACGTACACGTACTTGCCGTGCCAGTACGGCGCCCACGCGCTCGCGTCACCCGGGCGGTAGTACGCGATCTGGCGCGGGTTCGTCGGGTCGCTCACGTCGAGGAAACGCGTGCCCTGCGCGTAGAACGACTGCACCAGGATCTTGCCGCGGACGTCGAAGTAGTGCGCGGAGCAGTCGTCCGACGCCGGGTCGCTGCCCTCCTGGCCGTTGACGCCCCACGTGCCGACGCTCTCCAGGCGGAACGGCTGCTCGGGCGTCGAACGCCAGCCTTCGCCGTGGTACGAGCCCTTCAGCGACGAAATCGTCAGGACGCCGTCACCCGCGCAGCCGTCGACGAAGTTCTCCTCCGTCGCGTAGATCAGGTCCTGGCCGCGCCAGGCGCCGTCACCGACGCGGTGGCCGGCCGGGTGGAAGCTGTTGTGCATGAACCGCGAGGGCGCCGCGGTCTCGGCGATGCCGCCACCGGCGTACGGGATCGGCTCGTGCGCCGTCGCGCGGCGGACCTTGTTCGTCAGCGGGTCGCGGTGGACCCCGGAAGTCCAGTAGCCGCGCACGCCGCCGCGCCCGGACACCCAGGCCACGCCGTTGTCGTCCACCTGGACGTCGTGGACGTAGTCGGTCTTGCCGTCGTTGCGGGCCAGCTCGATCGGCTCCGGGTTCACCTTCGGGTGCCGCGGGTCGCGGATGTCGGTGACCCAGATCGGCCGCCCGCCCCAGTCGGCCGGCTGGTCGGCGGCCTTCGACGGGCCACCCGTCCACAGGTAGCGGCACCCGTCGACGCAGCTGGTGGTGTGCCCGCCGGGCGCCTTCACGTAGCTGATGATCTTCGGCGCTTCGGGCTTCGCGACGTCGACGACGTAGATGCCGGACTCGCCGGTCTGCGTGGTGCCCCCGAACGCGCGCGGGTCCCGGGACAGGAACACCAGCTTGCGGTCCGGGTCGACCTCGGTGTCCTCGGTCTCCCACAGCCCCGGCAGGCTGACCTGCCCGACCAGCTTCGGCGCGGCCGGGTTCTTCGTCAGGTCGTAGACCTTCAGCCCGAACTCGCCGGACACGACCATGACGTCGCGGCGGCCGTAGTCGAGGAAGTTGATCGAGATGGCGCCGGCGGCGTCGGGGACGTTGCCCACGGACTTCACGTTCTTGATCGCGCCGGGGTCACCCGCCGTCCGCGTGGCCGGGACCGCCGGTTTGTCGTCCTCGCCGCAGGCGGCGGCCGGGAGCCCGGTCGCGACCAGCGTGGCGCTGACGGTGACGGCGGCGAAGCACGACCGCAACCAGGTGCGCACGCGAACCTCCCAGAACGCTAGAAGCGTGACCAACCGAACGGTACGACGGAGATCAACCGGACACAACCGTCTTTGGTTTGCATCCGACTGGTAGGACTGGCGCATGCGCCTGCTCGCCCTGCTCGCCGTCCTGGCCCTCGCCGTCACGGGCTGTTCCGGCTCCGGCCCGGCCCCCGGCGTCCTGTCCGTCGGCATCCGGGAGCCCGCGACGCTGCTGCCCGCCGACGTCGGCGACCAGGCCGGCCGGCTGGTGACCGGCGCGCTGTGGACGCCGCTCGCCGACTACGACGCGGCGTCCGGGAAGGTCACGCCGCGGGCGGCGGCGTCGATCGAGAGCGCCGACCGGGTGCACTGGACGGTCAAGCTGCGGCCGGCGACGTTCCACGACGGCACCCCGGTCACCGCGCAGTCCTATGTGGACACATGGCAGGCCGTCGCCGCCGAGAAATGGGTTTCTTCACCGGTTCTCACGCAGCTGTTGCGCGCTCGCGAGATCAAGGCTTCGGCGCCGGACACCATCGTGCTGACGCTCGACCGGCCGTCCGGCCAGGTGCCCGCGCTGCTCTCGGCGCCGGGCCTGGTGCCGCTGCCCGCGTCGGTGCTCACGTCCCGTGACTGGGCCGGCTTCGCCGCGGCGCCCGTGGGCAACGGCCCGTACCGCCTCGACGGCCCGTGGAAGCGCGGTTCGGGCGGGACGCTGAAGCGGGTCGGCGACGGCAAGTCCGCGGAGATCACCCTGCGGGTCGGCGAACCGGCCGCCCAGTACAACGAGGTGAAGGCGGGCACGCTCGACGTCGCGACCGAGGTCCCCGGCGAGAAGCACGAGGCCATGCACGGCGACTTCGGCGACGACCACCACGCGACCTGGGCGTTGCCGCGGGCCGGTTACCTCGCCTTCCCGGTGGCGAACCCCCGGTTCGCCGACGCGACGGTCCGCCACGGTTTCGCCCTCGGCGTCGACCGCGCGGCGCTGGAGGCCGGTCCGCTGGCCCACCAGGTCGACCCGGCCAAGGCGCTGCTGCCCCCGGCGGACGCACCCGGCGAACGGTCCGGCACCTGCCGCCCGTGCAGCTTCGACGCGGCGGCCGGCAAGGCTCTGCTGCAGCAGGCGGCCTTCCCCGGCGGCGCGACCGTCTACTACGGACCCGGCACCGAGGAATGGACCCGGACTTTGGTCGTCGGACTCCACAAAGCACTGGACGTTTCGGTGACGGCGCAGGCAACCTCGGGCTCAGGGCCACTCGACGGTCCGTCCACACTGGACGTCGAACTGGCCACGGCGAGCCCGTACGAGCTGCTTTCCCAGCTCGCCGTACGGTCGGGCTACACCGACGAGATCTTCCGCCAGAACCTCGCCCTGGCCGACGCCGCGGCGACCCCGGACGAAGCGGGCGAGCTGTACCGCCTGGCGGAGAACCAGCTCCTGCGCGACCTCCCGGTGGCCCCGCTGTGGTCCGGCCACGGCCACGCGGTCTGGTCGTCACGCACCCACGACGTCAAGACGACTCCGTTCACCGGCCCGGTGCTGGCCGGGATCACGACGTAGGCAGCACGAGGGAAGAGTGGATGGAAGACGACGTGATGGCCCGGGTGACCGCGGCCGTGCAGCGTGGACAGGCCGGGGAGCGAGCGACGGCCCGCCGGGAGCTGGAGTCGATGTGGGCCGAGGTCGAGCAGGGCGGGGGTGACGACTTCCACCGCTGCGTGATCGCGCACTTCCTGGCCGACCTGCAGGACGACCTTCGTGAGGAGCTGCGGTGGGATGAGCGCGCCCTGGCCGCGGTCGACGGCGTGAGCGACGAGCGTGCGCAGGAGTTCGACGGGTCGTTGCGGGTCCGGGGGTTCATGCCGTCGCTGTACCTCAGTCTCGCCGACGACCACCGGCGGCTCGGTGACGCGACCCGCGCACGCGAATTCCTCGAGAAGGCGCGGGCCACGGCGGACGCGCTGGGCGACGACGCTTACGGCGGCCTGGTCAGCGGCATCCTGGACAAGGTGAGCCGCGCGCTGACCGAGGGCTCGACCGAACCGCTGACGTAGCACGCCTTGCACACGATCAGACCGTGGTGTGTTCGACCAGGGTCTCGATGAACGCCGCCGTCAGCGGGTCCGGCGCCGCCCGGGTGTAGGCGGCGAGCGTCCGGCGGACCGGCACCGACGGGCGCAGCACCCGGCCCTCGAACCGCGGCGGGAGGACGTTCGCCGGGACCAGCGCCGGACCGAGGCCCGCCGCCGCGAGGATCGGCGCGGCCGCCGTCTGCTCGGTGCGGACCGCCGCGCGCGGGCGGAATCCCGCCGCCGCACACGTCGTGTCGACCAGCTCCGCGAGCCCGTTGCCCGGGGCGTAGTGCACCCACGCACAGTCCGCGAGCGTGGCCAGGTCGACCACGCCGGTCGTGTCGTCCTCGGAAGCGCCGTCCGCCGGCAGCACAACAACGAACTCCTCGACCCCCAGCTGCCGCACCGGGCCCGGCCAGTCCGCGGGAACGGGGCCGAGCGCAACGTCGGCCTCACCCGCGGCCATCGCGTCACGCAGTTCGTCGGCGTGCCGGAACTCGATGAGCCGGACGTCGACGTCGGGCCGGTCGCGCCGCCACACCCGCAACGCCGGTGGCAGCACGCCGAGGCTCACCGAGTACACCGTCGCGACCTGCAGCTCACCCGCCGTGGTGCCGGACGCGAGCCGCGCGGCGCAGCGGGCGCGTTCGGCGTCGGCCAGCGCCGCCCGCGCGTGCGGGAGCATCGCCCGGCCCATCGGCGTGAGCCGGACGGCGCGGGGCAGCCGTTCGAGCAGCGGCCCGCCGAGGCCCTGTTCGAGCGCCCGCATCTGGTGGGACAACGCGGGCTGCGTCACGTGCAGCTGCTCCGCCGCGCGCGTGAACGAGCCGGTGTCGACCACCGTGACCAGGTACTCGAGCTGACGCAGGCTTGCCATGACTCCAGCTTATCGCTTTGGTGATAACTAAGCCTTGGACTTATCGCGCGTCCGCGAGCAGCCTGGGTGTCATGGAACGCAAGACCGCCCTGGTCGCCGGGGCCAACGGCATCATCGGCAAGAACCTCGTCGAGCACCTGCGGGCGGACGGCGGCTGGGACGTCGTCGGCCTCTCCCGCCGGGGCGGGCCGGGCACCGTCGCCGTCGACCTGCTCGACCCCGCCGACACCCGCGCGAAGCTCAGCTCGCTGCCCGACGTCACCCACCTCTTCTACGCGGCCTACCAGGACCGGCCGACGTGGGCCGAACTGGTGGCGCCGAACGTCGCGATGCTGACCAACCTGGTCGACGCGCTGGCGTCCGCTCCCCTCGAGCACGTCAGCCTGATGCAGGGTTACAAGGTCTACGGCGCGCACCTGGGCCCGTTCAAAACCCCAGCGCGCGAGACCGACGCCGGGCACATGCCCCCGGAGTTCAACGTCGACCAGCAGCAGTTCCTGGAGCAGCGGTCGGGCGCGTGGACGTGGTCGGCGATCCGGCCGTCGGTGGTCGGCGGCACCGCGCTGGGCAACCCGATGAACCTGGCGCTGGTGATCGCGGTGTACGCGTCGATCTCGAAGGAGCTCGGGCTGCCACTGCGGTTCCCGGGCAAGCCCGGCGCGTACAACAGCCTGTTGGAGATGACCGACGCGGGCCTGCTGGCGTCGGCAACGGTCTGGGCAACGGGTCAGCGGGGCGCGTTCAACATCGCGAACGGCGATTTGTTCCGGTGGAGCGAGCTGTGGCCGAAACTGGCGGCGTACTTCGAGCTGGACGTCGCGCCGCCGCTGCAGATGTCCCTGGCCGACGTCATGGCCGACAAGGGTCCACTGTGGACCTCGATGGCAGCGAAACACGGCCTCACCGCGTCCTATTCGGACGTTTCCGCCTCGTGGGGCTTCGGTGACTTCGTGTTCGGCTGGGACTACGACATGTTCGCCGACACCTCGAAGTCGCGGCGCGCGGGCTTCCACACGTATGTGGAGACGGAGCAGATGTTCTACCGGCTCTTCGACGAGTTCCGGAAGGCGCGGGTGATCCCCTGACCTAGCCTCGGCCGATGAACGGCATGGTCGTCGCGGTGACGGTGAGGAACTGGACGTTGGCGTCGAGCGGCAGCCCGGCCATGTACCGCACGGCGTCGGCGACGTGCTTGACGTCGAACGTCGGCTCGGCGATGACGCGGCCGTCGGCCTGCGGGATGCCGGCGGCCATCCGCTCGGTCATCTCGGTGGCCGCGTTGCCGATGTCGATCTGCCCGCAGGCGACGTTCCAGGCCCGGCCGTCCAGCGAGATCGACCGGGTCAGCCCGGTGACGGCGTGCTTCGTCGCGGTGTAGGCGACGCTCGCGGGCCGCGGCACGTGCGCGGAGATCGAGCCGTTGTTGACGATCCGGCCGCCGCGCGGGTCCTGGTCCTTCATCATGCGGACGGCCTGCCGCGCGCAGAGGAACATCCCGGTGAGGTTGACGTCGACGGTCCGCTTCCAGTCCTCGACGGACAGGTCGGCGATGGTCCCGGCCGCGCCGACACCGGCGTTGTTGACCAGCAGGTCGAGCCGTCCCCAGCGCGCCCGGACGCCGTCGAAGAGGGCTTCGACGGAGTCCTCGTCGGAGACGTCGGTGGGCACGACGAGCGCGTTCTCCGCACCCGCGGCGGTTTCTTCCAGTACGTCGGAGCGTCGTCCCGCGAGGGCGACGGACCAGCCGTCGTCGAGCAGCGCCCGCGCCACCGCCCGCCCGATGCCCGATCCGGCCCCGGTCACCACCGCCGTCTTCACCATGCCCCGACCCTAACGAAAGAGGGCCCGGCGAACGCCGGGCCCTCTTTGAGCGAGCGGAACCTACTTCGCCGCCACACCCAGCGCGGCCAGCGCCGGGCCCGCCATGATCACGCCGCTGCCGGTCACCGTGTCGAACCCGGGTGCGCCCAGGTCGATCGCGGACGACACCAGCGCGCTGCGGACCTGGGCCGGGGTCGCGGTCGGCTTGCCCGAGAGCAGCAGGGCCGCGATGGCCGCCGCGTGCGGGGCCGCCGCCGACGTCCCGAAGAACGGCTGGAAGCCGGTCACCGAAGTGGCCACGCCGTCCGCCGCGGTGATGTCGGGCTTGTTGCGGGTCGCGCCGCCGGTCGAGGAGACGTTGCCCGGGGTGAGCGCGGTGCCGTCGGCGTTGTAGAACAGGTGCCGCTTGCCGTCGGAGGAGAACCGCTCCCACTTGCTCGACGCGGTGTACAGGCCGGGGTACGGGCCCGCCGGGTTGGCCGGGTCACCGGTCTCCAGCGGCCGGCCGAACGCCGGGCCGGCCGGGGCCGCCGCCACGCTGAACGCGTTCGCCGCGGCCGAGTGGCCGTTCGTGACGCCGTTGGTGCTGAACGCCTTGAGCGAGCCCGAAGCGACGAACCGGCCGCGGATGACGTTCAGGGCGATGAACCGGTCGGCGCCGCTGTACTTGACCACGGCGACCTTGTAGCCGGAGCCCGTCGTCGGCACGCTCGCGATTTCGTACGGGTTCTGCGAGCCGGACTGGCCGTTCTCGCTGGAGGCCACGACGCTGCCCGACGAGTTCAGGATGAACAGGTCGTAGTCGTTGGCGGACTTGCCCCACGGGTCGGACCAGAACAGCGTCACCGGCTTGCCGAGCGAGCCGGCCGAAAGCGCGTCGAAGTTCTGCGTGGTGCTGCTGGGGTCGAAGTCGTGCGGGGTGCCGGTGACGCCGCTGATCTTCGTCGAAGACGCACGGAAGTCGCCCTCGTAGTAACCGCTGGTGCTGTCGGTCGCGTTGCCCGAGTTGCCGGCCGAGGAGAAATACAGGACGCCGGCCGCGGTGACGTCGTTGACCGCCTGCGCGACCTGGGTGTCCTGGAACGGCGACTCGTCGAAGTAGGCGACGTCGTCGACGATGATCTGGCACTTGCCGGTGGTGCGCAGCGCGCGGATGTTCGCGGCGAAGCTGGCTTCACTGGTGAAGGCGGTGGCGAAGCCGAGGGTCGCGTTCGGCGCGAGGTCGTGGATGATCTCGAGCATCGCGGTGCCCTCGTCGCCGCTGCCCTTCTGGCCGGACAGGACGTCCACCGCGGGCAGCTCGCCGGCGCTCTGGGACTTCGCCAGCGAGTCGACGCCGTCGGAGAGCACGCAGACCTTGATGCCGGAGCCGCTGACGCCGTAAGTCGTGCGCGCGGTGTCGGCGCCGTGCGCCTTGTCCCCTTCGGACACCTGGGTCGCGGCGGCAGCCTGCGCTCCGGCGGCTTGCACGGCCGCGGTCACGCCGGCGTCCCGGTTGCCCGGTTCGTGCCACGTCGTGGCCTGAGACGCGGGCTTGACCTCGGCGACGTCGGCGCGCCCGGCGATCGTGTCCACGGCGGACAGCGGCAGGTCGGCGCGGATGGCGCCGTCCGGTGAGGCGAAGCGGACGGTGCCACCCGCGGCCTTGACGGCGTTCGCGGCGGCGTTGCCGTGGGCGGCGATGTCGACCGAGACGGTGCCGGCGTTGCTCACACCGACACCCGAGCGGTAGTCAGGCAGCTTCGCGGCGAGCGAACGGTCGGCCCGCAACCGCTTCTCGACGACCAGTTGACTCGATTGCTTGCGCTCGGCGGGGGTGAGGCTCTTCTTGATGCCCTGCAGCGCGTTGATGCCCGCCTCAGTGCGCGCGGCCGCCGCGTCCACCGTGGACGGCTGCGCCGCCGAGACCCCCGTCGCCAGCAGCAACGCGCCGACCGTCAGCGGAACCGCGTGCGCGGCGACCCGGCTGAATCTCACCATCGATGTCTCCCTGTGGTACTCGGTCGCTCGACCGAATGACACCCGACCGGGTGTAATGGGGAGAATCTAAGTAGTGACCGTGCGGTGGTCCACCCACCAAAGTCGGGAACGTCCGGCCGCCCACATGGTGGAACACTCAGGGAAACGTGAGAACGATTTTTCCCCGCCCGTGCCCGGTCTCGATTTCCCGGTGCGCCGCCGCTGCCTCGGCGTACGGGTAAACGCGGCGTACGTGGAAGCGCAAGTCGCCCTTGGCGTAGAGCGCGGCCAATTCGGCGAGCCGCGCGGCGGAACGTCCGGACTTCGAGACGAGCACCCCGAGCTCCGCGGCCCGTCCGTGGTCGACCAGGGTGAGGATCCGGTTGCGCTGCTTCACCAGTTCGAGTGAGACGTTGAGAGCGTCACCGCCGGCCCCGTCGAGCACCACGTCGATCCCCTGCGGCGCGGCGGCCTCGACCCGCTGTTTGAGCCCTTCGCCGTAGACGACGGGCGTGACGCCCAGCTCGCGCAGGTAATCCTGGTTCGCCTCACTCGCGGTGCCGATCACCCTGGCGCCCTTGAGCTGCGCGAGCTGAACGGCGGCGGTGCCGACCGACCCGGCGGCGGCGTGCACGAGCAGCGTCTCGCCTTCCGCCAGCTGCAGCACTTCGAGCGCGATGGAGGCGGTCTGCGTGCCCGCGGAGAACCCGCCGGCCACCTCCCACGGCATCTCGGGCGGCTTCGGCGTGACGTCGGTGGCGGGCACGACGATGTATTCGGCGGCGGCCTGGACGGCGGTGAAGCCCAGCACTTCGGTGCCGGCCCCGTCCCCCTCATCGATCACACCGGCGAACTCGTTGCCGGGCACCCGAGGCCACGACAACGCGAGCCCGGGCGGTTCCCAACCACCCCGAACGGCTGCGTCATACGGCTGCACCCCGGCGGCCTTGACCCGCACTCTCACCTGCCCGGGCCCGGCGTGTGGCTCGGGCAGGTCGAGGGCTTTCAGTACTTCGGGCCCACCGAACTCGGTGAACGCTGCGGCTTTCATGGCTTTCCTCCAGGTTGTCGGAGTTCAGCCTGATACCTCGAGTTACCTTGAAGTCAAGTCGCTAGGCTCACCACATGGGGCAGATCAAAATCCACCGCGCCACCACCACCCACGCCGGCGCCTTGACCGCGCTGATGCACGCATCATCGGCATACCAAGGCGACTACGCGTCGATCCTGGAGGGCTACGAAGTCACACCCGGATACATCGAAGCCAACCCCACCTTCGTCGCAATGACCGACGGCGAAATCCGAGGCTTCTACGCACTCGTCAACGACGAACTCGACATCCTCTTCGTGGCGGACAGCGCGCAAGGTCTCGGCATCGGCAGGAGCCTGGTCGGGCACATGCTCGACGAAGCCCGCGCACGCGGGATCCGCAGCATTCGCGTCGTTTCGCACCCACCGGCGTTGCCGTTCTACGTCCGGATGGGCGCGCGGCGCACCGGCACGATCCCGGCGAAACCGCCGAAGGTCCGCTGGGAACGGCCGGAGCTCCGCTTCGACGTGCCTACATGTTGATCTTTGGGCAGAGCTTCCTCGAACTCAAGTTGATCACCCGGAAGCGACCGCAAGGCCTTGTCCATACGCCTGATCATCAGCGCCCGCCTTCTGATCGATGCCCACAGCCTTCGCCACGCGCCCCAAGTTCAGGCCGCCGTCCGAACACCTCAGCGCGCGAACCGGGAGGCAGCGCAAGTCAATCGCGGCGTCGCTTAACTCTCGTAAAAGTGACAAGCCCATCCACCACACTCAGGTCGCAATCGTAAATCCAACCACGAGAGCCACAATAGACAACCGAAGCGGAAAATGGCGGGACAACCTCAACGGAGACCAACTTGAGGTCCTCTGCCGGCTCACCATATCTGGCCAGAATCAAGGCTTGCGATCGCCCCAGAGCTTCAGCCTCCCCTAGCGGATCCGCTCCACCGTTGCCAGCTTCCCGAAGCTTAACTGCCATATTTCTCGCCGCGACCTTCAGGGCGTCATATGCCCCGTTACCAACAACGCCACTACCCACCGCCGAAGCGATAAATACAGTTATCGCGATAGCCGCCGCAGAAGCCCCCCATTCATGACGCTTCTCTTGAACGTCGATGGCGTACGGGGCCGGAAATCCTTCCCTGTTCTTCACATTCGGTATGGCTTCGACCTCGGCTACGAGCCAGTCTCGGTGCCAGGCTGCGCCTGCCGTCTCGATCTCGATCACTTCGTCGACACGCTCATCGAGAGGTGCGTCAGCGATGCGAACAGAGATGACTACACGGTCGGCATAGCTCCTGTAGTCGCCTGCACCGCTCTGTTCGTCGGTCATCCCGGAATGCAACCCTTCGCTCAACGGCGTGACTACAGCCTGACGCCTGTCCTGACCGGCAAGACGGCGTCAGGACAGGCGTCCGCACTACATGTTGATCATGTGCCCCGCGAGGCCGTGGAGAGCTTCCTTCACCGCTTCCCCGAGCGTCGGGTGCGCGTGGACGTTCCGCGCCACCTCGTGCACCGTCAAGTCCCACTGCTGCGCCAAAGTCAGCTCCGGCAGCAGTTCCGTGACGTCCGGCCCGATCAGGTGGCCGCCGATGAGTTCGCCGTGCGTGCGGTCGCTGATCAGCTTCACGAACCCGCCGGCGTCACCGAGTCCCTGCGCCTTCCCGTTGGCGGTGAACGGGAACTTCGCCACCTGGACGTCGAAACCCTTCTCGCGGGCCTGTTCCTCGGTCCAGCCGAAGCTCGCGATCTGGGGCTGGCAGTACGTCGCGCGCGGGATCATCGGGAAGTCGAGTTCCATCGTCTCCGCGCCGGCGATCGTCTCCGCCGCCACCACGCCCATCGACTCGGACGCGTGCGCCAGCATCAGCTTCGCCGTCACGTCGCCGATCGCGAAGATGTGCGAGACGTTCGTGCGGCCGCGGCCGTCGATGGCGATCGCGCCCCGGTCCGTCAACGCGACGCCCGTCTTCTCCAGGCCGTAACCCTCGACGCGCGGCTGGAAGCCGATCGCCTGCAGGACCTTGTCCGCTTCGAGGACCTGCTCGCCGTTCTTCTCCGAAGACACCGTCACGCGCACCGACGAACCCGACTCGTCGATCGACTCGACGCGGGTCGACGTCAGCACCTTGATGCCGAGCTTGCGGTAACGCCGCGAAAGCTCCGCCGAGACCTCGGCGTCTTCCAGCGGCACCATCCGGTCGAGGAACTCGACGATCGTGACGTCGACACCGTAGTTGTGCAGCACGTAGGCGAATTCGACGCCGATCGCGCCCGCGCCGGCGATGATGATGCTCGACGGCAGCTCGTCCGACAGGATCTGCTCTTCGTACGTCACCACACGCGAGCTGCGCGAGGTCCCCGGCAGCAGCCGGGTCGTCGCGCCCGTCGCGATGATGCAGTGGCCGAACGTCACCTGCGACCCGTTCACCTCGAGGGTGTGGTCGTCGACGAACGTGCCGTGGCCGTCGATCTCGGTGATCTTGTTCTTCTTCATCAGGAAGTGCACACCCTTGACGCGCCCGTCGGCGACCTTGCGGCTCCGCTCGTAGGCGGCCGTGTAGTCGACGCGGATCGGGCTGTCCGACGAGATGCCGAACGCCTTCGCCTCCTGCGTCACGATGTGCGCGAGTTCGGCGTTGCGCAGCAGCGCCTTCGACGGGATGCACCCGACGTTCAGGCACACACCGCCCCAGTACTTCTCCTCGATCACCGCGGTGCTCAGCCCCAGCTGGGACGCGCGGATCGCCGCGACGTAACCGCCTACTCCGGCCCCCAGCACTACGACGTCAAAGTGTTGTGCACTCATGACGCGAACCTACCCTCCGCGGGCGGGACTTCGCCCCGGATCCCGGCCAGCAACTCGGTGATCGCCGCCATGATCCGGGCCGTCGCCTCCTCCAAAACCTCGCGCGTGAGCGGGCAGTCACGCAGGTCGGAGAGATCGACCGGCGGCCCGGCCACCAGCTCGACCGTCTTGCGCGGCACCCCGCGGGGGAACCACGCCGTCGACGGCAGCAGGTGGTGGGTGCCCCAGTTGGCCACCGGGATCACCGGCGCGCCGGTCTCCAGGGCGGCGCGCACGATGCCGGTCTTGCCGCGCATCGGCCAGCCGGCCGGGTCCTTGGAGAACGTGCCTTCGGGGAAGACCGCGACGCACTCGCCGGCCCGCACCGAGGCGACCAGGTCGCGGTAGGCCTCCGCCGCCGTCGCCGCGCCGCGGTAGACCGGGATGTGCCGCCCCGAGCGCATCACGCGGCCCACCACCGGCAGCTTCCACAGCGAGGCCTTCGCCAGGTACCGCGGCACGCGGCCGGCGGCGAGGCAGAACGCCGTGAGCGTCGTCGGGTCGGCGAACGACAGGTGGTTCGACGCCACCAGCACACCGCCGGACTTCGGGATGTGGTGCGAGCCGCGCACCCGGAACCGGGTCGTCTGGACGAGGAACTGCCAGACCACCTCGATCGCGAAGCTGTACCAGGCGCCCCGGCCGGCGCGGGCGAAGCGCCGGCCGTAGGCGATCATCCGGCGTCGGGTGAGCAGCTCACCTTCGGTGTCCAGGGCGGTCCAGCGGTCCATGACTGTCATTCGTAGCCCACGACCGGGTGGATCGGCCCCCGCGCGCGCCGAACGCGGCGCAGATCACAGCAACCGGGTCAGAGCCGCTCGAGCACGACCACGGGGATCTCGCGGTCGGTCTTCTTCGCGTACTCGTTGTAGTCCGGCCAGACGGCGGCGAGCGCGTCCCACAGCTTCGAGCGCTCCTCGCCGGCGGCCGTGCGGGCGCGGGCCCGGTACCGGTCGGCCCCCACCTGGACGCCGACCTCGGGGTGCTCGACGAGGTTGAAGTACCAGCCGGGGTGGTTGGGCGCGCCGCCCTTGGAGGCGACGACCACCGCGTCACCCTCGATCTCCTGGTAGATGAGGGCGAACTTGCGCTCCTGGCCGGTCTTGCGGCCCGTGGTGGTCAGCACCAGCGTCGGGACGCCTTCCTTCCACTCGTGGCCGACCTCGCCGTCGGTCTCCTCGTAGCGGCGGACGTGCTCGTCACCGAACAGCATGCTGGGTCCTTTCAGAATCGAAAATGCAGTGGCGTGCTCACCACTTGAAGGTTCTCCTTGTTTCCAACACACGGACCCCCGCCGATCTTCCGGCGTATTTCACTCGTTCGGGTCAAGTCCCCCGGCCAGCGGCTTCTCCTCGCCCACCCCCCGCCCAGTAGATTGCACCGACCGAGCACGCGGAGACCCCGAACCCGATCTTGGAGGAGCCAGCCATGAAGGCCCGGCCGCACGTGACACTGGAAGACGTGGCACGCAGCGCGAACGTCTCGCTCGCGACGGCGTCGCGGGTGCTCAACGGCACCGCGTCCGTCCGCGCCGACCTGCGGGAGCGGGTTTCCGCCGCCGCGGCCGAGCTGGCCTACGCCCCGAACGCGCACGCGCAGGCCCTCGCGGGCGGCACGCACCGCACGGTCGGCGTGATCTGCCACGACGTGAGCGACCCCTACTTCGCCGCGATCGCCGGCGGCGTGATGCGGGTGGCCACCGACAACGGGCTGCTGGTGATGCTGGCCGGGACGTTCCGCGACCCGGACCGCGAGGTCGCCTACGTCTCGACGCTGCGCGCGCAGCGGGCCGCCGCCATCCTGCTGATCGGCTCTGCGTTCGAGGACCGGGCGTGGGAACGCGCGATGGCCGCCGAACTTGAGCCCTACCGGCGTGGTGGCGGGCAGGTCGCGGCGGTCAGCCGGCACCGCGGGCTCAAGATCGACACCGTGCAGCCGGACAACAAGGGCGGCGCCGCGGCGCTGGCGAAGGCGCTGGCCGGGCTCGGCCACAAGCGGTTCGCCGTGCTCGCCGGGCCGCGGCAGCTGAGCACCGTCATCGACCGGCTGGCCGGCTTCAGCGAAGGGCTCGCCGAGCACGGCATCACGCTGCGCGAGGAGGACGTCGTCGAGGCGGCCTTCACCCGCGACGGCGGTTACGACGCGACGAAGCGGCTGCTCGCGGGCCGCAAGCGCAAGCTGCCGACCTGTGTCTTCGCCGTCACCGACGTGATGGCGATCGGCGCGCTCACGGCGTTGCGGGAGGAAGGCCTGTCGGTGCCCGGCGACATCTCGGTGGCCGGCTTCGACGACATCCCGGTGGTCCGCGACCTGGCCCCGGCGCTGACCACGGTGCGGCTGCCGCTGGAAGAGCTGGGCGAACGGGCGATGGACCTGGCCATCAAGGGCGCCTCGGGCACCCGGCCGCGCACGGTCCGGCTCTCCGGCGAAGTTGTCCTGAGGGAAAGCACCGCGCGCCCCAAGCGCTGACCGAACGGGCCTTGTCGAGCCCTGGTACACCCCCTACCGTGGATTCGAGAAAGCGCTTTCTGACCACCTCCGGAGGTCTTGATGCTCGTGCTCCCGGTCCCCGGCGGCGGGTTCCTGGACTGGTCGCCGTCCGGGCCGCCGCTGCCCGAGCCGCCCAAGACACCGCCGGCGTCGCGGATCGTCTACGCCGCCGCGCACGTCGTCGCCGACGCGCTGGCCGACGAGCCCGGCACCGTGGACTGGGACACCACCCTGGCCTTCCGCGAGCACCTCTGGTCGTGCGGGCTCGGCGTCGCGGAGGCGATGGACACCGCGCAGCGCGGCATGGGCCTCGACTGGACCACGACCCAGGAGCTCGTGACCCGCACCGCCGCCGTCGCTGCCGGGCGGCGATGGTGCGCCGGGGTCGGCACCGACCAGCTGCCGCCGGGGCCGGCCACCGTCGCCTCCATTGTGGACGCCTGGCGCGAGCAGCTCGACCTGGTCGGCGGCGCGGGCGCGGTCCCGGTCGTGATGGCCAGCCGGGCGCTGGCCGCGGCGGCGTCCGGTCCGGCCGACTACCACGCGGCGTACGGGAAGCTGCTGTCCGAGGCGGGCGGCCCGGTCCTGCTGCACTGGCTGGGTGAGCAGTTCGACCCGGCGCTGGCCGGCTACTGGGGACACGACGACGTCCGCGCCGCCGCGCGTGAGCTGGCCGCGCTCTGCGCCGAGCACGCCGGCACCGTCGCCGGGGTGAAGGTTTCGGTGCTGAACGCCGAGGTCGAGACCGAATTCCGGCGGGCGCTGCCCGCCGGGGTCGCGTGTTACACCGGCGACGACTTCCACTACCCGGAGCTCATCGCCGGGGACGGCGAAGGCCACAGCGAAGCCCTGCTCGGCATCTTCGACCCGATCGCCCCGGTCGCCGCGGCGGGGCTGCGTCGTCTGGACGACGGCGACGCGGCCGGGTTCCGCGCGCTGCTCGACCCCACCGTGCCGCTGGCCCGCGAGATCTTCCGCGCGCCGACCCGCCACTACAAGACCGGTGTGGTGTTCCTCGCCCACCTCAACGGCCACCAGCGCCACTTCCGGATGCTCGCCGGGAGCGAGTCCGCGCGGACGATCACGCACCTGGCCACGCTCCTGCGGCTCGCCGACGAGGCCGGTGTGCTCGCCGACCCCGACCTGGCCGTGGCGCGGATGCGGCCGCTGCTGCAGGCCGCGGGGGTGGGGTGATGGACGACCGGCTCAGCCTCAACCAGATCACCACCAAGGCCTGGTCGCTGCCCGAAGCGGTGGCCGGGTGCGCGGCGGCGGGTGTCGGCTGGATCGGGCTCTGGCGCGACAAGGTGGCCGAGACCGGCGTCGACGAAGCCGCCCGGCTGCTCGAGGAGCACGGTGTCCGGGTTTCCTCGTTGTGCCGCGGTGGGTTCTTCACCGGCGTGACCCCCGAGGGGTCCCCGGTGGACGGTGTGGCACAGACCCGGGAGGCGATCGACGAAGCCGCCGCGCTCGGCGCCGGCGTCCTCGTGCTGGTCGTCGGCGGGATCGCGGGCAACAACCTCGCCGCGTCCCGGCAACGGGTCGCGGACGCCGTCGGTGAGCTCGCGCCGTACGCCGGGGAGCGCGGGGTGCGGCTCGGCCTGGAGCCGCTGCACCCGATGCAGTGCGCGGACCGGTCGGTGCTGTCCACTGTGGAGCAGGCGCTGGCGATCGCCGCCGGGCACCCGGCCGAGCAGGTCGGGGTGATCGTCGACGAGTTCCACGTGTGGTGGGACCCGCGGATCGAGGAGTCGATCGCCGCGGCCGCCGGCCGGATCGCCGGCTTCCACGTGTGCGACGTCCTCGTGCCGCTGCCGGACCCGCTGCTGGGCCGCACACTGCCCGGCGACGGCCCGATCGACCACCGCCACCTGCGCGGCTGCGTCGAAGCAGCGGGATACACCGGCCCGATCGAGGTCGAGGTGTTCAACGCCGACCTGTGGGCCCGGCCGGGCGCGGAGGTGCTCGCCGAGACCGTCGCCGCGTTCGACCGGTATGTGACCTGAGCCGTCACCCCCGGGGACGAACCGCGTCCGGCCGCGGGAGAACGTAGGCTCTCCGCATGCCGAACCTGCTGGTGGTGGAAGACGACGCGGCGATCGGCAGCGTGCTCGATTCGACTCTGCGACTGCACGGTCACCAGGTGTGCTGGCGCCGCGACGGCCGCAGCGCCCTGCAGGCCGCCGAGGCCGGTGAGTTCGACCTCGTGCTGCTCGACCTCGGCCTGCCGGACCTCGACGGCGTCGAGGTCTGCCGCCGCCTGCGGGCCGCGTTGCCCGCCGCCGTCCTGGTCATCCTCACCGCCCGGCAGGAGGAGATGGACGTTGTCGTCGGCCTCGACGCCGGGGCCGACGACTACCTCACGAAGCCGATCCGGCTGGGCGAGCTGCTGGCCAGGGTGCGGGCGCACCTGCGCCGCGGCGCGCCGGCCGGGGCGCGGCCGCCGGTGACGATCGGCGGGCTGACCGTCGACATCGCCGGGCGGCGCGCCACCGTGGGCGGGCGCGAAGTCGTGCTGCGCGCCAAGGAGTTCGACCTGCTGGCCCGGCTCGCCGAGCAGCCCGGTGTCGCCGTCAGCCGCGAGACGCTGATGTCCGAGGTCTGGGACGCGCACTGGTACGGCTCGACGAAGACGCTGGACGTGCACATCGCCGCGGTCCGCCGCAAGCTCGCGGCGTGCGAGCCGCCGCCCGGCACCGAGCTGCCGCGGATCGCCACCCTGCGCGGGCACGGCTACCGGCTGGAGGACCCGGCCCGGACCCTCGCCGAGGGGTAACCGTGCGCCGCCGGATCATCTCGCTGACGGTGCTGGCCGCGCTGGTCGCGACCGTGCTGTTCGCGCTGCCGCTGGGCATCGCGGTGCTGAAGTACTACCGCGACGACACCACCGCCGACCTGGAGCGGGCCGCCGACGCCGCCGCGCTCGCCGTGTCGCACGAGCTGAACACCGGGCTGACGCCGCACGTGCCGCCGCCCGACGAGGACGACGAGGCCGAAGGCCAGGTCGGGATCTACGGTCCGGACGGGCGGCTGCTCGCCGGGCATGGGCCCGCGGTCGGCGGCCCGATCGAGCGGCAGGCGGCGAGCGCCACCATGGACGTCGTCACCGGGCGCGAAGGCGGGGAGCTGGTGCTGGCCGTCCCGGTGGTCAGCGGGGCCCGCACGACCGGGGTGGTCCGCGCCGCGGTGCCGGTGGCCGACCTGACCCTGCGGGTCGGGCTGACCTGGCTGGGCATGGCCGGGCTGGCCGTCGCGGCGATCGGGGCGAGCTGGCTGATGGCCCGGCGGTTCACCACCCGGCTGGTCCGGCCGCTGGACGAGCTCGTCTGCGCGGCCGAGCGGCTCGGCGACGGCGACTTCACCGCCCGCGGCCCGCGGGCCGGGATCACCGAGATCGACCGCGTCGGCGAGGCGCTGGACGCCACCGCGGCCCGGATCGGCCGGACCCTGGAACGCGAGCGCGCGTTCTCCGCGGAGGCGTCACACCAGCTGCGGACGCCGCTGACCGGCCTGCGCCTGCAGCTCGAGGCCGCGTTGCAGACACCGGGCGCGGACCCGCACGACGCGATCCGCGCCGGGATCGCGTCCGCCGACCGGCTGGAACGCACCATCGAGGACCTCCTCGCGCTGGGCCGCGAGCGTCGCGCGCCGCGAGCCGAGCTCGACCTCGACGCTCTCCTCGATGAGGTCCGGCAGGCCGGTGCGGGGCTGCTGGAGCCGCACGGGCGTGCGCTGCGGATCATCCGGCAGGACCCACCGCCGGCGCGGGTGGCGGCCGCGGCGGTCCGGCAGGTGCTCGGCGTGCTGCTGGACAACGCGGCGACGCACGGGCGCGGCACGGTCACGGTGGTGGCCCGCGACGCCGGGGACGCGCTGGCCGTCGACGTCGCCGACGAGGGCCCCGACCTGGGTGAGAACGACCCGTTCGCGTCCGCGCCGACCGGGCACGGGATCGGCCTGCGCCTGGCGCGCAGCCTCGCCGAGGCCGAAGGCGGCCGGCTCCGCCTGAGCCGCCCGGACCCGCCGACGTTCACCCTGCTGCTCCCCACCGCCGACCCGTGCCCGGACGGGCAGCACCCGTGATCCGGCAGGCATCACTCGTGATCAGAGAGGCATCACGCGTGATCAGAAGGGCATCGAGCGTGATGCCCGCTCAGTCACGCGTGATGCCCCTCCAGTCACGGGTGATGCCCCGCTGAGCACGCCGGCGCGGGTGGAACGAATCGCCGAGATGTGCCTCGCTTGTGCAATGAATCACCTGTGATTCATCTTTATGCGCAATGTTTCCCTGTTATCTACAGTCGCGACGGCAGATACCGTCGGCGGCATGAATCTGCGAGCCGCGACGGTGCGGCGGAAACCGGTCGCCGATCTGGTCGCCGAAGGTGATCATGGCACGTTGAAGCGGTCGCTCGGTCTCGGCCAGCTCACCACGCTCAGCATTGGCGCGACGCTCGGCAGCGGCATCTTCGTCGTGCTGGGCGAAGCCGTCCCGGTGGCCGGCCCGGCGGTGGTGCTCTCGTTTGTGCTCGCCGGGATCACCGCGCTGTTCTCGGCGCTGTCGTACGCCGAGCTCGCGGGCATGATCCCGCTGTCCGGCTCGTCGTACTCCTACGCCTACGCCACCCTCGGCGAGCTGGTCGCCTGGGTATGCGGCTGGTGCCTGGTGCTCGAATACGGCGTCTCGGTGGCGTCGGTGGCCGTCGGCTGGGGTCAGTACCTCAACGAACTCCTGCGGCTGGCCTTCGGCTTCACGATCCCGGACGCGCTGAGCCAGCCACCCGGCTCCGGCGGGATCGTCAACGTGCCCGCCATCGTCGTCGTGCTGCTCGCGATGGTCCTGCTGCTGTCCGGCGCGAAGGAGAGCGCGCGGGCCAACACGATCATGGTCGTGGTCAAGATCGGCACGCTGGTGCTGTTCTGCGCGATCGCGTTCAGCGCGGTGCGGGCCGCGAACTTCACGCCGTTCCTGCCGCTCGGGCTGGCCGGGCTGAGTGCCGGCGGCGCCAAGCTGTTCTTCTCCTACATCGGCTTCGACGCCGCGTCGACCGCGGGCGAAGAGGCGAAGAACCCGCAGCGCGACCTGCCGCGGGCGATCCTGCTCTCGCTCGGCATCGTCACGGTGCTGTACTGCCTGGTCGCGGTGGCCGCAGTCGGCGCGCTGCCGTGGCAGCAGTTCGACGGCCAGGAAGCCGCGCTCTCGCACGTGCTCGGCGTGGTGTCGGACAACCCGTTCTGGGCCGGGCTGCTCGCCGTCGGCGCGATCGTGGCCATCTCGAGCGTGGTGCTGACCGTCCTCTACGGACAGACCCGCATCCTGTTCGCGATGTCCCGCGACGGCCTGGTGCCGCGCGCGCTGTCCAAAGTGGACGACAAGACCGGTTCACCGCGGATCAACACCCTGGTGGTTTCCGGATTTGTCGCCGCGCTCGCCGCGTTCATCCCGCTGGGGAAGCTGGCCGACGCCACCAGCATCGGCACGCTTTTCGCGTTCGGGCTGGTCAACGTCGCCGTCCTGCTGCTGCGCCGGCGCCAGCCCGAGCGGCCGCGCTCGTTCCGCGTGCCGTTCTCGCCGGTCACGCCGATCCTGGGGGTCCTGTGCTGCGGCTACATGATGCTCAGCCTCGACGGCGCCACCTGGGTGGTCTTCGGCGGCTGGATGGCGCTGGGCCTGGTCATCTACTTCGCTTACGGCATCCGGAGGTCGAGGCTGGCATGAAGGTCGCGATCCACCAGGGCCCGTTCGCCGAGCTGCCGGACGCGGTCGCGGCGTCCGGCGCCGACCTCGTCGTCGCCGCGGAGATGATCACCACCGGCTACCACATCGGCGCGCGGACGCACGAGCTCGCCGAACCCGCCGACGGGCCCACCGCGGCGCGGATGTCCGCGCTGGCCGGGGAAACCGGCGTCGCGCTGGCCTACGGCTACCCGGAACTCGACGGCGGCGACGTCTACAACAGCGTCCAGCTCGTCGACGCGGCCGGGCACCGGCTCGCGAACTACCGCAAGACGCACCTGTTCGGCGACCTCGACCGGGCGTGGTTCACCCCCGGTGGTGAAGCGGTCGTGCAGGCCGACCTCGACGGCGTCCGGGTCGGGCTGCTGATCTGCTACGACGTCGAGTTCCCGGAGCTGGTCCGCGCGCACGCGCTGGCCGGCACCGAACTGCTCGTCGTGCCGACCGCGCTGATGAGCCCGTACCACCTCGTCGCCGACACGCTCGTGCCCGCGCGGGCCTACGAAAGCCAGCTGTTCGTCGCCTACGCGAACCGTTGCGACACCGAGCAGGAGCTGACCTACTGCGGACGCTCCTGCGTCGTGGCGCCGACCGGCGACGTGCTCGCCCGCGCGGGTGCCGGGCCCGAGCTGATCACCGCCGAAGTCACGCGTGCCGCGCTGGTCGCGTCACGCCTGGAGAACACCCACCTCGCCGACCGACGGCCCGACCTGTACCGGGGAACCACCGCATGACCTCCGCCCTGCCCACCGCGATCCATCACGACGAACCGGCGGGCCGCCCGATCACCATGTTCGGCCCCGACTTCCCGTTCGCCTACGACGACTACCTCGCCCACCCCGCCGGGCTGGGCGCGCTGCCCGCCGACCGGCACGGCACCGAGGTGGCGGTGATCGGCGGTGGCCTCTCCGGCATCGTCACCGCGTACGAGCTGATGAAGCTCGGCCTGCGCCCGGTGGTCTACGAGATCGCCGAGATCGGCGGCCGGCTGCGCAGCGTGCGCTTCCCCGGCTGCCCGGACGACGTCGTCGCGGAAATGGGCGCGATGCGCTTCCCGCCCGCGTCGACCGCGCTCTACCACTACATCACCAAGGTCGGGCTCGAAACCACGCCGTTCCCGAACCCGCTGGCGCCGGAGACGCCGAGCACGGTGGTCGACCTCAAGGGACGGAGCCACTACGCGCGGACGCCGGCCGACCTGCCGGACGTGTTCCGCGACGTCGCGGCGGCCTGGGACCGGACCCTCGCCGAGCACGCCGCGTTCGCCGAGATGCAGACGGCGATCCGCGACCGCGACGCGAAGACGATCAAGCGGCTGTGGAACGAGATCGTCCCGCGGCTGGACGACCAGACGTTCTACGGCTTCCTCTGCAGCGCACCCGCGTTCGCCTCCTTCCGCCACCGCGAGATCTTCGGCCAGGTCGGGTTCGGCACCGGTGGCTGGGACACCGACTTCCCCAACTCCATCCTGGAAATCCTGCGGGTGGTCTACACCGGAGCCGACGACGAGCACCGCAGCATCGTCGGCGGCAGCCAGCAGCTGCCGCAACGGTTGTGGGAGCACGCGCCGCCGGAGATCGTTTTCTGGCCGGCCGGCACGAGTTTGAGCACGCTGCACGGCGGCCGGCCGAACCCCGGTGTCGCCCGGCTGCACCGCACCGCGCCGAACAACATCACCGTGACGGACACCGAAGGCCACATCAAGACGTTCCCGGCGGCCGTGTTCACCGCGCAGAGCTGGATGCTGCTGTCCAAGATCGAATGTGACGAGGCGCTGTTCCCGATCGACCACTGGACGGCGATCGAGCGCACGCACTACATGGAGTCGTCGAAGGTGTTCGTGCCGGTCGACCGGCCGTTCTGGCTGGACCGCGACCCGGCGACCGGCCGCGACACGATGAGCATGACGCTCACCGACCGGATGCCGCGCGGCACCTACCTGCTCGGCGACGATCCCGCGAAACCCGCCGTGATCTGCCTGTCCTACACGTGGGCGGACGACTCGCTGAAGTGGCTGCCGCTCACCGTCGGCGAGCGCGTCGAGGTGATGCTGCAGTCGCTGCGCGAGATCTACCCCGGTGTCGACGTCCGGCGGCACATCACCGGCGATCCGGTGACCGTGTCGTGGGAAGCCGAACCGCACTTCATGGGCGCCTTCAAGGCGAACCTGCCCGGGCACTACCGCTACCAGCACCGGCTGTTCACCCACTTCGTGCAGGACGAGCTGCCGGCGCGGTACCGGGGGCTGTTCCTCGCGGGTGACGACATCTCGTGGACGGCGGGCTGGGCGGAGGGCGCGGTCCAGACCGCGCTGAACGCGGTGTGGGGCGTGCTGCACCACTTCGGCGGCGAGACGCACGGCACGAACCCGGGCCCGGGTGACGGTTTTGCCGACATCGCCCCGATCACGCTGCCGGACTGACCGTGCCCCGATCGTGGCATCGCGCCCGGCAACGCACGGACTGAGCTGCCCGGCGCAACCGCTCATGCGACGATGGGAGGATGAACACCGAGCCGGCGCCGAGATGGCGAAGACTGGAACCGGACGAACGGAAGGAACAGATCTACGCCTGCGCGGCGCGGCTGTTCGGTGAACGCCCCTACTCCGAAGTGTCCACTTCGGACATCGCGGCCGCGGCCGGCGTGGCGCGGGGGCTGATCAACCACTACTTCGGCACCAAACGCGAGCTGTACCTGGAAATCATCCGGCGCGCGCTGACCGTGCCGCGGCTCGCCGTGGAAATCCTGCCGGAGGGGCCGCTGGAACTGCGGGCCGACGTCGCGATCGAGTGGTTCCTCGACATGGTCACCAGCCAGGAGCGGATGTGGCTGGCCGCGATCGCGCCCGAAGGCATCGGCCGGGACCTCGAGGTCGAGCGCATCCTCGAGGAGGCCGACCGGGAGTCCGCCGACCGCGTGCTCGAAGCCGTCGGCCTGTCCAGCGAGAGTGAACACGGCCCCGAGCTCAACGCGCTCGTGCGGGCGTTCGGCGGAATGGTGAAGTCGGCGGGCCGGGAGTGGCTCGTGCGCGGCTCGCTGACCCGCGAACAGGTGCACCTGCTGCTGTCCAAGTCGCTGGTGACGCTGGTCGGCGAGATCTTCCCCGCCATTCAGCAGGAGCCGCCGCGCACCGAACCGCCGTCACCGCGCCGCGGTTGAAAGACCGAAGCCCCCGGCGCCACGAGGGGGAGGAGGGCGCCAGGGGCTCCGGGTCGATGGGCGAACCACCGACGCACGCCCACGGTACGCCGGAGCACTGTCAAGTCGCTGTCAACCCGTCGCCGTCCGATTCGCGAAGTTCGTCCAGGCGATGGGCGAGGCCGTCCAGGCAGCGCTGGACGGCGTAGTCGTAGATCTGCGCGTAATAGCCCGCGGCGAGGTCGGGGTCGCCCATCAGGTCGTGCATCGCCGAGCCCAGTTCGGCCATCCCCGGCAGGTCGTCCCGCTCGCGGTAGGCCGCGTACTCCTCGGTGTTGCCGATCCGCAGCGCGAGCGCGCCCTCGCGGTCGTCTTCCATCGCGACGAACTGGCAGGCCGTCATCAGCAGCAGGTTGTAGGCGAGCACGCTCTCGCGGCCGAAGCCCGCGGTGAGCAGCACGCCGATCCCCGCGTCGATGCTGCGCGTGGCCGCCTTCACCGACGGGCCGAACAGCGCCAGCCGCCGCGCGCAGCCCGGGTAGGCCCGCAGCACCGCGCGCAGGTTCGCCAGCAGTTCGGTGAACCACTCCTGCCACGGCAGCTGCTCGTCCGGCAGCTCCAGCAGGCCGACCACCCGGTCGACCACGGCGTTCACCACCGCGTCCCGGTCGCCGACGTGGTGGTAGATCACCGCCGGATAGGCCTCGACCGAGCGTGCGAGCTCCCGCAACGTCCAGTTGTCGAGCCCGCGTTCGCCGGTGAGGGTCGTCGCCGCGCTGATGATCCGGTCGGCCGTGAGCGCCGGCAGTCCCGCGGCGGCCCGTGACCGGGGGCGTTCTCCGGTGCCCGAGGATGAGGTCGGCATGGGGGGTAACGGTAACGGCACGAGCCGGGCCGGTGCCAGGTCCGCGCGGGTACGGCAGGATCGGGGCATGGCACGTGCACAGGCCAATGGTCTCGAGCTCGAGTACGACACCTTCGGTGATCCGGCGCGCCCGCCCCTGGTGCTGGTGATGGGGCTGGGCGCCCAGATGATCACCTGGGAGGACGCGTTCTGCGAGCTGCTCGCCGGCCGCGGGTTCTTCGTGGTGCGCTACGACAACCGGGACGTCGGGCTCTCCACCTGGCTCGACGACCTGCCCGCGCCGGACCTGGCCGCGCTGGCCGGCGGCGACCTGGCGAGCGCGCCGTACCGGCTTTCGGACATGGCGGACGACGCCATCGGGCTGTTCGACGCGCTCGGCATCACCAAGGCGCACGTCGTGGGCGCGTCGATGGGCGGGATGATCGTCCAGCAGCTGGCGATCGACCACCCGGACCGGCTGCTGTCCGTCACCTCGATCATGTCGACCACCGGTGACCCCGCGGTCGGCCAGGCCGAGCCGTGGGCCCTGGCCGTGCTGACCCGCCCGCCGGCGACGACCCGCGAGCAGGCCCTCGCCGACAGCGTCGAGGGCTACCGGAGCCTCGGCTCCCCCGGTTACCCGGACGACGAGGCGTTCCTGCTGGCCAAGGCGACGCTGCACTTCGACCGCGCCCGCCACCCCGTCGGCACGCTGCGCCACGCGGCGGCGGTGATGGCCTCGGGCGACCGCACTTCGCGGCTGCGTGACGTGCGGCTGCCGGTGATGGTCGTGCACGGCGAAGCCGACCCGCTGATCAACGTCAGCGGCGGCAAGGCGACGGCGGAGGCGATCCCGGGCGCGGAGCTGGTCGTGATCCCCGGGATGGGCCACAACCTGCCCCGCGCGGTCTGGCCGGAGGTCGCCGACGCGATCGGGCGCGTGACGGGTCAATAACGCGTCAAGATCCGGTGGTCCGGGCGTAGGGAAGGTGTCCTGGGTCATGGTCCGCGCCCGCCCGCCGGGTTCTCCTGGACGGCATGAGTGGTGGGTTCGGGTTCCCGGTCGGCTGCGCCGCGGCGGTGGCCGCGGTGATCCTCGCGGACCTGGCCGGGGCGACGGTGTATCCGTGGTACGCGCTGGTCACGCTGGGTGCGGTCGTGCTGGCGACCGGGTACCGGACGTCCTTTTCCGCCGCTGCCGGCGTCGCGGTGGTCGCCTGGGCCCTGCACGACGGCTTTGTGCTCGGCCGCGCCGGCGCGCTCGCGTTCAGCCCGGCTTCGGCAGCCGCCGCCCTGGTGCTGACCACGGCTTTGGCCGCGGGCGTGGTCGCCAAGGCGGTCACCCGGACTCCGGTCCGGATCCCCGCACCCCGCCGCCCCGCGCCGACCCTCCCGGTACGCGAACCGACCCTCCAGGTACGCGAGTCGTCCGTCTGAGTACGCGAGTCGTCCGTCCAGGTACGCAAGTTGTCCGGCTGAGTACGCGACTCGCGTGCTTGGCCGGACGACACGCGTGCCCCGATGGACGACACACGTACCTGGGTGGACGACACGTCAGGTTCGGCGGGGTGCGGACGCGCGGCGGGCGGCCAGGGCCGCGATGATGCGCGGCAGGCCCGCCGGGTGGACCGGGTCGATGCCGGTCAGGTCGCGGACCCGGCGCAGGCGGTAGTCGACGGTGTTGGGGTGGACGTGCAGGCGGGTCGCCGTGCGGCGGCGGTTCGTGTCCAGCTCGAGGTAGGCCGCCAGGGTTTCGAACAACTCCGGGTGCGGGGCCAGCGGCTCGAGCACCGCGGCCAGCCGGTCGCGGGCCGCGCCCGGGCGGGTCAGCTGGTACTCGAGCAGGACGTCGTCGAGGCAGTACAGGCCCGGTGCGCGGCCGAACCAGCGCAGCACGTCCAGCACCTCGGCCGTCCGGCCGGCCACTTCGCGGACGTCGGACGGCTCCGCCGGCTCGGCCGCGGCCAGCACGTCGACGTCCGCCGCGCGCCCGGCCGCCGCCAGCAGGGCCCGCCACTCCGGGATCGACGAAAGCCGGCCGAGCGGCACCAGGACAAGACCGCCCGGGCCGTCCAGGGACGCGAGGACGCCGTCACCACAGGTGCGTTCGAACGCGGCGAGGAACCGCCGGAGCTTGCGGCGGACCGCGATCTCGGCGTCCACGCCGGGCGACGCCTCGTCGGCGTGCGGCCCGAGCTCGACGCTCAGCACCAGGTACCGCCCCGGCAGCGTGATCCCGGCACTGCGGGCGACGACGTCGACCTGGCCCCCGTCGACGAGCACCGAAAGCAGCGTCCGGCGCGCGGTGTGCTCCTGCCCGACCTTGGTGCGCAGCTCCTCCAGGTAGCCGCGGGTGACCGCGCCGGTGACGGTGCCGACAAACGCGAGCACCCGGTCGGCGACGTCCAGCAGGTCGGCGACGTCCGTGCTGCCCGCGTCGGCCGAGCCGACGGCGAAGATCTCCCGCGCGCCGACGTGGTAGGCGGTCAGCACCGCCTCCAGCGGAAAGCCCTCCTCGGCCCGGCGCACCGCGGACGCGCCGATCTGCTGCAGCTCGGCCGTGTTGAGCTCGCGGTCCTCACGCAGGCTCCGGGCGAAGGCCCGCACTGCCTGCTGGGTGATCCGCGCGATGTCGCCGGCGAGTTCTTCGACCGGCAGCCGCCGGTAGTCGGCGACCTCGGTCTGGATGCGCGCCAGCACCCGCGCGATCAGCTCGGGCTCCTCCTGGTTGAGCCGCTCGTGCACCCGTTGCCCGCCGAGGGTCAGGTCGCCACCGGACTTGTGCTCCGTCACAACCGATCCCCTCGTTCTCTGCCCGGATTCCCAGTCAATCCGGGCACGCCCGGTGCCGATGGTGTCACGGAGACCAGACATCGGCACAACGTCAAGGAGGACGGCGTGCGAGGAAGAACGACGGCGTTCATCACGATCATGGTCACCGCGCTCACGGGCGCGACGGCGGGCACGGCCACGGCGGCCACCACGGTGGAATACGTCGCACTGGGAGACTCCGCGGCAGCCGGGCCGCTGGTCCTCCCGCCGGATCTTTCCTCACCCGGCTGCCTTCGGTCCTTGGCCGACTATCCGCACGTCGCGGCCAAGAAACTCGGCGTGCCGCTCAAGGACGTCACGTGCTCCGGCGCGACCACCGCGGACATGACGTCGCCGCAGCAGACCCAGACCGGCGCGGTGCCACCCCAGCTCGACGCGCTGAGCGCGTCCACGCGCATCGTCAGCCTGACCATCGGCGGCAACGACGTCGGCCTCGTCGGCGCCGCGACCAGCTGCATCAACCTGCTGCCGGGCATCAACCCCGACTGCGTCGACCGGTACACCGCCGGCGGCCACGACCAGCTGGCCGAGAAGATCGCCGCGTTCGAGCCGACGTGGGGCGCGCTGCTGGACGCCGTCCACACGCGCGCGCCGAACGCCGAGGTGTACGTCGCCGGCTACGGCACCTACCTGCCGCGCAACGGGTGCTGGCCGATCGCGCCGCTGACCCCGCGCGACGCCAACTACATCCAGGGCAGCATCGACAAGACGAACGCGGCCCTGGCCCGGCAGGCCGCGGCGCACAACGCGCACTACGTCGACGTGCGGACGCACTCGATCGGGCACGACGTCTGCAAGCTGCCCGGCGTGAAGTGGTTCGAGAGCGTCATCCCGACGTCGATCGCGGCGCCGCTGCACCCGAACGCCGACGGCATGCGCGCCATCGGCGCTCAGGTCGCTTCGGCCATCGGGGCGGCGGTCAGCGGCTGAAGTCCCAGCGGGTGGCGCCGTGCGGCTCGGCGCAGGCGACACCGATCGCGCGCGTCGGCACGAGCCGGTACAGCAGCCACGGCGCGGGTCCGGCGCTCGGCGCCATGAACGGCGCGTCGTACCCGCCGCCGGTCACCGTCGCGGGCCAGCCGCCCTCGCGGTAGACGGCCGCCACCCGCTCGAGGGTGGCGGGATCGGCGACGTGCTCGGCCTCGCCTTCCAAGGTGAGGTCGAGGCCGTTCAGGCGCACCGAGACGCTGCACGCCGGGTTCGCCGCCAAGTTGCGGGCCCGGCGCGTGCCGGCCCCGCTCACGAAGTAGAGGACGTCGTCCACCCAGATGGCCCCGACGCCGGCGGAATGCGGCCGGCCGTCGGGCCGGACGGTCCCGACGAAGAACGTCAGGTCCTCCTTGGGGGTCTGGGTCGCGAGGAGGTCGCGCGCCCGGCTCCACGGCAGCGCCGGGAGCCCGTTCTGGTCGAGGTTCTTGGTCTTCGTCGGCTCAGTCATGCTTACGCGTCGAACGAGACGACGGCGGATCGACACGCGACGAGAGTTTTCCCGCCGCCGGGGTCGTCGTCGCTGGTTGCGGGGACGATCGCCAGCTCGTCGACGCCGGCTTCCGCGTACTCCTGCGCCTTCGCGGCGATCTCCGCCGACGAGCCCAGCAGGCCCACCGTCGCGATGGCCTCGACCGGCACCGCGGCCAGGAGCTCACGCGGGTGCGGCCGGGTGCGCGCGAAGTCGACCAGGTCGCCGAACCCTTCGGCGCGGAACATGTCCGAATAGCCGGGTGCGGCGAGGTATCCGACAACACCACGGCGGAGCTGCTCCAGCTCGGCGGGGCCCGGATCCGCCGCGCCGACCACCCACGCGGCCACCGGCGGCGGGGTGGTCCCGGCGCGTGACGCGGCTTCGCGCAGACCACGCACCAGGGTCGCCGCCGCGGCGGGGCTGACGAGGTTGATCACCATCCGGTCGGCGTGCCGCGCGGCGACGTCGAGGGCCCGCGGGCCGAACGCGGCGATCGTCACCGGTGATTTCGGTGCCGCCACCCGCAACCGGTACCCCTGTGAGCCGACGACCTTGCCGTCCACAGTGGACTTCTCGCCGTGCACCAGCTGGCGCACGGCGATCGCGGACTCTTCCAGCGCCGTCGCGGACCGGTCGCGGGACCGGCCGTGCCAGCCGCGCACCAGGACGTCGCTGGACGTCCCCAGCGCCACGCCGGTCGACCGGCCGGTCAGCGCCGCGACCGACGCGACCCCCATGGCGATCGTCGCCGGGTCCCGCACGGTCACCGGGAGCGGCCCGAAGGTGAGCGAGATCCGGGACGTCGCCGCCCCGATCGCCGTGCCGAGCGCAAACGCGTCCCACGTCGCCATCTCGCCGATCCACAGCTCCGGGTAGCCCGCGGCTTCGGCGGCGCGCGCGGTTTCCAGCACTTCCTCCGGCGGGCGGTCCTGCCAGAACCCGAGCGAAACCGAAAGCCTCACGCGGCGTCCTTCGTCACGATCATGGTCACGACAGTAGTGAACGAGCCACCCACGTTGAGCGTCAACGCCGTGCGCGCGCCGTCGACCTGCGTCGCGCCCGCCGTCCCGCTCACCTGCCGCGCCACGTCGTGCAGCATGCGGACGCCGGTCGCGCCAACCGGGTGACCGAGGCCGATGAGGCCGCCGCCCGGGTTGATCCCGGCCGTGTCCAGACCGCCATCGGTGATGAACCGGCCGCCGCCACCCGGCGGCGCGGCGCCGAGGTGCTCCAGCGCGACGAGCCCGGTGATCGTGAAGCAGTCGTGCAGCTCGACGACGTCGAGCGTGTCCGGCCCGGGCACGTCCGCCCGCCGGTAGGCGTCGACAACCGCGCCACGCAGGTGCGGGAACAGGTACTCGCCCTCGGCAGCGATCTTGTCCGCCAGGCCGATGTGCGCAGTGCGGTGGCCGAAGCCCGCGATGCGCGGGAAATCGCCGCCGAGGCGTTCGGCGAACGACGGCGAGGCCAGCAGGACCGCCGCGGCGCCGTCGGTGATCCGGCCGCAGTCCTGCTTGCGCAGGCGCCCCTCGATCAGCGGGTTCAGTTCGTCGTCGGCCCCGAACGCGCCGTCCGGGAAGCGCCAGTCGCGGGCCTGGGCGAGCGGATTCCGCGTCGCCCGGTCGAACGCGTGCGACGCGAACTGCCCGAGGCAGGCGGGATCGAGGCCGTACCGCGCGTCGTAGGCGTCGGCGACCTCGGCGAACAGCGCCGGCCACGGGAACTTCGCGGAGACGGCCTCGTGGCCGGCCCACGCGGCCGACCCGAGGTGCTCGGCGGCGCGCTGCCCGTCGGTGTTGCGCATGAGCTCGACCCCGACGACGAGGGCCAGGTCGTAGCGGCCCGCTTCGAGGTCCGCACAGGCGGCGAGGACGGCGGTGCTGCCGGACGCGCACGCGGCTTCGTGCCGGGTGCTGGGCACCCCGTCGAGCTCGGGGACCGCCGCCACCAGCAGCCCGCCGAGCTGGGCCTGGCCGGTGAACAGCTCCGCGGCGAGGTTGCCGACGTGCGCGACCTCGACGTCCTCGGCGGTCACCCCCGCGTCCGCGAGGGCCGCGGGCACCACCTCGGCGAACAGCTCGAGGATCCCGCGCCCCTCCTTCGTGTAGTTGCGCGCGAAGTCGGTTTGCGCCCCGCCCAGCACGAACACCGTCATGGTTTCACTCCAGACTCTCCCGCAGCTGCCGCTTCAGGATCTTCCCGACCGGGTTGCGGGGCAAGGAGTCCGCGTACTCCAGCCGTTCCGGCAGCTTGAACGCGGCGACCTGCCGCTCGCGCAGGTAGGCCACCAGGTCCTCGAGCGACGGCTTGCGCTCGCCCGGCACGACGACGGCGCAGACCCGCTCCCCCATGACCTCGTCGGGCACGCCGACGACACCGACGTCGGCGACGTCCGGGTGCCCGGCGAGCAGGCCCTCGACCTCGGCCGGCGAGATGTTCATCCCGCCGCGGATGACCAGGTCCTTGGCGCGGTCGACGTACTTCAGGAACTCGCCGCGCTCCCCGGCGATCTCGAAGACGTCACCGGTGCGGAAGTGCCCGTCGTCGTCGAACGACGACGTGTCGAGCGGCTCGCCCATTTGCTTCAGGTAGCCGGCGAACACCGTCGGCCCGGCGATGTGCAGCTCACCGGGCCGCCCGGGTTCGGTCACGTGCTCGCCGGTGACCGGGTCGTGCAGCCGCACCGACGTCCGGCCGGCGACCGGGGTCGACCAGGTGACGTCGGAGGCGTAGTTCGGGAAGTAGCTCGCCCGCTGGTCCGGGTCCGGGAGGTCGACGGGACCGGACAGCAGCGCGGTGCCTTCGTTGGAGCCGAAGAAGTTGATGATGTTGATGCCGTACCGCTCGGCCCAGGTGCGCACCAGCCAGGGCGAGAGCGGCGCCGAGCCCGACCCGATCTTCCCGAGCGCCCGAATGTCCACTCCGGACAGGATCTTTTCGTTGTGCAGCAGCATGGTCAGCAACGCCGGTGGTGCGAGCGTGTACGTCACGCGCTCGGCCGCGAGCTGCCCCAGGAACACCGGCAGGTCGAAGGGGTGGTGCGGGACGAACACCGCGCCGGTGAGCAGCCACGGCAGGAACATCCCGCCGATGCCGGCCATGTTCGTCATGGGGAACGGGGAAAGCAGGACGTCGGCACGGGTGATGCCCGCGGCCTGGACGCAGCCCGCGGCCGTCGCGAGCCAGTCGCCGTGACAGCGCGGGACCGCCTTCGGCTCGGCTTCGGTGCCGGACGTCCAGCAGATCGTCACGCAGTCGTTGACGTCGGTGTCGAGCGCGCTCAGGTGCGCGTCCAAAGTGGACTTCTCCGCTTCGGACAGTGGAGCTTCGGGCCAGGCCAGGGCGCCGGCCGGTTCGTCGTCCCCCCGGGCGACGACGAACCGGACCGACGGCGCCGAAGCGCCTTTTAGCCCAAGGGCCGCCCCGGCGAGCGGGTGCTCGCCGTATCTGGATGCGGTCACCACCGCGACGGCCCCGGTGCGCCGGCACATCGGAACCATCTCGTGTTCCCGGTAGGACACCGGGAACGGGGTGACCACGGCACCGATCCGCACGATCGCGAGGAACGCCTGGACCAGGGCCGAGCAGTTCGGCAGCTGCACGGCCACGACGTCACCTGCTCGCACCCCTCTGGCGAGCAGGAACGCGGCCAGGACGTCGACACGTTCGTCGAGCCGGTTCCAGGTCCACCGCACCGGGTCGCGTCCGACCAGTGCGGCGGTGTTCGGTGGATCGACCAGCGCGAGACCCTCCGGGTCGGCACTGACCCGCTCCTTCACGAGCCGGTCGATCGTCTCCGCACTCCACCATCCCCGCGTCCGGAAATCCCGGGCGCGACCCTCTCGATGGCATCTCATGAACGGAGGTTTTCCAGCTGGTCCGCCCGGACCCAGGTCGCGTGAAAACCGAGCGGAACCCGCTGGGGCAACAGGACCCTGGCCACGGGTCCGGCAGCAAGATCGGCGGCGTCGAAGATGTCCAGTTCCGAGCGTCCCTCGCGCTCGTCCTGCACGAACGTCACCAGATAACCGTCCGCCGAATCGACGGATGCGCCATCGCGGGGTGCGAAGGGCGCCTCACTGCCCCACCGACCTGGACCGAACCGGTATTCGGTCTTGGAGCCGGCAAGATTGTCGTGGCGCACCAGCCCGTCGAACTTCAGCGTCGACTCGGGCGAGATGTGCACCGCGTAGGAGTACCGGTTCCGCGTGCCGACGCTGCGGGCGTCGACGGTCGGGAACTCGGTGTTGGCGTCGTCGAGCGGGGCCTCGCGGCACGCGCCGGTCCGCAGGTTGAAGCGGTAGCGGTGCAGCTGGGCGTCGAGACGCAGGTAGGACAGCATCTTCGCCAGCGGGGTGTGCGCGTCGGCTCGCGGTTGCGGCTTCTGCACGCGGCAGACGTCGAGGACGACCTCTTCGCCCTCTTCCCAGGCGTTGACGACGTGGTAGATGTAGCACGGGCTCGCTTCGAACCACCTGATCTGGCTACCGTTCCCGTAGCGTGGCATGACGCCGAAGCGGCTCGGCATCGAACGGTCGAAGTGGAGCTTGTGCCGGCCCTGTTTCGCCGCTTCCAGGTCCTGGACCAGCGGCAGGTCCATCAGCACGGCGTGGTGCTCGGTGATGGCCATGTCGTGCGGCAGGCGCGGGCCGGGCAGCTCGATCTCGGTGGTCTTGACGACCTGGCCGTCCGCGCTGATCACGCCGTAGCGCAGGTACGGCGGGCGCGGGCCGTAGTCGAACCAGAACAGCTCACCGGTGGCTTCGTCCACCTTGGGGTGGGCCATCATGTCGCCGACCAGCGTGCCGAGGAAGTCTTCGGCGCCCAGCGTCTCCAGCGAGAGCGGGTCGACCGCGTACGGCGAGCCGCACAGGTACCAGGTCGCGAGGATCCGGCCGCGGTGGAAGACGACGTCGGTGTTCGCGTTGTCCTTGAGGCCCAGGCCGTGGCCGTTGCCGAAGGGGTTGTCCTTCGGGTTCTCCATGACGCCGGTCCAGAGACCCCGGCCGGCTTCGGACTCGGCTTCGAAGGCCTTCGTGCGGACCCAGCGGTTGCGGTAGCGCGCCTTGCCGTTCTCGAGGTGGACGGCGTGGATCATGCCGTCGCCGTCGAACCAGTGGTAGCGGCCTTCCGGGGCGAACCGCGGGTTCGGGCCGTTGCGCAGGTAAACGCCGTTGAGGTCCTTCGGGATCTCGCCGATGACCTGCAGGTCTTCCGCGTCGATCTCTTCGCCGACCGGGGCGTAGACGCCGAGCAGGTAGGGATTGGCCTCGTCCGTGTCCGCCGTCCGGGCCACCATCAGCGGCTGTTCGGAGGTGCTGGTCATCGGGCTTCTCCCTGGATGTCGGGCTCACCGCGCTGGCTGATGAGGACGAGACTATGATTTGTGTAGTCAGGTGTCAATAGGCTTCTTTTGCTGTAGTCAGGTGTACGCTGAGGCAGCAAGTTACAAGGGGGATTTCGGTGACCGAGGCGACCGCACAACGCATCCGGCCCGCGGGGGATCCACTCCGCAGAGCGCTGGAGCTGGTCGGTGACCAGTGGACGCTGCTGATCCTGCAGAGCCTGTTCCTGCGCTTCCGGCGGTACGAGGAGCTGCGCCTGCGGCTGGGCATCTCGCCGACCGCGTTGTCCGGGCGGCTGCGGGACATGGTGGAAGCGGGCATGCTCACCCGCGTGCCGTACCGGGACGCGCGCCGCACGCGGCACGAGTACCGGCTCACCGAGCGCGGCCTGGAGCTGTGGCCGCTGCTGATTTCGATCTGGGCCTGGGAGCGCGAGTGGGTCGAGGGACGCCGTGAGGTGCTGCCGACGCTGATCCACCTCGACTGCGAGCTGGCTACATCAGCACCCCTCGGCTGCGGAGCCTGCGGCCGCCGGGTCGACGCTCGCGACGTCCGGGCCACCCGGCTCGACAGCACGGGCGTGGCGGCCGCGACGGCGTCCAAGCGCTTCCGCCGCAAGGACGCGGAATCCCTGGCCGGCGACCCGATGATGTTCTTCCCCGACACGATGGAGCTGCTCGGCGACCGCTGGTCGACCGGTCTGCTGGTCTCGGCGCTGCTCGGCTGCCACCACTTCTCGGAGTTCGAGCGGGAGCTGGGGATCGGGCCGAGCGTGCTGTCGGCGCGGCTGAGCAAGCTCGTCGAGGTCGGCGTGCTGCGCACCGGCACGGCGAAGACCCGCACGGACGCGCGCGACTACCGGATGACCGCGAAGGGGCTGGCGTTCTTCCCGGCCCTGGCGTTCATCGCCGAGTGGTCACGCGGCTTCGAGGTGGCCGGCCAGGAGCCGGACATCACCCTGAACCACGTCGAGTGCGGCAACCGGCTGCAGCCGATGCTGCTGTGCGACCACTGCGGCCGGCCGCTGACCCGGAAGACGGTGCAGTTCGGCGGAGTCCCGACGCCCAAACGCTGACCGAGTGACGTAATCGACTCGCCAAGCGGTTTGTCTGATGCCAGGCTGGAGCGGTCACACGTCGTCATCTCCGGAGGTAAGCATGAGTGAACCGAATCCGTCGCCGCCCAGCGGCGAGGAGGACGACGTCAAGCGCAAGTTCCGGGAAGCGCTGGAGCGCAAGCAGGCACACGCCCGCTCGGGCGCGGCCCACGAGAACGCCGGCGGCAAGAACCAGCACGCCCACGGACCGGCCGCGAACAAGCGGACGTTCCGCCGCAAGAGCGGCTGAGGTTTCTCCGCGCTGAAGGCCCCCATCGCTCGCGGTGGGGGCCTTCAGCATGTTCCGTCGCCGAGTTCGCAGCCGGTGACTTACGGCGAGAACTCGCCCAGGTGGTCCAGCACCACGAACTCGCTGCCCGGGCTCGCCGCCGCCACTGCCTTCCGCAGCACCTCCAAGCCGCCGTTCGGGTCGTGGGCCTGGCCCAGCGGCAGGTCGAAGTCGTCCCAGTGGGTTGCCGCCACGTGGGGAGGGTTGCCCAGCGTCCGCAGCAGGCGCGGAACGTACTGGGTCACCTTGGCGCCGCCCGCCGGGACCAGCACCACGTCCGGGCGCAACCCCGTCAGCTCGGACTCGACGTAGTTCGAGCCGCCGAAGTCCAGGACGCTCGCTCCGCCGCCGGTCACCTGGTAAGCCAGCGTGCCGCCCTCGAGCAGGTCTTCGATGACGCGAGGGCGGTCGCGGCGGGACAGCGGGCGCGAGCCGGGGAACGCCACCCGGGCGCGGTCGCCGGTTGCCGAGTGCAGGGAGCGCATGATCCGGATCGAGTAACCGTCGAACGTCAGGTCCTCACCGCCGCTCGCGATCGCCAGCTGGTCCTCCGGCGCGCCCAGCGCCGCCATGAGACTCAAATGGGTCTCGGTGCCGATCACCGTCGCGCCGGTGCGTTTGGCCAGGTAGGGGACGTCGGTGAGATGGTCGTAGTGGCCGTGGGTGACGAGGATGTGGTCCGCACGCAGTTCGCCGCGATCCAGGTAACCGTCGATCAGCGCCTTGTTCACCGAGAGCGGGGTGCGCGGGTCCGCGCCGGCCGGCGTGTACGTGCCGGTCTTGAAGCGCGTGAGCCACGGGTCGATCAGGACCGTCTTGGTCCCGGTCGAGCCCGGCACGCGGATCTCCCAGCCGTTGTTTCCCCACCACCGCAGCGTCATCCGCGAAGTCCCGCGGGGTGCGGGCGACGCCGAGGCCGCCGAGACCCCGGCGAGGATCGTGGCCGCCGCCGCGCCTGCGCCGAACAGCCCGCGTCTGCTGAGTCCTGTGTTCATGCCGGCCACCCGATCACGGCCGCGGCGCGGCTGTCCAAGATCAAGACGTCGGCATGTCGATATGCGGACGAGTATCGTCGCAGCGTGGACCACCTCCGTTCGCTGCGGTACTTCCTCGTTGTCGCCGAAGAACTCCACTTCGGCCACGCCGCGGACCGGCTCGGCATCGCGCAACCGCCGTTGAGCCAGCGTGTCAAGCGGCTCGAAGCCGAGCTGGGCGCGAAGCTGTTCGACCGCGGCCGCCGCGTCACGCTCACCGAAGCCGGCGAGGTGCTGCGCGCCGAAGCCCGCGACCTGCTGAGCCGCTGGGACCGGATGACAGCGCTCGTCGCGAAGGCCGAGCGGGGCGAGCTGGACGCCCTGCGTGCGGGGGTGCCGCCGGAGCTGCCCGGCCGGGTGCTCGCCGCGATCTTGACGGAGTTCGCCGCGCAGCACCCCGCCGTCCGGCTCGACCTGCAGGAGCTGACCACGGCCGAGCAGGCCCGGCTGCTCGCCGACCGTGAGCTCGACGCCGGGCTCCTGCAGCTGCCGGTGGACGTGGTCGGGCTCGACCTCGGCCCGGCCGTCGACACGCCGCTGGGCGTGGTCCTCCCCCGGGATTCACCGCTGGCGCGCCGGTCCGAGCTGGCCCTCGCCGATCTCGCCGGCGAAGGCCTGGTGCACGCCCCGCGCGCCGCCGCACCCGGAAGTTACGACGCGCTGCTGCGCACGTGCTGGGACCACGGCTTCCGCCCGGCGTCGATCCGGCACGCCCGCAACCCGGAGTTCGTGCTCGGCCTGGTCCTGGCCGGTCACGGGGTCGCGTTCGAGCCCCGCGCCCGCAAGGAACCGCGGGTGGTCTGGCGGCCGCTGACCGACCAGGTCCTCCGGGCGCGGATGGCGTTCGCCTGGCCGTCGACGAGCCCCCACCCGCAGGCGGCGAATCTGGCGGAGATCGCGGCGGGGGTGCTCAGGGACGACGGGGTTTCGCGCTTGGTGCCGCCGGACCCGGGTGGGGTGCGGCCGTGGGACGTGTTCTACGAGCGCAGCTGATCCACGGCCGCCCGGGCCGCGTCGCCGATCGCGCGGTCGATGTCCGGCCGCCGCAACGTCTCCGCACCACCCACCGTGAACACCGCCACCGCGTACGCACTCCCGTCCGGATAGGTCACAACGCCGATCTCGTTGCGGATCCCCGGCATCGTCCCCGTCTTCGCCGCCACCGTCACCTCCGGCGGAAACCCGGCCGTCAGCCGGTGCCAGCTCACCTGCGCCGACATCCACTCCAGGACCTGCGCACCCGGCCCGGGGTCACGCCAGATCGCCGACAGCAAAGACGTCATCTCGCGCGGCGTAGTAGCCGACGTCCGCAGAGGATCCAACGCTCGCAACGGAACTCCGGCGGCGGTGTCGTCGATGATCGTGCGCAGCAGGTCCCGCGGCGCGCCGATGACGGAAGTCCGGGTCAGGCCCAGTTCGGCGAGCAGAGACCGCACGTTCTCCACCCCGACCCGGTCGAACAGCAGGTCCGCGGCGGTGTTGTCCGACACCGACAACGCCAGCAGAGCCGCGTCCCGCAAGCTGTACAAAACGTCGTCGGCGAAACCCGCCGAACCGGTGCCGCCGAGGCGGTCGGCCGCCGAAGCGCGCACCCGGTCCGTCGGGTCGAGCTGGCCCGCCGCCACCTGGCGGGCGAACTCGAACGCCAGCGGCACCTTCACCACCGACGCCAGCACGACCGGCGAATCGGCGTCGACCTCGACGCAAGCAGCGGAACCGAGACAGCGGGCGTGCAGGAAGCCCCGCACGCCCGCTGTCTCGAAGATGTCTGAAGGACTCACACGGTCATGATGGACCGCAGCCGCCCGACCTCGGCGATCCGCCGCTCCGCGAGCCGGTCGGCCGCCGTCGCCGGGGGCACGCCGTCGGCTTCGGCCAGCGCGAACACGGCCTTCGTCGTGTCGTAGATGGCCGTCGTCTTGCGCTTCGCGCGCTCGAAGGTGAAGCCGTGCCGCTCGTCGTCGACCTGGATCACGCCGCCCGCGTTCACCAGGTAGTCCGGCGCGTACAGCACACCGCGGTCGGCGAGCTGCTTGTCCACCCCGGCGTGCGCGAGCTGGTTGTTGGCGGCACCACACACGATGCGAGCACCCAGCGCCGGCACCGTCTCGTCGTTCAGCACGCCACCCAGGGCGCACGGCGCGAAGACGTCCAGCTCGGTGCGCAGCAGGGTGTCCACATCGGACACCACCTGAACGGACGGGTAGATCGAGCGAGTGCGCTCGATCGCGGGCGCGTAGACGTCGGTGATGGTCACCTGTGCCCCGGCGTCCACGAGGTGCCCGACGAGGATGTGCCCGACCTTGCCGACGCCGGCCACGCCGACGCGCTTGCCGGCCAGGTCCGGGCTGCCCCAGACGTGCTCGGCCGAGGCCCGCATGCCCTGGAAGACGCCGAACGCGGTGAGCACGGACGAGTCGCCGGCGCCGCCGTCCTCGGGCGAGCGGCCGGTGACGTAGCGGGATTCGCGGGCCACGACGTCCATGTCGTGCACGAACGTGCCCACGTCGCAAGCTGTGATGTACCGGCCGTTCAGCGACTGCACGAAGCGCCCATACGCGCGCAGCAGCGCTTCGGACTTGAGCGTCTTCGGGTCGCCGATGATGACGGCTTTGCCGCCGCCGAGGTCGAGCCCGGCCAGCGCGTTCTTGTACGCCATGCCCTTGGACAGCGCGAGCACGTCGTCGAGCGCGTCCGCTTCGGTGGCGTAGGGGTGGAAGCGCGTCCCGCCCAGGGCAGGTCCGAGCGCCGTGGAGTAGATGCCGATGATGGCCTTCAGGCCACTGGCCTGGTCGTGGCAGTACACGACCTGTTCGTGCCCGGACGACCGGGCGAACACTCCTTCGGTCACGGTGGTGACTCCTTTGTCTCCCGCGCCCGGTTCGTGGCCGGGACGCGCTTCAGTGGTTGTCGGGAGCCGGCGCGGAGGTCGTCCGCGCGGGGTTCCCGGCACCAACCTAGATCTTCGCCGTACGCCGGACCAGTGGAGGTTCCGGGATACGGACGGGTAACTCGGAGATCAGCCGCGGACCACCGTGCCGAGGGTGCCCATCGCCGTCTCCAGCTGGTTGTCGGAGAGGTACGGCGCCGGGCCGAAGCGCAGGTGGTGGCCCCGGCTGTCGGTGCGGACACCCTGGGCGGCCAGCGCCGCCTGCAGCGCACCGGCGTCGGCGCAGCGCAGCGAGAGGAACCCGCCGAGCCGCTCCAACGGCACCGAGCGATCCCGCGTTACGACGTCCTCGGGCAAGCCGAGCTTGTCGAACACCGACGCGAGCAGCCCCACCTGGTGCTGGGAGACCTCGCGCAGGAACTCGGGCGTGAGCCCCTGCTCGGCGAAGAACCGCTGGACCCGGACGCCGCGGTAGTGGCTGGCCGGGTCGTAGGTGGCGCCGGCGAAGCGGTCACCGCCGGTGGCGTAGGCGACACCGCCGGGACGCCGTTCGTCGGCGAGCGCGCCGAACTCGGCGTACCAGCCGGTGATCACCGGCCGCAGCTCCTGGGCGTGCGCGGGCAGCCGCAGGAAGCAGTTGCCCTCGCCCAGCTGCAGGTACTTGTACCCGCCGCCGAGCACCCAGGCGTTCGTGAGCCCGAGGTCGTGCAGCGGGAACGGCACCACGCCGAGCGCGTGGTAGGCGTCGACGACCAGCTCGATCGACCGGGCGCGGCAGGAGTCGGCCAGGTGCGCGAGCCCCGGGACCAGCCTCGACGTCTCGAACAGCACGGCCGACACGAGCACCGCGGCGGTGTTGTCGTCGACCTCGGCGGCGACCCGCTCGGCGAGCGTCGTCACCGGCTCGAGCGGCACCCGCACGACCTCGACGCCCTCCTCCTCGAGGCGGGCGAGCTGACGGCGCAGCGTGTGGAACTCGCCGTCGGTGGTGACGAGCCGTGGTCTTCGCGGCAGCTCCATCGCCGACAGGAAGCGCAGCACGAGGTCGTGTGTGCTCGCGCCGAGCGCGTACTCGCCGTGGGGGTCGCCGAGCAGCAGGCGGAAGCCCGCGCGCAGCTCGTCGGCCTTGGCGAAGGCGCGGCCCCACTTCTCGTCGACGTCCCGGGCGGCGTCGGCGAAGGACTCCAGGAGCCCTTCCTCCGCGACGTCCGGCCAAGCCTGGTGCGAATGCCCGGACAGCAGGAGGCGCTCCCGCACCGAGAACCGGGTGTAGTGCGGAGCGAGGGCGTTGTCGTCCGCGCGCAGATCGTCCAAGGTGGTCAAAGTCGGCTCCGTACGGCCCAGAGATCCGGGAACATCGGCTGGAAGAGCGTGGTACGCAGGTAGGTCGCGCCGGATGATCCCCCTGTCCCGGTCTTGTCGCCGATGGTGCGTTCGACCATCTTCACGTGCCGGTAGCGCCACTCCTGCATCCCTTCGTCGAGATCGACCAGACATTCCGCGACGACCGACGGACCGCCGTCGTCGCTGTACACGTCCAGCAATATCGCCTGCAGGGCCGGGGACGGCTCCACCGGTCGAGTGACGTCTCGATCACACCCGACCGGGTAGCCAGAAGCCTTGAGATACGCGAGAAAAGAGTCGAACAACGACGGCCGCGCCATCGCTTCGGCGATGCTTTTCCGCTGCTCGCCGCCTTCGGGGTAGTGCGCGAACACACGCTCGTCGCGCCGCCCGAGGACGGCTTCCAGCTCGCGGAACTGGGCCGACTGGAAGCCGCTCGAAGCGTCCAAACGGGCGCGGAAACTGGTGAACTGGCTGGGCGTCATGGTTTCCAGCACGTCGATCTGCGCGACGGCGACCTTGAGGATGGTCAGGATCCGCCGCAGGATCCGGATCGAATGCGCGGTCTTGCCCGCTTCGAGGTTCTGCTGGAGGAACGCGGCTTCGTGCAGGATCTGCTTGAACCACAGCTCGTACACCTGGTGGATCACGATGAACAGCAGCTCGTCGTGCTCGTCCGAACGCGGGCGCTGGGCTTCCAGCACCTCGTCCAGCGCCAGGTACGAGGTGTAGCTCAAGGCTTCCTGCGTGGCAGGGCTGATTTCGGTCATCCTCGGGTCACCTCGTCGAAGTGGCGCTGCGCGGGTTTCGCGAGCGCGGCGTACAGATCGTGGAACAACTCGACCGCCGCCGCCCGGCGATCCGGTGCGGGCACCAGGTCGGCGGGCAGTTCGGGGTCCAGCGACGGGAACGCGCGGAAGGTGTGCACCAGCCGCGTGCGGACGTCGAACGCGGTCCGGTCGGCCAGTTCTCCGCCGGGGTAGCCGCCGAACTGGTCGACGAACGCGGTGTAGCGCGCCGCCAGCTCGTCGAGGTCCCAGGCCCGGCCGGCGAACCGGCGGACGTCCAGCGCGGCCGACGGCCGGCCGAGCAGCAGCCCGGCGTGCTCGGTGACGTCCAGCTCGCCGAGCAGCGCGACCACCTCGGCCTCGCGGTTGTGCGGGGCGATCCAGGTACCGTCCTGGTAGGGCCCGAAACCGAGGAACCGCAGCCGCCGGACCAGCCGTTCTCTCGCCTGGCGGCGGCTCTCCGGGATGCTCTGCCAGAGCACCGTCCACTCGCCCGCGGCGCGCTCGCGGCGGCCGAGGGAGAAGATCCGGTGGTCACCGTCGGCGAGCAGCGCGACGGTGCGCCGGGTCAGCGAGTAGTGCACGGTGCGGCCTTCGCGGTGGCGCGTGAGCAGGCCGCGGCGCACCAGGCGGGTCAGCGCGATCCGCGCCGCGCCGTCGGAAAAGCCCAGCTCGGCGAGCACCGCGACCAGGCCGCCCGACCACACCCGGCGCGTCTCGCGCGGGTGCACGTAGCTCCCCAGCAGCGTCACGACCAGCTCCTGCGGGCTGGCTTCGAAGGCGTCGGCGGGCACGGGCGCAACTCTATACACCTCAGGCCGCTGCGGTGTAGCTTGATTTGCGTGACGTACTTCGCGGACCTCAGCTCGCGCCAGGTCGCCGCCCTGCCTTCGGGTGACCGCGTCCCGGTGCTGCTGCTCCCGCTGGGCGCGATCGAGCCGCACGGCCCGCACGCGCCGCTGAGCACCGACCCGCTGATCTCACGCGGGATGTGCGAACGCGCGGCCGAGCGGCTGGCCGCCGACGAGGACGTCCACGTGCTGGTGCTGCCCGAGGTGCCCTACGGCGTGACGCGGTTCGCGACCGGGTTCGCCGGCGGGATCCACATCGGCGAGGAGACCCTGCACTCGCTGCTCGTCGACATCGGCGCCGCGCTGATCGGCCAGCGTCTGCCTCGGATCCTGCTGGTCAACAACCACTTCGAGCCCGCGCACCTGGTCACCCTGCGGCGCGCGGCCGAGACGCTCAACTTCGCCTACGACGGGCGTGTCGCGCTGCTCGACCTGGTGCGGCGGCGGCACGCGCAGCGGCTGACCGACGAGTTCCGGTCGGGTGAGTGCCACGCCGGGCGGTACGAGACGTCGCTGGTGCTGGCCGACCGGCCCGAGCTGGTGGACCAGGTTGTCATGCGGTCACTGCCGCACGTGCCGATCAGCCTCGCTTCGGCCCCGTCCGACGGCGGCTTTCTCGACATGGGCATGACCGAGGCCTACTGCGGTTCGCCCGCCGAAGCGACCGCGGAAGAAGGCGTCGAAACGTTCTCGACGTTGACCGATCTGCTGGTGGAAGCGATCCGGGAGCTGGCCCGTGAGTGAGCCGTTCAACCTCGCCACGCACTTCCTCGACCGGCACGTGGCCGAGGGCCGCGGGGACCGGACCGCGCTGTTCGTCGGCTCACGGGCGGTCAGCTACGCCTCGCTGGCGACGCTGGCCAACCGCGCCGGGCACGTGCTGCGGGACGCGGGTGTCCGAAAAGGACAGCGGGTGCTGCTGGCGCTGAGCGACGGTGACGAGTTCGTCGCGGCCTGGTACGGCGCGCAGAAGATCGGCGCGGTCACCGCCGAGGTCTACCCGTTCCTGCAGCCCAAGGACTACGCGTACTACCTCGGGTACACCGAAGCCGTCGCCGTGCTCGCGGACGCCGTCACGCTGCCCGCACTGCGGCAGGCCGGCGCGCGAAACTTGCTGGTCACGGGTGTGCCCGAGAGCGAGCTACTGCCGGGTGAGCGTCCATTTCGGACGTTGGTCGACGCCGCGCCGGACTTGTTGGAAGCCGCGCCGACCACGCTCGACGACATCGGGATCTGGAAGTTCACCACCGGCAGCACCGGCGCGCCCAAGGCGTGTGTGCATCCCTTGCGGAGCGCCAAAGAGAGCTTCGAACGATACGCCGTGCAGGTGCTCGGGCTGCGGGAAGACGACCGGATCCTTGCCGTGCCCAAGCTGTTCTTCGGTTATGCGCGCGACCTGGTGGCGCTGTTCCCGTTCGGCGTCGGCGCGGCCGGGATCGCGTTCCCCGAGCGCAGCACCGCGGACCTGATCTTCGAGCTGATCGCGCGGCACCGGCCGACCGTGCTGGTCAACGTGCCGACCATGATGAGCGCGATGGTCGCGCACCCGGCCGCGGATTCGCAGGACCTCAGCTGTCTGCGGATGACCACGTCCGCGGGCGAGGCGCTGCCGTCGGAGCTGCACCGGAAGTGGGACGCGACCTTCGGGGTGCCGGTGGTGGACGGGATCGGCTCGTCGGAGGCGTATCACATCTACCTGTCGAACCGGCCCGGTCGCGCGCGGATCGGCACGCTCGGCACCGCCGTGCCCGGGTACACCGCTGAAGTGGTCGACGAGCTCGGGAACCCGTTGCCCGACGGGGAAATCGGGCCGCTGCGGGTCACCGGGCCGACGATCGCACTGGAGTACTTCGGCGACGCGGAGAAGTCCGCACGGACGTTCGACGGTGACACGCTGACGTCGGGCGACCTGTTCAGCCGTTCCGACGGCTTCTTCCGCCACCACGGCCGGGCCGACGCGCTGCTCAAGGTCGGCGGCGTTTTTGTCGCCCCCGGCGAGATCGAGGACTGTCTGCTCGGCCACGTCGCGGTGATGGACTGCGCCGTCGTCGGGCACGAGGCCGACGGTCTGGTCGTGCCGCGCGCGTACGTTGTGCTCCGGCTCGGCGCCTCGGTGTCCGCGGACGAGCTGAAGGACCACGCAAAAGCCCACCTGGCCAAGCACAAGTATCCCCGTGAGGTGGTCTTCGTGACGGAACTCCCCCGCACCGCCAACGGCAAGCTCGACCGGCGGGCGCTGGCGGCCCGCCCGTGAGCCGCCTGGTCGTGGTCACCGGCGGCACCCGGGGCATCGGCGCGGCGATCGCCGCGCGGTTCCGTTCGTCCGGCGACACCGTGCTCGCGCCCGGCCGCGCCGAGTGCGACGTCACCGATGAGGACGCCGTGGCGGCGTACTTCGCTTCGGCGGGACCGGTGGACGTGCTGGTCAATAACGCCGGGATCTCTTCCAGCGCACCGGTTTCCCGGACTTCGCTCGAGGACTGGCGGTCGCAGATCGACGTCAACGCGACTGGCGCGTTCCTGTGCACGCGCGCGGTGCTGCCGGGGATGCGCTCGCGGGATCGCGGCCGGATCGTCACGGTGGCGTCGACCGCGTCGCACGTCGGTTACCGTTACACGGCCGGGTATACGGCGTCGAAGCATGCGGCGGCCGGGCTGATGCGGGCGGTCGCGGCGGAGCTGGCCGGCACCGGCGTCACGGCGAACGCCGTCTGCCCGGCGTTCGTGCGCACCGACATGACGGCGACTTCGGTGGCGCGCATCCAGGAGCGCACCGGACGTGCCGTTGAGGAGGCCGAGGCCGCGCTGGCGGCGGCGTCCCCGCTGGGCAGACTGCTGGAACCTGCGGAGGTGGCGTTCGCCGTCTCCTTCCTGGCGGCCCCCGAAGCCGCCGCGATCAACGGCCAGACCCTTGTACTCGACGGCGGAGGAATCCAGACATGAGCCCGTTCCGCGCGACCGCACCGCTGACGAAGGAGTGGGAGCACTTCGAGTTCACGGTTTCCGACGGCGTGGCGACCGTGACGTTCACCCGGCCGGAGAAGCTGAACGCGCTGACGTTCGACGTCTACGCGGACCTGCGGGACCTGATCATCGAGCTGCCCCAGCACGAGGACGTGCGGGTGCTGGTGATCACCGGCCAGGGCCGCGGGTTCTGCTCCGGCGGTGACGTCGAGGAGATCATCGGCGAGCTGCAGAAGTTCGAGACGGCGGAGCTGCTGGAGTTCACGCGCATGACCGGCGCGGTGGTGAAGGCGCTGCGCGAGTGCCCATTGCCGGTGATCGCGGCGGTCAACGGCGTCGCGGCGGGCGCGGGTTCGGTGATCGCGCTGGCGAGCGACTTCCGGCTGCTGGCCGAGTCGGCGAAGTTCGCGTTCCTGTTCACGAAGGTCGGCCTGGCCGGCGCGGACATGGGCTCGGCGTACCTGTTGCCGCGCCTGGTCGGCCTGGGCCGCGCGACGGAGCTGCTGATCCTCGGTGACAAGGTGTCCGCTTCGCGCGCTTCCGAGATCGGGTTGGCCACCCAGGTGGTTCCGGATACGGACTTGGCCGCCACCGCTGCTGCGTTGGCCCGGCGCCTGGCGGACGGCCCGGCGTTGGCGTACGCGACGACGAAGGTGCTGCTGACCCGCGAACTGGACATGGACCTCGGCAGCGCGATCGAGCTGGAGGCGATGACCCAGGCCCTGCTGATGACGGCGAAGGACCACAAGGAGTTCTACGCGGCGTGGTCCGCCGGGCGCGAACCCCGCTGGACCGGCCGCTGAGCAGCGCCCCAATGTGGCGTTCGGTGCATCCAACGCACCAATGTGGCGTTCGGTGCGTCTGACGCAACCAACGCCACATTGGGGCGTTTGAGAGCCGAGGTCAGCGGGACGTCACGGCGACCGCGTTCTCCTCGAGCGAGCCGAAGTACAGCTTCCCCTGCCACTCGCGGACCCCGACGAGCATGTGGAAACCCGGGATCTCGCCGCGGAACGAGCGCTCCACCTTGCCGTCCGCCGCGACGCCCAGCACTCCGACCTCACGGCCGGGCCGCGGCTGCATCGACGTCGGGAGCGCCCGGACGCCCGCCCTCAGGAACGCCGGCATCCGGCGCACCACGTCCAGTGCCGCCACCTTCGGGGACGCCTGGGTGATCCAGATCAGCCCGTCGGAGCCGGTTGCGATGTTGTCCGGGAAGCCCCACAGCCCGTCGACGAACACGTCGGACTTGCCTTCGCGCGAACCCCGCAGCCAGACGCGGGAAACCTGGCACGCGCCCGTCTCCGCGACCGCCACGAACGACTCGTCCGGCGCCAGTGCGACGCCGTTCGCGAACTGGAGGCCGTCGAGGAGCAGGTCGATCGAGCCGTCGGGGTTACGGCGGAGCAGGCGGCCTCCCGCGGTCTGCTCGATCAGGTCGTCACGCCAGTTGTCGATGCCGAAGCGGCGCGACGAGTCCGTGAAGTAGATCGTCCCGTCAAGAGCCACCGCCGCGTTGTTGCAGAACACGAAGTCCAGCCCCAGGGCGGAAGTGGCCAACGTCGACACCTCGCCGCCGGACAACGGCACCACCAGCAGACCCGCCCGCGCGTCGCAGATCAGGAGCTCGTTGTCGCCGTACAGCTCCAGCCCCAGCGGACGGCCACCGGTGTCGGCGACGACGTCGATGCGCCCGCCGTCGGGTGAGAGGCGCAGGATGCGGCCGTCGTCGACGCCGGTGTAGATCCGGCCTTCGCGATCGACCACGACGTCCTCCGGGCCGTGCCCGTTCACCGGGATGACCGTGACCTCGCCGAACCGCATCACGCGCCTCCTACCGATAGGTGAGCAACGAGGCCGCGTCCGCCTCGAAGTGCGGGTGTTCGTTGAACGAGAGCAGTGTGACACCTCCGCGCCCGGACACCAGCTTCGTGATGCCGCCGTTGACCGTGACGCGGTTGAGCTTGAGCAGCCCGGCTTCCGGCGTGCCCAGCAGGAGGCCGCAGATCGTGGCGATCACCCCGCCGGAGGTGAACACCACCGCGTGCTCCCCCTTGCCCAAAGCCGCCACCAGGTCTTCCAGCGCGCCGCGGCAGCGGGCGAGGAACGCCGGCCACGTCTCGGCGCACGGACCGCCGTCGCCCGCCGAAGTCCACGCGGTCAGCGCCGCGTCCAGCAGACCCTGGTACGCCCGGGAATCCTCCTGCGGCGCGCCGCCGGCGTGGTGCCGGGCGATGTCGACGTGGTCGTACTCGTTCCAGCGCGGGTCCTCGACCACCGGGACGTCGCTGCCGAGCACCTTCAGCGCCGTGGCCGCGGTGTCGCGTTGGCGCGCCAGCGTTCCCGAGCGGACCTGACTGAAGGACACGTTACGCCGCAACAGTTCCGCACCGACCACAGTGGACTGTTCGAAGCCGAGCGGGGACAGCGCGTCGTAGTCGGCCGCGCCGAACGACGCCTGGCCGTGCCGGACCAGGTAGATCGCGCCCACTTACACCCGTCCCTTCGCGATGATCTCGCGGCAGCGCCAGTCCAGGTAGCCGACGAACTGCCAGAAGTCCTTGAACGCCGGGTTGCGCGTGGCGCCGTCCTGATAGCGCCGGTACAGCTGCTGCAGCACGGCGGCGAGCCGGAACAGGCCGTAGACCTCGTAGAAGCGCCAGTCCCCCACCGAAAGCCCGGTCTTCTCGGCGTAGCGCGCCACGAACTCCTCGCGCGTGAACATCCCCGGCAGGTGCGTCGGCTGCCGGCGGCTGGCCTGCATGACGTCGTCGTCGCCGGCCTGCACCCAGTAGGCCAGCATGCTGCCGAGCTCCATCAGCGGGTCGCCGAGCGTGGCCATCTCCCAGTCGAGCACCCCGGCGATGTTGAGCGTCGACGGGCCGTCGAGCACCAGGTTGTCGAGCCGGTAGTCGTTGTGGATCAGGCAGATCTTGACCTCATCGGGCTGGTTCGAAGCCAGCCACGAGCGCACCTCAGCGAAGTCGCCGACGTTGTCCGTGCGCGCCGCGACGTACCGGTCCGACCAGCCGCGGATCTGCCGTTCGACGTAACCCGCACCCTTGCCGAGGTCGCTCAGCCCGGCCTTCTCGACGTCGACGGCGTGCAGGTCGACGAGCCGGTCGACCACCTTGCCGGACAGCTCACGGGCCTGTTCGGGGGTCAGGGTCATGCCCTCGGGGAGGTTGCCGCGCAGGATCAGGCCGTCAAGCTTCTCCATGACGTAGAAGTCGCCGCCGAGCACGGCCGGGTCGTCCCCGAACGCCAGCATCCGCGGCACGTACGGGAAGACCGGCTTCAGCGCGTGCTGCACGCGGTATTCGCGCCGCATGTCGTGCGCCGAAGCCGCCTTGTGCCCGGCCGGCGGGCGGCGCAGGATCAGCTCGCGGCCCGGGTAGGCCAGCAGGTACGTCAGGTTCGACGCGCCGCCGGGGAACTGCCGGACGCCCGGTGGTTCGGCGCCGAGGCCCTCGACCCGGTCGGCCAGCCAGGCGTGCACCGCGGCGGCGTCGAAGGCGTCCTCGGCGCGGACGTCGACGGTCGTATCGGCGGTCATGCGAACTTCCGCAGCACCGAGGCCGGCGTCACGCGCATCGCGAGGCTCAGCGGCACCCACGGCCACGCCGGCACGTAGGCCCGGGCGCGCTCGGCCTCGATCGCCTTGACCAGCGCCCGCGCCCCGCTCTCGGCCTTGGCCAGCAACGGGTTCTTGCCGATCCGGTCGTTCATCTCGGACTCGATGTAGCCGGGCCGGACGTCGGTGACGGTGATGCCCTTGCGCTTCAGCTCGAGCCGGGTGCCGTCGACGAACGCCGAGATCCCGGCCTTCGAAGCGGCGTACGCGGTCAGGTTGCCCGGCAGGCCGCGGATGGCGCTGAACGACGAGACGACGGCGAGGTGCCCGGCGCCCTGCTCGCGGAAGATCCCGGCGGCAGCCTCGATCTGGGCGGCGGCCGCGACGAAGTTGACCTCGAGGGTCTGGCGGTTGGCGTCGAACCGGCCCTTGCCGACCGGCTGCCCCTTGCCGAGCCCGGCGTTCACAATCACCCGGTCGAGGGACCCGAGCTCGGTGCGGAACTCCTCGAAGACGGCGAACACGCGGTCGTGGTCGGTGACGTCGAGGGTGCGAGTGACCACCTTGATCCCGGGGTGCGCCGCGGTCAGCTCGGCCGCGAGCTTCTCGAGCCGCTCGGTGCGCCGGGCGCACAGGGCGAGGTTGCGCCCCTTCGCCGCGAACTGGCGGGCCATCCCTTCGCCCAAACCGCTGCTGGCGCCGGTGATCAGGATGTTCTTCCGGAGCGTCATGCCCCGGATGCTACCCGGAAGTAATAAGACCGGTGGCCCGGCGCTGGGGGCGTCGCCGGGCCACCGGTCATCGCGCGGCCACCCCGGCCGGTCGCACAACGCGGCCGGGTGAGCCGGAGCCGTTTGTCCAACGGCTGTTCACCTGCGCCCGGTTCGGCCGTGAGGGGGAGGCGGAGCCACCGGCGCGGGCAAGGTCATACAAGCGCGTCCGCCCAGGCCGGGGCAATGGTTCACAGTTGCCAGTACTAGCCCGTTCGCCCGAGTGCCCGCGCCGGTCCGGTCACCGGCAACCGGGGTGAAGAGGGGCGCGGACGCGCGCGCGAATCCTGCTAACGTGCTCCGTGTCGGGGATCGTCGGGGGACGGCACGGGGCGGGTCGGGATCAGCAATGGCGGGCAGCACGGCGGGTGACGGCCACGAAGGCGGGCGCACCGCGTTCGCCACCCAGCTGCGTGCGGCCATCGCCACCAGCGGGCTCTCCCTCGACCGGATCCAGGCGCGGCTGCGGGCCCGCGGTGTGGTCGTCAGCGTGACCGCCCTCAGTTATTGGCAGTCCGGCAAGCGGCAGCCCGAGCGGCAGAGCTCGCTCTCGGCCGTCCGGACGCTCGAAGAGATCCTCGACGTCCCCGCCGGCGCCCTGCTCGGGCTGCTGCCCCCGCCCCGGCCGCGCGGCGGCGCCGGGAAGCGCCCGGCCGAGCCGATGGCGTTCCCGCGTGAGGTGCTGCAGCCGCTGCTGGACAAGGTCGGCGCGTCGGACGCGCTCGAGCACCAGCACCCGCTGAAGCTGGTCGGGCTGCACGACCGGTGCGAGATCGCCGCGGACGGCGGCCAGCGCGCGGTCACCGCGCGGGCGGTGTTCCAGGCGGCCGCGGACGGCCAGGACCGCTGGCTGCTCGTCTACACCCAGGACGACCCGGCGGCCGGCCCGCCGGAGCTGCACGCCGTGCGCAACTGCCGCGTCGGCCGGGCCGAGGTCGACGAGGCGCACGGCCTGATCGTCGCCGAACTGCTCTTCGACCAGCCGATCGACCGGGGCGAGACGCACCTGATCGAGTACACGCTGACCAACAGCGGGCCGCCGTACCCGGAGTGCCGCAACACGCACTACCGCGAGTTCCGCCGCCCGGTGCGCGAATACCTGCTTGAGGTCCGGTTCGCGCCGGGCACCGCACCCGCCCGCTGCTGGCAGTACTCCCGCAACGGCGCAACGGGCACCCTCGGCCGCCGCCCCCTCAAACTCGACGGCGGCGACGGTGTGCACGCGGTGGCCCTGGACTTCGGCCCCGGCGTCTTCGGCATCGACTGGGACTGAGCGCGTACCCAGACAGTCGGTTCGCGTACCCAGACGGTCGGTTCGCGTACCCAGACAGTCGGCTCGTTGGCCGACCCTCCAGGTACGCGAACCGACCCTCCGGTACGGCGTCAGCTTCCGGCGAGGTGCGGTGCCGCGACCGTCGCCAGCTCCGTGCGGTTCGCGATCCCCAGCTTGGCGTAGACGTGCGCGAGGTGCGTCTTCACCGTGCCACGGCTCATGAACAGCCGGGTGCCGATCTCGGGGTTGCTGCAGCCCTCCGCCGCGAGCTTCACGACCTCCAGCTCGGTCGGCGTCAGGCTCCCCCAGCCGCTCGACGGGCGGCCGCGCGAACCGCGGGTCCGGCGCACGAACGCGACCACGTCGTCGAGCCCCATCGGCGTCTCCTCCGTGGTGAGCCCGAGCGCGTCCAGCTCGGCCTGCTCGTCGAGGCGGCGCGGGAGGCCCAGGCCGGCCCGGGCCCGGTCGGCCGACACGAGCACGCGGGCGGCGTCCGCCTCCCGGCCGGTGCGCGCGAGGACGACGGTCAGCGCGTCGAGACTCCCCAGGACGCCCAGCCGGAGGCCGTGGTCCAGGCGCAGCGTCAACGCCTCGTGGTGCAGCTCGGCGGCCTGCTCCGGCCCGGCCAGATACCCCTGCTGCTCGAGCGCGGCGGCCAGCGACGACGGCAGCGACCAGCGGCGCGTCAGATCGACGGCGGTGGCCAGCACCGCCGCGGCCTCCTCGGCCCGGCCCTGCGCGCGCAGCACCGCGCCGCGTTCGGCCAGTCCCTGCGACGCCATGTACGTCCCGGGCACGGCTTCGCGCTCGAACCAGCGGGCGGCTTCCTCGTACTCACCACGACGCCGGTGCAGCTCGCCCATCACCCGGGCCATGCCGGGCACGAACACGTCCCCGGCCGTCTCGATCAGCTTCAAGAACGGCTCCATCACGCGGAACCCGGCCTCGACGTCACCCGCCAGGCAGTGCACCAGCGCGAGCTGGGACAGCGTCGTGTTGACCCGGTGGAAGTCCCCGAGCGGCGCAGCCACCGCCACCGCGCGTTCGGCGAGTTCGTGTGCCCGCGGCAGATCCCCCGTGGCCACCGCGATCCCCGACTGGACACTGAGGACCGTCGAAGCGAGCCCACGGTCGCCGCGGCGGAGAAGTCCTTCGGCCGCTTCGGCGAGCAAGGCCCCGGCTTCGTCGTGACGGTCGCGCGCGAACTGGATGATTCCGCGCAGCATCAACGCGCTGTCGCGGGCGAAGCCGTCTTCGGCAGTTTCAGCCACCTTCTCGGCTTCGACGGCGAGGTCCCAAGCCGCGTCGAAGTTGGTGTACAGGTGACCGAGCCCGGTCAGTGAGAGGCAACGCGCGCGAAGGCTCGCTTCGCCGAGTTCGGTGGCCAGCTCCAGGCCCTGCCGCGCGGCTTCGAGGTCGAACGGCGCGGTGGTGTCGGCGACCAGGCCCATCCCGGTGAGCAGTCGCGCCTGCAGCGGCGACCGCTCGTCCGGGCACCGCGCCACGGCGCGTTTCAGGTACGCCAGGCCCTCGTGCCCGCGGCCCCGCAGGTTCCACAACCACGCGACGGCGGCGGCGAGCCGGCGGCCACGGTCGGGATCCTCCTGCGCCAGCGCCCATTCCAGGGCCGCGCGCAGGTTGTCGCGCTCGGGTTCCACCCGCGCCCGCCAGGCGTCCTTGTCCCGGTCGAGGTCGGGCTCGGCGGCTTCGGCGAGCGCGAGGTAGTGGTCGAGGTGCGCTCGCGGACGGCGTCGGCCTCACCCGCCTCGGCGAGCCGGGCCGCCGCGTACTCGCGCAGCGTCTCCAGCAGCCGGTACCGCCCGTCTTCGGCGACCACGAGGGACTTGTCGACCAGCCGGCCCAGCGCGGGCAGCACGGCCGGGCCGCCGGCCGCGTCCAGGGTGAACCCGCCGGCGAACACCGCGAGCCGCCGGAACACCGCTCGGTCGGCGTCGTCGAGCTGGTCGTGGCTCCACGCGATCGAGCCTTCGAGGGTCCGCTGCCGCGCCGGGACTCCGCGCGGGCCGCGGGTGAGCAGGGCGAACCGGTCGCCGAGGCCGGCGTCGATCTGGTGCGGGGTAAGGGTTCCCAGCCACGCGGCGGCGAGTTCGACGGCCAGCGGGATGCCGTCGAGCCGGGTGCACACCGAACGGACGGCGGCCGCGCTCGAAGTGTCCAAAGTGAACAGTGGCCGCACCGCGCCCGCACGTTCGACGAACAGCGCGACCGCCTCCTCCACGGCCAGCGGCGGCACCCGCCAGACCGTCTCCCCCGGCACGTCGAGGGGCTCCCGGCTGGTTGTCAGCAGCGCAACTTCGGGACACGACTTGAGCAGCTCGACGGCGACGTCCGCAACACCGTCGAGAACCTGCTCGCAGTTGTCGAGGCAGAGCAGCACCCGCCGGTCGCGCAGTTCCGTGGCGACCGACCGGGCGGCGCCGGCCCGCGGTTCCACCGGCACGTCGAGCGTCGCTGCGACCAGCTCGGCGACCTCGGCTCGCCCGGTGACGGCGTCGAGCTCGACCCACCACACCCCGTCGGGCCACCGGGGCGCGGCCGCGGCGGCGACCTGCGCGGCCAGCCGCGTCTTGCCGCTGCCACCCGGCCCGGCCAGCGTGACGAGCCGTCCGCCGGCCAGAAGCCGACGAAGGTCCCCGGTCTCGGCCTCGCGCCCGACGAACCCGGTCAGCTGCACCGGGAGGTTGTTCGGCACCACGTCGAGCGAGCGCAGCGGCTCCGGCGTCCCGCCGAGCTGGAAGATCCGCTCGGGCGCGGTGAGGTCGGCCAGCCGGTGCACCCCCAGGTCGTGCAGGGTGACGGCGTCTTCGAAGGCGGACGCGGCGCGGGCCGAGACGAGCGTCCGGCCGTCGGCCAGCGCACGCAGCAGCTCGCACCGCCGCACGGCGGGTCCGGTGGGCGTGCCGTCCTCACGGATCAGCGCCTCACCGGTGTGCAGCGCGGCCGGGCCGCCGGCCGACGCCGCGAGCGCCTCTTCCGGCGTCGCGAAGGCGGCCGGGGGCGCGTCACCGGCGCACAGGATGGTGACGGTGCCGGCGGGGAGGAGTCGGGTGTCGGTCATCGCCCGGTCAGTCTGCCAGCGGATCTCGGCCAGGTGGCAGATGTCCGGGGAACGCGCAGCTGCGACCTTCGAACCGTGGACACGTTCGAAGAGCTGCTGGCCCGCTGGCGGGACGCCGAGACGCGCGGCGACACCGGGGCGCTGTCGCCGCTGCTGGGCGACGGCTTCCGCGGCGACGGGCCGGCCGGGCTCGTGCTCGACCGGGACGCCTGGCCACAGCACGCCCCGGCGGGCGCGTTCCGCTGGACCCGGCTGCAGGTGACACCCGCGGTCGGCGTTGCGACCGGGCACCGCGACGGCGCTCCCTGCACGGTCGTCGCGGAGCGCCGCGACGGACGTTGGCGGATCGTCAACGTCCAGCGCGGCTCATGACAGCTTGTTCCGCAGCACCTTCCCGGTCGCGTTGCGCGGCAGCTCGTCCAGGAACTCGACGTCACGGGGCACCTTGTAGCGCGCCAGGTTCGCCTTGACGTAGTCGCGGACACCTTCGACGTCGAGATCGGAGCCCTCGGCCCGGACCACGAACGCCTTGAGGCGCTGCCCGAACTCCGGGTCGTCGATGCCGACCACCGCCGCCTCGAGCACGTCCTCGCGCTCGACCAGCAGGTTCTCCACCTCGATCGGGAACACGTTCTCGCCGCCGGAGACGATCATCTCGTCGTCACGGCCGTCGATGAACAGCAGGCCGTCGTCGTCGAAGTGGCCGACGTCGCCGCTGGAGAGCAGGCCGTCGATGATCTCCTTGTGCCGGCCGTCGGTGTACCCGCCGAAGCTGAGGCCACTGCCGACGAACACCCGGCCGGTCACGTTCGGCTCGGTGATCCGGCCGCCGCCGGAGTCGTACAGCGCCACCTTGCAGCCGACCGGCGCGCGCCCGACCGTGCCCGGCGCCTTCGCCCAGTCCTCCGGCGTCGCGACCGTCGCGACCGCGACCTCGGTCGAGCCGTAGAGGTTGTGCACCACCGGGCCGAACGCCTCGTTGGCGCGGTTGCCGAGGTCCGGCGACAGCGCCGAGCCGGCGACGAAGATGATCCGCAGCGAGGACGTGTCGTACTTTTCGCGGACGTCCTTCGGCAGGTCGACGATGCGCTGCAGCATGGTCGGCACCAGCACCAGCGCGGTGCAGTTGTGCTCGGCGACCCCGCGCAGCGTCTCTTCCGGGCTGAACTTGCGGCGCATCACGACCTTCGAGCCGAGCGCGAAGGAGAGGATGAACTGCGACAGGCCGGTGCCGTGGAACAGCGGCGCGCCCATGTACGTGGCTTCGTTGGACCGCAGCGGGATCCGGTCGAGGAACTGCGCCGACGCCAGCGCCGAGGTGTGCGGCCGCGGCGCGCCCTTCGGTGTGCCGGTGGTGCCGCTGGTCAGCAGCACAAAACCACCCGGCTTGACCGGCGCGGGCCACGGCCGGTCGTCGGTGCTGGCGATGATCTCGCTCAGCACCGGCACGTCCCGGCCGGTCAGGTCGCTGTCCTGGTCGACCCAGGCGAGGTAGCGCTCGACGTCGGCCGGGATGGCGTCGAGCAGGCCGGTGAACTCCTGGTCGTACACCAGCGCGGTGACACCTTCGCGCTTGGCGACGTCGGCCAGCTGCGGCTTCGCGAAGCCGGTGTTCATCAGCAGCAGGCGGACCCCGAGCTTGCCCGACGCGGCCATCGTGAGCACCAGGCCGCGGTGGTCGCGGCACAGCGCGGCGACCACCTGGCCCGGCTTGATCCCGCGCTCGGACCAGGCCCTGGCCAGCGCGTTCGACTGGTCGTCCAGCTGCTTGTAGGTGAGCGGGCCGAGCTCGTCGACGATGCCGACGGCGGTCGGGTCGCGGCGCGCGGAGATGTGGTTGGCGCCGGCGAACGGGCCGAACTTCCGGAGCGCGACCAGCGAGCGGACCCCTTCGTCGAGTCTGGGGAACGGAACCAGGCCGGCACGGCGCATGACGTCGACGCTGCGGGCCGTCTCGGCCACCTTGCCGGCCACTTGCGTGGCGAGCGCGACCAGACTCATCCAGGCACCTCCGTTGCTGCGGGAAGAGAGCCCACGCCGACGGCGGGCGTACCGGCGGTATGGGGGCTACTGGAGAGTAAACCAAGCGCGCCGCCGACGCACCAGCCGTGCGCGCTCGGAAACTGTCGGTGGTGGTCGGCACAATGTGTTCGTGCAGGTGATCGCCGGGCGGGAGGAGGACGGGAGCTTCACCGTGCATTCGCCGTCCTCGACGGTGGACGGCCTGGACGAGGCGGGTTTCGCGGCGCTGGCGCGGGAGCTGGAGGCGTCGCTCGGGCCGCGCTGGGTGTTCCCGTCGGCGGAGCTGCTGTACCCGGTGCTGGTGACGGCCGGGGTGCGGGTGCAGCGCTGTTACGACGTCGCCCTGGCCGAAGGGCTGTTGCTGGCGCACGAGGGGGCGGACGGGCAGTCGCGGAGCCTGCGCGCGGCCTGGGCCAGGGCGAACGGTGAAGAAGCGCCGGCCGAGGCGTCCGACGTCGAGCTGGCGCAGCCGACATTGTTCGAGACTCGTGTGCCGACGCTGCCGGACGGAGTGACGGTCGTCACGGCGGTCCGGCGGGTGCTCGCGGAGCAGGAGCGGCGGGTGGCGGCGACCGAGCACCCGGACCGGTTCCGGCTGCTGCTGGCCGCGGAGTCGGCGAGCGCGCTGGCCGCGGTGGAGATGTCGGCCGACGGCCTGCCGTGGCGGGCGGACCTGCACGAGGAGCTGCTGGTTTCACGGCTGGGCCCGCGTGTGCCGGCCGGGCAGCGGCCGAAGGCCCTGGTCGAACTGGCCGCGAAGATCAGCGAGGCGTTCGGCGGGCGGCCGGTCAACCCGGACTCACCACCGAGCGTCGTCCGGGCTCTGGCCCGGGCCGGGATCGAGGTGCCGTCCGCGCGGAAGTACTTCCTGAAGGGGATCGACCATCCCGCGGTGGCGCCGCTGCTGGAGTACAAGGAGCTGTCCCGGCTGTACACGGCGAACGGCTGGACGTGGCTCGACGAGTGGGTCGCCGACGGCCGGTTCCGCCCGCACTACGTCGTCGGCGGGGTGGTGTCCGGGCGATGGGCGAGCCGGGGTGGCGGGGCGCTGCAGATCCCGAAGGTGCTGCGGACCTGCGTGCGCGCGGACCCGGGCTGGAAGCTGGTGGTGGCCGACGCGGCGCAGCTGGAACCCCGGGTGCTCACGGCGTTGTCGGGCGACCGGCGGCTCGCCGACGTCGCGGCGGCGACGGATCTGTACGCCCGGCTGGGTGAGGCGCTGTTCTCCGGCGCCCGCTGGGTCCCGGCCGCCGACGACGACCGCGACGACCGTGCCCGAGCCAAGATCGCGATGCTGTCGGCGATGTACGGCGGCACGTCCGGCGAGGCCGGGCCGCTGCTGGGGCTGCTGCGACAGCGGTTCCCGGACGCCGTCGCCTACGTGGAGCACGCGGCCCAGGCCGGCGAGCGCGGCGAGCGGGTCCGGTCGCGGCTGGGCCGGACGTCACCGGCGCCGTCCGCGGCGTGGCGGGCTCTGACGGGCGGCCTGGCTTCGGACGAGGCGGCGGAGCTGAAGGCGCGGCGGGCTTCCCGCGGCTGGGGCCGGTTCACCCGCAACTTCGTGGTCCAGGCCAGCGCGGCCGACATGACGGCGGTGATGCTCGCGACGCTCCGGCAACGCCTTCCGGCGCCCGCGCACCTGGTGTTCTTCCAGCACGACGAAGTCATCGTGCACACCCCGGCTCCCCTGGCGGCGGAGGTGACCGAGTCCATTATGGACAGTGTGACGGAGGCGGCAACGATGCTGTTCGGCCCGGCCTGCCCGGTCCGGTTCCCGCTGCACATCGCCCCGGTCGACACCTACGCCGACGCGAAGTGAACCGTGCCGGCCGCTCCCGTGCCCGGGGCGGCCGGCCGGTCACCTACGGGAACATGGCCAGCGTCTGCGTTCCGACGTCCTGGTTCGGCAGCGTCTTGCCCGGGTTGCCGCGGAAGTCGGTCCAGCACGGGTGCAGCCGGAAGTCGGCGCCGACCGCTGCCGCGGTGTAGTCGCCGATGAACACACCCTGCAGTTCCTTCCCGGTCACCGCACCGGTCGAGACGAACTGCACCTGCGGGTTCGCCGTCTGCGTCGTGATCCGCCGGATGGGTGCCGAACCTGCGCCGTCACCCCAGCCCGTGGCGTACGCGTAGTCGAGCCCGATGCCGCGCGGGTCGTAGGTGCGGGTGTAGAACGTGACCGCGACGCGGCCGGCCAGCGCCGCGACGGCGGGGAACACCTCGTCGGCGCCCGTGCCGATCTTCACCGGCTTCGACCAGCCGTGCCGGCCGTCGGACCCGCTCAGGAACGCGTCGCCGTTCGTCTTGACCGACTCGCCGTCGCGGTAGGTGCCGTTGCGGTCATCGGCCCAGGTCACCCAGAGCCGGTCGGTCACGCGGTCGTAGGTCAGCTGCGGGAAGCTGTTGACGCGGAAGTTCTCCCCGGTCAGCGCGTTGTTGGCGACGTCCTCGTCGACCGGGAAGTCGAAGTCGAGCCCCACTTCGGCGTGCCGGAACGTGCGACCGCCGTCGCGCGAGGTCGCCACGACCACCGCGTCGTGGTCGGCGGGCTGATCGCAGGCGGCACTGGCGCACACCGACGTCTCGTAGGCGATCTGGAGCGTCCCGTCCCGGGTGACCACCGGGTTCGAGCCGCTGCCGTAGGGCGTGATCCCGCCGTGGAAGCCGGTCAGCGACGGCGAAACCCGGCGCATCGGCGACCACGTCCGCCCGAAGTCGCCCGACTTCGACAGCACGATCGGCGACTCGGTGAAGTTCCCGTCGGCGTCGTAGGTGAACTGCGTCCAGGTGACGTACACCGTCCCCGTCACCGGGTCGGCGGCGATCCACTCCTTGTCGTTGAAGATGTTCGCCGGCGTGGGCGTACCGGCGGGCGTGACGCCGTCGAGGTGCAGGATCGCCGGATCCCCGAAGCTGCGCCCGCCGTCGTGGGACACCGACACGGCGATGCCGCTGGCGAGCTGCTCGTCGTCCGGGACCGCGGCCCGGCTGAATACGAGCGTCGCGTAGTAGACGGTGTTGTGCGGCCCGAACGCGATGGCCGGGTCACCCGCGGCGTCCATGTAGGACAGTGGCGCGGCCGCCCCGGTCGGGAAGTCGAGGTGCGGCAGCTGGACGTTCGCCCAGGTCCGGCCGCCGTCGAACGACGTGTAGGCGAAGCCGCCGGAGTCGTTGCGGGCCTCGCGGGTGTTGTAGAGCCGGTAGTCGTTCGACCCGGCGACGATGTTGCGCGGGTTCTCCGGGTTGACGGCGATGGTCGTTTCGTTCTGGGCGGTGCTGCAGCCGGTCTGGCTGCCGGTGGGCACGATGGTGTCCCCGGCGATGACGTCGGTGTTCGGCGCGAGCGGCCGGTAGGGGTTCGGCTTGCCGAGGTAGGTCTGGCAGAGCGCGGACAGCGCGGGATCGTCGCCGTCCTCTTCTTCCTCCTCGGCGAAGCGCTCCTTGAGCAGCGGGTTCGGCACGTCGTGCCGCGGCTCCGCGGCAGCCGCGGCGATCTTGTGCTTGCCGGAGTGGGGATCCACCGGAAGCGGCGAGCCGCCGGTGGCCGCGTGGGCGGCCGGCGCGAGGACGACGGCGAGCGGCAGGACGAGCGCGGTGAGCGTGATGAAGATTCTTCGTTTGGCGGACGAAACACCCAAGGACATCGGAGGGTCCCTTCCCGGAGGCTGACGGATTGCTCAGCCGCACCAGGCTTGACGCGCGACCGGGCCCGGTCAACCGACGGAAGTTCGGAACCACCCGAGCCGGACATTCCCGGCGGCATCAGGCCAGCGCGTCGTCGATGGCTTTCGTGATCCGTTTCAACGACACCGGATGCGCCGTCCCCAACGTCTGCGCGAAGAACGAAACCCGCAGCTCCTCGATCATCCACCGCACTTCATCCAACGCCGGCGACGACGTTCCCGGCGGAAGCGAAGCCAGCGCCTCCTGATACTCGCCGGTGATCCACGCGATGTCCGCCGTCCGCTGCAAGTCGCGCGTCGGCTCCGACGCCAGCTTCTCAAGCCGGCGGGAGATCCCCTGCAGGTACCGGACCACGTTGCGCAGCCGCGAAGCACCCGTCGCCGTCACGAAACCCGGGTACACCAAGCCCGACAGCTGGCTCCGGATGTCGGACAGCGACTCCGCCGGGCCGCGGGTCCCCGGCAACTGCACCTCGACGTCGTTCGCCGCGCGGAGGATCTTCTCCACCTCGGTCAGCACCGCCAGGACCTCCGGGTGCAGGCCCGCGCGGACCTTCTCCAGCAGGATCTTGAACCCCGTCTCGTCGAACACCGGGCCGCCGCCGGACGTCATCAACGCGTCCACCGCGCAGTCGACGCAGTCCTCGAGCAGTGCCGCGACACTGCCGTGCGGGTTCCGGTTCAGCACCAGCTTGGACGAATTCGACAACGACCGCGTGATGAACTTCATCGGCGAGCTCAGGTTGAGCCGCAGCATCCGCCGTGTGCCCGCCCACATCGCGTGCTCCTGCTGGGCTGGGGTGTCCAGCATGCGCACCGCCACCGACGCACCCTCGTCCACCAGCGCCGGATACGCCTTGACGTCGTGGCCGCGCTGCGTCGACGCAAAAACCCGCGGCAGCGAACCGAACGAGGGCTTCGTCAGGCCGGCCTTCTCCAGGCTGTTGGCCGCCTTCGAGATCGTCTCCCGGACCTTCGGCGCCAGCTTGAGCTGCAGCAGTGAGATGTCCTTGCCCTCGGCCACCTTCTTGCCGCGCTCGTCGACCACCCGGAACGTCATCTTCAAGTGGTCCGGCACGGACGAAACATCCCAGGAGTCGTAAGGGATCGTGATCCCGCGCAGCGCCCGCAGCTCGCGCCCGAGCACCTCCAGCAGCGGACCGTCCGAAGGGGACACTCGCGAGAGGACGTACTTCGCGGTGTCCGGCGCCGGGACGAAGTTGCGCCGCAACGCTTTCGGCATCGACTTGATCAGCGCCGTCACCAGTTCCGAGCGCAGCCCCGGCACCTGCCAGTCGAAGCCGTCCTCGGTGACCTGGTTCAGCACCGGCAGCGGGATGTGCACGGTGACACCGTCGGCGTCCGCGCCCGGCTCGAACTGGTAGGTCAGCTTGAAGACCTGCGTGCCCTGCGTCCACGAGTCGGGGTAGTCGCCCTCGCGGACGCCGCCCGCGGACTCGTTGATGAGCATGGACTTCTCGAACGACAGCAGATCGGGGTCCGAGTGGCGTGTCTTCTTCCACCACGTGTCGAAGTGCCGCACCGAGACGACGTCGGCCGGGACGCGGGCGTCGTAGAACTCGTACAGCGTCTGGTCGTCGACGAGGATGTCGCGCCGCCGCGCACGGTTCTCGAGGTCCTCGACCTCCTCCAGCAGCGCGCGGTTCTCGGCGAAGAAGTGGTGGCGGGTCTGCCAGTCGCCCTCGACGAGCGCGTGCCGGATGAACAGCGCGCGTGCCATCTCGGGGTCGATCCGCCCGTAGTTGACGCGGCGGTCGGCGATCAGCGGGACGCCGTACAGCGTCACCTTCTCGGTCGCCATCACCGCGCCCTGCTTGCGTTCCCAGTGCGGCTCGGAGTAGTTCCGCTTGACGACGTGCCCCGCCAGCGGCTCGACCCACTCGGGTTCGATGCGGGCGTTCACCCGCGCCCACAGCCGCGACGTCTCGACCAGTTCGGCCGACATCACGAACCGCGGCTGCTTCTTGAACAGCGCCGACCCGGGGAAGATGCCGAACCGGGCGCCGCGCGCGCCGAGGTAGTCACCCTTCGCCGGGTCCTTGAGCCCGATGTGGGAGAGCAGCCCGGCGATCAGCGAGGTGTGCACCTTCTGCGGGTCGGCCGGGCCGGTGTTCGTGTTCAGCGAGATGCCGAGCGGCTTGGCCAGCTGACGCAGCTGACTGAAGATGTCCTGCCATTCGCGCAGCCGCAGGTAGTTCAGGTACTCGGCGCGGCACATGCGGCGGAACTGGTTGCCCGACAACGCCTTCTGCTGCTCGGAGACGTACTCCCAGAGGTTCAGGTACGCGAGGAAGTCCGACGTCGGGTCGGCGAACCGGGCGTGCTGCTGGTCGGCCGCCTGCTGCTTCTCCGCCGGCCGCTCGCGCGGGTCCTGGATGGACAGTGCCGCGGCGATGATCATGACCTCGCGGACGCAGCCGTTGCGCGCGGCCTCCAGGACCATCCGGCCCATCCGCGGGTCCACCGGCAGCTGCGCGAGCTTGCGGCCGGTGTCGGTGAGCCGCCGGTCGGCCGTGTTCACCGAATCGAACGCGCCGAGCTCCTGCAGCAGCCCGACACCGTCGCTGATCTGGCGGCGGTCCGGCGGCTCGACGAACGGGAACGCCGCGATGTCCCCCAGGCCCAGCGACGTCATCTGCAGGATGACCGACGCGAGGTTGGTCCGCAGGATCTCCGGGTCGGTGAACTCGGGCCGCGCCTCGAAGTCCTCTTCGGAGTACAGCCGGATGCAGATGCCGTCGGACGTGCGGCCGCAGCGGCCCTTGCGCTGGTTCGCCGACGCCTGCGACACCGGTTCGATCGGCAGCCGCTGCACCTTGGTGCGGTGGCTGTAGCGCGAGATCCGCGCGGTGCCCGGGTCGACGACGTACTTGATGCCGGGCACGGTCAGCGACGTCTCGGCGACGTTGGTCGCGAGCACCACCCGGCGCCCGGTGTGCTGCTGGAACACCCGGTGCTGATCGGCCGCCGAGAGCCGCGCGTAGAGCGGGAGGACCTCGGTGTTGCGCAGGTTCGCGCGGTTGAGCACGTCGGCGGTGTCGCGGATCTCGCGCTCGCCGGAGAGGAACACCAGGACGTCACCCGGGCCCTCGGCACACAGCTCCTCGACGGCTTCGAGGATGCCCTGCGTCTGGTCGCGCTCCGGGTCACCCTCGGGGTCTTCGGGGTCGACGAGCGGCCGGTAGCGCGTCTCGACCGGGTAGGTCCGGCCGGAGACCTCGACGATCGGCGCGTTGTCGAAGTGCTTCGAGAACCGCTCCGGGTCGATGGTCGCCGAGGTGATGATCACCTTGAGGTCGGGGCGGCGCGGTAGCAGCTGCTTGAGGTAGCCGAGGATGAAGTCGATGTTGAGGCTGCGCTCGTGCGCCTCGTCGATGATCAGCGTGTCGTACTGGCGCAGCGAGCGGTCGGTCTGGATCTCGGCCAGCAGGATGCCGTCGGTCATCAGCTTGACCAGCGTGTCCTGCCCGGACTGGTCGGTGAACCGCACCTTGTAACCGACGGTCTGGCCGAGCTCGGTCTTCAGCTCGCTCGCGATCCGGTCGGCGACCGTGCGCGCGGCGAGCCGGCGCGGCTGGGTGTGCCCGATCTGGCCGCGGATGCCGCGGCCGAGCTCGAGGCAGATCTTCGGCAGCTGGGTGGTCTTGCCCGAGCCGGTCTCCCCGGCGACGATCACGACCTGGTGCTTGTCGATCGCCGCGCCGATCTCGTCCTTGAGCTTGCTGACCGGCAGCTCTTCGGGGTATTCGATCTTGGGCACGCTCTCGCGGCGCGCCTGGATGCGCAGCTCGGCCTGGTCGACGTCGGCGGAGATCTGCGCGAGGGCGGCGTCGCGGTCACGGGCCTTGCGGGCGCCGTCGAGTCGCCGGCGCAGCCGCTGCTCGTCGCGCGGCATCAGCTCGGGCAGGCGCGCACGCAGCGCGTCGAGGGGGGATGGCGTGGACATACTTGGGCCAAGGATAGCCGTGCGTGACGACGCGGGCTTCCGAATATCCCCGCCGCGTGACCGGCGGCACCCCGAGAAGCGCCCCAATGTGGCCTTGGTTGCGTCTCACGCACCGAAGGCCGCCTTGGTTGCGTGAGACGCACCGAAGGCCACATTGGGGCGCTCGGGCTCAGCCGGGACGGCCGGTGTCTCAGGTCCGGTGGAGCGAGTCCGGGCCCAGGTCCGCGAGGGTGCGGTGGCCCGAAAGCCCCATCGTCAGGTCGAAGTCGGCCAGGATGCTCCGCAGGACGTGGCGCACGCCGTCCTCGCCCGCGTGGGCCAGGCCGTACACCCAGGGGCGGCCGACCAGCACCGCCCGCGCGCCCAGTGCCACCGCCTTCAGCACGTCCGCGCCGGTGCGGATGCCCGAGTCGAACAGCACCTCCAGACGGTCGCCGACCGCCGCGACGATGCCCGGCAGCGCCTCCAGGGCGCCGATCGCGCCGTCGACCTGGCGGCCGCCGTGGTTCGACACGACGATGCCGTCCATCCCGGCCTCGGCCGCGCGGCGGGCGTCCGCGACGTGCTGGATGCCCTTGAGCACGATCGGGCCGTCCCAGTGCTCACGCAGGAACGGCAGCTGGTCCCAGGTCCGGTCGGTGCCGGTGATCAGGCCGATCCAGCGCAGGATCGCGGTGCCGCGGTCCTCCTCGGGCGTCTTCTCCAGCTGGGAACGGAACACCGGGTCGGTGAACGGGACGGCGAGCCCCTCGCCGGTGAGGAACGGCAGGTACGACTGGTCCAGATCGGACGGTCGCCAGGCCAGCGTCCACGTGTCGAGCGTGACGACCAGCGCCGTGAAGCCGGCGCTCTTCGCCCGGGCCAGCAGGCTCGCGCAGACGTCCGGGTCGCCGGGCCAGTACAGCTGAAACCAGCGCGGGCCGTCGCCGTTGGCCGTGGCGACGTCCTCGATGCCGGTGGAGGACGCCGTGGACAGGATGAACGGCAGCCCGACCGAAGCCGCGGCGCGCGCCGTCGCCGACTCCGCGTCGGCGTGCACGATCGACTGGACGCCGACGGGCGCGACGGCCACCGGCGCGGGCAGCCGGGTGCCGAGGACCGTCGTCGACAGGTCTCGGTCGGTGGCGCCGGTCAGCATCCGCGGCACGATCCGCCAGCGGTCGAACGCTTCACGGTTGGCGTGCGCGGTCGCGCCGGAGCCGGCGGCACCCGCGACGTAGGAGAACGGGCCCGGCGCCATGAGCTCACGAGCCGACGCTTCGAGCTTCGTCGCGTCGGTCGAGCACGGCGGCAGCACCCCGCCGAGCCCCTGCAGGTAGAGCTCGTTCTGATAGCTGCCGAAGCGTTCCGTCACCTGTGCCTCCTCGCGTCCGGGGGCACTGTACCCGCCGGTAACGGCTCAGGCCGGGGCACGCCACATCGGCTGCACCGGCGGCCCGCCGGGCGGGCTGAACGCAGGCCCGCGGTCGCGGAACCCGAGCCGCCGGTACAGCCGCGCGCTGTCCGGCGAGCTGGCTTCCAGGTAGGTGGGCTCACCCTGGGCGTCGTAGCGGTCGAGGCCGTGCCGGACGAGCCGCCCGCCCAGGCCCTGGCCCTGCCGGCCGGGCACCACGCCGATGAACTGCGCGTGCCAGTGCGGTTCCGGCGGCTCACGGTCGGCCATCATCCCGAGCAGCACCCCCAGCCTGTCGAGCTCCGCGGGCTCGAGCCCGACGATCGGCGCGTCGTCACCGTCTTCACCGGTCCGGGGTGTCCAGATCACCGCCGCCGAACGGTCCTCGGTGACGTCGACGCTCCCGGTCGCGACCCCGGCGGTGAGGAGTTCGCGGAACAACGCGGGGTGCGCGCCGGTGCGGCGGCGCTCGTCGCCGGGGAACACCCAGCGGCTCAGCGGGTCGTCCTGGAACGCGGCGACCAGGATCGCCGCCACGGTGTCCAGTTCGGACGGTTCGGCGGCCCGGACGCCGGTCACCGCGCCGCCACCAGGTCTTCGTCGTCGCGCAGCGGGCCGCCGATCGCCGCGTAGACGTCCGGGCTCCGGGTGCGCAGCGCTTCGGCCCGCAGGAAGCCGGCCAGCCCGGCGAGCACGAGCAGCCCCGGCAGGCCCCAGCGCAGCCACGGGATCGCGCCCGCGGGGCCGAGCAGGACGCCGAAGTTGGCGATGATCAGCACCAGGATCGCGGTCAGCGTCACCGCCGCGAGCGCGGGCGCGCCGATGCGCCGCCACCACGTCTCGCGTCCGGGGAACCGGCGGAAGAACCCGATCACCGACAGCGAAACGGCGATCATGATGATCGTGACCCCGGTCGAGGCGGTGACGCCGGTCCAGGTGAACAGGTCGGTGAACGGGTTCCGGCCGGCCAGCGCGAACACCGCGACGACCACCACCGCGATCGTGGTCTGGACCAGCGAGCCGCCGATCGGCGCGCCGGTGCGCTTGCTGGTGCGGCTGAACCCTTCCGGCAGCAGCCCTTCCCGGCCGAGCGCGAAGAAGTAGCGCGCGACGGCGTTGTGGAAGCTCAGCAGCGCGGCGCACTGGCTCGTCATGAACAGCACGTACGCCGTGTCGGCGAACACCGTGCCCAGGTGCTGCGCGCCGAGCCCGAACAGCAGGCCGGGCCCTTCGGCCGCGGCCCGCTCGACGACGTGGTCCGGACCGGTCGCCACCGCCATCGCGAGCGACGAGGCGATGTACAGCACCGCGGTCAGGCCGATCGCGATGTACGTCGCGCGGCCGACCGTCCGGCGTGGGTCACGGCTCTCTTCGCCGTAGGTCGCGGCGCCCTCGAACCCGAGGAAAACCGCGATGGAGAAGGCAAAAACGGCGCCGACACCCGCGGTGAACAGGTTCGACGGCGAAAGCGGCGTCAGCGAAACCGCGCCCTCCGCGGGATTGCCGAACAGCACGACGTCCAGGACCACGAGCACGGCGACCTCGAGCCCGAGGGCAACCCCGAGCACCTTCGCGTTGAGGTCGATCCGCAGCACCCCGCCGGCGCCGACGACGAGCACCATCAGCAGCGCGACCGGCCACCAGGGCACGCTCAGCCCGAACACCCCGGCGAGCCAGGTGGAAACGGAAAGGCCGAACAGGCCGAAGACGCCGACCTGGATGGAGCTGTAGGCGAGCACCGTCACGTAGGCGACGGCGGTGCCCGCGGAACGGCCGATCCCGTGCGCCACATAGGGGTAGAAGGCGCCGGCGTTCGTGATGTAGCGGCTCATCGCGGCGTATCCGACGGCGAACAACGCGAGCACCGGGGCCAGCAGCACGAACGACAGCGGAACGCCGATGCTGCCCGTCACCGCGTACGTCGCCGAGACCCCGCCGGCGATCGCGTACAGCGGACCCGCCGCCGCCACGACGAAAAAGACGATCTGGGCGGCGCCGAGCCGCCTGCTGCCGAGGCCGCGACGCCCCGGCGTGTGGGTTCCCATGGACCTTTCCCCCGTGCCGTTCGTGATCTTGGCGGCGCCCCAGAGTAGGGGGTGCGCCCCCGGCGACGGTACGTCCGTTCGGGGTAAAACGTGATGGCACCGAAAGCGGGCCGATGCCGCACCGCTATCTTCGACACCCGCACACCGATCGCCCAGGGGGCACATTTCTGCCATGCGCCGGCTCACCTTGGTGGATTCGCTGTTCTTCCTGGGGCACGACGAGTTCACCGGACGTGCGGTGCTGAGCCGGACGTCGCTGGGAATCGGGCTGGCGGGCGCGGCGTTGTGCGATCTGCTGTTCGCCGACCGGATCACCGTCGAAGACCGGAAGGTGCGCCCGATCGCCGCGCACCCGCCGGGTATTCCGACCGCCGATCACGTGTTTTCCGAAATTGTTTCGGAAACGGCGGCGTACAGCGTGCGCGACTGGGTCGGCCACCTGCGCGGGGAACTGCTGTCGATCACCGCCGACAACCTCGTTGCACTCGGCCTCGTCCGCCGGGCCCCCGATCGGGTGCTCCTGCGCCGGACGCACCGCTACCCGCCCGCGGACCTGCTCGTCTCGACGACGGCGCGGCACAAGGCGCGGGCCGCGGTGTTCGGCGTCGACCGGCCGGACCCGCATTCGGCGTGCCTGGCGCTGCTCGCGTGGACCGCGGGGGTCGACGACCTGTGCGAGCCGGAGCTCGGCCGGGCGCAGGTGCGGGGCTGGATGGCCGACACCCACGAGGCCCTGCCGCGCCGCATCTCCGACGTCATCAGCGGGGTGGCGGCGGTCGCGGCGGCCGTCGTCTACACCGGCGACCGGAAGTGACCGGCGGGTAACCTGGGGCCGTCGACAGCCTCAGGAGGAAACATGCGCGCGTACGACGTGGTCCTGTTCGGCGCCACCGGGTTCACCGGCGGGCTCACCGCCGAGTACCTGGCCCGGCACGCGCCCGCGGACCTGCGCTGGGCGCTGGCCGGGCGCAGCCGCGGCAAGCTCGAAGCCGTCCGCGCGCGGCTCGCCGAGGTCGACGACCGGTTCGCCGCGCTCGACCTGCTCGTCGCCGACTCCGGCGACGCGGCGTCGCTGCGAGCCGTCGCCGAGGCCACGAAGGTGGTGATCACGACCGTCGGCCCGTACCTGACGCGGGGCGAGCCGCTGGTGGCGGCGTGTGCGGAGGCGGGCACCGACTACGTCGACCTGACCGGTGAACCCGAGTTCGTCGACCGGATGTACCTGGCGCACGACCGGCGCGCTCGTGAGACGGGCGCGCGGCTGGTGCACGCCTGTGGCTTCGACTCGATCCCGCACGACCTCGGTGCGTGGTTCACCGTGCGGCAGCTGCCCGAAGGCGTGCCGCTGCGCGTCGACGGTTACGTCCGGGCGAGCGGGATGCCCTCGGGCGGCACGTTCCTCAGCGCGCTGACCATCATGGGCCGGCTGGCCGCCGGAGCCCGCGTCGCTCGCGAGCGCGCGGCCGCCGAGCCGCGGCCGGCCGGCCGGTTCGCGCACGCCCCGCTCGGCCGTCCGCACCGGGTCGCCGGACCGGGCTGGTGGGCGGTGCCGCTGCCGACGATCGACCCCGAGGTCGTCCGCCGGTCGGCGGCCGCGTCCGAGCGCTACGGGCCCGACTTCACCTACCGGCACTTCGCCGCGGTCAAGCACCTGCCGATCCTGGCGGGCGGCGTGACCGGCGCGGGCGCGCTGCTGGCGGCGGCCCAGATCCCGCCGGCGCGCCGGGCGCTGTCCAAGCTGCTGGCCCCCGGCAACGGCCCGAGCCCCGAGCGCCGGGCGCGCTCGTGGTTCTCGGTGCGGTTCATCGGCGAAGGCGGCGGCTCCCGCGTGGTGACGGAGGTGTCCGGCGGCGACCCGGGTTACGACGAAACGGCGAAGATGCTCGCGGAATCGGCGCTGTGCCTGGCCACCGACAACCTGCCGGAAACGGCGGGCCAGGTGACCACGGCAACGGCGATGGGCGACGCGCTGATCGACCGGCTCACCAAGGCGGGCCTGCGCTTCGCCACCCTCTGACGGTGGCGCGTTCAAGCGATCTCGTAGTCCGCTTCGTCGAACGAACCCACTCGCGCCCGCAGCCGCCCGGTCGAGAACGGCCAGCTGAAACTGTTGCGCCCGTTGACGTCCGTGTAATAACTCGAACAACCGCCCGACTGGTACACCGTGCCCGGCAGGGCCGCCTGGACCTCCGCGTTGAACGCCGCCTGGACCTCCGGCCGCACCGAGACCGAGGCCCGGTCCGACCGCAGGGTCCGGGTCACCGCGGCCACCGTGTGCCGCAGCTGGGCCTCCAGGATCATGAACGCCGACGAGTGCCCGGTGCCGAGGCTCGGCCCCAGCAGCAGGTACAGGTTCGGGAACCCCGCGACCGTGGTCCCCGCAAACGCCTGCGGGCTGCCTTTCCAATGGTCGTCGAGACTCCGGCCGTCGTTGTCGAAGACGCGGGCCGACACCGGCATGTCGAGGATGTGGAAGCCGGTGCCGAAGATGATCGTGTCGACCTCGGCCGCGGTGCCGTCCGCGCCGAGCACCCGGTTACCGGACACCGATGAGACCGCCGTCGCGTGGACGTCCACAGTGGATCGCGTCAGCGCGCGGTAGTACGTGTTCGACATCAGCAGGCGCTTGCAGCCCAGCGTGTAGTCCGGGGTCAACGCCTTGCGCAGCGCGGGATCCCGCACGGTCAGGCGCAGGTGGGCCAGCCCCACCTTCTGCACCTGCCGCAGCAGCCACGGGTGTCGGAAGCCGAAGCCGAGCGTCTCCATCGCGCCGTACTCCGCGCTGCGCAACGCCCGCTGCAGCGCCGGGAACCGCCGCAGCAGGAACCGTTCGACGCCGGGGACGGGGTGGTCCGGCTTCGGCAGCACCCACTGCGCGGTGCGCTGGAACAGGTGCAGCCGCGCCACCCGGGGCGCGATCTCGGGCACGAACTGCACCGCCGACGCGCCGGTGCCGATCACCGCGACCCGCTTGCCCGCCAGGTCGTGCTCGTGGTTCCAGCGGGCGGAGTGGAAGACCTCGCCGGGGAAGCCGCCGAGCCCGGGCAGGTCCGGCATGTTCGGCTCGTGCCACGGGCCGGTGCCGGCCACCAGGATCCGTGCGGTGTAAGGCCCCTGGGACGTCTCCAGTTCCCAGCGCGCCGCGCCGGCGTTCCACTGCGCGCGGGTCACCTCGACGCCGTACCGGATCTTGTCCGTGACGCCGAACCGCGACGCCGTGTCCCGCAGGTAGGTCCGGATCTCGGCCTGCCCGGCGAACGCGCGCGTCCAGCCGGGGTTCGGCGCGAAGGAGTAGGAGTACAGCGCGGACGGGACGTCGCAGGCGCAGCCGGGGTAGGTGTTGTCGCGCCAGGTCCCGCCGAGCGTGGCGGCCTTCTCCAGCACGACGAGGTCGTCGACCCCGGCCTGGCCCAGGCGGATGGCGGCGCCCAGCCCCGATGCCCCGGCGCCGACGACGAGGACCGCGAAGTGGCGTTGTTCCATTTTTCGGAGACTAGCAGTATCTCAATACCGGTGGTACCCCAATTCCGGACCTCGCTAGAGTGCACCCATGGCCCGACTCACCCGCGCGGAAAGCCAGGCGCGCACCCGCGAGCAGCTCATCGAGACCGCCAAGCAGCTGTTCCTGCGTGACGGCTACTCGGTGACGTCGCTGGAGAAGGTCGCCGACGAGGCCGGGTACTCGAAGGGCGCGGTGTACTCGAACTTCCGCAACAAGGACGAGCTCTGCCTCGCCGTGCTCGACCGGATCCACGACGAGCAGGTCGAACTGGTCGCCGGAGCCCTGGTCGGCGCCGACGGGGTCGAGGGGCTGCTGGCGGCGTTCCAGGTCTGGGCCGAGCGCAGCATCGGCGACGAGGCGTGGACCGCGCTGGAGGTCGAGTTCGCCACGAACGCCCGGCGCAACCCGCACGTGCGCGCCGAACTGGCCGCGCGGGACAAAGCCATTCGCGACACCATCGCCGGCCTGCTCACCGGGTACGCCGAACGCTTCGGGATCACGCTCCCGATGTCGGCCGACGACGCCGCGACGGCGTTGCTGAGCCTCGGCATCGGCCTCGGCGTCCAGCGCGCGATCGACCCGACGATCCCGGTGAACGTCCTGCCGGACGTCATCCGCCTCTTCGCCGGGGTCCGCTGACCGCGGGCGAAATCGTCTGCTCTCCCTTGACTTCTTTCCCTATTTGCGCGCGGATTCGTCCTTTGAGGACCGAGTCGCCCCGTTCACGAACATGAACTTCTTCCGCCTCTTGTGAAGCCCCTCACCCTTCGCTACCGTGGCGCTACGCCGCAGCACCACCCGAAGCCGCGAAGGCGACGTCCGGAAGGCCGCCGAATTCCCGGCTTCGTCCGCCATGCCAGCAGCCGTGCTCCCCCACGGCACGTTCCGCGGAAAGGGTTTCCTCCCATGAGCAAGAAGTTGCGGCCGGTCCTGATCGGCGCGCTCGGCGCGGCTTCCGTCGCGGCCCTCGTGATCACCACGCCCGCGCTCTCCACGGCAGCACCCGCGCCGGCGGCCGCGCAGAGCGCCTCCGTCCTCGCCACCGGCGACCTCTCGGTCGCGGCGAAGAAGGAGATCGCGATGAAGCTGGTCTCCAGCGCGGAAAACTCCTCCCTGGACTGGAAAGCGCAGTACAAGTACATCGAGGACATCGGCGACGGCCGCGGCTACACCGCGGGCATCATCGGGTTCTGCTCCGGCACCGGCGACATGCTCGAACTGGTCGAGGCGTACACGAACTCGGTGCCGAACAACCCGCTGGCGAAGTACCTTCCCGCGCTGCGCAAGGTGAACGGCACCGACTCGCACAGCGGGCTCGGCTCGGCGTTCGAGAGCGCGTGGAAGCAGGCTGCGGCCACCACGGCGTTCCAGACCGCGCAGAACAACGAGCGCGACCGCGTGTACTTCAACCCGGCGGTGAGCCAGGGCAAGTCGGACGGCCTCAGCAACCTCGGCCAGTTCGCCTACTACGACGCCATCGTCATGCACGGCCCCGGCACCGACCACAGCAGCTTCGGCGGCATCCGCTCGGCCGCGATGAAGAAGGCGAAGACCCCGGCGCAGGGTGGCGACGAGACGGCTTACCTCAAGGCGTTCTTCACCGCCCGCAAGGTCGTCATGAACGAAGAGGAAGCCCACTCGGACACCTCGCGTGTCGACACCGAGCAGCTGGTGTTCCTCAACGCGGGCAACTTCGACCTGCACACCCCGCTGAAGTGGAAGGTCTACGGGGACTCCTACACCATCAACTGACCTCGCACGGCTGGCGTGGCGCCGCTAGGGTCTCGGGCATGTCCCGGAGATTCCTCGGCGTCACGCTGGCCGCCGCCACGCTGCTGACCAGCGCCGCGGCGCCCGCCGGGGCGGTCGCTTCGCCGTCGTTCCGCGGGGACGCGGGGCAGGTGGTCACCGTCGTCGCGGATTCGGCGAACGCCACCACCGCCACTCTCACGGCATGGCAGCACGAAGGCCGCGGCTGGACGCGGGCGTACGGCCCGGTTCCGGCGTACGTCGGCAAGAACGGCATCGGCCGGGCCAGCGAATCGACGTCACGCACGCCGGCCGGCGTGTGGCCGCTGACCGAAGCCTTCGGCATCAAGCCCGCGACCACCCGGCTGCCCTACCGCCAGGTCACCACCTCGGACTGGTGGGTGTCCGATGTGAAATCCCCGTACTACAACACGCATTTCTCGTGCGCTCCCGGCGCGTGCCCGTTCGACGAGGCCGCCGGGGAGAACCTCGGCCAGGCGGGCCCGGTCTACGACCAGGCCGTCGTCATCGACTACAACCGCGCTCCCGTGGTGCCGGGCGCGGGCTCGGCGTTCTTCCTGCACGTCGGCAACGGCAAGCCGACCGCGGGCTGCGTGTCCGTCCCCGCCCGGGACCTCGACGCCGTGCTGCGGTGGCTCGACCCGGCGAAGCACCCGGTCATCAACATCTCGGTCAGCGGCTGAGCAGCTCGTCCGCCGTGCGGGTGTTGATGATCCGCTCCGGCCCGATCCCCGCCTTGATCGCGCGCTCGCAGCCGTAACCCTGCCAGTCGAGCTGGCCGGGGGCGTGCGCGTCGCTGTCGATCGCGAATTCGCAGCCGATCTCCGCGGCCAGGCGCAGCAGCTTCATCGGCGGGTCGAGCCGCTCGGGCCGCGAGTTGATCTCGACGGCGACGCCGTTCTCGCGGCACGCGGTGAACACGGCTTCGGCGTCGAACTCCGATTCGGGCCGGCCGCGGCCGGTGACCAGCCGCCCGGTGCAGTGCCCCAGCACGCGCACGTGCGGGTTCCGGACCGCGGCGAGCATCCGGCGGGTCATGTCCCGGGCCGGCATCCGCAGCTTCGAGTGCACACTCGCGACGACGAAATCCAGCTCGGCGAGCAGCTCTTCCTCCTGGTCGAGCGCGCCGTCGTCGAGGATGTCGACCTCGATGCCCTGCAGCAGCCGGAACGGCGCCATCAGCTCGTTGGCTTTCGCGACGATCTGCATCTGCGTCCGCAGCCGGTCCGGCGAGAGCCCGTTCGCCACGGTCAGCCGCGGCGAGTGGTCGGTGAGCACCATCCACTCGTGCCCGACGTCCCGCCCCGCGACGGCCATCTCGCCGATCGAGCTGCCGCCGTCCGACCAGTCGGAGTGGGTGTGGCAGTCACCCTTGAGGGCCGACCGCAGCGGCTCGCCGTCCGGCAGCTCCTTCTCGACGATCTTCCCCCGGTAGGCGGGGTCCCGGCCGGCCAGGGCGTCTTCGATGACCCCGGCGGTGGCCTTGCCGATCCCCGGCAACGCGGTGAGCGTGCCGGCCTCGGCCCGCTGGGCGAGCTGCTCGGCGGTGAGCTTGTCGACGGTCGCGGCGGCGTTCCGGAACGCGCGGACGCGGTAGGTCGGCTCCCCCGCGCGTTCGAGCTGGAACGCGATCTCCCGCAACGCCCATGCCGGATCCATGGGACCTGTCTACCCCTTCCGGGGCAGTTCGTGCAGCTCGACGTCGACCAGCGCGCCGTCGGAGATCCGGGCCGTCTGGTAGGTGCAGAACGGCTGGCGGCGGCGGTCGGTCGGCGAGCCCGGGTTGAGCAGCCGCAGGCCGGCCGGGGTGGTCGTGTCCCACGGGATGTGGCTGTGGCCGAAGACGAGCACGTCGGTGTCCGGGAACTGCGTGTCACACCGCTGTGCGCGGCCCTCCTTGCTCCCGGTCTCGTGGATCACCGCCAGCCGGACGCCGTCGAGGTCCGCGCGGGCGATCTCCGGCAGCCGGGACCGCAGGTCGGCGCCGTCGTTGTTGCCGTGAACGCCGATCAGCCGCTTGCTGCGGGCTTCGAGCTCGTCGAGCAGGCCGACCTCGACCCAGTCGCCGGCGTGCACAACGACGTCCGCCGCGTCGACCTCGGCCCACACCTGCTCGGGCAGCACCCGGCCGCGGAACGGCAGGTGCGTGTCCGAGATCAGCAGCAGCTTCATCCGATGGCCTCGAGCACCCGCTCCAGGAACCCGCCGATGTGGTCGCGCAGCAGCGCCGCGGCGCCCTCGGCGTCCCCCTTCTTGGCCGCGGCGAGCACCGCCTTGTGCTCGGTCCACTCCTTCTTCCAGCTGGGGTTGGCCTCCCAGCCGACCACGCTGATCAGCGCCGCGCGGTCCTTGAGGTCGTCCAGGATCGAGACCATCAGCGGGTTGCCGCAGCCGCGGTAGAGCGCGCGGTGGAACCGGCGGTTGAGCAGGCTCAGCGCGGCCTGGTCCTTGTCCGCGATCGCCGTCGACGCCTCCTTCAGCGCCTCGGCCGCGTCTTCGAGCAGCTCGGGGTCCCGCTGCTCGACGGTCCGGCGGACGGCCTCGGGCTCCAGCACCATCCGCACGTCGTAGACGGACTTGGCGAGCTCGGCGTCGACCACGCACACGGACGCGCCCTTGTACGGGCTGAACGTCACCAGGCCCGAGTTGGACAGCACCTTGAGCGCCTCGCGCACCGGGGTCTTCGACACCCCCAGCCGCGCGGCCAGCTCGGCCTCGACCAGCGGCTGGCCGGGCACCAGCTCGCGGGTGAGGATGCCCCGGCGGATCTCTTCCAGTACCACCTCGGTCCGGGAGGCGGGCAGGCTGAACGTCCCGGTCATGGTGCGCTCCCTCGTCGTGTCGAAGGCCATTCAACCAGGCCCGCAGGATCATATATCAGATGCCATACTGGTTCCCATGAAGAAGCCCGAGGAGCTCCGCAGCCACCGCTGGTTCGGCGGCGGCGAACTGCGCAACTTCAGCCACCGAGCCCGCAGCCGTCAGCTCGGTTACAACCCGGAAGAGCACCTCGGCAAACCGGTCATCGGCATCCTCAACACCTGGTCCGACATCAACCCCTGCCACATGCACCTGCGGGAACGCGCCGAGCAGGTCAAACGCGGTGTCTGGCAGGCCGGCGGGTTCCCGCTGGAGTTCCCGGTGGCGACGCTGTCGGAGACGTACCAGAAGCCGACACCGATGCTCTACCGGAACCTGCTGGCGATGGAGACCGAGGAGATCCTGCGGTCCTACCCGATCGACGGCGCCGTGCTGATGGGCGGCTGCGACAAGACCACCCCGGCGCTGCTGATGGGCGCGGCGAGCGCCGGGCTGCCCGCGATCTTCGTGCCGGCCGGGCCGATGCTGCGCGGGCACTGGCGCAACGAGGTCCTCGGCAGCGGCACCGACATGTGGAAGTACTGGGACGACAAGCGCGCCGGGCTGATCGGCGACGCCGAGCTGTCCGAACTGGAGCGCGGGCTCGCGCGGTCACCCGGCCACTGCATGACGATGGGGACGGCGTCCACGATGACCTCGGCCGCCGAAGTGCTCGGCATGACCTTGCCGGGTGCGGCGTCGATCCCCGCCGTCGACTCGGCGCACCACCGGATGGCCGCGGCGAGCGGCGCCCGGATCGTCGGGATGGTCTGGGAGGACCTGACCGTCGGGCAGGTGCTGGACAAGCGCGCGTACGCCGACGCGATCACCACCGTGCTCGCACTCGGCGGCTCGACCAACGCCGTGATCCACCTGATCGCGATGGCCGGCCGCAGCGGGATCCCGGTCTCGCTGGCCGACTTCGACACGCTCGCGCGCCGCGTCCCGGTGCTGGCGAACATCCGTCCCGGCGGCGACTGGCTGATGGAGGACTTCTACTACGCCGGCGGCCTGCCCGGGCTGCTGTCGCGGCTGACCGACCTGCTGCACGTCGAGCGGCTCACCGTCACCGGCCGGACGCTCGGCGAGAACCTGGCTTCGGCGTCGGTGCACAACAACGACGTCATCCGGCCCCGCGACAACCCGGTGGCCGCCGAGGGCGGGGTCGCGGTGCTGCACGGCAACCTGGCGCCGTCCGGCGCGGTCATCAAGCACATCGCCGCCGAAGCGCACCTGCTGACGCACACCGGCCCGGCCGTGGTGTTCGAGAACTACCCGGACCTCAAGAAGCGGATCGACGACCCGTCGATCACCGCCGATTCGGTGCTGGTGCTGCGGGGTTCGGGCCCGCTCGGCGGCCCCGGCATGCCCGAGTACGGGATGCTGCCGATCCCTTCGCACCTCCTCGAGGCCGGGGTCCGGGACATGGTCCGGATTTCGGACGCCCGGATGAGCGGCACCAGCTACGGCGCGTGCGTGCTGCACGTGGCGCCGGAGTCCCACGTGGGCGGGCCGCTGGCGCTGGTCCGCGACGGTGACCTGATCACCCTGGACGTGCCTTCGCGACGGTTGCACCTGGACGTGTCCGATGAGGAACTGGAGCGGCGTCGCGCTGCATGGGTAGCGCCCGCGCCGCGGTTCGAGCGGGGTTACGGCGCGCTCTACAGCGAACACATCACGCAGGCCGACGAAGGCTGCGACTTCGACTTCCTGGCCAGGGCAGGCGCAAATCCCGAGCCGGACGCGGGCTGAGGCGGCGGCCAGCGCACCGGATCAGCCGTTCCGTGACCGGTTCATCCCCCGTTAGGGCGAGTCGTACGGCTTGTCCGGGTGCCCCGTACGCTGAGCCCGTCACGGGCGCGAACCGGCGCCGCGTTGAAGGGGTGGAGAGTTGCCGTACGAACCGCGCTGGCCCGAGTCACACGGTGAGCAGACGGACGTCCTGCCGGTCGTCCGCCCCGACACCGAACCCCCCGAGCCCGCACCCGCGAAGCCGAAGCCGAACCTGCGCAAGGCCGGCTTGATCGCGGGTGGCGTCTTCGGGCTGCTCGTCGTGATCTACGGCGTCGACCTGCTGGTCAGCCAGGGCAGCGTCCCGCGTGGCGTGACCGTGGCCGGGGTCGACGTCGGCGGCATGGACCGCGACGCCGCCGAGCAGCAGCTGCGCGGCCAGATCGAGCCGCGGCTCACGCGCCCGCTGGCCGTGACCGCGGGTGACGTCCAGGGCACGCTGTCGCCGACGCTCGCCGGGCTGCGCCTCGACTGGGCGCAGACCCTCGACCAGGCCGGCGAGCAGCCGCTGAACCCGTTCACGCGCCTGTCGTCGCTGTTCTCCAGCCGTGAGGTCGGTGTGGTCAGCCACGCCGACGACGCCAAGCTCGCCGCCGCCCTCGACGGCCTTCGCGGCCAGGTCGACCGTGAGCCGGCCGAAGGCACCGTGAAGTTCGAGGGTGCGAACCCGGTCGCCGTCGCGCCGAAACCCGGGCAGAAGCTCGACGTCGAGGCCGCGAAGGCCGCCGTCGTCGAGAAGTGGGCGCGTGGTGAGACGCTGGCGCTGCCGGTGACCGGCACCCCGGTCCGCACCACCCCCGAAGGCATCCAAGCCGCGCTGGAGCAGTTCGCGCGGCCCGCCGTCTCCGGCCCGCTGGTGGTCAAGGGCGAGGGCAAGAACGCCACCGTGAAGCCGGAGGCGATCGCCGCCGCGCTCAGCTTCGAGCCGGCCGACGGCGGCGGGCTGACACCGAAGATCGACAACGGCAAGATCGCCGAAGCCGCCGGGCCGCAGCTGAAGTCCACCGAGAAGGAGGGCAAGGAGGCGACCATCGTCTTCGAAGGCGGCAAGCCCACGGTGGACCCGTCGACCGACGGCCGCACCATCGACTGGGACCCGAGCCTCAAGCCGCTGCCCGACGTCCTGAAGAAGACCGACGGCCGCGAGGTCCCGGCGATCTACAAGGACGCGCCGGCGAAGGTGACCACCGACCAGGCGAACCAGCTCGGCGTCAAGGAGGTCGTCGGCGAGTTCACCACCGGCGGCTTCGCGGCCGACTCCGGCACGAACATCCGCGTGGTCGCGCAGAAGGTCAACGGCGCCATCGTCAAGCCCGGGGAAACCTTCAGCCTCAACGGGTTCACCGGCCCGCGCGGCAAGGCGCAGGGCTACGTCGAGGCGGGCGTGATCAAGGACGGCGCCCCGGGGCGCGAGGTCGGCGGCGGCATCTCGCAGTTCGCGACCACGCTGTACAACGCGTCGTACTTCGCGGGCATGAAGGACGCGGGGCACAAGGAGCACAGCTACTACATCAGCCGCTACCCCGCCGCGCGCGAGGCGACGGTCTTCCAGAACCCCAACGGCTCCAGTGTGATCGACCTCAAGTTCACCAACGACTCGCCGACCGGCATCGCGATCCAGGCGATCTGGTCGCCGTCGTCGCTGACCGTGAAGCTGTGGGGCACCAAGCGGTACACCGTCGAGTCCATCCCGGGCAGCCGGGCCAACCCGAGCGACCCGCCGACCAAGCCGGGGCCGGCGGAGAACTGCCACGCCTCCAACGGCGCGCCCGGGTTCACCACGTCCGACACCCGCGTGCTCAAGGACGCCGCGACCGGCCGCGAGGTCGGCCGCTCGACCCGGACGGTCCACTACAACCCGCAACCGAAAATCACCTGCGGTCCCTCCTAACGGCCGTTCACCCAGCGCGTATGCGTAGGTACCGTGGGTGTTCATGGCGGTGCGCGCGGTCGGGTTCCGGGACGTCCTCGCGGTGGCCGAGTTCCGGGCCCTGTTCTCGGCCCAGCTCGTCTCGGTCACCGGTGACCAGCTGGCGCGGGTCGCGCTGTCGATCCTGGTCTACGACCGGACGAACTCGCCGGGCTGGGCGGCGCTGACGTACGCGCTGACGTTCCTGCCCGACCTCGTCGGCGGGCCTCTGCTGTCCGGGCTGGCCGACCGCCACCCACCGCGCGCGGTGATGGTCCTGGCCGACGTCGTGCGTGCGCTGGCGGTCGCCGCGATGGCGTGGCCGGGGCTCGGGCTGCCGGCGGTGGCTGCCCTGCTGATCGGCGTCCAGCTGCTCAACCCGGTGTGGAACTCCGCGCGCGCGGCGCTGCTGCCGCAGGTGCTGCCGGACGACGCGTTCGTGCCCGGGATGGGCCTGCTGATGATGCTCGTCCAGGCGGGGCAGGTCGCCGGGTTCGCGCTGGGCGGGCTCCTGGTCGCGGCCATCGGCACCGGCGGCGCCCTGCTCGCGGACGCGGCGAGCTTCGCGGTGTCGGCGCTGTTCCTGGTCACCGGCGTCCGGTCGCGGCCGCCGCGGGAGTCGTCCGGGGTCCGCTGGTGGCCGCACGTGCGGGCGGGCTGGACGGTGGTCGTCGCCGACCGGCGCCGGCTCGCGCTGGTCGCGCTCGGCTGCGTGTCGGGGCTCTACATCGCGGGTGAGGCGATCGCGGCGCCGTACGCGGCGGAACTGGGTGGCGGCGCGGTGGTCGTCGGGCTGCTGCTCGGGGCGTACGCGCTGGGCAACGTGCTGGGCATGGCGGCCCTGTCGAGGATCCCGCCGTCGCGGCGAAGCAGATTGCTGGGACCGCTGGCGATGCTGGCGTGCGCGGCGCTGCTGGGTTGCGCGTTGCGGCCGGACCTCGAAGGGACGCTCCTGCTGCTCACGCTGTCCGGCGTGGCGAGTTCGTACAACCTCATCGCGAACACGACGTTCGTGCAGCTGACCCCGGACACCCAGCGTGCGCAGGCGTTCGGCTTCGCGCTGACGGCGCTGCGGGTGTCGCAGGGCCTCGGGGTGGTGCTGGCCGGGCTCGCGGCGGAACGGATCGCCCCGCACGGCGTTGTCGCCTCGGCGGGAGCGGTGGGCGTGGTGGCGGCGTTCGGCGCGGCCACGTTGTGGCGCCGGGCGCAGCCTTCTTGACGGACCGGCCGGGTCCCGGTGACCGGCTCCCTCTCGACGCCGGTCACCGGGTGGCGGTTCTCAGAACCGGGTCCAGTCGGTCGGCCGCTGGCCCTTGCGCTCGCTCCAGTCGGTGGGGCAGGCGGGCAGTGGTGCGACGCCGGCGCCGGTGCCGGCCCAGTCGGTCGGGATCCGGTGGGCGGTCCAGTCGGTCGGCAGCTGACGCGGCGTCCCATCGGTGGGAAGCTGGTGCGCGGTCCAGTCGGTCGGGATCGCGCGGGTCCAGTCCGTCGGCAGCTGACGGGTCCAGTCGGTCGGCCGCTGCGCGCGCCGGCGGGACGGGACGATGTTGGCGTTGGGCAGGAAGTGCGACATGGTTTCTCCTGGTTGTGAGCGATCTTGCACGGTGCGTAACCGAACGGTAGCCTGACCGGCCTAGTGACACACCGCGGTCATTTGATTACAGTGACATTTCCGCGAAGAGTTCCGTCCTAACAAAAGGGGCGTTTCGTGGGATTCTCCGGGTCCCGAGGGCGAAAGCCCAGCTCAGAACGTCCACGATCAGGTCTCCGTACGTGGGCCGTGTGGAAGCTGCCCACTCCGGTGTTCGGCTATGTCCTCACGGTCGACGTCCTGGCCGCGGTCGCGATCTTCGCGACCGCGGGCCTCGTGCCGATCACGGGTCAGTCCGTGCTCTGGTGTGGACTGATCCTGGCCGGCGAGATCGTCCATCTCGAAGCGGCGCAACGCATCGAGCGCATCCGGGAGCTCGCCGCCGACGGCCGGCCGCACATGCACCTGCAGTCGATCTGGATCTTCGCCGGGCTGCTCCTGCTGCCCCCGCCACTGGCCACGCTCGTCATCGTCGTCAGTTATGCCCATTCCTGGGTACGGGTGTACAAACGCCGCGGTGTGATTCACCGGAAAGTGTTTTCCGGCGCCACCGTGATCCTCGCCTGCGCCGCCGCGGGTGTGGTGCTGTCCGCCGGCACCGGCGGCCGGCTGGCGCCGTACGTGCCGTACCTGGACAAGTTCGGCGGGATGCTCGCGCTGGCGGTGTCCGGGCTCGTCTACTTCGGGCTCAACTACCTGCTGGTGATCCTCGCGATCGTGATGAGCAACCCGGGCAAGCCGCCGCGGCAGGCGTTCGGCAACCCGTCCGACGTGCTGATCGTGCTGGCCGCGGTCGGCGTCGGCTGCGGCATCGCGCTGGTGATGACGGTCCGGCCCTGGCTGCTGCCGGTGCTCATGGTGACACCGGTGGCGCTGCACATCGGCCTGCTGCTGCCGCAGTTCCAGGCCGCCGCGCGCACGGACTCCAAGACGTCGCTGCTCGCCCCGGAGTTCTGGGTCCAGCTGGCCCGCAACGAGCTCGCCCGCGCCGCCGAGCTGGCCTCGACGGCGGGTGTGCTGATGATCGACATCGACCACTTCAAGGCCATCGACGACGGCAACGGCCACCTGGCCGGCGACGAGGTGCTGCGCGCGATCGCGTCGGCGATCCAGAACTCGGTCCGCGGCGGCGACTACGTCGGCCGTTTCGGCGGTGACGAGTTCGTGGTGCTGCTCCCGGGCGCGACGAGCGGCGAAATCGCGTCGATCGCCGACCGCATCCGGGCGGCGATCGCCCGCGTCGAGGTGCGCGTCCCGGTGGTCCGCCCGGGCAAACCCGAGGTGATCAGCGGCCTGACCGCGTCGATCGGCGCGGCGGTGTACCCGGAAACGGCCACGGAGTACACGATCCTGCTGCAGGCCGCCGACGACGCGGTCTTCGAGGCGAAGGCGGCGGGCCGGGACCGCGTCGTCCTGGCGGACACCCGCTCGGAGCTGTCCCGCCCCGAAATCCCCGACGTGCTGTAAGCGCCCCAAGGTGGCCTTCGGTGCGTCTCACGCACCCAAGGCGGCCTTCGGTGCGTCAGACGCAACCGAGGCCGCCTTGGGGCGCTCGGGTCAGGGCAGGGTGGCGAGGGACTCCTGGAGCGTGGCCGCGGACAGTTCGTTGTCCACCATGTCGCCCGCGAGGTACGCGCCATACGCCGGCAGATCCAGGTGTGCGTGCCCGCACAGCGCCGTGAGGATCACCTTCTCCTCGCCGGTTTCCTTGCACCGCAACGCTTCCTGGATGCACGCCGCGAGCGCGTGCGTCGGCTCGGGTGCCGGGATGATGCCCTCGGACCGCGCGAACCGCACGCCTGCCGCGAAGCACTCCTGCTGTCCGACGGCGATCGCCTCGATCAGGCCGAGCTCGTAGATGTGCGAGATCAGCGGGGACATCCCGTGGTAACGCAGGCCGCCCGCGTGGATCGGGTCGGGGATGAACTCGTGGCCGAGCGTGTGCATCTTGAGCAACGGCGTGAGCCCGGCCGTGTCACCGAAGTCGTAGGCGTACTTCCCGCGGGTCAGCGACGGGCACGCGGCCGGTTCGACCGCGCGGATCACCGGGTCCATCCGGCCGGCCAGCTTCTCGCGCAGGAACGGGAACGCCAGCCCGCCGAAGTTCGAGCCGCCGCCGGTGCAGCCGACGAGGACGTCCGGGGTGTCGCCGGCCAGCTGGAACTGCAGCAGCGCCTCCTCGCCGATGATCGTCTGGTGCAGCAGCACGTGGTTGAGCACGCTGCCCAGCGCGTACCGCGTGTCCGGGTCCTGTGCCGCCTGCTCGACCGCCTCGCTGATCGCGATGCCGAGGCTGCCGGTGGAGTCGGGGTGTTCGGCGAGGATGGCCTTGCCGGACTCGGTCAGCTCGGACGGGCTGGGGTGCACCGTCGCGCCGAAGACCTCCATCATCAGCTTGCGGTAGGGCTTCTGGTCGTAGGACGCCCGCACCTGCCAGACCTCGCACTCCAGCCCGAACTGGGCGCAGGCGAAGGCGAGCGCGCTCCCCCACTGGCCGGCGCCGGTCTCGGTGGTCAGCCGGGCGACACCCTCCTGCGCGTTGTAGAACGCCTGCGGCACGGCGGTGTTCGGCTTGTGGGAGCCGACCGGGCTGACCCCTTCGTACTTGTAGTAGATCCTCGCCGGAGTGCCCAGCGCCTTCTCCAGCCGGCGCGCGCGGAACAGCGGCGACGGACGCCAGAGCTTGTAGACCTCCCGGACCTCCTCGGGAATGTCGACATAGCGCTCCGTCGTCACCTCCTGCTCGATGAGGGCCTGCGGGAACAGCGGCGCCAGGTCCGCCGGGCCGACCGGTTCGCGGGTGCCGGGGTGCAGCGGCGGCGGTGGCGGCTCCGGGAGATCGGGGACGACGTTGTACCACCGGGTCGGGAGATCGGCCTCGTCCAGGACGTACTTGGTCTGTTCAGCCATCGCGCCTCCTTGGTCGGTCTCCCAACTTAGGACGCGGCCGCCCGCGGAGCCAGTACGGTGACCCGGTGGGGAATCTCGTGCTGATCGACGCTCCGTCCAACCTGGGCTTGCGGCCGCCGGCCGAGGGCGCGGTGCCCGGCTGTTACAAGACGCCCGGCGTGCTGCGCGACCTCGGGATCCTGCGCCGCCTGAACGCGTCGGACGGCGGTGTCGTGACGCCGGGGCGCTACGTCGGCACCTGGCAACCGGGTGACGGCGTCCGCAACTCCGCGGCGCTGGCCTCCTACACGCGTGCGCTCGCCACCCGCGTGGCGTCGGTCCGGTCGTCGGGCGGCTTCCCGGTGGTGCTGGGCGGCGACTGTTCGATTTCGCTCGGCGCGATGCTGGCGCTGCGCCGCGAAGGCCGGTTCGGCATCGCCTACCTCGACGGCCACGACGACTTCCGCCACCTCGGCATCGCCGACCACGTCGGCGCGGCGGCGGGTGAGGACCTGGCGATCATGACCGGCCGCGGCGCCGGCGACCTCGCCGACATCGACGGTCTCCGGCCGTACGTGCGCGACAGCGACGTCGTGGTGCTGGGCGTCCGTGAGGCGGAGTCGGCCGAGCTGCGGTCGGCGGGGATCTCCTACGTCACCTCGGAAAGCCTGCTGGTGCCGGACGCGCTGGCCGTGGCGGCTTCGACGTTCGCCAGCCTGGACGGCTTCTGGGTCCACGTCGACATCGACGTCCTCGACCCGGCGCACGTGTCCGCAGTGGACAGTCCCGATCCGGGTGGTCTTGGTCCGTCCACTTTGGTCTCCCTGCTGCGCGGGCTCTTGTCACTCCCCGGCGCGGCGGGCTTCGAGCTGACGGTGTTCGACCCCGACCTCGACCCGGACGGCCGGCAAGCCGCCCTGGTCGCGGACATCCTGGAAAGGGCGTTGTGATGAGCGATCTCCCCCTGCCGGAGTGGCTGCCCCCGGCCGGCCGCGGCCCGGGACTGGTGCTGGTCCAGGAGATCTTCGGCCTGGACGACTACCTGCGCTCGGTCGCGGCGGACCTGGCGTCCCTCGGTTACGTGGTGGTGGTCCCGGAGCTGTTCTGGCGCACGTCGCCGGGCTGGTCGTCGACGCACGACGAAGCGGGAGTGGCGGCCTCGATGGAAGTGGCAGCCGCCTTCGACCCGGCTCTCGGCCTTTCGGACGTCCTGAAAGCCGCGGCGCACCTGCGCGCTTCCCCCGCCGTCACGGACAAAGTGGGCGTGCTGGGCTTCTGCCTGGGCGGCTCCCTGGCGTTTGCGGCGGCGGCCGCGGGTGACCCGGACGTGGCGGTGTCGTTCTACGGCTCGACGGTGCCGGGGCAGATCGCGAACCTGGCGGAGATCACCTGCCCGATCCAGTTCCACTTCGGTGGGCAGGACCCGTTCATCCCGCGCTCCGACGTGCGTCTCGTGGAGTCCGCAGTGGCCGCACACCCGGGCGCGGAGATCCACGTCCAGGAAGAGGCGGGACACGCGTTCCACAACAACGTGGCGCCGATGTTCCACCACCCGGCCGCGGCCGCGCGAGCCTGGGACCTGACGACGGCGTTCCTCGGGCGGACCTTGCCGGTGTGACCGCAGTATCAAGAACGAGTACTGAGCTCCATCGCCGTCCCGCGACGAGCCGTGTTCGTGATGAGGATGGCCACCAGCTCGGCGAGCGCGAGCGCGTCTTCGGAACTGCCCGCGCGGCGGGGGATACGGCGGAGCGGAGCCACCTGGTCGAGCGTGATTCCCGCCCCGGCCAGCAGGAAAGTGAGCGCCAGGAAAGCGCAGCGGGCGTTTCCGTCGTCGAACGGGTGGAAGAAGCAGACGTCGAGGTACAGCCGCGCGGCGCGGGCGGCGAGACCCGGGCCGGTGTGGTGGGCCTGCGCCAGGCATCGGTCGAACTCACCGCGCAGGCCGGGGCTCACGCCGTAGCGTTCGCGGCCTTCCTTGGCGAACGCCGGGTGGGACCGGAACGGCACGTCGGCGACGCCGAGGACGTGGCGCTGCCACCCGCTGAGCACCTCGAAGCTCAGCGCTGCGCCCGATTCCGCGTCGGCACGAGCCTGGGCGAGGGCGGCCAGCAGACGTGCGGCGCGGGGGCCGTCCCGGGTGACGATGTCGTGCACCGGTCCGTCACGCCGCGGGGTGATCATCCCGCGGCGTGACGGACTCGGCTGCCAGGGCACGGAATCGCGGACAGCGAGCCACGCCCGCAGGTGGTCGGGAACCGTCATCCGCGGCCCCGGGGCGGCCACGGTTCGGCGAGCCGCCCGGCGACGTCGTCCAGGACCTGGGTCTCCGGTGCGGTCCAGCTCGCGAAGTCGCCGGAGACCGCGCGCTCGACCTGGTCCGCCGCGGTTGCCGGGTCCGTTCCCCAGCGGGTCAGGAACCAGGACAGCACCTGCTCGGCGTGGCGGTACCAGGCGTCTCCCGCGCCGGTGCGGTCGACGACGGCGGTCACCAGGTGGGTCGTGGCGCGCTCCCGGATCTGCCGCTGTTCCTCCCCTTCGACGGTGTCCAGCGGGTACCGGTCGAACCGCTCGGCCAGGTCCTCCAGCCAGCTCCGCCACCGGCACAACGCGTCCGCGATCCGGTGGAGAGTGGCGTCCGGGGTCGTGATCGAGTGCCGGGCGCAGCACCAGCTCGTCACCGGTCCGCCGCCGAGGTCCCCCTCGTTGTGTGCCCACCGCCAGCCCGCGGCCCACCGGCCGAAGCGGTCGACGACGGCCCGCACCATCTCGGCGGTCCACTCGTCCCCTTCGTCCGGCGTCGCGGGAAACCGGGCAGGGGCAAGGGAACTGATCACGTCGAGCGCGGTCGCGGCGTCGAACGGATGCTGCCGGGGATCGACGTCACGCCAGGTCAAGTCGAAGGGATGGACGGTGTCGGTCACGTCCCCAGCCTGTCACGCCCGGCCCGGCAGGTCCGGGAGGGGAGGCCGTCGCGGCGACGGCCTCCCCCACTCGTTAGCTGCGGTACCGGAACTTGATCCGGCCCCGGCTCAGGTCGTACGGGCTGAGCTCCACCAGCACCCGGTCGAACGGCAGGATCTTGATGTAGTTCTTCCGGATCTTCCCGCTGATGTGCGCGAGCACCTTGTGCCCGTTTTCCAGCTCCACCCGGAACGTGGCGTTGCGCAGGCACTCCAGCACGGTGCCCTCCACCTCGATGCCGCCGGCGTTCGCCATCAGCGCACCACCAGCTCGAGGTTGCTGCCCGCGCGCCGGGCGCCGAAGCCCTCGAACAGCGCGATGGCCGCCGAGTTGGCTTCGGTCACCTCGGCCGACGCCGATTCGAGGCCACTGCTGTGCAGTGCGCCCAGCACGTGCGCGAGCAGCGCCCGGCCGATCCCGCGACGCTGCCACTCCGCGCGGACCGCGATCAGGCCGATCCGGGGCTGCCGGAGCGGCACCACCCGGACCATTCCGACGTACCGGCCGGATTCCGTCGCCACCGTGCACTTCGCGGGATCCGGTACCGGCCGCGTCACCACTTCCGCCGGCATCTCCGGCCAGCCGACCGTCGCCTCGACCTCGGCGCGGATCGCGCGGTCCAGCTCGCGCAGCGGAGCTTCCCGCGCCGGCTCGATCGTCACACCCGGCGACGCAGGACGCGCCACATCGGTGGGCACGACGTATTCCCACTCGCGGCGCCGGGTGGTGAAGCCGGCCCGCTCCCAGTGGGACGTCAGGTCGACGTCGGCTTCGTCGACCACTGTGTACAACGGCCGCGGCAGGTCGGGCAGCATCGTCGCGGCGAGCTGGTCGAAGACCGCGCCGTGCCACGCGTCGATGCTGAGGAAGATCCGGCCGTCGGGACGAAGGGTCGCTTCGCCGCGGCCGACCACCCGGTCGTCCTCCAGGGCGTGCCAGTGCCGCTCCGCGACCCGCGTGATCACCACCGCGGCGTCGCCCGAGGTGAAGGTGCTCATACGGTTTCCGCCTTTCCGAGGTGCCGCGCGAAGAACCGGACGGCGCTGTCGGCCTCGAACCTCGGCACCTCCTTGTGCTTGCCCGCGTTGGCGTGCAACGTCTTTTCCGCCGAGGCGAAGGCGTCGAACAACGCGAGGCCCGATTCGCGCGGGATGTGCTGGTCGTCCCACTGGAGCACGAACTCGATCGGCACGGTGATCCGCTTCGCCGTGTCGACGAGGTCGTCGTGCCAGAAGATGCCGAAGACCGCGGCCTTGATGCGGGGGTCAGCCGCCGTCAGCGGCACGCCGATCGCGGTGCCCATGTTGAGGCCGAAGTAGCCGACCGGGCCGCCGATTTCCGGCAGTTCCTCGAGCGCGTCCAGGGTCTCTAGCCATTCCGGGACAGCGCGCTCGGCGATGTCGGCGTTGTAGCGGCGGACGATCGGGCCGACCGGCTCGCCCGTCGCCATCGCCTGCTGCATCACGGGAACCTCGCGCTCGTCGGCCGCCGTGCGGGGGCGGCCGGCGTGGCCCGGGGCGTCGATGGCCGCGACGTGGAAGCCGCACCGGGTGACGAACAGGTGTGCGCGGCCCGCGACGGGCGGCGCCTTCTTGTCCCGGCCGCCGCCGTGACCGATGAGGACCAGGGGTGCGGGCCCGGCGCCCTCGGCGGGCGACCAGAGCACGCCGGGGACCTCGCCCACCGTGAAGTCGCGTTCGAGGACACCGTTCGCCGATGTCTGCGCGGTGAAATGCATGGTTGTTGCCTTTCGGGAGTGCCTTGTCGAGGCGCTCCCGGCAACTGTTACGTCAGCCGCCCGACCGTGACGCCGAGGGGGAGCACCCACTTCGATGCTGCGTACATGGGTCTCACCTCCTGGGGCAGGTTCACGGTCGGCGGGAACGCTAGCAGCGCGTGCCCGACGCCGTCCAACCATTTACCCGCCCGGCCCGCCGCAGACCGATCAGGAATCGAGAAGCGCTGGTCAACGCGCCACGCCTAGCGTTACCGCCATGACCTCAATCGACAGCATCACCCTCGAAGCGGCCGACGCCGCGGCCGCCGAACGCTTCTACACCACCGCCTTCGGGCTGGACACCCAGCTGCGCGTCCGGGCCTCGGATGCCCCGACGGACGGGTTCCGCGGCTACACCCTCTCCCTCACCGTGTCGCAGCCGGCCGACGTCGACGCCCTGATCGGCAGCGCCCTCGACGCCGGCGCGACGACGATCAAGCCGGCCACGAAGTCCATGTGGGGCTACGGCGGCGTCGTCCGCGCCCCGGACGGGGCGATCTGGAAGGTCGCGACCTCGGCGAAGAAGAACACCGGCCCGGCCACCCGGAAGATCGACAGCATCGTGCTCCTGCTGGGGGCCGCCGACATCGTCGCGAGCAAGAAGTTCTACACCGAGCACGGCTTCACGGTCGGCAAGAGCTTCGGCCGCATGTACGTCGAGTTCGAGTCCGGCTCGAGCCCGGTCAAGCTGGCGCTGTACCGGCGCAAGGCGCTGGCCAAGGACGCCGGCGTGGCTCCGGAGGGCTCCGGTTCGCACCGGATCGCGGTCAGCGTCGCGGCCCGGCCGTTCACCGACCCGGACGGGTTCGCCTGGGAGACCACGTCGATCGCGGCCAAGCCCTGACTTCTGCGCTCCGGCGCTGGAGTCGGCAGACTGGTTCCGTGCCGGAACTGCCCGAAGTGGAGCTCGCCCGCCAGGTCCTCGCCGGTGCCCTCGGCCGGAAGATCCGGGAGGTCGACGACCACGACGACTGGGTCTGCCGCCCGCACGCGCCCGGGGACCTCGCCGCCGCGTTGCGGGGTGGGCGGCTCACCGAGGCGCACCGGCGCGGCAAGACCCTGTGGTGCGAAACCGAAGGCGGCGACGGCCGGCCCGGCCCGAACCTCGGCCTGCACCTCGGGATGGCCGGGCAGCTGCGGTTCGGGGGCGAAAGCGGGCCACCCGGGCCGAGACGGTTCCGCGGCCGCGAGGAGAAACCCGAGTGGTTCCGCTTCGGGATCACCTTCACCGATGGTGAGCAGCTGCGGCTGTTCGACACCCGCCGGCTCAGCCGGGTACGCCTCGACCCGGACCTCGACGCGCTGGGCCCGGACGCCGGCGAGGTGTCCCGCGCGGAGTTCCGCGAGCGGGTCGGCCGGGGCCGGGCACCGGTGAAGGCCCGGCTGCTGGACCAGTCCGTGCTGGCCGGGATCGGGAACCTGCTGGCCGACGAAACCCTGTGGCAGGCCGCGCTGAGCCCGGCCCGGCCGGTGAACGAGCTGGGCGAAGCCGAGCTCACGGACCTCCACAAGGCGCTGCGGAAGGCGTTGCGCGCCGCGATCAAGCACGGCGGTGTGCACACGGGCGAGATCATCGGCCACCGCCGCCCCGGCGACCACTGCCCGCGCTGCGGCGCGGAGATGACCCACGGAACGGTCGGCGGCCGGTCGACGTGGTGGTGTTCGAAGGAACAGGCCTAGCCGGGGCGGTCGGCTCGCGTACCCGGACGGTCGGCTCACGTACCCGGAGGGTCGGCTCGCGTACCCAGACAGTCGACTCGCGTACCTGGAGGGTCGGCTCGCGTACCTGGACGGACGACTCACGTACCTGGAGGGTCGGCTCATGTACCTGGACGGACGACTCGCGCACCCAGACGGACGACTCGTGTACCTGGACGGACGACTCGCGTACCTGGAGGGTCGGCTCGCGTACCTGGGCGGTCGGCTCGCGTACCTGGACGGACGACTCGCGTGCCTGGGGGGTCGGCTCGGGCGCTAGCGGGGGCCGAGGCCGGTCCGGCCGTCCATCAGCTCGCGCACCACGTCCAGGTGGCCCGCGTGGCGAGCCGTCTCCTCGATCATGTGCAGCACCACTCCGCGCAGGTCGGTGATCTCCTCGCCGAGGGGCCCGGGGTGGCGTTCCCGTGGCGGCGCCGTCAGCGGTGTGGCGAGGAGGATTTCGTCCGACCGCCGGCACTGCGCCCGGTAGAACTCGAAAACCGCCGGCGTCGACGGCGGCCGGCCGTCCGGCCAGGGCAGCGGGCCGGCCGCACCCGTGACGATCTGCTGGAACCAGTGCCGCTCGGCGTGCCCGAGGTGCTCCACCATGCTCAACGGGCTCCAGCCCGACGGCACCAGCGACGTCCTCAGGTGCTCCGCGCCGAGCCCGTCGACGATCGCCAGGACACTGTCGCGCTGGGCCTGCAGGAACATCCGCAACGTGCGCTTCTCGTCGGCCACGACCGCGGACCCTAGCGGCAGGACCGCACACACGCGGGCGGTTTTTGTCGGACCCACCCGGTAGCGTCGTGGACATGGCAACACTGGTCACCTTCCACGCCCACCCGGACGACGAATGCCTCCGCACCGCGGGCGTCATGCGCAAAGCCGTCGAAGACGGGCACCGGGTCGTGCTCGTCGTGGCCACCAGGGGCGAGCTCGGCGAGGTGCCCGAGGGCTTCCTCGCCGAAGGCGAAGAGCTGTGGGAGCGCCGCGTCCAGGAGTCGCACGCCGCCGCCGAGATCCTCGGGGTCAAACGCGTCGAATTCCTCGGTTACCGCGACTCCGGGATGATGGACGAGCCGACGAACGAGGCCCCGGACTGCTTCTGGCAGGCCGACGTCGAGAAGGCGGCCGAGCAGCTCGCGGTCATCCTGCGCGAGGAGTCGGCCGATGTCCTCACGGTCTACGACGACAACGGCGACTACGGCCACCCGGACCACATCCAGGTGCACCGCGTCGGCCTCCGCGCCGCCGAGCTGGCCGGCACCGCCCGCGTCTTCCAGGGCACCTTCAACCGCGAATTCATGCAACGGGGCTTCAAGGACCTCGTCGACCAGGGTCTGATGCCGCCGGAGGCGCTGCCGGACAACCCGGAGAACTTCGAGATCGGCAAGCCCGAGGCGGAGATCACCGCGGCCGTCGACGTGTCGGCGTACGTCTCGGTGAAGCGCGCGGCGATGCGGGCGCACCCCAGCCAGATCACCGAGGAAATGTTCATGCTGGCGATGTCGGACGAGGCTTTCCTGCTCGCCTTCGGCACGGAGTGGTTCATCCGCGCCGGCCAGGGGCCGGGGATCACCGAGACCGACCTGATGGCCGGCCTCTGATCAGGCGAGGGCGGCGGTCACGTCCAGCTCGACCAGCTGCCCCGGGTACCCGAGCTGCGCGACGCCGAGCAGGGTGCTCGCCGAGCTGAACGCGGCGCCGATTTCGGACGCGGTGAGCCGGTCCCACACGGCCGAGAGCGTCTCGCGGTCGTCGGTGGCCACGTAGATCACCGTGCGGACGACGTCCGCCGGCCCGGCGCCGGCGAAGGCCAGCGCGGCGGCCGTGTTGGCGACAACCTGGTCGGTCTGGGCGAGGACACCGCCGTCGACGAGCGAGCCGTCCGCGGCCAGCGGGCACTGGCCGGCCAGGTACACCGTGCGGCGTGCCTCGGTCACCGTCACGTGGTGGTAGCCCGGTGGTGTGTGCAGGCCGGGCGGGTTCTGCCGTTCAATGGTCACCGTCGCATCATCACCGCGGCGGCAACCGGATTTTCTCGGGAGGCCAGGTGCACCGGAGCATCGACTGGGCCGACGGCGCGATCGTCGTCATCGACCAGACCGCGCTGCCCGCCGAGTACCGGCTCCTCGAGCTGCGGACGATCGGCGAGCTGGCCGGCGCGATCAAGCGGCTGGCCGTCCGGGGTGCACCCGCGCTCGGCGCCGCGGGAGCGCTGGGTGTCGCGCTGTCGGCCCACCTCGGCGGCGACGTCCGGGCCGACGCCGAGCTGATCGCGAACGCCCGGCCGACCGCGGCGAACCTCGCCTGGGGTGTCGAGCGTGCGCTGGCGAAGCTCCCGGCCGGCAAGGATGCGGTCCTCGCCGAAGCGCTGGCCCTGCTCACCGAAGACGAAGAACTGAACAAGGCGGCGTCGGCGCACGCCGCGGAGATCGTGCTGGCCGAGTGCCCGCGCCGGCCGTTGCGGCTGCTGAGCCACTGCAACACCGGACGCCTGGCGACCGTCGGCTGGGGCAGCGCGCTCGGCGTCGTCTGGCACCTCCACGAGCGCGGGCTCGTCGAGTCGGTGCTGGTCGGCGAGACCCGCCCGCTGCTGCAGGGCGCCCGGCTGACGGCGTGGGAGCTGGCGCAGGCCGGCGTGCCCTACCGCGTCCACGCCGACTCGGCCGCGGCCGCCGCGATGGCCCGCGGCCTGGTCGACTGCGTGCTCGTCGGCGCCGACCGGATCGCGGCGAACGGCGATGTGGCCAACAAGATCGGCACCTACGGCCTGGCGATCACGGCCCGGCACCACGGGGTGCCGTTCGTCGTGGTCGCCCCGTCGTCCACAGTGGACAGCAAGCTCGCGGACGGCGCGCGCATCACCATCGAGGAACGCGACGCCCGCGAGCTCACCGAATACGCCGGAGTGCCGATCACACCACCGGGCGCGGAGGTGTTCAACCCCGCGTTCGACATCACCCCGGCGGCGCTGATCACGGCCGTGGTCACCGAACACGGCCGCTTCAGGCCTTGGCTCAGCAGCCCTGGCGCCCGCTCTTGATCACGTGGCGGTAGCCGTCCCAGTCGATGTAGCCGACCGCGGCCACACACCGGTTGGCCGTGCCGGTGACCCCTCGCGGGCCCGCGTAATACGCGTAGTTGCCCAGATCCGGACCGGACGACCGGTCGATCGTGCACGGCTGGCCTTCACCGCTGGTCTCGACGCAGCGATAAGCCTGCACATAGGTCGGCGCCGCGACGCCGCGGGCCGCGCCCTGGTGGTAGAAGCACGCGCTGTTGGTTCCACCGTTGGTGGAGTTGTAGTAGATGGTCAGCTCGCCGACACCGGAAATGGTGTCGTCGTAGGTGATCGCTCCCGAGCACGACACGGCCGCGCTCGCGGGCGCCGCCGAGACGACCGCCGTGGCCGCCACGATGCCGGCCACGGCCAGCATCGAGGACACGGCTCTCGGCAGTCTTCGTGTTCTGACCGGCTTCTGCTGCTCGCCGCGACCGGCACCGGATTGCTCGTGCATGGGTGCACCTTCCCCTCGTCACCGTGAACGGACGGTGCACCCACGCCGCGGCCTCGGTGCCGGTTGATGCCGCACCCGAGACGTACCCGAATGGTCCTAGGGCCGTGGCCCGATCTCGCGGCCGCCGTCGGTCACCGTGATCGCCATCGCCGGGCAGGAGTCGGCCGCGTCGAGGACCGTCTCGTCGCCCTCCACCTCGGAGATCACCGTGTGCGCGACCGCGCCGTCCAGGGCGAACACCTCCGGCATCAGGGAAGCGCACATCCCCGAACCGATGCAGGTGTGTTCGTCGACTTCAACGTGCCAGCTCATGGGTCACCATCCGATCGGCATCGACCGCGGTCCGCGGACGAGCATCTGCGTCTTCCACACGATATCGCCGGCCAGGTGCAGGCCCGGCAGCTCGGTGACCAACGCGCGCAGCGCCTCCTGCAGCTCCAGCCGGGCCAGCGGCGCGCCCAGGCAGTGGTGGACGCCGTGGCCGAAGCCGAGGTGGTGGTTGTCTTCGCGGTCGAAGCGCAACTGGTCGGCGTCGTCGAACTGGAGCCGGTCGCGGTTGGCCGCGCCGACCGCCACCAGCACCGGCTCGCCCGCGCGCACGAGCACCCCGCCGACCTCGATGTCTTCGGTGGCGTAGCGGGCGAACCCGGCGCCGGCGCCCAGCGGCACGAACCGGAGCAGCTCCTCGACCGCGGCCGGGATCAGGTCCGGGTCGGCGACCAGCCGCGCCCACTGGCCGGGCTGGTCGAGCAGCGCGTAGACGAAGTTGGGGATCTGGCTCGCCGTGGTTTCGTGCCCGGCCACCAGGATCCCGACGCACAGGTCGACCAGTTCCAGCTCGGTCAGCCGGTCGCGGGTGTCGCGGGCCTCGATCAACGCCGTCATCAGGTCGTCCTGCGGCGCCGACCGGTGTTCCGCGATCAGGCCGCGCATGTAGTCGCGCAGCTCCTCGCGGTTGCGCTCGAACTCCTCGGGCGTCAACCCGCTCGTGGACAGCGCCGCGTCGCTCCAGACGCGGAACTTCGGCCGGTCGGCGACCGGGACGCCGAGGAGCTCGCAGATCACCGCGACCGGGATCGGTAGCGCGTAGAGGTCGACCAGGTCGGCGGGCGGGCCGGCCGCCTTCATGTCCGCGATCAGCTCGGCCGCCAGCGACGCGACCCGCGGCCGGAGCAGTTCGACGCGCCGCATGGTGAACGCCTTGGCGACCAGCGTCCGCAGCCGCGTGTGGTCGGGCGGGTCCATCTGCAGGATGCCGCCGTCGCGCTGCACGGGCGAGCGGCGCGGCGCGTCCTTCTCCTTCTCCATCGCCCGCGAGAACCGGCGGTCACCCAGCACCAGCCGGGCGTCGGCGTAGCGGGTGGCCAGCCACGCCGGCTCGCCGTAGGTCATCTTCACCCGGACCAGACCCTCGCCCTCACGAGCGGCCGCGTAGGCCTCGTTGAGGTCGAGACCCGCCTCCTCGTTGAACGGGTACGAGAGCGCTTCGGTGTGGGTGGCAGTCATGCGGGAACCCCCGGGTTCGGCCGTCGTAAATCAGTTCGCTTACCAACGCTAACCGCCTCCGGCGCTCACGTCGAGGAGTAGATCACTCACGAAGAGTCACCGCGGTAACGGAAAGTTTCCGTCCGGATGTCACGGTCAGCCATTGCCGGGTCACGAATACCTAGGTTACGGTGACCTAGGTGTGGATCGAAATCCTCTTGCTGTCGAAGCTGGCCCGCGAGCCGCTGCACGGCTATGAGCTGCGCAAATCCGTGGAAGCGTCCACGGGCCGCACGCTGTCGAACAACTCGCTGTACCCGACGCTGCGGCGCTTCGTCGACGCGGGCGCGGTGAGCCGCAGCGCGGAGGAACAGGAGGCCAAACCGCCGCGGCACGTCTACACGATCACCGACGTCGGGCGTGAGCTGCTGCACGACATGCTCGCGGACTTCCCGGCCGACCTGGCGCTCAACGACACGGAGTTCGTCGCCCGCGTGGGGAACTTCGGCTGGCTGCGCGAAGAGGAACAAAAACGGGTGCTCGAGGTCCGCGAGCTCGCGCTCACCGCCGAGCGCGAGCGGCTGGCCCGGCTCGCCGCCGAGCAGGCCGACCCGTGGAGCCGCGCGGTGCTGCACCAGGTCTGCCGGACCTTCGACACCGAACGCCACTGGCTGTCCGCACTGAAAACCCACGGCCCCGAACCGAGGAGCGACGCATGACCACCACCGAAGAGACGCCTCGCCTCCCCTTCAGCCGCGCCAACGCGCTCGAGATCGCCTCGGACTACGAAGTCCTGCGGCGGCAGGCGCCGATCAGCCGGGTGCTCACCCCGGCGGGTGACCCCGCGTGGCTGGTGACGTCCTACGAAGAGGCCAAGGAGATCTTCCGCGACAAGCGCTTCGGCCGCTCGCACCCCGCACCCGAGCAGGCTTCGCGGATCTCCGGCGCCGCGATCCAGGACGGCCCGAGCGGCGACTTCGACACCGAAGAAGCCGAGCACAAGCGGATGCGCCGGATGCTGGCGCCCGCGTTCTCCGCGCCCCGCATGCGTGCCCTCGGTGACCGGATCGCGGAGCTGACCGATCGCTGCCTCGACGACCTGCAGGCCGCGCACGACGCCCGCCCCGGCGAGCCGGTCGACCTGACCGACTTCCTCGCGTTCCCCTTGCCGGTGCTGGTGATCTGCGAACTGCTGGGTGTGCCGTACGCCGATCGCGAGAAGTTCCGCGCCCTGTCCGAGCGGATCGCGATGATGGACGGCGGCGCCGACGCGCAGGCGGCCATGACGGAGTTCAAGGCGTACATGACGGAGCTGGCCGACGCGAAGCGCGCGGACCCGCAGCCCGACGTCATCTCCGACATGGTCGCGGTGCAGGCCGACGACCCGGCCTTCACCGACGACGACCTCGCCCGGATGGGCGCCGGCCTGCTGTTCGCCGGCCACGAGACGACGTCCACCCGCATCGCGATGGGCACGCTGTTCCTGCTCAGCGACACCAGCCGCCGCGACCGCTTCGCCGCCGACCCCGAGGGTGAGGTGAACCAGACGATCGAGGAGATCCTGCGGCTGACCGCCACCAGCGGCACCGGCCTGCTGCGGTACGCCCACGAGGACGTCGAGGTCGGCGGGATCACCATCGGCCGCGGTGACGCGGTGCTGATCTCCAGCGACGCGGCCAACCGCGACGAGTCGGTGTTCGCCGACCCCGACGAGTTCGACCCCGGCCGCACGCCGAACGTCCACCTGGCCTTCGGCACCGGCGCGCACGTGTGCATCGGCGCCAACCTGGCCCGCACCGAGCTGCGGACCGTGTTCCCGAAGCTGTTCCGCCGCTTCCCCGGCCTGCGGCTGGCGGTGCACGTCGACGACATCCCGGTGCGCGTCAACCGGGTCGCCGGCGGGGTCGACGCCGTCCCGGTGACGTGGTGAGGAGGAGCCGATGAGGATCAGCGCCGACACCGACAGCTGCGTCGCGTCCGGCCAGTGCGTGCTGCTCGCGCCGGGGACGTTCGACCAGGACGAGGAGGCCGGCACGGTTGTCCTCCGCACCGAAGAGCCGGCGCCCGGTGAGGAAGACGCGGTCCGGCAGGCGGAACTGACCTGCCCGGCCGCGGCGATCCGCCTTTCGGGCGGCTAAGGCAGCGCGCGTCGCAGGAGTTCGGCCAGGTGCACCGCTTCCCGGCCGGACTCCTGCGTGATCTGCGTGCGGCAGCTGAAGCCGTCGGACACCACGAGCGTCTCCGGTGCGGCCTCCCGGATCGCCGGGAGCATCCGGTCCTCCGCCACCGCCTTGGACACGTCGTAGTGGCCACGCTCGAAGCCGAAGTTGCCCGCCAGACCACAACAACCCGAGTCCAACGTCGTGTTGCGGATGCCCGCCGAAGCCATCGCGGCCTCGTCGGCGCCGAAGCCCAGCACCGCGTGCTGGTGGCAGTGCACCTGCGTGATCGTGTCGACGTCGAGGGCCGCGAACGGGATCGGCGCGCGCTCCAGCAGCTCCGCGAACGTGAAGGTCCGGGACGCCAGCAGTTCCGCGCGGGCGTCCCCCGGCAGCAGCGCGGGCAGGTCGCCGCGGAACAGCGCCGTGCAGCTCGGCTCCAGCCCGGCAACCTCGTAACCCGCCTCCAGGTAGGGCGCCAGCACGGAAAGTGTGCGCCCCAGCACCCGGCGCGCGACGTCGAGCTGACCGGTCGACACCCACGTCAGTCCACAACAGACACCACGGTCCGGCAGGACGACGTCGTAGCCCGCCGCGGTCAGGACCTCGTGGGCCGCGTCGAGCACCGAGGGTGTCAGGTAGTTGTTGAAGGAATCCGGCCACAGCAAGACTTTCCGCTCGCCGGAAGCCTGCCGCCGAAGGTCCGCCCGCGCCTTGGTGAACGGCTCGGACGCGAACGTCGGCAGCGCGCGTTCCGGCGCGATCCCGCCGAATCGCTTCAGCAGCCCGGACAGCCGAGGAGAGCGTCCGACGGCGTTGGCCAGCCGCGGGGTGAGGGCGCTGAACCGCAGCCACAGCGGCAGCCAGCCCATCGAGTAGTGCGACGCCGGGCGCAGCCGCCGCCGGTAGTGCTGGTGCAGGAACTCCGCCTTGTACGTCGCCATGTCGACATCAACCGGGCAGTCGGACAGGCAGCCCTTGCAGGACAGGCACAGGTCGAGCGCGTCGTGGACCTCGGTGGAGCGCCAGCCGTCCGTGATGACCTCGCCGTTGATCATCTCGGCGAGCAGGTGCGCGCGGCCGCGCGTCGAGTGCTGTTCCTCGCGGGTGGCCCGGTAGCTCGGGCACATCACCCCGCCACCGCTGGTGTTGCGGCACTTCCCGACCCCGACACAGCGGCGCATCGCCTGCCCGAAACTGCCCCGGTCCTCGGGGTAGCCGAGCACCGTGACGTCCTCAATGGACAGTGGTGCGGGGCGCACCCGCAGGTCCGCGTCGACCGCGCGCGGCGCGACGAGGATGCCGGGGTTCATCCGCCCGGCCGGGTCGAAGATCGCCTTGAACCGGGCGAAGAGGTCCATCATCTCCGGGCTGTACATGCGGTTCAGCAGCTCCGACCGCGCCTGGCCGTCGCCGTGCTCCCCCGACAGCGAACCGCCGTGCGCCGCGACGAGGTCCGCGGCCTCCTCCAGGAACCGGCGGAACCCCGCGATCCCGGACGGCGTCAGCAGGTCGAAGTCCAGCCGCAGGTGCAGGCAGCCCTCGCCGTAGTGGCCGTAGACGACGCTCTTGCGCCCGTGCGCCCGCATGAGGTCCTTGAACTCGCGCAGGTACGCGCCGAGCCGCTCGGGCGGGACGGCCGCGTCCTCCCAGCCCGGCCAGGCTTCGGCGCCACCCGCGAGCCGGGTCGCCAGGCCGGCGCCCTCTTCGCGGATCCGCCACAGCTTCCGCTGCGCGACCGGGTCGTCCAGCACGGCGGACCCGGTCAGCTCCAGCGACGCCGCCAGCGCGCGGGCCCGCTCGGCCGGGTTCTCCCCCGCCAGCTCGACGAACAGCCAAGCCCCGCCCGGCGGCAGGTCGTCCGCGCGTCCCGGCATCATCGCGACAAGCTCGGCGTCGACACCTTCGACGGTCAGCGGTGACCACGGCAGGATCTGCGGCACCGCGTCGGCGGCGGCGATGTCGGACGGGAAGCCGAGCACCGCGAGCACCCGTTCCCGGGGCAGTTCGGCCAGCGCGACCGTCGCCTCGAGCACCGTGACGCAGGTGCCTTCCGAGCCGACGAGCGCCTTCGCGACGTCAAAACCGTTCTCCGGCAACAGGTGTTCAAGACCGTAACCGGACACCCGGCGCGGCCACGTCGAAAGTTCCTTGCGCAGCAAGGCCAGGTTGTCCCGCACCAGCGCGCGCAGCTCGTCGAAGATCCGGCCCTCGGTGGGCTCGTCCCGGCCCACCCGCAGCCGGGTGCCGTCGTAGAGCAGCACGTCCAGCGACCGCACGACGTCGACGGTCCGCCCCCACGCCACCGAGTGCGAGCCGCACGCGTTGTTGCCGATCATCCCGCCGATCGTGCAGCGGCTGTGCGTCGACGGGTCCGGGCCGAACCGCAGCCCGTGTGGCGCCGCGACCGCCTGCAGGTCGTCGAGGACCGTTCCCGGCAGCACCCGCGCGAGCCGGGTGCCGGGGTCCAGCGACAGCACCCCGCCCACGTGCCGCGAGGTGTCGATGATCAGCCCCGGGCCGCACGCGTTCCCGGCGACGCTGGTGCCACCCCCGCGGGTGATCACCGGTAGGTCGCGCGCGCGGGCTTCGGCGACCGCGGCGACGATGTCGTCGACGGACTCCGGCAGCACCACCCCGCGTGGCACGTGGCGGTAGTTGGAGGCGTCGGTCGTGTACAGCGCGAGCGTGGCGGCGTCGGTGAGGATCTCCACGCCCCCATTCAAGTCGACGGACGGCCCGGATACCTCTCCAGCCGGGTATGTCCGAAACCACACTGCGTGTGCCATCGTGAGCGCGTGACGGCAAAGGAGCACGTTGCCGAGTACAGCGTTGTGCTGGGTGAGCTGCTGCGCGAGCGCGAGAAGCTGCTCGGCACGCTCGACCGCGTCGCCGCGCTGCACGGGACCGCGCGCCTGATCCGGGAGGCGGTCGGCGCGAAGGCCGGGTTCGTCGGCGAGCTCACCGAGCCGGGGCGCGCGGTGATCCGCTGGATGTCCGGCACCCGGACGGACTCGCTGCAGGACCTCGAAGTGCCGGTCGGCCAGGGCATCGGCGGGCGGGTGCTGGCGCTGCGCCGGCCGGTGCGCGTCACCGACTACCTCAGCTCGCCGACGATCACCCACCACTTCGACGCCCAGGTGCGCGGCGAAGGCCTGGCCGCGATGCTCGCCGTCCCCATCATCGCGCGCGGCGAAACCGTCGCCATCGCCTACGCCGCCATGCGCGAGCCGGCCGACTTCGGCGACGACGCCGTCCGGCGGATGGAGGAGGTCGCGGGCCAGGCCGGGACGGCGTTCCACCTGGCGAAGGTCGCCGAGACGGACCGCGCGGCCGCGGTGGCCGGCGAACGGCTCCGGATGCAGAGCGCGCTGCACGACTCCGTCGGCGCGCTGCTGTTCTCCATCGGCGTTCAGGTGCGTGACCTGCACGCGGACGTCCACGGGAATCCCGGTTTGGCGGCGCGGCTGCACCGGCTCGAAGGGGACGTCTCGGCGGCGGCCGGGGCGCTGCGGGAGTCGCTGCTGGCGCTGTCCGAGTCCAGCCCGGAGCGCGCGCTGCCGGTCGAGCTGGCCGAGCACTGCCGCTCGTTCCAGGCCCGCTGTGGTGTCCCGGCGCGGTTCGTGCAGCTCGCCGCGGTGCCGCCGCTGGACGCCGAACGGACCGCGCTGCTCGTCTCCGCGGTCCGCGAAGGACTGCTCAACGTCGAGAAGCACGCTCGCGCGACGTCGGTGATCGTCAGCCTGCTGCCGAGCGACGACGGGGTCCAGGTGGTCGTCGCGGACGACGGCACCGGCGCGGCGGCCGTCCCCGGCACGGGCGTGGGCCTGCGGACGCTGACCGGGCGCGCCCTGCGGCTGGGCGGCCGGATCAGCCTGGTCCGGGACGACGACGACGGCTGCACCCTGCGGGCGTGGGTGCCGCTGGTGCGGCCGTGACGCACGCGAGCGTGCTCGTCGTCGACGACCACCCGGTGGTCCGCGACGGTGTCAGCCTGCTGCTGCGCTCCGACCCGTGCCTGACGGTGGCGGGTTCGGCCGAGTCGGGCCGGGCGGCGATCCAGCGCGTGGCGGAGCTGCGGCCGGACCTCATCCTGCTCGACCTGCGGCTGCCGGACATGCTCGCGCCGGAGGTGATCGCCGAGCTGCGGCGCGCGCACCCGGCCGGGCGGATCGTGGTGTTCACCGCGCACGGTGACCACCAGGGGGTGCTGGCGGCGCTGGACTCCGGCGCGCACGGCTGCCTGCTCAAGGACGTCGCGGGCACCGATCTGGTCGCGGCGCTGCGGCGGGTGCTGCGCGGCGAGCGGGTGGTCGACCCGCGCATCCTGCCCGACGCCGGGCAGCGGTCGGACGCGCTGGCCCGCAGCGGCCTGACCCGGCGGGAGTACGAGGTGCTGCGGCTGGCCGCGCAGGGCCAGACGAACCCGGAGATCGCGGAGTCGACCGGGCTCGCGCGCAACACGGTGAAGACCTACCTGCAGTCCGCGTTGCACAAGCTGGGCGCGCGCAACCGCGTCGAGGCCATCGGCAAGGCCAGCGAAGCCGGGCTGCTGTGAGATCCTCCCCCGGGTGACGATCGACCTGCACACGCACAGCACGGCGTCGGACGGGACGACCCCGCCCGCCGACCTCCCGCGGCTGGCCGCCGAGGCCGGGTTGACGGTGTTCGCGCTGACCGACCACGACACCCTGGCCGGCCTGGCCGCGGCTTCCGCCGCCTCGGAGATCGAACTCGTTCCCGGCGTCGAGATCTCGTGCCGACTCGACGATGCGGAGGTGCACCTGCTCGGCCTATTCGTCGAACCCGGGCACGAGCCGTTGGCCGCCGAGCTGGACCTGATCCGCACCGACCGGGCCCGCCGCGCGGTGCGGATGGTCGAGCGCTGCCGGGAGCTGGGCGCGCCGATCTCCTTGGCGCAGGTCGAGGCGATCGCCGCGGGTGCGCCGCTCGGGCGTCCGCACATCGCGGCGGCGCTGGCCGCCGTGGGCGTCACCGACGCCTTCACCCCCGACTGGATCGCCGACGGCGGCCGCGCCGACGTGCCGAAGCACGTCCTGTCCACAGTGGACGCGATCGCCCTGGTCCGCGCGGCGGGCGGCACGGCGGTGCTGGCCCACCCGCGGTCGGTGAAGCGCCGCGCCGAAGTCAGCGACACGCAGCTGGCCACGCTCGCTTCGGCCGGGCTGTCGGGCCTCGAAGCCGACCACCCGGAGCAGCCGCCGGAGGTCCGCGCGCGGCTCCGCGAAGTGGCCGCGGACCTGGGGTTGCTCACCACGGGATCCAGCGACTTCCACGGCGACCGCAAGCCGGTCCGCCTCGGCGAGTGCACCACGTCCCCGGAGGTCCTGGCCGCGCTCCGGGAGACCGCCGTGTCCGTTTCGTAGCCTTCGGGGTCTCCACGTGGGGGTATCGGGGAACCTCCGCCGAACGCAGGATGACCGCCACCGACGGTGACTCACGTCACACGAGTGGAGGAGGCCCGGTGCGTCCTGGAGTGAGTCCGTGCTGACCGTGCGTGGTCTGCGGGTGCGGTACGGCCGGTCGACGGCCGCCCTGCACGGTGTTGACCTCGACGTCTCCGCCGACGGGGTGCTGGCCGTGCTCGGCAGCAACGGCGCCGGGAAGTCCACTTTGCTCAGAGCGGTCTCCGGCACCCTCCGCATGCACCGGGGCTCGATCGAAGCCGGCGAGATCCGCTACGACGGCCACGCGCTCGGCAAGCTCGACCCCGCCCGGATCGTCCGGCTCGGTGTGGTCGGCGTGCCCGAGGGGCGGCAGGTGTTCGCCCGGATGACCGTCGAGGAGAACCTGCGGGCCGGCGGCATCGGCGCCCGGACCGCCGCCGAACGCACCGCCGCGCGCAAGCGGATCGACGAGCTCTTCCCCGTGCTCGAGGAACGCGCCAAGCAGCGCGCCGGCCTGCTGTCCGGCGGGGAGCAGCAGATGCTGGCCATCGGCCGGGCGCTGATGTCGGCGCCGCGGCTGCTGCTGCTCGACGAGCCGTCGCTGGGGCTGGCCCCGAAGGTCGTCGAGCAGATCGGCCGGACCGTCCGGGAGATCCACGACCAGGGCACTGCCGTGGTGCTGGTGGAGCAGAACGCCGTGATGGCGCTCGCCGTCGCCGAGCACGCCGTGGTGCTGGAAGTGGGCCGGGTCGCCCTCGCCGGGACGGCCGCCGAGCTGGCCGCCAGCCAGGACGTCCAGCGGCTCTACCTGGGCGGGCACGCCGAGTCGCAGGAGACCGCCGACGCCGAGGCGGAGACCGCGCGCAAGCGCCTGGCCGGCCGGACGCTGTCGAGGTGGGCCGGATGACACCACCGGAACTACCTGTGACAACCGAGGCTTCGCCTCGGGCCGGGGGCTTCGCCACCCGGACCCCCGAAAAGCTGTGCGTCGAAGACGTCTCCCTCCGGTTCGGCGGGATCCGAGCTCTCGACGAAGTGAGCTTCACCGTCGCGCCCGGCTCACTGCACGCGCTGATCGGGCCGAACGGCGCCGGGAAGTCCAGCTGCTTCAACGTGATCAGCGGCCTCTACCGGGCCGACGCGGGGCGGGTGCGGCTCGGCGGCACCGACCTCACCGGGCTCGCCCCGCACAAGCTCGCCGGCCTCGGGGTCGGGCGGTCGTTCCAGAACGCCGCGCTCTCCCCCGGCTCGACCGTGCTGGACAACGTCATGCTCGGCCGGCACGCGCTGACCCGCGGCGGGTTCCTCGCCGCCGGGCTCCGGCTGCCGTGGACGGTCCGCGCCGAACGGCGGCACGTGGCCAGGGTGCGGGAAATCTGCGCGTTCCTCGGGCTCGACCCGGTCGTCGACACCCCGGTCGGCGCGCTGCCCTACGGCGCCGTCAAGCGGGTCGACCTGGCCCGCGCGCTCGCCGTCGAGCCGGTGCTGCTCCTGCTCGACGAGCCCGCGGCCGGGATGAACGCGGCCGAAACCGCGGAGCTGGCCGGCACCATCACCGAGATCCGCGGCGAGCTGGGCATCTCGATCCTGCTCGTCGAGCACGACATGGGCCTGGTCATGGGCATCGCCGACCGGGTCACGGTGCTCGACTTCGGCCGCCGGATCGCCGACGGCACCCCGGCGCAGGTCCAGTCCGACCCGGACGTCATCAAGGCCTACCTGGGCACGGAGGCGGCGTGAACACGTTCCTGCAACTGGTGGTGAACGGCCTCGGCAAGGGCGCGGTGTTCGCGTTGCTGGCGCTGGGGTTCGTCATCATCTTCAAGGCCACCGAAGTGGTCAACTTCGCGCACGGCTCACTCGTGCTCTTCGGCGGTTACCTCGTCGTGGTGACGCGGGACGCGCTCGGCTGGGTGGGCGCGTCGCTGGTCGGCATCGTCTCGGCCGGGCTGCTCGGCCTGCTCGTCGAGCGGCTGCTGCTGTCGCGCTCCCGGCACGCCGACGCGAACAGCCTGGCGTTGCTCACCATCGGCGTCGACGTGATGGTCACCGAGGAGATCGTCCGCCGCCTCGGGGTCACCCTGCCCTTCCTCGGCGGGGCCTGGGACGCGCAGCCGTTCCAGCTCGGCGGGATCACGCTGTTCCGCACGCACCTGGTCGCGCTCGGCGTGGCCGCGGTGCTGATCACGGCGTTCTGGCTGGCCTTCAAGTATTCGAACTGGGGCGTCGCGATGCGGGCGCAGGCGGAGAACCGCGAAGCCGCCGCGCTGATGGGCATCCGGAGCTCCCGGGTCACCGCGACCGCGTGGCTGGTCGCCGGGCTGCTGGCCGGGGTGGCCGTGCTGTTCATCGCGACGCAGGACTTCTCCGGCGCCGGGCTTTCCCGCGGGACGCACTCGATCGCGCTGGCCGCGTTCCCCGCGGCGATCCTCGGCGGCCTCGACTCGACGGCGGGCGCGGTGGTCGGCGGCCTGGTCGTCGGGCTCGTGGAAGCGCTCTCCGCGCAGTACGTCTCGTTCGACTTCTCGAAGAGCGCGGTGTTCCTGGTGATGCTGGTGGTCCTGGTGGTGCGGCCCTCGGGGCTGTTCGGCACGAGGGAGCGAACCCGTGTCTGACAGCGCCGTGTCCGAAGTGGACACCCCACCGGCCGCCGCGGCGCCACCGCCGCGACGGCGTCGCGACCCGGCGAAACTGGTGCGCACCGCCGGCTGGCTCGTGCTGCTCGTCGTCCTGCTCGCCCTGCCGCTCTACCTCGACGCGGCCTGGCTGAAGGCCGGGCAGTACATGATGATCGGCGGGGTCGGCGCGATCGGGCTGACCCTGGTGGTCGGCCAGGCCGGGCAGCTTTCCCTGGCCCACGCGTTCTTCCTGCTCGCCGGCGGCACCGCCTACACCGTGCTGTCCGGGCCCACCGGGGACGAGCGGGTGATCGGGTTCGGCCTCGACCCCGGCCTCTCGCTGCTCGGCGCGGTCGTCGTCGCGGCCCTGCTCGGCCTGGCGTTCGCGCCGGTCGCCGGGCGGCTGCGCGGGATCTACCTCGGCGTCGCCTCGCTGGCGCTGGTGTTCCTCGGGCTCTACTTCGGACAGTCCGCCGAGGAGCTCACCGGCGGGACGTCCACCGGGCGCGCGCCGGCGCCGTTCTCGCTGTTCGGCTTCCCCTTCACCGACGACGGCCCCGAAATCACCCTGCTCGGTGTGCCGATCCGGCAGGCCGAACGCAGCTGGTACCTGTTCCTGCTGCTGACCGTGCTCGCGTTCGTGATCGCGCGGGGTGCCGTCCGCGGCCGGGTCGGGCGGTCGTGGCGGGCGGTGCGCGACAACGAGGCCGCCGCTTCGGTGATGGGCGTCAGCGTGCTGCGGGCCAAGGCGGGCGCGTTCGCGGTCTCCTCGGCCTACGGCGGGCTCGCCGGCGCGATGACCGTGCTGTGGTTCGACATCCTCAAGCCGGACGAGAGCGAGTTCGGCACCTACGGCATCAACGTGTCCATCGCCTTCCTCGCGATGGTCATCATCGGCGGGCTCGGCTCGGTGCCCGGCGCGCTGGTCGGCGCCCTGATCGTCAACGGCCTGCCGCAGGTGCTCTCCCTCTACTCCGCCGACCTGGGCTGGTTCGCCGGCACCGGCGACGGCGCGCTGACCCCGATCCTGGTCAGCTCGTTCGTCTACGGCGCCGCGATCATCCTCGTCGTGCTGTTCGAGCCGGGCGGGCTCGCCGCGATCGGCCGCCGGCTCACCCGGAACCGCATCCGCCGTCCAACTCCGGAGGAAAAATGAAGCGACCACACCTGGCGGCGGCGCTGGCGATCGTCCTCGCCCTCGCCGCGTGCAGCACGAAGGCGGGCGACTCGGGCTCGTCGGGCCCGGACAGCTCCGGGGTCAAGACCGGCGACGGGGTGACCGCCACCGAGGTGACGCTCGGGGTGATGACCGACAAGTCCGGCGTGTTCAAGAACCTCGGCCTCGGTGTCACGCAGGGCAACGAGCTGTGGGCCAAGGACTTCAACGCCGCCGGCGGCGTCTGCGGCCGGCAGGTGAAGCTCGAAGAGGTCGACCACGGCTACAAGGCCGACACCGCGAAGACGCTGTACCCGCAGATCGAGCCGAAGGTGCTCGGGTTCGTGCAGCTGCTCGGCTCGCCGGTGGTGGCCGCGCTCAAGCAGAACCTGGCCTCGGACAAGACCGTCGCCGCGCCCGCGTCGTGGTCGTCCGAGCTGCTGGACAACCCGTACGTGATGATCGTCGGCACCACCTACGACGTGGAGATGATCGACGGCCTGTCCTACCTGCAGGAGCAGGGGCAGCTCAAGGACGGCGACACGATCGCGCACGTCTACATCGACGGCGAGTACGGCAAGAACGGCCTGCGCGGCTCGCAGTTCTACGCGAAGAAGCACAACCTGACGGTCAAGGAAGTGAAGATCACCTCGACCGACAGCGACCTCACGAACGTCGTCACCGGGCTCAAGGGCGCCGGGGTGAAGCTGATCGCGCTGACCACCACACCCGCCCAGACCGGCTCCGCGCTCGCGGCGAACAAGGCGCTCGGGCTGAACGTGCCGGTGCTGGGCAACAACCCGACGTTCGACCCGGTGCTGCTGAAGAGCCCGGCGGCGAACGCGCTGGACAAGCTGACCGTCGTGGCCAGCAGTGTGCCGTTCTCCGCGGACCTGCCGAAGGCCAAGGACGTCGCGGCGAAGTACAAGGCCGCCTACAAGGAGACGCCGAACGGCGGTGTCCCCTACGGCTACGCGGTCGGTGAGGTGTGGGGCGCGGTGCTGAAGAAGGCCTGCGAGAACAAGGACATCACCCGCGACGGCATCGCCGCGGCGCTGAAGCAGACGACGTCGGCGAGCACCGAAGACCTGGTCGCGGCGCTCGACTTCTCCAAGCCGGGGACACCGGCGACGCGCCAGGTCTACGCGGCGACGCCGGACGCCTCCGCCGAGGGCGGCGTCCGGTACGTCAAGCCGCTGTTCGAAGCACCCGAGGCTAAGGAGTACGTGGCGCCGCACCAGAAGTGAGCCGCCGATCGGCCAGCACGGCCGCCTCGTGCAGCGGGGTGGTCGTGCCGGCCTGCGCGGCGTTCAGCAGGTCCTGGACGGTCTTCTCGATCGTCTCGACCCGGGCGAGCGCGGCCTCGTGGTCCAGGCCCTCCGCTTCGCGCGAGAGTGTGTACAGGATCCCGCCGGCGCTCGCGACGTAGTCCGGGACCCACAGGACACCGCGGGCGGCGAGGTCGTCCGCGACGGCGTCGCCGGTGAGCTGGTTGTTGGCCGGGCCGACGACCAGCGGCGTGTCGAGCCGGGCCACGCTCTCGGGGCTCAGCACCCCGCCGACGGCGGCCGGGATCACGACGTCCGCCGTCAGGGTGAGCGCTTTTTCCGGCTCGGCCCAGGTCAGGCCGTGCTGCTCGGCTTCCGCACGCTTCGCCGGGTCGATGTCCGAGACGACTACGTCGGCGCCTGCGTCGTGCAGGCTCGCCGCGAGGTGGGCCCCGACCGAGCCGTAGCCGCTGACGACCACACGCCGGCCGGCCAGGTCCGGTGAGCCGAACACGGCGGTGGCGGCGGCACGCAGGGCGGCGAGCACCCCGACGGCGGTCGGGCCGCTGGACGAGCCGGTCCCGCCCGCGGACTCCGGCGTGCAGAACGCGTACGGCGAGACCTCGCGGAGCACCAGCATGTCGGCCGGGCCGGTGCCGACGTCCGGGCCGGCCAGGTAGCGGCCGCCGAACTCGGCGACGAGGTCGGCGTGGTCGAGCAGGACGTCCCGGCGGTCCTCCGGCGAGAGCACGCGCCCCGGCTCCGGCGCGATGACGCTCTTGGCACCCCCGAACGCGAGTCCCGCGACGGCGCACTTCGCCGTCATGGCGGCCGACAGGCGGAGGACGTCGTCGACGGCCTGGTTGATCGTGGCGTAGGGCTTGAAGCGGCAGCCGCCGACGGCCGGGCCGAGGGCGCTCGAGTGGATCGCGACCATCGTGGTGACGCCGGAACGACGGCCACGCCAGACGACGAGCTGTTCATGTGCGGTCATACCGACCGAAGTTAGAGTGATGAACGGCATTGTCGACTTGTCGCCGAACTAAATTCGGCACCGATCCGGAGGTCCCCGTGCTGGACGAACTTGATTCGGCGATCGTGCGCCATCTGCAGGAGGACGCCCGGCAGACCAACCGGGACATCGCCCGGAAGGTCGGCATCGCGCCGTCGACGTGCCTGGAGCGGATCCGGCTGCTGCGCGAACGCGGTGTCATCCGCGGTTACCACGCCGACATCGACCTGGCGAGCCTCAACCGCGGTGTCCGGGCGCTCGTCACCGCGCAGGTGCGGCCGCTGAGCCGGGCGGTGATCGATTCCTTCCAGCGGTCGATCGCCGAGCTGCCGGAGGTACTCTCCGTATACGTGACCGCGGGCAGTGACGATTTCCTGATCGAGGTGACCACCCCGGACATCGACGCGCTGCACGCTTTCCTCACCGACCGGCTGGCGTTGCGCCGGGAGATCGTCGGCTTCCGCACGTCGATCGTTTTCCGCCACCTGCGCAAGACCACGATTGAGCCGCTCACCTAGGGGTATCCGAGGGCTATCCGGAAAAAGCGCGACACGCCACCCCTACGTGGACCCCTGAAATACCCGGGTTCGCAACCTGAGAGGGGGAAAATGTCGGTACCCGGATGTCTAATGAGTCACAACGGGAAGGAGGCGCCGCCATGATCACCGAACTGAACCATCGTGAGCGGGCCACATTGAGAGCGGTGGCCGGGGGCCACGCCGAGATCAGCTGCAGCTGCGAGCCCGACCTCTTCATCGACGGCCTGAGCTGCTGCGACCAGTCCACCGTGCACCGGCTCGCGCGGCTCGGGATGATCGCGCCGGCCCATCCGGGGAAGTGCGGCGAGCGGGTGCCCGCGCTGCTCACCGAGGCCGGTTCACTGGCGCTGGGCGAAGTCTTCGCCGCCGCCGCTTAATCTTGTTGCCACACACTGGGGTCACTGCCAGCATCACCCGATGCACGTATTCCTCGAAACCGAGCGGCTGATCTTCCGCCGGTTCACCGAGAACGACGCGGACGCGCTCTTCGAGCTCTACGACGACCCGGCCGTGATGAAGTACCTCAATGGGGGCCGGCCGGCGGACCGCACGGAGATCGTCACCCTGGATCTCCCCGCGTTCCTCGGTTACTACGAGCGTTTCCCCGGTTACGGGTTCTGGGCCGTGCTCGAGAAGAGCACCGGAGATTTCCTGGGGTGGTTCCATTTCCGGCCGGGCCCGCAGGACCCGCCCGACGAGCCGGAGCTGGGGTACCGGCTGCACCGGAAGGCGTGGGGCAAGGGGTACGGCACCGAAGGCTCGGCGGCGCTGCTCGCCAAGGGCTTCACGGAGCTGGGGGCCCGGCGCGTGACGGCGGGCACGATGGCCGTGAACCAGCGCTCGCGCCGGGTGATGGAGAAACTGGGGATGACGCTCGTCCGCACGTTCTTCGAAGACTTCCACGATCCCGCGCCGGGTTCCGAACACGGCGAAGTCGAGTACGCGATCACGCGCGAGGAATGGCTGGCGGCCAGGGGCTCGTGAACGCCGCGGCGCCCACGAGCCCCACCGCTCAGCGGTAGACCTCGAACTCGTAGATCCGCGCCGCGCCGTTGCCGTCGTTGGCCGGCGTGGTGAGGTTGAGCTTCACGTACCGGGCCGATCGGGTGGTGATCGGGTGATACGTGCGGCTGGCCCGCGAGCCGGTCACGGACGCGACCGTCGTCCAGTTCGTGCCGTCGGTGGACGTCTGGATCGTGAAGGCGCCGGTGTTCCAGCCCGTCGTCTCACCGCCGAGGCCGGCGTGCTTGACGACGAACGACGACACGTTCTGCGCCGACCCGAGGTCGACCTGGAGGAACTTCGTGGCGGCAGTGCTGCAGAACTTGCTGTTGTTCGCCAGGCTGCCGTCGACGGCGTTGGCCGCGCCCTCGGCCGAGTTGCACGACGCCGAGCCGGTCGCCGCCTTGCCCTGCGCCAGGTTGGTGCCGAGATCCGGCGCGGTGGGCGGCGGCGTGAACCCGTCGTTGTACGACGGCGGGACGTCCGCCGCGGTGGTGCCCCACGCGCTCGCCGACGCGCCCATCGTGTAGTTCAGCGTCGACGCGCCCGCGACGTCGCCGTAGCGGATCCACGACTTCGTCGTCGCAACGCCGTTGACGCTCAGGCTCTGCACGTACTGCGCACCCTGGCCCGCGCCGGTGCCGTTGATCTGGATCGTCCCGCTCGGGCGGATGATCGAGACCGCCGGGAACAGCGGGCCGTGCAGGGCCAGGACGTCCGCACCCGGTGTGGCCGGGTACATGCCCAGCGCGGCGAAGACGTACCACGCCGACGTCGCGCCGAGGTCGTCGTTGCCGGGCAGGCCGCCCGCGCCGGTGGTGAACGACTCGTTCATCACGCGCCGCACCGCCGAGCTGGTGCCCTGCGGGTGAGCGGCGTAGTTGTACGCCCACGGCACGCCGTGCTCGGGCTCGTTGCCGATGTAGAAGTACGGCTGGGTGAGGCCGCCGTTGAGCTGAGTGAAGTGGTGGTCCAGCCGCTGCACGGCGGTCTTGGTGCCGCCCATCAGGTTGATCAGGCCCTGGTAGTTGTAGGGCACCATCCAGGTGTACTGCGACGGGTTGCCCTCGGTGTAACCGCTGTTGCTCGACGGCACGACCGGCCAGGCCCACGTTCCCGTGCTGCCCCGCGGCTGGATGTAGCCGGAGTCGGTGCCGAACACGTTCTGCCACCACTGGGCGCGCTGCATGTAGGTGTTGTACTTCGTGGTGTCACCGACGGCCTTCGCGAACTGCGCCACCGCGAAGTCCGACGCCGAGTACTCGAGCGAGTCCGACGGATCCTCGGTGACGTAGTGCCGGCTGACGTACCCCGACTGGCGGCCGCGGATCGACTGCCCCTGCGCGGTGCCACCGTTGGAGCTCTTGTCCATCAGCGTCAGCGCGGCCGCCGTGTCGAATCCGCGGACACCGAAGGCGTACATGCTGCCGACGACGATCGGTCCGGGGTCACCGGTCATCACGAAGTGCTCGTTGTTGTTGTGCGACCACTTGGGCAGCAGCCCGCCCTGCTGGCCGTCCAGCACCATCGACTTCGCGATGTCGCTCGCTTCGGCGGGCGCGACGAGCCCGATCAGCGCGGCCCACGAGCGGTAGATGTCCCAGCCGGAGTAGTTCTGGTACACCGTGTGCGACGCGGTGTGGATCGCCTGGTCGAACCCGCGGTACTGGCCGTTCGTGTCGCTGGCGATGTTCGGGTTCTGGAAGACGTGGTACAGCGCCGTGTAGAACTTCTGCAGGTCCGCGGCCGCACCCCCGGTCACCTGGACGCGGTTGAGGATGGTGTTCCAGCTCGTGTCGGCCGCGGCGCGGATCCCGGCGAAGTCGAACCCGGGGTTTTCGGCGGCGAGGTTCGCCTGCGCGTTGGCCTGGCTGACGAACGAGATGCCGACCTTCGCCTGCACGGTCGTGTTGCTCGAGGTGTCGAACGTGACGTAGCCGCCGGCGTTCGTGCCGCTGGTGCTGGCGGACCCGGCGTTCACCGTGCCGCCGAGCCAGGTGCCGAACCCGCTGGGCGCCCGGTCGAACTGGATCACGTAGAAGATCTGGTAGGTCTTCGACGAACCGCAGAAGCCGCCCCCGGTCGCCGTGCCGGTGATCTGGCTGCCGCTGACGGCGAAGGTGCCGTTGCGGTTGCCGGTCGCGCTGCGGCCGGGGTTGACCAGCAGCCGCGCGGTGGTCGTGTTCGGGTAGGTCAGCTTCATGAAGCCCGACCGCTTCGTGGCGGACAGCTCGACGGTCGTGTTGTAGTTGTCGAGCTTGTTCTTGTAGTAGCCGGGCGCGGCCGACTCGTTCGCCTTCGTGTAGCGGCCGGCGTACCCGGTCCAGCCGGTGCCCGGCGACGTGCCGATCGCGCCGGTGATCGGCAGCAGGCCGAGGTCCTCGTTGTTGGGACAGCCCGCGCCGTTGAAGTGCGTGAGGCTGAACTCCTCGATGCTGGTGTCCGCGTACCGGTAGCCGGACGGTGACCCGGTCGGGGTGTCCGGGCTGAACTGCGTCATCCCGAACGGCACGGCGGCACCCGGGTAGGTGCTGCCGCCGGCGCCGCCGGGCACCGGGTTCGGCGAGTTGCTGTTGTCCGTGCCGATGAAGGGATTCACGTACTGCGTGAGGGCCAACGTGGCCGCGCTCGCGGGCCCGGCGGGCAGCGCGGCGAGCCCCGCGCCGGCGAGAACCGCGGCGAGTGCTGCGGTGCGCAGCCGTCTGGTGAACCTCGACAGTGGTCTGGACATGAACCGTTCCTCTCCCTGTCGCACGCTTTCCGCCGGGCGACAACGTTGTCGGACAACCGAAGCAGGAGATGACAACGTTGTCAGCTGGGCGCGAGCCGCGCTGACGACGTTGCAGCGATCGAAGTGGTACCGGAACTCGGTGGCAGGACATGGTGCCACGAAAGAACCCCGTCGCGGTAGCACCAAAAGTTCGTTGCGCGCCAAGCAAATCCGGACCGGACCACCCGGCGGCCGTGGTTCACCGTGACGGAAGCCGTAACTCGCGTGATCAGAGCCGGATCTCGCGTGATCGGGGCCGGAACTCGCGAGTTCCGGCTTCAATCACGCGAGTTACGGGTTCAGTCACGCGTGATCGGGGCCGGATCACGGGGTCGTGATCCAGTGGTCGCCGAGTTCGGTCGTTGTGGCTTCGCCGTTCGTCAGGTCCGCGAGCCAGCTCGTGAACGTCTCGGACTCGCCGGGCGCGAGGCCGATCTCGAAGCGGGCTTGCTCGTCGAAGCGGGTCGCGTGGAGCAGGTACCGCGACGCGCGCAGGTCGTTCTCCAGCCGGCCCGCGCGGTCGTAGCTCACCGCCACTTCCACCAGGCCGAGCCGCCGGTGTTCTAGTACACCAACAACTTCCGCGGTTTCCGAAACGGACTGTCCGTACGCGCGGATCAGCCCGCCCGCGCCGAGCAGCACCCCGCCGAAGTACCGCGTCACGACCGCGACGGTGTCGGTGAGCTCGCGACGGCGCAGCACTTCCAGCATCGGCGTGCCCGCGGTGCCGGCCGGCTCACCGTCGTCACTGGACCGCTGAATCCGCCCGTCCGGGCCGAGGACGAAGGCGTGACAGTGGTGCCGCGCACCCGGATCGGCCCGGCGGCGGGCCGCGATGAACTCGCGCGCGGCCTCCTCCGACGTCACCGGGGCGAGCGCGCAGAGGAACCGGGAGCGCTTGATCTCGAGCTCGTGGACGCCCAGCCGAGCCACGGAGAGATAACGATCAGTCATCGGACGAGTCCGCCATGCACTCAGCTTCCCACCCCGAAGGACCGCCCCAGCAGGTGCCCCAGACCACTTGGGACAGACGTTTCCGCAGGTCAGGAGGGTATTTGACCGACTCTCGGGAGGCCCGGTCCGACATATGGGACTACCCCCGTGGCCGTCAACGTAAGCGTGGCATTTCCCACCCGGGGGCAACGACGTATGTCGATAACAGCGAATTCACACTATCGTCATAAGACCCGGCGAACCCGGGAGTAACACCGCGCGCTCCGACTGACCCCCACCACAGTGGTCAGCCTGTGCGCGCCCAGCAGGACCGACATGTTCGGCTGCCCAGCGTTGTGCGGCCTCCCAGATGACCCGCGTCCGGTTTCCGTGCATCGCCGCCCGGCCGGTAGCTCGCGGCATCCAGCACTTCACCAACGCCGACAACAGCAACAGTTCTCGACTGACCATCGCGGTACCGGACCACTTCGTTAACCGGTTCAGCATGAACCACTCGATGGAGTGAGTACCGGTCGCGCCAACGCCTTGGGAGGCGGCCAGCCGTGACCCACCGTGCCAGTTCCCTGCCCCCGTCCGGGGAGCAGCTCAGCAACGCCGAGGCCCGGGGCCTTTACCGCAGCGACTACGAACACGACGCCTGCGGTGTCGCCTTCGTCGCCGACCTGACCGGACGACGGGATCATGCGATCGTCGCGAAGGCCCTGGTCGCGTTGCGCAACCTGGAACATCGCGGGGCGCGGGGCGCCGAACCGGACACCGGTGACGGCGCCGGCCTGCTGATCCAGATCCCGGACGAGTTCTACCGCGAAGTCGTGGACTTCGAGCTCCCCGAGCCGGGCACCTACGCCGTCGGCACCGCTTTCCTGCCGCAGGACGAAAAGCGCCGCGGCCGGGCCATGACGACCATCGAGCGCATCGCGGCCGAAGAGGACATGCGTGTCCTCGGCTGGCGAGAGCTGCCGGTGCACACCGAGCACTGCGGGCCGACCGCGGCCGAGACCATGCCGCACTTCACGCAGCTGTTCCTCACCGCGCGCCGCCCGAAGCCGGAGCATTCGGACCCGCTGCACATCGAGCGCAGCGCGTTCTGCGTCCGCAAGCGGGCCGAGCACGAGCTCGTCGAGGACGACGTCTACTTCCCGAGCCTCTCCTCGCGGACGATCGTCTACAAGGGAATGCTCACCGAGCCCCAGGTCGAGCGGTTCTTCGCCGACCTGACCGACGAGCGCGTCACCAGCGCCATCGGCCTGGTGCACTCCCGCTTCTCCACCAACACCTTCCCGTCGTGGCCGCTGGCGCACCCGTACCGGTACGTCGCGCACAACGGCGAGATCAACACCCTGCGCGGCAACCGCAACTGGATGGACGCCCGCGAGGCGCTGCTGGAGACCGACCTGATCCCGGGTGACCTCAAGCGGATCTACCCGGTGATCACCCGCGGCGCCAGCGACTCCGCGTCCTTCGACGAGGTCCTGGAGCTGCTCCACCTCGGCGGCCGCCCGCTGCCCCACGCCGTCCTGATGATGATCCCGGAGGCCTGGGAGAACCACCAGGAGATGGACCCGGCGCGGCGTGCGTTCTACGAGTTCCACTCGACGCTGATGGAGCCGTGGGACGGCCCGGCGCTGGTCGCCTTCACCGACGGCAGCCAGATCGGCGCGGTCCTCGACCGCAACGGCCTGCGCCCCGGCCGCTACTGGGTGACCGACGACGGCCTCGTCGTGCTGGCCTCCGAGGTCGGCGTGCTCGACATCGACCCGGCGACGATCGTCCGCAAGGGACGCCTCGAGCCCGGCCGGATGTTCCTGGTGGACACCGTGGCGGGCCGGATCGTCGAGGACGAAGAGATCAAGGGTGACCTGGCCACCGCGCACCCCTACGACGAGTGGGTCGAGGCCGGCCTGCTGCAGCTCGAGGACCTGCCCGAGCGTGACCGCGAGGTGCCGCTGCACGCCGCGCTCGTCCGCCGCCAGCAGGCGTTCGGCTACACCGAGGAAGAGCTCGAAGTCATCCTCGAGCCGATGGCCCGCACCGGCGCGGAGCCGATCGGCTCGATGGGCAACGACTCGCCGCTCGCCACGCTGTCGAGCCGGCCGCGGCTCATCTTCGACTACTTCATCCAGCTGTTCGCGCAGGTCACGAACCCGCCGCTGGACGCGATCCGCGAGGAGCTGGTGACCGCGCTCGGCACGCAGATCGGCGCCGAGCCGAACCTGCTCGTCGGCAACGCGGCGTCCTGCCGCCGGATCGCGCTGCCGTTCCCGGTGCTCGACAACGACCAGCTCGCCAAGCTGGTGCACGTCAACGACGACGGCACGCTGCCGGAGTTCCAGGCCGTCACCGTGCTCGGCCGGTACAACGTCCACGGCGGCGGCGAGGCCCTGGTCCAGCGGCTCGACGAGATCCGCGCCGAGGTGTCGGAGGCGATCGAGGACGGCGCGCGGCTGATCGTGCTGTCCGACCGCGGGGTCGACGAGGACCACGCGCCGATCCCGTCGCTGCTGCTGACCGGCGCCGTGCACCACCACCTCGTCCGCGAGAAGACGCGCACGCAGGTCGGCCTCATCGTCGAGGCCGGCGACGCACGCGAGGTGCACCACATCGCGCTGCTCATCGGCTACGGCGTCGCCGCGGTGAACCCGTACCTGGCGATGGCGACCGTCGAGGAGATGGCCCACCAGGGCCTGATCCCGGGCGTGACGCCGAAGCAGGCGACGCAGAACCTGATCAAGGCGCTGGGCAAGGGTGTCCGGAAGACGATGTCCAAGATGGGCGTTTCGACCGTGGCGTCCTACACCGGCGCGCAGATCTTCGAGGCGGTCGGGCTCGGCGAAGACGTCGTCGAGAACTGCTTCACCGGCACGACGTCCCGCCTCGGCGGTGTCGGCTTCGAGACGCTCGCCGACGAGGTCGCGAAGCGCCACAAGTACGCGTTCCCGGCCGACGGCGTCCGCGCCACCCACCGCGAGCTCGAGACCGGCGCGGACTACCAGTGGCGGCGCGAGGGCGAGCCGCACCTGTTCAACCCGCAGACGGTGTTCAAGCTCCAGCACTCCACGCGGTCCGGGAAGTACGAGGTCTTCAAGGAGTACACGAAGGCCGTCGACGACCAGGCCGAGAAGCTGCTGACGCTGCGCGGGCTGTTCGACTTCAAGTACGGCAAGCGCGCGCCGGTGCCGATCGACGAGGTCGAGCCGGTCTCGGAGATCGTCAAGCGGTTCGCCACCGGCGCGATCTCCTACGGGTCGATCTCGATGGAGATGCACCAGACCCTCGCCATCGCGATGAACCGCCTCGGCGGCAAGTCCAACACCGGTGAGGGCGGCGAAGACGCGGAGCGGCTGTACGACCCGGAGCGTCGCTCAGCGGTCAAGCAGGTCGCTTCGGGCCGCTTCGGCGTCACGAGCGAATACCTCGTCAACGCCGACGACATCCAGATCAAGATGGCGCAGGGCGCGAAGCCCGGCGAAGGCGGCCAGTTGCCCGGCGCGAAGGTGTACCCGTGGATCGCGAAGACGCGGTTCTCGACACCGGGTGTCGGCCTGATCTCGCCGCCGCCGCACCACGACATCTACTCGATCGAGGACCTGGCGCAGCTGATCCACGACCTGAAGAACGCCAACCCGAACGCGCGCATCCACGTGAAGCTCGTGTCCGAGGTCGGCGTCGGCACGGTCGCCGCGGGTGTGTCCAAGGCCCACGCCGACGTCGTGCTCATCTCGGGCCACGACGGCGGGACGGGCGCTTCGCCGCTGTCGTCCATCAAGCACGCCGGTGGCCCGTGGGAGCTCGGCCTGGCCGAGACGCAGCAGACGCTGCTGGCCAACCGGCTGCGCGACCGGATCGTGGTGCAGACCGACGGCCAGCTCAAGACCGGCCGCGACGTGATCATCGCGGCGCTGCTCGGCGCCGAGGAGTTCGGCTTCGCGACCGCGCCGCTGGTGGTGTCCGGCTGCATCATGATGCGCGTCTGCCACCTCGACACGTGCCCGGTGGGTGTCGCGACGCAGAACCCGAAGCTGCGCGAGAAGTTCAGCGGCAAGGCCGAATACGTTGTCAACTTCTTCGAGTTCATCGCCCAGGAGGTCCGGGAGTACCTGGCGGAGCTGGGTTTCCGGTCGATCGCCGAGGCGGTCGGGCACGCCGAGTTCCTCGACAAGCGCAAGGCCGTCGACCACTGGAAGGCGGCCGGGCTGGACCTGTCGCCGATCTTCCACGTGCCCGACATGGCACCCGCCGGGCTGCGGCTCCAGCAGACGCAGCAGGACCACGGGCTGGAGAAGGCGCTCGACAACACGCTGATCCAGCTCGCCGAGGGCGCCCTGAACTCGGGTGACAAGGTGCGGCTGGAACTGCCGGTCCGCAACGTGAACCGGACCGTCGGCACCATGCTCGGCTCCGAGCTCACCAAGCGGTGGGGCGGCGAAGGCCTGCCGGACGACACCATCGACGTCACCTTCACCGGGACCGCCGGCCAGTCGTTCGGCGCGTTCCTGCCGAAGGGCATCACGCTGCGGCTCTACGGCGACGGCAACGACTACGTCGGCAAGGGCCTCTCCGGCGGCCGGCTGATCGTGCGCCCGCCGAAGGAGGCGCGGATCGCCGCCGAGGACCACATCATCGCCGGCAACGTGATCGCCTACGGCGCGACCAGCGGCGAGATCTTCATCCGCGGCAAGGTCGGCGAGCGGTTCTGCGTGCGCAACTCCGGCGCGCTGGCCGTCGTCGAAGGGGTCGGCGACCACGGCGGCGAGTACATGACCGGCGGCCGGATGGTCGTGCTCGGGCCGATCGGGCGCAACTTCGCGGCCGGTATGTCCGGCGGTGTCGCGTACGTGCTCGACCTGCCCGCGCACCGCGTCAACCCGGAGATGGTCGACCTCGACCCGCTCGACTCCGAGGACGCGGACTTCCTGCGCGAGACGCTGGAAAAGCACTACGACGAAACGGAATCCGCCGTCGCGCGGGAGCTGCTGGCCGACTGGGACGCGGGTGTCGACCGCTTCGGGAAGGTCATGCCGAAGGACTACAAGCGTGTGCTCGAGGCCCAGGTGCAGGCCGAACGTGACGGGCGCGACGTGAACGAGGCGATCATGGAGGCCGCACATGGCTGACCCCAAGGGCTTTCTGACCACCACCCGCGAAGAGCCGAAGCGCCGTCCGGTCGACCTCCGGCTGATGGACTGGCGAGAGGTCTACGAAGACTTCGCGTCGACGAAGCTGGAGAAGCAGGCCGGCCGCTGCATGGACTGCGGCATCCCGTTCTGCCACCAGGGCTGCCCGCTCGGGAACCTCATCCCGGAGTGGAACACCCTGGTGTGGCGGGAGGACTGGCAGCAGGCGATCGAACGGCTGCACGCGACCAACAACTTCCCGGAGTTCACCGGCACGCTGTGCCCGGCGCCGTGCGAAACCGCGTGTGTGCTCGGGATCAACGACGACCCGGTGACGATCAAGCGCGTCGAGATCTCCATCGTCGACCGCGCCTTCGAAGAGGGCTGGGTGACCCCGCAGCCGCCCACCGCCCGCACCGGCAAGAAGGTCGCGGTGGTCGGGTCCGGCCCGTCGGGACTTGCCGCGGCGCAGCAGCTCACGCGCGCGGGCCACAGCGTCGTGGTCCTCGAGCGGGCCGACAAGATCGGCGGGCTGCTGCGCTACGGCATCCCCGAGTTCAAGATGGAGAAGCACCGCCTCGACCGGCGGATCGCGCAGATGGAAGCCGAGGGCACGGAGTTCCGCACCTCGGTGAACGTCGGCGTCGACCTTTCCGTCGACGAGCTGCAGTCGTCCTACGACGCCGTGGTGCTCGCGGGTGGCGCGACCGACTGGCGCGACCTGCCGATCCCCGGCCGGGAGCTCGACGGCATCCACCAGGCGATGGAGTTCCTGCCGCCGGCCAACCGGGTCGCGTCCGGCGACCTCGAGTCGTCTCCCTTCGACGCTTCCGGCTTGGACGTCATCGTGATCGGCGGCGGTGACACGGGCGCGGACTGCGTCGGGACGTCGCACCGCCAGGGCGCTCGTTCGGTGACGCAGCTCGAGATCATGCCCAAGCCGCCGGAGTCCCGTTCGGACGCGCACCCGTGGCCGACCTACCCGATGATCTACCGGGTTTCCTCGGCGCACGAAGAGGGCGGCGAGCGGATGTACGCGGTGAACACGCAGGAGTTCCTGGGTGATTCGGCCGGCCGGGTCCGCGCGTTGAAGCTGGTCGAGGTGCGCAACGAGAGTGGCAAGTTCGTCCCGGTGCCCGGTTCGGAACGCGAGCTGCCCGCGCAGCTCGTCCTGCTGGCGATGGGCTTCCTCGGGCCGCAGAAGAAGGGCCTGATCGAGGACCTCGGCGTCGAGCTGGACCCGCGCGGCAACGTGGCGCGCGACAAGGCGTTCAAGACGAGCCTGGACAACGTGTTCGTGGCCGGCGACATGGGCCGCGGCCAGTCCCTGATCGTCTGGGCGATCGCGGAAGGCCGCAGCGCCGCGGCCGGCGTGGACGCCTACTTGACCGGGCGGGACTTCCTGCCCGCGCCGATCGCGCCGACGGACCGGCCGATCGCGTAAGACCCGGCGCCGGCGGAGGTGTCATCGTCGCCACCTCCGCCGGCGCTGTCCCACTTGTCAGCAGTGGCAACCCTTTTCGAGGTCGCCAGCTCACGAACCGACCCTCCAGGTACGCGAGTCGTCCGTCCAGGCACGCGAGTCGTCCGTCCAGGCACGCGAGTCGTCCGGCTGGGTACGCGTGGACCGGCCGAGCTAGCTGTCCAGGAGAGCGCTTCCCAGCGGCGTCAGCGAGTGCAGCACGGTGTTCCGCTCCCGGTGCGTGATGATCAGCCCCGCCCGCCGCAGCACCGTCGTGTGCTTGCTCACCGCCGACGGCGTCACCCCCAGCCTCGCCGCCAGCTCCGAGGTTGAACACCCCACCGCCAGGACCGTCAGCGCCGCCGCGCGGGTCGGGCCCAGCAGGTCCGCCAGTGCGTTGCCCGGCGACCTGCGCGTCGCGCGGTCGAAGCCCGCGGGGTGCGCCGCCTGGCGGACGCACGGGTAGTGCAGCCGGGGTGTGCCGCCCGGGACCGGAGGGATCAGGGCCGGGCACACCGAGAAGTACGTCGGCACCAGCAGCAGCCCGGTGCCCTCCGACGGGAGGGTCTCGAGGATGCGGTCGTCGGTCTCCAGGACGGGCGCCGCCCAGCGCACCTTGGGGCGGAGGCCGGTCAGCAGCGCGTCGACGCCGCCGTGGAGCAGCAGCTGGGTGCGCATGCCGAGGTCCGCGTCCACCTGGGCGCAGACGACGTCCCAGCCCGGCGCGACCGCCAGGTCGTGGTAGTCCTGCATGGCCTGGACCAATCGGGGCAGGCCCGCGGTGTCGCCGTCGGCGAGCGCGGCCGCCCACGCCGGCAGGTCGTGGTCGACCGGCGCGGTGCGCAACGCCGCCTTGAGGCTCAACGGTTCCGTCTTCAGCACCGCCGCCAGCCCGGACTCCAGGTCGTAGCGTCCGGCGGCGGGCAGCAGGAACTCCGGGACCGGCGCGTCCGGGCGGCAGAGCCACATCAGCACCGCCGCCGAGTCCGGCAGGCCCTGCCACACCCGGTACCGCCAGCGGTTGAACGCCGACGACGCCGCGTTGCGACCGCCGTCCCGGCGCTGCAGCACCTGCAGGCTCCCGGCGAGCTCCGCCATCGGGTCGGCGGCGGCCGCGAGCGCGACGCGGATGAGGTCCTGCAACGTCAGCTCGATGCGCACGCATCCCCCCGGGTGTCCTGCCCGTCCATCGGCCCGAGATCACGTTCCGTTACACGCCTGACCTGCGTTTTTGCCTCTCCGGGAAATCTTCTCGACGGGGACGGACCGGCACTGAATGATGGCTTCAGAGATCGCTTTCGGGGGTTCGCGGTCTCGACGAGGGGGATTTGCCGGCACCAACCGAGCGCCGGGTCCGCAGGGACCCGGGGCCGGCCGCTGCCTGCCTTCTTCCCTTCGTCGTCCGGTACACCGTTGATGCCGAAAAAGGGGAACGATGACGAAGATGAAGCGACTGATGGTGACGGTCGCCGCGGCGGCGGGCCTGTTCGGCCTGGTCGCCGTGCCGCAGGCCGGCGCGGCGCCGGCCGACGGCGGCAAGGGGGACGTGAAGGTCACGTCGATCGGCGACCTGAAGCTGCGCCCGTCGAAGGTCGCCGGCGCGGCCAAGCAGCGGTCCACCACCGGGACGGCCGCCGAGGCCGTCGACCCGGGGCCGTACATCATCGAGTCCGTGAAGTTCGGCCGGTGCTGGGACGCCGACGTGAACACGATCAACGCCAACGGCACGAAGATGCAGCTCTGGGACTGCAACGACACCGCGCCGCAGCAGGCGTTCTGGCTCACCCAGAACCCGGAAGGCTACTTCCGGTTCCAGAACTACCAGAGCGGCCGGTACCTCGACGCCGACCTGAACTCGATCGGCAAGAACGGCACCAAGGTCCAGCTGTGGGACTTCATCGCCGGCGGCAAGAACCAGTGGTGGTCCATGACCGAGATCCCGGAGGGCTACCTGCGGTTCCAGACGCCCGCCGGCCCGCGGCACCTGACCGCCGAGAGCACGGGCGGCGGCAACGGCACGCGGCTGCAGCTGTGGGACTTCATCGCGGGTGGCCAGCACCAGTGGTGGTTCTGATCCGTTAGACGCGGGGGCGCGCGGGCCCCGTCCGGCCGATGCCGGACGGGGCCCGTTCCGTTTTCCGCGGCAATTCAGCTTTCAACTTAATCTTTCGTGTGAATCAGCCGGAAGGGTGGCATTCACTCGTCCTGTACCTCCATTCTGTGTTCAGGGGCCGCGCACCGGTCGAAGGGGGATTCGGCCGGTGCGTGGATACCGCCGTCAGGCGGGTTTTACACGGGAGGGGACCCGAAGATGAGTGTTGATCTGTCCACCACGCTGCACTGGACCACCGCGACCGGGGACGCCGCGACGATGCTCGGCGAGCTGCAGCCGAACATCCTCAAGGCCCACGTCCGCGACCATCTTTCCGCGCTGTTCCTCACTTTCGGGGACGCGGCCGAGGCGCGGGCGTTCCTCGTCTCGCTCACCGGGAAGATGAAGTCCGCCAAGGCCCACCTCGACGAGGTCGGCGCGTTCAAGACCGCGGGCGCCGCGGGCACGCCGTACGTCGGCGCCGGGCTGACCGCGGCCGGCTACCGCGCCCTCGGCGTCGAAAACTTCCCGCAGGACAGCTCGTTCCTGCGCGGGATGGCGGACCCGGAGACGCGGAAGCAGCTGAACGACCCACCGCGCTCGACGTTCGATCCGGGTTACCACGGCGAAATCCACGCCGTCGTGCTCGTCGGTGACGCCACCGACAAGGCGATGACCGCGCGGCGCAACGAAATCCTCGGCCTGCTGCCGGATTCGGTCACCGTGTCGGCCGAGGAAACCGGCCTCGGCCGCGTCAACGCACGCGGCGAAGGCATCGAGCACTTCGGGTACGTCGACGGCCGGAGCCAGCCGCTGTTCCTCGCCGAAGACGTCGACGCGGAAAAGAACAACACCGACGGCATCAACGTGTGGAACCCGTCGGCGCCGCTTTCCCAGGTGCTGGTTCCGGACACCGCGGCGCCGGATCCCGGGGTGCATTTCGGCAGTTACTTCGTTTTCCGCAAGCTCGAACAGAACGTGCGGCGCTTCAAGCAGGCCGAAGCGGATCTGGCCGACACGCTCGGCCTCACCGGCGAAGACCGGGAGCGCGCCGGGGCGATGATCATCGGCCGGTTCGAGGACGGCACGCCGCTGACCACCCAGCGGGAGGACGGCGCGGAAAGCCCGGTGTCGAACAACTTCACCTACGACAGCGATCTCGGCGCGCTGAAGTGCCCGTACCAGGCGCACATCCGCAAGACGAACCCGCGCGGCTCCGGCGGCCGCGAGCAGCTGCCCGAGGAACGCCGGCACCTGATGGCCCGCCGCGGTGTCACCTACGGCGAGCGGCCGGACGACCCGAACGCCGACGTGCCGCCCGCGGCGCGGCCGAGCGGCGGGGTCGGCCTGCTGTTCATGGCGTTCAACTCGGTGCTGGGCAGCCAGTTCGAGTTCACCCAGCGGTTCTGGGCGAACAGCCCGGACTTCCCGTTCGTCGACGGCGTCACGCCGGGGCTCGACCCGGTGATCGGCCAGGGTGACCGCGGGACGTCGGACTACACCGTCGACTGGGGCGGTTCGGCGCAGCGCACGGCCGAGCCGGTGCCGCAGTCGGTGACCCTGCGCGGCGGCGAGTACTTCTTCATGCCGTCGCTGGCGTTCCTTCGCTCGCTCTGATCGGCCTCGCTCACGTAGTACCTTTGTCCTCCGGGAAAGAGGTACTACGTGAGGGGCTGGCTTGGACCGGCATGAACGGCTCAGCGCACTGCTGGACATGGTGGGACAGCGGGAAAAGATCGACGTCGAGGCCTCCGCGGAGGAGCTCGACGTCTCCGCCGCCACGATCCGGCGCGACCTGGACCACCTGGCCGGCCGCCAGCTGCTGACCCGGACGCGCGGCGGCGCGGTGGCCAGCAACGTGGCGTACGACCTTCCCCTGCGGCACAAGGCCGCGCGCAACGCGCCGGAGAAGCAGCGCATCAGCGCGGCCGCCGCGGGGCTGGTCGAACGCGGCATGGTCATCGGGCTCAACGGCGGCACGACGAGCACGGAGGTCGCCCGCGCGCTCGCGTTGAGCCCGGAGCTGAGCGGGCGGGACGGCTCGCCGGCGCTGACCGTGGTGACGAACGCGCTCAACATCGCCCACGAGCTGGCGGTGCGGCCGAACGTCAAGATCGTCGTGACCGGCGGGGTCGCCCGGCAGCACTCGTTCGAGCTGACCGGGCCGCTGGCCAGCCTGTTCCTCGACCAGATCACCCTCGACCTGGTGTTCCTGGGCGTGGACGCGTTCGACGCCGAGCGCGGCGCGTACGCCCACCACGAAGGCGAGGCGAGCATCAACCGGCTGCTGGCCGCACGAGCGCGTCACGTCGTGGTGATCGCGGACAGCGGCAAGCTCGGCGGCCACGCGTTCGCCCGCATCTGCGACCCGGCGGCCGTCCACCAGCTGATCACGGACTCGGGCGCCGACCCCGGCCAGGTGGCGGCTTTCGAAGCGGCCGGGATCAACGTCGTCCTGGCTTGACCGGAGCGCGGCTCAGCGCTGGTCGAGCGTGTCCAGGGCCAGCAGTCCGGCGCCCATCCGGCTCGCTTCGTCACCCAGCTTCGCGATCCGCAGCTCCGGCATCCGCTGGAACGTCAGGTGCGCTTCCAGCCACTCCCGCACCGGCTCGAGCACGTAGTCGGCGGCGGTGAAGAGACCGCCGCCGAGGATGACGACCTCCGGGCCCAGCAGCGTCAGCAGGGTGCGGATGCCGTGGCCGAGCCCGTCGAGGGCGTCCTGGACCACGGCCACCGCGACCTCGTCGCCGTGGCGGGCCAGGTCCACCACCTCACGAGCGCCGTCGGCCGCGCGGCCGGTGCGCTCGGTGTAGCGGCGCGCGATCGCGGCCGCCGAGGAGATCGCCTCCAGGCAGCCGATCGCGCCGCAGCCGCACTTGCCCGAGTGGCCGACGTCGATGTGCCCGACCTCGCCGGCCTGCCCGTGGGCGCGGTGGATCCGGCCGTCGAGCAGGAGCGCGGCGGCGATGCCGGTGCCGACCGGGATGAACGCCGCGTTGGTCGCGCCCTGGCCGGCGCCGACGCGGAACTCGGCGATGCCACCCGCGGTGACGTCGTGGCCGAACGCCACCGGCAGGCCGAGCCGCCCTTCGAGGAGCTCGCCGAAGTGGACCTCGCGCCAGTCGAGGTTGGCCGAGAAGTGGCAGATGCGGGTCTGCTCGTCGACGATGCCCGGCACCACCACGCCGACCGCGGCGGGCATCCCGGTGCCGGCCTGCCCGGCGAGCTTCGCCACGATCTCCGCGACCTGCTCGGCCAGCGCCGTCCCGTCCGCGCTGCGCGCCGTCTCCGCCCGCAGTGCCGCCTTCGGCTGCAGCTGCTCGTCGAGCAGTGCCGCCTTGATCGTCGTACCGCCCACATCGAGGGCCGCCACCATTCGAGTCACCGCGGCATTGTCACATTGACGCGCCCCGAACGGCGGACCTACGCTCAACCGGCCAGACGAGGAGATTCCGGAACGCGGTGCAAGTCCGCGCGGTCGCGCCACTGTGACCCCCGCCAGGGGGAAGCCAGACCCGGATCCCTTCGTAGAGACCCCGATGAGGCCGCGAAAGCCCGAGGAGGCCCCGCCCATGTCACACACGGCTGCTCCCGCCGTTCCCCTCCCGATCCGGATCCCGATCCGGGAGATCGTGCCGTGGGCGGTGTTCGTGGTGCTCCTCGCCCTGATCGCGCTGTACTTCGTCAGCGCCGAACAGGGCGCGACCGCGGTCTTCGCGAACATGTACGTCCACGAGTTCGTGCACGACGGCCGGCACCTGCTGGCCTTCCCCTGCCACTGATCGGCGGCACGTACTCCGATGATGAAGACCTTGCTGGTCCGCGGCATGCTCGCGGGCCTGATCGCCGGCGTGCTCGCGTTCGGGTTCGCCTACGCCTTCGGTGAGCCGTCGGTGAACACCGCCATCGGGCTCGAAGAGTCCGGCGGCCACGCGCATTCCCACGACGCCGGCGCGGCGCCCGCGCCGGCCGAAGAGCCCGAGGAGGAGCTCGTCCCCCGGGACATCCAGAGCACCGTCGGGCTGCTCACCGGCGTCCTCGTTTACGGCGTCGCGATCGGCGGGCTGCTCTCGCTCGCCTTCGCGTTCGCCCAAGGCCGCCTCGGCTCCCTGCGGCCCCGGCTGACGGCCCTGCTGCTCACGGCGGGCGCGTTCACCGTGGTGTTCCTGGTGCCGTTCCTGAAGTACCCGGCCAACCCGCCCGCGGTGGGCCAGCCGGGCACCATCGGCTCGCGCACCGAGCTGTACTTCGGGTTCGTCGCCGTGTCGCTGCTCGCCGGCATCCTGGCCACGGTGTTCGGCCGCAAGCTCGCGGACCGCTTCGGCGCGTGGAACGGCTTCCTCCTCGCCGCGGCGGGCTACCTCGTCGTGATCGGCGTCGTGGCCTGGCTGATGCCGGTGGTCGACGAGGTCCCGGCGGAGTTCCCGGCGTCGACGCTGTGGAGCTTCCGGACGGCGTCGATCGGCACCCAGGTGACGTTGTGGCTGGTGCTGGGCCTGGCCTTCGGCGCCTTCGCGGAGAAGGCGTTGACGAAGAAGGCCACGGTCGACGCCTGAATCGTTAGCTTCCCGGCTCGTTCGTCCCTTTAGGCTCTCCGGCAGGGGATCCGAGGGGGAAATCATGACCGAGCCCGAAACAGCCGTGCCCGCCGAACGGGACGGTCTCGCGGTCCCGGCCCTGGTCACCGGGGTGCTGGGCTTCCTCGGGATCACGGCGGTGCTGGGGCTGGTCTTCGGCATCACCGCGCTGGTCCGGATCCACCGGACCGGCGAGCGCGGCCGCGGCCTCGCGATCGGCGGGATCGCCGCGAGCGTGGTCTGGATCACCGTGCTGCCGCTCGCGGTGTTCCTGCTGGCGATCAGCCAGGTCGGCTCGTCGAACGCGCCGATCGCCGCGCTGCAGGTCGGGAACTGCTACAACACCGCGCGTCCCGGCCAGGACGCCGTCCGCGTTCCGTGCACCGAGGAGCACGACGGCGAGGTGCTCGACGCGTTCACGGTGGCCGATCCGCAGCTCTCGTACCCCGGCAGCCGGGACGCCCGGGCCTCGGCGCAGAGCAGCTGCGAAAGCCGGCTGGCGAACATGTTCGGCGGGCGGGGCGCCGGCCGGCTCCCGGGGGAACTGCAGCTCGTCGGCTACCCGCCCGACGAAGCCGCCTGGGCCGCGGGCAGCCGGCTCGCCGTGTGCGGGCTCGAGCCGCGCACCGGCCGGCTCACCGGTCCCCTGAACCGCTGAGCCGCCGTCAGCCCTGCCGGGCCGGCCGGATGGTGATGTCGCCGATTTCGACGTCGTCGGGCTGCTCGATGGCGAAGGCGATGGCGCGCGCGACGGCGTCGGGACTGATGCCGAGCGTCGCCATGGCGTGCTGCGCCTGCTCTCGCTGCGCCGGGTCGTCGATGTGGTCGACGAGTTCGGTGTGCACGAAGCCCGGCGAGACGGACGTCGTGCGCAGCACGCCGTCGGTGGACTCCTGGCGCAGCGCCTCCAGCAGCGTGCGCACCGCGTTCTTGGTACCCGCGTAGACCGCCTGGGTCGGCACGATCTTGAGGCCCGACGTCGACACCGTGGTGACGAGGTGCCCGTGCCCCTGGCTGCGGAACACCGGGAGTGCGGCGGCGATGCCGTGCAGGACACCACGCAGGTTGACGTTGATCATCCGGTCCCAGTCGTCGACGTCGAGGTCCGCCACGGGCGCGGTCCGCGCGACGCCGGCGTTGCCCACCAGGACGTCGAGGCGGCCGAACCGGTCCACGGCGAGGGCCACGAGCCGCTCGAGGTCGGCGCGCTCGGTGACGTCGACGGCCAGCATCTCCGCGCGGCCGCCCTCGCTCCGGATCCGCGCCACCAGCGTGTCGAGCCGGTCGGTGCGCCGGGCGCCCAGCACAACCGCGGCGCCGCGGCCGGCCAGTTCCCGGGCGGTGGCCGCGCCGATCCCGCTGCTGGCCCCGGTGATGGCGACGACCTTGCTGTCCAATCCGTTCATCAAGCGTCTCCTGCGCTAAACTGACACCTGTCCGGTTACCGGCTCCACCGTACCGGACAACTGTCCACCTAGCGAAGAGGGAACCAGTGACGGGTCGTGAGCGCCGGTCGGACGCGGTCGCCAACCGCGACCGGGTCGTCGAGGCCGCGCGGGCCGAGCTGAGCGAGTCCAACGGCGCGGCCGCCGACCTGAAGCTGCACCGCGTCGCCAAGGCGGCGGGGGTCGGGCAGGGCACCCTCTACCGGCACTTCCCGACCCGCGAGCACCTGCTGGCGGAGGTGTACCGGCACGAGCTGACCCAGCTGGTCGAGGCCGTGGCGCCGCTGCTGGCCGAGCATCCCCCGCTGCAGGCGCTGACCCGCTGGATGGAGCGGCTGGTCGAGTACGCGCGGGTCAAACGCGGAGTGATGGCGGCGATCGAGGCGTCGGCGTGGCACGACCTCTACTCGGACCACCACCACCGGCTCGACGAAGCGCTCGAAATGCTGCTGGACCAGGGAAAGGCCGCCGGCGAGGTGCGCGGCGAGATCGACGCCGCCGACGTCATCCTGCTCCTGGGCGCGTTGTCGCGGATCCCCGAATCGGAGTGGGACGCGCGGGCGCGCAAGGTCGTCACGGTGATCGTCGACGGTCTCCGCCCCTAAGGCGCGCCGGGCGGGACGAACGGCAGGTCCTTCGGCGCGCCCCGCTCCAGCAGGGTCAGCAGCACCGCCGTGTCCAGGTGCTCGTCGACGGCGTCGGCCAGCTTGTCCAGCATGTCCTCACGCAGGTCGGCGAAACCCGGGGCGTCCGGCGCCGGGGTCCAGCCCAGGCCGGCCTGGGCCGCCGCTTCGGTGAGCCACGCGCGACGAAAGGCGTCGTTTTCGAAGGCGCCGTGCCACATCGTGCCCCAGACCGCGCCGGCTCTGATGCCGTCCAAAAAGGACTCGCAGGCTGCCGTGGCGGTCACCGAGCCGTGGTGGATCTCGTAGGCGTCCACCTTGGTGCCCCGCCATTCGCCCGACGGGCGGGCGAGCACCTTCTCCTGGGCGAACGTCACTCGTGCGGGGAGCAGACCGAGGCCCCGGGCCTCGCCCACGCCGCTTTCGACGTCATCCACAATGGACTCGGCGAGCATCTGGTAACCACCGCAGATGCCGAGGACCGGCTTCCCCGCGCGAGCGGCCAGCGCGGTGTCGAGGCCACGTTCCCGCAGCCAGGCGAGGTCGTTCACGGTGGCCCGCGACCCGGGCAGTACCACGACGTCCGCCGCCGCGACGGTGTCCGGGTCGGCGGTGAGCGTCACCGTGACGCCGGGCTCGGCGGCGAGCGCGTCGACGTCGGTGGCGTTGGACGCGCGCGGGAAGCGCACCACCGCCACGTGCAGGCCGCCGCCATGGGTCTCGCGGCGCCAGCCCGCCGCGGCGAGGGCGTCCTCGGAGTCGATCCACACCCGGTCGAGCCACGGCAGCACCCCCAGCACGGGCCGGCCGGTGACCTTCTCGAGGCTGTCCAGGCCCGGGCGCAGCAGGCCGACGTCACCGCGGAACTTGTTGACCACCCAGCCCGCGACGAGCGCTTGGTCTTCGGCGGAGAGCAGGGCGAGGGTGCCGAACATCGCGGCCATGACGCCGCCGCGGTCGATGTCGCCGACGACCAGCACCGGCAGGCCGAAGCGCCGCGCGAGGCCCATGTTGACGTAGTCGCCACCGCGGAGGTTGATCTCGGCGGGACTGCCGGCGCCTTCGCAGACGACGACGTCGTAGCGGGTGCTGAGGTCCTGGAAGGCGCCGAAGGCGATCTCGGCCAGCCCGGCCCGCCCGGTGGCGTACTCCCCGGCTTCGAGGGTCCCGAAGGGTTTCCCGAGCGCGACAACGTGGCTGCGGCGGTCACTGCCGGGTTTGAGCAGCACGGGATTCATGGCCGCTTCGGGTTCCACGCGGGCGGCGCGGGCTTGAAGCCACTGCGCGCGGCCGATCTCGGCACCATCGGCGCAGACCATGGAGTTGTTGGACATGTTCTGCGCTTTGAAAGGGGCGACGCGCACCCCGCGACGCGCCAGCCAGCGGCAGATCCCGGCGGTGACCAGGCTCTTCCCGGCGTCGGACGTGGTACCGGCAACGAGGAGGCCGTTCATCGGACGTTGTCCACAGCCGCGAGCGCGGCACCGGAGTTGTCCACAGATCGCCGAGCGGGGCTTTTGCCCCGGGGAGAGCCGATAAACTGGACAGGGGACGCCCCCCAGGGAGTGGCGGGGGCTGCGATCGCGGCGGCTGCCACCGCGGCGATGCCGACCAGCCGGGACAACCGCACCGCCCGCCTCAGGTCGACCGGCTCGGGATCCCGTCCCTCGCCCAGCCGGGCACGGCTCTCGACTTCCCCGCCGTAGCTGTTCGTCCCGCCGAGGCGGATGTCGAGCGCCCCCGCGAACGCGGCTTCGACCTGGCCCGCGTTGGGGCTCGGGTGCCGGCCGCCGTCGCGGCGCCAGACGCGCCAGGCACTGCGCGCCCGGCCGCCCGCCAGCGGCGCGCACAACGCCGTGAGCGCTCCCCCGATCCGGGACGGCGCCAGGTTCACCACGTCGTCCGCGCGGGCCGCGGCCCAGCCGAACCGGCGGTAGCGCGGTGAGCGGTAGCCGACCATCGCGTCGAGCGTGTTCAGCGCGCGATAACCGAGGAGGCCGGGCAGCCCGGCGACCGCACCCCAGAACAGCGGCGCGACCACGGCGTCCGAGGTGTTCTCCGCGATCGACTCGGTGGCCGCGCGCGTCAGCTCCGCGGAGTCGAGCGTCGTCGCGTCGCGCGCGCAGAGGTGCGAGAGCCTCCGACGCGCTTCGGGTACTTCGCCCGCTTCGAGCAGCCGGGCCATTTCGCTCCCTTCGGCCGCGAGACCGCGTCCGCCGAGCACTACCCACGTACAGACGGCAGTCGCCGCGAAGCGCGCGAAGGGACTTCGCCGCGTCGCAGTCTGAAGCGCGACGCCGAGCCCGACAGCACTGAAGGCGCACAACCCCGCGTACGCGGCTCCGCGCGGCTTCGAATCCGCCCACATGCGGCGTTCGAGGCGGGCCGAGGCCGTTCCGAACAGGGCGACCGGATGCCCCCGACGAGGGTCGCCGAACAGGGTGTCGGCGACATATCCGGTAACGAGTCCGGCCGCGGTTGTCCCTAGACGGAGTGGCACGTGGCGCACGTTAGCGCGTGCACCACAATGCCCGGTATGACCAAGCTGACGCACCGGCTAGCCGGGTACCTCGAGAACCTGGCGAAAGCGCTCCGCCGGTACGGACGCGACGAAGGAAAGGTGCTCGTCCTCGGCGGTGTCCGCTCGGGGAAGTCGCGGCACGCCGAACGGCTCGTCGCCCGCCACCCGCACCTCGTCTACGTCGCGCCCGGCCTGCCCGCGGGTGACGACGACCCCGAATGGGCGGCGCGGGTGGCCGCGCACCAGGCACGGCGGCCGTCGCGCTGGAAGACCGTCGAGACCACCGACCTGGCCGGCACCCTGCGCACCGCGACCGAACCGCTGCTGATCGACTGCCTCGGCACCTGGCTCTCGCGAGTGCTGGACGACGTCGGCGCGTGGCGGGAGAAGCCGGGCTGGGAGCACCGGCTGGACGACCGACTCGAGGACTTCCTCGCCGCGTGGGCCGCGGCGCGGGTGCCGGTGGTCGCGGTCAGCAACGAGGTCGGCAGCGGTGTGGTGCCCGCAACGTCGTCCGGCCGGCTGTTCCGTGATGTGCTGGGCGCACTGAACAACCGGGTGTCCGCCGACGCCGACCGGGTCGTGCTGGTCGTCGCGGGCCGGGCGCTCGACCTGTAGGAGGCGCTCGTGTTCGACGTTCCCGTGCCCGATGCCACCGCCCGCGCCGCCGCGCAGGAGCGGCTCGACGGCCTGGTCAAGCCGCTCGGCTCGCTGGGCAGGCTCGAGGAGATCGCCGCTTGGCTGGCCGCGGCGCACGGGAGCGTCCCCCCGCGCCCGCTGGACGACGTCCGGGTGGTCGTCTTCGCGGGCGACCACGGCGTGTCGGCGCTTTCGGCGTACCCGCGCGAGGTCACCGCGGCGATGGTGCGCGTGTTCCTGGCCGGGAAGAGCGGCGTGAACGTGCTGGCCGCCCAGGTCGGCGCGCAGGTGCGGGTGGCCGACCTCGGCGTCGACTGGGACGGCGCGGACGTACCGGCCTCGGTCACGGCCCACAAGATCCGCCGCGGCTCGGGCTCGATCGACGTCGAGGACGCCCTTTCGCCAGGTGAAGCGCAGGCGGCGTTCGAAGCGGGCCGCGCGATCGCGCTCGAGGAGGCCGACGCGGACGTGCTGATCCCGGGCGACATGGGCATCGGCAACACGGCGATGTGCGCGGCGCTGGTCGCGGCTTCGCTGGGCCTGCCGGCGGCAGAGGTGGTCGGCACGGGCACCGGGGTGGACGCTTCCGGCTTGGCTCGCAAGACGGCGGCGGTCTCGGCGGCTCTGGCGCGGACTTCGGGCCGGGTGGCGGACCCGTTCGAGCGGCTGACGGCCCTGGGCAGCGCGTGTATCGCGGCGACGGCGGGGTTCCTGGTCGAGGCGGCGGTGCGCGGGATCCCCGTGCTGCTGGACGGCGTGTTCTCGGGTGCGGCGGCCTTGGTGGCGCGGGACATCGCGCCGGGGGCGGAGCAGTGGTGGCTGGCCGGGCATCGCTCGACGGAACCGTCGCAGGCGTTCGCGTTGAAAGCGCTGGGGCTGGAGCCGATTCTGGACTTCGGGCTGCGGCTCGGCGAGGGAAGCGGGGCGGTGCAGGCCGTCCCGACGCTGCGGGCGGCGCGGGCGATCCTGGCGGACATGGGTTTGCTGGCGGACCTGGCGTGAGGGCTGGTCCCGAGCGCCCCAATGTGGCGTTGGGTGCGTTGGACGCACCCAATGTGGCGTTCGGTGCATGCAGGCAGCGCCCCAAAGCGGCCTTCGTTGCGTCTCACGCACCCAAGGCGGCCTTCGTTGCGTCTCACGCACCCAAGGCGGCCTTCGTTGCGTCCCGCGCACCCAAAGTGGCCTTCGGTGCATACGCCCAGCGCCCCAATGTGGCGTTCGGTGCATGCAGGCAGCGCCCCAATGTGGCATTGGGTGCGTTCGATGCACCCAATGTGGCATTGGGTGCGTCTGACGCACCCAATGTGGCGTTCGGTGCATGCGGGCAGCGCCCCAAGGCGGCCTTTGGTGCGTTCAGCGAGACCTGGCACCCGCGCAAGCTCCGTCTGACCTCCGCTCGAAGCGGACCCGACCCGGCCGCCGCCGCCGGAACAACCTCGCCGGGCCAAGCGTGAACCGCTGGATCGACGCCGCACGGATGGCCGTCGGCACGCTGACCACGGTCCCCGTCCCGGCCCCCCGCACCATCGACCGCCACGTCGCCGGCCGCGCCATGCTGCTCGCACCCCTCGCCGCTCTCCCTCTCGCCGCAGCGGCCGCGCTGATCGTCGCCGCCGGGCAGGCCCTTCACCTTCCCGCGCTCGCCACCGCGGCTCTCGCCCTCGGCACCGTCGCGCTCGGCAGCCGCGGCCTGCACCTCGACGGGCTCGCCGACACCGCCGACGGCCTCGGCGCCTCCTACGACCGTGCCAAAGCCCTCGACGTCATGCGCCGCGGCGACTCCGGGCCCACCGGGGTCGCGACGCTCGTATTCGTCCTGCTGGTCCAGGTCGGCGCGCTGGCGGGAGCGATCACCGCCGGGCACGGGATCGCGGCCGCCGGCGCGGGAATCCTGATCGGGCGCTGCACACTCTCGATGGCCTGCGCGCGAGGCGTCCCCTCGGCGCGGCCGGAAGGCCTCGGCGCCACCGTAGCGGGCTCCGTCCCCCGCATCGCCGCCGCAGCCGTGGCGCTCGCCGCGGGCGGGCTGGCCACCCTCGTCCCGGGGCCGCCCCTCTGGCGCGGGCCGCTCGCCGTACTTCTGGCCTACGTCGTCGCCGCGGCACTGCTGTGGAGGTGCACGCAACGACTCGGCGGCGTCACTGGCGACGTCCTCGGGGCGGGGGTCGAAGCCGGCGTCGCGGCCGCGCTGGTGGCCTTGTCAACCTAGGTCCCCCGCCCGGCGTGTACCAGGTGAACGCCGAGGAGGGACCCCCTGCGCGCCGACCCCGCCGTCGACCTGACGGAACTCTTCCACGCCCACCGCCCCGGCCTGGTCCGGCTGGCCGTGCTGCTGCTCGGCGACCGCGGGCTCGCCGAGGACGTCGTGCAGGACGCCTTCGTCGCGCTCTTCCGGCGCTGGCCGCTCGACGATCCCGCGGGCGCGGGCGGCTACCTCCGCGTCTCGGTGGTCAACGGCGCCCGGTCCGCCCAGCGGCGCGCGGCGCTGCGGCGAAGGCATCACAAGGCCGAGCCGGACGACGGACCGCCCGCCGACGCCGAAGCCCTGCTCGGGGAGGAACACCGCGAGGTGCTGGCCGCCGTGCGACGGCTGCCGCGGCGACAGCGGGAGGTGCTCGTGCTCCGGTACTGGTCCGGCCTGTCCGAAGCCGAGATCGCCGAGACGCTCGGTGTCTCGCGCGGCACCGTCAAGACCTGCGCGTCCCGTGCGCTCGCGAAGCTGGAAGGAGAACTCCGATGACCGAGGTCGAAAACCGCCTGCGGCAGGCCTTCCACGCCTTCGCCGACACCGTCGACGTCGAGCCCGCGCCGGCCCCGGCGCCCCGGCGACGACTGGCCGGGCCCTTGGTGGCCGCGGCCGCGACGGTGCTCGCCGCCGGGGTCATCGTCGTCCTGGCAGCCCAGCCCGTGCCGCCCGCCGTGGTGCCCCTGCCCACCCCCACCGTCGTGTCCTTGCCGAACTTCGCGCTGCTGACGCACTGCGGCGTCGACGAAGCGAAGATCGGCATCCAGTTCTACGAGGCCGAGACTCCGCTGGTCGGCCCGGCCCAGAGCGCCCCCGCCGACTGGGACAATCCCTACCAGGAAGGCACCATGACGCTCGACGCGCCGGGCTCCGCGGTCTTCCGCGACTACCACGGCCACGAGGTCCGGTTCCGGCTGCGCCCGGGCGCGACCGAGTTCAAGCGGCTCTGCGACTAGCCGAAACTGTCGTACCCCGCGCCTAGAGTGCGGCTCGTGAACCGGACCGATCGTCTTTACGCGCTCGTCGAAGAACTGCGGGCCGTCTCGCCGCGGCCGCGGAGTGCGCGGTGGCTGGCCGGGCGGTTCGAGGTCAGCGCGCGCACCGTCGAGCGGGACATCGGCGCGCTGCAGCAGTCCGGCGTACCGATCTACGCCGAGCCGGGCCGCACCGGCGGGTACTGCCTCGACAAGGCGCGCACCCTGCCGCCGGTCAACCTGACGCCGGGCGAGGCCGTCGCGATGGCGCTCGCGCTGCGGCAGCTGGACGGCACGCCGTTCCGCGCCACCGCGGCGTCGGCGTTGCGCAAGCTCATCGCGGCGATGCAGAAGGACGACGCCGCCGCGGCCGGGGCACTCGCCGCCCGCGTCCACCTGCTCACCGACGCGGGTGCGCCGCCGTCGATGCCGCGAGAGCTCGCCGACGCACTCGTCACGCGCCGCGTCCTGCGCATCGGCTACGGCGACCGCGAAGGCGCCGTGACGCGGCGGGAGATCGAGCCGCTGGGGTACGTCGGCAAGCCGGAGCACTGGTACCTGGTGGCCTGGTGCCGGCTGCGCGAGAGCGTGCGGGTCTTCCGCACCGACCGGATCGTCTCGGTTTCGGTGACGGCCGAGGTGCCCCCGCCCCGCCCGCTGCGGCGCGAGGACCTCGACATCCCGTACGGCGTGGTCGAGCAGCTCAGCTTGAGCTGACCTGCGGCGGTGTGAACACCGAGAAGTGGTTGCCGGCCGGGTCGAGCACGTGCGCGAAGGTCACCCCGACCGGGTTCACCGCGGGCGGCCGCTGCACCTTCCCCCCGGCGGCTTCGACCCGCCGGCACGCGGCGTCGACGTCCTCGACCAGCACGCTGAAGATCGCGTAGTTCTCGGTCCCGGTGAACAGGCCACCGCGCGAGCCGCCGGTGTTGATCACGCGGTAGGCGGTGTCGGTGCTCGCCGTGTCGTCCTGCGCGACGGTCCAGCCGAAGACGTCCCCGTAGAACCGTTCGGCGGCCGCCGGGTCGTCGGAGCCGATCTCGAACCAGGCGACGTCGTTGAATCCGGGCATGGTGTTCCTTTCGCTGCCACACCGGGAACTTCCCGGCTCCGCCCACTCTCGACGGCGGTGGCGACAGCCCCCTGTCGGTGTTTAGAGAAGTCCGCGCAACGCGGCCAGGAACGCATCGGTCACCGCGCGGTCCCGGACGGCCAGGCGCAGGTGGTCCGGCCCGAGACCCGGGAACGTGTCACCCCGGCGGACCGCGTAACCCGCCTCCCGCAGCCGAGTCCGCAGCGAAGCCCCACCCGGGATCCGCACCAGCACGAACGGGCCGCGCGGGTCGCCCAGGACGTCGACCCCGGCCGACGTCAAGCCGGACACCAGGTATTCGCGGTCGGCCTCCGCCGCGATCGCCAGCTTCTCGGCCTCCTCCACGGCGGACGGGCGACAGCACGCCACCGTCGCGACTCCGGCCAAGGTGGACACCGACCACGGCACCTGGACCGCACGCAGCCGATCGATCACCGCCGGCTCGGCGAGCACGTACCCCGCGCGCAGCCCGGCCAGCCCCCATGTTTTTGTCAGGCTGCGCAGCACCACCACACCCGGCACCCCGGAAGCGAGGCTCTCGCTCTCGCCGGGCACCGCGTCCAGGAAAGCCTCGTCGACAACCAGCACCCGTCCGGGCCGGGCCAGCGAAACCAGTGACGCCGCCGGGTGCAGCACCGACGTCGGGTTGGTCGGGTTGCCCACGAACACCAGGTCCGCGTCCGCCGGCACCAGCGCCGGATCGAGCACAAAACCGTCCGCTTCGGACAGGATCACCCGCGAAACCTCGTGCCCGGCGGCTCGCAGTGCGGCCTCCGGCTCGGTGAACTGCGGGTGCACGACCACCGCACGGCGCGGCCGGAACGCCGACGCCAGCAGCGTGAACGCCTCCGCGGCACCCGCGGTGACCAGGACTTCTTCCGGGAGACGTCCGTGCCGCGAAGCCACCGCACGAGTCGCCTCGGCCGAAGACGGATAAGCTGCGAGAGTGTCCAAAGCGGACGCCAGCTCGGCCCGCAACCAGGACGGCGGCCGCGGCAGCCGCACGTTCACCGCCAGGTCCACGAGCCCCGGCCCGACCTCGCGGTCACCGTGGTGGTGCAGGTCGTAGTCACGCATGAGCGCGGACCCGAGCGGCGAACCGGTGGGCCAGCTCGGGATACCCGGCCCAGTGGACGTGCAGGTAGGACGCGTGCAGCGTCGGCGACACAAAGCCGTCCAGCTGCCGATCCCAGCCCCAGGCCGCCGAAGCGCCGTGCGACGGCGTGACTTCCGTGCGGTGGAACTCGTGCCCGGTGACCCGCTGCCCGGCCGTGGCCAGCAGGTTGTCCTCGACGGCGACCGCGCGCCGGTAGCCGAGCTTGCCGCGCGCGGTCATCTTGGCGTCCGCGGGCACCGCGCCGACCATCGGCACCCCGTCCAGCGACTGGCAAAGGTACAGCAGCCCCGCGCATTCCGCGCTCACCGGCATCCCGCCTTCGATCGCGGACGCCACTTCGGCACGCAACGCCGTGTTCGCCGACAGCTCGGCCGCGTGCACCTCGGGGAACCCGCCGCCGAAGTACAGCCCGGCACAACCTTCGGGCAAAACCTTGTCCCGCAACGGATCAACGTCGACCACGTCGACCCCGCAGGCGGCCAGCAGCTCGATGTTCTCGGTGTAGCGGAAGGTGAACGCCGGGCCGCCCGCGGCCGCGACCGTCACCTTCGGACCGTCCACACCGGACGGCTCCCACGGCGGCGCCGAAAGCTTCGAAGCTCCCGAGGCGATCCGCACGATCGCTTCGAGGTCGACACCGTCGCGCACCCACGCGGCCAGCGACGGGAGCACGTGCTGGGCTTCCGACGCACGTTCCGCCGCCGGGACGAGCCCGAGGTGCCGGCTCGGCGCGTGGATCTCTTCGTTGCGGTACAACGCACCCAGCAGCGGAACACCGGTGGCTTCCAGCGCGGACGCGATCTCGTCGCGGTGCCGCTGCGAGCCGAGCTTGTTGAGGATGACCCCGGCGAGCCGCACCCGCGTGTCGTACGAAGCGAACCCGAGCACCGTCGCCGCGACACTGCGCGACGCCGCGGAGGCGTCCACCACCAGGACCACCGGCGCGTCGATCAGCCGGGCCACGTGCGCGGTCGAGGCGTACCCCTCGGTGCCCAAAGCGCCGTCGAAGAGGCCCATCACGCCCTCGATGACGGCGATGTCCGCACCCGAAGAACCGTGGCGCAGCAACGGGATCAGCTTGTCCTCACCCTGCAGGAACGGGTCGAGGTTGCGTGCCGGACGGCCGGTCGCGAGCGCGTGGTAACTCGGGTCGATGAAGTCCGGCCCGACCTTGTGCCCGGACACGCGGTGCCCGGCCTCGCGCAGCGCCGCCATCAGCCCGGCGGCGATCGTGGTCTTGCCGTGCCCCGAACCGGGCGCGGCGACGACCACCCGCGCTACCACTCGATCCCCCGCTGGCCCTTCTGGCCGGCGTCCATCGGGTGCTTGACCTTGGTCATCTCGGTGACCAGGTCGGCGGCCTCGATCAGCTCCAGCGGCGCGTACCGGCCGGTGATCACGACGTGCTGGTGCCCGGGCCGGGAGACCAAAGTGGACACCACATCGTCGACCTCGAGCCAGCCCCACTTGAGCAGGTAGGAAAATTCGTCGAGGACGTAGAAGTCGTGCGTCTCGGCGGCGAGCCGGCGCTTGATCTCCGCCCAGCCTTCACGCGCGTTCGTCGCGTGGTCCTCTTCGGTGCCGGACTTGCGTGCCCAGCTCCAGCCCTCGCCCATCTTGTGCCACTCGACCGGCCCGCCCTCGCCGGTGTCGTCGTGCAGCTTGCCCAGCGCGCGGAACGCGGCTTCCTCACCGACGCGCCACTTCGCCGACTTGACGAACTGGAACACGCCGATCGACCAGCCCTGGTTCCACGCACGCAGCGCCATCCCGAACGCGGCCGTCGACTTGCCCTTCATCTCGCCGGTGTGCACGGCGAGCAGCGGCCGGTTGCGGCGCTGGCGCGTGGTCAGCCCGTCTTCCGGCACCGCCGAAGGCTTTCCCTGCGGCATCAGGCGGCCCGTCCCGTCCGCGCGCGGACGGCGCCGGCGAGCGACTCGGCGGCGACGTCGGCCAGGGGTACGTTTTCCGCGCCGAGGTGGGTGGCGAGGTCGGCGGCCAGGCCGAGCCGCATCTTGCCGCTTTCGCAGTCCATCACCACGGTCGTGACGCCGGTGAGCAGCCCGGCCGCGGCTTGGGCGCGCGCGACGGCGTCGGGGCCGCTGGTGGCGCGGCCGTCGGTGACGACAACGAGCAGCGGACGGCGTCGCGGGTCACGGATCTCCTCGACACGCAGTACGCGCGCGGCTTCGAGGAGCCCTTCGGCGAGCGGTGTCCGGCCACCGGTGGGCAGGCCGTCGAGGCGGGACGCGGCCGCGTCGACGCTGATCGTCGGCGGCAGCGCGAGTTCGGCGGTGTCACCGCGAAAAGTGACGAGCCCGACCTTGTCGCGGCGCTGGTAGGCGTCGAGCAGCAGCGACAGCACGGCGGACTTGACCTCGCGCATCCGCGCCTTGGCGCCCATCGAGCCGGACGCGTCCACGCAGAACAGCACGAGGTTGCCCTCGCGGCCTTCGCGCAGCGCGAAGCGCAGGTCCTCCGGCCGCAGCTTCAGGCCGGCGCCGTCGCGGCCGCGGGCCTTCTGGTGCGGCGCCGCGGCTTTGACGGTCGCGACCAGGTGCGGCCGTCCGTCCCGGACGCTCGGCGGCTGGACGCCGATGGTCCGGCCGCTGTCGGTGATCGCGCGCGAACGGCGTCCGCGCTCGCCTTCACCCATGCCCTTGACGCGGAACACGCGCGCCTTGAACGTCTCCCCGGCGCCGACGGTCTTCTGCTGCCCGCCACTTTGCGGCTGGGGTTGCCCCGGTGGCGCGTCCCCTTGAGGAACGTCCTGCGGGGCTTCGTCCGGCGTCGAGCCTGAGCCAGGACCATCGTCCTCGGGGCCGGGCTCCGGGGGCTGGGCGTCCTGAAGGGCCTGCTCCAGCTGCTCTTCGGAGATGCCCGGCGCGTCGAACGGGTTCCGGCGGCGCCGGTGCGGCAGCGCGAGCCGCGCGGCGACACGGACGTCGTCGGTCGTCACCTCGTCACGACCGGCCCAGGCCGCGTGCGCAACCGCGGTGCGTGCGGTGACGATGTCCGCGCGCATGCCGTCGACCTCGAAGGACGCGCAGATCTCGGCGATCTGGCGCAGCGCGTCGTCGGGGAGCTTGACCGCGGGCAGAAGCCGTTGTGCCGCTTCGATGTCCGACGCGAGCTGGGCGTCTTCGTCGGCGTACTGCGCGGCGAAAGCGTCCGGGTCGGCTTCGTAGGCCAGGCGGCGCCGGACGACCTCGACCCGCTGCTCCGGGTCACGGCTGGAGGCGACCTCGACGGTGAGCCCGAACCGGTCCAGCAGCTGCGGGCGCAGCTCGCCCTCTTCGGGGTTCATGGTGCCGATCAGCACGAACCGGGCGGCGTGCGACACCGAGACGCCTTCGCGCTCGACGGTCGCGCGGCCCATCGCGGCGGCGTCGAGCAGTGTGTCGACGAGGTGGTCGTGCAGGAGGTTGACCTCGTCGACGTAGAGCAGCCCGCGGTGCGCGGCGGCCAGGAGGCCCGGCTGGAAGTCCGTGACGCCCTCGGCGAGCGCGCGTTCGAGGTGCAGGGAGCCGATGACCCGGTCCTCGGCCGCGCCGACCGGCAGCTCGACCAGCTTGGCCGGGCGCCGGTGAGCAGGCGCGTCCACGGGGTGGGGGCCGTCCGGGCAGAGCGGGTCGGGGGCCGCGGGAGCACAGGAAAAGCGGCAGCCGTCCACCACGTCGACCCCCGGCAGCAGGCCCGCCAGCGCGCGGACCATGGTCGACTTCGCGGTGCCCTTTTCACCGCGCACCAGCACGCCGCCGACGGCGGGTGAGATCGAGGAGAGGACCAGCGCGAGGCGCAGGTCCGGCAGCCCGACGACGGCGGTGAACGGGTACGGCTTCAACAGCACTCCTCCAGCTCGGCGACCGGCCGATCATCGCACAGCGCCCGCCTCGCTTAGGGTGGGAAATCGTGCGCGAAGAATCACGCCTCACGGTGGTGGGGATCGGGGCTGACGGGTGGTCCGGGCTGTCGGAACAGGCCCAGGCCCTGGTCCTCGGCGCCGACGTGGTCATCGGCGCACCCCGGCAGCTGGAGTACCTGCCTGACGAGGTGGAAACCCACCCCTGGCCGAGCCCGCTGCTGCCCGGCCTCGACGCGCTGCTCGCCGAACACGAGGGCAAACGCGTCTGCGTCCTCGCCAGCGGTGACCCCTTCCTCTCCGGCATCGGCACCACGCTGGTCAACCACGGTTACGAGCTGGACGTCCTGCCCGCGCTGTCTTCCGTGACGCTCGCCCGCGCCCGGCTCGGCTGGTCCGCCGAGGAAACCGCGGTGGTCAGCGTGGTCGGCCGCGGGGTTGCGCGGGTCGCGCGGGTGCTCGCGCCCGGCCGCCGGGTGCTCGTGCTGGGTGCCGACGTGACTCCCCTGCGTTCCCTGCTGACCGTGCGCGGTTACGGCGAGAGCGAACTGATCGCGCTGGCCGGCCTCGGCGGCCCGGACGAGCGGATTTCCGACGGCTGGGAGCACGACGCCGGCCCGCTGACCGTGCACGCCATCGAGTGTGCCGGGCCCGCGCTGCCGCTGATCGGTGTGCCCGACGACATCTACGCGCACGACGGCCAGCTCACCAAGCGCGACCTGCGCGTTTCGGCGCTGGCGCGGCTCGCGCCGAGCCCCGGCGAGCTGCTGTGGGACGTCGGCGCGGGGGCCGGCAGCGTGGGGATCGAGTGGTCGCGGCTGCACGAGCTCAACCGCGCCATCGCGATCGAACAGGACCCCGAACGCGCCGAGCGGATCGGCCGCAACGCGCTCGACCTGGGCGTTCCCGAGCTGCAGGTGGTCACCGGGCCGGCGCCGGACTCGCTGAGCGCGCTCCCCGCGCCGGACGCGATCTTCATCGGCGGCGGCCTGACCGCGCCGGGCCTGCTGGACTTCTGCCTGGCCACCGGCGCCCGGATCGTCGCGCACGGCGTCACGCTGGAGGCCGAGCAGATCCTCGGTGACGTTTACGCCGAGCAGGGCGGTGAGCTGCTGCGGATCGCCGTCGAGCACGCCGCGCCGCTCGGCGGGTTCACCGGCTGGACACCCGCCCGGACCGTCACGCAGTGGAGCAGCCCGTGACCGTGTACTTCGTCGGCGCGGGGCCGGGCGCCGCGGACCTGATCACCGTGCGCGGCCGCGACGTCCTCGGCCGCTGTGGTGTCTGTCTCTACCCGGGCAGCATGACGCCGACGGACCTGCTCGCGTACTGCCCGCCGGACGCGGAACTGGTCGATACGGCGAACCTGAGCCTCGAGCAGATCGTCGATCGTGTGGTCGTGGCGCACCGCGCCGGGCACGACGTCGCGCGGCTGTGCTCCGGGGATCCGTCTCTCTACAGCGCCGTCGCCGAGCAGATGCGACGTCTCGACACCGCCGAAGTCCCGTACGAGGTCGTTCCCGGCGTGCCCGCCTTCGCCGCTTCGGCGGCGGTGCTCGGCCGGGAGCTGACCGTGCCGGAGATCGGGCAGAGCCTGGTGATCACGCGGGTGCAGGCCCGGTCGACGGCGATGCCGCCGGGCGAAACCCTCGCCGCGTTCGCCGCCACCGGCGCGACGCTGGCGCTGCACCTGGCGATCAACCACGTCGAGCGGGTGGCCGGCGAACTGGTTCCGCACTACGGCGCCGACTGCCCGGTCGCCGTGGTGGCTCTCGCGAGCCAGCCCGGCGAAACCGTGGTGCGCGGGGTGCTCGCCGAACTGCCGGCGCTGGTCCGCGAAGCCGGGATGACGCGGGCGGCCACCATCTTCGTCGGCCGGGTGCTCGCCGCGGCGGGCTTCCCCGACAGCTTCCTTTATTCGAGTGCCCGCGACCGGGCGAATCAACCGGAGTCGTTGTGACGCAACTGCGCTGGGGCCTGCTGGCCGCCGGGACCATCGCCGGCCACTTCGCCGCGGGAGTCGAGGAGAGCAGGCACGGCGTGCTGACCGCCGTCGCCGCGCGTTCCGGCGACCGGGCGCGGGACTTCGCGGCACGCTTCGAGATCCCCAACGCCTACGGCAGCTACGAAGACCTCCTCGCCGACCCGGACGTCGACGCCGTGTACGTCTCGACACCGCACCCGATGCACGGCGAGTGGGCGATCCGCGCCGCCGAAGCGGGCAAGCACGTGCTGTGCGAGAAGCCGCTGACGGTCACCGCCGCGGCCGCCGAGGAGGTGTTCGACGCCGCGCGCAAGCACGACGTCTTCCTGATGGAGGCGTTCATGTACCGGCTGCACCCGCAGACGCGGCGGCTGGTGGAGCTGATCTCGGCCGGTGCGATCGGCGAGGTGCGCGCGGTCGACACGACGTTCTCCTTCGACAGCGACCCGGCCGAGACCGCGCGGCTCGGCGACCCGGCGCTGGGTGGCGGCGGGATCCTCGACGTCGGTTGTTACTGCACGTCGCTGGCCCGGCTGGTCGCGCAGGCCGCACTGGGCGTCGACGTCGTGGAGCCGCTCGAGGTGAGCGGGATGGCGCGGCTGTCCGCGGCCGGTGTCGACGAGTACGCGACCGGCCTGCTGCGGCTGCCCGGCGACATCCTGGCGACGATCTCGTGCGGCATCCGGCTGGCCCGCGAGGACGGCATCCGCGTGTTCGGCACCCGCGGGCAGCTGCACGTGCCGCGGCCGGCGTGGATCCACCCGCTGCGGGCGCCCGGCACGTCGGAGATCATCCTGACGCCGTCCTCCGGGGCGCCGGAGGTCATCGAAGTCGAAGCGACACAAGGCATCTTCGCGCGCGAAGCGGATCACGTGGCCACGCACATCGAAGACCGACAGTCACCCGAGCTGACCTGGGCGGAGACGCTGGCCAACCTGCGCACCCTGGACCGGTGGCGCGAAGCGGTCGGCTACGGGCGAACTTCGTGACTGCACCCGGCCCCGAGCACTCGGCGAAGGTGCTGCTCCTCGGCGGGACCGGCGAAGCGCGGAAGCTGGCCGAAGAACTCGTCGCGCGCGAAGTCGGCGTTGTCTCTTCGCTGGCCGGGCGCGTCGCACGACCGAGGCTCCCGGTCGGCGAAGTGCGCGTAGGCGGCTTCGGCGGTGTCGACGGCCTCGCCGCGTGGATACGAGAGAACGACGTACAGGCTGTCGTCGACGCAACGCACCCCTTTGCGGAACGCATCGGGGCGAACGCGGCGAAAGCCGCCGAACTCACCGGCACTCCCCTGCTCCGGCTCGCCCGGCCGGGCTGGCAGCCGGGACCCCAGGACGTCTGGCACTGGGCCGATGACCTCGCCGACGCCGCCCGGAAGCTCCCGGACCTGGGAAAACGCGTCTTCCTGACCAGCGGCCGCCAGGGCCTGCCCGCCTTCGCGCACCTCGACGACCTGTGGTTCCTGATCCGCTGCGTCGACCCGCCCGAGCCGCCGCTGCCACGCAACCACGAGCTGATCCTCGCGCGCGGACCCTACGAAGTGGCCGCGGAACGCGAGCTGCTCGACCGGGTCGACGTCCTGGTCACCAAGGACTCCGGCGGCACGCAGACCAGCGCCAAGCTCACCGCCGCTCGTGAACTCGGCCGTCCCGTCCTGCTGATCAGCCGGCCGAAGCGGCCCGAGACGGAGACCGCCGCGACCGTGCCCGAAGCCGTCGAATGGGTCCTGAACCGATGATCGAAGAGTTCTACGAAGTCCTCCACAAGCGCCGTGACGTCCGCGGCGAGTTCACCGGCGAGCCGATCCCCGAAGCCACCTTGACGCGGATCCTCGAAGCCGCGCACGCTGCGCCGAGCGTCGGGCTCACCCAGCCGTGGGACTTCGTGCTCGTCGACGACCAGGCGACCCGCGAGAAGTTCGCGAAGCACGTCCACGAGGAGCGCGAGGTCTTCGCCGCTCAGCTCACCGAAGACCGTGCGAGCACCTTCGCGAACATCAAGATCGAGGGCATCCTCAAGGCGAGCCTCGGCATCGTCGTCACCTACGACCCGGCACGCGGCGCGCCCGCCGTGCTCGGCCGGCACGCCATCGCCGACGCCGGCCTCTATTCGGTGTGTCTCGCGATCCAGAACCTGTGGCTAGCCGCCACCGCGGAAGGCCTCGGTGTCGGCTGGGTCAGCTTCTACCGCGAGCCGTTCCTGAGCGAGCTGCTCGGCGTCCCCGAGGGCGTCCGGCCGGTCGCGTGGCTGTGTGTCGGCCCGGTCAGCCGGCTCGAAGCCGTGCCCGACCTGGAGCGCCACGGCTGGCGCAGCCGCCGCCCCCTGACCGCCGCGGTTCACCACGGACGGTTCACCCCGCGCGATCCGGGGGCTGCGTCAGCGGCCGACCTCTGACCCGTTAGCGTTGCGCCGATGCGTCTGATTGCCGTAGCGCTGGGGCTGCTCTCGGCCTTGTGCGCGCTGGCTTTCCCCTTCCTGCCGGTGGTGCAGGACACGGCGGAGGTCGTCTGGCCGACCGGCAGCGACACCCGCTCCGTCAACGCGCCCTTGACCGGGTACTGGGCCCAGGACCTGCGTGCCGAGCTGCCCTGCGCGGCCATCCGCTCGGTGGACGCCCGCACGAACGGCCCGGGCCTGCTGTTCGCCACCGTGCCGGACGGCCGCACCGACCCGAAGGCCGGCAACGGCGTCGGCATGCAGCTGCGCGTCGACAACGGCGTGCTGCTCGCCTCCAGCCAGGGCCAGCAGATCGTCCAGCAGCCGCTGCCCGCCGAGAAGTGCGACATCGAGCTCGACGTCGACGCGTCGCAGATGACCCTCGCCGTGGCCGGCACGCCGGTGTTCCACGCCGAAGGCGACGTCCGCCCCCGCGTCGTCGGCATCTACTCCTCGATCAACTCGAGCAAGGACCCGATCGCCGGCCTGCACGTCTCGGTCGTGCCGGACACGCGCTACCAGACCTCGCCGACCGCGCTGAAGATCGGCGTCGGCGTGCTCGCCGTGCTGTCGCTGATCGGCTGCATGATCGCGGTCTGGCGCCGGGACTCCGGCTTCGCCCGCCGCGCGCCGCGCTGGGCGCCGGTCGGCTGGTGGCGGCTGACGCTGCGGGACACCACGGTGATCGTCGCGCTCGGCGCGTGGGTCTTCATCGGCCCGGTGACTTCCGACGACGGCTACATCCTCACGATGGCCAGGGTCACCGAGCAGACCGGGTTCCTGACGAACTACCACCGCTGGTTCGGCGTCGCCGAGGCGCCGTTCGGCTGGTTCTACCACGTCTTCGAGCTGATGGCGCACGTCAGCGTGGTGCCGCCGTGGATCCGGCTGCCGTCGTTCCTGCTCGGCGTGCTCAGCTGGCTGTTGATCAGCCGCGAGGTGATGCCGCGCCTCGGCACCCAGATCCGCACCAGCCGCCCGGCCAGCTGGGCCGCGGCGACGGTGTTCCTGATCTGGTGGATGCCCTACAACAACGGCGTCCGCCCGGAACCGGTCGCCGCGCTCGGCTCGCTGCTGGCGATCTGCGCGGTGGAACGCACGCTGGTGACGCGCCGGCTGCTGCCGCTGTGCCTCGGCTTGACCGCGGCCGGGTTCACCCTGGCCGCGACGCCGACCGGGCTGATCGCGGTGGCGCCGTTCCTGGTCGCCGCGCGGCCGCTGTTCAAGCTGGTCCGCCAGCGCGCGAACGACAGCGGCTGGCTGCCGGTGCTGGCGCCGGTCGCCGCGGCCGGGCTGCTGGTGCTGGTCGTGGTGTTCGCCGACCAGACCTTCGCGACCGTGCAGGAGGCCACCCGGATCCGCACCCAGGTCGGCCCGAACCTGTCGTGGTTCCAGGAGCTGGCGCGCTACCAGCTGCTGTTCGAAAGCCTGCCGGACGGCTCGGCGCCCCGCCGGTTCCCGGTGCTGCTGGTGCTGCTGTGCACCGGCACCTGCCTCGTCATGCTGCTGCGGCGCAGCCGCATCCCCGGCGCGTCACTCGGCCCGGCGCGGCGTCTCATCGGCACCACCGCGCTGTTCTTCCTGCTGCTGGCCCTGACACCGACGAAGTGGACGCACCACTTCGGCGCGTTCGCCGCGGTCGGCGCGTCGATGGCGGCGCTCACCGCACTCGCGACCAGCTCGACGGTGCTGCGGTCCAAACGCAACCGCGCGGCGTTCCTGGCCGGGCTGCTGGTGGTCGGCGCGCTCGCCGCGACCGGGCCGAACACCTACTGGTTCGTCTCCCGCCTCGGCGTCCAGTGGACCAACGTGGCGCCGTCGATCGGCGGCATCGGCCTGTCCACGATCCTGCTGGTCGCGGCGGCGATCGCGGGGATCTACGCGTTTGTCGAGAACGTCCGCGCGCACCGGCCCACCGCCGATCCACCGGTGCAGGAAGGCCGGCTGCGCGCGCTGCGGCTCGGGTCGCTGTCGCTGGTGGTGGTCTGCGGCCTGGTGGCGGCGGGCGAGTTCGTCACGATGGCGTGGGCGATCCACAACCAGGCCGGCAGCTACAGCCTGGGCGCGGCGAACGTCGGGCACGTGTTCGGCAAGAGCTGCAACCTGTCCGACCACGTGATGGTCGAGCGCGACGCGGCGACGAGCATCCTGCACCCGCAGTCCGAGCAGCGCACCGTCGCCGACGAGACCAAACCGCCGGAGAACTCGCCCCTGCCCAACCCGGACCGCGACAACGGCCGCGTCCAGACCGGTTTCCACACCCGCCCGGTCGACGACAAGGACCCCCTCGCCGAGCCGCCGCACGGGTTCACCCCGGAGAACGTGCCGATGTGGTCGAGCTACCTCGACCCGGAGACACGCGCGGGGCGGTTGCGCAGCGACTGGTACGCCCTGACGGAGAAGCCCGCGGACGGCCAGGTCGTGGTGGCGACGGCGGGCGCCGCGCGGCGGCCGACGTCGGTCAGCCTCGACTACGGCGTCAACACCCCGGAGGGCGTGAAGATCCTGCGCAGCCAGTTCGTGCTGCCGCCGGGCTCGGGCACCAACGGCTGGAACGACACCCGCATCAACCTGCGCGACCTCCCGCCGGAGACGAACGCGGTCCGCATCAACATCGTGGACAACGACCTCACCGAGGACGGCTGGATCGCGGCGTCGGCCCCGCGAGTGCCGACGTTCACGACGCTGACGGACAAGATCGGCACCAAGCCGGTGTACATCGACTGGCCGGCGTCGTTCGTGTACCCGTGCGCCCAACCGGTGACGTCCCACGACGGGATTTCCCAGGTCCCGGAGTACCGCATCACGGCGGGCGGCCTGGCGGACGAGGCGGAGTGGGCGTCCTCGACCAACGGCGGCCCGATCGGCTGGCTCGAGGAGCTGGCCGAGGAGCCGGAGGTGCCGAGTTACCTGATCGGCCAGCCGAGCCAGTCGTGGGGCCAGCTGCTGCAGATCGAGCCGTTCACCGAGGGCGTCGCGCCGACGGTGGTCCACGGGGAGAAGACGGTGCCGGGCTGGTGGTCGGCCGGACCGGGACCGCGGCAGCCGAACGGCAAGGACCCCACCCGCTGATCCAGAGCGCCCCAAGGCGGCCTTGGTTGCGTCTGACGCACCGAAGGCCGCCTTGGGTGCGTCAGACGCACCGAAGGCCACATTGGGGCGCTAGTAGCTGCGCGGGGTCCAGACGATGCCGTTCTCCGCGCGGGTGCGGGACGAGCCCACGATGAGCAGGCACCGCATGTCCACTGTGGAGGGATCCAGCTCGCCGAGCGTCGTGATGCGGATGTCCTCCTCCGGGCCGCCGACGTCCCGCGCCACGACCACGGGCGTCTCCGGAGCACGGTGCCGCAGGAGGACGCCACGGGCGTCCGCCAGCTGAGTCGTGCGGGTGCGCGAAGCCGGGTTGTACAGCGCCAGCACCAGATCCGCCGCGCCGGCCGCGTCCAGGCGGCGCTCGATGATCTCCCACGGCTTCAGCCGATCCGACAGCGAGAGCACGCAGTAGTCGTGCCCCAGCGGCGCGCCCACCCGGGACGCCGCCGCCTGCGCGGCCGTCACGCCCGGGACGATCCGGACCCGCACACCGGCGCCGTGGCCGAGAGAAACCTGCTCCAGCACCGCCGACGCCATCGCGAACACCCCCGGGTCACCCGAGGAAACCACGGCCACCCGGGCGCCGGAAGCCGCCAAGGACAAAGCCTCGACAGCGCGGTCCGCCTCCACCCGGTTGCCGGAAGCGTGCCGTTGCTGGCCCGCCTTCTGCGGCACCCGCGCGACGTACGGGCCGTACCCGACGATGTGCTCCGCCGCCTCGAGTTCCGCCAGAGCCTCCGGCGTCAGCCACTCCGGACCGGCCGGGCCCAGGCCGACCACCACGACCTCACCGGTGGTGACCGACGGGACCGGAGCCACCGCAGGAGCCTGACGGGACGCATAAGCCGGCGAAGGCAGCAAAGCCAGCGAGAAGTACGGCACCGACTCGGGGTCCACCGAAGCCAACGGCTCGATCCGCTGCTCCCCCCAGGTCGCGCGCTCGATGTAGAACGCGTCGTCGAGCTTCCCGGCCTCGGCCAGCGCCTCCCGCACCGAACCGAAAGTGCGTCCCAGCTTCAAAACAGCCGCCGCGTCGGTGTCGGCGAGCCGCCGGGCCAGCTCCGGCGCCGGCAGGGTGCCCGGGAGCACCGTCAGCACCTCGTCGCGCTGGACCAGCGGGCGGCCGAGCACCGAGGACGCCGCGCTCACCGACGTCACCCCGGGGACGACCACGGCCGGGAACCGGCCGGACAGCCGCTCGTGCATGTACATGTACGAGCCGTAGAAGAACGGGTCGCCTTCGCAGAGCACCACGACGTCGCGGCCCGCGTCGAGGTGCTCAGCCAGCCGTTTTGCGCTCAGCTCGTAGAAGTCGGCGATCGCGCCTTCGTAGCCGCCGGGGTGGTCGGTGGTCTCGGTCGTGACCGGGTAGACGAGCTTCTCCTCGATCTGCCCCGCACGCAGGTAAGGCTCGGCGACCGACCGCGCGATGCTCCGGCCGTGCCGGGCGCTGTGGTAGGCGATCACGGAAGCTTCGGAAATCAGCCGCGCCGCCTTGACCGTCATCAGTTCCGGGTCGCCCGGGCCGAGCCCGACGCCGTAGAGCGTGCCGGTCATTCTTCAACGCTCGCAAGAGCGTTGATGGCGGCGACGGCCATCGCGCTGCCGCCACGCCGCCCGTGCACCACGAGATACGGCGCCGGAGCCTGCTTCGCGAGCTCCACTTTGGACTCGACGGCGCCGACGAACCCGACCGGCACACCGATGATCGCCGCGGGCGCGCCGACCCCTTCGTCGAGGATCTCCAGCAGGCGGAACAACGCCGTCGGCGCGTTGCCGATCGCGACAACCGAGCCGGGCAGCTTGTCGCGCCACAGCTCCAGTGCCGCCGCCGACCGCGTCGTGCCCATCCGCTCGGCAAGCGACGGAACACCCGGGTCCGAGAGCGTGCAGACGACTTCGTTGTTCGCAGGCAGGCGACGCCGCGTGACACCGCTGGCGATCATCTGCGCGTCACACAGGATCGGCGCGCCCGCTTCGAGCGCGGCACGGCCGGACTCGACGACGTCGAGGGTGTAGCGCAGGTCGTCGACCAGATCGACCATGCCGCAGGCGTGGATCATCCGGACCGCCAGGCCCGCCACGTCGTCGGGCAGGATCGCCAGGTCCGCCTCCTCGCGGATCGTGGCGAACGAATGCCGGTAGATCTCGGCACCGTCCCGCAGGTAGTCGATCACAGCTTTCCTTTCAGCTCTTCGAGCGGCACCCACCGGCCGTCGACGCGGTAGCCGCCGGCTTCGGCGACAACGTCCACATGGGACTGCGACGGCTTCCCGCACCGCCGTTCACAGCCCGAGAAATGGGCGCGCAGGCCGGGCCGGAACACGGCGTCGGCACGGACGTCGGCCCGCGACTTCGCGCAGCCGGGCCGGCCGATGCACGCGCTCGTGCCGAGCGGCTCACCGCCGAAGCCCAGCCGCTCGAAAACGTCGGCGGGCGCGTCCGGCAGGACCAGCGACTTCCACGGCGTGACCAGCGCCGGTCCGATGTCCGCCAATGCGCGTGCCTGCGCCGCGCTGAGCTGCCCGAACCGCGGCACCACACCGGCGGCGGACCCGGAGAGCAGCCCGACCGGCACCCGGACGTCGGCCCGCGGCACCGGCGTCCCGCGCCAGGCCGGGTCGTCGAGCTCGGCGACGCGCCAGGCGGATCCGCGCACCCGGCCGAACTCCAGCGCGACGTCGATCAGCACGGAGACCGCGTCGGCCAGACGAACACGCCGTCCGGTGTCCCCGCCCGCGAGCAGCAAGGTTCCTTCGGCTGGGCCGGTCGCGCGCCAGCAGACGTCGGCGCCTTCACCGGCGACGTCACCACGGCCGTCGTCGAAGGCGAAGAGGAAGCGTCCCGGCAGCGAAGCCAGCTCGGGAGTCGAACACAGGAGCAAGTCCAGCGAGGCCGCCAGACCCCGGACGTCGGCGAGCCCGCCGGTCAGCCCGCTCAACGGCGACGCGAGGACGTTCCGGACCCGCTCGTGCGACGGCGAAGGCAGCAGGCCCGCGTCGGTCAGCCGCGCCGCGAGGCCCGGGCGCGTGACGCCGCGCAGTTGGACGTTGCCGCGGGAAGTGAGGTGGAGGTCGCCGTCACCGCAGGCTTCGGCGCAGTCCGCCAGCGCGCGCAGCTGCGCCGCGGATACCGCACCGCCGGGCAGGCGGACCCGCGCCAACGGGCCGTCGGCGGCGTCGTGAGTGGCGAAAACACCGGGGCACGCGTCGGCTCGCACACGTGCTCGGGTCGGCATGGGGTCACTGTAACTCGCGCTTCTCCGGCTCTTCCGGGGCCGAACGCGGGCGCAGCACGGCGGTTCCGGCGTCCAGGTCCACGTCACGCCGGGGAGGGGCGCCGTCGGCGTCCTGCTCGACGAGCATCGACATGGTTTCCCGGTGTTCCAGCTCACGCCGTTTGGTGCCGTAGAGGAACGCGGTGGTCTCCTCGAGGTAGGTCGCGGACATCCGCGCCTTGAAGCGCGAACCGCTCTTGCGCGGCCGCAGCTCAATCGCCGCCATGACCAGCAGGATCACCACGCCGCCCGGAAGGGCCAGGCCCAGCCAAGTTCCCATGCCCGCCGAACCGGATGACCGCCGGTCAAGTTCCCGGCACGGCGAAGTTTCTCGGATTGGCTCCGCCCGGGGCCTTCCACACCTGTACTGAGCTGCGCGAATGCAGTCCGTGGCCGCAGCGCTGCCGGACCGGAAGGACACGAATGACTCATTCGCGACCTCACCCGGGCTGCCCGCCCTGCCGGCGCTGGAGCGGACTTCGCCCCGGCGGGCCGCTCGAGGAGCGTGGTCACACCGCCGCGGTTGTCGTGAATGAGCCGTTCACCTCGTCAGACGTCATGAACGAGTCGTTCATGACGTCGCCGGCCGACCACGCCCGATCCAGGCGGCAGCAGAAGTCACATCAAATGTAGTAGGTGTGCTACATTCGATCGCATCAGTCAGATGGGGGTCAGGCGATGAGAGATCCGGCAGCACCCGTGGTCGGTGTGCGCGGGCTGCGCATGCGGTACGGCTCGAACGACGTGCTCCACGGCGTCGACTTCGAGGCCTACCGGGGCGAGGTCGTGGGCCTGCTCGGCCCGAACGGCGCGGGCAAGACCACGACGATCGAAATCCTCGAGGGCTTCCGCATGCGGTCGGCCGGCGAGGTGAGCGTGCTGGGCGTCGACCCGGCACACGGCGGTGAGGACTGGCGGGCGCGGCTGGGGGTCGTCCTCCAGTCCTGGCGTGACCACGGGAAATGGCGCGTCCGCGAGCTGCTCGCGCACCTCGGCCGGTACTACGCGCCGTACTCGACGCCCGCGATGCCGCGGCCGTGGGACGCCGACGAGCTGATCGAGGCGGTCGGGCTGACCGAGCACGCGCACAAGAAGCTCAAGCAGCTCTCCGGCGGGCAGCGGCGGCGGCTCGACGTCGCGATCGGCATCGTCGGCCGGCCCGAGCTGCTGTTCCTCGACGAGCCGACCGCGGGGTTCGACCCGGAGGCGCGGCGGGAGTTCCACGACCTGGTGCACCGGCTCTCGGACGAGCTCGACACCACGATCCTGCTCACCACGCACGACCTCGACGAGGCCGAGAAGCTGGCCGACCGGATCCTCATCCTCAACGGCGGCCGGATCATCGCCGACGGCTCGGCCGACGCGCTGTCCCGGCAGATCTCCGGTGAGGCCGAGGTCCGCTGGTCGATGGGCGGCCAGCGCTTCGTCCACTCGACGACCGAAGCGACGAAGTACGTGTACGACCTGTTCAAGCAGCACGGCGAGGCCGTCGCGGACCTCGAGGTCCGGCGGGCGTCGCTGGAAGACACCTACATGACGCTGGTCCACCGCGCCGAAGCCGGCGGCGAAACGGAGCTCGGCCTCCAGGAAGCGGGCGCACGATGAACGCCAAGACGGCCGCGCTGCGCTCCGGGCTGGCCCGGGGCTGGATCGAGTTCAAGCAGACGTGGACCAACCGCGACGACGTCGTCGGCCAGTTCGTCTTCGTCGCGCTCTTCCTCGGCACGCTGTTCTTCATGCGGAACGCGACCCTGCCCGGCACCGGGTTCTCACTCGGCGCGGCCACCGTGCCCGGCGTGCTCGGCGCCGGGATCGTGTTCAACGGGCTGAACAGCGCGGCCGGCTACCTGGCCATCGACCGCGAGGACGGCACGCTGCTGCGTGCCAAGGCGACCCCGAACGGCATGCTCGGCTACCTGGTCGGGAAGACGACGGCGCTGGCGATGGCGCAGGTCACCAGCGTCCTGCTGGTGCTGGTCCCGTGCCTGTTCCTGTTCTCCGAGCTCGCGCCGGACGGCGTCTGGTCGTTCCTGAACCTGCTGTGGGTGCTGGCGCTCGGGCTGGTCGCCACCCTGCCGCTCGGCGCCGCGCTGGGATCGCTCACCAACAGCCCGCGGTCCATCGCGCTGATCACGCTGCCGATCATGGGCATGGGCGCGATCTCGGGGATCTTCTACCCGATCACCGCGCTGCCGGGCTGGGTGCAGGACATCGCGCAGGTGTTCCCGATGTACTGGCTGGGCCTGGGGATGCGCTCGGCGCTGCTGCCGGACGGCGCGGTGATCGTCGAGATCGGCCAGTCGTGGCGGCCGTTGCCGACCCTGGCCGTGCTCGTCGGGTGGTCCGTGATCGGATTGGCGCTGGCCCCGGTCCTGCTCCGCCGCATGGCACGGCGCGAGGCGGGTTCGTCGGTGGCCGAACGGCGGGAGAAGGCCATGCAGCGTGTGGGGTAGTCATGAGTGAGGTCGTCTACAACCGGATCGCGATGCTGCGCGCGGAGCGGTCGATCTCCCGGCGGCAGCTGGCGGACGAGCTGGGCGTGCACTACCAGACGATCGGCTACCTGGAGCGCGGCGAGTACAGCCCGAGCTTGTACCTGGCGCTGCGGATCGCGGAGTTCTTCGAGGTCTCGGTGGAAGTCCTGTTCTCGACCAAACCGTTCCCCCGCCTGGGAGATTCGGAGCGCTCGGCCTAGGGCTTCGCGAGGTCGGCTTCGGTCAGCGCCCGGACGACGCCGGCTCGTCGTTCGGGCGACTCCCGGACCGTCCGGCTCATCTCGACGTGCAGGAACATCGTGCCGTCGGCCGCGGCCTGCTTGCCCTGGACGTTCGTCGTCCCCTCGAGGCCCTTGCACCGCTCCTCCCAGGCCCGGCACACCGCGAACCCGTCCGCCGTCAACCGCGTGGCCGCCCGGCGGGCCGCGTCACCGGCCAACGACGCTCCCGACGACAGCACGACGTCCGTCGACGGCAGGTTCTGGTCGTGGAAGCCGTGCAGCTGGACCTGCGCGAGCCCGCGGCCGGCCAGCGCCGTGGCCACGACGTGGAACACCGAGTCCTCTTCGTGCGCGACGTCGGCCTTGCCGTCGTCGGCCTTCCGGTGCGCGCCCGCGATCAGCAGCACCGCGCCCGGCACCCGCCGGAACAGGTCGACGCCGAACAGCTCCGTGCGCAGGTCGAACGCCGGGTGCGGCACCTCGACCACCAGCGACGGCGGCGCTGACCGGTCGATCACGTACATCCCCCACGCCCGCTCGGTGCCGGCCTCGTTGACGGCGATCGTGTACGGCCGCCCGGTCGCCGGATCCACGCCGTCGCGCACCGAGAAACCGAGCTTTTCGAAATCGGCGGCGCCCCGGCGGTCCAAAACCGCTGCGAAACCGGCCGCCGCGGTACGACGTTCGTCGGTTTTCGGTGAGCGGTACTCCTGCTCCGCGGACAGCTGGGATGTGAAGTCGGTTACCAGGGAATCCAAACCGGCCTCCGGGGCGGGTGGTCCGGGTTTCGGTGACTCGTCGTCACCGAGGACTAGCACCATGGTCGCGACCAAGGCCAGTGCGACGGCCAGGCCGGCCACGCTGAGCAACATCCGCGGTCGGCTGAGCACACTCGGAGTGTACTGGTGTCACTCGGCGACGAGCGTTAACCGCTGTTTGTCCCTCGATGGGGGGAGTTGTAACGTCACTGAAGGCTTCATTGATACCTTCACGTAACCCGAACGGGTAGGCGTTCCGCTAGCGGCCCTGGTGGCCGGCGATCCTCCGGGATCGCGTGACTGAAAGGGCCTGGGGGGACCAGGTTGAACCGGCCGAAACAGCACGAAGATCGAGCAGCACGGCTGCGCGCGCAGATTCCGGAAGCGGGTTTCCCGCGTGGCGTCGGCGTCGCGTCGGCGACCACTTTTGTGTTGTTGCTGCTCATCGCCGCTTTTACCGCGCTCTACCTTTCGACCGCGGGCCCGCTTTCCCTGATCCGCGCCGACGACCAGGCCGGCCGCGTCTCCGACGAGGTCACCGCCGGCCAGCAGCGCACCACCGCCGGGCTCGCGCAGAGCGTCGCGACGTCGGCGACGGCCGCCGCCGGTGACCTGCAGGTCGCGGCCGGCTCCGGGGTGTTCGACACCGCGGACGACACCGCGCTGCTCACCCGCCTGGGCGAGACCTACGAGGACTGGCGCGGTGTGGTCGTCTACGACCTCGCTTCGCAGAAGGTCCTGGCCACCCGCGGTGAGCCGGTGCCGGTCGAGACGCTGCGCGGTGTCGCGGTGGGGAACCTCACCGTCCGCCCGGTCGCGCGCCCCGGTGACACCCCGCTCGTGCTGACCGCGCTGCCGCTCACCGGGGCCCGCGCGGGCAAGCTCCTGGTCGTCTCGACGGCGTTGCGCACCGCGGCCGGCGACCTCGACAAGGGCGCCCAGCAGCAGATCCGCCTGGTCACCACGGACGGCGCGGTGCTGCACACGAGCGGCTCCGACGTCGCCGCGACCGACCGGCCGGCCCAGGAGCTGCTCTCCCGCGCCGCCACCGCGGCCGCCGCCGCCCAGTCCGGCGTGCTCACCGGGGAAGCCGTGGCCGAAAAGGGCAAGGAGCTCGCCCCGGTCGTGTCCTACGCGCCGGTCTCCCCCGCCGGCATCGGCGGCAGCCTCGGCCTGTCCGTGGTCTCGTTCAGCCGCTTCCCGGTCGAGGCGGTGCCGGTCCGCTGGCCCGGCCTGATCCCCGCCGCGGCACTGCTCGTGCTGGCCGTCGCCGGCTTCGTGCTGCTCCGGCGCACCGTCGTCGCGCCGATCCGCCGCCTGCGCACCGACGCCCTCGCCGTCGCGGCCGGCGCCCTGGGCAAGCCGGTCCGGCAGTCGCGGATCAGCGAGGTCAACCGCGTCACGACGGCCGTCGAGCGCTACCGCTCGAAGCTGCGCCGCCGCAAGCCCACCCGGAAGGTGCGCCCGTTCCTGTCCGCCCAGCTCGTCATCGTGCTGGTCGCGCTGGCCCTGCTCGGCTGGTCCGGCGCGGTCGCCGCGACGCTCGGGCGGCAGCACGCCGAGGTCTCGCCGACCATGCTCAGCGAGCACGGCGTCCGCGTCACGCGCTCGGCCGACACGCTCCGCCGCAGCCTCGCCGAAGGCCTCACCGACCTGCAGTCCGTCGCCCGGCTCGGCCGGGGCAAGCAGCCCGACCAGCTGCGCGGCATGCTCGACCGGCTGGCCGGCACCGAAAGCCGGTTCCGCAGCGTCTACGTCGCCGACTCGCAGGGCGCGGTGCGGCTGCTGGCCGGGCGCGAGTCGCTGCGCGACCCCGGCAAGCTGCCCGACGGCGAGGGCCTGCGCCAGCACAACACGAGCGGCCGTGTCCCGGTCGTCTACGCCTTCACCCCGCTGCCGGACTCGAAGAACGTGCTGGTCGGCGAGTACGACGTGCCGCGCATGGCCGAGCTGCTCGGCTCCGCGGGCGGCCGCGTCCGGGTGGTCGACGAGGGCAAGCGCACCATCGCCGACACCGAGGGTTACCTCGCCTTCGACGCGCTCACCGACCCGGCGCTGATCAAGAACGTCGACGCCGCACAGTCCGGCAAGGACGCCCGCGAGACGACGCCGGCGGCGCTCGTCGCGGCCCAGCGGCTGGCCGACAAGGGCAACGCCGCCTCGCTGAAGTGGGTGGTCGTCGCCGAGCAGCCGATCGGCTCGCTCGGGCTGGCGGACAACACCGTGCGCTCGGGCGCGCGGGTCGCCGCGCTGCTCACCGCGGTGGTCGCGCTGATGCTGTTCGCCTGGCACCTCCTGGTGGTCGTCCGGCCGCTGCGGCGGGTCGGCGACGAAGCGCGGCGGATCGCGGGCGGCGACACCGGCGCCGTCGTCTACCCGCAGCGCCAGGACGAGATCGGCACCATCGCCTCGTGTGTCGAGATCTGCCGCCAGGCCCTGAACGACGGCCGGGTCCGCCTCGGTGAGGTCCGCCGCCCGACCGGCGCGGCGACCGACCAGACCGAGCTGATCCAGCGCATCGAACTCGACGAGCCGCCGCAGACCCTCGAGGACCAGGCGAAGAACGACTACCTGCGCTGGCTGAACCGGGCCGGGGTCTGACGTGACGTTCCTGTACGTCGTGCTGGTCCTGGCATCGGCGGTGATGCTGACGGCCGGGATCGCCGAGCAGCGCCAGCACTACCGGCACCTGCACAGCATCCCGACCCGTGTGCTGGTCAACGGCATCCGCGGCAAGTCGTCGATCACCCGGCTGTGCGCGGGCGCCCTGCGCGGCGGCGGCCTCGTCACGACGGCCAAGACCACCGGCACCGCGGCCAGGTTCATCCACCCGGACGGCAGCGAGGAGCCGGTCTACCGCAAGTTCGGCATCGCCAACGTCGTCGAGCAGATCGGCATCGTCCGCCGCGCGGCCGCCTACCGCCCCGACGCGCTGGTCATCGAATGCATGGCCGTGATGCCGGACCTGCAGGAGATCAACCAGAGCAAGCTGATCCAGTCCACCATCGGCGTGCTGTGCAACGTCCGCGAAGACCACCTCGCCGAGATGGGCCCCACCCTCGACGACGTCGCGCGCTCGCTGTCTCGGTCGATGCCGGTCGGCGGGATCTGCCTCACCGCCGAGCAGGACCGGCTGCACATCCTCCAGGAAGAAGCGGCCAAGCGGGACTGCGAGCTCATCGCCGTCGACCCCGAAACCGTCTCCGACGAAGAGATGCAGGGCTTCAGCTGGATCACGTTCAAGGAGAACGTCGCGATCGCGCTGGCCGTCGCGGACCTGCTCAACGTCAACCGGCAGCTGGCGCTCGAAGGCATGTGGGCCGCCCCGCCCGACCCGGGGGTGCTGCAGGTCCACCAGTACCGCGCCGGCCGCCGGCACCTGCGCTTCGCCAACGTCTTCGCCGCGAACGACCCCGAATCGACGTTGATGAACATCGACCAGCTCCGCCGCCAGGGCGCGATCAGCGATCCGCTGCACGTGATCATCAACTGCCGCCCCGACCGCGTCGAGCGCAACGGCCAGATGGGCGCGCTGATCCCCCGCATCGCGCCGGAACGCGTGGTGCTCATCGGCGAGCCGACCCGCAGCGCCCGCGCCGCCATCCCGAGCGAGTGGCACGACCGGGTGGTCGACCTCGGCGGCTCGCGCTCCCCGCGTGAGCTGCTGCGCGGGATCATCGGCGGCGTCGGGCGGCACGCGTCGCTGATCGCCATCGGCAACATCCACGGCCAGGGGGAACTGCTCATCGAGGAACTCGCCAAACTGGAACCGGTCGCCTGATGCTCACCACGACCCTCGCCCCCGAGGTCGCCACCGTCGGGCTCGCCATCGGCCTGCTGCTGTCGCTGGTCTGCTACCTGACGACGAACCTGTCGCCCGGCGGCATGATCACCCCCGGCTGGATCGCGCTGACCATGGTCGAGGACTACCGGCGCGCGGCGATCATCGTGCTCATGACGGCGCTGACCTTCGGCGGCACGAAGCTGTTGCAGCGCCTGGTGATCCTCTACGGCAAGCGGCTCTTCGCCGCGGTCGTGCTGCTCGGCGTCGTGCTCCAGACGACGTTGCTCCTGGTCCTCCAGGCCGACTTCCCGCTCCTGTTCGTGCACCAGACGCTGGGGTTCGTGGTGCCCGGCCTGGTCGCCTACCAGCTCGTGCGGCAGAAGCCGATGGCGACGATGTTCGCCACCGGCGGTGTCAGCCTGGCCAGTTACGCGGTCCTGATCAGCGGTGTGCTGGTCGGGCTCGTCCCGACGGTGTGAGGTGACGATGGGCAAGACGCTCCGGATCGGCGTCCTGGTCGCGGTCATCGGCGTGTCCGGCACGGCCGCCGTGTACGCCGCGACGCAGGACCGGCAGGACATCACGGCCATCTCGGCGTCGGCCGCCCCGACCGGCGCCGCGGTGACCGGCGGGTACACCTACGACCGGCTCGACAACCCGGCCCGGACCGTGGTGCGCAACTCCGCGGGCGCGCAGCTGGCGTCCTTCACCGACGGCTCGCGCACGGTGCTGCTGACGGGCAAGTCGCGGACCTTCACCGAGCCCAAGTTCACCAAGGCCGGCATCACGTCGACGGCCTGGATCCGGCTCGCCCCGCAGGCCTGGCAGCCGGGCGCGGAGAAGGAGCCGTGGTTCACCGACTGGCTGCCCAAGGCGATCGGCGACACCGCCCCGGACGTCCTGGCCATCGCGCTGCAGTACACCGACGGCGCGGCCGACCAGATCTCGAAGAAGCTCCGCGTCGGCGGGGACGCCAACTTCGGCCCGGACAGCGCCGAGGGCCGGCTCGAGAAGTCGGATTTCTACGACTACCTGGGCATCGGCTGGGACTTCCCCGACGGCGTCCACGAGGCCGCCGAGCCGGCCCGCGCCCGGTCGCTGGACTGCTCGGGCTTCGTGCGGATGGTCTACGGCTACCGGGCCGGGTTCCCGCTGCTGGGGACGAACACGAAGGGCCCCGGCCTGCCGCGGCGCGCCTGGGCGCTGTCGGAGCTGGGGCCGGGCACCGCGGTGGTCCGCGACGAGAAGAAGCAGGCAACGGACTTCAGCACCCTCCAGCCGGGTGACGTGCTGTTCTTCAACCTGGAGCCGCAGCTCGGCCCGCAGGTCTCGCACACGGGCATCTACCTGGGCATCGACGGCGACGGGCACCACCGGGTGCTGTCCAGCCGCAAGGTGGCGAACGGCCCGACCTTCGGGGACGCGGGCGGGGTGTCGCTGATCGACGGGTCCGGCACCTACGCGAAGGCGTTCCGCGCGGCGAAGCGGCTCTGAGCCGGATACGTCACCTTGACGCCACGCCCGGGCGCACCGGAGAGTGAAGGCGATACCCACGCGTCGGCAGGTGGAGGAACCCGGTGAGAGTCCGGGGCGGTCCCGCCACTGTCACCGGAGAGCGATCTCCGGGAAGCCAGGAACTCCGGCCGGCGCGCCCGTCTACCCGGGGCGCGGACCCCGAGGAGGAACCTCGTGATCCTGCTTCTGTCCACTTCGGACACCGACCTGCTCAGCGCCCGCTCCGCCGAGGGTGACTGGCGCCTCGGCAACCCCGCGCGGCTCGACGTCGCCGAGCTGCCGGGCCTGCTCGACGGGGTGCGCATCGTGGTCGTCCGCATCCTCGGCACCCCGCGGACCTGGCAGGAGGGCCTGGACACGCTGCTGGCGTCGGGCGCGCACGTCGTCGTCCTGGGCGGCGAGCAGACACCGGACGCCGAGCTGATGAAGCTCTCGACCGTCCCGGCGGGCATCGCCGCCGAGGCCCACGCCTACCTCGCGCAGGGCGGCCCGGCGAACCTCACCCAGCTGCACCGGTTCCTCTCCGACACGCTCCTGCTCACCGGCGACGGCTTCGAGCCGCCCGCGGAACAGCCCGCGTGGGGCGTTCTCGAGCGGCCGTCGCTCGCCGAAGGTCCGGTCATCGGGATCCTGTACTACCGCGCACACCACCTGTCCGGGAACACGGCGTTCGTGCACACCCTCGCCGACCAGATCGAAGCCGCGGGCGGGCGCGCGTTGCCGATCTACACCGCTTCGCTGCGTACGCGCGAGCCGGCGATGATGGCCGAGCTGGGCAAGGTCGACGCGCTGCTCGTCACGGTGCTGGCGGCGGGCGGCACCCGGCCGTCCGAGGTCGGCGCCGGGGGTGACGACGAGGCGTGGGACGTCGCCGAGATGGCCGCCCTGGACGTGCCGATCCTGCAGGCGATGTGCCTGACGAGCGACCGCGAGACGTGGGAGGCGAGCGACGACGGCCTGTCACCGCTCGACGCCGGCAACCAGATGGCCGTCCCGGAGTTCGACGGCCGGCTGATCACCGTGCCGTTCTCGTTCAAGGAGCTGGACGCCGACGGGCTGCCCCGGTACGTCCCGGACGCCGAACGCGCGTCCCGCGTCGCGAAGATCGCCCTCGCGCACGCACGCCTGCGGCACACACCGCCGTCGTCTCGGCGGATCGCGCTGATGCTGTCCGCGTACCCGACGAAGCACTCTCGTGTCGGCAACGCCGTCGGGCTGGACACGCCCGCGTCGGCGATCGAGCTGCTGCGGCGGATGCGGGAGCAGGGTTACGACCTGGGCGCGGACGCGTTCCCCGGGGTCGAGCCGACCGGCACCGACCAGCCCGACGGTGACGCCCTCATCCACGCGCTGATCGCCGCCGGCGGCCAGGACCCGGAGTGGCTGACCGAGGAGCAGCTGGCCGGCAACCCCATCCGCGTCCCCGCCGACCGCTACCGTTCCTGGTTCGAGGCCCTGCCGGCCGAGCTGCGTTCGGCGATGGAGGAACACTGGGGCCCGGCGCCCGGCGAGCTGTACGTCGACAACGGCGACATCGTGCTGGCGTCGCTGCAGAGCGGCAACGTGATCATCATGATCCAGCCGCCGCGCGGGTTCGGCGAGAACCCCGTCGCGATCTACCACAACCCGGACCTGCCGCCGAGCCACCACTACCTGGCCGCGTACCGGTGGCTGGAGGAGGAGTTCGGCGCGCACGCCGTGGTCCACCTGGGCAAGCACGGGTCGCTGGAGTGGCTGCCGGGCAAGACGGCCGGGCTTTCGGCGTCCTGTGCGCCGGACGCCGTGCTCGGGAACCTGCCGCTGGTCTACCCGTTCCTCATCAACGACCCGGGCGAGGGTGCGCAGGCCAAGCGGCGGGCGCACGCGACGATCGTCGACCACCTGATCCCGCCGATGGCCCGCGCGGAGTCGTACGGCGACATGGCGCGGCTCGAGCAGCTGATGGACGAGCACGCGAACATCGCGGCGATGGACCCGGCGAAGCTGCCGGCGATCCGCGCGCAGATCTGGACGCTGATCCAGGCCGCGAAGCTGGACCACGACCTCGGCATCGACGAGCGCCCGCACGACGCGGAGTTCGACGACTTCCTGCTGCACATCGACGGCTGGCTGTGCGAGGTCAAGGACGCCCAGATCCGCGACGGGCTGCACGTCCTGGGTGCGGCGCCGGTGGGCGAGGCCCGTGTCAACCTGGTGCTGGCGATCCTGCGGGCGTCCCAGATGTGGGGCGGCAAGCAGGGCGCGGTGCCGGGCCTGCGGTCGGTGCTGGGCCTGAAGGAAGACGCGCCGATGTCCGAAGTGGACGCGGTCGAGAAGACGGCGCGCGAGCTGGTGCAGACGATGGAGATGCGCTCCTGGGACGCCACCGCCGTCGCGTCGGTCGCCCCGGACGAGCAGGTCGCGCGGGTGCTTTCGTTCGCGGCGGAGGAGATCGTGCCCCGGCTGGCGGGCACGTCCGGCGAGCTCGACGCGGTGCTGCACGCTCTCGACGGCGGTTACATTCCCGCCGGGCCGAGCGGATCGCCGTTGCGCGGGCTGGTCAACGTGCTGCCGACCGGCCGGAACTTCTACACGGTCGACCCGAAGGCGATCCCGAGCCGGCTGGCCTGGGAAACCGGCCAGGCCCTGGCGGACTCGCTGCTTCGCCGGTACCGCGAGGACAACGGCGACTGGCCGCGTTCGGTCGGGCTGTCGGTGTGGGGCACGTCGGCGATGCGCACGTCCGGCGACGACGCCGCGGAAGTGCTGGCGCTGCTGGGTGTCCAGCCGGTGTGGGACGAGGCTTCCCGGCGCGTCACGGGCATCGAAGCCATTCCGCTGGCCGAACTGGGCCGGCCGCGGATCGACGTCACGATCCGGATCAGCGGCTTCTTCCGCGACGCGTTCCCGCACGTGATCACCCTTCTCGACGACGCGGTGCGCTTGGTGGCCGGTCTGGACGAACCACTTTCGGAGAACTTCGTCCGGGCGCACGTGTCCGCCGATCTGGCCACACACGGCGATGCCCGCCGCGCGACCACGCGGATCTTCGGTTCGAAGCCGGGCGCGTACGGCGCCGGGCTGCTGCCCCTGATGGACAGCGGAAACTGGCGCGACGACAAGGACCTGGCGGAGGTGTACGCCGTCTGGGGCGGCTTCGCCTACGGCCGCGACCTCGACGGGCGCCCGGCGCGCGAGGACATGGAGAGTTCGTACAAGCGCATCGTGGTGGCGGCGAAGAACACGGACACGCGCGAGCACGACATCGCCGACTCGGACGACTACTTCCAGTACCACGGCGGAATGATCGCGACGGTCCGGGCCTTGACGGGCACGGCCCCGGCGTCCTATGTGGGTGACAGCACGTCCCCGGACTCGGTGCGCACACGGACGTTGAGCGAGGAGACGGCCCGGGTGTTCCGAGCCCGCGTGGTGAACCCGCGCTGGCTGGCAGCGATGCGCCGACACGGCTACAAGGGCGCGTTCGAGCTGGCGGCCACGGTGGACTACCTGTTCGGCTTCGATGCCACGGCCGGCGTGGTCGGTGACTGGATGTACGAGAAGCTGACCGAGTCGTACGTGCTGGACGAGGAGAACCAGCAGTTCCTGCGGCAGGCCAACCCGTGGGCCTTGCGCGGGATCGTGGAGCGGTTGAACGAGGCCGCGGACCGGGGGCTGTGGGAAGAGCCGGATCCGGAGTTGCTGGCCAAGATGCGCGAGGTGTACCTGTCGCTGGAGGGTGACCTCGAGGCGGAGTGACTGCAAGCAAAATGCAGGCCCCGCCGCCTAGGCTTCCCCTTCCGCACCAAGGAAGGACGAAGACTTGAAGAAGGTACTCGCCGTCGCCGCAGCGGCACTGATCGGCGTGCTGAGCTTCGCCGCGCCCGCCTCGGCCGCCGATCACACCAAGCACATGCACACCGGGGACGCCTTCGGCAGCGTCACCGGCTGGAGTGGCGAAGGCGTGTTCACCGAGGAGGGCGACCGCGTCCACATCTGTGACACCGACGCGGACGGCCGAGGCGTCATCATCTACGTCTACAAGGGAACTCCGGCGAGCGGCACCCAGCTCTACAGCATCAACGTCGGCGGCGAGGGCAGCTGCGTCACCAAGAGCGCGGCCAACGGCGGCGTCTACAACCTGCCCGAGAGCCGTGTCGGCTTCAAGTTCTGCCGGTACTGGAAAGCAGACGACCGGTACCACGCCGGCGAGTGCCAGGACTACGACTTCCTGAACGACAACAACTGAGCGGAAACGCCCGGGAAACGCGGGCCGGAGTTGGGTGGCGGCATGATCACCGCCGCACCTCCGAAGACCCGCTCCTGGGCGCTTCCGCTCGTCTGCCTCGGCGCCGCCGTGCTCTACGCCTGGAAGATCGGCGACGGCCAGCTCGGCAACACCTACTACGCCGCCGCCGTCAAGTCGATGGCCGGCGGCTTCACGAACTTCCTCTTCGGCTCCTTCGACCCCTACGGCGTCGTGACCGTCGACAAGCCGCCGATGGCCCTGTGGCCGCAGGCGATCTCGGTGCTGGTCTTCGGCTTCCACGGCTGGGCATTGCTCCTGCCGCAGGTCCTCGAAGGTGTCGCGGCGGTCTTCCTCCTCCACCGCACGGTCCGGCGGTGGGCCGGCGAGAACGTCGCCCTCCTGGCCGCCGTCATCCTGGCGCTCACGCCGGTGACCGTGATCATCAACCGCGGCAACAACCCGGACACGCTGCTCGTGCTGTTCCTGGTCGCCGCCGCCTACGCGCTCACCCGTGCGCTCGAGAGCGGGCGGAAATGGCTGTGGTGGTGCGCCTTCTTCGTCGGCTGCGGGTTCCTGACCAAGATGCTGCAGGCGTGGATCATCGTCCCCGCGCTGGTGCTCGCCTACCTGGCCGGGACGTCCGGACCGCTGAAGCGCCGTCTGCTCGACGTGCTCGGCGCCGGGCTCGTGCTGGTCGTCTCGTCGTTCTGGTGGATCGCGCTCCACGACTGGTGGCCGGGCGCGAAGCCGTACATGGGCGGCAGCGCGGACGGCAGCGCGTGGGACCTCGTCTTCGGTTACAACGGCTTCGGCCGCATCTCCGGCGACGGCGAAGGCGGCGGCATGATGATCATGCAGAACGGCCGCCAGACCACCGGATCCTTCGGCGGTGACCCTGGGCCGGGCCGGATGTTCAACGACCTGGTCGGCGGCCAGATCTCGTGGCTGCTCCCGCTTTGCCTGTTCGTTCTCGCCGTGCTCGTCGTGACGCGGTCGTGGGGTGACCGGCAGCGTCGCGCGGGCTGGGTGCTCTGGGGTGGCTGGCTGCTGGTGACCACCGTCGTCTTCAGCTTCGCCGGCGGCATCTGGCACCCGTACTACACCACCGCGATGGCGCCCGCCGTCGCCGCGGTCTCCGCCGCGGGGCTCGCGCTGCTGTGGCGGCAGCACCGGCGGGTCGGCCTGCCGGTGGCGATCGCGCTCAGCGCGGCCTGGGCGTTCGCGCTGATCTCGCGGGACACGTCCTGGTACGGCTGGACCCGGTGGGCGGTGCTCGGCACGGCCGTCGCCGCCGTCGCGGGCCTGGTTACCGTCCGGAGCCGGTGGACGCTGGTCGCCGGGCTGGTGCCGCTGCTGCTCACGCCCGCCGTGTGGTCGTACGCCGCCGCGCAGAGCACGGCCGCGGGCACGCTGCCCGCCGCGGGCCCCGCCGGCGGACCCGGACCGGCGCCGATGCCTTCGCCGTCCCCTGGAGGACCGCAGCCCCGGTTGATGCTGGGCGGCGGTGGTGGCGACGGCAACGCCAAGCTGTCGGACGAGCAGCGGCGCATCCTCGACTACGCCCGCGCGAACGGCACCGAGATCACCCTGGCCGTGAACGCCGAAGCGAATTCGGCCGCGCCGTTCGTCATCGGCTCCGATGCGAACGTCATCGGCATGGGCGGCTTCGGCGGCCGTGATAACGCGCCGTCGGTCGAGCAGCTCGGCCGCTGGCTCGCCGAAGGCAAGCTGAAGTTCGTGCTGAGCAGTGCGGGCACCGCGCCGGCCGGCCCCGCGCGCAGCCCCGTCCAGGAGGAACGCCAGCGCTGGATCGAGCAGCACTGCACGATCGTCGACCCCGCCGCGTACGGCGGCCGCGCCGCTCCCGCCCCGACCGGCGGCCCGATGCGCATCGGCGGCGCGGACACGCTCTACCAATGCCGCTAACGGGGAGGAAACACCGCCGCGGCGATCATGGCGGCATGCGGGTCCTGGTGGTGGAGGACGAGCCGATGCTCGCGGACGCGATCGCGGAGTGGCTGCGCGACGAGGCCCACGCCGTCGACATCGCCCACGACGGCGCGGCGGCGCTCGACCGGATCGCCGTGCACGACTACGACGTCGTCGTGCTCGACCGGGACCTGCCGGTCGTGCACGGCGACGACGTCTGCCGGCAGATGGTCGCCTCGGAAGCGGCCACGCGGGTGCTGATGCTCACCGCGGCCGCGGAAGTCACCGACCGCGTCGACGGGCTGTCCCTCGGCGCCGACGACTACCTGGCGAAGCCGTTCGCCTTCCCTGAACTGGCGGCGCGCATCCTGTCGCTGGGGCGGCGCTGCCGCCCGGCCGCGCCGCCGGTGCTGCGGCGCTCCGGCGTCACGCTCGACCCGGCCCGGCACGAGGTGTTCCGCGACGGGCGCTACGTCCCACTGTCCAAAAAGGAGTTCGCCGTGCTCGCCGAGCTGCTGCGCGCCGACGGCGCCACCGTGTCCGCGGAACACCTGCTGGAGAAGGCGTGGGACGAGCACGCGGACCCGTTCACCGGCGCGGTCCGGCTCACCATCCTCAAGCTGCGCCGCAAGCTCGGTGACCCACCGCTGGTGGAGACGGTCACCGGGGTCGGCTACCGGCTCCGGTGAGCCTCCGGCTGCGGCTGACCGTGCTCTACGGCGGCCTGTTCCTGCTGGCGGGCACGGTGCTGCTGGGCGTCACGTACCTGCTGTTCACCCAGCAGGTGGGGCGGCGGGTGACGTTCATCGCGGGGGTCGTGCCGTCCGGGCTGCCGCCGCTGCCTTCGCCGGAGTCGCTCGACGCGCAGGCGCGGCAGGTGCGCGAGGCGGCGGCGGCATCACTGCTGACGCAGGGGGCGATCGCGCTCGGCGCCGTGGCCGTGCTGGCGGCCGGGGCCGGCTGGCTGCTGGCCGGGCGGGCGCTGGCGCCGCTGCGGCGGGTCACCGACACGGCCCGCGGCATCGCGGCGGCGGCCGACCCGGGCGGGCACGAGCGCATCGCGCTGCGCGGCCCGGACGACGAGGTGAAGAGCCTCGCCGACGCCTTCGACGTCATGGTCGAACGGCTCGACCGGTCGTTCGACGCCCAGCGCCGGTTCGTCGCGAACGCGTCCCACGAGCTGCGCACGCCGCTGACGTTGAACCGGTCGCTGGTCGAGGTCGCGATGCACCGCCGAACGGCGTCGGACGACGTCCAGCAGCTCGGCGCGAAGCTGCTGCAGATCAACTCCCGGCACGAGAAGCTGATCAGCGGGCTGCTGCTGCTGGCGCGGTCGGAGAGCGCGCTGACCGAGCGGTGCCCGGTCGACCTGGCGGCGGTCGTCGCGCACGTGGTTCCGCCGGGGGTGCAGGAGGACCTGGGCGAGGCGACGGCGCTGGGCGACGCGCTGCTGCTGGAGCGGCTGGTGCACAACCTGTTGGAGAACGGCCTCCGCCACAACGTCGAGGACGGCTGGGTCCGGGTGACGACCCGCACGCGGCCGGGCCGGGTCGAGCTGGCGGTGGCCAACAGCGGCCCGGTGATCCCGCCGGCGGAGGTGCCGGCGCTGTTCGACCCGTTCCACCGGAGGGCGAGGGTGGCCGCGGAAGGCGCCGGGCTGGGGTTGTCGATCGTCCGCTCGGTGGCGCACGCGCACGGCGGCGAGGTGACGGCGACGGCCCGGCCCGAAGGCGGGCTGGTCGTGGTGGTGACCCTGCCGCGAGGCTGAGCGCGCGCGGATTGGGCGTTGCCTCTACCCTGCGGCGCTCTTTCCCCGTCGCGTCACCTCCTCCGCCGTCATTCCCGGACAAATTTCGGATATTCCGGTGCTTATCACCCGCCGCGCGGCACCGGGCGACCTTCGTGTCTTGACTTCGTCAATGGTCTAGTCCAATAGTTTGTCCACCTCGAACCCACCGGAGGACGGACATGCGCAGGAGCAGACTCGCCGCCATCGGGCTCGCCGCCGCCACTTTCGCCGCCACCGCCGTGAGCCTCGTGCTCGGCGCGCCGACGGCCACGGCCGCGTTGAGCAACAACTGGTACGCCGCGGCGCCGTACCTGATGCCCGTGAGCAACAACCCGCCCGACCCCGTCACGGTGATGAACGCGACCGGGCTCAAGGCGTTCCAGCTCGCGTTCATCCTCGCGCCCAACGGCGGCGGCTGCAGCCCGACCTGGGACGGCACGTCCGCCGTCTCCTCCGACACCACCGTCGCCGGCGTGATCTCCCGGATCCGCGGCGCGGGCGGCGACGTCTCGGTGTCCGTCGGTGGTTACGGCGGCACGAAGCTGGGCCAGACCTGCGGAAACGTGGCCGCGACGGCCGCCGCGTACCAGCAGGTCATCACGAAGTACTCGCTCAAGGCGATCGACTTCGACCTCGAAGAACCCGAGTACGAAAACACCGCGGCGATCGCGAACGAGCTCGGCGCGGCGAAGACGTTGCAGGCCAACAACCCCGGCCTCTTCGTGTCGGTGACCATGCCGGGCACCGCGGCCGGCACCGGCTGGTTCGGCACGCAGCTGCTCGACCAGGCGAAGTCGATCGGCTTCACCCCCAACAACTTCTCGATCATGCCGTTCGACGGCGGCTTCAACGGCGGCTCGTCGCAGGTGTCCGCGCTGGAAGCGCTGCACGGTCTGCTCATGTCGCACATGGGCTGGGACAGCGCGACGGCGTACTCGCACGAAGGCTTCTCCGGCATGAACGGCAAGTCCGACGCGTCCGAGATGTTCTACACGGCCGACTTCCAGACGGTCTACGACTACGCGACCAGCCACGGCCTCGGCCGCTTCACGTTCTGGTCGGTCAACCGGGACCGTGCCTGCGTCGGCACGACCGACAACGGCGTCTGCAGCAACGTGCCGCAGAACGACTGGGACTTCACGAAGTTCAGCGTCCGCTTCGCCGGCGCGACCCCGCCGCAGACCACGCCGACCCCGCCGACGACCACCACCCCGACCACCCCGGGCGGCGGCTCCTGCACCGCGGCGGCGTGGGACAAGGCGAAGGTCTACGTCAAGGACGACGTCGTCTCGCACAACAGCCACAAGTTCACCGCGAAGTGGTGGACGCAGGGCGAAGAGCCGGGAACGACCGGCGAGTGGGGCGTCTGGACCGACAACGGCGCCTGCTAGCCGCTTTTCAGAACTCGAGGTGGGTGTTCTCGCGCTGGACCTCCGGGGTCAGCGCGGGAACCTCGACCACGTGCCGCCCGGCCTGCCGCAGCAGCTCGGTGCCCCGGGCGTCGACGAACACCGGCGGCTCTCGCCACGCGAACACGACCCGCGGGATCCCGGCGTCGAGGATCAGCTGCGTGCAGCTGCGCGGGTGGGAGCTCCGGTTGCTGCACGGCTCCAGCGAGCTGTACATGGTCGCCCCGGCCAGGCGCGGGTCGCCGGCGCACTTGGCGAGGGCGGCTTCTTCGGCGTGGTTGGCGGGGTCGCCCTCGCCGGAGTGCCCGGTCGCGATGACCTCACCATCGGCATCGGTGAGCACGGCCCCCACCCGGAAGGTGTGGCTCGGCGGGCATTCGGCGGCGAGCGCAATGGCTTCCTTCAGGCGCTGGACGTCCCGGCCGGTCGGCTCGTCCGCCGCGCGGTACTCGAGGATCGCCATCCCCGTCAGCTCGCGCGCGCCGGTGAGCACCAGCGGCCGCGGGTAGAGCCCGGGCCCGACGAACCGCGGCGCGCCCGGCTGCCCGACGAAGAACGGCGCGATCGCCAGCCGCAGCTCGTCGGCGAGGCCTTCGGTGAGGAACCGGGTGTGGATCCCGCCGCCGCCCTCGACCAGCAGATTCTTGATGCCGCGCGCGCCGAGGTCGTCGAGCACCCGCCCGAAGTCCGGCGGGTTCCCGGCGTCGACCACGGTGGCGACGCTCTTGAGAGCGTCCGCCGCGCCGGGCGGTGCGTAGACGATCTTCTCGGTGTCCCCGACGGTGAAGAACTGCGCGTCCGGGTCGAGGCCCTGGGTGGTGACGGTGACCTTGACGGGCTGTTCGGGCTTCCCCTGGTCCAGCCGCTGCTGCCGCAACTCGGGCGAGCGCACGAGCAGCCGCGGGTTGTCGGCCCGGACGGTCCCGGCCCCGACGAAGATGGCGTCGGCCTCGGCCCGCAACCGGTCGACGATCGCGAAGTCGTCCTCAGTGGACAGTACGAGCCGCTCGGGCGACGTGTCGTCCAGATAGCCGTCCAGCGACTGCGCGGCGGACAGCAGAACGTGCGGCCGGGTGATCACCCGGCCCAGTATGCCCGCCCCGTAACGCGCCCGGCGATCGCGGCGTCTAGGAGGCATGACCACGCGAGGCTGGTACAAGGAACGGACGCTCACCACGGTCGACACCGTCGGCCGCGAAGTGTCGGTGACGACCGGGCTCACCCGCGACCCGGAGGGCCGCCTGGTCGCGGCGATCGCGATCAGCGACGGGCCGACCGCGATCTACCGCTACTCCGGCGACGCCGGCGACCACACCGAGCTGGTCGCCAACACCGAGGACACCGTCAAGGAGCTGCGCCGGCTCGCGAGCATCCCGCCCGCGCGCTGACTCAGGCGGGCAGGACCGCGTACTGGCGCACGTAGAGGTCCGTGTAGGTCACCGGGCCGCGCGGACCGGGGACCTTGTCCAGGTTGATGCCGGTTTCCGGCACCGCGAGCAGCTTGAAGCCGTCGAGGAGCCGGGTCGGCGCGTTCCAGAAGACGCCGGTGCCGGTGTAGCCGTCGAAGAAGGCGTCGGCGGCCGACTCGTCCTCGGTGGTGATGCCCGCCGCCAGGCCCGAGGTCCGCTCGTTGGCGATCTCGACGGCGTCGGCGAGCGCGCCCACCTTGGCGACCGTGACGGTGGCTTCCCGGTCGGAGTCCAGCGCCCACTCGTAGCCGATGGCGTGCTCGTGCGGCGCGAGCGAAGGCGTGACGCCGCGCTCGGCCAGCGCCTCGGCGATCGCGGGCCAGACCTCGTCGTGGATGCCTTCGTGGATGAGCAGCAGGTTCAGCCGGTTGCAGACGCCCAGCCGGTCGAGGCTCGCGTAGACGAGGTCACGCGCCTTCGTGACGTCCGCCCCGCGGTCGACGTAGAGGACACCACCACCGTCGGCGTGGGCGAGCGTGCGCACCCCGTGGACGGCCGCCTCGGTGGCCAGCGCCCGCGTGCTGTCGCCGCTGCCGCGCAGGATCACCAGCGGCACCAGGTTCGGCAGCCGCACCAGCGCGGACGCCGCTTCGCGCTCCACCCTCGGCACCAGCTGGACGCAGTCCGCGTTGATGCCCGCCGCGGTCAAGGCCGGCGCGATGACGACTTCCCGCAGCCGCTGGGCCGAGCCGAGCGCGGCCGAGCCGGTGCGCAGCACACCGCCGTTGCGCGACTTGACCAGCTGCGACGCCACGTCGACGGTCACGTTCGGCCGAGCCTCGTAGTTCGCGCCGATGACGCCGACCGGCCGCCGCCGCTCGACGAGCCGCAGCCCGCCGTCCAGCGTGGACACCTCGACCGAGCGCTCCTGGTGCGGCGCGCCGGCGAGCAGCTGCAGCTGCTCGGCCATGCCGGTGAGCCGCTCCGGGGTGATGGTGAGCCGGTCGAGCAGACCCGCACTCATCCCCTCGGCCTTGGCCCGCTCGACGTCGGCCTGGTTCGCTTCCAGGATCTCGTCGCGGTGCGCAAGCAGCCGCTCGGCCATCCCGGTCAGCGCGGCGTCGACGGCTTCGGCACTCGCGGCGGCCAGCGACGGCGCGGCCAGCTTCGCCGCCCGTGCGCACTCCTCGACGGCCTTGGCGACCTCGTCCATCGTTCGTCTCCCTCCGCGCGACCAGCGAGAGACCAGTTTGCCGCATGGACGCGGGCCGGTGGCCAGGGGCTCCGCCGCACGCCGCACGTCGCACCGAGCGCGGACGCCGCGAGCCTCGGCACGCGGCGCTCGCCGCCGATCCGGCGTTTGCGCGGGTGCTCGCCGCCGATCCGCCCTGCACGGGTGCCTGCCGCCAATCCGGCCACCCGAGGAAGGCGCCAGCCCGCTCGGGCAGGCCTGCTCGCCCCCCACCTACGCCGCGGCGGGCTCCAGTAGCCACAGGCCGCCGGCGATCAGGCAGCTGACTGTCGCCACCGTGAACACCAGCACCCACAGCACCGGCGGCACCGCGGTCAGCCGGCCGAGCTGGTCGGCGTCGGAGTCGCGGGCCTGTCCGCGCCGCCGCTTGATCTGCAGCTCGGCCACCGGCCGCACGCCGCCGAACAGCAGGAACCACGTCACGAGGTAGCTGAACGGCGCCTGCACCTCGACCGGCGCGACAAACGCGACCAGCGCGAGCACGATCGCACTGGCGACCACGGTGAACACCCCGTAGGCGTTGCGCACCATCACCAGCACACCGAGCAGCAGCAGCGCGATCAGGACGAGCACCGTGCCGACCAGGTCGGCGCCCAGCAGACTCGCGAACAGCAGCCCCAGCACCGACGGCGCCAGGTAGCCGGCCATCGCGGTGAACGCCATGCCCGGCCCCTCGGGCTTGCCGCGCGAGACGGTGACGCCCGAGGTGTCCGAGTGCAGCTTGATGCCCTGCAGGCGCCGTCCGACCAGCACCGCGGCCAGCCCGTGCCCGGCCTCGTGCACGATCGTGACGACGTTCCGCGCCAGCCGCCACGGCCTCCCGCCGGCCAGCACGACCAGCAGCGCGACACCCCCGGCGACCAGCGTGATCACCGCCGGCGTCTGGGCCTGTTCGAGCAGCGAGCCGGCCGGCGAGGTGTCGGCGGCGGCCGCGCGGAGGACTGACAGGGCGTCACCGGCTGGGCCACCGAGCGCGAGTTGAACGGGCGAGCTCACCCGGACACCTCACCACAGGCGACATCTGGCTACGGTGAGTCCCCACCGCCACGCCGCTTCACGGCTTCCGGTATCGGATCGATGTGTTCTCCTTTCCTGAGGGTCGGTGCCGGGTAGGCACAACAACGGCTGGGCTGGCTCAGACGGCGCCGACGGCAATCACGGCGACGGAATGGAATCGCCACCGACCACTCCGCATCGGCGAATCGCGACCCCGGCTCGGCTCGGCTCGGCTCGGCGAGATGATCAAACTCGTGCGAACCGCCGCCGGCCGATGGCCGAGCGCCGCCGGGTCAGGTCATCGTGACTCCCGCATCCGGGCCTCCCCTTCAACGCGGAACAAGAACGACACCCAGCTCCGGAACGGCGCCCAGGCCTCCGCGATCTCCGTCAGCTCCCCGACTTCCGCGTCCGGCAGGTGATAAGCGTCGCGCATGATCTCGTGAAGGCGGCTCTCGCCGCGGGGGAAGACATCCGGGTGGCCGGCACCGCGGATCAGGATCAGCTCCGCGCTGAACCGGCCGATGCCCGGCAGCAGCTGCAGCTCCTTCAGCGCCTCCTCCGGCGGTTTCGCCCGCAACGCGGCCGCGTCCAGCACACCCGCGGCCGCCGCCTCGGCGATTCCGCGCAGCCATTGCACCTTCCGGCCCGTCAAGCCCGGCAGGTACTCCAGCTTCGCCAGCACCGCGGGTGGCGGGAACGACGCCAACGTGACCCCGCCGACGTCGACCTCCGTGCCGTGGCGCTCCGTCAGGCGGCGGCGCAGCCGGACCGCCTGCGTCATCCAGACCCGGTGGCTCAGCACGGCCCAGCACGCCGCCTCGTACGGGGACGAGAACAGGACCGGCCGCAGCCCGGGGTGCAGGCCCTGCAGCAACGACACGACCGGATCGCGGTGGCCGGCGTCCGGGAACGCGGTGCCGTCGACGTCCAGTGAGCACATCCTCCTGACCTGCGCCACAACCGCGTCGGTGTGCTCGGCGGGGCCGTGGACCTCGACCGCCACCTCGCCGGGCGATCTCTGCCGCAGCACCGCTCCCATCGGCGTCCATTGACCGTCGAGCGGGAACGCCACCCGGAGCGCGCCGGGCTCCGCTTCCGCCTCGGGCCGCCCGGCCGGGCCGAACCCGGTCAGGAACCGGGCCGCCGCGGCCAGGTCGAACCCGCCGCGCACCGCGATTTCGCTACCCACCAGGGGAATCGTCATTTGTCCTCCTCGGATCGGAACCTTGGCTGCGACGTTAAGGACGGGCACCGACAATTCCGGGGCTCGAACGCCTGAGCCCGAAGTTCTTCACTCGATCGAGTGGCCCGACAGACCTTTGGCATACTGCCGGTATCCGAACCCCCGGGAGGAAACCAGTGGCGACCGCCCTTGAACGCCTCGAGAAGCTGCTGGCCGAACCGGCCGAGACCGGCGACGGCTTCCTCGACCTGCTGGGCGCCGCGAGCCAGGCCGGGCCGCCGACCGGGCTCACGCAGCGCCTGATGCGCACGACCCTGCTCCCGCAGGTCTACGAGCGGTACTGGCGCCCCGCCCTCGGCCGCGCGCTCAAAGGACCGTTCGGACCGAGCATGGCGGGCGAAGTCCGGCTCGCCACGGACCTCCTCCACCTCGAGCCCGGCGACACCGTGCTCGACGTCGCCTGCGGCACCGGCCGGTTCACCCGCGCGTTCGGCGCGGCCGTCGGGCCGGACGGGCTCGCGATCGGCCTCGACGGCGCACGTTCGATGCTGACGAAGGCCGTCGCCGAGAGCAGCTCCGACGTCGCCTACCTGCGCGCGGACGCGGTGCACCTCCCGCTCGAAGAGTCCACTGTGGACGGCGTCTGCTGCTTCGCCGCGCTCCACATGTTCGCCGAACCGGAAACCGCGTTGGACTCCTTCGCGCGTGTGCTCAAGCCGGGCGGCCGGGTCGTGCTGCTCACGAGCGCCCGCCGCGGGTGGCAACCCGCGCGGGTTGCGGAGTCCGTCGGCGGGATCCTGAGCGGGCAGCGGATGTTCGACCGCGGCGAAGTCGCAGCGAGCCTGCGCGCCCGTGGGTTCAGCGACATCACCGAGCGGTACGCGGGAGTCACGCAGATCGTGGCGGGCCGGCTGACCTGAGTGCCGCGGATTGTCGGAGCCTGCGGTTAGCATCGCCCCCATGACCCACCACGATCCGGTCCCACCTGACGACAGCTACCTGCGTTCCCTGGTCGAGGCCACCGCCGACGCCGTCGCGGCCGCCGAACCGCTGTCCTCCCCGCACTCCGGCGCGGACGAGGCGACGCGGGCCGAGGTGACCGCGGAGGTCGAGCGCAGTTCACCCGATCTGGTGGCGTTGAGCCAAGATCTGCACGCGCACCCGGAGGAGGGCTTCGCCGAGCATCGCTCGGTCCGAGCCCTGGCCGACCTCTTGAACCGCCACGGACACGAAGCGACCGTCGGCGTCGGCGGGCTCGAGACCGCGTTGCGCGTGAGCACACCGGAACAGGACGGCCCGCACATCGCCGTCCTCGCCGAGTACGACGCGCTGCCCGGCCTCGGCCACGCGTGCGGCCACAACGTCATCTGCACCACCGCCGCGGGCGGCTTCCTCGGCGCCGCCACCGTCGCCGAGCGGCTCGGCGGGCGCGTCAGCCTGATCGGCACCCCGGCCGAAGAAGGCGGTGGTGGCAAGGAGATCCTCGCCCGCGCCGGGGTGTTCGACGACGTCGACGCGGTGATCATGCTGCACCCGTTCAGCCACGACGTCGCGCTGCACCCGTTCCTCGGCCGCCGTCAGCTGGAGATGGTCTTCCACGGTGTCGGCGCGCATGCTTCGGCCCAGCCGTTCATGGGCCGCAACGCCCTCGACGCCGCCGTCGCCGCCTACCAGGGCGTCTCGGCGCTGCGCCAGCAACTCCCGCAGAGCGACCGCGTCCACGGTGTCTTCAGCGACGGCGGCGCCCGGCCGAACGTCATCCCGGCCCGCGCCGCGCTGCTGTTCTACCTCCGGTCCCAGAACCCGGACACCCTGCGCGACCTCGCCGCCCGCATGACGTCGATCGCGGAGGGCGCGGCGGCGATGACCGGCTGCGGTGTCGAGCTGATCTGGGACGCCCAGGCCGCCTACCTGCCGATCCGGTTCAACACCGCGCTCGCCGGCCGCTGGTCGGTCAACCAGGCGGGCACCGGCCGCAAGCCCCTGCCGCCGGGCATCGTGCCGGAGTCGCTCACCGGGTCCACCGACTTGGGAAACCTGTCGTACCGGATGCCGGCGCTGCACCCGATGCTCGGGATCTCCGGGCCGACGGTCGCGTTGCACACCAAGGAGTTCGCGGCCGCGGCCGGGTCGGAGACGGGTGACGCGGGCGTGCGGGACGGCGCGCTCGGGCTGGCCCTCACCGCGGCCGACTACCTCGGCGACGCCGAACTGCGGAAGGCGGTGCACGACGAGTTCGAAGCGGCAGGAGGAGCGCTGGACGTCCCGTCGTTCTTCGCCTGATGCCTGAGAACCGCCTGAGTTTTCTCAGCTGATTCTTCTCAGCAAAGCCTGAGGTATTTCCACAGGCTGTTCACAAGCACGGGCGCGAACCTGATGTCATGACCGAGAACGAGAGTCGGCCCGGCCCCGCCTCACCCGGTGGGCACCAGCCGCACCAGCACACCCCGCAGTACGGGCCGTACGCGCAGCAGCAGCCGCAGCCGCAGTACGGCTACCAGCAGCAGGCCGCGCCGAATCCTCTCTTCACGCAGCAGCCGCCGCAGGCACCCACGGCGTTGAAGACCAAGCCGCGCAAGGGAAGCCGGGTGGCGATGATCGTCAGCGCGACCGCTCTCGGCGCCGCGCTGGTGGGCGGGGTCGGCGGCGCCGCGATCGTCGGGCTCACCACGTCCTCGGCGGACGGCACGACGTCGGTGAGCACGCCGGCGGCCACCGGGCAGACGGTCTCGAGCACGACCACCGGCGACGTCAGCGGCGTCGCGGCGAAGGTGACGCCGAGCGTCGTCCAGATCAACGTGACCACCGACCAGGGTGAGGCCATCGGCTCCGGTGTCATCCTCACCGCGGACGGCCGGATCCTGACCAACGCGCACGTCGTCGACGGCGCCCAGAACGTCGTCATAACCACGTCCGACGGCAAGAAGTACCAGGCCAGCGTGGTCGGCGCGGACACCAAGGCGGACATCGCGGTGGTCCAGGCGAAGGACGCCAGCGGGTTGACGGCCGCGACGCTGGGCGACTCGAGCAAGCTGGCCGTCGGCCAGGAAGTGGTCGCGATCGGCTCGCCGGGCGGGCTGCAGAACACCGTCACCACCGGCATCGTCAGCGCGCTGAACCGGAACCTGTCCGACATCGGGCAAGGCCAGGAACAGCAGCAGTCGCCGTTCAACCGGACCTCGAACCAGACCGAGGACTCGCCCAGCTACACCGCGATCCAGACGGACGCCTCGATCAACCAGGGCAACTCCGGCGGCGCGCTGGTCGACGCGAACGGCAACGTGATCGGCATCAACTCGGCGCTCTACAGCCCGACCGCGTCGGCGAACGGGTCCGCGGGCAGCGTCGGGATCGGCTTCGCCATCCCGATCAACGACGCCAAGAAGATCGTCGACCAGATCGTGAACAACTAGGACGCGGACGGGCCGTGGTCGGGGCGGCCCGTCCACCCGCTTCGGGGAGCGGGGGACACCGCGAAGGCCGTTTCGAGAGTCAATCGGGGGCTCTCGAAACGGCCTTCGCGCTGTCTAAATCTCGTACGTGAGCGTGAAGGTGTGGTTCTGCTCCGCGTCCATCTCGATGCTCGCGGAGCCGGAGATCCCGGTCAGCTCACCCGAGCCGGAGCCGGTGAGGATCTTGAGCGTCAGGCCGCTGTCGTCCGCCGAGTGGTGCAGGACGAAGGCGCCCTTGCGGCCGTCGACCGAGACGTCGAGACGCTCGAAGGCGACGTACGCGCGCGAAGTCGCGTTGGACGCCGTCAGCATCTCGACGGTGCTGGTCCCCTCGACCGCCCCGGTGAACGTCTTGCTGATCGCCACCCGGGCGAACTCGGTGCCCGCGGCCTCGTCGGTCGACTGCGGCGCCCAGTTGTCGAGGACGAACGACGCGGTGGCGGTGCTGGTCATGGCTGGTTTCCCCTGTTCTTCGATGGTGGCATCAGGTTCCCAGCGATACCTGACAGGTCGCGTCAGGTTTTCCTCAGCGCTTCCGGTTGCCGAACAGGCCGCGGGTGATCTCCCGGCCCAGCGCGCTCGCGGCGGAGCGCATGAACGACTTCACGGCGGGGTTCTTCATCGCCGATTCGATGAAGCCGGGGTCGTCCTTCTCCTGCTTCGGCGCAGGCGAAGGCGCGGACTCCGGCTCCGGCGCCGGAGCCGGCGCGTCCGGAGCCGCCTCGGGGGCAGGAGCGGCCACCTTCGCCGCCAGCTTCTCGTAGGCCGACTCCCGGTCGATCGTCTCGCCGTACTTCGTGTGCAGGTCGGAGGACGCGACGGCCGAGGCCACGGCTTCGGCGCCGATCGAGCCCATCTTCGACCGCGGCGCCCGCAGCCGGGTCCACGCCACCGGTGTCGGCGCGCCCCGCTCCGACAGCACCGTGACGATCGCCTCGCCGATGCCCAGCGACGTCAACGCCGTGTCGAGCTCGTAGAACTTCGTCTTCGGGTAGGTCTTGACCGTCTTGGCCAGCGCCGCCTGGTCGTCCGGGGTGAACGCCCGCAGCGCATGCTGAATCCGCGCCCCGAGCTGCGAAAGCACGTTGTTCGGGATGTCGGTGGGCAGCTGGGTGCAGAAGAACACCCCGACGCCCTTCGACCGGATCAGCTTCACGGTCTGCTCGATGCGCTCGAGGAACGCCTTCGACGCGTCGTTGAAGAGCAGGTGCGCCTCGTCGAAGAAGAACACCAGCTTCGGTTTGTCGAGATCGCCTTCTTCGGGCAGTTCCTCGAACAGCTCGGCCAGCAGCCACATCAGGAACGTCGAGAACAACGCCGGCTTCGCCTGCAGGTTGTCCAGCTCCAGCAGGGTGACGACACCCTTGCCGTCGGCCGCGCGCATCAGGTCGTGGACGTCCAGCTCGGGCTCACCGAAGAAGTCCTCGCCGCCCTGGGCCTCCAGGTTGGACAAGGAACGCAGGATCACCCCGGCCGTCGCGGCCGAGACCCCGCCGATGCCCTTGAGGTCCGCCTTGCCCTCGTCGCTGGTCAGGTGCGTGATCACCGACCGGAGGTCCTTCGTGTCCAGCAACGCCAGGCCGCGCTGGTCGGCCCAGTGGAAGATCAGGCCGAGCGTCGACTCCTGCGTCTCGTTCAGCCCCAGCACCTTCGACAGCAGCACCGGCCCGAAACTCGTGATCGTCGCGCGGATCGGCGAGCCCTTCCCGCCGGTCCCCAGCGACAGGAACTGCACCGGGAACGCCGTCCCGGCCCAGTCGTCACCCAGCTCCTGCGAGCGCTTCGACACCTTGTCGTTCGCCTCACCGGCCGCGGCGAGTCCCGAAAGATCCCCCTTCACGTCGGCGAGCACCACCGGCACCCCGGCGGCCGACAACTGCTCCGCGACCAGCTGCAACGTCTTCGTCTTGCCCGTCCCGGTCGCCCCGGCGACCAGCCCGTGCCGGTTCAGCGTCGCCAACGGCAGGCGGACCGCGGCGGACGGGTCCGCCTGCCCGTCGATCACCACCGCACCCAGCTCCAGCGCGGCACCTTCACTCGTATAACCAGCGGCGATCTCGCCCGCCGGCGACCCCTGCTCGGTCACTCGCTGCTCCCCGATCTTGTGTCCTGCACCACAGCCGCGAGCGTAACGCGCCGTACGCGCAGGTAACGCCCGTCGTATCCCCGTGTCGGGTTAGGGTCACCAGGTGACCGACCGCCTAGTCTGGATCGACTGCGAAATGACGGGGCTCGACCTCGGCAAGGAAGCGTTGATCGAAATCGCCGCCCTCGTCACCGACGCGGAGCTGAACGTGCTCGGCGAAGGGATCGACATCGTCATCCACGCCGACGAGGAAAAACTCGCCGGGATGCCCGACGTCGTCCGCGAGATGCACGCCCACTCCGGCCTCACCGAAGAGGTCCGGCGCTCCACCGTGAGCCTCGAGGAAGCCGAACGCCGCGTCCTCGAATACATCCGCGAGCACGTCCCCGAACCCGGCACCGCGCCGCTGGCCGGCAACTCGATCGCCACCGACCGCGGCTTCATCACCCGCGACATGCCGGATCTCGACGCGCACCTGCACTACCGCATGGTCGACGTCTCCTCCGTCAAGGAGCTCGTCCGGCGCTGGTACCCGCGCATCTACTACGCCAAGCCGGAAAAGGGCCTCGCCCACCGGGCCCTCGCCGACATCAAGGAATCCATCGGCGAACTCGACTACTACCGGCGCGTCGCCTTCGTCCCCCAGCCCGGCCCGACCAGCGACGAAGCCAAGGCCGTCGCCGCTGAAGTGCAGGAACAGCACAAGGGGTAGGCCCCTGAAATCCGCGCGAGGGCACCCGCTACGATTACTTCCAGCGAGGTGATCGCAGGTGGATCCCCTCGGCGATGGTGGGCGTAGCTCAGCTGGTAGAGCACCTGGTTGTGGTCCAGGAGGTCGCGGGTTCGAAACCCGTCGCTCACCCCAACACCCCGGTTTGGCCTTGGCCGAGCTGGGGTTTTTGCTTTCCGGGTGCTGCTCCGTTGGTGGTAACCCTCACGACCGGATGGCTCAGCGTGCGAACGTCCGGTTGCGGGTGCACGGTGGATTCGTGGCACGCTCAGGACCGAAGATCCGCCGGAAGAAGAAGCTGCGGTACGAGGACATCACCGTCGTCGACCAATCACTGCTCAAGCGCGCTGTCGGGGCCGCAGCCCTCGGCAATGCCATGGAGTGGTTCGACTTCGGTGTTTACGCCTACATCGCCGACACCATCTCCGAGGTGTTCTTCCCCGCCAGCGTGGCGCCGGGAGTGCGGCTGATCGGGACCTTCGGGGCCTTCACCGCCGCGTTCCTCATGCGGCCGCTCGGCGGGCTCGTCTTCGGGCCGCTCGGCGACCGGATCGGGCGGCAGAAGGTCCTCGCCGTCACGATGATCATGATGGCGATCGGGACCCTCTGCATCGGCCTGATCCCGTCCTACACCTCCATCGGCGTCTGGTCGCCGATCCTGCTCGTCCTCGCCCGGATGGTGCAGGGCTTCTCGACCGGCGGCGAATACGGCGGCGCGACCACGTTCATCGCCGAGTACTCCCCCGACAAACGCCGTGGCTTCATGGGCTCCTGGCTGGAGTTCGGCACGCTGTCGGGGTACGTGCTCGGCGCGACCGTCGTCACCGCCATGAAGGCCTGGGTCCCCCACGAGACGCTGCTCGACTGGGGCTGGCGGATCCCGTTCCTGGTCGCCGGCCCGCTCGGCATCATCGGCCTCTACATGCGGCTCAAGCTCGAAGAGACCCCGGCGTTCCAGAAGCACGCCGAAGAGGCCGAGAAGCGCGGCCGCTCCGGCGAGCCGTTCTGGAAGATGTTCACCGAGTACTGGCCCGCGCTGCTCATCTGCGTCGGCCTGGTGCTCGTGTTCAACGTCACCGACTACATGCTGCTGTCGTACATGCCGACGTACCTGTCCGAGCAGCTGCACCTCGACGCGACGCACGGCCTGCTGCTGATCATCGTCGTGATGGTCGTGATGATGCTGATCATCCTGGTCGGCGGGCGGATCACCGACAAGGTCGGCCGCAAGCCCGTGATGATGGCCGGCTGCCTCGGCTACCTCGTGCTGTCGTGGCCGCTGATGCTGCTGGTCCACGACGGCGGCCTGGTGCTCACGTTCCTCGGCCTGATGGGCCTCGGCCTGCTGCTCCTGTGCTTCGAGGTCTCGATGCCGGCGGCGTTGCCCGCGTTGTTCCCGACCGCGATCCGCTACGGCGCGCTGTCCATCGCGTTCAACATCTCCGTGTCGCTCTTCGGCGGCACGACGCCGTTGGTCATGCAGGCCCTGATCTCCTCGACCGGCCACGGCTTCTGGCCGGCCTGGTACCTGATGGCGGCGGGCGCGGTCGGCGCCGTCGCGGTGTACTTCAGCCGCGAGACGGCGAACGAGCCGCTGTGGGGCTCCGGCCCCGCGGTCGCCACCGAGGCCGAGGCCCGGGAGCTCGTCCGCGACTCGGCGAAGGGCTAAGCCGCCTCGACCAGCAGCTTGGTCAGCTCGGCGGGCATGGTGATCATGCAGTCGTGGCCGGTCGGCAGCTCCCGCACCGGTTCGCCGGGCGGGACGGGCCGCCGGGTGATGCCTGCCGGCTGCCCGGCGACGCAGTGGATGTGCGTGCGCGGGATCGCCGCCGCGGCCGGATTGGCGAGCCGCACCGGCTCCGTCAGGCACCGCACCGGCTGGTCCGAGAGCATCGAGCGCAGCCAGGCGACGTCGTCGGGATCCGTGACCCCGAACAGGCCCATCGGGGGCACCCGCCAGCCGTCGACGGCGCTGTCGACCAGCTGTTTCGTGATGGGGATGACGTCGGCCGCGGTCTCGCCGTCTTCGGGGACCATCGCGTCGAGGAACACCAGCCGCGCGAGCCGCTCCGGGATCCGGTCGGCGACGCCCGAGATGACCATCCCGGCGTAGCTGTGCCCGACGAGCACGACGTCGCGCTCGTCCTCGATCAGGGCGACGATGTCGTCGATGTGGGTGCCGAGCCCGACGTCCGGGCTCAGCAGGTGGGCTTTGTCGCCGTAGCCGGTCAGCGACGGCGCGAGCACGCGGTGCCCGGCCGACTCCAGCAGCGGGACCACGCGGTCCCAGCAGCGTCCGCTGTGCCAAGCGCCGTGTACCAGCAGGAAAGTGGACATGGCAGCATCGTGATCCACTCGGCGCGCACCGGGCAATACGGCACATTTTGGTGCCCCGGTTCTCAGGAGGTAACCATGGAGGACCCGTGCAAGGCCCGCGAAGTCCTCGGGATCGTCGGGGACAAGTGGGCGCTGCTGGTCGTGCGCATGCTCAAGGACGGGCCGCGGCGCTTCACCGAGCTCAAGCGGTCCATCGACGGCATCAGCCAGCGAATGCTCACCGTGACCCTGCGCGACCTCGAGCGCGACGGGATCCTGACCCGCACGGTCCTGGCGGTCATGCCGCCGCACGTCAGCTACGAGCTGACGCCGATGGGCCGGACGTTGCGCGAAGCCACCGCGCCGCTGCTCGAGTGGAGCATCACGCACCTGCCGCACATCGACGCCGCGCGGGAGGCGTACGACAACCGCTAGTTGGCGGCGGTCCGCCACTCGTCCCAGGACAGCTGCCAGACGCTCCAGCCGTCGGTGGCCTCGAGCTTCGGCCCGCCGCTGTTCTGGACGGTGACGATGTCGCCCTTCTTGGACGTGTCCATCAGCCACTTCGTGTTCTCGGTCGACAGGTTCAGGCAGCCGTGGCTGACGTTGCTGCGGCCCTGCTGCCGCACCGACCACGGCGCGGAGTGGTAGAAGATGCCGCTGTAGGACAGGCGAATCGCGTACTGGACGAAGGTGCGGTAGCCGCCGGGCGCGTCCTCGGGGACACCGTAGGTGCCGGAGTCCATCGTGTAGCCGGTGTGCTCGCTCATGACGGTGTAGCTGCCGGCCGGCGTGTTGTGGCCGGGCTTGCCCATGGACGTCGGCATGGTCTTGACCACCTGGTCGTTGACCGAGACCGTCATCTGGTGGGTGCCCCCGTCGGCGACGGCGACGAGCTTGTCGCCCACGGTGCCGCTGACGCGCTTGTCCTCCCGGCCGTAACTGCCGTTGCCGAGCGGCTTGCCGTAGACGGCGGCGTCCACCTTGATCTTGGTGCCGCTCTTCCAGTAGTCCTTCGGCCGCCAGGTGACCTGCTTGTCACCGGACCAGCGGAAGGCGCCCTCGGTGGCCGGCTCCGCGGTGATCTTCAGCGCCTTCTCGGCGGCGGCCTTGTCGGCGACGTTGCCGGTGAAGGTGAAGATCAGCGGCAGCCCGACCCCGACCGTCTCACCCTCGACGAGGTTCACCGAGACGCCGAGCTGCCGGGCGGGCTTGGCGGTACTGAAGGCCGACTCCGTCGTGACCGGCTTGCCGTCGGCGCCGGTCGCGGTCGCGGTCAGCTTGTAACTCTTGTTGTACCCGAGCGGCTCGGCGGAGTCCCACCCCGAACCGTCGGCCCGCGGCTTCCCGGCGACGACCTTCCCGTCCGCCCCGGTCAGCTTCACGTCACCGACCTTCCCGCCGGCCACGGTCACGGTCACCGGTTCCCCGGGCGCAACGTCCTTGGCGTCCTTCGCAGGGCTCACGGTGAGCACGGCAGGCTTCAGCGCGGGCTTGGGCGCACTCGAGGAGGCCGACTCCTTCGGCGGTTCACCCGAAGGCGTACCACTGCACCCGGCCACCGTGAGGCCGATCACCCCCGCAGCCACCAGCAGCCGCACCCTCATGCCGGTCGAACCCCTCATGCCCACCCGCCTGTTTCGCCGTCGATGTCCGACTACAGTGTGCCCGACCAGCCGGGACGCCGGGGCAGGAACATCCCAACCGGCTTGAGGGGACCCCCCTGAAACCGGGCCCGGAACCGGGTGCTAATGTTTTCCACGTCGCCGAGGGAAACCCCGGCAGACACCAGCGCCATTAGCTCAATTGGCAGAGCAGCTGGCTCTTAACCAGCGGGTTCGGGGTTCGAGTCCCTGATGGCGCACCCCACTGAATCGAAGCCCACCTGCGGGTATCCTTGATCACGAGGATCTTGCCGGTGGGCTTTGGTCATGGATGGGACCAGCGGGAGGCCGAATGTGGCCGGCTCCGCGGGTTACCTGGTCCTCTTAGGACGCCCTTAAGGCGTAGCCACGGCGGCGACGTCCAAGTCCCACCGTCTCAACGCCTCAGACCTCCTCCGTGGCGCCGGAATCAGAAGTAAGACGCCCATCAGTTCACTATTGCAAATCTACGGTGCGAGTGATCGGCGAACTGGGTTGGTACTGCCGTCGACGGCCTACGGCGACTCGCTCCAATCTACGATGCCTATCTCCCTCATCGGTGGCCCGGCTGCGTCGACGATCTTCTCCAGGCTCTCACAGCAGCTGGCGCCCAGGGTCCCTTCTACGGTGCGACCTTGTGAGCCGTCTTCCGCGTCGACCTGGGCCTGCGGTTCTTCTTCGTGCCGTAGTGGCGTGCGGCCTTCCGGGAGTCGCGGCGGACCTTCTTCGCGGTGCGCCGCGCCGCTTTCATGACCAGGTTGGCGGTGGCTTCGGCCGCCTGATGTGCCAGGCAGGGCAGCACGCTGGTGTAGGTGTCGGCGGTCAGCACGATGCTCGAGTGCCCCAGCATCGCCTGCACCACCTTCAAGTCGTTCCCAGCGGCTAGCGACAGGCTCGCCGCACCATGGCGGAGATCGTGCAGCCGGATCGGCGGCAGGTCCGCCTCAGCGATGAGCTTGCCGAAGGCGTGGGTGACGTAGCCGGGACTCATCGGATTCCCGTACCGGTTGACGAACAAGAACCCGGTCAACGCCGCACCGGCCGGGAGCCGGCGTCTCCGCTCGGCGCGCAGGGACCGCAGCGCTGCTACGGAAATACTGTCCAGTGCGAGGACGCGGACGCTGCTCTCGGTTTTCGGCGGGCAGATCACGGTCCGGCCATTGTGGTCTTGTACCTGGTGCGACACCTGCAGCACGCGTGCGTCCAGGTCGATGTCACACCACCGCAACCCTGCCGCTTCGCCCCGACGCAGTCCAAGCAGCGCGACAAGCAGGTACAGCACGTGCAACGGGTGGTCGAAGCTGCTCTCCAGGAACGCTGCGGTCTGCGTCGCAGTCCAGACGGCCACAGCGGGGTGCTCCCCGGTCTGGCGCCAGTGCGCTTCTCGCCCTTCGGTCCACACCACCGCGCGCGGCCTGCGCCCGGAGGGGAGTTCGATCCAATGTGCCGGGTTCCGGTCGAGCAGTCCCCGGCGGATCGCACCGTTGAGCGCGGCGTGCAAGACGCCTCGGATGCGCTGCAGCGTCGCGTAGGACAAGGGCCGGGTGCGGCTGGAGTTAGTGCGGATCAACGCTGCGAACATGGCCTGCACCCGCGCCACCGTCAACGACCGCAACGGCACGCTTCCCAAGTAGGGCTTGAGGTAGTCACGGACGTGCTGGGCATAGAGCCTCCGAGTCGAGAAGCTCAGGTTCTGGCGCATCTCCAACCAGATATCCAGCCACTGCCCCACCGTCACCACCGCGGCGGCCGAATCGATATCGTCGCCCAACAGGTATCCCCGGGCTTGTTCCGCCGCGGCACGCGAAGAGAACCCGCCACGCCGCACGCGGTGTCGCTGCCCATCGCGGCCAACCGGCAACTCCAGCGAGAAATACCACGAACCGTGGCCACGCTCGTCCAGGCGCGGGCAGCGGACACCGAGCCGATGTCCGTCAACCGCATCCTTGCAGCTGCACCGCTTGTACACGCCACCCTGTCGAACCATCGCAACCTCCTTAACGACCGCTAAGGGCGCATGGTCCGCTAACCAGCTACGCCGTCGCAACCTCGTCAACCGGGCTGCTCAACGCTGTCCTGGGCGCTCCTGTTCTAGCTCGACGGCGTCCATCCCACCACCGTGGCTTACGGCATCCTCGCCAGGAGCTCATCAACATCATGCGATCGCCGGTGTCGAGTTCAAGACACCTAACGGCGACATCCGGCCGGACCTGGTGTTGGTCGACTTCGACCGTCTGATCCGCCGCGACACTCTCATCAACACCCCACCAGCCATCATCGACTCCAGCCTGTCCATCATGTCGTGGGCCGACGAAGCGCTCGATGCGATCCGTCGAACGCTGACGTTCGGTGTCTGACCGGTTTGGCCACGCCAGACGAGCTCTCCATGGCCTTAAGAACTCGTTTGGCCCGGTCAATACGGGGGTCTAGGCTGATGCCTTCGCGAAGGAGGCGGCGTGGACCAGGTAGTGCCTGAGGACGAACGGCCAGATGGCCGCGTATCCACTCCCGAGACACGACAGCTCCGCGAAGCCACACGCTCACTCCGTCTCCATCTCGACTATCTCCCCGCAGTCTTCCACTGGAATGGTGCGGCTGACCTCTTCTTCGCCGAGCTGGCGTGGCCGTTCGCCCGGCAAAGGTACGCGTGCTGTGACTCATTGCTCGGCGCCGGATTCGGCGGCACGGTAGTTGGTGCTATGGCCCGCAGCTTGTTGGTGGATGCGCTCCGCTGGCAGTGGATCGGGGCCGCTCCGCGCAAGCGGTTACCGTCACTCCTCGGCTGGATGCTCGAAGAGCGCAGTCGAATCTGCTGGACCCTGGACCAGCACGACGCGAGTTGCCCCATCTTGCCTCGCTGGTTTGCTCCGCTTATCGGAGTGACCGACCTGACCGGAAGCTCGCCGGAATGGCTGCATGCTCCGACGGTGCCCAGTGACGATGAGCTGCTTGACCTGTTCCTCGCTGAGCCTGTTACACCGCCTGCCGACCCAACCATTGACGACACTACTCCGCGAGGTCTCCTGACCACAGCACGGAGCTTGCTGCACGTGGCAGGCTTGCGCGGCGCCGTTCTGGTCCTCGGTCACGCCGGCCATGGGAACCTGCTCGGCGCCCTCAGCAGCTTCACCGAGGACGGCACCCCAGGCCACGACCTCCGCGCAGACCACGAAGCGCTGTTCATGCACGTCGCCGCGGTCGGCGTCACCACCACGCTGCTTGGCGTATGGGCAGCCGCCCCCGAGAGCTGGCCCCCAGAAATTGACGATGCATACCTGCTGCGCACTGTCGAGCTGACGAAGGCAGTCGTGGCGGCCGCAACCGCCATTCACGGGCTCGGTACGCCTAAGTCGGTTGCAGGCGGGAGCAAAAAGCGACGCCCACGCTCGAACGACGCGGTCCTTCACCCAGGCGCGATTCTGCGCAATGAGGACCTATTGCCCGACGTTAACCCACTCCTAGGCCGCGTGATCAGTGCAGCGGAGTTGTACACCCAGTACGCCCAAAGCTGGTCTCCCTCGCTCGGACCGTCTGACACGCAGCCGCGACTAGCGTCCATTCTGACGCATGGACTGGCCACGTCGAACCTGACGGCCGTCATGTCGACTTACGACCAGGACGGCGGCAACATGATCGCCGTATTCGCAGCCCGCATGCTCCTCGAGGAGGCTGCTCGCTACGCGTGGATGACATCCATATCCACTGAAGAAGAGTTCATGGACCGATCCAAGCGCTATTTCGACGAGTTTCGATTTCGCCGCAGGAAGGCCATCGAAGCATTCACCGGCAATGGCGTCGACCGAGCAAACGCCGAGAAACTATTCGAGTTCCCGAAAAACATCAAGATCTCAACGCCTATGGACACTACCACGAAAGGCCGACAGCCGCTTCCGTCGATGGCGACACTTCTCCGCGAGATGGGCGCCGACTATCCCGAAACGGCGTGGCTCGATATCGCGTACTCACTACTGAGCCAAGTAACGCACAGCACTCCAATTGGCCACTTGCACACGGTGACGCTAGACGATGGCACGTTGCGAGCAGGAACAATAACTAAGGAATTTCTAGGGTTGACGCTCGACGCAGCGTGCCTTGGGAGTGCCCACCTCCTCGGATGGTCATCAGTCCTGCTCACTGCCGGGCGGGAGGATGCAAGGATCTACAAGCGAATGCTCCTGCAGAAAGCATACCACGTACACGACGCCGCCCGCATGCTACACGGTCTCGACTAGCGCCTACAAGCACGGAAAGAAAGATCGTCGTTTAATCCCGCCAGCCTTGACCCGCCGTAACAACTAGAAGCAGAGGTCACGGTCGGCCTCGTCAAACGCGCCGTCGAGCGCAGACCTCAACTGCTGAAGCACGGAACGCGTTGCCACTCGCACTACTGCCCGCTCCAGCGGTTCATACGTCTTGTCGCCTAGAAGCTTCAGGGTCAGAACGCCGTTTGTTACCTCAACTGAGACCGGCGCGCCAGTTTTGTCAGGCGTCAAGAGGCGGGTCACTTCACTGTGACTCAATGCTGTCTCCTCATATTCGCTCGGGGTACGGAATGTTGCACACGATATACAACGTCAGTACGCAGCCCAGTGGTCCGTCGCTGCATCACTGCACCATCTGCTTAAGCGCCTCATAGAGTCCATTGCCAGCTGCGCCGATGATCAGCTGGCCGGCTATGCCAAGGACTGTTTTGATCGACTTACGTACCGGACTCGTCAACGGCGCTCGACCCTCAACGACGTCGGCAATGGCAGCGACTTCGTCACCCACTACCTCGCGTGCGTCACCGTCAAGCTGAGCGTGGACAGCCGGCCGAGCCAGCACTCCGAGCAACTGCTGCAAAGCTCCCAGCTCATGCGCCGACAGACCTTGGTGCCGCTGGACGTTCGTGGCCGTGCTGTGGTCTCGCGCCTGCGCCGCCTGATTGTAGTTTCCAAACTGCAGGATGCCGTCGTTGTTGATGTTCACGTGGGGTTGCTCCTTCGCATCTGCCACCAACTCGACACCTCGCTCCCTCGACCAGGCGCAGAGCCACACCTCGCCAGCAGCCGTCAGGGCCGCTTGCGTACCTCGCGCATCTGAATCGACCATCCCGAGTCGCCAAGCAGCTTGAACCGCCCGCCGGGCGGTCTCTTCCGACCAGACACCGTTGGCCAGGTCGACCACCAGGTCGTCGACGTCCATCGCGCCAGCCTCAGACAGAGCTTCCAAGACTCCAACGACCGGCAACTCAAGCTCTTCGAACTGCCACTCGACCGGCCTCGGCACTCGAGCCCAGGCGAACGCGTCGACAAGTTCGAACACCGGAACTTCCGAGTCCGGCTTGAAGACCCACTGCTGGCCCGTATGCAGACCGACGATCCAACCGAACTCCTTCCCGCGGTGCTCGAACGTCGCGAGAATCTGCGTCAGGTGGACGCTGCCAACAACTCGCTCTTGATCATTAACCACGTCCCCCATATTCACGGCCACCCACATTCCGGGCATGAGGGTTTCCGCGTAGTGATAACGCCACCGGTACCCCGGCCGAAGCCATGGAACCAGCAGTGCAGCTAAGGCGCACACCACACTCACAGGTATCGAGGTAATCAGTGTCAGTTCGACCTTGAGGACGAAAGCAATCAACAGCACACAGCTGAGCACAGCCACGATCCCCACAGCCAACGCCCTCGATGCGAGCGGAACAGCACTCCGCGCCCGCGGCAGCGGCTTCCGCTCCGCCCGCGTCAGGTAATAGTCGAAATCAGGCTCGACCGATAGGTCCTTATGGACGAACCTGCCCATCGCACGACCGAACCAGCCCACGACACCCTCCCAACGCGGTGCAGAACTCTGAGGGTACAAGTTGACACCGACAAAGCGGCGTACAACGAGTGTGCACAGCTGGCATCGCCTCGACCGCGAGCTCCCGCGGCCGCTGCCTCGCCCGCTCCGCGCGCACGGAGCGGGCCGAGACACTCTTGACGGCGCCGATGCCGGACTGTTTGCTCGGCGCCACACAACTGGTGACACGAGTAACGCACATTTGGCGAGGTGACCCTGCAGGAGAGACTTTCGTCTCAATCAATTGAATTATCGTCACAATTTATTACGACAATTAGACATGAATGATCCGCCGACGCCCGAGCTCAAGAGATCCTCAAAGTCCTCGTCACCGAAACATGGATGGCGCGGGCTGCCATCGAGACGGCTATCGGCGAGACGCGCGTCAACACTATCCGAGAGCTGGGCCGACTGACCGATCAAGGCGACGTTGTCGTCAAGGGTTCCGACCGGGCAACGAACTACGCCGCCACCGAACAGGCTCGCCGACTGGCATTGTGGGATACTGAGAGCTACCTCGCCCTGGAACCCGACCAGCGCGAAGCGCGCTTCGTCCACATCAACCAGGGTCTCGTCACCGCAGTCCGCGGGATCTTCAGTGCCACTGACCTAGAATTCGCTCACGAAGTTCACGACAGCTTCCGAACTCGGCGGACCGCTGACGTCGACGCGGCCCAGCGTGAGCTTGAACGATTCGTCATCGAGCGGAGCTGGAAGTCGTCGAAGATCGAGGGCAACACGTACACCCTCCTGGACACAGAGCAGCTCCTCCGGGAGGACGTCGAAGCCCCCGGTCACAGCCAGGCCGAAGCTAAGACCTCGTCGTTACAACTGCCGACGTCAAGTTGCGCCAGGTGACAATTAGTTGATCATGAAATGGCGGCCGCGCCGCTGCGGTGCGCCGACAGGGATCTCGACGAGGACCTGCGTTCGAGCACCCACTACAAGCAACGCTCGCCGGGTGACGTCCAGCCGAACAGCCACCCACAGTTGACTGAGGCTGCCCGTCCTTCGTCGCGACGGGCCCACTACCGGCGGCTTCGGCCATAAGCCGGGGATCGGTCCAGATCGCGAGCTGATCAGCCAGCGACGGAGCCAGCTGTTCATCCTCGGGTGCCGCGTCCCGCAGCCCCGTCGGAAGCCACCTCACGATGTGCTGGTTCGTGTCCACCGTCACGCCACCCGGCTTCCGCTTTCGCTCGCCCACCCAGCAGGAGGGCCGCTTCCGGCCCAGTTCTGAGGCCCAACAAGCACCAACAAGCCCGACTCTTCTGCAAAATTCATAGCGACTAAAGGCGGACGCCATGTATCCTGACGTGTTCTTCATTTCGGGTTGTCGCAGTAGGAGTTGATTCTGGTGCTTGACAAGTGGCGCGCCTTGCTCGACTGCGAGGATGTCGAGGAGCCGTTGACGCCAGCGTATGAGTTTGCCAGCGTCGGCGAATCGGTGATCCTGCACGACGGGGGCGAGGGCGGATCGGCCGGGAGAGTGGAGTTGACGTTCGTCGGCCAGCCGAACCTGCGTTGGACGGGTTTCCCAGACTCGACGCCAGCGACACCTGAAGCCACTGGTATCTCATTTCAGCTCCAGCGGCACGGGGTTGAGGCGTCGGTGGACGGGCATCGTGTGGGCCGAGACCACGGCGTCCTCAACTACATGGAGTTCGCGGCTCCGAACACCCAGGCCCACCATGTGGTCGCGCACTGGGTAAATCTGCCCAACATCTTCGCCGCCGGCAGGATCGCCACGGAGAAGGCGACCTGGAACGGCAGGTGGCGGTTCGAGGTGGATGGGTGGCGCATCACCGTCGACCGACGGCAGGACCATGACAAGGTGATGGCCCGTGCCGCGGACCAATCGTCGTACGTGCTGACCCACGTCATGGAGGTGCGTCGAACCGACGACGCCGTGTTCGACGTGGAAGCCGCCAAGCGCCTGCTTGAGGGGCTCCGGGTGTGCGTGTCCTTCGCATTTGGACGGTGGATCGCACCGATCCTCCCCGTCGGCTACGACGCCGACGGGGAGGTGGTCTGGGAGGAGTGGACGACCCCACTCTGCGACCCCGCGATGTCGGTCGGCTTCGGTTGGCTGCACAGGAGCCACACCGACGACCTCGTCCGCCTGCTGTCTTGTGCCCTGCCCCGACTGGCCACGCTGGGGATGCCGGACATCCTGCGGTACCAGATGATCAACGCCGTGCTCGCTGTCCAGTCCGGCTTCGTAGAACAGCGGATGTCAGCCACATTCTCCGCCCTGGAGAACCTTGAGTGGTCAATCCTCGTGCTGGACAGTCGCCTCTCCCACACGAAGTACAAGAAAATGAGCGGCGCGGAACGCTTGCGAGAAGTTCTCACGTTGGCTGACATCCCACACGACCTTGATGCGACGACCTTTCCCGCGCTGCAAGCGTTTGTCGCCAACGCCGCCATTCCCGATGGGCCCACTGCAGTAGTCGAAGTCCGGAATCGCTTGACCCACCCGAAGTCCCCCCACGACGAGGTGTACCAGTTCGACGGGCTGGTCCGGGAGACATGGTTCCTCGCGAGGCGCTACCTCACCCTGTCGATCCTCTACTCAATCGGCTACCAAGGTTCGTACGTCCGCATGACCCCGCCTTTCGGCTGGGCCAGCCATTCCGTTCGGGTCCCGTGGGCATCCAACTCGCCTGTCGGCTCCGCTTGAAGGTGGCGGATCGTCGAGTCGCCGACCCCAGACTCCGCCACCTTCGCGCGAACCGGACAGGCCCCTACGGCTGCTCGACTCTGATCACTCACAAGCCAGCGAATCATGGCGCGGTTGGCCCGCGGTACCTAAGCACCACGGTAACAAATTCATTGCTGGCCGTAACACAAGATCTCCCCAGCGAGACATACCGGCGTTGACCATCATCACGTTGGAGGGGTTCGTGATCATCCGCCGTATCGTTTCCGCCGTTGGCGTCTCGGCGGCCGCACTCTCGTTAGCCGCGTGCAGCAGCTCAGGCGGCACACCCACGGCGACCGAGTCCGCCGGCGTCGTCGCCCCAGCCGAGGCCGCCACCGGCCCGAAGTCCACCGACGACGTCACGAAGACGCTCACCGAGAAGATCCCCACGGTGAAGCTGTTCAAGACCTACACCGCGGAGGACGACCCGAACCACCTGCTCGGCCGGCCGAACGGCTACACGTCGAAGACGGCGTTCTCGGACTCGCGCGTCAAGCCCGACGACGTCGAGTACACGAAGGAGGACGCGGTCGAGCGCGGCGGCTCCGTGGAGGTGTACGTGGACGAGGCTGGAGCGAAGGCGCGGATGGACTTCATCCAGTCGATCGCGAAGGGGATGCCCGCGGTCGGCGAGTACGACTACGTGAAGGGCGGTGTGCTGGTGCGGGTGTCGAGGTTCCTGACCCCAGATCAGGCGAAGGAGTATCAGGCGGCACTTGGCGGCTGAGCGCAGACGACAAAGCGCCCGCTCACCTGGGAGATCTGGCGGGCGATTGGCCGACGTCCGGAAGGCCGATACCACGGAAGTGCGTCACGGACGACTGGGCCGGCGAGCTGTGCGACGGCGATGTGTTCGACTGGCCGGACCGTAAGTCTCCTCCTGCACAGCCGCTGCTGGCTATGGTGCCGCAGATGCCTGCAGCCGACCAGTCTTCGACCGATGTGGCCAGGGTGGGGTGTGGTCGCGTGCGGGAACTGGGGGCCGGCTCGTGGGCTCGCTTTCTCGACAAGAGGAAGTGGCGATGACACGACGTGATCCCGATTCCACGGTGTAAGCAGGATGTCATTACGAGGAGCACATGAACGAGCCCGATGCCACGGACCGAGCCAACGAGTCCGAGGAAGGGAAAGAACCTGCGCCGGATGCTCCCCAGAACGCCGGCGCTGAGCCTGCTGGTAAGTCTGAGCGGGGTTCGAGCACCTACGCGACCGGCGGCGGAGGGGTCTCGTTCGCGCATCGCGTCGCGACGATCTACCTGGCCAGCATGTTGACCGGGAACCGGCGACCCGAGGCCTCCGAGCTGCCGGTGCGAAGGGTGTCGTTTCAGACCGGTCCTGCGCACCCAGTCGATGACCTTCTTGTCGAGTGCGGTGACGAGGCAGCCGAAGTAACGCTCGCCGTGGCCTGCCGGGCAACGCCTAACTTCGTCCAGAGCGATGAGGAGACGGTGAAGCTCGTCGGGTCGCTGCTCTCCGAGGTCCAGCGGATCGACTCTAATTCCCATCAGGTGATGGTCGCGGCCGCGGGCTGGTCCAATCAATGGGAGCAACTGGCTACGGTATGCGATATCGCCCGAGCTCATAGTGACCAGGAATCGTTCCAGGCGTCGATGGACGTAGATCGCCGCTGGTCCAAGCCAGTGCGTGAGCGGCTTGGCCAGTTCCAGCAGATGGTCAAGAAAGCTGTCGAAGACGACACCTCTCCTGAGGAAGTTCTCGAGCTGGCGTGGCGGCTCCTCGGGCGGCTACATATCTGGGGGTTCGCGGTCCAAAGCCCGGATGCGAGTGACCGCACAGCGGTGGCGACATCGCTGGACAGTGTCGTCTCGGCGCAAGTCGATGGGATCACGGTCCGGGATCGGCTCGAGGTCGAGGCAACTCGCTACGACGCGACCGGCGCCGTGGTGGACCTCAATCTCCTACGCCGCGACCTTCACAGCCTCTTAAACACAGCCAAGACACGAAGCAGGCACGCCTGGATGGTGATCGCCGACCACCGGAAGCTGGCCGTTGCCGGTGTGCGGACCGCCATCGGTGATGAGTCGTCCGGTGGGCCGGTCAAGGTCGCGTTCGCCGACCGTCGCGAACAGCTCGTTGGAGCCCTGCTCGAAGCGGGTGCCCCAGGGTCGGCTCTGCTGATATCCGGTGAGTCCGGCATCGGTAAGAGCGCGTCGACGTTGTCGGCCATCGCCGAGCTGGAAGCAGCGGACCCTGCGGGGTTCGAGGCGGTGGTGGTGAACTTCCGCGGCCTGCCGCAGTCGAGTCTGGAGCTTCGCGCCGCGCTCGGGATGTCGATGGAGGACGTGCTCGCCGAGCTTTCGGCACCAAGGCGGGTCTTGGTTGTCGACGCCGCTGATGCCGCACTGGAGCGGTCCGCTGAGCTGTTGAGTGACCTGGTGCTGGCCGCGGCTGCCGCGGGCGTCGGGGTCGTCGCGGTCACGTCTGACCTGGCATCCGGCTTCGTGCGGGAGCAGCTGGAGCTCGGCTTTGGGAAGACCGTTTCATCTTTCGAGATGAAGCCGCTGGGAGACGAGGACATCTCGGTCGTCTCGGACCACTTCCCGCTTCTGCGTGCGGTCTTGCGGGACCTGGCTGCTAACTCCCTGTTACGACGGCCCGTTGTGCTGGACCTGCTGGCCCGGACCGGGTTGGAGCCCGATAGCTCCCTGGGTGAGTGGGACTGCCTGCAGTTGGTGTGGAGCAGGGTTGTTCGAGGCGACGGACGCCCCGGCGGTGGCTCGGCAGAGGCTCGGGAGCAGACCTTGCTCGCGGTGGCCGCTTCGACGATAGGACTACCTGCGGATCAACGACCTGCCGCCGGCATCGATGCCGCAGCGGTCGACGCGTTGCGCCGGGACCATCTGCTCGCGCCGGCGAGCCCGTATCAGGATCAGCCGCAGTTCGCGCACGACGAAGTCCGGCGGTATGCGACCGCCATCCTTCTGGTCCGCGGGCAAAACCCGACCGAGGTGCTGGAAGCAGCTGGCGTGCCCCGGTGGGCGCTCTCAGCCGCCACGCTCGCGTGCAAGGGACTGCTGAGAGCACCCGGCGCCCAACCCGCACGGGTGTTCGTGCTGCTGCTCTCGCAGTTCACACCGTTCGCGGCAGCGCACGGAGCCCGTTGGGCTGACGTTCCGGTTGAGGCCGTTCTCGAGACGCCGTTCGCGTACGAGTGCCTAGCGGCCGCGTTCAAGGATGAGTCTGATGGCTTGGTGCTCGGTGACGTGGTGCGGGTGGTTCAGCAGAGGTACAGGGTCAACGCGCTGGTCGACCCTGTCACCTCGGCCCCCGTTGTGCGGATTCTCCTCGACAACGAGAAGCCGTGGGACGTGTCGGAGGAGTCGTTCGAGCTGCTCGCGGACTGGTTACAGGCACTGTCCTTGGCACGCGTACCTGCAGGAAACGAGCTGCGCGTCAAACTCCGGAGCCGCCTCCTCAACTACTGGGAGTCGAATCCTCCGCGCGACACCAGCGATGATGCCCTGCCCAGCTCGGTGTCCGAGCGGCGCCGACGTCCACGCAAGCTGGACTACCACCTCACCAGGAAAGAGTTCGTCGAAACCCTAGCGCTGCTCGGACCGGACATCGACGACGCCACCGAATCCTGCCTGCTGACCATCGCCGATGACGCGCCGGCGTTCTTGGCCCCAGCTGCCGATTCACCCTTCAGTGCTCGGGCCTTGTCGCAGAAGAGCCCAGAGCTGTTGGCGACGTTGATGGAGGCCTATTACATCGATGACGGGCGCGGCGGGTACCGCGATGAAGGCGTCCGAAGGCATCAAGGTCGCTGGACCCGTGTTGGACCACCGTACTTTCAGTACTACTTCGGTGGGTTCTGGCAGCTGTTCCATACCGCACCGTTGCGAACGTCGTTGCGGGTGCTGAACAACATCTTGAACACCGGTGCACGGGCGCGAGTTGAAAGGCTGTCGCGGCTCAATCCTCCCGGCATCTTCGCTCGGCCGATCGCCGATCTCGACGAAAATTCGGATGTCGAAACCGAAGGCGCAGAACAAGACGGTAAAGCCCGAGGCGCAGTCCTGAACCTCGATGGCATCGCTCGTTTGTACGTGGGCAACAGCCACGTATGGAGTTGGTACCGGGGCGCATCGGGCGGACCGTACCCGGCAATGAGCGCACTGCAAGCGATGGAACGCCTCGCTGACGATTGGTTGCACCGAGGGATGCCGCCGAAGAAGGTCGTCGAGATACTCTTGGACGGATGCGAGAACCTGGCGATCCCAGGGATGCTGTTCGGCCTGCTGGTGCGCCACTTGGAGAACCTCGACACCGAACTCGACGCGTTCCTCGCCGAGCCGGCCGTCTGGGAACTGGAGTTCGCCCGGCAGGCGGGTGAGTACTCCGGGCTGCGCGCACCAACTGAAGGTCTCACGAACCTGGAACGTCGGCGGTGGACACCACGTGAGGTGGCCGCGCAGCTGATGATTCACGGCGGGGAGGCACGCACCGAGGCACTGAAGACGGTCGCCACACAGCTCGTCAAGAACGGCGACCGAATCGGCATCAGCCAAGACCTCACGAAGAACTGGGCCGCCAGCCTGGACTCCGACCTGTACCGGATCACGCAGCACGGCAACGGGTACTACCTTGAAGTCGTTCCGCCACCTGAGGTCCAGGCCGCGCAAGAGACACACGCGGCGTACCAGGAGATCATGCAGACCATCCTGCGACTGCAGAATCGATACTGGGGCTCAGCCAAACACTACCCCGACTACAGGCCCCCTTCCTCGGAGGAGATCGCCGCAGACCTGACCACCGGTCGGTTGATACTCGACTCTGATGAAGACGTGATGCCGACCCGGCATGTGGATGCGGTGGCCCACGTCGTCCGCGCAGCGGTCGAACGAGCCGCGGCCGGCGACATGGAAGCTCTGGGTGACGAGGGCAACTTCGCGACCAAGCTCGTTCTCGAGGTTGCGTCGTCGTTCCAGGATTCCGAGAACCAACGCCATGACGATCAGTTCTTCGACTTGGGCGCAGACCGAGCCGTGGCTCAAGCCCTGCCGGCATTCATCACACCTGCGATGACTGCACTCCTGGAGGCTGCAGGAAGCTCGATCGATGACGTTGCCAAGGCCGGTCTTGCGATGGCAGGCAATGCGTCCTTGGAGACGCGGCTGTATTTGGCGCGCGGATGCGATGTCGTCTGGAGGGCGCCCTGCCACGGCGACCCTTGCCTCCACCGGACAGCATTGGCTTGGTTGGTCGAGACTGCTCGTATCGCGGAAATCGGGCCGTGGGACCAGCACGGCCAGGGACGGCCAAACGTCAAGATCGTCGGCGACATCGCTGAACGTCTTCAGAAGCTTGCTGGGGACTCCATCGACGTCGCCGTGCTCGACGCAGCCATTCGCGGACTCGGCGTAGCTGCGGCCTCGGACCACTGCTGCGCCGATGATGCAGCCGCGCTGCTTGCCACCTTTCTCGACGTCGAGCGACGTGCCATGGTCACCCAAGAGGAGGAGGGCTGGACATCGGACGACCGAGGGACACACACCCTCGTCGCGGCACGAGCCCTGCTCGAAGGCTTTGCCAAGAAAGGTGACGTCAGGCCGGTACTCGAACACCTCGATGTCCTTCGCGCGGACGCAGGCCTGATGTTGAACTTCCTCCACGGTCTCGCGGCAGCCGGCGCAGAGAACGAACGCCTGGCTGACGCAGCCCGCGGTGTCTGGCCATCGTTACTGCGCCGCGCCATCGAGTACCAAGGCGACGACCCGAGCCCCTACCGGGACCACCACTGGGGCGGCTGGGTGGCCGCTGCCCTTCTGCCGGACCCACTGCCGTGGGCGCAAGGCCTGCACAACGAAGTCATCGGCGCACCCATCGACTGGGTCCGCGCCGAGGACCTCATCGAGCTGATCGACGACTGGTTACCCGCTGCTCTCGGAGAGTCCAGATGCGTCGACGCGCTCATCGGCATCCTGCGGAAGCTCCCGTTGGAGGTGCAGGTCACTCGCGGCCAGCGCTGGGTGTCCGGCCTGTGCATCCAAGATGACCATGTCACAGTCAAACAGTCGTGGACGTCGAACGACTGGCTCAAAGAGATTCGCGGCACGGCAGAGGAACTCGCTCATCTAGACGAGTGGCAGATGCTAGTCGATTCCCTGGTCGTCGCCGGAAACGAAGGACTGGCGCCATACAGCAGGTGACGTCCCAAGGTCTGGGCGACGACACCTGGACGCTCGATCGCCGGCGGCCCAGCCATCATCGTCGGCCGGGCACCGCTCGCAATCGTGCGGGGTATCCATCGACAGCGCGTTCGACAACCACGACCGCGGACTCGGCGGCATCGGCCGGGGAAATGAAGCAGGCGCTGCAGCCACGCCTCAACCTCGAACCGCGCGACCTCCGCGACCCGGAACTCGCCGACGCGCCTCCTGCCAAGACTTGACCTGCACCTATGCAGGCACTGGACTCTCGCAGGTCAGGCTCTCGAACCCTCTGCAATGACACGCCCAGGCTCGATACCACCCGACAGGACCTGCAAGGCAACCCAAGCGCCAACCAGATCCTGACGGCGGTAGCGCCGCCCGGCGACCGCACCAGACCGGCTGTCGGCCCATCGACGAGCGAGCGAGGTCGCCAGAGGCCCACCGCGCTCGTCAGCGTCCGCTCAAACGTGACTGTGTCCGGCAGTACCGCCTTGGCCACCGTCCGTCTCGTGCGCCTTGACCTCTCCGCCACCACATCCGCGAACCACGTGGTCGTCGCTCCACCTATTGTCGCCCGAAGATGCTGCACAGGAGATGACCAGGCACCTGCGCCCGCCAGATCCCCGGACACTTGCATTGTTCACCCGCAGAAATGCCGACGCACCCCTTGCCCATCCGAGGTCGAACCGCAGGTCAAGCCGTCGCCCGCTGCGACCTACCGCCACGTCAAACAGACGAAAATGAAGGTCATTGTCTAGCCGGTGCAGGATTCGCACCCAGCCAATTGGCGAAGTCGTACAGCCGGTGGATCACGTCGGTACTGGCCCTGACAGTCCTTGACCGTGTGAGGTACGTCGACCAAAGTTCCCTTCGAGAGCATCGTTATCAAGTTCAGTAACGCCACGTACCTACCAGTAGACGTTACCGTCGGAGCCTTGCCGCCGAGGCAAGGCAGACAGGAGAGGCACGCAGTGACGGACTCGGACGACAGCGGGCAGGTCCTTCTCGATCAAGACGGGGTCGCCTTGTCGACCGCGATCGAACTGCTACGCGCCGAACTGACCGAGGCGCTGGACGCTGGCGTAGACCAGCGCGTCAAGTTCATCCCTGAATCGATCGAGCTGGAACTCGAACTCGCCGTTAAAGCGACCAGGAAGGCCGACGGCAAGGTGAGCCTGTGGAAGGTCGTGTCGTTCGGCGGAGCCAAGGAGTTCGAAGCGAGCGCACGCCACCGGCTGAAACTTGTGCTCAAGCCGCAGGACACCACAGCGCCTGTCGGCGGGGAAACACTGATCGGCGATGACGAGTGACATGATTTCCGGGACGACAGGAGAGGACTTCACACGGTTGGAACAATATGCCCGTCGTGCAGTTCTACTCCGTGGCGTGCAATGGGGCTCGGGCTACGCACTCGCCGATGGCCTCGTACTAACGTCTCGTCACGTCGTAGGCAAGCTTCGGACCACCTGCCTGGTCCGGCCCGAGGCAGGCGATGAGTTCATCGGAACAGTACTTTGGACCTCAGACAAGTTCGACGCGGCGCTGGTGTCGGTCGCAAGCGATCCTTGGCAGGGACTGGACACACGTTTTTCCTGGGCGGTGCTGACCGGCCCTGGACTCGCTCGTTGCCTCACTCTGGGCTATCCGTGGGTGGGAAAAGCCGGCGAAGAGCGCCGACTTCTGGAGCTTGAATGGAAAGTGTCGAACACCACTGGCTGGCAGACAGGCAGTTATGAGCTGCATTTGGACAACAGCTCGCCGCGAGATCGGGTGGACCGGTCCGGCCGAAGAATTTCCGCCTGGAGCGGTCTGTCCGGAGGACCGGTGCTGACGCTGACTGGGCAACTACTCGGGATTGTGCGCGACGAGAAGGACAACTACCGGAACTCTGCCCTGGGCGCAGTCCGGATCAGCTCGCTCTTGGCCGACGACGAATTCAAGAGACTAGTTGAGGCAGCAGAAACAAAACCGATCGCGATATCCGCCCAGGAATCATCACAGGAGATGTCGCAGGCGAACAACACTCGGCTCGACTCGGTGGCGACCTACAATTCGAAGCATCGGCTGCACCGCTACTTGGTAGCCGCTTGCCGGTCCGACATCCCCCACCCGTACGGCCACCTACTCAACGTGGACGCTACCCTGGCAGAAGTCGACTTATCGAGCGTATATCTGTCACAGCAGGTCAACCGCGACAGCGGGCCGCACGTAACCGAGACCGAACGCGTCGCCGCCGAGACACTGGTCTCCACCTACCGCGGCGGCCAGATCGTCGGTGGCCCGGGGGCCGGGAAGTCGAGTCTTCTGAGACGACTCACCGGCGAGCTCGCGCGTACAGTCCACGAGACCGGTACCGGAAACCTCGTACCTGTCTTCGTTCCCGCCGCGGTGCTCGCCAAGCACGGCGGGAGCCTCCCAGAATTCCTTTCGAAAGCCGTGACCCAAACCCTGTACATCGACCTCGATCAGGCGGCACTGATCGAACTGTTCAAGACCGAGCCACTACCCGGAGCGAAGTGGCTGGTACTCGTCGATGGCGTGGATGAAATACTGGATCCTTCGAGTCGTGGGTTGGCGCTGGCCAACGTCGCACACTTCCGACAGGAGGGCAGAATGCGATTCTTCGTGACCACCCGTCCCTTGCCTGAGCACGTGATGACGAAGGTCACTTCGGACTTATTCCCGACGTTCACTATCGAACCTTTCGGCCGTGACCAACTCCAGAAATTCGCGGAGAAATGGTTTCGATTACTATGCCTGCCCGATCCGGATATGGCAGCTATCCAGTTCGAGACGAGGGTCACGGATGCCAGAATCGGCGACCTCGCCACCAACCCCCTCATCGCCACCATGATGTGCCGGCTGTTCGCCGCGGACCGGGATCAGCCGCTCCCGACCAACCGGGCCGAGCTGTATGACCGGTTCGTAAATCTCCTGCTCGGCAAGCGAGAAATGGAGTCGGTCCACGAGCGCCTTGCGCACTGGACGGCACGCAGCGGTGGCCCATCCGCGGTTGCTTCCGCAGAGGATCTGTGGCGGCGTACACGCCCCCTACTGCAATCGGTGGCATTTGCCGAGTATCGTATGGTCTTCGATCACGCCGGAGTCTCGGGCAGAGCCGATCCAGCGCGCGAGTTCGCCAAGGCCGCCCCACCGCCGCCAGGCATGACTGCCGTAGGCTGGTCAGACGTCATCGACGCGGTGCTGCGCAGCTGCGGCTTGCTCGACCAGCATGGTCGGGGTGAGTTCGGTTTCGTACACCAGACGATCACCGAGTTCCTGGCGGCGTCCTACGTGGTCGAGCGGCACAACGATCCTCGCTCACGAGCCGCCATGCGTTTCCTGCGACCACAGGATTGGCACGAGGACGGACGTACCGACGGTCACGAGGTCAAGATTTTCCTCGTGGCTTTGTGGTCTAGCAAGGGAGACGTGACAAGGATGCTGTCACGACTGCTCAAGCGTAGATATTGCGAGCGGACCTACACATTCCTTGTCGACCTCGTCCGGCAGCATATCGTGCTGCCCGAACGTGTCGCAGCTAGGCTCATACAGGTGTTGATCGGCTGGGTGGTCAACGAAGGAGTCTCTTTCGGCGTATGGCGCTCCGCTGCCGAGTCGCTGGCCCTGGTCTCGCCGGCCGACGCCGCGACGCAGATGCGGTTGGTCGCCGAACGAGACTGCTACGGTTTTCAGCGACGCATCGAGGCAGCCCGAATCCTTCTCGAAAGCGACCGCCCGGTCGGGCTGCACGTGCTTGAACAGTTGACCATCGAGCCAGGACCGGACGGGCCCGAACGGCTTCGCGCCGCAAAGCTCCTCTACCGCAATCATCAACGGCGTGGCCGAGCCGCGCTGGAAAGGTTAGCGCTGACGCGCGGCTTAGAAGACTGGCGTACAGAAGCTGCAATGGCACTTGACGAAGCCAATCCTGTACGAGCGCAAGAGTTGGTGTTCCAGATCGCGCGTGATCCCCACGCTGCCGCGGAGACCCGCCTCGGGGCTGGCCGGATGCTGCGGGGTGAACTGAGAGCAGTCGCTCTGATCGAACTGAGCCAGGTTACGAAAGCTGGTGGCCGGATTCGGCTCGACGCAGCGATCGCCGCGAACCGGTTCGACGAGAACGAAGCGGAAGCACGCATCCTCGCCATCAGCTACGACGACGGAATCGACTCGGCGACGAGAAACTCGGCCGCCGAATACCTCGAGCAGCACGAACGTCCCGGTGCGAGCGGCGCGTTCGCTGCAATCGCGTCCTCCGCAACAGCCGCGCCCGTCGATCGCGCTCAGGCAGCGTTGCGATTCGGCAAGTTGGACGAACTTGCGGGTCCGGCATTACAGCTGAAACTCGCCGCCATCGCCGCGCTCGGCGACGCGCGCGTCGATTTGGCACTGGCTGCCGCAGTGAAAAGAGCCGACGAAGCAGCGGACGTGCTGGCAGACCTGGCCGGAGTTCGCTTTGAGAATGAATATTTGGCTATCCGGGCGGCACAAGAGTCATTCCACTTGCGAAAAGAATCGGGAGCGAAAGCCTTCGAAAACATTCGCCTGCATCAGAGTTCACCTCGCTTGCTGTATCAAGCGTGTCTAACCTTCGTCAAACTCGATCCCGCACTTGGGGAGAAATCGATGGACACGCTGGTTCGCTCTCATGCGATCGACAGAAATGTCCGATTCGACGTCGCGATAGAACTCCACCGACACAACCCCACTACAGGTGCGCCTGCTTTGCACCACATCGTCGCTTACCTGTCACCGAGCCGTATTCAGATTCGCTCACTCGCTCAGCTTGCCAAAACCGATCACGTATTGGCTCGCGACCTACTTGCAATGGTCGCAACAAATAAAGATGTGCCACCGGAAATTCGTGTTGCTTCACAGAAAGAAATACCGATGCGCCACCGCGCCGTAGCGCAACGCCTCGAGGAAGAATTCAAGGAAGATCCGCAGATGGTGGCGTACTTCAGAAGCTTGGAGCCCAAGTTTAACCGATGACCAAGGCTGTCCGGAAAACAGCTTGAAGGCAACAACAGCGTCAAGGCGGCCGAAACACCTCAACAGGGGCGCCGAAATGACGGCTACCGAATCTCAACCAGCAGCCCGACCTGACGGATCCACCAGCGACGCAGCCAAACCGGGACCGCTGCCACCCACCAGATTACCGACACCCAATTGGTCCTCTCCGTCACCTAAACGACAATGCCGCCGGCCAGCACAGGTGTTCGACTGGACCGCGGGCAGCCCGGTTCGCCCAATACCGGCGCCTGCACTTGCCGAAATGCTCACCCGATCCGAAGACCGGTAACGAGGGCCTTCACGCTGGCAAAGGATCAGTCCGATGCGATAGTCCGGGCAGCCATTGCGCACCTCAGCGCTCTGCGAAATCACTCGTCGCCGGACCATCGCTTGCGAAGCGCATCGAGCTCTTCCTGCGCGATCGGCGTGCTGCCGTCACTTCGCTGCGGCTGCCCGGAACCCGACTCGGCCCGAGCTGCCTCACCGTCAAGTTCTGCTGTCTTCCTGGCCTGTCGCATGTGAGCGTCAAAGCGGGCCCGAGCTGCGGCGTATCGCTCCTCCCACCCCTGACGCTGCTTGTCGAAGCCTTCCTGCCACTCCTGGGTGTCCGGGTCGAAGCCCTCGGGGTAGATGTAGTTCCCCTCGGTGTCGTACTCGGCGGCCA
>NZ_JBITCJ010000014.1:0-254732 GCF_044453095.1 Amycolatopsis sp. NPDC051758 | reverse complement strand
AGCGCGGTGTCGGGGTTGAACACGCAGGTGACGTACTCACCGGGGTAGATCGCGGGGTCGTCGCGGTGCAGGATCCGCCGCAGGCGCACCGGGTCGGTCACCACTGTCCCGGCAAACGCCGAGGCGAACCCGCCGAGGCGACGGCCAGCCTCGGCGGCGGCAGGGCCGGCCAGGTCCGGGTGGTCGTGATCGGTGGCCAGATTCAGCAACACCTCGCCGCGGGCGAGGGCCTGCTCGGCGTCGACCTCGGCGCGGAAACCGGAGTCCGAGGTGCCGGCGTAGCCCTCGAACATGTGGATGCTCAAGTGCCGGTACTGGATGGCACCGGCGATCGAGCCGCCCGGGCGCCGGGCGATGAACCAGGCCAGCGTGCGGCGAAATTGAGCGGCGCGCAGCCGCAACGGCCGACCGTCGACGTCGGGGATGGCGTCGCTGCGGTCGTGGGCCCGGCAGTAGCGGTTGATCCAGGCGACGAAGTCCCGCATCTGCTTGTTGGTGGTGGCGCCGCTCGGGACCTTCCCGCTCGCGGCACGCGCCTCGGGCGAGTGCGGCGCGGTGGTGACGTCGAGCGTGGCGAAGAGCAGGTCGTCGGACCGGGCGGGCTGCAGTTGCTCGAGGACCTCGACAGCGCGGGCCGCCGGTTCGCCGACGATCCAGGTCGCGGGCGTGCCGCGCGGGTCGCGTTCGCCTTTGAAGGCCAGGCTCTGCACGCTCCACCGATACGCCGTCCCATCCGCGGTGCGCTGCACGCGCAGACATCCCCGGCGCAGGTGCTTGATCTCGCCGTCCCTCATGCCGGAGAAGAAGGCGATGACGATGTAGCAGGCAACCAACAGGATCCGGCCAAGCATGCTTACCGAGTGCTGCGGATGGCCGACGGGGATGCCAGGCAGCCAGGGTTGTCCGTTGAGGCGGCCCTGGATCGGGACCGGCAGCCGGCTGCCGGACGCGACTCCGACGATCGCGGCAGCGGTACGCACAAACTCGGGCCGGTGACCGTAGTACAGCGCCGAGACATGACATCCGGCCTGCCAGGCAAGGAACTTCAGGTTGGGCCGGTGCTCGTATCCGGGCAGCGGTTCGCCGGTGGCGACGTAGTGGTCGAGAACCTGCTGGATCCGGGCGCCGACGCCGGTGTTGTCGCCTCGGCGGTTGATCCAATGTGGACGGCGATAGGCCCGCAATGCCTCGGCAGCGCTGACGATGTCGGGGGCGAAGTCTCGCACGAAGCGCAGCGCCCAGCCGATCAGCGGCCCGAGGACTTCCTCGGGAATCCGGGCGGTGGTGTTCTCCCGCCGCTGCGCGGCGGGTACGCCCCAGGAGGTCAGGTCCGCGGGGTCGACGGTGAGACCGTCGGTGAGGCAGTGCCGGAAGCGCCAGAGCATCCGGACCGCGCTGCAGACCCCGGCCCGACCCTCGGCGGATACGCCGGAGTCGCGCAGATGGTGCTCGAAGGCCGCCAGCCGAGCGGAGGTGACGTCGGCGAGCCGGACCGGCGCCTGGGTGCCATCGTCCGGCGGCTGTGTGTCGAGCCAGGCCAGAAACCGCGTGAGGTAACTGAAGATGCGCCTCACCGTGCTGGTTGCAGGACGGAGCTCGTCCGGCGGCAGCGGTCCGGACAGCAGGGCGTGGCAGAGTTGCTTGGCGATGTCGCGATAGGACGGTGGGACACGGGCGAAGTCGAGGCGGACGCGTCCGGCGTGATGCTGCAGGATCGCCGGTCCGAGATCCCAGACCAGGTCCGCGAACCGCGATGTCGTCTCGAGGGCGACGCCGGGGCGCAACGGGCGGCCGGCAAGCACGAACAGGTCATACGCCGGGGAGCCGACGGCGCGGGCGGTCGAGGTCACTGGTGCTCCCACGGGTCTTCGACCAGGTCCAGCCACGTGGCTGGGGCGGCGGCGGCGCGGGCGTGCTCGACTTCGGCCGGGGTGAGCTTGGGCAGGACGTGATGCTGGATCGCGGCCCAGGCCGGTCCGCAACTCGTCGCGGCCGTATTCGGACTCAACCCCGGTTTCCGTATCTCAGAATCTGCAAATCAAGATCTACTCCACGTCATCAAAGAACTGCCTAACATCATAGTTCGCAATGAGCCGAGCAAGCCCAACGGGACTCTGTCCAGAGACATTAATCCTGCGCGGATCAGCCCCGTTTCGAGGAAGCAATTGAATTACACCGCCTCGACCCCGCGAATTGAATACAGCCATGAACAGCGGCGTGTTTCCGTATTTATTGACGGCATCGACGATTGCTCCGGCCTCAAGCAGAACCTGGGCGACCTCCACATTTCCCTGCTGCGCCGCCAAATGGAGTGGAACGAAGCCGTGACGATCCCCGAGGTTCGGGTCCAGTCCTTCCACCAGGAGCGCACGGGCCTTATCAGCGGCACCCTCAAGCGCACTGTAATGCAACTCTGAGCGCCCTTGGCGGTCAACCATATCAATGCCTCCTGGCGTTGCACATAGAGATAACTCAGCCCGATTCCGTTCGTGTGGTCGCTCGTGAAACGCCACCTAGAAGTATTCGTAACGCTGCGTCGCCGTCTCATCTCGGAGAGCACCTCTGCGGATCCGACGGCTTCCGGATCGATTGACATCCTGCGTGATCTGGTCCCTACCGCGCGGGGCATGGTCACCGACTCCCTTCCCGACGCAGCGATGAATCTTGCGCGGGCACAGGTCGATACACCGAGCTGCCGCCTGCCTGCCGGCCGGTGGCCGCCTCCCACCGCCAGCTTTGCGACTTCATCGTCACCTTCTGCCAGGACCTGGACGGCCACGACCTGCCGACGCCGACGACGTCCCACCAGATAACCCCGCCGGCCCCCGCGGTGCTGGGTAATCTCCGCACTGGCATGGTCGCGAGCACAAATCCCACCCATCACCGGGCATGTGGTGCAGGCAGACCGCGCGACAGGCCGGCACGACTGTCCGCCGACTGAGTCCCGACACGACCGACCGCACGAGATATCAAGGAGCGATTAGACAGTACAGTTTGTGACCGTCCGAGACGCCGCGACGAGCCAGCACTGCCAGCTCTGCCGTGAACTCCGCCAGCGCCGACCGATCGGCGACGATGCTGAGAGAACCTCCCGCACCGGCAGCCTTCGTCACCGCCCGCCGGAGTACGTCCAGCTCAGCCGCAGCAAGAACGCTCGTCAGCGGGTCAGTCAACGACAGAACGACCCAGTCACCCTCGTCGGACTCTGCGACCACCGAGCCGTACCGAGGGTCGGATTGGATCTCGTCGACGGATCGCCCCGTGAGAACTGCTTCCAGTCGTGCGAGGCCGTCCATCGGATCGGCTCCCTTGACCACCAACCCGGCAAGTTCGGCGTCGACACGAGCAGCGACCGTCGCCGCATCTCGGTCCCCCTGCGCCACAAAGTAGGTGTACAGCACCGTGACCTTGCCCTTCGTCCTCAAGCCTCGGCGATGCCCAGATCAACCAGCTGCCGATGGCTCGCCAGGCTCTCCTTGAAGTCCGGCTCGTCGCGACCGACGACAAGGACGGTGGAGTCGAACGGGCTGCGAGCCACGCGTTTCAGCCAGCGCTGGGCGGACCGCGGCAGCATCGAGAGATCCGCCCCGGCCAACCGTTCCTTACGGACCAGGAACTGCGTCTCCGGATCGCGCCGGACGAGTTCTCCCGGCAAGGAGAACATCGACGCGGATTCGAACACCGCCTCGCTGATGTCCAGCGCGTACTCGCCTTCCGCGTAGAACTGCCGCTCGGCTTCGGCGAACGCATCCCGGCGGTCAACAGGAACCGACTTCGGCATTTCACGGAAGAGCCACGAGCCCAACCGCCCACGCAGAACGACATGCCGAAACAGGCAACCGTCCAAAAAGACCGGATCCGCGGGGGTGGGACAGTCGGTCACCGTGACGTTCTCGAACCGTACGCCGAACGCGGCGCTGTTCACCAGCCGCGTCCCGGCAATCTCCGAGTCGACGACACGGATGGGGTACGCCGGGTCGTCGACCTGCACGATGACACAGTCGAAGAGTTCGCCGCCCCGGACCGAGATACCCGCAAGCGTGTGCTGCCGGTCGACGAGCCGGAGGTGCTGGAACTCCTGGCTTTCGTAGGTCACTCGGTTCATCTCGCGCACTCACAAGGTTGGGGCAGTGTCGGACGATCGCAGCATACCCGGCGGATCATCAGGCCTCTCCAAAGAGTTCGATCATATCCGGGATCGTCAGCCTCCGATAGGTCAGCAAATTCTCCTTCGAGTCGATGTAGCCACGTCTGAGGTGCGCTCTTTCGGAGTATTCAGTATCAGTCGTGATGTCGATGTTGAACTTCCCGGCCTGGAAATCCGACTCCGCCCGGAACGGCCGCCCGAGCCGGGTGACGTTCTGGTCGGCATTGACCGACGGGTCCTGCGCGACGGCCTTTTCGATGTATTTCCCGAAAAACTGCCTCACTTGCCAGTAGCGTTTTCCGTCGAACGCCCGCTGCATCTGCTCAAATTCGGGCTCAGTCAGCGTGTTCTCGATGTCGTCGATCGTTCCGTCCCTGGCGCGGTCGACGGCGTCCCTCAGGTTCCGGATGCTCGCTTGGTCGTCGTCGCTCAGCCCGCTGATCCGGCTCCCGTCCGCGGCCGGCTCCGAGGACGGCCCGCCCGGTTGGGTGGCGCCTTCGAACGGTGACTGGCCGTCCGCCGCGGGGTTGACCTCCGCTTCGGTTGCCGTGTTCGCCGGCTCGTCGGCAGGGCCGCTGTCGCCGTTCTTCGTACCTGGCTGGGTCGGCGTAGTGTTCTGTCCGCTCGGCCGTTCGTTGATCGGTTTCTGGGTGATGCCGTCTTCGGCAGTCGGCTTGCGCGGCCCGTCGGGCACATCGCACTCCCCAGCGGACGCCGGGAAGAGGCCCCCTCGAAGAATTCCTCGAACAGTTCGTCGTAGAAGTAGCGTCCGCCGCTTCCTACGCACCCGTGTTCCGGTCACGGGCTCGAGCGGATGACCGCGGCGCCAGCACGCGGGCACCAGCGCCGGCGGCCGCCTCCGGGCGAGGTGGGTAACGCCGTCGGCGGACCGCTGCGGCGCCTGCCGGTCCCGCTGACCCCGGTCGACAGGGAGACCCTCGAGTCGTTCCTGCGCCGGCTTGCCGCGGTCAACCACCTCGACCCCCGACGACCTCGCCGTCGCTGCTGGCCGCGACGTTGAAGCGTCTCGCCTAGATTGATCAATACTTCGAGTTCGGCAGAGCGATCACCACTGTGACGGGCTGCCGCAAGAGCCCGGGAGTACAGGTCGAACAGGTCGTCGACCCCGTGAGCAGGTCTTCCGGCTGGTCTCCCAACCGCCACAACGCTTGTCGATGGACACCCTCGCCGCACTCTGCGACATCCTGGACTGCACCCCGAACGACCTCATCGAGGTCGAGACCGTCGAGACCGAGGTCCGCAAGACCGCCGGCGAAACGACGGCCCCCGCGCCAGCGGTGCGCCGCACCTCGATCCGGAAACCCGAAGGGCTATGACCGCGCCATCCACTGCGGCCCGGCTCGCCCGCCAAGCGGAACGGCTGGACACCGCGACAACGGCTGCGACCACACAGGTCACCAGCGCCCTGATCCGGCGGCTGCCGCCGGCACCCCGAGCGCCGGCGGCAGCCCCGGGGATCGGCAGGGGACTTGGTTCGCCCGGCGTTGCTGGAGTGCCGGGGCCCGGTGTGCGGTGCCGGGCCCCGGCGGTGGAGTGGATCAGCTCGCGGCACAGACCGCCGTGACGCCGTCGGCACGGCCCGTGCCCTGGAAGCCGAACTCAGTGGACTGCCCGGCCGCGACGCTGCCGTTGTAGCCGGCGTTGGTCCAGGTCACCGCCCCGCTGGTGCCGCTGTTGGCGGCACTCCAGCCGTTGGTGACCGCCGCGCCGGAGGGCAGGTTCGTCGTCACCGACCAGCCGTTGAGGGCGGTGGAGCCGGCGGTGACCTTCACCGTGGCCACGAACCCGCCGTTCCACGAGTTCAGGGAGACCGAGGCGCCGCACCCGCCCGGCTGGGGCGTGGTCGTCGTCGTGGTGGGAGTGGTGGGCGTCGTCGGGGTGGTCGGGGTGGTGGTCGAGCCGCCGGCGTTCAGCGCGTCCAGAACGCTCGTGTAAGCGGCCTTCTTGTTGCCGTTGTTGTCGAACAGGAGCGGGTTCTCGCCGGTGCGCCAGGAGTCGCTGTCGCGGATGCCCCAGACGGTGATGCCGGCGCACCGAGCGACGGCCATGCAGGCCCGCGTGACCGTGCCGTAGACGCCGGCCTGGTTGGAACCCGAGATGTCCAGCTCGGTGATCTGGACTTCGACGCCGAGGTTGGCGAACCGCTGCAGGTTGGCCTGGTAGTCGCTCGGCGCGGAGTTGGACAGGTGGGACTGGAAGCCGACGCAGTCGATCGGGACGCCGCGGGACTTGAAGTCCTGCACCATGTTGTAGATACCGGTGCTCTTGGCGTTGACACCGTCGGTGTTGTAGTCGTTGTAGCAGAGTTTCGCGCCCGGGTCGGCAGCCCGCGCGGCGCGGAAGGCGGCTTCGATCCAGTCGTTGCCGGTGCGCTGGAGGCTGGAGTCACGCCGGCCGCCGCCACCGCCGTCGGCGAAGGCCTCGTTGACGACGTCCCAGGCGTAGATCTTGCCCTTGTAGTGGGTGGCGACCTGGGTGACGTGGTTGATCGCGGCCGACCGCAGGGCGGAGCCGCTCAGGCCCTGGGCCCAGCCCGGTTGCTGCTGGTGCCACAGCAACGCGTGCCCGCGGACCCGCGCGCCGTTGCTCACCGCCTGGTTGAGGATGCGGTCGCCGTTGCCGTAGCTGAACTGGTTCTGGTTGGGCTCGGTGGCGTCCCACTTCATCTCGTTCTCGGCCGTCACCATGTTAAATTCTCGGCTCAGGATGCCGGCGTAGGTCGAGTCGCCGAGCTTGCCGGCCGAGACAGCGGTGCCGAAGTACCGGCCGGTCTGGGCGGCCGACGCACCGAGGGTGGTAGCGGCGCCGGCCGTGGTGGACAGCACCAGCGTCACCCCGAGCGAGGCCGCCAGGAGCGTCGAAGCGAGCGCGGCTCGTGACCACGACCGCGAGGTGATCTTCATGTTGGTCCCTTTCCGCACACGGGGTTTCAGCTGACGTTGGCCGAGAACGAGTTGACCGCCAGGCCGACGCCGCCGCTCCACGGTTCGAACCCGGCCTGGATGCTGGTCAGGTACCAGGAGCGATCGACGCGGGTGCGGGCGTCGACGTCGTTGACGAAGTCCAGGACGCTGAACGACCAGCCCGTGATCGCGGACTGGGCGACGTAGGAGACCACGTCGTTGCCGCCGTTGTTGCCCTGCCACACCTCCCAGCTCCGGCCGCCGATGCTGGTGGTGCCGACCCGGCCGCCGACCGGCTGCACCGATCCCGTGCGGTTGAACCAGATCATCAGCTCCATCTGGTTGACCCCGTTGGTCTTCGCCGTCGGGTCCATCCAGATGTCGTAGGAGGCGTCGAAGGTCGAGCTGCCGACGTAGGTGTAGGAAATCGAGGACGACGCGCTGCCGATCCGGCTCAGCTGCCGCGGCAGGTTCGTGCCGGGAGAGCAGTTCCCGTAGTGGCACCCGACGTACACCGCCGGGTACGACAGGGGGGCTCCGCCGCTGGTCGAGCCCTGCTGGGTCTGGATCCGGAACCCGCTGCCGGTGACGTTGATGCATTGCTGGGCGCTGCTGCCCCAACGGTTGTTCATGACGACGTACCGGCCGCCGATCGTGGTGGTGCCGTACTGGTCGCAGATGAGGGTGTCCGCGTGGGCGGCCGGAGCCGTGCCGACGGCCGGGGCCACGAGGCCGGCCGTGATCAGGGCTACCGCGGACAGGGCGTGCTTCAGTTTCACGTGCCGCCTCCACTTCGTTGTGGGAGCGCTCTGGGAGCGCTCTCAGTTCGGGCAGGTTCTGATGAAACCACAGGGGAACCGGTGAGCAAAGACTTCGACCGTGATCAATTTTCCGTTTCATCCTTCGAAAGTTTCGCTGACGATTGCCAAGGGTGCCGGGGAACGGTTACCGTCGCCTGGGAGCGCTCTCAGTCCGGATCACCATCGGCACGCCGACGAAGACGAGGAGATGGCGTATGCGGGCAACGAAGGTGCTGGCCTTGCTGGCCGCGGTCACACTGGGGCTGACGGCGACCGCCGTGCCCGCGTCGGCCGCGGAGTACGAGCGCCTGCTCAACGGCACCTTTTCCGGCGGCACCTCCGATCCGTGGTGGGCGGGGTCAGGGACGACCGCCCGCGTGACCGGCGGGGAGTTCTGCACCGACGTCCCCGGCGGCACGGCCAACGGCTACGAGGCGCTGTCCGGCCAGAACGGCGTGCCGTTCGAGGCAGGCCAGCCGTACACCCTGACCTTCGACGCGCACGCGACGACCGCCCAGCAGATCTCCGCCGTCGCGGGCGAGGCCGTCTCGCCCTACCGGCAGATCTCGCGGACCGACCTGACGGTGACACCGTCCACGCAGCACTTCACGGTCACCTTCACGTCCACATTGGACTTCCCAGCCGCCGGCAACGGCCAGCTGGCCTTCTGGTTCGGCGGGCAGAGCGCCGCCAACACCGTCTGCCTCGACAACATCTCCCTGGTCGGCGGCGTCGTCCCACCCGGTGGCCTGCCCCCGACCAGCGGCATCCGGGTGAACCAGGAGAGCTACGTGCCGGGCCTGCCCAAACGGGCCACCCTGATCAGCGACTCGGCCACGCCGCAGACGTGGACGTTGAAGAACTCCGCCGGGACCACCGTGGCCACCGGGCAGACCACGCCCCGGGGTGCGGACGCGCCGTCCGGGGAGAACGTGCACGAAATCGACTTCTCCGCCTACAACACCCCGGGCACCGGGTACACGCTGACCGTCGGGTCCGAAACCAGCTTCCCGTTCGCCATCTCCGCCGACGGGCTGCAGAAGCTGCGCCAAGACTCGCTGGCGTTCTTCTACCACCAGCGCAGCGGGATCGCGATCGACGCCCAGTACGCCGGCGCCGCCTACGCGCGCCCGGCGGGGCACGTCAACGTCGCGCCGAACCAGGGTGACAACAACGTCCCCTGCCGATCGGACCTGACCTGCGGCTACACCCTCGACGTGCGCGGCGGCTGGTACGACGCCGGCGACCACGGCAAGTACGTCGTCAACGGCGGCATCGCGGCCTGGGAACTGCTCGACGAGTACGAGCGCGCGCTGAAGCTGGGCGACGCGAGCGCGCTGGGCGACGGGAAACTGGCCATCCCGGAGCGCGCCAACGGCGTGCCCGACATCCTCGACGAAGCCCGCTGGGAGGTCGACTTCCTCCTGGAAATGCAGGTGCCGGACGGCAAGCCGAGCGCGGGCATGGTCCACCACAAGATCCACGACGCGCAGTGGACGTCGCTGCCCACCCGGCCCGACCAGGACAGCCAGCCGCGCCGGCTGTCGCCGCCGAGCACCGCGGCGACGTTGAACATGGCCGCCGTCGCGGCGCAGGCGTCGCGGCTGTGGCGGACCATCGACCCGGCGTACTCGGCGAAGCTGCTCGCCGCGGCCGAGAAGGCGTACGCGGCGGCGAAGGCCAACCCGAACGTCCTGGCCGACCCGAACGACGGCACCGGCGGTGGCACCTACAGCGACAACACCGTGACCGACGAGTTCTACTGGGCGGCCGCGGAACTGTTCGCCACCACCGGGAAGAGCGCCTACCGCGGCGACGTCACGGGGTCGTCGCTCTACCGCGGCGTCAGCTTCTCCACCCACGGCTTCGACTGGGCCTCGACGGGCGCGCTCGGCGACATCACCCTCGCCCTGGTACCCACCGACCTGCCCGCGGCGGACGTCGCCGCGATCAAGACGGCCGTCACCACGACCGCCGACAGCCACCTGGCGCAGATGAGCGCCATGGGGTACCCGGCCCCCTACCGCACGGCCGACGGCACGTACGAGTGGGGATCCAACGGCCTGGTGGCCAACAACGGCGTGGTGCTCGCCCTGGCTTACGACTTCACGAAGCAGGACAAGTACCGCGACGGCGCGTTCGCGGCGATGGACTACCTGCTGGGCCGCAACCCGGCGAACTACTCGTACGTCTCCGGCCACGGCGACCAGCCGGTGTCCAACGTGCACCACCGGTTCTGGGCGCACCAGCTGGACGCGTCGCTGCCGACCGCCCCGCCCGGCGCCCTGTCGGGCGGGCCCAACAGCGGCCTGCAGGACCCGACCGCGGCGCGGCTGCTGGCCGGCTGCGCGCCCCAGCGGTGCTTCGTCGACGACATCCAGGCGTACTCGGTCAACGAGGTGGCGATCAACTGGAACTCGGCGCTGGCCTGGCTGGCCGGCTGGACCGCCGAGAAGTCGTCGTCCACTGTGGACACGACGGCGCCGGCCGCGGCGGGCAACCCCGCCGTGTCCGCGGTCTCCAGCGGCGGCGCGACGCTGACGTGGCCGGCGGCCGCGGACCCGGAGAGCGGCGTCGCGGGCTACGACGTGGTCCGCGTGACCGGCTCGGCCCGCACGGTCCTCACCACCGTCACCGGAACGACGGCGACCTTGACGGGGCTCACGCCGTCGACCGCGTACACCGTGGTCGTGGTGGCGCGCAACGGCGCGGGCCTGACGAGCCCGGACTCGGCGGCCGCCCAGTTCACGACGCAGCCGGCCACCCCGGCGGGCGGCTGCGAGGTGACGTACGCGGCGAACACGTGGAACGGCGGCTTCACGGCCACCGCCACGGTCAAGAACACCGGTGCCGCGGCGTGGTCCGGCTGGAAGCTGGGCTTCACCTTCCCGGGCGACCAGAAGGTGACCCAGGGCTGGTCGGCGACGTGGGCGCAGTCCGGCGCGGACGTGACCGCCACGGCCCTGTCCTGGAACGCCGCACTGGCCCCGGGCCAGTCGGCTTCGATCGGCTTCAACGGCAGCTACACCGGGACCAACGCCCGTCCGCAGTCGTTCTCGGTGAACGGGAGGACGTGCGGCTGAACCGGGCGGTCACCGTGGCCGGCCTCGGCTCCGGCGGCATGCCGGCCGAGGGCGAGCTCGAACGGGCCTTCCCCGCCTGCGACGCTCCCACGCAGATCGAACTCGCCCACCTCGCCGACCCCGCGATCGCCCAGCGGCGACGACGAGTTCGAAGTCCATGGCCGACGCCGTCGCCGGCCCGACCGCCAAGGCGCGCCCTGGCACGAAGAATTCCCGCGCGAGATCTACGTGAACGCCGAACGCGACTTCGCCACGGCCGGGGTGACCCGCTACGCGGCCCTGCGCGTCGGCGTCCTCGCCGGTGGCGCCAGTCTCCGCGTCGCAGACGGCGTCGCGCCAGTTCGCCGGCGCGGCGACCATCCCGGCTCATCGCCGCCAGGGCATCCAGTCCGCGCTGCTTTCGGCCCGGCTCGTCGATCAAGTCGGTCGGCCGGCTCGGTGGGCCCCACCGCGGTCGTCGTCGGCATGATGCTGTTTGGAGCAGATCCGTCATATCCGGTTCTCCGACGCGCTGAAGCCGCACCGCCCGAGTGAGCCCGACTGGTCCGTCCCTCGGCGACGTTCGTCACCGATCTCGAAGCTCTGGCCGGCTGAGGTCCAGCCGCATCAGCCACCGGCATCTGCCCGCGTGCGCGGCGCTCGGGCTGATCCTCGTCCCCTCGGTGTCCACGGGGTAGCCCTCGACAGCCGCGCGCCGTTCGAACGCGCGTAACCGACCGCCCCGTCCAACAGGGCTCCTAGACAGTCCTCAGAGGGGTTACGCCCGGCCGGCTCCTCAGACGGTACCGGAGTTGGCCCGGCCGCGGGCACTCACCGGCGACCGTGCCAGATGAGGTGACCGGCTCAACGCGCCGTCGGTCGTTCAATCTCACCCTTTTCGCGCGTGCCCGGTAGTAGAACTCGTTCATTCCCGGCGTCAGCGCCGTCCACGGCCCGCGGCCGCACGGGTTGCGGTCAGAAGACTTCGTCGTCCGGGCAACAAAAGACTTCCGTTCCCGTGCGCACCCACCAGAACCCGGCGACATGGTCGAAGACATGCGTGGCGGCGGGAAGCTTGACCGTCCGCACAGAGCCGTCGGCCACGCACAACACACGCTGACGGCCGCCGGACTTGAACACCGGGGTGAGGATCACGAACTCGCCACCGTGGGTGAAACGCCCGTCCATGCCGTGCTTGCCGGGCCGCTCGTGCAATCCCGTGTCCTCCCAGATCCGGTCGATGACCCGGCCGTCCGGACCCAGCCGGTAGCAGCCGTAGAAGTCCACGCCGTGTTTACGGCGCGCCCACAACCCGCGCCCCACGACGAACACCACGCGCTCGTCGCCGTCGGTCCACACATCGCCGAGGTCGGGCAGCTGGGCCGGGTCCTCCTGGCCGGTGGTCGGGAAGTCCGCCGCCACCAGGCTGAGCAACTCGCCGTAAGCCGCGGTCCCCTCCTCGACGACCAAATCCCGCAGGTAGCGCGGCTCGTCGCCGTTGAGCTGCTGGCGCACCGGCCACACCCTGCCGTCGGAGCTGTGCGCGGTTCCCCCGGCCACCACCGGCGGCGCCGGAGCGGGCACGTCCAGCCCGGGATCGACCGCCAGGTCCTCGAGGTCGGCCTCAACCCGCAGCAACCGGTCGTGGTTCATGGCGATGAGCAGCTCACCGCCACCTACCAGCAACGCCACCCGGTCGAACAAGCCCGGATCGGGCAAGGGGACTTCACGCACCGCCGTGTCGACGTCAGCGATCAGCAGGACGGTCTGCTCGCCACCGTCACGGTGCCCGACCAGCGCGGCCCGCCGCGCGTCGATCGCCGCCGCCGCATCTGGGAAGGCGACGTCCACGCCGTTCGGGATGATCACGCCCGCGACCCTACAGCCGGAAACGCGAGTCGATGCCGCTCGACGGCGACCTGCTCGCCGAGTATCCCTGGAATCCACTGACCCCACGCGGAACTACTTCTCACGGGGGACTTGCTCCCAGCTGTCCACACCGCGGCGCAGGTCCGCTGACGTGACGATCGTGCTGATCGCCATCGTGGCCTTCCTCTGCGCGATCACCGGCGCATCAGGCCCGCTGCTCAAAGAAACGGTTGGCCACACCGTGGTGAAGGTCGTGGTCGGGACGGTGCTGGCGGGCGGTGAGGTTCGACGCGCTGGCCTCGTTCGTGAACTGTGAGGCTTTCTGTCAGTGAAGATCGCCGCCTCAGCGGTCACTGGAGCACGTCGCCTGTCTTAGCGGTCTCGCCAGGTCAGCGGAGAGAGCGCGACGGCGGCCTCGGCGACGCGTCGAGCGGTCTCGGTCGCGAGGCGCTTCCGAGCGGTTCGCAGGCTGTGCTCGGCAACCGACTCGGGATCGCGGACACCGACGTGCCACCACCCCGCACGTCGGATGCGCTCGAGCAGGCCGAGTTCGTAGCCGAACGCGGCGAGGGCGGCGGGCTCGTCCGGCATGGGGCGTTCTCCCTATCGCCAGAGCTGGACGCTGCCGGAGGTGACTCGGTCGACCGGCGTGTCGGCGACCGCGGCGGCCGACGCCCAGGCGTGTCATCGTGCCTCGGCGCGCAGCGCATACCGGCGCTCGGCGTAGGCGAGGTCGTCGCGCCAGAGCCGGGCGGCAGTGCGACGCATCAGGGGGCGCAACACACCAGCGGCCTTGCGGGCCACCTCGAACCCCGGGCGGTCGGACGCCGCGACGACCGCCTCGATGACGGCGGTGCGCGGGCGGCCGTCCACCCCGGTCCCCAGCGGCGTGGCGTGGGTTTCGACCACGCTGCCCGTCCCTTCGCCTTCGACGATGCGCATCACGACCGTCCGCGGTTCCGGGCACACGAACTCGGCCACCACCGGCACTCCCCACCGGCCCGCCAGCCGGAAGGTCACCTCGACCAGGAACCGGTCGTCGGCGTCCGCGACGTCGATGCCCACCGGTGCGTCGAGGACCTTCAGCCGGGCGAACGAGTACGGGTGGAACCACGCTCCGTGCCACGGGTCGAGGCGGTTGGCGACGACGTCGGCCGGCTCGCACACGCCGATGACCGTCGCGACCGCGTCCACCCCGACTTCCGGGCGCGGTCGGGCCGGCACCACCGGCCGTTCGGTCGCCGGTTCCCCGCCGAGCCGATCGAGCCTCGCCCAGACCAGCACGCCGTCGTCGAACGACGGGACCGGCGACCAGCCCGCCTGCCGCTCGCCACCGATCCGCAGGCCGTGCCAGCGGCAGACCAGCTGGTCGCAGTCGAGCCGGGCTTCCGCCAGCGGCGCCCCCAGGTGCGGACACGCACCCGGGCCCACCCTGAGTTCGCCGGCCCGGGTACGCCACGCGACCAGCTCCCGCCCCCCGATGCGGCGGCCGAAGGGGCGGTCGTCGCGGACTTCACGGCTCGCGGCGAGGACGTACCAATTGCCGGACGAGCGCGCCTCGGCGCGTTTGACCGCGGCTTCGATCACGGCCGGGCCGCAGTCGCGGTAGGTCGGTTCCTGCTTGGCCCAGCTCGGCTCGCCGAACGGCTGGATCGGCCAGTTTCGCGGCCACCGACGATCGAGCTGCCGCCGCACCGTCATGAACCACGCTCCCGCCCGCCGCACTCGGCCGTCCACACCTGACGGGATCATCGTCGAACATCCGCATCGATCGTGCAACGCTTGCGCGCGAGGTTCGAGCTCAGGGGTGGCCGGTGAGGAACTCGAGCGCCGCGGTCATGTCGCCGACCTTGGGCAGCCCCGGGACGACTTGCCGGTGCCAGCCGGGCCCGGCCGCGCACACCGCGACGCCGCGCCGCTGGAGCCGCCGGGCCAGCGGCTCGTCGGCGGTGCTCGGGGAGATCGACCAGAGCAGGGCGGTGGCGGCTTCGAGTTTCGAGATGACGCCGAGCGTGGTTTCGGCGGGCACCATCTGCCCGAGGTAGACCACCGGCACGCCCGTTTCCAGCAGCGCCGCTCGCAAGAACTCCACCGGCAGGGAGTGCCGTTCGCCGGGACAGCAGGCCAGCACCACCGGCCGGCCGGTGGTGCTGGGCACCATCGGTTCGCGGCCCGCGGTGAACCGCAGCAACGCGCCCGAAACCTCCTGGCTCAGCGCCCATTCCGATTCGAAGCAGGGTTCGCCGCGCAGCCACCGGCCGCCCAGGTTCCGCAGTACGGGTGCGACCACTTCGGTCCACGTGGCGGCGGCACCGAGCGCCGTCAGGGTGGTGTCGACGATCGCCGCGATCGAGGTGAACCGCAGTTCCTCGGCCGCGTCGCCGAGCTCGCGCACGCGCTGCGGCACCGGCACGGGTAGGTCCGCGGGAACAGGGAACGCCGTCGCCGCGGCTTCACGGGCCCCCATCCCCCGCTCGATGAGCCGCTGCATGTGCTGGAGCCGGCGGACGTCGAGGTCCGAGTAGCGCCGGTGCCCGCCGTCTTCGCGGGCCGCCGGGCCGATCCCGTAGCGCGCACTCCAGCTGCGGAGAGTGACCGGCGAGACGCCCAGGAGCTCGGCGACCTTCCCCGGGGTCCAGGTCGCCCTGGTGGCCGGCCCCGTGGTCGTGGTCGCTTCGACATTCATCGGGTTCACGATCCCACACCACGTCGCGTTTTCCGCCGGGTCGGATCTCGTGTGGACAAGTCCCAGCGCATGTGCAACGGTTGCGCATCGATACGCCCGGCCAAGAGAGGAGCGTGCATGGCGGCGACGACGGAAGGCGTCGTCCCGGCGAGCACGGGACCCGGCGGCTGGCTGACGTCGGTGAGCCACGCCTGTCTCGAGCACGCGAGCGGCTTCGTGGCCGAGCGGTGCGACGAACAGTTCCTGGGGCGGGGCGAGGGAGCGCTCGCGATCGAGGCCTTGCCCGAGTTCGTCCGCGAGGGAAAGTTCTTGAGGCCGCTGTTCGCCTACGTCGGGTGGTGCTGCGCCCGGCCCGAGGACGAAGCGGCGCTGCGCGCGGCCACCAGCCTGGAGTTGCTGCACTGCTTCGCGCTGGCCCAGGACGACGTCATGGACCGCTCGGCGCTGCGCCGTGGCCGGCCCGCCCTGCACACACAATTCGCACGCTGGCACCGCGACCAGGGCTGGAACGGCTCGGCGACGCGGTTCGGCGAATCGGCCGCGGTCCTGTCCGGCGATCTCTTCCTCGTCTGGTCCGAGCAGATGCTGCGCGAAAGCGGCGTGCCGGAGCCGGCCTTGGCCCGAGGTTGGCCGCACTACGACGCGATGCGCTCCGAGCTGGCCGCCGGTCAGCTCGCCGACCTCGTGAACGACGCGCGGAGCCTGCCCAGCTGGGATGCGGTGCTGGACGTGATCCGCCGCAAGTCCGGCAACTACACCGTCCGGCGGCCGTTGGAGTTCGGCGCCGCACTGGCCGTCGGTGACGCCCCCGTGCTCCGGGCCCTCGGCGAGTACGGCGGCCTGGTCGGTGAAGCCTTCCAGTTCCGCGACGACCTGCTCGGTGTCTTCGGCGACCCGGACCTCACCGGCAAGCCGGTCAGCCAGGACCTCCGGGACCGGAAGGCCTCTAGCGTCGTCGTGCTCGCGGTCGCGATGGCCGAGGCCCCGCAGCGGCGGGAGCTGCAACTCCTGCTGGACGAAGAGTTTCTCGACGACGACGCCATCACCTGCTTGCGGGGCACGATCGCGGCGACCGGCGCACCGGATCAGCTCGAGAAGCTGATCGACCGGCGGGTGCGCAAGGCGCTGGATGCGATCGACGACACCGCGATCCCCTCCCGGATGCTCGAAACCCTCGCCGTGCTCGCGGCCCGCTGCACGGACCGGGTCCGGTGAAGACGGTTCCCGGGCGGACGACCGACATCGTCGTGGTCGGCGCCGGCCTTTCGGGGCTGGCGGCGGCGCTGCACCTCGCCGGGCGCGGGCGGCGGGTCACCGTCCTCGAGCGCGGACCGGGGCCCGGTGGCCGGGCCGGACGGGTCGAGCTGGACGGCTACTCGCTCGACACCGGGCCGACCGTGCTGACCATGCCCGGCATCGTGCGCGACACCTTCGCCGCGGTCGGCGCCGACATGGCCGGGTACCTGCCGTTGCGGCGGCTGGATCCGGCCTACACAGCGTCCTTCGCCGATGGCAGCCGGCTGGCGGTGCATTCGGACGCCGAGGCGATGGCCGACGCGGTCCGCGCGTTCGCCGGGCCGGCCGAGGCCGCCGGCTACCTCAGGTTGCGCCGGTGGCTGACCCGGCTCTACCGGGCCGAGTTCGACCGGTTCATCGCGTCGAACATCGATTCGCCACTGGGCCTCGTCTCCCGCGACCTCGCCCGGCTGGTCGCCCTCGGCGGATTCCGCCGTCTCGAGCCGAGGATCTCGTCGTTCCTCGGCGACGAGCGGCTGCGCCGGGTCTTCACCTTCCAGGCGCTCTACGCGGGTGAATCGCCGATGCGGGCCCTGGCGCTGTACGCGGTGATCTCCTACATGGACACCGTGGGCGGCGTGTTCTTCCCCGAAGGCGGCATCGCCGCACTGCCTCGCGCGCTGGCCGCGGCGGCCGAAGCGGCCGGCGTGCGGTTCCGCTACGACGACGGAGCCGACGCGCTGGAACGCCGCGGAGACCGGGTGACGGCGGTGCTGACCACCACCGGAGACCGGATCGCCTGCGACGCCGTCGTCCTCACCGCGGAGCTGCCCGAAAGCTACCGGCTGCTGGGCCGGACCCCGCGCCGCGCGCTCGCCCTCTCCCCCGCGCCGTCGGCGCTGGTCGTGCACGTGGGCGCCGCCGGGGACTGGCCCGACGTCGGGCACCACAGCATCTCCTTCGGCGACCGGTGGGCCTCGACGTTCCGCGAGCTGATCACCGAAGGACGGCTGATGAGCGACCCCTCGCTGCTGATCACCCGGCCCACCGTCAGCGATCCGGGCTTGGCGCCGGCGAAGCGGCACCTGTTCTCGATCCTCGCGCCGACGCCGAACCTCCAGCGCGCCCCGATCGACTGGGCCCGCGAAGCCGAACCCTATGCGGCGGCGGTGCTCGACGAAGCCCGCAAACGCCTGCTGCCCGGTCTGGAGGTGGAGATGTCCCACGTGATCAGCCCCGCGGACTGGGCCGCGCGCGGCATGGTCGCCGGCACCCCGTTCAGCTACGCGCACTCGTTCGTCCAAACCGGACCGTTCCGGCCGCGGAACCTGCCACGAGGCGTGGAGAACGTCGTACTGGCCGGCGGCGGCACGGTTCCCGGCGTCGGCGTGCCGACCGTCCTGCTGTCCGGACGGCTGGCCGCCGACCGCGTCACCGGGCCGGAGGGTGCCCGATGACCCGCAGGGAACTGGACGCCGCCGGCATCCGCGAGCCGGTCCTGCGCTCGGCCTACCAGCGGTGCCGGGAGCTGAACGCGCGCCACGGCCGCACCTACTTCCTCGCCACCAGGCTGCTGTCCCCGCCGCAGCGTCCGGCCGTCCACGCCCTCTACGGTTTCGCCCGGTGGCTGGACGACATCGTCGACGAACCGGCCCCGGGATCGACGCCCGCCACGATCGCGGCCGAGCTCAAGGCCGTCGAGAAGCGGTTCTTCGCGGCGTTCGGTGCCGGCCGCAGCGACGACCCGCTCCTCGCGGCCGTGATCGACGCCTGCGCGCGCTACGGCATCGCGCGTGAGCACTTCCGCGCCTTCTTCCGGTCGATGCGGATGGACCTGAGCGTGACCGACTACCCGCAGCGCGCCGCGCTCGACGACTACGTGCACGGCTCGGCGGAGGTCATCGGCCTGCAGGTGCTGCCGGTGCTCGGCACCGTCACCGGCCGGGACGAAGCAGCACCCCACGCGGCGGCGCTGGGAAAAGCGTTCCAGCTGACCAATTTCCTGCGTGACGTGGCCGAAGACCTCGCCCGCGACCGCGTCTACCTCCCGGCCGACGAGCTGGCGGAGTTCGGGGTGGACCGCGACCGGCTGGCCTGGTGCGCCGAACACGGCCGGGTCGACCAGCGGGTGCGGGACGCGCTCGCCGCCCAGATCGCCGTCACCAGAACGGTTTACGACCAGGCCAGGCCCGGGATCGCCATGCTGCACCCGGTGTCGCGGGCCTGTGTGGCCACGGCGTTCCGGCTCTACTCGGAGATCCTCGACCGCATCGAGCGCGCCGGGCACAACGTCTTCGCCGGCCGGGCCGCCGTGCCGCGGACGCGCCGGGTGATGATCGCCGCCGGCGCCCTCACCCGCGCCCAATGGCTGCAGCTGCGCAACCCCGCGCCGGCTCCCGTGGCGGTGTCGTGACCATGGGCAAGCTCGAATACCTCGCCGTCCTCGGCCTGTGCGTCCTCGTCACGCTGCCACTCGAGCTGGCGGGCGCCCGGGTGTACCGGCGGCCGGGCCGGCTCGTGCGCGCGATCCTGCCCGTGGCGCTCGTCTTCCTGGTGTGGGACGGGATCGCCATCGCCCGCGGTGTCTGGGACTACGCGCCGGAGAGCCTCACCGGGATCCTCGCCCCGTTCGGCATCCCGCTCGAAGAGGTGCTCTTCTTCGTCGTCATCCCGATCTGCGGGATCCTCACCTACGAGGCGGTCGGCCTGATCGTTCCGGTGGTGCGGCGTCTCTCCTCGAGGCGGGTGCGGCGGTGATCCCGTGGGGCTACACGGTGCCCGCCGTGCTCGCCGTGGTCGCGGTCGTCGCCCTCGAACTCCGCGTCCTGCGGACCGGGCTGTTCCGCAAACCCGCCTACTGGGCGGCCATCGTCATCGTGACCGGCTTCCAGATCCCGGTGGACGGCTGGCTGACCAAGCTGTCCCACGCCATCGTGCGGTACGACCCCCGGCACATCACCGGGATCCGCTTCCCCTGGGACATCCCGGTCGAGGACTTCCTGTTCGGCTTCGCCCTGGTGACCGCGGTCCTGCTGATGTGGGAGCGCGCGGCACGGAAAGAGGACACCCGATGAGCTCCCTGTCGGAAGACGGCCTGCCCCGCGCCCAGGTCCCGGCGGCCTTCGACACCGAAGCCGCGTCCTACGACCGCCTGGTCGGCGCCAACCCCGGTTACCACAAGCACCTCCGGTGGTCGGCCCGGCGGCTCGGCCTGCCCGGTGCCGGCGCCGGGTTGCGCATCCTCGACGCGGGCTGCGGCACCGGCGCGTCGACCGCGGCCCTGCTCGAGGTCTACCCGGCCGCCGACGTCACCGCCTTCGACGCCTCGGCGGAGATGCTCGCGCAAGCCCGGCGCAAGCGCTGGCCGAAACCGGTCGAGTTCGTGCACACCACGGTCGAGGACCTGGGCGGCTCGGGGATCACCGGCCCGTTCGACGCCATCCTCGCGGCCTACCTGGTGCGCAACCTCGCCGATCCGGACGCCGGGCTGCGCGGTCTCGGCGCGCTGCTCGGCCCCGGCGCTCCGATCGCCCTGCACGAGTACTCGGTGGCCGACTCGGCGCGGGCCAGGCTCGTCTGGAACGTCGTGTGCGCCACGATCATCATCCCGCTGGGCCGGTTCACCACCGGCGACGCGACGCTCTACCGGCACCTGCGGCGCAGTGTGCTCGGCTTCGACGGCGTCGGCGCGCTGCTCGGCCGTCTCGGCGCCGCGGGATTCACCGACGTGCGCTCGGCGACGATGTCCGGCTGGCAGCACGGGATCGTGCACACGTTCCTCGGCCGCAAATCCCGGGCGGCGGTGTGAGCGCACCTCTCGGCCGCGACCGCAGGATCGCGCACCATCCCGCGCCGGCCGGGCTGCCGTCGGCCGACCGGCTGGACCGGCGGCCGAAGGTGGCGGTCATCGGCGGGGGCATCGCCGGGCTGACCGCGGCGACCGGCCTCGCCGAACGCGGGGCCGACGTGACGATCCACGAGCGGGAAACGTATCTCGGCGGCCGGGTCGGTGGCTGGCCCGCCCGGCTGGCCGACGGAACCGGCGTCACCATGAGCCGGGGCTTCCACGCGTTCTTCCGGCAGTACTACAACCTGCGCGCGCTGCTGCGGCGCACCGACCCTCGGCTGGACCGGCTCACACCGCTCGAGGACTACCCCCTGCTCGACGCCCACGGCCGCACCGACACCTTCGCCGGGCTGCCGCGGACGCCGCCGCTGAACGCGCTCGCGTTCGCCTGGCGCAGCCCCACTTTCCGGCCCCGCGACCTGCTGGCCCTCGACCCGCGCGCCGCGCTGCCCCTGGCCACCGTCGACGTCCCCGGCGTCTACGACCGCCTCGACCACCTCGACGCCGCCGCCTTCCTCGACCGGCTGAAGTTCCCGGCCGCGGCCAAGCACCTCGCGTTCGAGGTCTTCTCCCGGAGCTTCTTCGCCGATCCCCGCGACCTGTCGGCCGCGGAACTCGCCGCGATGTTCCACATCTACTTCCTCGGCTCGAGCGAGGGCCTGGTCTTCGACGTGCCGACCGAGCCCTTCCCCCAGGCTCTCTGGTCGCCGTTGGCGGACTACCTGGCCGGCCGGCGGACGGACATCCGCACCGGCAGCACCGTCGAAACGATCGACCGCCGCCGTGGCGTGTTCCACGTGACCACCGCACAGGGACCGGCGGAGGAGTTCGACGCGGTCGTGCTGGCGTGCGACCTGCGCGGTCTCCAGGCGATCGTCGACGCCTCGCCCGCGCTCGGCACTCCGGCGTGGCGCTCCTCGATCGCCGGGCTCCGGCCGGCACCGGGGTTCCTCGTCCGCCGGTTGTGGCTCGACCGGCCGCTGCGGCCGGAGCGGCCGGCTTTCCTCGGTACCGGCAGCCTGGTCCCGCTGGACAACATCAGCGTCCTAGACCGGTTCGAGGGCGAAGCCCGCCGCTGGGCGCGGAACACGGGCGGCTCCGTGGTCGAACTGCACGCCTACGCCGCCACGACGTCCGATGTGGACAGTCTGGCGAAGCAGCTGGACGAACGCCTGCACGAGATCTACCCGGAAACCGCGGCGGCCCGCACCGTCGACGACATCACGGTGTGGCGGGAAGACTGCCCGCTGTTCGGCGTGGGTTCCTTCGCGAGCAGGCCGACGGTGACCACCACGACCCCGGGCCTGGTGCTCGCCGGCGACGGCGTCCGGGTCGACCTGCCGGTCGCGTTGATGGAACGCGCGGCGACCACCGGCTGGACCGCCGCGAACCGGCTGCTGACCGGCTGGGGCGTCGCGGGCCACCCCCTCCGTTCGGTGCCCAACCGGGGCCGCCTCGGCCTGCTCAACCGCCTCGCCGCCCGGACGAAGGACACTCGATGACGAGCGCCTCGATCGCCCTGTTCACCCGGGACTTGCGGGTGCACGACAACCCCGTCCTGCACGCCGCCGCCGCGGCGGGCCGGTGCATCCCGCTGTTCGTGCTCGACGACGCGATCACGACCCGCCCGTTCAACCGCCCCAACCGGGCGGCCTTCCTCGCCGACAGCCTGAAGGACCTCGACGCCGGGCTCCGCGGACTCGGCGGCCACCTCGTCCTGCGCCGGGGCGCGGTGGTCGGCGAGGTGCTGCGCCTGGTCCGCGACCACGCGGTCGGCGAGGTCCACGTCGCGGCCGACGTCAGCGGCTTCGCACGCCGCCGCGAAGACGCTCTTCGCGAGGCGCTCGGACGCGAAGGCGTCGCATTGCACGTCCACGACGCGTCCATCACGGCGGTCGCACCGCGTTCGGTGACGCCGTCCGGTGGCAGCGACCACTTCGCGGTGTTCACGCCGTACTTCCGCAAGTGGTCCGGTGCACCGAAGCGGGGTGTCCTGCGGCCGCCCCGGCGGCTCACCGTGCCCCGCCTCCGTTCCGCGGCCCTGCCGACGCCGGACCGGATCCGCGCCGGGGACCGCTCGCCCGACCTCGCCCGGGGCGGCGAGGTGGCCGGGCGCGAGCTGATGGAGCGCTGGGTGGCCGAGGCGATCGACGACTACGAGGCGCTCCACGACGACATGGCCGGCGAAGGGACCTCACGGCTGTCACCGCACCTGCACTTCGGCACGGTTTCGGTCACCGAGCTGCTGCACCGCGCCGGGACCGGATCCGAGGGCGCCCGGGCGTTCACCCGGCAGCTGGCCTGGCGCGACTTCCACCACCAGGTGCTCGCGGCCCGGCCCGAGTGCGCCGCCGAGGACTACCGCCCCCGCGCGGACCGGTGGCGCCGGCCGGGACGGGAATTCGAAGCGTGGTGTTCGGGCCGGACCGGCTACCCGATCGTGGACGCCGGGATGCGTCAGCTCGCCCGGGAAGGCTGGCTGCACAACCGGGCGCGTCTCATCGTGGGCAGCTTCCTGACCAAGACCCTCTACCTGGACTGGCGGCTGGGCGCGCGGCACTTCACCGAACTGCTGGTGGACTGCGACGTGGCCAACAACCAGCTGAACTGGCAGTGGGTGGCCGGCACCGGGACCGACAGCCGGCCGAACCGCGTCCTCAACCCGGTGCTGCAGGCCCACCGCTACGACCCGTCCGGCGACTACGTGCGCAGGTACGTCCCCGAGCTGGGCGACATCCGCGGGCCCGCGGTCCACGAACCTTGGAAGCTGAGCGCCGCCGAACTCGCGGAGACCGGGTATCCGCGGCCGCTGGTCGATCTGCGCGACGCCGCGGAGCGGTTCAAGAACGCTCGCGCGAACAACCGAGGAGGAGCTTGACGATGGCCACTCACGACACGGGCGTGGTGATCGTCGGCGCCGGCCTCGCCGGGCTGGCCGCCGCACTGCACCTGCACCGGGCGGGGGTTCCGTGCACCGTGCTCGAAGCCTCCGACGACGTCGGCGGGCGGGTGCGCACCGACGTCGTCGACGGCTTCCGCCTCGACCGGGGCTTTCAGATCCTCAACCCGGCCTATCCGGCCATCCGGCGGCTCGTGGACGTCGATGCGCTGCGGCTCGGGCGGTTCTGGCGCGCGGTCCGGGTCGCCGACGACGATCGCCCGTCGCTGCTCGGCCACCCCCTCGACGCACCCAAGGCGATTCGGGACGTCGCCGCCCGCCGCTACCTCTCGGCGAAGGACCTGGCCGCCCTGGCCGCGCTGTCCGCGCGCGTCGCCGCCGGTCCGGCGCGGGCGATCGTCCACGGCGAAGACCGTTCCACCGCTGAAGAACTGCGGCGGGCGGGCGTGTCCGAGCGCGCGCTGGACACCGTCTTCCGTCCGTTCCTGTCCGGGGTGTTCCTCGAGCCGGAGCTGGCGACGTCCGGCCGCTTCTTCCAGCTCGTGTGGCGCAGCTTCCTGCGTTCCGCGCCGTCGCTGCCCGCGCTGGGGATGGGCGAGCTACCACGTCAGCTCGCCCGGCGGCTCCCGTCCAGTTCCGTCCGGACGGGCACGCCGGTCGACCAGGTCCGGCCGGGACTCGTCCGGACGGCGGGCGGCGACACGTGGCGTGCGCGGGCGGTGGTCGTGGCGACCGACGGCAGCACCGCTTCCCGCCTGCTCGACGGGATCCCGGAGCCGGCCTGGAACGGGGTCACGACGTGGTACTTCACCCCACCGGAGACTCCGCTGCGGGAGCCGGTCATCGTGGTCGACGCCCGCGGCGGGCCGGTCGTGAACACGGCGGTGCTCAGCGAGGTGTGCCCGACCTACGCCCCGGCGGGCCGCGTCCTCGTCAGCGCGTCGGCGCTCAGCTCGCTGCCGGACACCGAGGTGCGAGCCGCTCTCAGCCGGCTGTACCGCACGGACGCGAGCCGCTGGCCGGTGCTCCGCCGCTACGAGATCGCCCACGGCCTGCCCGTGATGCGCCCACCGCACGAAATCCGCCGCACGGTCGGGCTGGGTGACGGCATCTACGTCTGCGGAGACCACCGGGACACCAGCTCGCTGCAGGGAGCGCTCGCTTCCGGCGGGCGCACCGCTCGCGCCGTTTCGGCCGGCTTGGCCGGGGCTTCGCGGCCGGCCGGGGCGCGTTAGGGCCGCCGCATGCGAGGACAGGCGGCCCTGTGGCTGTTCGCCGACCAGCTCGGGCCCCACTTCCACAGCACACCGGAGCACCACGACCGGGAGGTGCTGCTGATCCGGTCGGCCACCGCGTTCGCCGCGAAACCGTTCCACCGGCAGAAGCTGCACCTGGTCCAGGCCGCCCTGTACCGGCTGGCCGAGGACCTCGGGGATCGCGTCACCCTCCTCGACGCCCCGGACTACCGGACCGGGCTGCGCCGCTTCGGACGGCCGGTGGTGGTGCACGAGCCGAACTCCCACGCCGCGGACGCGCTCGTCCGGCGGCTGCGCGACGAGGGCGTCGTCGAGGCCATCCTGCCCACACCGGGGTTCGTCCGGTCCAAAGAGGACTTCGCGGAGTGGGCGTCCGGGCGGACGCGGTTCGTCATGGAGGACTTCTACCGCGACCAGCGCCGCCGGTTCGAGGTGCTCCTGGAACCGGACGGCTCGCCCGCGGGCGGCCACTGGAACTACGACCGCGACAACCGCGAGCCGCCGCCGAAGACCACCCGCCTCGACGTCCCCGCACCGTGGCAGCCCCGGGAGAACGCGATCGACGAGCGGGTCCGCGCCGAACTGGACCGGGCCGAGCGTGCGGGGACGATCCACCCCGTCGGCGTCGACGGCCCGCGCCGGTTCGCGGTCGGGCACGACGAGGCGCAGCGCGCGCTCCGCCGGTTCCTCGACCACCGCCTGGCGGCGTTCGGCCCGCACCAGGACGCGATGCTGACCCACGACTGGGCGATGGCGCACGCCCTGTTGTCGGTCCCGCTCAACCTCGGGATCCTCGACCCGCTGGACGTCGTGCGCCAGGCCGAAGCGCGGTGGCGCGACGGGACGGCGCCGCTCGAAGGCGTGGAAGGCTTCGTACGGCAGGTGCTCGGGTGGCGCGAGTGGGTGTGGCACCTGTACTGGCACCTGGGCCCGGATTACTTGCGCCGCAACGCGTTGCAGGCGCGGCGGAAGCTGCCGGCGTGGTGGCTCGAGCTGGACGCGGACGCCGTCGAGGCGGCCTGCCTGCGGACCGCGCTGGCCGGCGTCCGCGATCGCGGCTACGCCCACCACATCGAACGGCTGATGGTGCTCGGGAACCACGCGCTGCAGCGCGGGTACGACCCGGCCGAGCTGACCGCCTGGTTCGCCACGGCGTTCGTCGACGGCTTCCCGTGGGTGATGCCCGCCAACGTGATCGGCATGAGCCAGTACGCCGACGGCGGCATCGTCGGGACCAAGCCGTACACCGCCGGCGGCGCGTACATCCACCGGATGAGCGACCACTGCGGCGGCTGCGTCTACGACCCGAAACAGCGGACGGGGCCGCGCGCGTGCCCCTTCACCGCGGGTTATTGGGCGTTCCTCGACCGCAACGCCGAGCGGCTGCGCGGGAACCACCGGATGCGGCAGCCGCTGAACGGCTTGCGCCGGCTGGCCGACCTCGACGAGGTCGTCGCCCGGGAAGCCCGGCGCGACCATTTCTGACCCCTCGTCGCACCTCTTCAGCTGTCATGGTGAACAGCAAGATCCAGTTCACCTGGTCGAGCGCGCCGCCCGTTCTGCTTGGCATCGCGAGCGCCGACGCACCACCAGCGCCGCTCCGCGCTCAGATGCGCGCGGCGACGAGTGTTTTGCACAGTCGTGATGGACTTCCTCCCAGCACGAGGGCGTACGGAATTCCGCTCGACTCGCACTTGTCGGTCTACACCGTTTTGATCGCGGGGTTCGGGCTCTCTGTTGGCGGCGATCGGTTACCGGTCGTGCCCGACACTCCGAACGCGCCGCCCCGGCTAAGACGGCGCAGCTGGGGTCCGCAATCAAGTTGCGGACCCCATCGCGGTCGCGGACCGGTGACACGAGGAACCAGCAGCGTGCTTGAGCTGATCCGGAGCGACCTGCGGCAGAACGAGTTCGTCGCGGATTCGTGCTGCGTAGGGATCCGCGATCACGGCTGATGGCGGAAGCTGATGCGCATCAGCCGGCTGTCAGCCCAGTCTTCGAGCCGAGTCGGCCGGATGGTTCCGGGGTCGTGGGGCTGATTGAGATCCGCCACGATCTCCGCCAGCACGGCCTGACGTTCAGCTGGGTCGGTGACCGGCGTGGCCCGTGCAGGCAGATCCGCACGGATCCCATTCTTGAGGTGGAAGGTGAAGTCGGGATTGGCGAGAAGGTTCGCATGCCAGTCGGTAGCGGCACCGCCGGCGCCGCTACACAGGTAAGTGGTGCCCGCGGCTCGGTAGAAGAAGATCTCGATGCGGCGCGCTCGGCCGGTGCGGCGCCCCAGCGTCGTGATGTCGATGATCCGTTCCCTGGTGCCCGCGGCGGGGGTGATCTCGATGGCTCGTCGGACGCGGTTCGGCAGCTGGGATGGAGACGCGTCCCATGCGGAGTCATTCGACCCGGTCGTGTCCGGAGTGCTCATGCGGTCTGGGCCTGAAGGGCGGGGCCGAGGAGGAGTCCACCGTCGATGACGTACTCCGACCCCGTGATGAACGACGCGTCCGATGACGTGAGGAACAGGAGAAGGCTGCTGACGTCGGTCGGCTCCCCGAGCCGGGGGACGGCGAACGGCTCGGGTGCGTAGAAGTCGGCGATGGCCGCGGTCGCGCCGGTCGCCGGTTCGTGGATGAAGGGAGTCGAGATCACGCCGGGGTGGATGGTGTTCACCCGGATGTGGTCGCGGCCGAGCTCGAGGGCTGCCGTTCGGGTGAGGCCTCGCACGGCCCACTTGCCGGCGACGTACGGCGCGTAGTGCGCCGTGCCGCCCAGGCCCATCGTCGAGGCGATGTTGACGATGGCTCCCCCTGCCGCGCGGCGCAGAGCGGGAACCGCGGTCTTAATGCCGAGGAAGGTCCCGGTGAGGTTGACGTCGAGGATGCGCGACCACGTGGCGTGGTCCGTGTTCTCGATCGTTGCCGGCGGATTCTGCACACCCGCGTTGTTGACGAGCACGTTCAGGGCGCCGAAGACACGCTCGGCGGCCAGCACAGCGGCGGACCACGAGCTCTCGTCGGTGACGTCGAGGCGAGTGAAGTGAGCGCGGGGCCCGAGCTCGTCGGCGAGAGCGGCGCCGCGTTCGGCGTTGATGCCGCCGATCACCACGTTCGCTCCCTCCGCGTGAAAGGCGCGCACGTGGCTCGAGCCCTGGCCGCCGGCCCCACCGGTCACGAGCACGGTCTGGTTGTCGAAGCGGGGCATCAGGTGTTCCTCCGGTATGCGGGTGAATGACCGGCTCACGGTGATGAACGGCGACCGGTGGTGAGTGGATCGACTCACCATTACTCCGACAGTAAGTCAGCAGTGGTGGCGAGTCAAGCCACTCACCTCGTATGCTCGGCCCATGAGCAAGGTCGTGACGACGTATCACCAGCGCGTCGCCCAGGAGAAGCGCGCACTGATCGTGGCGGCCGCGACCGCTCTGTTCCTCGAGCTGGGCTACGACCGGACATCGCTGGCGCGGATCGCCGAGCGCTCGGGCGTTTCGCGGGCCACCTTGTTCAAGCAGTTTCCGACCAAAGCCGCCTTGTTCGACGCCATCGTGACCGAGTCATGGTCGACCGCCGACGAGCAGGATCCGCCGGCGGCAGGCAACATCGTCGACGGGCTCGGCACCATCGGTCGCCGTTACGCCGAACTATTGGGCCGTCCTCGGATGACCGACCTGTTCAGGATCGTCATCGCCGAGCTGCCGCGGTTCCCCGAGCTGGCCCATGCGCAGTTTTCGCACGGGAAGATGCCCTACTTCGAGTCCGTGCGCGACTATCTCCTGGCCGAACACGAGGCGGGAACGGTGCGGGTCGAGGACGTGGACCTCGCAGCCACCCAGTTCCTGGGCATGATCTCCAACTACGTCTTTTGGCCGGCGCTCCTGGTGCCGGGCTGGGAGGTGAGCGCGGAACGCGTCACCCAGGTCGTCGACGAGGCCGTCCGCACCATCGCCGCCCGGTACGCCGCGACCGGACCGGGGGCGTCCACCAACGACTGAGTCCCGCCGCCACCAAAGGCGCGGTCGTGGGATCGAGTCATGACACTGTCGGTCGAGGGCGAGCTGTCTCCCGTGCTCGATGAACGCTTCCCTCTCTCCGATGCGGCCACCGCACTTCGGTGGATGGAGCGCGCAACGCCGTTCGGCACAGTCGTGCTCCTCCTCATCCACGCCCGCGCCCCCGACGACCGGGGCCACCACTGGTGGGAGCTGCCGGGCGGCGACCAAGATCCGGGCGAGCAGCTCGAGGACACCGACCGCGCGAAGTCGCCGAGGAAACCGGCTACGGCATCGGTATCGTGGCCGTCGTGCTGTTGGCGGTGGTCGTCGTCGTGGGCGTGCTCGACCGCACGGTGCAGCGGTGGTCGCGACGACGCCCTTGATCGCAGCCACCCACCTGCCGCTGGTACTGGCTGCCGTGCTGACCACATTGCCGCCGGCCCACCCGCGATCGTCCACACCGCGATCGTCCACACCGCGATCGTCCACACCGCGATCGACAGCTTCACGCTCGTCGTCATCCCCGGCGAGGCACGCCAGGTCCACTCTCGCGACCGTGAACCCGACCACCCCGTTGCCGGCACTGCTCGACCGCGGCCGACGGCACCCGCAGCCCGATGTACGACAATCAGACAGGAGTACGTCATGATCGAACAGACCACCGTCGCGATCGTCGGTGCCGGGCCCGCCGGGCTGTTGCTGGCCGGCGACCTCGCCCGAGCCGGCGTCGACGTGACCGTGCTGGAGCGGCGTGGCACCGAGTCCAACCTGACCCGGGCGTTCGGCGTCCACGCCCGCACGCTGGAGCACCTGGATGCCCGCGGACTGGCCGACGAGATCATCGCCGGCGGTTCGCCGGTCCAGCACCTGCGCCTCTTCGACCACCTCCAGATCGACCTGGCGACCCTGCCCACCAGATTCCCGTACCTGCTGATCACTCCGCAGTACAACGTGGAACGGGTGCTCGAGAAACGCGCGATCACCGCCGGTGCCCGCATCGTGCGCGACGCCGAAGTGACGGCGCTGCGGCAGGATTCCGGCGGCGTCGAGCTCACGGTCGGCAGTGCGGTGATCCGAAGTGACTACGCGGTCGGCGCCGACGGTGTGCACAGCGCCGTACGCGAGGCCCTCGGCCTGCCGTTCCCCGGCAAGACGGTGCTCACCTCGATCATGCTCGCCGACGTACGGCTGGCCGACGCCCCGGAGGACGTGCTCTCGGTCAACGCCGTCGGTGACGCGTTCGCGTTCGTCGCCCCCTTCGGCGACGGCTGGTACCGGATCTTCGCGTGGGACCGCCGCCACCAACTGCCCGACACCGCACCGGTGACCCTCGACGAGATCCGCGCCGTGACCCGCCGCGCAATGGGCACCGACTTCGGGCTGCGGGAGACCCGCTGGATATCCCGCTTCCACAGCGACGAACGCCAGGCGCCGCACTACCGGGTGGGGCGCGTGTTCCTGGCCGGTGACGCCGCGCACGTCCACTCGCCGGCGGGCGGGCAGGGCATGAACACCGGGCTGCAGGACGCGGCCAACCTCGGCTGGAAGCTCGCGGCGGCGGCGCAGGGCTGGGCACCCGACGGGCTCCTCGACACCTACGAGGAAGAGCGACACCCGGTCGGCCGCCTCGTCCTGCGCAGCAGTGGCGCCATCATCCGGCTGGCGACGACCAAGTCGCGGGCCGGACGGCTGGCCCGCATCGTCGTGGGCAGCGCCGCACTGCGTCTCCCGCCGGTGGCGCGCAAGGCCGCCGGCACCATCTCCGGCATCGGCATCGACTATCCCCAGGCGCCCCGGGCGCGGGACATCGCGTTGCAGGACACCCACCGGTTGTACGAAGTGCTGCGCGACGGCAAGTTCGCGCTCGTGGCACCGGAAGCGGCCCGGCCCGCGATCGCCGGCCGGGAGGACCGGGTCGTGCTCGCCCCGCCGGCCGACGCGGCAGTGCCGTGGACCTTGATCCGTCCCGACGCGCATGTGGCCTGGCAAGGCGAGCCGGCGACCCTGCACGCCGCGCTGGTGCAGGCGGGACTGTCCGGATGACGCCCCACCGGGCAAGACCGGATGGGCAGTCGAGACCCTGGGCTGGGTCCGGACCGACGGCCTCCTGGGGTGAGCCCTGCGCTGAAAGCCGTCCGGGCCGAACAAGATGTCGCTGTTGTATCCCTCCATCGGCGCGAACCCCGCATACGTGTGGCCGAGCCGGCCGACGAGGTAGCACCAGCCGGCCGCGACTTCGTCGATCGCCGGCCTGCACGAGGCGCTGTCCCTCGCGGCGTTCGGTCCCCTGACCGGCGCCACGAACCATCCACCGGAGGGTGCGAGACCGACACCTACCTCGAGCGTGGGAGTGAGTAGTCGAAAGCCGCGGAGCGTCCTCCATAGTGGACGGTGAACTGATTCAGCCGAGCCACCTGCGCTCGACACGAGCGGCGCATCAGGACGGCGTTGGCGCACGGCGGGCGAACGCCGGTGCACGCTCCGGCCGAAACCCGACTCCGATGAGATAAGCGGCCAAGGCCTGCAGGACCGGGAACCGCCGGACCGCCGCGAGCATCGGCCCCGGCGGGCCGGCCAACGTTCCGGCTCGGAGCGGCCCGGCGAGATCTGCGTGCATGATCCGCTGCAACGCCTGAACCAGCAACGTCGCCGGCAACCGGCGTCGACGCACGCCCGCGAGGTCCCTGCCGCTGACCGTGCCGTGACGAAGCCGCTCAGCCAGTAGTGTCGCGGTTGCCACCGCATCCTGGATGGCCAGGTTGACACCCATGCCGCCGACCGGCGACATCGCATGTGCGGCGTCACCAATGCACAACAGCCCATCAACGTGCCACTGGCGGAGCCGGTTGAACTGAACATCCAGGTGCTTGACATCGTCCATCGAGACCAGCTCGCCGACCCGATCGGCGTATTCCGGGACGAGTTCGGCGACCTCGGCCCGGAACGCCGCGACGCCACGGGCCCGCAACTGCTCGTCGGTCCCTTTTGGCGCGACGTAACCGATCTGGAAGTAGTCTTGCCGCGGAATGACCACCGCGAAGCTCCCCAGACCGGCCTTGCGGGTCAGCGCGCCACTCTGTTCACCTTTCCGGCGCGAAAGTCGAAACCACCAGGTGTCGAACGGAACTTCGAACGCCCTCACCGGCAGGCCCGACGCCGCACGCAGAACAGAACGACGGCCATCGCAGGCGACCGTGAGATCGGCCCGGATCTCCCCCTCGACCTGGGTACCGACACCGGACGCCGTCCGATACCGGACGCCGACGACACGACCATGCGCCCGGACGACCGATGTCGCCTCGGCACCCATCCGCAACCGGAACGCCGGCTCCTCCCGCCCAGCGGCAGCGAGCAGATCGAGCAAATCCCATTGAGGAACGATCGTCATGTACGGATGACGGACTCCAAACCTGCTCAACAAACCAAAATCGCCGATTCGCTGCAGCCCGCCGTTTTCCCCGGGCAAAGCCACCTCAGTGACCTGAGAGCGCGGCAACGCCGCGAACCGCGCGCCCAAACCCAAGTCGTCGAGCAGGTCCAGAGTTGCCGGGTGGACCGTATCGCCTCGAAAGTCGTCCAAGAAGTCCCGATGCTTCTCCAGCACTGTCACGGAAACACCGGCACGGGCAAGCAGCAACCCGAGCATCATCCCGGCCGGGCCACCACCGACCACACAACACGTCGTCCGCTCCAACGGAACCATCCCCTCCCCCGCCTTCCGATCCGCCGGCACCCCGGCTGAGAGCGGAAACGTGCCACCTTAACGCGATCGCACCACCAACAGCGGGCCATTGCCGGGATTGCCGTCGGAGCCGGGCAGACCACCTGCGCCGACGGCAACCTGATCGTGCAGCCGGCCCGAGGCCTGTATCGAAGTGGGTCAGAGCCATTCGTTGATCGCGGCAATGTGGACAGTGGCCTCGTAGCGGCAGCTAGTTTGTCATGGCGGGTAGCCAAGGCGCGGTGGCGTTTGAGCCGGTTGATGTCACATTCGACGGTATGGCGCTGCTTGGAGATCCCAGGATCGAAGGCCGGTGGCCGCCCGCCCTTCGACCCCTTCGCCTTGCGGTGCGCGTCCTGATCAGCCTTGCTCGGGGCACCCGGCTACCGGCCAGGACCGGAACGAACCGCGGGCTGCTGCCTCGCTGCCCGGCGGTCAGCACGATCGACAACGGCTTCTGCCCGTGCTCACGCCTCAGATGCAGCTTCGCGGTCACCCCGCCTCGCGACCGGCTCAACGCGTGATCCTCCGGTTCGACGATGGTCCCGCCCGGCGGCTCGGCCTGCAGGTCCCCCTTTTCCGCGCACCCGCCGCATGCTGATGCGCCCGCGCAATCGTGGAATCCACGCTGATATCCCACGTGATCCGCCCAGCCGCCTCGGCCGTCGCCGACGGTTTATCTCGAGGGCGACCCGTCGTCCCGGGGCGCACGACCGTCAGACCGAATCAGGGTCGAGACGGTCGGTCGGCACACCGTTGACGTATGTGCCGACGCCCTTACCCATAGAGAAGTCCGGCGGGTCGACAGTCATGAGGTTGAAGAAGACGTCCTCCGGCCGCACCTGTAGTTTCTCGTGCAAAGAGTCCACAACGGCCTTGTAGAACGCGACCTTCTGTTCGGGGCTTGCGACGTCCAGGAAGATCAGCTGGATGAAGATGCAGTTCTCGGATCGGTAGAGACTGAGATAGTCGGCGTCAAAGAGGAAGTTCTCCGCCTTGTGTTCAGTGATGGTCTGGAACCGGTCCTCGGGCACACCCAAGCACTCGATCATCTTGTCGTACACGACGTCCGCGATGGTGCGGCGATACTCGGCCGACTTGCCTTCGATGAGGTCGATTCTCGCCAGTGGCATGACAGGTGTCCTTCCCTAACACGTCCCAAAAAGGGACTGCGGAACGCCCTGCGCCGTACAGTTGTCGAACGGTACGGCAAGCAAATGAGAGCGTGGCCGTCTGCTGACGGCCTTGGCGGCATCTGCTACGGAGGTTCTGATGGCACTGTATGGGACGTTCGGCCGGCCGGACAGAAGCAAATCGGCACGCCGGTGTTGCAAACTTGCACGCCGGTGAAGGCCTGGCCCACCGTCTCGCGGCGTGAGTTTCGCGGCTACGGCAATGACAATGTCGGGCGTTGTAGCGGCGCAGAGACCGGGTGACTTGTTCGACCCATCCTCGGTGCCGATCAGCTGCTTCCGGCGCCGGCCCAGAACGTACGCAGGGTGTCTGCCGCCCGTTGGGGGTCTTGCAGCATCCAGTAGTGGCCGACGCCGTCGAGCGTTTGCAGGCGGGCGCCAGTCGTACGGGCGATCTGCTCGTTCTGGATGAGGACCTCGTCCGGGTCGACGCCGTCCAGCACATCGCCGGTCGGCACCAGGACCAGGCCCGGAACGTCGATCGACCCGGTCCTCCATCCGGCGTCGAGGTTCGGCCAGGCCGAGCGGTAGAGGGCCAGGATCGCGCCGTCCATCGTCTCGTCGTGGGCGGCGTCGATGTCGGCACCCACCGCAGCCGTCAGTCCGCGCGGGCCGAGCAACTGGCCGAACGTTCCGGGCGTGCCCGCGCGGACGGCGGCGAGGGACTGCTCACCGTCGGGCCTCTTCTGCCACATGGTCGCGATCGGATGCCACCGATAGCCGGGATGCCAGCCGTAAGCGACGTCGGAGACCCAGCTGCGGACGCGTACGCCGGGGAAGGCGGACACCACCCGCATGGTCAGGTGGCCGCCCCAGTCATGACCCACCAGGTCGATCTCACCGCCGATTGCCCGCAGCTCGTCGGCGAGCCACGTGGCGTACGCATCCTTCCCGGTCATCTCCGGCGGGCGGGGCGAGCCGAAGCCGGGGAGTCTCAGGGCCACGCTGTCGCCGGGCAGCAGCCGGCGGAGCGCATCCCAGAGGGCCGGGGTCTCGGGTACACCATGGACGAGAACTGTGGTCATGAACAAGATCCTTCGCCCGTCGCCGTCCCGTGGCCAGGCCGTTTCCGGTATGCCGAGCCATGCCGTACCGGCATGTCAGACTGGCGGGGTGGCAGACGTCGAACTTCGCCAATTGCGTTACCTGATCGCCGTCGCCGACGAGGGCGGCATCTCGCACGCCGCGGCGAGCCTCGGGATGACCCAGCCCGCCCTGACCCGGGCCATTGCCACCCTCGAACGGTCCGTCGGGGTCGCCCTGCTCGATCGGCTGCCGCGAGGATCCGTCCTGACCCCGGCCGGCCGGATCCTGACCGACCGGGCGCGTGCCATCAACCAGGACGTCGCCGCGGCCATCCGGCAGTCCCGGGAGACCAGCGCGCAGACACCACCCCTCCGGGTCAGCGCACGCGCCTGCGACTACGAGATGCTAGGTGACCTGATCGCCGCCGGTCACGGCGAGCAGGTCGAGCCGGTGATGGCCCATTGGCGTACGCAATTGGCGTCGCTGCGCTCCGGGGCGGCCGACGTCGCCCTGGTCAGCGGCGAATTCGACGAGACCGGCCTGGACACCGCACTGGTCACCACCCAGGAGCGGGTGGCTGTGGTGCCGGAGAACCACCGGTTCGCGGGGCGGGACGTCGTCGACCGCGCCGACCTGCTCGGGTGCCACGTCCTCGGATGGGCCGGCAGCACCTCGCAGGAACGCGACTACTGGCTGGACGGGGCACCCCTGGCCGGCGCGGAGATGGAGGACCTGCTTCAACTGTTCGTGCACGTCCGCAACAACAACGGCATCGCGTTCGTGCCGCTTCCGATGGTGGAAGAAGTTCCGTCCATCCGCGGGGTCCGGCTGATCCGAGTCAACAACCTCGCTCCGGCCCGAGTCCGCCTGGCCTGGATGTCGGACCGAACCTCGACCCGGATCGCTCGTTTCGTCTCCGCCTGCGAAGGCCGCAACGAGTTCATTGGCCGCTCGTGACGGTCGTGTGCGGGTCTGTTCCCGCTCGCAGTGCGCCCATCGCGATCCCAAGCCGTCCTCGGAGGTCACTCACGAAGCTGATCGATGGGCCTTCGAACCACGCAACGCCGAGGCAGTAGCCGGGTGGTTGTTCATGCGCGGGCGGCGCGGGGGCGGATGTGGCCTCGCCGGTGGGCCATGCGCAGGAAGAACAGCGTGGGCACGAGGCAGATGAGAATGGTCACCAGACTGGCCTCCGGACCGAACGCGCCACCCGTGAGAATGGCCGGGCCGTCGGAGACGCTCTGGAACAGGCTGGCGTAGGCGTGGTCGCCACCTGAGGCGGTACCGCCGAACACGCCGACCTGGACGAAGTTCCAGCCGAAGTGCAGGCCGATCGGCGCCCACAGGGTCCGGGTCGCGGCGTAAGCGGCGCCGAGCATCAGGCCGGCCTCGATGGCGATGGAGATCGCCCCCCACAGCGTCGCGTGGGGGTTGAGCAGATGGATGACGCCGAACAGGACACCGGAGATCGCCAGCGCGCCCCAGGTCCCGAGCAGGTTCTCGACGATGCGGAACAGCACACCCCGGAAAAGCAGCTCTTCGGCGATCGAGACCGAAGCCATCAACCCGAAGATCGACACCATGCCACCGAACGAACCCCACCCCGTGATGGTGTACCCGCCGAACACCGCGATCAACGCGACGACGACCGCGAACATCCCGGCTCCGAGCGCGAAACCCTTGCCGCCCGGACCTTTCACATCCTGTAGCGACAGTTCGGCCGCCTCCCGGTGCTCGACCTTCCGGACGACGAACCGGTAGAACCACACGATCCCCGCCGCGGCGATGAACCCGGTGAAGAGCCCGAGTACCGGCACCGTGCCCGCCGCCCCGTTCACCAAGCCGTTCACCAAGACCACACCGAAGAAGACAACGCCCAGCAGAAACAAGCGAAACAGAGAGGACTTGACCGGGATGTTCTGGGTCGTCGAATCGTTCGGCAAGAGCGGCATGACACGTCCTTTGGTCGCACACAATGACTTCGTGCCACAAAGTTACGGTCACTGGTGCCCTCGGACGTCACCTCCGGGTGGACACTCGTAGTCCCCGAGAGAGCTACAACTCCACCCCTGTCGGAACATCCTCATGCACATCACGACGGCTTGCATAACGGGCTGGTCACTGAACCAGCCCCAACCGCGACCACCGAATCCGTGCTATCGAGCGGTGTACGGACGGGTGTACATCCGGGCACCCGGGGCACGGCCGCCGACGACGACGGCTGGTGTGCTCCTCTCCGGTGAACTCGGTTCGAAGGCCGGTCAGGCGATCGCCGAGATGCTGCGGGTGGTCCGGCCAGGCAGGCTGATCGGGGGGGTGAACTTCTCGGATGCCTTCGGAGGTCACTGGTGCTGTCGACCGCTCACGGTCGATCCACGACGATGACGGTCTTGCCGAACACCCCGGCGGCCACGTGACCGCGGTACGCCTCCGGCAGGTCTGCGAAGGCGACGCTCCGCTCGATCACCGGGTGGATGCCGTGCTCCCGGACGAACACCGCCAGGTCGCGATGCATGGCGACGCTGCCGACCGCGACGCCGCGGACGCCGGCCTGTTTGGCGATCATCTCCATGAAGTCGAGCCCAGGATTCGTCAGGTCGAGCAAGCCCGGAACCGCGACTTCGCCACTGCCGCGCAACGCGGCGAGCGACTCGGGCACCATGCCCGGGCCGACCGCGTCGACGACCTTGTCGGCCCCGCGGGTCGACTCGAAGAATCGCCGGCCCCAGCCCGGCGTGGTGGTGACGACGTCCGCGACCCCGATCCGGGCCCATCGCGGATCGTCGGCGTGGGCGCGGACCGCGGCTGTGACCCGGGCACCGGCCGCCGTGGCGAGTTGCGCGGCGAAGACCGACACGCCGCCGCTTCCGAGGACCACGACCCGGTGCCCGGCCTGGACCGGGTGCCGGCCGAACAACGAGTTCCACGCGGTCACACCGGCTATCTGCAGCGTCGACGCCTCGGCATCGCTGAGGCTCCCGGGCGTGGCCACCAGGGCGGTGGCGTCGACGACGATCTGCTCGGCGGCGACACCGTCGTCGTCGAAGCTGCCCGCACCCGGGCCGAACGTCGGGGCCGGCCCGTCCGACCAGCCGGGAACGTGGGCGGCCATCACCCGGTCACCGATCGCCCAGCCCTGGACCGCTTCGCCGAGCGCGTCGATCACGCCGGCGACGTCGGACAGCGGGACGAGATCACGCCCGGGGGTCCGTCCGAACGGCCCGGCCAGGACCATCCGGTCACGCGCGTTGATCGACAGAGCGTTCACCGTGATCCGCACCTGACGCGGACCAGGCTCCGGGGCCGGGGCGTCCTCGCACCTGAGCTGGTCGGCCGTAGTGGCGTCTGCCGGCAGTATCCAACGCTTCATGGTCAGTGCTTTCCTTCCGGTGGCTTCGTCTCCCCAGCGTCGACGGCAGGAGCAGGCAGCAGCCACACCCCGCTGAGCCTGGTTACCGCAGGACCACCCAGCCCTGCCTCGTCCTCGGTACCGTGAAGGCATGCCACCGGTTCGGCCTCAGCTGGGCGCCTTCCTGCGCGCTCGTCGCGATCGGATCACGCCCGCCCAAGCCGGGATCACGCCTTTCCCCGGCCCGCGTCGCGTGCCCGGGCTGCGCCGTGACGAACTCGCCGTCCTCGCCGGCGTCAGTGCCGAGTACTACGGTCGCCTCGAACAAGGCCGCCAGCGCAATGTCTCCCGTGCCGTCCTCGAAGCCCTCGCCCGCGCGCTTCGGCTGACCTCGGTCGAGCGCGCGCACCTGTTCGACCTCGCCCACCCGATCGCCCGGCGAGACACCCCTGTCACCGAAGCGCCGCAACGACCCGAGCCGGGCCTGCTGCGGGTGATGTCCGCGCTCGACCACCTTCCCGTGCTGCTGTTGGGCAACCGGGGCGAGGTGCTGGCCCGCAATGCGCTGCTCGACGCGGTCCTGGGCCGCCCGATCGAGCTCGGCACCTCGTTCTTCTCGTTCCTCATCCAGGACCCGCTGGCTCGCGAACGCATCGTCAACTGGACCGACTTCGCCTCGACGGCCATCGCCGCCATGCGCCGCGAGGCGGCCCGCCGCCCCTTCGACCAGCGACTGATCGCCCTCGTCGACGAGCTGAGAGCCGCCGATCCGCAAGTGGCGCGGTGGTGGGACGACCACACCGTCCGCGACTACGCGTCGGTCCCCAAACGTATCGACCATCCCCAAGCCGGCCAGCTCGCATTCGACATCGAGATCATCAGCGCCGCGGACCAACCCGATCAGCGCCTGGTCGTCTACACCGCGGAACCGGACTCACCCACCGCTCGCCTGCTCCCGCTGATCGCCAGCTGGGACGTACACCCGGCGAACCGGTGACGGAGCCGAGATCGTTCTGCGGCTGAGGCGTCCGTCAAGGTCACCGATCGCCCTGGGGATTTGCGATGCCGATGAGCCACCGGGGATCCTGTCAGCCATGACTCACACGCCCGGACCGCCGCCAGGCTTGCGGGCCGACGCGCGCCGCAACCAGGAGCGGATCCTCGACGCGGCGCGCGCGGTGATCAGCGAACAGGGGTCCGAGTTCGGGGTCAACGACGTCGCGCTTCGGGCCGGTGTCGGGCTGCGCACGGTCTACCGGCGCTTCGCCGGGCGTGAAGACCTGATCAGCGCGGTGTTCGAGCAGTACGTCACCGACGAGGTGCAGCCCGTCGTCGAGGCCGCGACCGCCCATCCGGACCCGTGGCAGGCGCTGGCCGACGGCCTGGAGGCCACGGTCGTCACCGTAGCGGCCAACTCCGCGCTGCTGACCGCGGCGCGGGACACCGCACTGGTCACCCGGGCCACGGCCGAGGGTTTCGTCGAGCCGTTGAGCCGGGCGCTGGAGCGGGCGCAGGCGGCCGGGGTCGCGCGCCCGGATCTGGACTCGAGCGACTTCCCGTCGCTCATCGCCATGATCGTGGCGACGATGCTCGCCGTGCCCGACCTGGAGACCGCGCAGCCCGCGCGCTGGCGCCGGTACCTCGCCCTGCTCCTGGAGGGATGCCGGGCGAGCGAGGTCGGCGGGGCGCTTCCCCTGCTCTGAGTGGGGCGTGCACGCCAAACAAGATAAGTGACAAACGCGTGCCACTTAGCGCTAGGCTGCCGGAGGTCAGCACGGCCCACCTCCGGAGTTGCCCATGACGACCGACACCACGAACCCGCCCCGACTGCCGTTCGATCGCCCGGCGGTCCTCGACGTCGGTCCCGTCTGGACGGACCTGCGGGCCCGGCACCCGATCACCCGCGCGCTGACCCCCGCCGGGGACCCGGCCTGGCTGGTCACCGGCTACGCCGAGGCCAGGGCGCTGTTCAACGATCCACGGCTGGGCCGCTCCCACCGCGAACCGGAGACAGCTCCCCGGGTCTCCAATTCGGGGTTCAACGGCGGACCGGTCGGCGAGTTCGACGCCGAGCCCGCCTTCAACGCCCGCCTGCGCCGGGTGCTGGTGCCGTCGTTCTCCGCACGCCGGATGCGACGCCTCGAGGACGGGATGCAGCAGCTGACCGACTCCCTGCTCGACGACATGATCGCTGCGGGCGGGCCGGGCCAGGTCGTCGACCTGCACGAAAGCCTGTCACTGCCGTTGCCCATCTTCGTCATCTGCCAGCTGCTGGGTGTCCCCTACAGCGACCGCGACCACTTCAAGGACCTGTCCGAACGCTCAGCGACCATGACCGGCGACGACCCCTTCACCGCGATCGTCGAACTACTCGCCTACGCCGGCGAACTCGCCGAAGTCAAGCGACACGACCCCGGCCCGGACGTCATCACCGACCTCGTCGACGCCCAGCGCGACGATCCCGCGTTCACCGACGCCGAGCTGACCCAGGTTGTCGCCGGCGTCCTCTTCGCAGGACACGAAACCACCGTCAACCGGATCAGCATCGGCGCCCTGCTCCTGCTGGAAAACCCCGAGGCACGCCGACGGCTGGTCGACAACCCGGCAAGCCGCCCGCGGATCGTCGAGGAGATCCTGCGCCTGGCCGCACCGGAGAACTTCGGCCTGGCCCGCTACGCCCGCGAGAACATCACCATCGGCGACGTCGAAATCGCCGCCGGGGACGCGGTCGTCATCGCCACGCTCGCCGGCAACCGCGACGAGGCGGCTTTCCCGGACCCCGAGACCTTCGACCCCGACCGGCCCACCGGCGCGGCCCATCTCAGCTTCGGGCACGGCGCGCACTACTGCATCGGCGCGAGCCTGGCGCGAACCGAGCTCAAGGTGGCGCTGACCACGCTGTTCACCCGCCTGCCCGATCTCCGGCTCGCGGTCGACGCCAGCCGGCTGCGCCTGCACACCGAGCGGCTCACCGGCGGTCTGCACGACCTGCCGGTCACTTGGTGACCCCAGCCCCATCAGGTGGCCGGATGCAGCCGGTCGACCTAGCGTGGGGTGATGTCCGCCGATCAACGAAGGATCCACCCGATGAGCCCTCCGTCCCCCGGTCCCGCGTCGACATTCGGCACCTTCGAGGCCTTCCCACACGCCAACGCCCGCTGCACCCACGACAACGGACCGGGCGGTCGAAACCAGAACAGACTGGCGACTCTCGCTTGACCGCGAACATCCACGGCAGAGACGTGCGTGCCGACGACCTTCGCTTTTTGGCTGCCTTGGCCGACACGGGCCGCCCGATGACCGCCGCGAAGGTTCTCGGCGTCGACCACACCACGGTCTCGCGGCGCCTTCGTGCCTTGGAGAGCGCACTCGGTTCGCGCCTTTTCGACCGCGGCTACGAAGGGTGGGAGCTGACCGACACCGGTCGCGCCGTGGTGGAGCACGCCCGCGCTATCCAGAAGGCGGTGGACCTTGCGATCCGTGCCGCGGTCGGCGCCGAGGCCGACGCTCTCACCGGCACCGTCCGGATAACCGCTGCGGACGGTTTCGGAACCCTGTTCGTCGTTCCGGCCCTCGCCCGAGTACGGGCAAAACACCCGGGCCTGAACGTGGAACTCGTCACCGGTGCACGTGAACTCACGTTGCGCGAGTCGACCTTCGATCTCGGCATCACGCTTGGACAACCACCACCTGCCACGAGATTGGTCACCGAGAAAATATGTGATTACGATTTCGGGTTCTACGCGAGCGAGACGTACCTGGCGGAGCACGGCGATCCGGCCTCGATCGAGGACCTGGAGGAGCATCCGCTCATCTTCTTCGTCGATGCCATGCAGCGGGTGAGAGAGGTGGACTTGGACACTTACCTCCCGAACGCCGTGGTGCGGTTCAGCTCGACGAATATTTTCGCTCAGCTCGAAGCGACCAGGCGTGGTGTCGGGATAGCGCTGCTGCCGAAGTTCATGGCCATCACCGCGCCGGGCATACATCCCATCGCCGCTGCTGTGCCGCGCCCGCGGGTGCCGGTCATCCTGGCGTCGCGGCGAGAAGCATCAACTCGGCGGGAGGTGCGGGCGGTGCGCGAGGCGCTGCTGCAGGAGGTTCACCACCGGCAGGATGAGCTCGTTTGGCACGCAGACCCGCCGGCAGCCATGACCACGGACGCGTAAGCCAACGCCCCTCACCTCCACCGCCGGGGTGCCTGTTCGACCAGCAAGGTCGTCAACCGTAGACCGTCATGCGTTCCCGCCGACTGGCGCGAAGCGCTGCGGCTGCTCGCCCGGCGCAACCGGGCCGCGGTGCTGCACCACCCCTGGCTGTTGGCCACAGGCGACACCGGATGTCCGATTGGCCCGGCCTCACTCAAGCGCATGGACGAGACCGCGGCCGCGGTCCGCGGACTCGATGCCGACAGTGCGATGCGGCGCGCGCTCGTCCTCGCGGTCGACACCTTCACACTCGGCCATGTGCGGGCCGAGTTGTCCGGGGGAATTCACCGTCGCGTCGCCAAGGAGGCGGACGCAGCTCGCCGCAAGGCCGCTGCGGACTACGTTCAGACCCAGGTCGACGCCGGAAAGCTACCGCACCTCGCCGACACCGGTCTCCCCGAACCGCTGGGCGACGACGACTCGACGGCGAGCTTCGAACTCGGTCTCGGCTGGCTGCTTGCAGGGGCGGCCACTTCCCTGGCGAAATAGAATCGCGACCGTTCGCCCGCGGACTGTGTGCCGGGAGCTGGCGATGACCGCGAAGTCCGAGTGCTACCGGAACGCCGCGATGGTGACCTCGGTGAGAGTCCACCGACTGCTGGACCGTCGACGGCCACAGGGCGACGCTGACCACGACACGGGCCGGCCGGGTGACCAGGAAGGTGATCGTCTCGGCGATGTCCTCGGGCAGCAGGATCTGCGCATTCGCGCCGAACGACCCCTCGGACTGCTGCAGCACCTCCGGCCGGATCTGGGAGAACAGCTCGGTGCAGACCGGCCCCGGTTCGACCAGGGGTCATTGACCTGGTGCACGGCCGCGACGGCTTGGTCGGCCTGGGTGATGTCCGCCTCGACCAGTGCGGTGCCACCGGCGGCTGTCATGTTACTGGACGCCGTGCCGTTCAGCCTCTACAACCCGACGACTGGACTCCGCTGGAGCAGGTGCTGTTGATCGATCACCCGGCCGCTGCCGACGACGGGCTCGCGTCCTGGAGGCAGCACCCACCACGGTCTCGACGCTCGAAGTCGTCGCGGCCGCGCTCGACGCCGCGGCCGACGTCATCGGGCACGACCGCGAGCTCGCCCGGAAGCGGCACACGGTGATCATGGCCAATGCCGATCTCCGGGAGCGCGAGTTGATCAGGCTCGCCCACCTGCCGGCCGCGGTCGCCGACGGGCTTCGGCGGCGAGGTGTCGGCGACATCAACGCCGGCCTGGCCGCCGAGACGGCCTCCGCGGTGTACCGGGTCGCCTTCCAGCGATGGGTCGACGACGCCGTCGACCCATCGTTTGCCCAGCTGCGAAAACTGACCGCAGCCGGCTGATCCGCATGCTTTCCGACCGCATCAAAGCGACTCCGCGCACCGCAGCACCGAGGACGTCACCCCTGCGCGATGCCCTTCAATCCGTGGGCTCGAGGGCCGCTCGAAGGATCGCCCGCGCGGAACCGGCCAGTACCTCGGCGGCGCGTTCGCGGTCGAGCCCGCCGATGTCGGTGAGCCACACCAGCGACTCGATGCCGGTCGCGGATCGGATCGCGACGGCGGTTTCGCGGATGTCGACGTGCGGATGGGTCTCGGCCAGCGGCGCCAGCGCCTCCTCGATCCAGCGGATCGCCCGGCCGCCACGCAGGATCGGCTGAGCCGCTCCCGGCTCGAGGGACAGCCGCAGCTGTGCTCGCAGTTGCGGCTCCCAGCGCACCACAAAATCCAGGAACGACCGCATCACCAGATCGAGGCGCGGCTCCACGTCGGCCGGCGCATCGGCCGGCAGCAACCCGACGCCGTCCTCGATCTCCGGATAGGCGGCGAGCAGCAGGGCGCGCTGGTTCGGGAAGTAGCGGTACGCCGTGGTCCGCGAGATGCCTGCGATGGCGGCGGCGTCCTCGACGGCCGGCGACTCCCCCGCCGCGAGCAACTCGTGCGCGGCCGCCACCAGCGCGGCCCGGGTCCGGCCCTTCTGCCGCCGGCGGCCGGTGGACTCATATGGTACCTCCATGCCATCATGGTACTTCAGTGCCATAAGGAGGCAGTCATGGCCGACGACCCCACGGACACGAACCCCGAGCTGTACCGAGTCGCCTTCGAAAACGAACGGGTCCGGGTGCTCGAGTACCTCGACGGGCCAGGCGATCGGACCGCGCCGCACCGGCACCCGGACAGCGTGATGGTCACGCTCAGCTCGTTCCGGCGCAGGATCCGCGCCGGCGGCCGGGAAGTCAGCGTCGATCTGCCGGCAGGCGCCGTCCGGTGGCTCGACGGACAGGACCATTCAGGCGAGAACGTGGGCGACACCCCGACACACTCGTTGTTCATCGAGCTGAAGGAGCCTCGTCCCGACGGCTACGTCCCGGTCACCGCCTTGGGGCCTGCCGAACCATGAGGACGTCCTGGTGCGCGATCAAATGCGGCGGCAACCCGGCCTACGACAGGGAACGCCTCGTCCCGGTCCGCCCAGTGGCCTCCTCCAGCCCACCTTCCACGACCTCCGGGTCCTCCAGCGCAACGGTCGCTCGCACCGTCTTGCTGCCCGTCTCCGGGAGCGTGAAGTAGACGGCGAGGCAGACAGCGATGATCACGATCATGTAGAGAGCGACGTACCTGGGGTTCCCGGCGCCGACGAACGCGGCGGCGATCAGGGGGGCGGTGCCGCCGAAGATGGCGATCACCAGCTGGTGGGAGAAGCCGATGCCGGCCACCCGGACCGACGCCGGGAACAGCTCCGCCTGGATGGTCGGGTACACCGCCTGCCAGATGCCCAGGACGATCCAGCCTGATGCGGCCACCACGACGTAGACCCAGAAGCCCGGCCGGTCGAGGAGGAGCAGCAGCGGGTAGAAGAGCACGATCATGCCGACCGCACCCACGATGGGGAAGATCTTGCGCCGGCCGAGCCGGTCCGACAGCGCGCCGCAGATCGGCACGACGATGACCAGCAGGATGAGCCCGATGACACTGCCGACCAAGGTGGAGCCCTTGTCCCGGCCGCTGGTGAGCTGGGCGTAGGTGGGCAGGAAGGTGGCCCACGTGTAGTACGCCACGGCCGGCGCGGACAGTGCCGCCGTCTGCAGCAGGGCCTTCGGATGCTCACGGAGCAGAGCCAGCAGCCGCGCGGGTGCCGACTTCTTGTCGACGAGGGAGCTGGCCTCGAACTCGGAGGTCTCGTCGGCACGGGCCCGCAGGACGAGACCGACCACACCCAGGAGGCCGCCCACGAGGAAGGGGATGCGCCAGCCCCACGCCGCGAGCTCGTCCGGAGCGAAGGCCGAGGTGACGATCGCGGCGGCCCCGGTTGCCGCGAGGGTCGCCAAGCCGCTCGCCATGTTCGAGAAGGACCCGAACAGGCCCCTCCTGTTCGGCGGGGCGTGCTCGACCATGAACGAGATGGCGCTCTGCTGCTCACTGCCGGCCGAGATGCCCTGCAGGATCCGGGCCACCACGAAGAGAACGGGCGCCGCGTAGCCGATCACGTCGTACCCGGGGGTGACCGCGATGATCAGAGCGCCGAGCGCCATCCCGGACACGGACAAGGTGAGGACGGCCCGCCGGCCGTAGCGATCGGCCAGCGGCGAGACGATGATCCCGCTGAAGGGCCGGACCACGAACCCGATCGCGTACGTGAGCAGCGCCGCGATCAGCGAGGCGAACGCGGAGTGGCTCGGAAAGATCTGCGGGGCGAACACCGCGGCCAGCAACCCGTAGATGTACCAGTCGTACCACTCGACGAAGTGGCCGATCGTGCCCGCCACCAAGTTGACCGAGCGGCGAGGGCGAGCCAGCACTTCGGAGACCTCCGGAGGGCTTGAAGTCCCGGAGTCATCTGGTGAGTTCGTCGTCATTGAGAGCTCCTTGGTGGCTGCGGTGCCGTCCACAATGAGATCGGTTGCTGAGATCGGTTGCAGAGACCGTAAGGAGCATGCGAGTATTTGTCAATCACGCCTTGGATCAGAGGGGACACAGGTGTTCACCAAGCTTGCGACACTGCGCACGATCGACGAGTCGGGCGCAGTGCTCATCGTTCGGCTGCCCGACGCGGACAGCGCGGAACGCGTCGCGCACGCCGCGATCGAAGGCGGGTTCCGCGCCCTGGAAATCACGCTCTCCATCCCCGGGGCCGTCGACCTCATCCGACGGCTGGCCACCCGGTACGCACCGGACGGTGTCGCCGTGGGGGCCGGAACCGTCCTCGACGGCCACGCCGCGTACGAGTGCATCCGAGCCGGCGCGGCCTTCCTGGTCAGCCCACAGCTCAACCCGGAGATGATCCGCGTCGCCAACCGCTACCAGGTGCCGACGATCAGCGGGGCCTTCACCCCCACCGAGATCCTCGAGACGGCCGAGGCGGGCGCGGACATCGTCAAGCTGTTCCCGACCGAGAACGCGGGTATCCCCTACACCAGGGCCGTGCTCGCGCCGCTGGCGCACCTGCCGATCATGCCCGCCGGTGGGGTGACTGCCGAGAACGTCGAGGAGTGGTTCGCCGCAGGAGTGGCGGGCGTCGGTGTGGGCAGTGCCGTCACCAAGGCGTGGCAGCCCGACGGCGACTTCACCCGGGTGACCGCCGCCGCCCGCGACTTCCTGATGGCGGTGCGGGACGCGCGCCGATGAACGCGCCGACCCTGCACATCGTCATCGGCACGGCGGGCTCCGGCAAGTCGACGATCGCCCAGCGCCTCGCCCGGCAGCACGGCGCCGCGTACCTCGACAAGGACGCGATGAGCGCGCGGTTCGTCGAGGCCGCCCTGGTGTCGGCCGGGTACGACCCCGGCGACCGCGAGGCCAACGCGTTCTACCGCGACGACATCCTGCCCCTCGAGTACGACTCGCTGCTCGACGTCGCCGGGGCCAACCTCCGCCTCGGTCGTCCCGTGGTGGTCGACGCACCCTTCAGCCCCTACCTGTCCGACCCCACCTTCATCACCACGGCCGCGGAGCGCTTCGGCTGGCCGCCGATCGCCGTGGAGGTGATACGGGTCCGCGTCTCCCCGAGAACGCTGCAGGACCGGCTGCGCAAGCGTGGCCTCGAACGCGACCGGGCCAAGCTCGCCCATTGGGACGAGTACTGGGCCGCGCACGGCGGGTTCCGGTGCGCGTGGACCGGCGTACGGCTGTCAGAGCTCTCCAACGACGCTCAGGAGGTCCGATGATCAGCGGAACGACCACACTCATCGCGCACCTGGGCCACCCCACGCACACGTTCAAGTCGTCGCTGATCTGCAACCCCTGGTTCGAGAAGAACGGCATCAACACCGTCGTCGTCCCGATGGGGATCAAGGCCGGCGACTACCCGGACTTCTTCCGATCGATCTTCACCCTCACCAACATCCGCGGCGCACTGGTCACCATGCCGCACAAGGTCACCACCTTGGAACTGGTGGACGAGATCAGCCCGACCGCCGCGATCGCCGGCGCGACGAACGCCGTCCTGCGGCGGGAGGACGGGTCGCTCCTCGCCGACCAGTTCGACGGCGCCGGCTTCGTCCGCGGCATGCTGCGCAAGGGGTTCGACCCGTCCGAAAAACGCGCGCTGGTCGTCGGCAACGGCGGGGTCGGTTCTTCGATCGCCGCATCACTGGCCGGCCTCGGCCTGGCCGAGATCGGCTTGTTCGATCCCGACGCAACCGCATCCGAAGCGCTCTCCCAGCGCATCGGCCTGCACTACTCGGACGTGAAGGTCGTGACGGGCTCGAAGGATCCCGAGGGCTACGACCTGATCGTGAACGCCAGCCCCATCGGAATGAACGACGGCGATCCTCTGCCGGTCGAGGTCGACCGCGTCGCCCCCGGTTCGTATGTCGGAGATGTGGTGCTCAGAACCGACATGACGCCGTTCCTGCAAGCAGCCGAGGACAAGGGCTGCACGATCCAGGTCGGCAGCGACATGTTGTTCGAGCTGATCCCCGCCTACCTGGAGTTCTTCGGCTTCGAAGACGCCACCCCCGACGAGCTACGCGCTGCTGCGCAGCGACCGTGACGATCGTCCCTGTCAATCCCCGGCTACAGGAGTGTGCGCAATGCGCGTTTTGGTCAGTGGCGGAAGTAGCGGCATCGGCGCGGCTACCTGCGTGAGGCTCGCCGAGGCGGCTCTTGCCCGGGGCAAGCAGCCGCAGATCGCGGTGTGCGGACACAAATTGACCACCAGCCAAGAGGAAATTATCCGTTCGATTCAGTCACTGGGCGGCACTGCTATCGCGTTGGCGGGCGACCTCGGCGATCCCGACGTGCCCGGTCAACTTGTAGAAGCCGCGGTAGCCGAATTCGGCGGCCTGGACGGGCTGGTGGCGAATGCCGGGATCGCCAGCCCCGGCGCACTCTGCGACTTGTCCGTCGAGGACTGGGACGACATGTTCTCCGTCAACCTCCGCGGCGCGTGGCTTCTGGCCAAAGCGAGCTACGCGCATCTGAAGCGCAGTCGCGGTTCGGCTTGTTTCACCTCGTCTATGTCCGGTCAGCTGCCACATGCCGGATCAGGTGCTTACAGCCCCAGCAAGGCCGCTTTGACGATGCTGGCCCAGACGCTCGCTTTGGAGTGGGCGCCCGAAGGTATTCGCGTGAACGTGGTATCCCCGGGCATGACGCACACGCCGATGACCGAGAAAATGTATGCCGACCCGCAGATCAAGCAAGAAAGGGAAGAGATCATTCCACTGTCACGAATCGGGGAACCCACGGATATCGCAAATGTGATCGAGTTTCTGGTAGGTCCGCTGTCGGGCTATGTCACTGGGCAGGACATCTGCGTCGATGGCGGCTTCTCCAAGTCAATTCTCAGCCATATTCCTGGTCGGCCAAGCTCCAGCTAGGCCGCCGCCTCACGGTTGACGTGGGCGAGGAAGGTGAGGGTCCGGTCGATCTGATCGCCCGATCCGAACGGCACGGCGATGAATTCCGTGGCGCCGGCGTCAGCGTAGCTGTGGAGTTGCTGTTCCACCTCGTGTTCGTCGCCGACCACCACGACGTCCGCCGGTCCACGCACGCCTTCCCGATCGAACAACGCTCGGTAACTCGGCACCAGGCCGGCTCTGCCGAAATGTGTGCTGATCCAGGCCCTTGCCTGGTCCGGGTGGTCAGTGACGGCGATGGGCAGGTTGACCACAATTCGCGGCGAGGGCTTCCCGGCAACCTCAGCTGCCGCAGTGATCCGTGGCACCACATGGGCTCCGATCGTTCGTGGGCCGGTCCACACGGCGACGGTTCCGTCGGCGAGTTCACCGGCGATGCGCAGCATGACCGGGCCGAGGGCGGCGAGGAGCACGGACGGCGGTCGCGCGCCGGGCGTGTGCGTCTGTCCTCTGACCTGGTAGATCTCGCCGTCGAATTCGACCGTCTCGCCGTGCAGGAGGGGCATGAGAACGCCGAGGTACTCGCGGGTGTGCCGGGCCGGGCGCTCGAACCGCAGTCCGAACACCGATTCGATACGTTGCCGGTGGCCGGGCCCGATGCCGAGGGTGAGGCGGTTGCCGACGGCTGCCTGCACGCTCAGGGCCTGGCTTGCCAGCGTCAGCGGGTGGCGCGGGTAGGTGGTCACGACGGCCGTCCCGAGCGGCAACCCGGGCACGGCGAGCCCGGCGACCGCCGCGGCGGTGAGCGCGTCGGCGGTGTGCCGCTCGGCCCACCATGCGCCACCCAGCCCCAGTTCCGCGGCGCGGCGAACCTCGTCCACGATGTCGGCCATCGTCTTGGGCCCATCGATTTCAAGGCCGACATTCGTTCCTATGCGCACGGCACACTCCGAGAGAAATCCTTGTCGGTCGATGAAGTCACGACGCCACGGCGACCAGGGCGCGATGGTGCTTCGGGGTCTCGATCTCGTCGATCAGGGCCACGGCGAGGTCGGCGTAGGAGAACGGTGCCGAATCCTCCTCCGTGGACAGAACCCGGGTGCCACCCGCCCGGTACCGGCCGGTGCGCGCCGCTTCGTTGTCCAAGACGACGGGCGGCGGGGCCACCACCACCCAATCGATGTCGGTGTCCGCTCCGTGCAGCACCGCGAGCCCGGCCGCGTGCCCGAGGGAGAAAGCCCTGCCCTCCGCCGGGAAACCCTGGGCGTCGTGCACCGCGACACCGGGCGCGGTCTCCAGCACCGTACCGATTCCGATCGCGACCAGCCGCCCGGCACCGGCCCGCGCCAGCCCGTCCAGCAGCGCGCGGGCGGCGGCCGGGAAGAAGGTTTCCGCCGGCATGTCAAGCCGCACCGCGGCATTGACGGCCGCGTCGTGGCCTGCGGCGACCTCGGCCACACTGTCCGGCAGGGTAACGTCGCCGGCTACGACGGCTATCCCGGCACCGGCCAGGTCCGGGTGCCGCGCTGGGTCGCGCACGACAGCGGTGACCTGGTGGCCCCGGGCCGTGGCCTCGGCCACCGCGTGGCGTCCCGCCCGGCCACCGGCACCGAAAACGACGATCTTGCTCACTGCGATCACTCCGTTCGGCCTGGCAGGGATTCGATCACCTGCCGATGCCGCGAACGCTACGTGGCAAGACCTTGGTTTCCGCAACGATAGCTACGTACAGTGGGCAGTGTGAGTGAGCCGCTGGACCCCGACATGTTCGCCGACTGCGCCCCCGTCGCGGCGCCGATGCGCATCGGTGACAAGTGGACCGCCAAGATCATCACGTGTTTGCGAGCAGGGCCTCGCCGGTTCTCCGAGCTGCAGGTGCCGCTGCGGGGCATCACACCCAAGGTGCTCACCGAATCACTGCGGGCGCTGGAGCGGGACGGGATGATCACGCGCACCGCCTACCCTGAGATCCCACCCGGGTCGAGTACGAACTGACCCCACTGGGCCACACCCTCTTCGAGCCGATGGCCGCCCAATGCGCCTGGACCCGCGAACACCTCCCGGAGCTGCTCGCTGCCCGCGGCGCCCACGAAAACACCGCCCGCTGAACCAGTCGGTTGCCGGAGCTCGTGCGATTTCGACGCCGACGACAACACCAAGCGTTGCCAGGTCAGTCTTCCGATCCCGCGGCGCCGGCCACGAGCGCCGCAAGCCACCGCCCCTGGTCCGTTACTTTTCGGGGCTTCCCAGCAGGGAGTTGTGGTCACCAGGTCCGGCATGACTGACGCCGGACAGACTCTACCAACCCGGAGTCAGGTTCCTAATTTCCAGCCTTTATTTCCGAGGTCACGCATTGCTTGATCGAACTCATGCAGGGTGTTCTCTTCGCGAATCACCTCGAGAACAACATTACTTACTCCGCAGGTTGCTTCGACGGCGTCGCCCAGCCCTTCGAAATCCACCACTCCAGTGCCGATCGGATCATGACCCCACGTTTCCAAACCTGTGTCAGAAATATGCACAAGTGCAATAGATTCTTGATACGAGAGCAAGCCCGCTACGGGATCCTCTTCTATGTAGGCAGCATTGGCAACGTCGTACACGATCTTGAGCGCATCATCGTTGACGGTACTGACGATACCCGCCAGATCCCGGACGGCAGGAGTGAAGCAATAGGGAGTATTTTCCAGAAGGAGCCGCGTGCCAGCCTGCTTGGCCAGCGGAATCAGATCACCCAGACTCTCATACATCCATCCATACGCTTTTTCGAGTGAAGGCGAAATCATCGGGCGTCGCGTACCGGGAGATATCACGACTTCAGGGACATCCCAAGCTACCGCCAAGTCGATCACCGACTTGATGTGGTCGATACTTTTGCGGCGCATGTTCGCGCCAGGGCTCGCCAGATTGATGTCATATCCACCGGCATTGAGCGACCTGATCCTCGCGCCGTAATCACTGAGCCTTGCCTTCATGGCCGAGCGCTCCGAGCTGGACATTTCATCCGGCCAGCAATGCGGAGAGCTGATCGGAACTTCGAAAGTCGAATATCCATTGTCGACCAACTCCGCGATTGCATCAATCGCCGTAGAAGACCATAGATACGAAAACGTGTTGATGATCACGTCGAACATCCCTCACTTCTTGGCGTGGCTGCTCCAGACCCGTCCGGGTTGCTCTTCGGTGGGGAGCCCGGCGGCGGCGAGGATGCGATCGAGGAGGAGCTGGGTCTTCACCGCGTCGGCCCCGGACGTCAGGGGCTCGCCGCGGTCCCGGACACGGTCCAGGAAGTGGTGAACCGCCCCGGCGAAGCCGAACGTCTGCGTCGCCGTCGCCCAGCCGAAGGCCTCGGGCGACATCTCGCGCACGGTCGTCCCGTCGGGCCGGCTGATCGAGATCCGGTCGGGTGCGGTGACATTCGCGCTCGCCCCGCCTCCGTAGGCGTCGAGCTTCTCGCTCCAGCCGCCGGCGTCGCGGGCCCCCACGAGCACGCCGGAGTGACCGTTGTCGAACCGGACGAGCGCGGCCACGCCGTCCTCCTGCCAGCGGTCCTCACCGGCCGCGTGCGCGCTGACGTCGACCGGCTCGCCCCCGCAGTACCAGCGCAGCAGGTCGACCATGTGGATCGCGTTCTCGAAGGTGGCGCGGTACTCGGAGCCTGCCCGGTTCTTCTGGGCGACGCAGAAGCTCGCGCCGCTCTCCCCGAAAGCCGCGCGACCGGCCTCGTACACCGGTGCGAAGCGGCGGTTGAACCCGACCATGAGCACCCGTTCCCGCACGGCGGCCAGCTCGGCGAGGGACTGTGCGTCGGACGCGCTCGTCGCCAGCGGCTTCTCGCAGAAGACGTCGACGCCGGCCTCCAGCGCGAGGCGCGTCGCGTGGACGTGCTCCGACCGGGGTGTGAGGACGAACAACGCGTCCAGTTCCTCCGCCTCGAGCAACGCCTCGACCGTCGGGTAGGCGCGGCGGAAACCCCAGCGCCGCATCAGGGGCTGCGGGTCATCCTTGCGGGTGACCAGGCCCCGCAGCTCCACGTCGTCGCGCGCGACGAGGGTCGGGAGCTGGGCGATGCTCGCGATGTTGCCGGCGCCCGCCACACCGATGCGCAGCACGTCTCCCCTCGTCACGCGGGCACCACCGTGGCGAGCATCCTGCGGAGCGCGAGCGCGGAGTCCTTGAAGCCGATCGCGGGGTCGGGCAGGTCCTGAGGATGCCACCGGTACTCGTACTCGAGTGAGAGCACGTCGTCGTAACCACGGCGCACGAGCTCCTCGAGGATGTCGGGCCACGGCACGACGCCCGTTCCGACGACCCGGGACCGGACAGCGCGTTCCTCGGCCTTGACCCGGGCGGTGTCCGAGGCCCGGAAGGGCGCCTCCGGGTCCTTGAAGACCAGGTCCTTCACGTGCACGTGGCCGACGAGCTCGCCCTGGACGGCAAGGGCCTCCTGCCAGGTCTCGTCATGGGTGAAGGTCAGGTTGGCCTGGTCGTACAGGACGCGGACGGAGGGAGAGCCGACCTCGCTGACGAGACGGGCGGTATCGGCCGCGGTCTGCGTCATGGTGCCGAAGTGGTTCTCGACGCAGAGCACGACGCCCGCGTCCGCGGCCTCGGGCGCGAGGACGGTCAGCGCGCTCCGCAGCCGCTCCCAGTGCCGGGCGTGCTCGGTGTCCCCCGGGTGCCAGGCGCCGGCGTACACCCGGACGCGGGTCGCACCGACGGTGTGCGCGGCCTCGAGGCATGCGCGGAATTCGTCGATCCCCCGCTGCCGGCTCGCCGCGTCGACGCTGTTGATGGAGGTCGTGTACGGGGTGAGCGCGACGATCGGGACACCTTCGGCGTCGGCGATCGCGGCGGCCTGCCGCGCGGACCGCGGGTCCGACGGGCTGATGGCCGCCGGGTAGTCGTCCTGGTAGATGACCTCGGCGGCGTCGAGACCTGCCGTGCCGAAGAGGCGCAGCGCTTCGGCGAGGTCACGGCCCGGGGTTCCCAGCGTGTGTCCGGCGATGATCATGAGAGAGGGGCGCTCCTTCTTGGCGGGCGGGTCCAGTCCGCCGGGCCGACGAGGTTCGGGGGGTGCTGCACCCGGGACCGGTCCACGAGCTCCATCAGCAGGCCCCAGGGGGTGACGAAGTACGTCCACCGGTTGCCGGCCACGAGGGGGCTGTCGGGACCGACTTCCTTGCGGCCACCGAGGACCCGGACGTTCGGGATCGCGGCGAGGTGGGCGATCGCCGCGTCGACGTCGTCGACGACGAAGCACAGGTGATGACCGCCCCGGTCGCTGTGGCGAGGGTGCTGGGTCCGCTGGTCCGCGGACTGCCACTCGAAGAGCTCGACGTTCAGGTTCGGCGGGAGCCGCAGCATGGCGAGTTCGAGGACAGCGTCCGGCGGAACGTCGAAGTGCGCCGGCATGAACGACGGGTCGGGACCGCGCTGGGAACGGTAAAGCTCCTCCGCCCCGAGGACGTCGACGAAGAAGCGCACCGCCTCGTCCAGGTCGGGGACCGTGTACGCGGCATGGTCAACGTGACGGAGCCCGGGCAGCAGCCGGCCGGTCACCGGACCGGCCTGGTCGAGGAGCGGACGAGGAGCTGCGGCTGGAGCACCACGTGCTCGACCGGGCCGCCGTTCGCCGCCTGCTCGGCGAGCCGGATCGCGATGCGGCCTATCTCCCCGATGGGTTGCTGCACCGACGTCAGCGGCGGGTTGCTGCGGGCGCCGAGCGCCAGACCGTCGAAGCCCACCACCGAGACGTCGCCGGGGACCGACATCCCCCGCGAGCCGAGCGAGCTGATGAGCCCGAAGGCGACCAGGTCGTTGCCCGCGATGACGGCCGTCGGCCGCTCACGCAGGCTCACGAACTCTTCAGCGGCACGTTCGCCGGCGTCGACGCCGATCTCGCTGCTGTCGAGCTCGATCGGCGTCATCCCGTGCTTCTCCGCCAACGTCCGGTAAGCCTGGCGCCGGTCCGCGGCGGTGTGCGTCCCCGCGATCCCCGAGACGTAGGCGATGGAGGTGTGCCCGAGCTCGGACAAGTGGTCCAACGCGAGCGCGATCCCGGTCGCGCTGTCGACGGTCACCGTGGACGTCTGATCGCCGGACTCGACCCGGTCGATGACGACCAGCCGCTTTCCGAAGCCCGAGGACTCGAACTCGGCGGGAAGGACCCGGGTGTAGGGCGCGATCACCGCGAACGGCGCGTACATCGCCTGCATGGCGTCGAGGTACCGGGCCGTGGCGTCCGCCTCGTTCTCCGTCACGCACAGCACCAGCTGGTAGCCACGCTCCCCCGCGGCGGCCGTCATGGCCTTGGCGAGCTCGGCGAAGTACGGGTTGGTGATGTCGGGGACGACCAGCGGCACGAGGGTGCTGACCTTGGTTCGGAGCGCCTGGGCGAGCGGGCTCATCCGGTAGCCCATGGCGGCCGCCACCTGGCGGACGTGGTCCAGGGTCTCCCGCTTGACGGCCTCGGGGCGGGAGAACGCCCGAGAGACCGTCGACCTGTGGACCCCGGCTGCCGCCGCGACCTCGTCAATGCTGGGTGTGGACACCGGTTCTCTCCTGTCGGCCGTGCGCGTACGCGTCCCAGATGACCGCCATCGTGCTCTCGAGATCGCTGATCCGCGGGAGCTCCACGAAATCACGTCTCAGCTGCGCGGCCACCTGGTCGACGAACAATCCGTACAACGGGTCGCTGTCCACGTTGATGAGTGCGGTCTCCGTGACGCCGTCGACGGAGGTGAACGACGCGTTCCCGTCGGACCAGATGGTCGCGGTCCCCGCGGCGCCGATCCGCATGAAGGAGCAGTGCCGCTTGAGCGGCGACCCTGGGAACGCATATCCCACCTCGATGGTGGCGATCCGCCCGTCGGCCGTGGTCAGCGTCATCGAAGCGTAGTCCTCGACGCTGCGGCGGTGCAGCGTCGACGACAGGGCTGCCGTCACCGCCGCTTCCTCCGCCCCGGCCGAGCGGAGGAAGAGATCCACGAAGTGCGGAGCGAGGTTGACCATGCACCCGCCGCCCGCGCGCTCGACGTCGACCATCCACGGACTGCCGCCGACGAGGTAGCGGTCGGGCGGGCCCGCGATGAACTGCACGCTCTCGTACACCGAGCGGCCGGCTCTCGCCAGCCAGCGGTCGGCCGGGCCTCCCCGCTGCACGAGCGGCACGGCGATCGGTACCCCGGCAGCGTCCGCGGCCGCGCGGACGTCGACCAGATCCTGCAACGACACCCCGGCCGGCTTCTCCACGACGAGCGGGATGCGCCGGGCGACGAGAGCGAGGCAGACCTCGCGCATCACATCGTGCGGGACGAAGACGTACGCCAGCTCGGCGTCCCCGTGAGCCGCGAGCACTTCTTCCCAGGACGGGTAGAGAGGCGCGCCCCAGAGACGCGCAAGGTGCTCCGTGCGCGCCGGGTCAGGATCGCTGACCCCCACGACGTCGTGCTGCTCGGCGATCCGGTCCGCACACAGGGGCACATGCCAGTGCGACGCACCGAGGATGATCGTCCTGGCCTTCTTCATGCCTGCGCACCACTGCGGCTGGATATCCCCTCGGGGAACCGGCCGAGAGCCCGGTCATCTGCGGCTGCGTGCGATGGCTCGGGCAGCGCGTCGCGACGTACGCAGCGGGCGTGCAGATCGCCAGGGCCGGTGATCACGAACCCCCCAATGAGATCGGTTGCTGAGATCGGTTGCAGAAAAGTTAACGGAGGACCACCTACGTGTCAACCACGGATCGATCCGACACGGGCCGCAAACCTGCCGGAGAACGTCGGAGGGGCTGGAACAGCAGCACCGTCCGCCGGGCGTACTTCGGGCTCAGCGTGTCCCCGGACCAGCTGCCGGCGGCGACCGTCATGGCCACGGTCGCCAAGGCGCACGCAGACCTCGACATTCTGGTGGACATGTCACAGATGACCGCGACGGAGCGACCACCGACGTCGAGCGCATCACCGGGAAGCGGCCACTGACCGTCGAGGAGTTCGTCGCAGTCCGCAAGGACTTCCACCTCGGCTGACTGCCGCAGGAATCTCAAGTGGTGGCCCATCACCGAAGCCGCAGTCGGTCGCGTCGACCGACTCGGCGACGACGTACCCGGCGTACGACGTGACCAGCGAAATCACCAGGACCGGGTCCTCGCTGCGCCACCAGCACCTGGGCGGGTGTGCTGGACCCACTGGGCGCGTCGAGTAGCTGGAAGATCACGACTATTCGGACTCAAGCGCCATTGTGGACGATCGCCGGATGTCGGTGGTCAGCGGTGGCGCACTGGGCTTCGCCAGGCCCGCTTCGCCGAAGTGCACGTTCAAGATCGAGCAAAGGTTGCCGTTCTCGGGAACCCTTCGGGCAGGGGTAAAACGTTTCGGGGCGCTTGACGCCATCCAGCCACCGCTGGCACGGTCGGCCTGACAAGAGTGTCTCACCCGGCTGGGACAGCAGAGATGATGATTCCGGCGCTCTTGGCAACTGGGGTTGTTTTATGGGGGAAGGCGGAAGACTGCATGGCGAGGAACGAAGGCCGAAGTGACCGTGCCTCGCAGGCGCCGTCGATGACGAGCTGTTCGCCTGCAGCGGTTGCGTGACCTGGCGGAGGAATCCGCAGGAGTCCCGCCGGCAACGCCGTTCGCACCGAAACGGATTTCTTCGGCGGCGAAGAAATAATCCGCATGATCCGCCAATCGGCGAGATTCTTCAGCGAGGAATCGTTCATGCGGTGGCGCCGAACCGCAGCGGATAAGCCGGTCTTTGTCGTGCGAGTACCGGTCCGCTGCCGGTCGGCGCCGAAGTAGTTCGACTGCGGCAGGGTCCTCTGCGGCAGCAAAAAATCGAAGAAGGTGGAATTTCGTAGTGAATCTGAGAACCCGAGTTCTTGCCATTGTCACGTTCACGCTGTCCGCGGTCGTGGCCGTGGTCGCACCGGCGCCGGCTGCCACGGCCCAGACCGTGGAAGTCGCCGCGCCCGCCGGGAGCGGCCTGCCGGCATATGTTGCCGTCATCAAGCCGGTCACCGCGGAACGGCTCGCGTCCAGCTGGCACGAGGGCTGCCCGGTCGGGCCCGATCAGCTGCGGCTGGTCAGCCTGAACTTCGTCGGCTTCGACGGTGCGGTGCACCGGGGCGAACTGGTCGTCAACGCCGATCGCGCCACCGAGGTCGCCCGCGTCTTCGCCGACCTGTACTTCGGCCGGTTCCCCATCGAGCGGATGGAGACCGTGGAGAAGTACAACTCCGACGACGACGCGTCCATGGCGGCCAACAACACCTCGGCGTTCAACTGCCGGGCGATCACCGGCGGCACCGCCTGGTCCAACCACTCCTACGGGCGCGCCATCGACATCAACACCGTGCAGAACCCCTACATCTCCGGCAGTGGCACGGTTTACCCGCCCAACGGCGCGCCGTACGCCGACCGCACGCAGACCGCGCCCGGCATGATCCACGCGGGTGACCGCACCGAGCAGGCGTTCACCACCCGCGGCTGGACCTGGGGCGGCTCGTGGGACACCCCGATCGACTACCAGCACTTCGAGAAGCCCTGACACGCGAAACCCGGTAACCATCCGGATCGCTTTGCTGCAGCGGACAATGTGAAACAAATACAGCTCGCCCAGATTTCTCTGCGCGAGCGTGAGAATGGGAGCCATACGATGCGCAACAAGATCGCGGCCTTGGTCGCGACGACTGCTTTTGTCGCCGGCGGCACACTCCTGACTGCGACGTCGGCGTCGGCCACTGTGGACCCTCCCGGCGGCAGCTGGGACCACACGTGGAAGACCACGGACGCCAACAAGGGTGGCACTGTCTACGTCGAAGAAAACGGCGACGTCGTGTCCGTCTGCGACTCGTTCGCCGACGGACTTGCCGCCCGGGCGCGTGTCTCCGTCCAACAGAGTTCGGGCGCCTACTACGAGCGTTACACGCTCGTCGCCTCCGGTGGATTGGGATCTTGCGCCACGGCCAGGGCTTCTGATGGCGGCACGCACGACCTCCCGGAACACGTGAGCATCGGCGTCACGGTCTACCTGGGTCCGGACTTCCAGCACGCGAGCGACCACTATTACCTCAACGATCACTAGGTTTCTCGTGTCCTGGCTTCGCGTGCTGAGCCGAAACCTGCCTGACTAGGGGTGTAGTGCCGCCGAAGCCGAACCCGCTTCGGTGGTCCTGTTCGGACGGCCCGGTTGAGGGATCCCCACCGGGCCGTCCGCGCATCCGCCTGTGCTCGGCAATCACCCAAAGTTACGGGCAACGCCCTCCGAGCGGACGCCGTATAGGGGGTGACGAACTGAAAGGGGTGCCGGGTGCATGATCGGGACCGGGAGTTCCGGGCGTACTTCGAGGCGCGGGCGGCCGTGGTGCGACGGACCGCTTTCCTGCTGTGCGGTGACTGGCACAGGGCCGAGGACCTGGCGCAGATCGCGCTGGCCAAGGTCTACCAGCACTGGGGACGGCTGGACCGCAACGGGCAGGTTGACGCGTACGTGCGCAAGACGCTCGTGCGGACCCTCATCGACGAATCACGGTGGCGGAAGCGACGGCCGGAGACGGTCGTCGACGTCGTGCCCGAGATCGCCGAGGCGGTGACGGGCCTCGAGGAGGCCATGGACGTCCGGCACGCGCTGGCGGCGCTGCCGCCGAAGCAGCGGGCCGCGGTCGTGCTGCGGTACTGGGAAGACCTGCCGGTCGCGGAGACGGCGGCGGCGTTGGGGTGCAGCGAAGGAACGGTGAAGAGCCAGGTGTCCAAGGGCTTGGGAGCGTTGCGGCGAACACTGGCCGCGCGGCGGACCGTGTTGCAGGAGGGCTCGTGAGCGAGGAGGTGCGGGACATGATCGGGTCGGCGCTCGCGGACGAACCGGCGCTCGGACTGGAGTTCGACCAGGTCGTCGCGGACGGGCGCAGGCGGCAGACCCGGCGGCGGGTGCGCGCGCTGACGGCGACGGCGGCAGGGATCGTCTCGGTCGTCGCGGCGGCCACGGCACTGACCGGGCTGCTGGACCGCACGCCCGCCCAGCCCGCCGGCTCGCAGTCCACAACACCGCCGGTGTCGGCCACCGCCGCGCCGACGGATCCGGGGTGCGTGCTGCCCGCCATGTCGGGCGGCTACCCCGACCAGCCCCGCGGCACCGCGAGCCCGGCGGAGCTGAGCGAATCCGGTCGGCTGACCGAGGCGTTCCGGAAGATCGCCCTGCCCCTGCCCGCCGGGGTCGAGGCGAGCCCGCTGAAGCTGTGCGTGATCCGGGACAGCTGGGGCGGCAGCTTCACGCTCACCGGTGACCGGACGGTCTTCGTCTACCTCCGGTCGCGCGGTGGCCAGCCGCCGGGCGAGTGCGTGACCCACCAGGGCACCGAGTGCTCGGTCCGGGCCCTCCCGGACGGCTCGACCGCGCGCGTCACCGTGACCTCGATGGACGCGACGTTGGTCGACGTCGAGGTGTGGCGCGCGGACGGCACGTACGTGCGGGTGGCGGAGACCGGCGGCGACGGATCGAAGAACCGAGTGCTCGGCGACGACGCGCTGCTCGCCATCGCGACGGCGCCGCAGCTCAAGGTCGAGCTGAGCGGTCCGCCGGTGCCCGCGGCGCCGTCCGACCGGCGTGCGGCCGAACTGGACACGGTGATCGCCACGGCCCTGCCCGCCGGCATGAGCGCCAAGCCGACACCGGGCTCCGACCGCGGCTGGCGGTTCCGGGTCAGCCAAGGTGGCTACAAGGCCTACGCCAACCTCACCGACTCCGAGGGCACGGGCTGGGCGATGGTGTACCTCGAGTCACCGTCCGACGGCGCGGTCACCTGCGGCGACCAGCCGGGCTGCGAGCCGATCGACCTGGCCGGCGGGCGCAAGGGCACGTTGACCACCACTCAGCAGCCGGGCAACGTGACCGTCATGGCGCTCAACGCCAAGGCCGCGGACGGCACGGGGATCACCGTCCACACCTCCAACGCCGCGCAGACGGGCGCCGACACCCGGACCCGCCCCACCCCGTCGTTGTCCAAAGCGGACCTGGTGCGGATCGCCGAACTGCCCGGCCTGCACTGGTGACACGTCCCCGGGGGAGCCCACAGCTCCCCCGGGGACCAGGGCGCTGCGCTGCCGACCGACCGCGGCGGTCTGTCACCGATCAATGTGGAGCACAGCCACGGTTTCGTGACCGCTCCGGCTAACGGACGAGCGCCGTCAAGGCTTGGCGGAGGTCCGCCGGATGGCGGATCCAGAGGTCCGCCGCTGTGCCCTCGGGGGACGTGAGCGTCAAGCAGCCCTGGCCTCCCGGGCCCCAAAGCGGAATGACCTCCGTTGTCCACGACCGGTCGAACGTCAGTGGACCGACGCCACGGTTGCGGTCTGCTTTTCGCGGCTCCCAGCACAACTCGCCGTCTCGGAGGGACAGCCGGCCCAGCAGCTCGCCCACCTCGTCGGCGCGGCGCGCGTGGCGGCCCGGCGCCTTGGCTCCGAGGAGCTGGGCGACCTGCACCGGCAGCTGAGCCGGCCACGACGGAGACTCCCCCGCGGCGCGTCGTCGGCGCTCCGCGCGGGCGTCCCGCCACACGATCAACGAGAACACCACGTACACCAGCGCGAGGAGGCCGAGCAGGCCGGCCGCCGCCGGGACCCAGCCGGTCTTGAGGCCCAGCAGCGCCGTCAACGCCGTGAGGTAACCGGCGCCGAGCAGCGCGCGGGTGCGCCGCCGGCGTTCGCGGTCCCGGCCGTATCCGGTCATGCACACGTCCGATCGGTTCGTGTCAGCAGACGATCGCCCGCCCGCCGTAAGGAGAATACGTGCGCGGCGCAGGCGCGGCGCAGCCTGGGCGATGCCTTGCAGCTCGCCGCCGTCGACGCGGCCCAGATGAAGATGAACGCCGGGATCCGTGGGAGCCGGAGGGTGAGACTCCCTCCGGCCACCCGACAGGGCACCTTCTCTCTTCCGGAACGGCAGCCGGACCTAGACCGTGACCGAGGTCGCCGCGACGTCAGCCTTCTCCCGCCGCCGGGACAGCGGTGCGAGCGTTCGCTGGATGATGAAGAACTCCGCGACCATCACGTTGCCCAGCAGCGCCAGCCAGGTGCTCACGGTGTAGACGTCCTTGTAGGGCAACCAGTCGACCGAGTTCATCAACGCCAGCAGCGGTAGTTGATAGAGCCGCAGGGTTACCGCGGCGAAGGTGAGCGTGTAGTTGCGGATCATCCAGATGCGGTGCAGCTGCACCTCGCGCCGCCGGATCGTCCGGTAGGCCTGCCACGCGGTGTAGAGCCAGGCGACGATGAGGACGAAGAATGCCACCTGCACCGGGAAACCGCTCTTGGTCACCGCGGCCGAGTACACCGCGACCAGCGCCGCGATGACGACAGTGATCAGATAGACGCGGCCCATCACCCGGTGCAGCCGGGGGAACCGGGCCCGTAGTCGCGGCACGAACTGCCACGGCCCGACGATCAGGGCGAGGCCGGCAGGCACCCCGTGGATGACCAGGCTCGTGTAATACCCGGGAGTTATCCGGTCGAGATTCGGGATGGTCGTGCCGCCGACCAGGTACGGGGGCACAAAGTAGCCGGCGATGGCCAGGGCCAGCACGGTGAGGAGCCCCCAGAGGAACCACCACCAGCGCCGGCGAACGTTACGTGACATGGTCGCTGTGGACATGCGTTACTCCCAATCGATCGATGGGAGCGAGGCTCCCACCCTGGGCTCGATCTTGAACCCCGGTCGGGCCCGGCGCCTCGGCATTGGTTGCCTAGATTGCGCGCGTAGGCATTCGTGTCGTTCGGCAGTTGGCGCCGGATCTTCTTCCCGGAAATGGGTTGCCTCTGCGCAGGGACGACCAACCGGAACGCCTGCCACAGCAGGTCCACCTGCGGTGGTGGTGCGCCAGCGCGAGATGACCACAACCACACCGGTTTCGGGTCTCCATCGCCGGGCAGGCGGGCGACGACACACCTCGCGTCGACGGGCGCGATCACGACCCGGAGCCCACCACGCCGGTCGAGGCTGAGGACGAACGGCGTGAGAGCGGTGATCACCGCGTACACGGCCACGAACCACAACGGTTGCAGGAACAGCACCACGGTGGTCCGCGCGGAGTCGCTCATCACCCTGGGAACGGTCACCGACGCCGCCGGCGGTCCTGACAGACGCGTTGTGGGGCGGTGGCCGGCACGACGCCGGGCACCGCCCCGCTGTCCGAACCGCCGACGTCTACAGTGGACATCAGCTCGCCCAACGCGCTGCGCAGCAGCCATTTTCCCCGGCGGGCGTCCGACGTCGCACCGCTTGAGTCACTCCTGGATCAGGATGACCTTGCCCGCGACGGTGCGGGACTCGGCGAGCTCCATCGCCTTGGACGCCTCGCTGAGCGGGAACGTCGCGGCGATCTGCGCGGTGATCACACCATCGGCGAGCAGACCCAGCACCGCGGTGAGGTCCTCGCTCAGCCGCTTGCGGAACGTCTCCTGCCGCTTCTCGCCGGCCCAGAAGTTGTAGAAGCGGGCGCTCCGGCTGTTCGGTGAGAGGTGCCACGTCCAGAGCTGAGCGAACAGGCTCATGAAGACGGCCTGCGTCGAGCCCGTGTCGTTCTTCAAGGCGGCCGTCCCGTAAGAGACCAGCGTCCCGCCCTTGCGGACCAGCTGCCACGACTTCTTCAGCCCGTCGCCGCCGACGTGGTCGAAGACAGCGTCCACACCGTCCGGCGCGAGGGACTTGATCCGGCGGTACATGTCCGGGCTGCGGGAGTCGACCGGGATCGCCTCGAGCTTCTCCAGCAGCGGGTGGTGCCGCTCCGACGCGGTGCCGATGACCCGGATGCCGGCGTGCCGGCCCAGCTGCACGAGCGTGGACCCGACACCGCCGTTGGCGCCCAGCACCACGATCGTCTGTCCGGCCTTGACGTCGGCCACGCGGAACAGCATCCGGTACGCGGTGACGCCGTTGACCGCGACCGTCTCGGCCTCGGCCGGGTCCACGCCGTCCGGCACCGGCACGAGGGCGGCCGCGTCGACCAGCACGTGGGTGGCCCAGCCGCCGACCTTCGTGATCACGGCGAACCGGCGGCCGGCGAGCGTGCCGTCCACCCCGTCGCCGGTGGCCGTCACGGTGCCCACCGCGTCGTAACCGGGCACGAACGGGAACGGCGGCTGGTCGAAGTACCGGCCGAGGCGCATTTGCTGTTCCGCGAACGAGATGCCGGTGGCCTCGACCCGCAGGACGACCTGCCCCGGCCCGGGCGGCGGCAGCTCGCGTACGCGAGTCTGCAGGCCGCTCGGGTCGACGATGCCGGGGAGAACGATCTCGGTCACCTGGTTCGTGCCGGTTCCAGTCACAACTTGCTCCTCTGAGGTCTCGGCCGATCCTGGCCGCGCGTCGGCAGGGGCGGCATCGGTAGCAGTTGCCTATTCCGGCGAGTGATCCGACGAGTAAGGCGTGGTCACACCCTGGTACGTGAGGTGCAGGATCATGCCGTTCGCGCCGTGCCGGAAGTTGTGGCAGTGGTCCATCCAGACGCCGGGGTTGTCCGCGAGGAACTCGACCTCGTAGACCTCGCCGGTGCCGATGTTCAGCGTGTCGGTGAACCACGGGCTGCCGGTGACGGGATCGCCGTTGCGCGACAACACCCGTACGCGGTGGCCGTGCAGGTGGAACGGGTGCTCGACGGTGCTGCGGCTGGCGATCCGCATCTTCACCCGGTCGCCGCGCGAGACCTCGAGCGCGGGCACCGCGGGGTACAGGCGGCCGTTGATGAGGCTGCTGACGTAGCCGAAGGTCCCCCGGCTGAACCCGAACCCGTCGTCCAGCCGCAGGTCGAACGTCTTGTCGTGCTCGCCGAGCAGCGGCGCCGAGCCGGACCCGTAGGTCAACGGGTCGAACCGCTCGCCGCCGCCGGCAGTGACCGGCCCCGCTCCGCCGCCGGGGCTGAAGGTGAGCGTGGCGTTCGGTTCGCCGGCGACGCCGACGGTCACCGCACCGTTCGGCATCGTGAAGGTGACGTCGTAGCGGCCGCCGGCCGCCAGGAGCAGTTCGGTTCCCGGCTCGAGCGGGGTGGCGCCCTGGATCGTGGTGCCGTCGATCGCCGCGACCCGGAACGGCGCCCCGGCCACCTGGATGCTGCGCGGCTCTTCGGAGCTGTTGACCATGCGGACGCGGACGTTCCGTCCGGCCGGAGCGTCCTGGCGGGCGGGCTGGTCGTCGCGGTCGAGGGCGACGACGTCGCCGCCGGGGGCGGGCCACGCGTGGGTGAACACGGTGCGCTCGAGCCCGTCGAACGGCGTCGGCTCCTCGACGATCAGCGCCCCGAACAGGCCTTTCTTCACGTTGAGCAGGCCATCGCGGTGGGTGTGGTACCAGAAGCTCCCCGCCCGGGTCGGGACGAACCGGTAGACGTGCCGCCCGCCCGGCGGCACCGCGTCCTGCGTCACGCCGGCACACCGTCCTCGGCGTTCGGCAGGTCGACCCCGTGCCAGTGCGCGGTCACGCCCTCCTCGACGTCGGTGTTGATCAGTGTCACTTCGAGGAGCTGGCCCAGCTTCACCCGGATCTCCGGACCCGGGGACGTGCCGTTGATGGTCAGCCCGTCCACGGTCTTCCCGGAGGCGAGCTTCACCTGCCCCTTGGCGGCGGTCAGCGTCGTGCGTACGTCGGGAGTCCGGTTCTTCGGCCCGGTGAGCTGCTCGACGCTGAGCCCGCCGGCGCCGCCGTGCTCGTGACCGGTGGCGGACGCGTTCGCCTGGCCCGCGATCACCACGGTCGTTGCCGGGACCAGCAGGAAGGCGGCCGTCAGCCAGGGCAGCACGGACAGGCGCGACCGCGACGCGCGCCAGCGGCCGACGGCGATCGAAAGCCCGGCGATCATGCCCAGCGCCGCCACCGATCCGGCGAGGATCAGGGCCGTGTCCTGTGGGGCGAAGGGGGCAAGCAGCCACCAGACCGACAGCACCGCGGCCGCCGCGCTGACGTGAGCGGCGCTCCGGCTGGGCCGGGCCGCCGCCCAGAGCGCGGGCAGGAGAGCCAGTGGCACCTGAACGGTGAGCCGGGTGTCCACCAGGAGCCACCCGCTCGGCAGCAGGATCAGCGCCACGGCGAGGCGGCCCAGCGCGAGGGCGGCGAGCGTGGAGAGCCACCATCGAGACGCGCGAAGGCCGGCGAAGGGCGCGGCGATCAGCATCAGGACGGCCAGCGTCAGGTCGGTGAAGATGAGGATTGCTTGCACCGCACCACGGTGCTTTTCCGGCGGTTTCGGCCGCATCGGCAGGAGTTGCCTATCTCGACCGACGCCGCGTCGGCAGGCTCTGCACTGATGTGCGATCCGCTACTGTCGTGGCCATGTTGACGACGTCATCTCGGCTCGGCCTGGTCATCGGTAGGCATGACGAGAGGCACCGTCTCAACGAAGTTATCCGCAACGCTGCCTCGAGCCAGGGCGGCGCGCTGGTCGTCAAAGGCGAAGCGGGTATCGGCAAGACCGCGTTGCTGGCAGATGCGACGCTGGAGGCGTCGGCGTTCCGCGTCGTGCACGCTTCCGGCTCCGAGTTCGAGCAGGAACTCCCTTACGCAGGGGTGCATCAGCTGTGTATGCCGATGCTGGAACACCTGACCTCCTTGCCACCCCGCCACCGCGACGCCCTGCAGGTGGCTTTCGGCCTGGCAGACGGGACGCCCGAGGTTCTGCACGTCGGCCTCGCGGCCCTGGGCCTGCTGACGGCCGCAGCCCAGGACCAGCCGCTGCTTTGCCTGATCGAAGACGCGCAGTGGCTGGACGGCGAGTCGCTGAAAGCCATGATCTTCCTCGCCCGCCGGCTCGCAACCGACCCGATCGCGATGCTGTTCGCCGTGCGATCCGGCCCGGGCAGCGGGGATGAGTTCGACGAGCTGCCAGGACTCCTCGTCGGCGGTCTGAACGACGAGGACGCCAAGTCCCTGCTGACCACGCGTAGCCCGTTCCCGCTGGACGAGCAGGTACGCGACCGGCTGGTCGCCGAGGCGCAGGGCAGCCCACTGGCGCTGCTCGAGCTGCCCCGCGCCGGTGGGTTCGTGCCACCCGACGGCTCGTCCGTCCCATCCCGCGTGGAGCGCGGCTTCCAGGACCGGCTGACCGGCCTGTCCGACCAGGCCCGCACACTGCTCACCGTCGCCAGCGCCGACCCGACCGGCGACCCGAGCCTGCTCTGGACGGCCGCCGGTCACCTCGGCCTCGACCTGACCCTGGCCGGCGCGGAGGCGACCGGCACCGGACTGGCCGAGTTCGGTCACCGGGTCCGGTTCTGCCACCCGCTGGCCCGGTCGGCGGTGTACCGGGCCGCCCCCGCCGCCGAGCGCCGCCTGGCCCACGACGCGCTGGCCGAGTCCACCGACCCGCAGGTGGCGCCGGACCGGCGCGCCTGGCACCGCGCCCAGGCCAGCGCCAGCCCGGACGACGACATCGCCGCCGAGCTGGAAAGGTGCGCGTCCCGGGCGCGAGCGCGCGGCGGCGTGGCGGCCGCGGCGGGCTTCCTCGAGCGCTCGGTGGCCCTGTCGCTGGCCCCCGGACGCCGGATCGAACGCACCCTGGCGGCCGGGCAGGCGAACCTCGACGCGGGCTTGACCGACGTGGCCCTGGAACTGCTCTCCACCCTGAAGACCGCCGAACTGACCGAGTTCCAGCACGCCCGGGTCGATCTGCTCCGGGGCCGGGCCGCCTTCACCCAGCACCGCGACAACGCCGGCCCGGTGCTCATGACGCGCGCCGCGAGCCGGCTGTCCACTCTGGATCCGCCGCGCGCCCGGGACTGCTTCCTGGACGCTTTCGAGATGAGCCTGCTCGTCGGGCGCGGCGGCGGCGTGATCCATCAAGTGGTGACCGCGGCTCGCTCCGCGGCCCCCACGTCGGACGTCCCGGACCTGCTGGACGCGCTGCTGGAACTGGTCACCAGCGGATACTCGACCGCGACCCCGCTGCTTCGCCACATCCTCCACGGCGACGACGAGCCGCTGTGGGTCCGGCGGCCGGCCCTGGCCGCGATGATCGCCATCGAGCTGTGGGAACCGGAAACGCACACCACCATCGCCGAGTGGCTGGTGAAGGAGGGCGGCGAATCGGGCTCCCCGATGCTGCTCCAGCTCGGCCTCGCGCAGAAGACCATCGACGCCGTCATCATCGGCGACATCGGACAGGCCATCGCCGCCGCCGCCGAGGAGGCCGCGATAGCCGACGCGGCCGGCATCGTCTCCCTCGTCTACCACCGGCTGCACCTGGCCGCCCACCGCGGCCGGCGCGACGAATTCCGGGAGCTCGTCCGGCTGGCCGGGAACACCCCGGAACGCGCGGGGCAGGTGACGAACCTGGACGCGACCGCGGCCACGCTGAACAACGGGCTCGCCGACTACCCGGCCGCCCTCGCCGCCGCCCGCCGGGCAACCGAGCACCACGACGTCTTCCTCACCGGCTTGGCCCTGCCGGAGCTCATCGAGGCGGCCGTCCGCTGCAACGACCATGCGGCTGCGGCCACGGCGCTGGCCGGCCTGACCGAACGCACCGAGGCGAGTGGAACCACAGTCGGCCAAGGGATCACCGCGTACGCGCGAGGTCTCGTGACCGGCGTCGAGGAGCACTTCCGAGAGGCGATCGAGCTGCTCTCCGAGGGCCGGGTCGTGCCCTACCTGGGCCGGGCGCACCTGCTGTACGGGGAATGGTTGCGCCGCGAGGGCCGCCGCCGCGACTGCCGGCAGCACCTGCACACCGCGCACGAGCTGCTGTCCCAGTCGGGCAGCGAGGGGTTCGCCCGGCGCGCCGCCGGCGAGCTGCGCGCGACCGGCGAGCGCATGCACTCCCGATCCGTGCAGGCCTACGAGAAACTCACCGGGCAGGAGGTCGCCGTCGCCCGCCTCGTCGCGTCCGGCGCCACCTCCAACGAGGTGGCCGGCCAGCTGTTCATCAGCAAGCGCACGGTCGACGCGCATCTGCGCAGCATCTTCCGCAAGCTCGGCATCACCTCACGGCGGCAGCTCAGGGACCACCCCGACCTGCTGGTCCACGACCGGTTCAAGTAGTCACCTGTTGCCGACGCGGGCCTGCCGCGGGAATTACGTTTTCCTCCTATGACGAAACTAGGATGACCGCATGGTGAGCCGTGCCGAATCGTCTGCCGCCACCCGACGCGCACTGGTCGACGCCACCGCGGAGCTGCTCGATCTCGGCGGCGTCGAGGCCGTGACCCTGCGCGAGGTCGGAGCGCGCGCCGGCGTGAGCCGCGGAGCGCCCTACCGGCACTTCGACGACAAGGAGAGCCTGCTGACCGCGGTCGGGGCGGAAGCCTGGGACCGGCTCGGCGCCGGTATCCGAGCGCTGCGTGCCGACGCGGAGCTGTCCGCGGCCGACACGCTGCGCGGGGCGCTGATGGCGCTGATCTCGATGGGCCGCGAGCGTCCCCACCTCTACCGGCTGATGTTCGGCAACCCCGTCGGCGACCCGGACGTGATGGCTCGCGCGGCACAGCCCAGCCACCTCCAGTTCTTGGAGATCATCGCGGCAGTCGTCGGCGAACACGACGCCCGGCGCTACGCCGCGATGTTGATGACCAGCGCGCACGGCATCATCGGCATGGAGATCAGCGGCCAGCTCACGGCCGACAAGTGGCACACCGGCGCCGAGGAGCTGGTCACCGCCCTCGTCGCGATGATCGCCGACCCGAACCGGCTCGCTTGGCCGTCAGCGGCCTGATCGACGGTGCCCCTCGTGACGCGGGGCCGGGCATCCGTGTCCCTATCGCCGGGCGCCGGACTCGGCCGCACACCGCAGATCGCGCGCCGGCCGCTCGCCGCCGGCGAGGAACGATTCCACGGTCGAGTTGAGGCAGCGGTTGGGCGTGAAGACGAACGCGCCGTGGCCGCCCTGGTCGGCGTGCACCATGACGGCGCGGTCGCCGAGCGCCCGCCGCATGCGCTGAGCGCCGGCCAACGGCGTACCCGGGTCGCGGTCGTTCTGCGCGATCAGCACGTCGGCCGGTCCCCGCCCGCCGATCCGGACCGCCTCCTCCGCCGGGTCGCGCCAGAATGCGCACGGCTGGATGTTCGCCGCCGCCGCGCCGAACAGCGGGTAGCGGATCCGGTCGATCGCGACATCGGCCTGATAGGTGCTGACCTTCGTCGGCCAGCGCGAGTCGGCGCAGACCGTGTAGAGGCGCGCAGCGATCGCGTTCTCCGGGTCCGGAGCCGCGCCGTCGTCGACCACCGGCAGCGGCTGGTTCGTGTCGAGCGCCTTCCACGACTCCGCCAACAACGGGAACTGCCGGTCGTCGTAGCTGTAGATGAAGGAGTACTGCCGGAACGCCGGGCCGTCCACCCCCTGGACGGCAGCGCGGTCGAGTCGCCCGGCGAGGTCGAAGTACTTCGCCCGTACCTGCGCCGGGGTGTGACCGAGCCCGTACCCGGGACGGGCCGCCGCCCATTTTGCGAAGTCCGGGAACCGCTCCTCGAAGCCGCGTCCGAAGCCCCGCCCGCCCTCGGCGTCCCAGCCCTTCTCGGGCAGGCTGCTGTCGAGCACGACCCGGTCGCTGTTCCGGGGGAACAGCGTCGTGTAGACAGCCCCCAGGTAGGTGCCGTACGAGTAACCCAGGAAGGACGCCTTCCGCTCACCGAGCGCCGTTCGGATCCGGTCCAGGTCACGCGCGGCGTTGGCCGTGGAGACGTGCGGCAGCATCCACGCCGACGAGGACGTGGCGCACTGCTGCGCGATCCGGCGGGACTCCTTCGCCCACGTCGTGACGTCGTTCGCGGTGACCGCGTACGGCGGAATGTTTCCCCTGATGGTCTGCTCGGGGGTCAGATCGCAGGTGACCGGCGTGCTCCGGCCGACGCCGCGCGGGTCGATCCCGATCAGGTCGTAGGCGTCCCGCACGCGCTGCGGCAAACCGTCGGCGATCAGCGTGGCCGGGAAGCTCAGACCCGCCACCCCCGGTCCGCCGGGGTTGGTGAACAGAACTCCACGGCGCTTCTCGGGGTTCGTGCTCTTGATTCGCGAGAGGGCGATCTCGATCGTCTTGCCGTCGGGCTTCCGGTAGTCCAGCGGCACTGGAAGCGTGCCGCACTCGGCACCGGGAATGCCGGGGCACTGTGCCCACGTCACGCTGACGGGCGCGGTGTCACGGGATTCCGCGTGGGCCACCCCGGTGACGGCCAGCGCCGTCATCGTGGTGACGATCATGGTGATGGTTTTTCGCATGTCCTGCCTCTCGTCAGTGGGCGCGCTTCAGCTCGCCGGCTGCCCGTCTCCTGGGCCGGCGCTTCTTGGGGTGAGGTCGGTCAGGGGTTCATCCGCACCAGGACGTCGATCTGCGCGGGGTCAACTCGTTCCGGCTCGGCCGGCATCACGAGATGCAGGCCGTTGATGGTGACAAGGAGCCGGGTCCCGGCTGACCCGCGTGATCACACACCGCCATCGGCAAGCCGGCACCCATCACCCGGTTGACCAACCTGGCTGGAGATCACCCCTAGGCCTTCGGGTAGTGCGGCCGGAGCGACGACGCCACCACCCGGTCGAAGATCCGGTCGGGCAGGATGTCGGCCATCCGAGTGAAGACACCCATCCCCCGGCCGACCGTGTATCGGGTCCGTGGCCGCGGGTGGGTCACCGCCCGGGCGATCACCCGGGCGGCGTCCGCGGTGGACGCCGCCGTTTTCGTGGCGGCCGCGCCGTACGAGGCGAGTGCGTGCATCAGCCCGCCGTACCGCCCGCGCTGCTCCGGGGTCAGCTGGTCGGTCAGGCGGTGCGCCTCGCCCTGCCCGATCCGCTCGGTGTTGACAAAACCGGGCTCCACCGCAACCACCTGGACGCCGTGCGGGGCCATCTCCCGGCGCAGCGAGTCGGTGACCGCCTCGACCGCGAACTTCGGTCCGGCGTACGGGCTCCAGCCCGGCAGGGCGACCTTGCCCGCTACCGAGCTGATGTTGACGACGCGGCCCCGCGTGCGCAGCAGTGCCGGCAGTACCGCCTGGGTGATCGCGACCGTGCCGAACAGGTTCACCTCGAACACCCACCGCAGCTCGTTGATCGGCACCGTCTCCAACGGTGCGAACAGACCAACCCCAGCGTTGTTCACCAGGGCGTGTAGCGGCTCGTCACTGACCCGGGCGGCCAGCGCGGCTATGTGCCGCGGCTCGGTGATATCGAGGATCACCGGTTCGATGCCGGACCCCCGGAAGGTCTCGGCGTCGGCTTCCTTGCGCACCCCCGCGAGCACGTGGAAACCCCGCGAGGCGAGTTCCCGCGCGGTGGCGGCGCCGATTCCGGTCGACGCTCCGGTCACAATTACCATTGACATGACAAGCTCCTGCATACGGGCGATGGGGTGCACCCAGCCTCGACCCCGCCGGACCGTACGGCGTCGGCAAGAGCTGCCTAATCGATCGGTACCTGGTACCCACCGGCCGCCGTCCGACCTTGACTTCGCATTTAACGTCGGTTTTGTCGGTTCGGGTCTTGACTTGATTCTTTTTATGGTGGGGTGGCCTTGGGCGGGCGTGAATCCGGAGCCATTCGGGATGCCACCCGGGCCCGGCAAAGAACCGAAGCTCGAACGGCTCCGCCTCTACGCCGACCACGGACTCGTCGAGATCGTCCACCGAGCTGATGTCTGTTCCACAACAGCGGCACATCAACCGGTTCGCCTCTGACACTGCTGCCATCACCCGGAAGGTTCGGCGGGCTGTGAGCCGGTGTTTCGGGCGTCAGTGGACAAGAAGGCACTCTCGAGTGAATGCTCGCTCCGGTGAGCATGACCACCGGGCAGCGTCTGATCGGGCGTGACGACGAGCTGCGATCCCTGCTCGGGCGCCTGGACGGCGTCAGTTCCGACGGGCGCGCGATCTGGCTGGTCGGAGAGCCGGGAATCGGCAAGAGCGCGGCCACCCAGCGTCCGCTGCGTGACATCGCCCTCCGCGAGGGCTCCGGCCCGCCGGCGTGGCCGTTGTTGCCGTCGTGGTTCGTCTTCGGCGACGCGGACCGCAACATCCCGGTCGCGGTCCACCGGCTGATGGCCGAACGGGCCGGTGCGAAGGCCACGGTGGAACTCGCCGGCGCATCGCACGCGCTCACCGTCTCCCGGCCCGGCGAGGTCACCGAGGTGATCACGGCCGCGATCACCGCCGTGAGCTGACGCCAGGTCTGCTGCGACCGAAGCGGCGCCGTCCGCGATCGCGTCGTGCGTGTCGCTCGCTCCCGAGTGACACACCGGGGCCGGATCATCAAGCGGTCGGCGATATCCGCAGCGTTTCCCTCAACGGATCGCGCAGCAGCCGCGAGAATCCGAGCTCGCCGGCGCCGATCAGGGTGGTGTCGTCCCCGAGCGCCGACACACTCAGGCGCACTTCTTCCTTCGCCACCGGCAGCACATTGCGTGCGACGCGACTGCGAACTTGCGGCAATACACCGGCGTACACATCCCGCAACATGCCGCCGAAGACGACCACGGCCGGATTGAAGAGATTGATGAGGTTCGCCACGCCGATGCCCAGCCAATCCCCGACGTGATCGAGCGCGTCCCGAGCGTCGGCATCGCCCGCGGCCGCGTCGGCGACCACCGCCCGCACGGCGCCACGACCGAAGACCTCCGCCGGTCGGCGCGCGGCGTCCAGCAAGGCTCGTTCACCGGCTTCCGCTTCCAGGCACCCGCTGGAGCCGCAGCCACAAGGTCGCCCGCCGTGCGGGTTGACGACCATATGGCCCAGCTCGCAGCCGTATCCCGCGTCGCCGTCCAGCAGCGTGCCGCCGACGATGATCCCGCCACCGACGCCGACGTCTCCGTGCAGGTAGACGAGGTTCTGCACCCCCGTCCCGGCCCCGCGAAGGTGCTCCGCGAGCGCTCCGAGATGCGCCTCGTTGCCCACCGGCACCCGCAGCCCCAGCCCCAGCCGGCGTGCCAGTTCGGCGCCGAACGCTTGGTCGACCCATCCGAGGTCGGGACCGAACCGGACGGTCCCGTCGCCGGGACGGATCATCCCGCAGTACGAGGCCCCGAGTCCCACGCAAGTCGACGTCGACGGCGCCGCCTCGGTCACCTGGCGGCCGAGCTCCGCGAGCGTCGTGACCACATGGTCGAGATCGACTCCGGACCGGCGCCGGGCAGCGACCTTGCGGTCCAGGATGACACCGCCGAGCCCGATCCGGGCGGCGACCAACCGGTCCACCGCGACGTCGAACGCCACTACGTGGAAACGCTGAGTCTCCGGCCGCACGATGAGCGACGGGCGGCCCTGGTGACGATTGTCCGTCTGCGGCACTTCCCGGACCAGGCCCGCCGCGCTCAGTTCCGCTGTCAACGTTTTGATCGTGCTTCGATTGAGGTTCATCCGTCTCGCGAGTTCGGCCCGCGAGATTCCGCCACTCAGGTGCACAAGGCGAAGAAAAGTGCCGCGATTGTGCCGACGCATCTCATCCTGGTCCAGCCCGACCCTCGAACCGGCCCAGGGCGTCAGCAATTCCATGTCGTGTCCGATGCGTAGAGTGTTCCGGCCAGACTCGCACCATCGCGCCGTTCGCGCAATCACGCGATGCCGCCGGTAGCCGACCACATCGAGCAACACCGGGTTGATGCCGATGTGCGTTGGCTCCGGCTAGAGGGCGAGCAGGACGCGGCCGAACGGGCTGCCCTCGGCGAGGTGGCGCTGTGCCTGGGCGGCCTCCTCCAGCGGGAACACGCGGTCGACCAGCGGGGTGATCTCCTTGCGGCCGAGCAGTTCGAGCAGGTGGGTGTTCGCGGCGTTGATCTGCTCCGGGGTGAACAGGGCGAACCGGAAGCCGTGGACGTGGGTGTTCTTCCAGATGAGGTCGGTGACGTCGATTTCGGTGCGGGTGCTCGCCGCGTACCCGATGCTGACCAGCGTGCCGTCCACGGCCAGGGCGCCCAGCGCCGCTGCGGTCAGGGGACCGCCGACGCCGTCGAGGACAACGTCGACGCCTCGGCCGCCGGTCAGCCGGTGCACACCGTCGCGGAGGGATTCGGTGGACAGGTCGATCACCTCGAACCCGGCCGCCCGGCCGCGCTCGGCCTTCGCGGTACTGGTCGCGGTGGTGATCGCCGCGCCGGCGCCGAGCACCCGGGCGATGTCCACGCCGCCCTGCCCGACCGCGCCGCCGACGCCGGGCGCGAGCACGGACTGCCCGGGTCGGAACCGGGCGAGCTCGGTGAGGGCGAGGTGGGCGGTGAGGTGCCCGGCCGCCGCGGTGAGCGCGGCGGCGGCGATGTCGTCGACGTCGTCCGGGATGCGCAGGACGTGGTTCGCGTCGACGGCGATGTACTCGGCCCAGGTGCCGTCGGCGGCCACGCCGTACCGGCCGCCGCTGAGCACGACGCGGGTGCCGGCCGGCAGCGCGGACGCGCCGGGCTCGGCGAGGACGCCGACGCCGAACCCGCCGGGCCGGATCGGCAGCGGCCCGACTGCTGCCGCGGGGAGCTTGCCCCGGCGGACGGTGTCGTCCAGCGGGTTCACGCCCGCCAAGGTGAGCCGGACGAGTGCCTGCCCGGGGCCCGGAACCGGCACGGGGGCATCGACTGCTCTGAGGACGTCGTACTCGCCGAACTCGTCGTACTGGATCGCGCGCATGGTGTTCTCACTCTCGAAATAGGTGTCTGGCGCTCAGTTCTTTTCGGAACGCTGCCGGGCCCGGAAGGCGCGCAGGTTGGCCGGATTGCCGCAGACGCGCACGTCGTGCCAGGTGCCGCTGTTGTTGCGCGAGCGGTCGAAGAACGCGGCCTCGCACCGGGGGTTGCGGCACGCCTTGAGCCGACGCCACGTGTCGGCCGCCTGGGCGTCCGCGATCGCGATCAGGGCGAGCGAAGCCAGGGCCCGCCAGCCGGTGCCGCGCGGTTCCGGCCGGACCCGGCCATCCGGGCCGAGCCGGAGCACCGCCCCGGCCTGGTGTTCCGGCCCGGGTCCGGCCGCCCGGGCCACGTGCGCGTGAAGATCGACGCGAAGGTCGCGAAGCGGGTCGAGATCCTCCTCGACGAGAGCGACCGCGGGCACGTCCTGACCGGTTTCCTCGGTCCAGGCCGCCAGCGCCGAGGCCGCCCACTCCCGCGCCGACGTCACGTCGGCGAGCAGGTCGGGCTGCCGGGGACGGCCGGCGGACCGGGTGTTGAGCAGGTCGTGGACGAACCCCAGGCCGCCCGGGGCGGGCGAGAGGTCGTAGCGCGCGACAGCGAGCCAAGTCATGAAAGAAGCATGACTCGATAGCCTATTTCGCGCGGCACTCTGTGGGCGAGATCACCGCTGGCCTGTGGCGCCCTCGATCAGCGCTCAACGTGGACGCGGCTGTCCGGCCGGCACTCCGTCAGGAACCGAGCAGTCGTCCGATCGGCTCGCCGAGTGCGCCGAAGGAGTTGGCCAGCGCGGTCAGCGAGGTCACCAGCCCGCTCCCGCTCGTGGCCAGGACGCCGGCCGACTTGAGCAGGGAGACGAGGCGGCCGAGCCGCCCGGCCGCAGCCTGCTTGTCGGAGCGCGGCGTACCGAGATCGGCGTTGATGGCTTCGAGCTCGGCGTTCACCCGGGTCAAGAGCGGAGGTGGCAGCCGTAGCGTGCCGACCTCCTGCCGGACTCGGTCGAGCAGAGCCCGGGAGTCGGCGTACCCCGCCTGCCCACCGTGAATGACCTGGTCCCCTGCGACGTTGTTGATATTCGCGGCGTGCTGGCTACCGATGTTGAACGTCATGGGCGGACTCCATTCAGAGAGAACGGCGCGGACGGTGGGGCGGGAGGGCCGGATATTCAGCTTCCACCCGTCGCCGGCGGGCGGTCGCGACCACATGGAGCACGATGCCGATGACAACCAGGACGCCACCGACCGCCGCCGCGGCCCACCCGATCAGCCCGACCGGCACTCCGCCGAGCGTCGGGGTGCTCAGGTCCGGCTGGACGAAGCTGCCGGGGTCTCCGCCACTCGGAAGCTTGCCCCAGATTTCGCTCATGAAGCCCAGCACCATCGAGGCGAAAGCGGCACCACCCAGCAGGATGAGCAGGAAGCCGAACCAGATCAGCCGGGTGGCCTTTGTTTTGGTCGCAGCGATTTCCCTGAGGAAGCTGTCGCGTTGCTGGATCTGCTGGATGATCTGATCGCCGCCGACGTTGTACAGCGATCCTGCGCTTTGCCGGTCGACGACAAAATTCCCCGCGTTGGACCGATCAGCTCCGTCCCGGACGGCGTCGTGCAGGCCGGTGCTGTCCCACTGTTCGTTTCTGGCCGTCTCTTCGAACCGCATCTCGGCTCGACCCAACCTGATCACGTCGCCGTGTCGCAGGAGTGTCGACGACAACACCGTCCGTCCGTTGATCGTCGTCCCGTTCTTCGAGCCGAGGTCTTCCAGTACGGTCCGCCCGTCCCTGCGCAGCACGACGGCGTGACACTGGCTGACGAGGGAGTCCTGGACCTGAACATCGGAGTTGGCGCTGCGCCCGATGACCATGCGGGCCACGGTAAGGGAGAAGGCCGTCCCGCGAAGGGCGGCGGGCTTCGTGATCACCAGTCGAGCGGCCATCAGTGTCTCCGAGGGCGCCAACGAAATGTTTCCCCCACGATACGCCTCCGACAGCGTTGGCGGCGACCTGAAATGCCTCCCGTTTCGACTCCTCCGGGAGCCGTGCCGCAGTTCACCGTTGTTTGTCATTCACGTGCTCGGGGCGCTCGCTGAAATCGATCTCGATGACAGTCGGCAAGATCCGTTCTTGTGCTGCCGAAATCTTCAACAAAGAGGAGGAGGTCCCTGTCTTGCAAGAAAGTGTGCTCTTCTGCTCCCACACATGGGTCGGTGTCGTCCGTGCCCACCACGGACGACACCGAATCCTCGGATCCGTGGCCGGCACCGATGCGCAACAGCCCCGCTCCGGCTCAGGGTGGACACCGGCAATGGACGTTCGCTGACGAAGCAACCGCAGGCGTTCGGCGAACCCCCGAAGGAGAGCTCGATGAATCTGCACCGCCCGTCACGGTTCGAAGGATCCGGCCCTCGCCGACGCCGACGAGTCGCCGTCCTCACTGTTCTCACCACCGGCGTCCTCGTGGCCGGCACCACGCCGGCTGTCGCCGACGGTTACACCACCGAGTTCGTCAACGTGAACACCGCCGGCCAGAAGGCCGACGCCAAGACGAGCCGGTTTCCGTCGGTCAGCGAAACGGGGTTGATCGTCGCGTTCGACTCCGACGGCACGAACCTGGCCGGCGGCGACACCAACGGCCGGCGCGATGTGTTCGTCCGCTACCGCGGTGTGCCGATGACGATCCGGGCCAGCGTGAGCACGAGCGGGGCGCAGGCGAACGGGGACAGCAGCCGCCCCGCGCTGAGCACCTTCGCCGAACGGGTGGCCTTCGAGTCCAACGCGTCCAACCTCGTCAGCGGCGACACCAACGGTGTCCTCGACATCTTCGTCCGCAACCTCTACAGCCCGCAGAGCACGGACAGGGTGTCCGTGAGCAGTAAGGGCGTCCAGGGCAACGGCGAAAGCGCGGCGGCGTCGATCAGTGACGACGCCCGCGAAGTGTCCTTCAGCTCGGTCGCCACGAACCTGGTGCCGAACGACACCAACGGCGTCGGTGACGTGTTCGTCCGCGATGTCGTCGCCGGCACCACCACGAGGGTCAGCGTCAGCAGCACCGGGGCGCAGGCCAACGGTCAAAGCTTCCTGTCCTCGACCCACGGGAGCTACGTGGCCTTCGTTTCCTCGGCCTCGAACCTGGTCCCGGGAGACACGAACGGCGCCGACGACGTCTTCGTCCGCGATCTCGTCGCCGGCACCACCACGAGGGTCAGCGTCAGCAGCACCGGGGCGCAGGCCAACGGGAACAGCACTGCGCCGTCGATGTCCCCCGCCGGCGTCATGGTCGGGTTCGCCTCGGACGCGACGAACCTCGTCGCGGGCGACACGAACCAGGCCAGGGACGTCTTCGTGCGGCAGCTGCCGTCCCAGCTGACCACGCGGGCCAGCGTGAGCAGCAGCGGCGAGCAGGCCAACGGCCCGAGCTTCTCCCCGTCGATGGGCCTCACGTTCGGCTTCGACGGCATCGTGGCGTTCGTCTCCTCGGCCACCAACCTCGTCAGCGGTGACACCAACCGGATCGACGACGTGTTCCGGCGTGACATGTCAGAACCACGGACCGGGCGTGCACCGACCGAGCGGTGGAACGTCGCCACCGACGGCTCACAGGCGACCGGCGGCACCAACACGGGCCAGCCGGCCATGGTCCGCAACGGGCAGGCGATCGCCTTCGTCTCCGATGCCGCCAACCTCGCACCCGGCGACGGCTTCCTGACCCAGGACGTGTTCCTCCGTTTCCCTTGACGCACCGCGGCGGTCGTCCCGAGGCTCCCGACCTCGGGACGACCGCGTGCATGCCGTCCCGGCCCCGCCTCGTCGATCTGCGCACTGAAGCCGAGCGCGCATCGAGCACCGGTTGACGAAGGCCAAAACCGAGACTCGTTCGAACATCATTCTGGAGACCAGGCCATGGGCGTGGCACCCATCGCCGCAAGTACGGACTCCCCGTGTGCTCGCTGCTCCCCGCCGATGAACACCAGCGTCCGCGCCCATTGGTAGCGGCAGCCGGCGACTTGCAGCGCGGCGGCCGCGGTGCTCAACCCGTCGCGGCCGCCGGTGTGCAGGGCCGCTGCGCGGTCGACGATGGCGATCGCGATCGGATTGCCGTCCGCCGCCACGCGTGCGCGCTGTAGGCGGGCTGCGACATCCTCGTGCCCGGACAGAACGGCTGCCTCGGCCCACAGCGCGGCATACCAGGGACGCCACTCGGCGTACAAGTGCGTCAACTGCTCCGGCGACGTGTCCAACACCTGCGTCGCCTCCTCGGCCTGACCGCGGTGCAGCAGGAGCAACGCGTCGAAGAAGTCGCCGAAGGTAACGTCGGTCCGCAGGCGTCCTGGCGTCATGAGGGCGTCGAAAATGGCCAGCCACGCGGCCCGGGCGTCGTCGTCCCCACGCAGTCCGTGCGCCGTCGCGGCCGCATACGCGCCGCCACTGAGATTGCCCGCACGGGGGCGTCCGGCCCGCTCCCACCCCTCGCGGAATCGCTCCGCCAGCGTGATCGTCTCGTCCCAGTCGCCCGCCAGCGCCGTGACGAGGAGCAGCTGCACGGTGGCCAGGTGGCCCTCCTCCGCATGGAAGGGCAGATCTCGCAGGCGTTCGGCCAGTCTCCTCGCGGCCGGCAGATCGCCGGTCGCGACAGCACACTCGGCGGCCATGCCGAAACTGTCGAAGAACTCCAACCCGGCCACCGCCGTCACCGGCATCGACGCCAGCAGCTCCGTGCGCCGCAACGCGCTGGCCGCTGCGGCACGGAACTCCCCCCGAGCCAGCTGCACCGCAGTGAGCTGGTCCAGTGCGGCATTCTCGATCAACGGGTCGCCGATGCGACGGGCCAGGGTAAGAGCGCGCTCGATGAGATCGACGGTGGCCGGATCGTCGATGGCGCCGTTGAACGCCTCGGCGGTCAGCAGCCGCGCCTGCGCGGCCAGGTCGCTGCCGGCCAGCGCCCACCCCTCGGTGACCAGCGCCTCGACTTCGCCGACCGCGGGTGCGGTGGCCATGAGTCCGGGGGCACGATAGATCAGCACGGCATTGCGGGCGAGGTCACCAGCCGCGCCGGCCCGATCACCCGCGCGCAGCGCTGCGTCGGCCGCGCACCGACGCAGCCGCAGAGCCTCGGTGCCGACATGCCGCGACTCCGCAGCCCCCGCCGCACTGCGCAAGGCGTCGGCGGCGGCCAGGTCGTCGGCGGCGAGCCCGGCCGCCTGCTCATAGCGTCGCTGCGACTCACCGGGCATCCCGCGGGTGAAACTCAGGTCGGCCAGACCGATCGCCAGCCGGTAAGCCTCCGGGCGGAATCGCGCGGTTCCCGCCGCCCAGGCCAGCGCACCCCGCAGCTCATCGGCGACCTCATCGAACCCCGCCCGCCAAGCATCGACCGGTTCCCGGGACACCAGAACAGCACTTTCATCCAGGCACCAGCTCAGATGATGGGAAAACGCCTCGACCGACTCGCCCGCCTCCTCGAGCCGATCGACACCATATTGGCGGATGGTTTCCCAGACACGGTAGCGAGTCCCGCCCGGCCGCACGATCGTGACCAGCAGACTCTGCTCGGCCAGCCCGGCCAAGATGGTGGGAACGGCGCCGGCCGGCACCGGCGACCAACCGGCCACAGTGGACGCTGCGGCCGCGGTGAACGGGCCGGCGAAAACCGAGACCCGACGCAGCACCGCCTGAACCGGCTCGGCCAGCAGCGCATAACTCCAGTCCAGCGTCGAACGCAACGAACGATGCCGGTCATCGATGCGCGCACCGCCGGTCAGCAGGCGCAGCCGGTCGGCCAACCCGGCTTCAAGCCCATCGAGTCCCAGCGACGGGAACCGGGCGGCGGCCAGCTCGATCGCCAACGCCATACCGTCCAAGCCCCGGCAGATCGCGGCGATACGTTTTGTGTCCTCGGGCATCGGCGGTCTCCCGCCGGCCGCGGCTCGCCCGGCAAACAGCTCGACCGCGTCCCCCGGGCCACCGTCGTCGGCCTCGACCGACAGCCCGGGCACCGCGAACACCCATTCGAAGGGCACCAGCAACCTGGCCCGGCTGGTGGCGAGCACCCTCAGCCGGGGACTGCCGGCAAGGAGCCGTTCCAGCAGGAGCACCACACCGTCGGCCACGTGCTCGCAGTTGTCCAGCACGAGCAGTGCTTCCCGCTCAGCCAGCCAGCCGAGGACGTGGTCGGTCGCCGAGCGGCCTTGGCTCTCGCCGAGGCCGAGCGTGTCGGCGATCGCCGGCGCGATCATCAACGGGTCGGTCACCGGTACCAGGTCGACGTACCAGACGCCGTCGGCGAACCGGTCGGGTAGCGCACCGGCGACGCTCAGGGCCAGCCGGGTTTTGCCGACCCCGCCCGGGCCGACGGCCGTGACCAGGCGGTGCTCGCCGAGCGCCTCGGTCAGCGCCGCCCGTTCGGCCACCCGCCCGACGAAGGGCGTCAGCCGTGAGGGCAGGACGGCGGCGACTGTCGTAGCCCGGACCGGTTGAGTCCCCGGCGCGGGCTGGGTGGTCGCTGCGACAACCGCCAGGGCGCGGCGATCGGCCACCTGAAGCTTCCGCAGCAGGGAGGAGACGTGACTTTCCACGGTGCGGACGGAGATGGATAGACGAGCGCCGATCTCGGCATTGGTCAGATGTTCACCGAGCGCGGCGAGTACCTCGGCCTCCCGTGCGGAAATGCCCACCTCGGCGGGTATCCCCTGATCGGCCACGTTCGGATTGTCCCCCGCCGACTTGGCTCTGTCAGTCGAACGCGAGAATGAGCTCAAGGTCGTCCGGGCGAACGTTCGCTGAACGAGCACCCCGTGAAGGAGCAACATCGGCGGGTGGGCGCCAGTTCGGCATCCGGTTGAACCTGCGGACGATGCGGTCGAAGAGCCGGGCCGGGAGGACGGCTCGGAGCGCGCCGATGCTCGCGGCGGTCGAGCCGGCGGTGCGCCGCAGTTTCGGGTTCCGGTCGGTGGCCGCCGCCACGATCACCTTGGCCACGACCGCCGGGTCGACGCCGACGCGGGCAATGGCGGTGGGATCGGACTTTCGGAGACGACCTCGCCAACCATGTCGGTGTCCATGTAGCCGACGTGCAGCGCGGCCACCCGGATGCCTGACCCAGGACAGTCCGGAAAGGACGTTCAGGATCGCGCCGCCGCCGTTGGGCCGCGATCTGCGGTGCGAAGGCCCGGGTGACGGTCAGGGTGCCGAAGAAGTGGGTTTCCCTTTCCAGCCGGCGGCCTCGACCGAGGCCGGATCGGTGACGTCGATCGCGATCGGCTGGACGCCCGGCAGGTCGACCCGGCCGGGGCCGCGGGCGCCGGCGTAGACAGTGGCGCCGCGGCCGAGCAGTTCGGCGGCGAGCGCCCGCCCGAACCCCCGGTTGGCCCCCGTGACGAGGACGGTACCGGCGGAGAGATCCATCGAAGTTCTCCTTGAGTTCTAGCGCGCGAGGAATTCGAGGGTCTTCTCGACGAACTGCCCGTGGAACTGGAAGATGCCGCCGTGGCCGGCGTCGGGGTAGATCACCAGTTCACTGTCCGGCAGGCGGCGGGCCAGGTCGTGGGAGTTCTTCGTCGGCACCATCCGGTCGTGGTCGCCGTTGGCGACCAGCACGGGCTGGTGGATCGCCGACAGGTCGGACGGCTTTTCCCGGCCCCAGCGGTGGATCGCCTTGAGCTGGGCGAAATAGGAAGGCAGCGAAATCGGCTTGTCCCGGTGGGTTTTGCGTTCCTTCAGGCGCGCCAGGAACTCCTTGCCCGCCCGCTTGCCGTTCGGTGTCCGGGTGAAGAAGAGGAACTGCTTCGGGTCCTGCAGGGTCAGCAGTGCCCGGACGGTGTCGAGGTGCGAAATCCGGGTCACGTTCTTGATGCCTTTTCCCCCGGCCGGGCCCGTGCCGGCGATGACCAGCTTGCGGACCAGGTCCGGGTCGGTCCGGGCGATCACCTGGGCGATCATGCCGCCCATGGAGAAGCCGAGCAGGTCCACCTGGGTCAGGCCGAGGGCGCGGATGAAAATGACGGCGTCGGCCGCCATCGCCTCGATCGTCTTCGGGGTGGCGCCGGTGGACGCGCCGACGCCGCGGTTGTCGAAGGCGATGACCCGGTGGTGGGCGGCGATGCCGTCGACGACCCGCGGGTCCCAGTTGTCGAGGACCGCGGCCAGGTGGGTCAGGAAGACCACCGGGATCCCGCTCTTCGGGCCGAGCTCGCGGTAGGCGAACTCGACACCGCCGGCGGACACCGTGCGGGTCGGCGCGTCCTGATAGGACGACGACGCGACGTCTTGGTTGCTGTTCATGGTTTGTCCTTTTCGGTCATTTGCCGGGGAAGAGATCGACCTGGGCGGCGCCCTCGGTGACGGCGGGACCGCCCGCCTCCAGGCGCTTGGCGACCTTCGGCGAACAGGATCACGTCGCGGTCCGCGGCGAGCCTGTCGACGAACTCCGGGTCCCACCGGTCGATGGTGCCGCGGAAGCGCATCAGCAGGACCAGCGGCACGCCACCCCGCGGACCGATGCGGCGGTAGGTGAACACCGCGGAAGGACCGGCGGCGGCCTGGTTCTCGCGGGTGTCCGCTGCGTAGGTCGTCACGCTTTATATTATGACCATAATTCAATGTGGCCTGCAAGTTGCCCGGCAGAGCCGGAACTCACGCGAGTCCCGGCCTCCGTCAGACCGATGCCCAGTCGAGGAGGCGGCGTGCCGCAAGGCGGTGGCGAGCCGGGCCACCTGCTCCCCGATCCCCGAGCGGCGCCTCAGGCGTCCAGCACGATCAGAGCGTTGCGGATCCCCTGCTCCAGGATGTCGTCGGACAGCTGCCGGTCGGCCAGGGCGCGAGCGAGCTGCAGGGTCCCGACCATCAGGGCGTAGATGCCGAGTGTCTTGGTGCGCGCCGACGGCGGATCCTGCGGCGCCAGGCGGGCGGCGATGTCGTCGATGACGGCCAGCACGCTTCCGGTGTAGGCCTCCTTCGTCGGATCGGTGCAGCGGCCGATCTCGTCCAGCAGCGCGGCGGACGGGCAGCCCTCTTCGGGGTTGTCGCGATGCTCGGACGAGAGGTAGGTGCGCACCATCTGCTCGACGCCGTCACGGCCGGACGGGAACGAGGCGAGCCACTCGCGCTGGCCGCGCAGCTGCTCGGAGACCGCGGTGGCGACCAGGTCCTCTTTCGATTCGAAGTGGGCGTAAAAGGCGCCGTTGGTCAGGCCCGCGTCCTTCATGAGGGTGGCGACGCCGGAACCGTCGATCCCGTCGCGCTTGAGCCGGCGACCGGCAGTCTCGATGATCCGCTGCCGCGTCGCCTCCTTGTGCTCTCTCCCGTACCGCACCACACGCGCCTCCACTCACCGGACCGGCCCCATGTTAGTACGGTCATAATCCCAGCCTTTTGCCCATCATTGTAGTATGGTCATACTTCCATAATGAACCGTGCACCTCAACCGAATGGCTGGCTGACATGAAGGCCTGGATCCTCGATCGCTACGGAAAAAGCGGCAACGCCCTCCGGGCCGGCGACGTGCCGGAGCCCGCCGTCGGCGAGCACGACGTGCTGGTCCAGGTCCACGCCGCCGGCGTCAACGCCCTGGATTCCAAGATCAGGGACGGGGAGTTCAAGCTCTTCCTCCCCTACCGGCCGCCGTTCGTCCTCGGCAACGACATGGCCGGCGTGGTGACCAGCGTTGGCGCCCGCGTGCGCGCGTTTAAGCGCGGCGACGAGGTCTACGCGCGTCCGGACAAGGACCGGATCGGCACCTTCGCCGAGTTCATCGCCGTCCACGAAGACGACCTGGCCCGGAAGCCCAAGCGGCTCACGATGGCGGAAGCCGCTTCCGTGCCCCTCGTCGGCTTGACCGCCTGGCAGGCCCTGATCGAACGCGCGCAGGTGCGGAAGGGGCAGAAGGTCTTCATCCAAGCGGGTTCCGGCGGCGTCGGGACGTTCGCGATCCAGCTGGCCAAGCACCTCGGCGCGACCGTCGCCACCACCACGAGCACCGCGAACACCGGCCTGGTCGAACGCCTCGGCGCCGACATCGTGATCGACTACCGCAAGGACGAGTTCGAAGAAGTCCTGCACGACTACGACGTGGTCCTGCACAGCCTCGACAACGAGACGCTCAAGAAATCCCTGCGAGTGCTGAAGCCCGGCGGCAAGCTCATCTCCCTCTCCGGCCCGCCCGACCCGGACTTCGCCCGGGAAATGGGAAAGCCGTGGATCCTGCGCCCGGCCACCCGCGTACTGAGCCACGGCATCCGGACCGCGGCCCAGCGCCGCCAGGTCGATTACTCGTTCCTGTTCATGCGCGCCAACGGGTCCCAGCTGCGCGAGATCACCTACCTCATCGATGCGGGCGTCATCGAGCCGGTCGTGGACCGGGTGTTCCCCTTCACCTCGACCAACGACGCCATGACCTACATCGAGACCGGACGCGCCAAAGGCAAGGTCGTGGTCACGGTCCGACCCACCTGAGTGATCCTCACTTGCCGCACGGCGAGCGCTGCCTCCAGTGCCCGGCGGGCACCTGGCCCGGGAACGCCGGACCAGGTGCCCTCAGGTGCGGATCAGCCGTCGGATTCCGCCGACGGGATGTAGGCGCCCGGTACCTGGTCCGGCGCGAACACCTGGTGCTCACCCGGGTAGGGCTGCTGCCAGCCGTGCGTCTGATACCACGTGAAATGGTTCATCTGCGCGGGGTTGGCGTAGTCGGCGACGGCGTTCGGGCCGGTCAGCCGCTGGTGCGTCGTCCACTCCTGCCACTGCGCCGCCACCTGCGCCTTGTCCGCCGGCACCGCCGACGACGGCACCGGGGCCGCGGCGGGGTCCGGCGGGGCGGGGGTGTCCGCGCCGCAGGACGGCTGGGTTGCCAGGCCGCCCGTCAGCGAGGTGCGGTTGGGCAGCGCGGTGAACGGCGTGTAGTCCGGCTTCGGGGTGAAGGCCGCACTCATCGGCGTCGCCGCGCTGTCCTTCTGGTTCATCGGCTTGACCCCGAGGATCTGCTCGATCGTCCGGATCATCGTGATCTGCGAGTAGTAGTGGCTGTCGACGACGCCGTGCTGGGCGTACGGGCTGATGATCTGCACCGGGGCCCGGTGCCCGTCAACGTGGTCGAGACCGGCCTGGGAGTCGTCCTCGACGACGAAGATCGCCGAGTCCTTCCAGTACTGGCTGTGCGAGATCTCGTCGACGATCTTCCCGACCGCGAGGTCGTTGTCGGCGACCTGGGCGGCCGCGTTCGGCGGGCCGCCGGTGTGGTCGCTCGACAGCCAGAACATGTTCAGGTTGGCCGGCCCGTGCTTCTCGAAGTCGTCCTTCCAGATCTGGTACCGGTAGACGTCCGGCACCGCGGTGTCGAACTTCGGGAACCCGGGCACCGAAACGTCGTTCAGCGACGGGATCGGCGACGACGACACCAGCGGGTAGGCACTGGGCTCGCCGGTCGCCGCCATGTTCTTGCTGTCGCAGTAGAGGTTCTGCCAGCTCGCCCCGGCCGGCTTGGTCAGGAACTGCTGGAACTCGCCGAAGTCCCGCACCGACTTCCCGGCCGCCTGCGCGCCGGTCCAGAGGAACCCCGAGCTCTGGTGGCCGAGGGCGTCGTCCTCGGTGTCGTAGCTGCGCAGGTACTCCCCCGCCGACGACTCGGTGTACTCCGGGTTGTCGGCCTGCATCAGCCAGTTGTGGCCCTCGGCGGAGTTCGTGCCGATGTCGTAGGTGTTGTCGTACAAGCCGAACTGCCGCTCCAGCGCGTGCTGGTTCGGCGTCACGTTCTCGCCGAACTGCGCCACGGTCGGGTCGCCGTTGCCGCGCGCGTCGTCGCCGAAGAGCTGGTCGTAGGTCCGGTTCTCCTTGACCAGCAGGAAGACGTGCTTGATCGTCGACGGGTCGCCGAGCCGCGCCGGGACCGGGACGGCCTTCCGGTGGCCGTCGTCGTGGGCCACCTGCACGGAGTTGTCCGTCCAGCCGTTCTGCCTGAAGACCTGGCCGGTGTACCCGCGGATCGCGCGGTCGTCCGGCAGCCGGAACCGTTGCACGCTCGACGTCGTGTCGTGGGTGCCGTGCCCGGCGGCCGTGGTGGGCCGGCGGGCGTCGATGCCGCGCGTGTTGGAGACGACGACGTCCTTGCCGACGGTGGTGATCGCCGTCGGGAAGTAGTCCGTCGGCAGCAGGCCGACGTAGCTCACCGGCTCCTGCGCCCGCTGGTAGCGGTAGACGGCGACGGCGTTGGCGCGGCCGAGCGTCACCAGCAGGTGCCCGTCGTCGGTGAGGGTCACCCCGTCCGGCTCGTACCCGACCGAAGCCTGCGGCCACGGCTGGGTCGCGATGGTCTGGACGACCTTGTCACGGCCGGTGTCGATGACCGAAACGGTGTTGCTCGCGGTGTTCGTGACGAACAGCGCGCCATTCTTGAAGTACACGGCGGTCGGGTGGAGGCCGACGTCGATGCTCTTCGGCGCGGCGGCCGCGTTCGCCAGGTTGATGACGCTGACCGTGCCGCTGGTCGTCGCGCCGGTGAACGGGCTGGCCGGCACCTGGGTGTTGTACGAGTTCAGCGTCGGCTCCCCGGGCCGGGCCGGGCGACCGCCTTCGTTGCTGACGTACAGCCTGTTCCCGACGCGGACCAGGTCACGCGGCGCGTTGCCGACGGCCCAGCTCTGCTTGATCGCGCCGGTCGCCGCATCGAGGGCGACAACGCGGTTCTGGCCGTTGACGGCGGAGTACACGGTCGTGCCGTCGGGTGAAAACACGGCCTGGGCCACCAGCGCGTGCTTGGCGCCGTCCGCCGGGATCTTGACCGTCGTCGGAGCGGCGACCGTGCCGTCCGGGTTCACCGTGAACCGGGTGTAGCCGTCGGTCTGCGCCAGCCACAGCGCCTTGCCGTCCGGGGAGTACGTCGGCCCTTCTTGACCGACGTCGTTGCCGGGGATGCGCAGGTTCGCCGTCGCGGAGTTGCCGACGAGCTGCTGCACCTTCCAGCTCTTCAGGTCGACGATCGTGAGCGCGATCCCGCCGTCGGTGGTCAGCGCGGCGAGGTGGGCGCCGTCGGGGCTGACCGCGGACGCCATGATCTTGCCGTTGTTCACGACCAGCCGGTCGCCGATCGGCTTGAGGTACTGGTCGGCGGAGACGACCTGGCCGTTCTCGGTGACCCGGCCGACCTGGTCCTCACCGAACTGCTGCGTCGACGCGACACCGACGCCGGTGCCGGTCGCGACGAGCACGAGCGTGGCGGAACCGGCGGTCGCGTAGCGGAACCGGCGACCACTGAGGTGACCGAGAAGGCGAGCCTTCCCGACACGCCGTCTGCGGCGTGTTACCTGCATCGGGTTATCCCTTCGTGGAGGAGAGCAGCTCGACGTTCGCGTCGAACTGCCAGAGCGGGTTGGGTTGGTCCCCCGCGGGGGTCCGCACCTGGAAGTAGCCGTTCACTTCCTTCGGTCCGTCGCCGTCGGCGACGTACCGCCCGTCCGAGGTGATGTCCAGCTGGTAGATGGCCTGCCCGGTCGCCGCGATGCCCGGCAGGTGCCAGGAGACGACGCACCGCCAGTCGTTGCCGGGCCCGTCGGGCTCGACCAGGCCGTCGCCCTTGGTGCACGCGGCGGTGGCCCCCAGCTCCGCTTCGGTGACGTCCGGCCGGTTGAGCTGCCCGGCCTGCAGGCGGTAGAGGTGGGCGAACGCCGTGGCGAGCGACGTCTGCACCTTGTCCTGGTCGATCCCGGACCCGGTGGCCGGCGTGGCCACGGCGATGATCCCGGCCGTGACGGCGAGGAGCGCGGCCAGTGGCAAGGCGCCGGCGACGAACGCCCGGCGCCCCGAGCCGTCGTGGGCGAGGTTGGTGAAGTCGCGGCGCACGAAGAGCAGGTAGGCCAACGCGGTCGCGAGCACGGCCCACGCCAGGCTCACCCCGATCGCGATCAGGAGCGGGCCGAGCTGGGCCGGGCCGGTGAACAGCCCGTTCCACGCGATGAACGCGTAACTGGGCAGCGCGAGCCGCACGGCGACGGGCAGCGGCAGCAACTGGGCCAAGGCCATCGCGAGGGCGACGACGGCGGGCAGCAGCAGGCCCATCGGCGACCGTCCCCACAGGACGGACCCGAGCCACCCGACGGCGGCCAGGGCCAGCGTCGGGGCGAGCACGCAGACCCACGCGAGCAGGACCTGCGCCGCGGCCTCTCCCGGCGCGAGCAGGTGGCCGTCGAAGCCCACCAGAGCCCGGTTCCCGGCCGCCACGAGGCCGCCGACCGTGCCGGACACGGCCATCCCGGCGACGAGCACAACGATGACGGTGAGGCTGGAAAGCGCTTTCGCGACGAAGATCCGCCGGGTGGACCGGACCGCCACCAGCAGGTGCCGCCAGGTGCCGAGGCGGTCTTCGGCGGCGAACACGTCACCGGCGACCACCGACGTCAGGAGCGGAAGCGCATACGTGCCGGCGAACCCGAGCATCACCAGCGGCCCGGCCCACCCCGTGGCGTTCATCCACCGGCCGAACAGGGTGTCGACGGGCAGCGAGCTCTGCTCGCTCACCGCGCCCACGAACAACGCGGGCGCGATCCAGCAAGCGAGCACCAGCAGGCGGATCCGCCAGGTCGAGAACAGCTTGACCAGTTCGAAGCGGTAACCACGCGACAGCGGGACGGGCCTGGTGGCGGCGACCGGGGACTCGGCAACGGTCGCGGTCATCGGCCGGCCTCCTGTTCGGTGCGGGCTTCGGTGAGGGCGAGGAACGCGGCTTCCAGCGGGGACACCACGGGGGCGAGCTCGCGCACGGCGATGCCGTCTTTCACGAGCCGTGGCACCAGTTCGTCGAGCGCGGGCACCAAGGCGCGCACCACGAGCACCTCGGTGTCCCGCCGGGCTCCGGTGTCTTCGGCGAGGCGGATCCCGGCCGTGCCGGCGATCACGCGGCGGGCGGCGGCGGGGTCGGACGTGCGCAACCGGTAGTCGAGCTCGCGGTTCTCGGCGGACAGCTTGCCCAGCGGGCCGGTGAACACGACGCGTCCGGCGGCGAGGATGGTGACCTCGGAACACAGGGCCTCGAGGTCGTCCATCCGGTGGCTGGAAAGCACCACGGTCGTGCCGCCGGCCGCGAGCCGGTCCAGGACGCCGTGCACGTGCCGCTTGCCGACCGGGTCGAGACCGTTGGCCGGCTCGTCGAGCACCAGGAGCCGCGGTTCGGTGAGCAGGGCCGCCGCGAGGCCGAGCCGCTGCCGCATGCCGAGGGAGAAGCCTCGTACCCGGTCGTCGATGACGTCGGTGAGACCGACCTGCTCGAGCACCTCGGCGATCCCGGCCGTCCGGCCGTCACGGCCGCGCAGCGCCGCCAGCGCGGCGAGGTTCTGCCGGGCGGTGAGCGAAGGGTAGAGGCCGGGGCCGTCCACGAAGCCCGCGACGCCACCAGGCGCGGCGAGCGCGCGCCCGATCGGCGTGCCGAGGACCTCGAGCCGGCCTTCGTCGGCGACAGCCAGGCCCAGCAACAGCCCGAGCAACGTCGTCTTCCCCGCGCCGTTGGGCCCCCCCAGCCCGTGGATCTGCCCCGGTGCCACGTCCAGATCGACGCCGTCCAGCGCGACGACGTCGCCGAAGTACTTCGTGATTCCGCGCGCTCGTACCGCGACGGGTGTGCTCATTCCCTTGCCTTCTTTCCTGGCTCGCGCCAGAAAACTTAGGCATGACAAATGACTTCGGCGGGCGCGCGAGGTGAACGCGGATCGAACGAGAACCGTCCGGTGAACGCCGCACGGGTGAAATGTCCGAGTTGATTCCGATCTTGCGCCGCGTTAACCGGCTCCTTGCCTGCGCCGCTCGGATCGGCCTGGGTCGCGACGCTCCAGAAGTGCTCAATCCCGCCGGAGCCGACGACGGCACAGTTCACGCGGCCGCGGCGTGTCGTACGGGCGCCCCGCCGTCGCCGAATGCTCGTGGAGCGCGGACAAGGTGCTGCGTCGACGACGGGCCGGGTCTGACGCGACAGGTCAGGGCTGCGGACTCGGCGGCGCCTGACGGCTCTCGGCCGGCAGCCGGTCGGCTCCCCAGCTGCGTTCGACGTACCCGAGGATCCGTGTGACGTCCTCGGCGGGCACCTTCTCCGGCTGCCCGCGCTCGAGCGGGTCGACGTGGAAGATGTAGAGCCGCGAGGCGAACTGGTCGAACGGCAGCGACGCCTCCCCGAACCGCTCGCCGTTGCCGGCCGTCGAGACCACGACGCCGTCGCCCCAGTCCTGGCCGCTGTCGTTGTTCGGGTTGAAGAAGTACACCCGCATGACGTCCTGCGGATCCGGCGCGGCTCGCAGGATCGTGATCGCGTGCCAGCCGATGTAGCGCGCCGCGCTGTCGGTGACCGCGACGCCGGCCGGCTGCGGGTGGATCAGGGGCTGCCCGCCGTTGTAGGACGGGTGGTAGCTCGCGTGGAAGTGCCGGTAGAAGTCGTCGAGGTCGATCAGCTGCCCGGTCGCGACGTCGACGTTGATCCGGAAGCCGCGCGCGGTCCACCAGCCGTGGAACTCGGGGTTGACCCACCGGTGCGGGTCGCCCGGCCGGTCGGCGCAGCGTCGGCCCATCTCGGCGTAGATCCGGTCCAGGTGGGGCACGACGAGCAGCGACACGGGATCCAGGTCCATCGGCAGCGTGGCCGCCAGCCCGGCCGCGCTCTCCTTCGACGAGATCGGCTGCCCCTCGAAGTGCATGATGACCTCGTCGTCGCGGGCCGCCCACGCCACGATCTGCAGCAGGTAGTCCGGGTCGTTGTAAGCCCACATCGACAGCGCGCGGGCCGACTGGCAGGTGGGGTTGTCCCCCTGCCCGACGCCGAGCGGCAGGCCCAGCATCGACAGCACGCCCGCGACCAGCCGCGCCTCGGGTCCCGGCTGGTCGCCGAACACCGTCGTGAGCCGTTCCCGGGCGACCGGGGCCAGCTCCAGGGCCAGCTGGCGCCACAGCGCGGGCACCACCGGCGGCTCGTACAGGATGCCGCGGTCGAGCAGCAGCGCCAGCCCGTAAATGCACTGCGCGGTCTGCGGGTGCACGGCCACCTCGATCAGCCAGTGCACCAGGTCGCGGTAGCGCAGCAGGCAGTTGCGGCCGGTGTCGGACAGGCCGAGGGCCTCGCCGAGGAGGTAATCGCTCTCGTGCCGCAGGAACCGCAGCAGCTCCGCGTGGTACGGCGACACCAGGCCGGTGTCGTGCATCGCCCTGGCGAACCCGGTGGCCTCGTACTGCAGGGCGCCGGTGTCCATCGCCGCCAGCCGCGACCGGAAGACGTCGACGCCCGGATCCTCCCGGCACGCCTCCGTGGTGCCGAACAAGCTGGTGATGAGCCGGTCGAGGCCCTGCCCGGACGCTCCCCCCAGCGCGACGTCCGGATCGCCGCGGTAGATCGCGATCCGGGTGATCAGCGACTGCACCTGGTCGACCTGGATCGGGCGCTGACGCAGGATCCGCCAGATCTCGTCGACCAGCTCGTCCAGGACGCTGTCGTAGCCGACCTCGTCGGCGACGTGCCGGAACAGATCCCGGATCAGCTGCGCCGTGCGGCCCTGCCGGACCCGCTCCGCCTCGCTGGGCGGGGTGAACAGCAGTTCGAGGTTCATCGCCAGCACCTGCGACAGGAACTGACGGGCGTCCTCGGCCGACAGCGTGGGGTGCGTGAAGTCGCCGCGGGCCACGGCGAGCATCCGCAGCTCGCTCGTCGCCTCGATGACGACGGTGTCCGCGTTCTCACTGCGCAGGCCCGGCCCGACCAGCGAGGGGACGAGGATCTCCGGGGTCGCCCAGTCGGTGCCCTGGAACAGGCCGGCTTCCTCGATCGCCTGCGCCCTGGCCTGAACCGCCGCGGGCCCGCCCGGCTGCAGCAGCACCCGCCGCAGCGCTTCCAGCACGCGCCGCAGCTTCGTGTGCTTGCCGAAGTCGCGGGTCTCGGCCATCGCCCGCACGGCGTCGTCGAGCGCAGCCACACGCTTGGCCAGGGCCACTTCCCGGCCGTCGGTGGTCGGTTTCACAGGGTTCCCCCGGGGTCGGTCTCCGGCCTCCACATCAGACGTAGAAGTCGTACTCTTCCTGCTCCTTCAGCAGATCGCGCATCCGGTACGCGTCGTCGCCGAAGAAGTACAGCAGACCCCAGTGCGTGCCGAACGCGGTCCTCTTCGTGACCGTCTCCTCCAACGGCGCCGAGAGGTCGTGCGACTCGTAGTAGTCGTCGTCCTGGGTCTGCTCGGGGATCCGCAGTTCGCTGACGACCCGCCGGCGCGGGTAGACGCCGAAGCACCCCGCGACGCCGGACGCGTCGACGACCTCGCGCGGGAAGAAGGCGTCGATCTCTTCCTCGGTCGTCTTGGGGTCGAACGCCAGCGCCAGGCCCTGGTAGGCGTTGAACCCGTAGGCCCGTTCGAGCAGCTCGAAGACCTTGAAACCCGGTGGCCGGTAAGCGACTTCACCGAAGTACATCTCGCCGTCGCTGGTGACGAAGTACTCCGGGTGCACAAAACCGAACTCGATGTCGAAGGCCTTGATGAGCTTCTCGATCTGCGCGGTGATCTGCGGCCGGTACTTCTCCAGCTCCGACGTCGCCGGGACGAACACCGAGTACCCGAGCGTGACGTATTCGGAGATGTTCAGGAACTTGATCTTCCCGTTGTGGATCCACGCCTCGACAGCGAACTCCCAGCCGTCCAGGTGGGATTCCATCAGCACCGGGAACTCGTCCTCCGGGATCGAGTCGATCTCGTCGGGCGTGCGGATGACGCGGTGCCCGAGGCAGCCGGCCTTGTCGAAGGCCTTGAGATGGATCGGGTCGTTGGGGTCGCCGTCGAGCTTGAGCAGCGTCTGGTTGACGCGCTTGAGGAAGCGGATGACGTCGTCGCGGTCGTGGGCTTCTTCGAAGATCCCCACCCGGATGCCGCCGAGCTGCGCGCGGCGCTTCATCAGCGCCTTGTCGCGCAGCAGCATGGCCTGTCCGAACAGCCGCGGGTTGTCGAGCAGGACGGAGTTGATCGCCCCGGCCCACTCCACCGTCTCCTCGAACAGCGGGATCGCGACGTCGACCCCTCTTTCCTTCAGGATTTCGGCGATCTCCAGCGACCGATCGTTGAGCCGCTCGAAATTCCAGGGCACATAAGGGATGTCGTGTTCTTCGCAGTACTTTTCGGCCCAGTCCGGCGCCACCACGACGTATCGCCGGTCGAAGCGGTCGAGGGCCTCGACCGCGTTGAGGCTCCAGCCGAGCAGGGCCAAGTGACCCTTTTCGGGATTTTTGGTGGCCGGTTCGGGCTGTGGCATGGACCATTCCTCCGGTTCGGCGCGTACGCATCTCGTTCTTGTCGTGGGGCAACCGTACCTGGCGGCTCCGGGGGTCCGCTGAACGAAGACGCGGGTAGCGGCTCACCCTGTGAGATCGCCCTCTTTCTTGTTTCGCTCCGCGTGGAACGCCGGCTCGCCTCCACTGTGGAGGTTCATCCCGAGGCCGAACGTCTCCGCCCTGGGCAGCCGGATGATCGGCTCACCCGCAATGCACTTGGTCTTGACGGGGAGTCTGCCCTACTGTCCACCACGTGGTGATCGCTGCTGAACGGAGGTTGTCATGCACAAGCTGATGGTCCTGTACCCCGAGCCCGCCGATCCCGACCACTTCCGCGACTACTACGTGAACACCCACCTCCCGCTGGTCTCCCGCATGCCCGGCCTGCTCGCCTGGCGCTACAGCTTCGAGGTGGCAGCGACGCCGGGACAGACCCCGTACTTCGCGGTTTTCGAAGCCGAGTTCGCCGACGCTGCGGCAATGACCGCGGCGCGGGCGTCTCCGCAGGGCCAGCAGGTGGCTGCCGATGTCGCCAACTACGCCACCGGTGGCGCGGTCGTCATCCACTACCCGGTGCAGAACGGCACCAGCTGAGCCTGGCCCTGAAGCACCGCCGTATCCCCGGTGAGCCATGTTCGCCACATCCTTGCGGTCACGGCCGGGGTTCTTGCAGTGTCAGCTGGACACGCTCTTGGACAGCCGCTTTCGCCACTGCACGAGGTGGTGGCGGGTGGCCAGGGTCTCGGGATGATCGGCGCCCAACACCCGTCTCCGGTCGGTCAGCAACTCCTTCAGCGCAGCGACCGCCCCCGCTGGGTCCCCGGCCCTTGGCCGAAAAGCCAAGCCCGAACTCGACCTCCAGCTTGTCACCGAACCGCAAGGCACGGAAGCGTTCGGTCATCGGTATGAGGGGAAAGGGCGAATGCAGGGATTTCCCTCGACCGGTATCCGTAGGGATTTCCCGAATATGCCGCGCCGAATCGCGGCCGTAACGTCGTACCTGTCGGCAAATCAGCCGAACACACGACGAAGGGAAATCCATTGTTCTCGTTGCAGGGTGCGACCCCGGCCTCCTTGACCGCCGTCGACGACAGTCTGACCTTGAACTCCGCGGACCTGCCGAGCGAGTGGGTGCGGGCGGCGAGCGAGGCCCACCTCTACGTGCAGACCGTCGCGAAGGGAATCGCGCAGCAGAACGGCCTCGACATCGGCGACCCGGCGCTCTATCGCAGCCAGCACTGGTACGACGCGCTGACTTCGGCGATCGCCGATTACGCCGACTTCGTCGAAATTTCCGGATCCAAGAGCGTCCAGGTCAGCAACTCGACGCACAGCGGCTCGCTCAACCTTTCGGCCATCATGGGGTCGATCATGACCTTGTACCTGGGTCCGGCCGCCGCCGCGGAGTGGTCGACCCTGAACGATCTGCTGGGGCACGCCTCGGACCCCGCCGTCTCCGACTTCATGAACTTCTGGTGGAGCCACGTCGCCAAGAGCACCAAGGACACCGGCATGAGCATCGGCCCGAACGTGCGGACCGCCGACAACCAGATCGAGTGGGCAGTGTGCTTCTACTCGATGACGCACGTCATCGACGACTGGCGCAGTCTGTTCGTTTCGTCGACGTACGAGGAGTTCGACGTCAGTTCCGCGGGCCTCACGCTGACGATGGACTACGACACCTACGTCGACTACGCCGAGAGCGCGGTCAAGACCTACCTCGGGGCCGACATCGCGAACAAGATCCGCAACGCGCCGCTGCCGAGGTCGTCCCGGACCCTGGGTTCGCGGCACTCGAAGATCCTCAACGCCCCCCGCCCCGTGCCGAGCGAGGTGCAGGTCGTCACCAGGACGATCGGCAGCGTCAACGTCGTGGACCCGCACGGTGATTCGATGCTCGGCGCCAACGGCATCGGGGACATCACCCTCAACGGCCCCGACGTCCAGGCGCTGCGGTGCGGTGTCTTCACGAAGCCGGTTCCGGTGGTGGGCAAGTCTTACGTCGTGTCCGGCACGTACGCCGACACGAACCTGCCGTTCAGCTACACCCTGCGGTGCACGCAGACCGGTAAGCAGTCCTCTTTCGCGCCCTGACCGACCGGCCGGCGCGAGGACGTCACCCCGAACCGGGAGGGCGTCCCGCGCCGGCCAGGTGCGCCGCGAGCTGGGTCCGCGAGCGGACGCCCACCTTGCGGTACGCACGGCTGAGGTGGGCTTCGACGGTCTTCTCGCTGAGGTGGAGCCGTCCGGCGATCTGCCGGTTGGTCAGGCCGGCCGTGGCGAGCTCGGCGACCTGTCCTTCCGCCGGGGTGAAGCCGCCCGGTCGCGCGGTGCCCCGGCCGCCCATCGCCTGGGCGACCCGGTCGGACAACACCGTCGCCCGGCACGCCGCCGCCAGCTCGGCGGCTCGGGCCAGCACGGTCCGTCCCGCGGCCCGGTCCGCCTCCGCGACCAGCAGGGTGCCCAGCCGCGTCAACGACCTGGCCAGTTCCAGGCGGCCCTGGCTCTGCTCCAGCAGTTCGACCGACTCGGTCAGCAACCGGCGTGCCTCGGCCGGGGTCGCGGCGAGTGCGGCGGCGCCGCGCAGCGCGACGCCGACGTGTCGGGCGGCGCCGAACGACCGGGCGATGCGCACCTGCTCGGCGACCCGTTCCCCGGCGCTCTCGCGGTCGCCGAGCCGGCGGTACGCCTCGGCCGCACTCAGCCGCCACGGCACGTCCAGCATCAGCGACGCACCCCATCGCCGGTAGGACCGCTCGCAGGTCAGGGCGTCGGCCAACATGGCCCGTGGGTTGCCCTGCACGGCCCGCAGCCGGGTGCGAGCGCCCAGGAGCCACAGGTCCAAGGCGGTTCGCGGCTCGGCGCCGTCCGGCAGCACGCTGTCCCGGATCACGCGGTCGGCGTCGTCCGTCCGGCCCGTCTCGATCAGCAGGTGCACGTGGACAGCGTCGAGTGCCGGGGCGGCGAAGTTGGGCGAGCACGATCCCGCTGTTCCCCGCGCCGCATGGTCGGTGGCCGCCGCGAGATCGCCCCGCAGGAACGCGACGCGGGCCAGGAAGGCCCTCGTGAGCGCGAGCGGGAACAACAGGCCGCGCCGGACGGCCGTGTCGAGTGCCCGGTCCAGGTGCCGTCCGGCTTCGTCCAGCAGGTCGGCGACGACGAGGGTCTGCACGGCCGCCCAGATCGCGGTCCGGTCGGGGCCGAGCCGGTCGCCGGCCAGGGCCCGTCTGGCCGGCGCGAGCGCTTCGGCCGCCGGTCGTCCCGTCAGGATCGACTCCATCGACAGCTGGGCGTTCTCGACGGCCGGCGACCGGCCCGGCCGCAGGCGGAACGAAGCGAGGTGCTCGAGCAGCCGGGACCGCGACCCGAGGTCCGCCCGCGCCACGCCGACCAGCTCGGCCTCCAGTTCCGCCACGACTGTGCCGGGCATGCCCGGCGGCAGGTCGCCCACGGCCCCGGCCAGCAGTTCGATCGCTTCGTCCGTCGCGCCGCAGGCGTTGCGCGCCCGCGCGAGGCTGTAGGCACACACCACCCGCTGGGCGGCCGTGTCCGCCTGCGACAGCGCCAGCCGAAGGTGCACCTCGGCTTCGGCGGGGGCCAGCCGATGCAGCTCGCCGTTGCCCAGCAGCCGGTTCAGCTCCGACCGCAGCTCCAGCGGCGGGGGTTCGCGCAACGCGCGTCTGAGGTAGACGACCGCGTTGTCCGGCGAGCCCTGCGCCCGGGCTTCTTCCGCCGCCGCCATGAGCACGGTCACCCGGGCCGGATTCCCGGCCGGGGTGGTCTTCAGCAGGTGCGAGGCGATGCGTTCGGCCGGCAGGGCGGCCTCCGTCAGCACCCCGGCCGCCCGCTCGTGCTGCGCGCCGCGTTCGGCGAGCGGGATCCGGGACAACACCACCTCCCGCACGACGGGATGGACGAACGCCGGCGGGTCGGCGTGCTCGAACAGGTCGTGGCGCACCAGGCGTTCGGCTGCCGCGGCCGCGGCGGGCATCGGCAGGCCGGCCTGCCGGGCCACCAGGTGCAGATCCGTGCCGTCGCCGAGCACGGCCACGGCGGACACGACCGCCTGCACGTCGGCCGGTTGGCGGCGCAACCGCGCGACCAGGTGCCGGCGCAGGGCTTCGGGGCCGGCGGCCGTGACGGAAGCCGCCGCGGCCGCGTCCGGCCGGCCGCCGCCGGCAACCAGGACACGCACCAGCTCGTGGACGAACAGCGGATTGCCGCGGGTGACGGCGTGGCAGGCAGCGCGGAACTCGGGGGCCGCGTCCCGGCCGAACGCCAGCCGGACCAGGTGCCCGACGGCGGCTTCGCTGAGCCCCCTCGGCTCCAGCACCCGGACATCGCCGGCAGCCAGGATGTCCTCGAGCGGACCGCCGTCCCCCTCCCCGGTCCGGCTCGCGACGACGACCAGGACCGCGACGCCGTCAAGCCGCCGCGTCAGGAAACCGAGGAACCGCGACGACGGCAGGTCGAGCCACTGCGCGTCGTCGACGAGCACAACGACGGGTGCCGTTCCGGCGAGGTTGCCCACCAGCCCGTGCAACCCGTTCAACAGCGGGTACAGCGATTGCGGCGGTTCGGCGGACACGGCAGAGGGACTGAACAGGCACTCGGCGGCGCGGGCGGCGCCGGCGAACAGCCGGGTGTCGCCACCGGCGGCCAGCACCGGCCCGAACAGCTGCTGGACCGCACCGAAGGTGAAGTCCCGCTCCAGCTCGGCACCACACGCGGACAGCACGGTGCAGCCGGCCTCTCGTGCGGCGTGGCGCAGGTGGCGCAGCAAGGTCGTCTTGCCGAGCCCGGCGGCCGCTTCGAGGACAACGACACCCCCGCGCCCGGCCACGAGCTCCCGCAGCGCAGAGTCCAGCGCCCCGATCTCGACGTCGCGTTCCAGCACCGCATTCCGCACCCGGCTGCCTCCCCCGTACCAGCGGCCCCCAACGCCGAGAACAGGTACGGTGCGCGAGGTCGGGGATACAAGGCATCACACGAACGATGCAATGCCGGCTCCGGGGGCGGACGTCCACAATCTCCGAAAGGCATTCGCCCGTCGACAGAAGGGAGACCATCGCCGGACGTTCGTTCACCGCGGAGCGGTCACACCGTCGCAGCTGTTTTATGGGGTAACCCGCCAGGCAGGACCCCGGGACTCGACGAGTGGGAGCGGCAGCGCTGTCGAATTCCGACATGTGCCCACCACCGGCGCACCGGAACACCCGTCACTTGTTCGTGCCCGTGTACTGAGGTGATCGACCGGGATAACGGGCCGCGGAGTGATCGCAGCGATTCCTGGGGACTGGGACGGGTGGAGTTGGCCCGCGAACTGGAGCGCGTGGGGGCAGTGGCACTGCGAACGACGGCGTGCTGCCTGGCCTGGATCCCAGCTCTTGCATTCTTTCTTGTTCTATACAGCATTAGTGACAGTGATGCGTCCCGGAATACTGCGACGGACATCTTAGCATTCTGTGCGTTTGCGACGATTGCGGTGTCGTTGTGTTTTACGCCGGGGGCGGTATTGTGGTGGCTGCGTTATGAGTCGGTCCGGCGCACCGGCTGGCGAGCTGCGACGGTCACGGCAGTGATCGTGGTGGAACCGGGAGGTTTCCTCGCGGCTTTCGCTCGCCCGCGGACGGATCCTGGTAGAAAGCTCGACTACGTCGTCCACTACCGCGACGGCGATGGTGTTCGGCTGCGAGGTGGCGCCAGCTGTGGCATCACCCTCCGCTTTTGGCCTTCGACCGCGCGCAACCTGCGTGGGTCGGTGGCTCGGGCCGCTCGACCGTTGTCCTGTTCGCCAGCAGTCGCTGGGGCCCCCGCCGACCGCGTGCTGTACCCGCGACGTTCATTGCCGCCCTTCCCGCACGCTCGCAGTAGCCGAAGGTCCTGACCTTGACGGCGTTTCCGTTGTTCAGAGGTGCGCGGTGACGCGGAGCCGGGTGGCGTCGGTCGAGCGCGTCGCAGGTGGCGACTGCGCGCCTTGCGACTCACAAGCGCGGAGCAGTGGCCAGCGGGCACCAGTCCGCCGGGTCGGCCCACGGCGCCGACCACACGATCGGCGGTAGCCGCAGCGCTTCCGGCCGAGTGGCCGGCGGCGTAGCCCAACCGCGCGGTCGCACTTTCCATTGTGGACATTTCAGCGGCCGCAGTCGGCAGGCCGCCCGGCTGGACGGCGACCGCAGGCCGGCCGGCTACCGATACCGGCCCACACCAAGGCTGATCCGCTGCACGGTCTCGGCCGCGGCGCCGAGGCCTTCCGCGCCGCCCGCTCAGCGGCGCTTGACGAAGAACGGCGCGGCGCCGTCCCGGTACATCAGGACGAAGCCGGCGATCGACAAGACCAGCACACCGAGGTAGAACACCAGGTGCGCGATGTCGCCGCCGTTCATCGGGTCCGCGGTCGCGAGCCCGATCAGCTGCACCACCACGTTCAGGATGCCCAGCACGCCGAAGATCGCCAGCAGGGTCCGTGCCCAGACGGCGCCGCGGTACATCCCGTACACCAGTAGCGCCCACAGCGCGCCCAGCAGCAGAAGCGGGACCAACGCGGCCTCGACGGGGAGCGGGCCTTCCGTCGTTCTGGTCACGACCGTGCCGTCGCCGAGCCGCACCGACTGGTGCGTCGTGAACTGGAAGAGGTTCCCGCCCAGCACCTGGCTGAGCAGCGAACCGAGGAAATAGCACACGACCGCGCCCCACCAGGCGAACGCCGCTCGCTGGACCGGCGCCGGCCGCTCGACTCGGATGGCCTGGGGCGGCGCGGCCGGGAAGTGGCCGTAGGGCCAGTACTGTGGTGGAGGTCCCGGCGGGAGTCCCTCGCCGCCGCCCCCCTGCGTCTCGGACATGCACGCAGCGTATGCCGGGTCCGCCCGGTCCCGGCACGGATGTGCGCCGAACCGTTACCCGCCCGGTGTCACCCGGCTTCGGCCGGTTCCGAAGACCCGATGCGGCACAGCGACCGGCTCTACGACTACGACGCGCAGAGCGAGGTCCGCGCAGTGATCCACGGCGTCGCTGACCGTCATCCACCACCTGCGGACAGCGCGAAAAGTGGAAGCGGCCTACCTCGGAAAGTCGGCGTCTTGGCGTCGCTCGTTCCCCGACAGGTGTGACACTGAGTGTCATTGTGACGAGCGGGCCGCGTGCCCGTCGCCACCCTGCAGGGCGGCACTCAACTGCGTCATCACCTCGCGCAGAGGTGTCGCCGTGGTCATCACCGCCACCACGGTCTCTTCCGGGGCGCCCGCGGCTCTGCCGCCCGGCCGAAACGCGTCGGCCACCAGCGCGAACGCCTCGGCCGCGCTGGCCGAGATGTCCTCCTCGCCGCCGCTGCGGAGCCAGCGCCGGAGCACGTGGTTGTTGGCGGCCGCGATCGCGGCCGCCGCGACGGCCGCGCGCAGGCTCGCGACCTCGTCACCCTGCTCTTCGAACCGCGCCTGCAGGTAGCGCGCGAGCACCCGCTGGTAACGATCGACGGTCGCGACTTCCTTGTCCCGCAGCGAAGGCACCGTGCGCGTCAACGTGAAGCGCTTGAGCGACGTGTCGAGTTCGGCGGCATAGGAGTCGAGCACCAGGCCCACCGCGGCGCAGGCCACCTCGACCGGGTCGCGCGCCGGGTCCGCGGCGGCGAACGTCTCCTCCATTTCCGCCACGATCTCGTCGTGGTTGGCGAAGAGCACATCGTCCTTGGCGTCGAAGTACCGGAAGAACGTGCGACGGCCGACACCCGCGGCGGCCGCGATCTCGTCCACCGTGGTGGCCTCGTAGCCGTTGGCCACGAACAGGTCCACGGCCGCCGAGGCGAGCTCGCGGCGCAGCTTGCGCCGGCCCGCGGGGGTCGCCCCGGCCCGGGTGGCCGGGGTGCGGCGCGGCGAATCCGTCATGACCGGACGGTAGCAGCCATCTTGCTAGTGGCACTGAGTGCCGTTAGGCTGGGAGCCGTTCCCGGGCCGCTTGCCCTCCCCACCGAGCGGAAGGCGTCGACGATGTCGCTTGACCAGCAGTTGCAGCCCCTCGAGCCCGTCACGACGCCGGATCCCGCCGACGACCGGATCGGCGCCCGCTACAGCCGGCTCTTCGGCTGGCCGGTGAAGTGGCGCGGGCACCACCCCTTCCTGGCGCTGGAGAACGGGATCTGCGCGGTGACCCTGCCCAAACTGAGCGCGGGCCCGATCCTGGCCCGGCTCGCCGCCACCGGCTGCCAGGGCCCGGCCCTGGTCCTGTCGACCCATCGGGGCCCCAGGGTCGCCGTGCCGGCGGAAACCGACGGCCTCCTCCCCCTGCGCACCGACCTGCCCAAGGACATCGAAGTGCTCGCGTGGGGAGCACTGCTCCCCCTGCCGGTCACCGTCCGGCGCACCGACCTCGCAACGGAATGGCTCACCGCGCCCGACCCGCAGCAGCGGTGGCTCCCCAGCCTGAGCGCCGTCCTCTCGGCCGTCTCCGCCGGTGAGCGATAGGCGCCTTCGTCGAACAACGGACGCCCGGACGCGCTGCGTTCAAAAACTCAAGCCGCACTGCGCACGCGACGGCCGGTCATCGGCGGCCGCCGCCCTCGGTGCGCAGGTTCAACGCGAAAGCCGGAACCGCGTACGGACCGGGGCGGCGCGGGCCGTTCGGGAAGAGGACGACCATGTGCCGTCCCCAGCCGCCCACCCACGCGAGCCGGTCGGTGAAGTCCGCCAGTGCATTGGCCCCGTGCGTCGAAGACATCGCCTTCAGCACGATGCCGGTGCCCTCGCGGTAGCGGACGTCGATCTCCGGCGGGGGCCGCCTCAGTGAGCGGCCGTTGCGGGTGGAGACACGCACGATGTCGACCGTCGCGTTCCGCCAGCCGGTGGCCGCGACCGCGCGGGCCCGGCCCCACCAGCCGACCGCGGCCCAGACCGCGAACAGCGTCCCGAGCGAGCCGGCCATGAGCAGGACATAGCCGAGGTTGACGAGGAACTGGCTCTTGTTCTCTTCCACCAGGGTGCGCACACGATCCGGGTCGGCCCGGTCGTAGATCACGGTGACCCGCTCACCGACGACGTAGGAGTGCTTCGAGTCGCGGACGATCTTCGCGGTCCGCGACTCGAAGCGCACCTCCAACGTCATCCCGCCGCGGGTGTAGGGCCGCACGGAAACCACCTCGCCGGTGGTCCGCGCGCCGGTCGCGAGGAGCTCGTCGGCGGCCTTGTCGAGCAGGACCAGATCCGCGGCCCCGGCCCCGGCCAGTGCCATCCAGACGAGAACGAACGCCGTGGCGCGACGCGCCACCCGGCGCAGCCGCCCGGTTTCGACCACGAAGTCGATCCGGCGGTCGTGGTCGTGGTCGGTCGGCAGCGGCAACCAGCCCCCGAAACCGTTCTCGCTCGCGGCAGCGCGGCTCCGGATCGACACCCGCAGCCGCCAGACCGCGCCGCCGGCCCCCACCGCAACCAGGACGGCAACGGCGGGAACCAGCCCGAAAGCCGCCACCACATCCGGAGAAAAGGCGAAGACGGCGACCACGGCCGCCGGGAGGGCGAACCACAACCAATGCCGCTTGACGAAACCGCCGAAGGGGTCCATCAGCCGAGCTTAGAAGCCTTGAGCAGCACCGATGCTGCGAGAAACGGCACAGGACGGCGAGGCAACGGGACGGCCGCGCCAGGCGTGCAAGTGGGCAGGCCCGACGGTCACCCGAATGCCACCTCGTCGCAATTCGTGGAAACCATTCGCACCTGCCTGGGCATCGACGTGATTCAGTCGAAGTAATCAACCGGGCACGCACTTCAACGGCGCCGCTGCACCCGGCACCGGACACTTCTCGGCGTCCGCAGGGGTCAGCCGCGGCGGCTCAGCCACTCCCGCGCGGTGGCGAGGTAGACCCGGGCGAAGTCGGTATCGGGCGCCCACGCCTCGAACCCGTGTGGGGCTCCGGGCACGACGTGGATGGTCGTATCGACACCCGCCGCGCGCAGCCGGCGCGCGTACTCGGCGTCTTCGTCATGGAACAGGTCGATGTCGCCGACGCCGATCCAGGTGGGCGGCAGCCCGGCCAGGTCTTCGCGGCGCGCGGGCACGGCGTAGTGCGGCACCACCTCGGCCCCGGGCTCCACGCCCAGGTAAGCGCGCCAGCCGAAGCGGTTGAGACGGTTGTCCCAGCCTCGGTGCCGCCGCGCATCGAGGTCACGCCGGGCAGCGGTGCGGTCGTCGAGCATCGGACAGAACAGCCACTGGGCGAGGGGTTCCTGCCCCAGGTCTCGCAGCCGTTGGACCAGCGCGGCCGCGAGCCCGGCGCCCGCGCTCTGCCCACCGACGACAACACCGCCCGGGTCGGCGGCGTGGTCGCGCGCCCAGGTCCAGGCGGCGTGGCAGTCATCGAGCGCGGCCGGGTACCGGCTCTCCGGGGCCAGCCGGTATTCGGCCGACACCACGGTGATCCCCAGCTCCCGGGCGGTCTCCGCGCAGAAGCGGTCGTCCTGGACCGCGCTGCCGATGACCAGGCCGCCGCCGTGGATCCACAGGAGCGTGAGATCGGACCGCGGCTCGCGCGGCCGGTAGATCCGCCACCTCGGCGTGACCTCGACGTCGACGTCCGCTGTCACCGCCGGCCGCGTCCGAGTGGTCGCCCACCGCACCAGGCGCAGCCCCCAAGCTCGCTCCAGCGGCAGGCGTGGCAGCCACCGCGCCTTGCCACGGAGTTCCGGCGCCACCTCGGAAAGTTTCACTGGGCCGACCAACCGCCGTCGGAGGGCAGCACCACACCGTTGACGTTCACACCGTCGTCGCTCAGCAGGAACGTGATCGATGCGGCCACCTGCTCGGCCGTCGCGATCGGCGGCATGAGCCCGAAGAATCCGCCGAGGCGGCCCTGCCCGAACTCCGACGGCGCGGCGCCCGCCGCGATGCCCGTCGCGACACCGCCAGGCGCGACGGCGTTCACACGGATACCGTGCGGCCCGTACATGACCGCGCAGTTGCGGGTGATCCCGACAACCGCGTGTTTCGAGGCGGTGTAAGCGATTCCGGCGGCCGAACCGCGCAATGCCGCTTCGGAGGCGATGTTCACGATCGAGCCGGATCCGGCTTCGAGCATCGCCGGGATCACCGCGCGGATCAGCCGGAACGTGCCCTCGACGTTGACCGCGAAAACCCTTCGCCACAGCTCGTCGCTCACCTCGTGGGCCGGTGAGAAGTCGTCGGTGATGCCTGCAACATTGGCCAGGCCATCGATCCGGGTTCCGGCGGCGGCCAGGATCCGCTCGATCCCGGCGGCGTCGGTGATGTCCGCGGGCACCGGGACCAGCTCGGGTGCCCCGGCGGCGAATTCGTCGAGGCGGTCCGCCGAGACATCGACCGCGACAACCCGGCCCCCTTCACCCATGATGCGGGACGCGGTGGCCCGGCCGATGCCCGACGCCGCACCGGTCACGACCACCGTACGGCCCTCGAACCGGCCCGAGACGATCCTCTCCCGCGACCCGGCCGTGGTCGGGACGACGCCGTTGTTGACCCGCTCCACCAGATCGTCGACGACATCCTGGCCGAGTTTTCCCTGACTGAGCGCGACGAGCTGGCCCAGTGGCACCTGCCGGATCGGCGCGAGCACGGTCTCGTCGAAGCCCGCGTCGGAGAGCAGAGCCCGGATGAGCGGGCCACCTTCGGCGTGCGTGATCCACTCCCCGATCGGCGTGTGCGCGGTCAACACCTTTGTCGTGATCATGGCAGCAGCTTACCGCAAATTAAATCACTTGCTTGACAACGTCGGACCGACCAGGTCGAGACCCGGGCTCGCCGTCGAGCACCTGGCCAAGGACTTGGAGACCACCCACGCTTCCCAGTTGGTCACCCCCGGAAACGGCACACCGTCGCCGGGGCCGCCGAGTGGCCGAACAAGCTGTCCGGCTGCTTCCCCCTCGCACGACCGGTACGCCGCGGCTGTCTGGTCGAACGTTCGCGGTGTCTGTTCTCTGGCCGTCAGTTGTAAGACGGGAAATGGTGCTGCACCAATTGTTCGTCCTCGGAGGACAGCCGCGTACCCATTGACGACTTCCCGCCCGGGTGGAATCGGGGTCACGTTCGAGGGACATCGGCGCCTGGCGAGTCGTTTTCGGCGCTGCGTGCCGATAGAAGAGGCTGGTCGGTGTCCGGGCCGCTCAGCCGGTTCGGGGGGCCGTGCCCGGCTGGGCTCCGGACACCGGCGCGTCACCCGTCTCGCGGACCGTGAAGAGCGAAGAACGGCGTCCGTACCGCAACTGCGTGCGGTTGATACGGTGGGAATGTGACGACGCATCGGCTCGGCAAGGTGCAGCAGGTCATCCTGCTGTGCGCCCTTGCCGTGTGCGTTGTCGCGATGCACCACTTCAGCGTCGCCTCCGGCATGCCCGGCGCCGCGGAGGTCACTGCGTCGCACGCCATGTCCGACGTGGGGCCGGAAATGGCGGCGCCGGCCGTCAGCGCCGGCGAACACGATCCGGGCATGCCCGGCGGCATGCACGACATGCTGCACCTCTGCCTGGCCGTACTGTGCGCGGCCGCCGCGCTCCTCCTGGCACTGACCGCTTTCCTGGGCCTCTCGTGGTTCACCACGACGTTCGCCCCATCGCCTCGGCTCCGCGGCTCGCCGCGGCGGGGACGTCCGCCCGACAGGGGCGGCCGAAGCATCCTGACCTCTCTGTGCGTGCTGCGCACGTGATCGACCCGGCCTTCCCGGTCTCGTCGTTCACGAACAACCAGCACAGAGAAGGATTTGTCATGCGCAAAAACATCTTCATCAGCGGCATCGTCTTGACTTCCGCCGTGCTTCTCGGCGCCTGCAGCAGCAACGACTCGATGTCCGGAATGGACCACAGCTCGTCGTCGGTGCCCGCTCCGGCTCCGTCCCCCCAAGCGGCTGCCGGCCACAACGCCGACGACGTCACGTTCGCCCAGCAGATGGTCCCGCACCACAGCCAGGCCCTCGACATGGCGAAACTGGTCCCGTCGCGCAGCACCAACCCGAAGGTGCTCGACCTCGCGAGCCGCATCGCCAAGGCTCAGGACCCCGAGATCCAGCAGATGCAGACCTGGCTGACCACCTGGGGCGCCGGCATGTCCGGCATGCCGGGAATGACCCACGAGCCGATGCCCGGCATGATGTCCGACCCCGACCTGAAGAAGCTCGAGGGCACCAAGGGCGCCGAGTTCGACAAGATGTGGCTCGACATGATGATCAAGCACCACCAGGGCGCGGTCGACATGGCCGGGACCGAACTCTCCAAGGGCAGCAACGCCGATGCGAAGGTGCTCGCCCAGAAGATCATCGACGGCCAGCAGGCGGAGATCACCGAGATGCAGGACCTGCTCACCCGGAGCTGATCACCGGTCGCCGGGGCGGCCCCCGCCCCGGCGACCACCGGCAGCCTGCGGCGCGGGAAGACCGTTCGCGACATTCGTGTTGGATCCCTGGAAAATTTCGACGCACGACACGCCGACACCGGCCACCCACGACACCAGCGGGCCGATGACGAGCAGGACCGCGCCGGAGCGGGCAGCCGCGCCGGAGCGCACGATCGGCGTCACTTCAACGCCATTCCCGGGACCCGGGCACGGATCGCGTCCATGGTCGCCTCGTCCGAGACGCCCTGCCAGTCGTACCGCGGCGTGTAGGGGGCGGTGAGCGCGCGGACGTCCTCGTCGGTGAGCTCGACGTCCAGCGACGCGATCGCGTCGTCGATCTGCTTGACCGAACCGGCGCCGACCAGCGGGGCGGTGACGACCGGCTGGCGGTGCAGCCAGGCCAGGGCGATCGAGGCGCGGCTCACGCCGTGGTCGGCCGCGACCTTCCCCACCGCATCGATGATGGCGTGGTTCGATGCCTCTTCCGCGGGCGAGTAGAGCATGTCGGCGTAGCCGCCGTCGGTTTCCGAGCGGGCGGTCGACTTCGCGTCGTCCCACGCGCGGGCGAGGCGGCCGCGGGCCAGGGGGCTCCAGATGATCGTGCCGACGCCTTCGTCCAGGCACAGCGGGATCATCTCGCGTTCTTCCTCGCGGGCGAGCAGGTTGTAGTGGTCCTGCATGGACACGAACCGGGCCCAGCCGTGCTGCTTCTGCAGGTGCAGTGCCTTGGCGAACTCCCAGGCGAACATCGACGACGCGCCCAGGTAGCGCACCTTGCCGGCCTTCACCAGATCGCTGAGGGCTTCGAGGGTCTCCTCCAGCGGCGTCGTGTGGTCGTTGCGGTGCACCTGGTAGAGGTCGATGTAGTCGGTGCCGAGCCGCCGCAGGGAGTGGTCGACCTCGGTCATGATCGCCTTGCGGGACAAGCCCTTGCCGTTGGGGCCGGGGCGCATCGGGTGGCGCAGCTTGGTGGCGATCACCACGTCGTCGCGGTCGGCGAAGTCCTTCAGCGCGCGGCCGAGAATCTCCTCGCTCGAGCCGTTGGAGTACATGTTCGCGGTGTCGAAGAAGTTGACGCCGGCCTCGACGGCGTGCTTGATCAGCGGGCGCGCGTCGGCCTCGCCGAGGGACCAGACGGGGTGGCCGCGGTCGGGTTCGCCGTAGGTCATCGCGCCGATCGCGATGGGCGAGACGTCCAGGCCGGTGGTGCCGAGCTTCTGATAACGCATGGAAGACTCCCGAGACTCAACATGCGGACGATCCTCCGCAAGTGCTTCCGAAACTAGCGGAGGATTGTCCGGGAGTCAAAGGGTGAGGCATCATCGGGGCATGACCGACCAGACGCCGGGCACCTACGGCACGCAGCGCAAGGCCGCCGCGCGCAACCGTGTCGCGATCATCGAGGCCGCTCACGAGCTGTTCGCGGAGAACCCGCTCGTGCCGCTGAGCGAGGTCGCCAAACGCGCCGGCGTCGGCGCCGGAACGCTCTACCGCCACTTCCCCACCCGGGAAGACCTGATCCTCGCGGCCTACCAGCACGACATCGAACGCCTGACCACCATCGCCGACGAGGTGCTCGCGCGTCATTCGTCGGCAAAGGCCGCCTTCGTCGAGTGGTTCGAGATCCTGTCGGCCTACATCCGCATCAAGCACGGCCTCGGCGACGCGTTGCACAGCGCCGCGGCCCAGGACGTGATCAGCGCCTCGTGGGCGCCGACGACCGCCGCGGTGGCGAAGCTGGTCGAGGCCTGCGTGGCCGAGGGCACGATCGCCGCCGGGCATGATCCGGCGGACATCATCATGCTGATGAGCTTCCTGTGGCGGGTCGCGAACAACGACGAAGGCGTGGCCCAGGGACGGCGCCTGATCGCCGCGGTGTTTTGCGGCCTCGAGCAAGCGCCACGACCGGTGTGAACAGCCGGTGACCGCACCATGCCCCGGTCACCCCACATCGAGACCGCGCCTTGCGGTGAGCCGCGGGAGCTTTCTTCGTCTCGGCCACCCGCAGGTCGCCCGTTCCTGATCGACGGGCGAGCCTGGGAACCGGGCCTTTGTGCGGTGGCTGATGATCGGAGCGGGTCACTTGAGACGATAGGCCCGGATGATCGACTGATCCACGGTGTGACCCGCCGCGTCGACCGCGGTCGCCCGGAACGACGCGAAGGTGGCGTGGGCCGGGTGCCGGAGTCCGGCGGTCCCGTGGTCCCCGGTGCGCGCCACCACGGCGGGCAGCCAGGTGGCTCCGTCGTCATAGGACACCTGCACGGTCAGCTTCGTGATCGCTGCGGCCGAGCCCGTGTGCTGAACGCTGACCGGAACCACGAACGGGACACCGGCCGGTGCGCGTGAAGGACAGGAGCGTCTGCCCGTCCTCGGCCTCCGGCCGGTCGACGACCATTCCGACGGGTTCGGCCGCCCGCGCGTCGAGTGTCGTTTCGACGTCCCGGGTCACGGCGATCTCGGGTTCGACGAACTGGACGGTGGTCAGCCCGTTGTCCGCGTCCCGCCCGAAAAGCTTGGCCTGGAAGAAGAAGCGGCCTCGCGGCAGCCGGAGCACGATCGAGCTGTCCCACGCGGACCGCACGTAGCCCATCGGATTGTCGACGTCGGCGAGGCCGATACATGATCATGACAAAATCCTTCGCGGCCTGGTCGTGACGCCGTAGCAACGGTGTTCGCCGAGCGGCAGAAGCCACGACCGGCGACCCCGGCCGATCGGGCCGAGGTGCCGCCCAGGATGCAGACGCCACGGTTGAGGAGTCCTCGGCTTCGCGGCCTCCGGGGGTCCGTCAAGCCGGCGCAGAGCGCGGGTGATCGGTCCAGCCGAGAAGGCAGCACAGGATGCCGTGCGGCGCCGCACCCGGATCGCCGAGCGGTCGCCCGGCCGTGGATCGGCAGACAGTGGCGCGAACTGCCACCACGATGGCAGGTTCTGCCACTGTGCCCGGCGACCGAGCTACGTAGCGTGAAGGCAGCCCGAAACGCCGAGCCGAAGGAGTCACCGACATGTCCTGGTCACTGGCCGATGTTCCCGAGCAGAGCGGCCGCGTCGCGGTGGTGACCGGCGCCAACGGCGGCCTCGGCCTGGCGACGGCACTGGCACTGGCCGGCCAGGGCGCCCACGTCGTCATGGCGGCCCGCGACGCCGCCAAAGCCGCTCTGGCCCGGGATCGCATCCGTGCGGAGAGTCCGGGCGCGTCGGTGGAGATCGTTGCACTCGACCTCGGATCGCTCGCATCCGTCGAACTGGCCGCCGGGCAGATCCTGGCGGCGCACCCCGCCATCGATCTGCTGATCACCAACGCCGGGGTGATGGCCATGCCGCAGGGGCGCACGGCCGACGGGTTCGAAACCCAGCTCGGCGTCAACCACCTCGGCCACTGGGCCCTGACCTCGCACCTGCTGCCCGCCCTGGTCCGGACCCGCGACGCCCGGGTCGTCACGGTGACCAGCGGGGCCCAGCACACCGGCCGCCCCCTGGACCCGGCTGACCCGTTCCGGCTCCGCGACTACGACCCGTGGCGCGCGTACGCCGACTCCAAACTCGCCAACCGACACTTCGCCCAGGGGCTGGACCGGCAGTTCCGGGCGGCGGGCCTGTCCGCGAGGGCCTTGACCGCCCACCCGGGGATGACGAACTCCGACCTCCAGGCCACCACGGTCGCCGCGGGCGGCGGCGGCTCCGCGGCCCGGTTCTTCCTGGTCGCCACCCGCCGGATCGGAATGGACACCGAACGCGGGGCGCTGAGCCAGGTGCGCGCGGCGACCGACCCGCGCGCCGTCGGCGGCACCATGTACGGCCCGCGCTGGAGCACCGTCGGCGCGCCGGTCCGGCGCCGCTTGGTCCGGCGCGGTGACGATCAGGCGATCCGCCTGCTGTGGCAGGTTTCCCGGCAGCTGACCGGGCTCGACGTCGACGTCGCCCGGACCGCGGCGCAGACCACGTGGGCGCCTCGGCCGTGACCGAGGGCAGGTTCACGCTCAGCCCGGCGACCAACGCCGTGCTCGCCGACCTCGGCGTGCCCACCGGACAGCTGCTGCGCGCGGCCGGGCTGCCCGAGGACCTGTTCCTCGACAAGCAGGCGACGCTCACCCCGGCCCAGTTCTACCGGTGCTGGACAGCGTTGGAGGAGATCTCCGGCGACCCGGCGCTCGGCGTGACCCTCGCCCGGGCGACGCGCGCCGAGACGTTCCAGCCACCGATCTTCGCCGCGCTCTGCAGCCCCGACCTCCGCCACGCGGCGGACCGGCTCGCCACGTACAAACGGCTGCTGGGCCCGCTGCGGCTGGGCGTGGACACCGAACGCGAGGGACTGACCCTGACCATCCGCTGGGCGTCGGAGCCGCTGCCACCGCAGAGCTTCATCGCGTATGAGCTCGTTTCGCTGGTGGCACTCGCCCGGCTGGGCACCCGCAAGCTGGTGCGTCCGCAGCGGATCACCATGCCGGAACCACCGCGGGGCGCGGCCGTCCAGGCGTACCAGGACTACCTCGGTGTTCCCGTGGCGCACGGAGCCGAGCCCACGGTGACCTTCACCGCCTCCGACGCCCGTTGCCCGTTCCTGACCGCGAACAGCGAAATGTGGCAGGTCTTCGAGCCCGAGCTGCGCCGTCGCCTCGCCGATCTCGACCGGGTGGAGTCGACCGCCGACCGGGTCCGCGCCGCCCTGCTCGAGCTGCTGCCCGCCGGCCGGTGCGGCGTCCCCGACGTCGCCCGGCGGCTGGCGCTGAGCCACCGCACCCTCCAGCGGCGGCTGGCCGCGGAGCGGACGAGCTTCCAAGCGGTGCTGGAAGAGACCCGGCACGCCCTGGCCCGGCACTACCTGGAACGACCCGACGTCTCCGTCACCGAAATCGCGCTGCTGCTCGGCTACGACGAGCCCAGTTCGTTCTACCGGGCCTTCCACCAGTGGTCCGGGACCACGCCGCAGCAAGCCCGAGCCGCCGCGACCTGAGCAACCGTGGCTCGCCGATGCGCTCCGGACAGCGGTGCCGCCGCTCACGAGGTGGTCGCGAGGTCGGCGGCGGTCCAGGCCATCGCGATCGCGCCGTCGAGCACGGCCCGGTCGGCGGTCGCGGTGACGCAGGCCGCGGTGAACTCCGGCTGGTGGTTGACCGCCGGAGCGCAGCCGAGGCCGAGCATCGGGTGGATGGCACGCACCGCGTGGGAGACGTTGCCCATGTCCGTCGCGGCACCGGCGACACCGCGCGGCAGGTCGGGGAAGACCCGGCCGAGGGCCTCGGCGTTGGCGCGGTAGCGCGCCAGCAGCGCGGGATCAGGGCGCAGGTCCGCGTAGTCCGGCGATGTCGACGTCAGCGACAGGTCGCAGCCCGTCGCCAGGGCCCCGGCTTCGAAGCACCGCGTCACCCGGCCCTTCAGCGCGGCCAGCTCGTCCGACCGGTCGGTCCGGACGATCCAGCTGCCCCGGCTGGCGTCGGGGATGACGTTGGCCGCGGAACCGGCCTCGGTGACGATGCCCTGGATCCGGTCGCCTGCGCCGGTCTGCTGGCGCAGCAGGCCGATGGCCACCTGGGCGACGGTCATCGCGTCGGCGGCGTTGACCCCGAGCTGCGGGTAGGCGCCCGCGTGTGCCGGCTTCCCGCGGTAGGCCACCTCGAACTGGGCGACGGCCGAGCCCGGCATGGCCGCCATTTCGACGGCCGCCGGGTGCACCATCATGGCCGCGTCGACGCCGTCGAACGCGCCGCGGTCGAGCATCAGCACCTTGCCACCGCCGCCTTCCTCGGCCGGGGTGCCGAGCACGGTGACGGTGAGGCCGAGGTCGTCGGCCAGGCCGGCGAGGCCGAGCCCGGCGCCCACCGCGGCAGCGGCGATGACGTTGTGGCCGCACGCGTGCCCGATGCCGGGCAGCGCGTCGTATTCGGCGCAGAGCACGACGTGCACAGGACCGGTGCCCACCGTGGCGCGGACGGCGGTGGGCAGGTCGTAGCAGCCGTGCTGCACGGCGAACCCGGCGTCGCTCAGCGCGCCGGCCACCCAGGCGCTGGCCCGCACCTCCTCGAAGGCGAGTTCCGGGTGGGCGTGGATCCGGTGCGACAGCGCGACGAGGTCGTCACCCGCCGCCCGGACCCGCCGCTCGATCGTCTCCTTGGCCGTCACGAAGCCGCCGGGATGTGCACCGACGCCGGGCGGGTGGCGGCGTCGAAGGCGGCCCGCGCCCCGGTGGCGCCCATGCCACTGTCGCCGGCCGGCTCGTACAGCCGCTCGGGGCCGCCGCCCTGCCACTGGTTGACCCAGGTCACGCCGGCCGGAATGCGCGCGGCGGCCTCGATGTGGCCGGGATCGGCGGTGTAGACGGTGGCCGCCAGGCCGTACCGCGACCCGGAAGCCCGCTCCAGCCCCTCCTCGAACGAGTCCACGACCACGACCGGGGCGACCGGCCCGAACGTCTCCTCGGTCATCACCAGCATCGAATCGTCGACGTCGGTGAGCACCGTGGGCGGGTAGAAGAAACCCTTCCTCTCGGGGACGAACCCGCCGGTGCGGACCTTCGCGCCTTTCGCCACGGCGTCCTCGACGTGCCGGACGACGGTGTCCCGCTGCCGCTCGTCGACCAGCGGGCCGAGCACCACGCCCTCGTCGAGGCCGTTGCCGACCGGGAAGCTTTCGGCCGCGGCGACCAGCGCGTCGACGAACGGCCCGGCGATGTCGCGGTGCACGTAGATCCGCTCCATCGACGTGCAGATCTGCCCGGTGTTGATGAACGCGCCGAAGGCGACGGCGCCGGCGGTGGCGACGGGGTCGGCCCCGGCGTCGACCACGACCGGGTCCTTGCCGCCCAGTTCGAGCACCGTGCGGTGCAGCCGCTCCCCCGCCGCCGCGCCGACGCGCTTGCCCGAAGCGACCGAACCGGTGAAGTGCACCAGCTGGATCTCGTCGTGCTCGGTCAGCCGCGCCCCCACCCGGCCGTCGCCGAGCACCAGGTTCACCACGCCGGGCGGCAGCTCGGCCAGCTCCAGCAACCGCACGATCGACCACGGCGCCCGCTCCGACGGCTTGACCACCACCGTGTTCCCGGCCGCGAGCAGCGGCCCGATCGCCCCGAGCACCGCCGTCACGGGGAAGTTCCAGGGCGTGATCACCGCCGTGGCGCCCAGCGCGTGACGCAGGATCCGGGTCCGGCCGCCGTCGGGCCGGACGACGACTTCGTCGAAGTCGTAGGAAAGCGCTTCCTCGGCGACCGCCCGCAAGCCCGCGACCGCGCCGTCGAGGAAGGTTCGCCCGATCCCCAGCGGCTTGCCCATCTCCCGGCATTCCAGTTCCACCAACTGGTCGGCGTGCGCGGCGACGGCGTCAGCCCAGGCGGAGATCCGGGCGACGCGCTCGGTCACCGGCAGCGCCGCCCAGTTCGGCTGCGCCGCGACCGCCGCGGTCACCGCACGCTCGACGTCTTCGGGCGAGCCCGCGGGATGGCGGGCGATGACCTCCTCGGTGGCCGGGTTCACCAGGTCCAGGACGACGTCGCCGCGCGAGTCCGTCCACCCGCCGTTGATCAGGTTCTGCAAGGTCTGCACAGGAGTTCCTCGGATTCAGTCGAGCCGGTCGGCCATGAGCTCGCCGGCCATGATCGCGGCGAGGTTGGTGTTGGCCCGGGGTACGGACGGGAAGATCGACGCGTCGACCACGCGGAGGCCGTCGAAGCCGAGCACGCGGCAGTCCGGGTCGACCACCGTCCCGGCGTCGCCGGGGTCGCCCATCCGGCACGTGCTCGTCCCGTGCTGCGAGTCGCCGACCGTCGCCAATAGGTGGTCGTCGAGCTCGCTGTCGTTGTCCAGCACGGCGAACAGCGCCGCGTTCTCGCGCTCGATCGAGCCGCCGATGATCGGCGCGGTGTCTTCGCCGCGCGCCAGCTCGACCAACGCCCGCACGCCGTGCCGTAGCCGCGGAAGGTCGCGTTCGTCCGAGAGCATCCGCTGGTGCACCAAAGGTTGCGCGTTCGGATCGGCCGAAGTCAGGGTGAGCTCGCCGCGGGAGTGGTTGTGGTTGAGCCAAACTCCGTACGCGCCGGCCCCGGCCCCGGTGTTCGCGAAGGCCATGGCGAGCACGCTCTGGTTCATCGAGACGAACATCAGGTCGCCCTCCGGCGCGCCGGGGCCGCTGGTGAAGCGGACGCAGACGTTGGTGTGCCGGTCGTCGTTCGTCTTGATCGCCGCCCCCTCGGTCAGCGGCAGCTGGATCATCCCGATCGGGTGGTCCTGCAGGCCGCGTCCGACGGGCAGGTCGGCGCGCACGTCGACGCCGAGCGAACGCAGCTGACCGGCCGGGCCCACACCGGAGCGCAGCAGGATCGCCGGGGAGTGGATCGCGCCCGCGCTGAGCACCACGGTGTCGGCGAGTTCCGTGGTGACCGTGCCGGCGGCGACAACGCTGACGCCGACGGCCCGGCTGCCCTCGAAGAGCACCCGGTCCACCAGCGCGTCGCCGCGGATCGTCAGGTTCGCCAGTGCCCGGCCGGGTTCGAGGTAGGCGTCGTTGACCGACACCCGCCGTCCGCCGCGGGAGTTGATCGGGTAGGGCGAGACGCCGGTGGCGCCCGGGGCGTTCACGTCGGGGGCCCAGCCGTAGCCCGCGGCGATCGCCGCGCGGTGCAGGGCGGCGTCGACCGCGCCCCAGTCCTCTCGCGGCGTGCGGTGGATCGGCGTCGGGCCGCCGCGGCCGTGGTGCGGCTCGTCGCCGAAGTCCTCGTCGTCCTCCAGCTTCGCGAAGTACGGGAGCACGTCTTCCGGCGCCCAGCCGGGCACGGCCCAGTCCGTGAAGTCGGCCATCGGCGGGCGGATCGCGATCTGCCCGTTGATCGCCGAGCTGCCGCCCACGCCCCGGCCGCGCCAGTACGGCGCCGGCTGCTGCTTCTCCGTCCGGGTGGAGTCCAGGCCCGGCCACATCATGCCCTCGGCCGCCGTCGGATGCAGCAGCGCGACGATCGGGTTCGGCGAGCGCCACGCCTCGTGCATCTCGGCCGACCGGTAGTCCCGCCCCGCCTCGAGCAGCAGGACCCGCTTGCCCTGCTCGGCCGACCGCACCGCGAGCGCCGCTCCCGAAGACCCCGCGCCGACCACGATGAGGTCCCAGCCACTGTTCGCCACGTGCTTCTCCTTCGCCGGACGTCGTCGCGGCTAGGATGTGCCGAAGACCAGTGTTCAGTCAAGAGTGAATGTTCAGTTTTTTCTGAGCTAGAGTGAGGGTGGTGATGGCCTTGGCAGCCGGCGAGGATGCACTCATCGAGGACTTCGGCCTGCACATCGGCCGCGCGATGGGCTGGCCGCCGATGGCCGGGCGCACCAGCGGGGTGCTGATGCTCAGCGAGAAGCCCCTCACCCTCGCGGAGCTGCAGGAGGCGCTCGACGCGAGCAAGGGGTCAGCGTCCGAGATGACCCGGCTGCTCATCGACAACGGCGTCGTCGAGCGGTTCAAGGAGCCGGGCAGCCGCCAGTTCGTCTTCCGCTGGCGCGACGACGCCTGGGTCGGCTGCCTGCAGCACCAGGTGACGGTGAACCGCGAACTGCTGGAGCTGGCCGAAAACGCGCAGGTCCGCGGGAAGCACCTCCCCGCCGAGCAGCGCGGGCGGTTACGGCAGATGCGCGACTACTACGTGTTCATGACCGAACAGCTCGAAGCGCTCCTCACCGAGTACACGCGCCTGGCGAAGGGCGAGCGCTGACCGCCACTCGCTCTTCGGCCGAACTTCAGGGGCTCATTCCGCCGAGCCGGGCCAGTTCGTGACGCCACGCGGTGTCCGTAGTGAAGCCGGCACCGAGATCGGGTAGTTCGGCCCACCCACTCGGCGTCAGCCGGTGGCGGGCGCCCGGGTGCGAGCCCGGGCGCCCGGGCGAGTCCGGTCAGCTCTCGGTGGGTTCGAGCAGGATCAGCGGCACCTCGCGGTTGCCTGCCTCGACTGCCCGGGCGCGAAGGCCGGCGAAAAACGGGTAGAGCTCGTCGGTGTAGGCCAACCAGTTCTCCCGCTCCGCGCCTTCGGCCACCCGGGCGGTCATCAACCGGCGATCGGGACCGTCCTGCAGCTGCACCGTCGGGTGCGCCACGAGGTTGTGGAACCAGCTGGGATTGCGAGCCTGGCCGCCGGCCGCCGCGCCGATGGCGTAGACGCCGTCGCGCTCGATGCGCATCAGGGCGACCTTGCGCAGCTTGCCCGAACGGGCGCCACGCATGGTCACCACGACCACCGGGCCACCCCCCGTCGTCGCGCCTTCGCGGCCGTCGGTGCGCTCGTAGAGCTCGACCTGGCCGCGGGTCATCGCGTCGGCACTGGGGACGTACTCACCGTCGAGCAGATCCGTTGTCATGTCAGGGACTTCCTTTCACGGGGTGGGCTTTTCACGCGTTGACCGGTTTCAGCCGGCGACGTGGATCACGGTCTTCCCGATGGTCCGGCCACTTTCGGCGAGGGCGTGCGCCGTCTTCATGGTCTCGGTGGTCAGGCCCTCGAGCGTGGTGGTGACGATCGGGCGCAGCCGGCCCGCCGCGACGTCGTCCGCCGCCCGGGCGAGGATCCGGCCCTGGCTGGCGACGTCACCGCCGGCCACGATCTTGCTGAACACCATCTCGCTGTGCAGCGACAGCGACTTGCCGGTGAAGGCTCCCGGGTCGAAGGGGCCGGTGAGGTCGATGGCGGCCAGGTGACCGAAGGGGCGCAGCACCGCGACGATCGCCCCTAGGTGGCCGCCGGTGCCCGAGGTCGAGAACACCAGGTCGACGTGGTCGATCCCCGCCGTGTGGAGTTGTCCGGCCAGGTCACCGCGGTGGTCGACGACCAGGTCGGCGCCCATCGCCCTCGCCCACTTCCGCGACTCGGGCCGCGAGGCCGTGCTGATCACGAACGCCGGCGTGGTGGCCTTGACCAGTTGCGTGGCCATCGACCCGACGCCGCCGGCTCCGCCGATGACGAGCACACGGCCGACACCGGGCAGCAGCGCGTCCTGGTCGCGGAACAGCGATTCCCAGGCCGTGAGGACACCGATGGGCAGCGATGCGGCGTCGGTGAACGCGAGCCGGTCCGGGATCTTGGCCACCACCCGGTGGTCGACCGCGACGCGCTCGGCCCAGCAGCCGTCGCGGGTGAGGTCGCCGGTGCCCAGCACCCGGTCCCCGACCGCGAACCCGGTGGCCGCGGGCCCGACCGCGGCGACCACTCCGGCGAACTCCCAGCCGAGGACGACCCGCCCGCCGGGCTCGGCGCTGCGCGTCTGCCGGATCGCGGCTTCACCCGGGTTGATGCCGATCGCACGGACGTCGACCAGCAGGTCGCCGTCGCGTGGCCGAGGTTCGGCGACCTCGACCAGGGTGATGGCGAACGCGTCGAGCGCGTGCGCTTTCTCGTAGGCAAGTGCCTTCACGGCTTCAGTCCTGCCTCAAGGCGTGTAGCGCCGAGAGCGGGCCGCCGATCTGCATCAGGCGGCCGCCCTCGCGCAGCGTCCCGGCGTCGACCGGCGCGAAGCCGAGGGCGTCGGCGAGTTCGTGGAAGGTGGTTTTGGCCGCGATGTCGTCGCCGGCGTAGAACAGCAGCTGCCGTCCTTCCGCGTGCCGGGGATCGGCGGCGATGTACCGGGCGTGGAGGGTGTTGAAGGCCTTGACCACGCGCGCGCCCGGTGCGCGCTCCGCGACGAACTCGCTCGCCGTCCCGGCCTCGAGGTCGGCGAAGGTGTTGGTGGTGTCGACCAGGATGCGACCGTCCCATTCGGGCAGCCCGACCAGCGCGTCACCGACCTGCGGCCACATCACGGTGAGGAAGACCATGTCGGCGGCGGCCGCTTCGCCGGCCGTGCCCGCGCTCGCGAGCGGCCCCAGCCGGGTCACGACGTCGAGCAGCGTGTCCGGGCCGCGGCTGTTGCTGAGCGTCACCTCGTGGCCGGCCGTCACGAGGTGGCCGGCAATGGCCTGCGCGACCGTCCCGGCGCCGATGGTTCCGAAGTCCATGACCGTACCTCTGCTTTCGATGACGTTCATCATCATTAACAATGATTGCTATCATCATCATTGGCTGTCAAGTCGGACTCCGGGAAGGTCGTCGCATGCCTCGCATCACGCAGCAGCAGAAGCAGCACAACCGCGAGAAGATCGTCAACGCGGCCGGTGCGGGGTTCCGGCTGCGCGGCATCGACGGCATCGGCATCGAGGAGCTGATGAAGTCGGCCGGCATGACGCACGGCGGGTTCTACAACCACTTCGCCTCGAAGGACGACCTCGCTCTCGAAGTCCTCCACCAGGGCTTCACCGACTCGCTCGCGGCGCTCGACACCATCCGCGAAGCGCATCCCCGCTCAGCGCGCGCGGCCCTGCACGACATGGTCGACGAGTACCTCAACGCCGAGCACCGCGACCACCCCGAGATCGGCTGCGCCTCGGCCGCCCTCGCCTCCGACGCCGGCCGCCACGGCGCCGCCGCCCAGGCCGAGTACCGACGTGGGCTTGACGGCTACTTCGCCACCATCACCGACATGCTGCTCGACCGCGCACGCCAGTCCGGCACCGAGCTCACTCCCGCCGAAGCCCGCGAGCGCGCGGTGGCACTGTTCAGCCAGATGGTCGGCGCGCTGACCATCTCTCGCGCGATCGCCGACGCCGCCCCGGATCTGTCGGACGAGGTCTTGGCGGTCAACCGCAAGCGGCTCAAGAAGTCCTGACCACCGTCGTCTCGACCGTGTGCCACGTCAGTGGGTGGTCGGCAGCCCGGCCGCGGTCGCGGCGATCATGTGCTGCAGCGTCGGCCCGAACGGCGGGAACACCCGGGCGATCTCCGGCTCGCGGTCGTACAGCTCCTGCAGTGCGGCCGAGGGGCGGGTCAACGGAAACAGTTTCGCGACGAACGCGCTGGCCGCCATGACCAAGGACGCCCCGTCGGTGCCGGTCAGCTCGGGGCAGGCGGCGGTGAGCTGCCGGCCTACGGTGAAGTAGGTGTTGATGGCCCACCGCTTGTAGACCTCCAAGACCGCTACCGAGACGTTGTGCTCCAGCATCGTCTCGGCATGCGTGGTGAGGTCGCAGTACAACGGCCGGTCGGCGTAAGCGTCGGCCAGGGCCGTCGCCGCCGCGGAAAACCCGCTCGCCCCGTGCAGCGCGGCACCGGCGGCGGCCGCCCAGTCCGCGCCCTCCCGCATCGTCAGCTGCAGGTAGATCTCTTCGCGCGTGCCGAAGTAGCGCAGGACGTTGGACTTGGCCAGCCCGACCGCCGCGGCGATGTCGCCGAGGCTGACCCAGGCCACGCCCGACGCCTGGGCGAGGTCGCCGGCGGCGGCGAGGATCGTCTCCCGCCGCTGGTTCTTCTGCTCCGGGCGCCTGGCCCGCTGGAACGACACTTCCATGACGGTCACCACCCTAACCCCACACTTAGCGGAACAACGTTCTCTTGTTAAAGTTACGCCGTTCTTATAACCTCGGCCCGACCCGTTCCCCACCCCGAAACGGCAAGCACATGACCGTCGGCAGCACCGATCTCGGCCAGACCATCAACGCCTTCGTGGCCTCCTTCAACAACCCCGACCTCGACCGGGTCATGTCCTTCTTCGCCGAGGACGCCCGCTACCTGCCCGGCCGCGGCCCCGAGCTGCGCGGCCTCCCCGCGATCCGGGCGGCGTTCGCACCGCAGTTCGCCGGCCGCTACGGCGCGATGACCTTCGACGTCTACGACCGGGTGATCGACGAGTCCCGCGCCCGGGCGACGATCCGGTGGGCGTGCCGGTTGGACCTGACCGGCGAGCACGGCAAACGCGCGATACCGCCGCTGCGGTGGTTCGCCCGGCTCCGCTACGGCGGCCGCGTCCAATGGCACGGTCTGGACGTGTTCCACTTCGACGCCACCGGGAAGATCACCGGCAAGTTCACCTACGCGACCTTCCGCCTGCCCATCTGGGAACGCGCGAGCTGACCGGCCCGCACCGGGCCGGGACGCCATCGCGCGGACCCGGCCCGGTCGCCTCCCGGCCGAGGACGGTGGCCGAGCCCCGCAGTGGCATGAGCGCGCGTCGCGTCACCCGGGGATCCGGGCCGCGCCTGCGGCGACGGTTGCCAGGTCTTCGCCCGAGAAGCCGGCGCGGCTCAGCACCGCCAGGGATTTGTTCGTTGCCAGCGCGCACAACGCCCACTCTTCCGCCTCGTGCTCACCGGCCCCCGCCGCCACCAGTGCCTGCTCCAGCATCGCCCGCAAACCGTCGATCATCTCCCGGACCGCCGCCTGGCCTTCCGCGTCAAGGGCCGGGAACTGCGCTGCCGACACCGTGAGCAGGCAGCCGTCGGGGACCGCCGGGTCGGCGATGCGGTTCAGGGTGACCTGCAGGTAGGCGGCCACCACGGCACTCGGGCTCGAATGGGGGCCGGACAAAGCCTGGTCGTACTGCGGGTGGTAGGTCTGCGCGTACTGCTGGAGGCTTTTCCGGAAGAGGGCGCTCTTGTCGCCGAAGGTGCCGTAGAGCGAGCTCCGCCCCAGGCCCGTGCCCTCGGTCAGGCGGTCGATCGAGGCCTCCGAATAACCCCAGCGCCAGAAGACGTGCATCGCGCGTCGCAACGCCTCGTCCACGTCGAATTGCTTGCGGCCCGCCATGTTCGTGACCCTACACATCTTGCACCAATCGTTTCAAGATGCGTAAGGTCACCGGCATGACAAGTTGCACCGATCGTTCCAAGATGACGCCGAGCTTGCGTTCGCTCCGGCTACCCGACGGGTTCACCGACGTCTTCACCAGCCGGCTCGTGGAGCTGAACGGGCTGCGGCTGCACGCGGTCACCGGCGGGGACGGCCCGCCACTGCTGCTGGTCGGCGGCTGGCCGCAGACCTGGTACGCCTGGCGGGAGGTGATGCCCGCGCTCGCCCGCGCGCACACCGTCGTCGCCGTCGACTCGCGTGGGGCCGGACTCTCCGACAAGCCCGACGACGGTTACGACACCGGCACGCTGGCCGCTGACCTGGTCGCGCTGATGACCGCGCTCGGGCACGACCGGTTCGACGTGGCCGGCCACGACATCGGCATGTGGACCGGATACGCCCTCGCCGCCGATCACCCCGAGCGGGTGGGCCGGCTCGCCGTCGTCGACGCCATCATCCCCGGTCTCACGCCGACCCCGTCGGTCTTCAGCCCGGCCGCGGTCAACCAGCGGCTCTGGCACTTCGGCTTCAACCGGCTCACCGACCTCAACGAGGAGCTGGTCCAGGGGCGGGAGCCGCTCTTCTTCGGCCACCAGTTCGCCACCAAAGGCGCCACCCCGGCCACGATCCCGGCGTATGCCGTCGACGTCTACGTGGATGCGATCGTCGCGGATCCTCGTGGGCTGCGGGCGAGCTTCGCGTATTACCGGGCGTTGGACGAGACGATCGCGCAGAACGAGCAGCGCAAGAAGACCCGCCTGACCCTGCCGGTGCTCGCCATCGGCGGCGCGCAGTACTGCGGCACACTGGTCGCCGAGACGATGCAGCTGGCGGCCGACGACGTCACCGGGGTGGTCCTCGACGATTGCGGCCATTACGTGGCCGAGGAACAGCCGGCGCGGTTCACCGAGATTCTGGAGGACTTCCTCGGTGGCAAACCGATAGGATGATCGCGGCGTTGCTCTGCGTCGGCGCCACCCGGATCTACCGCCTCGCTCGGCGCACGCGGCGGGCGAGCACGAGCAGCAATCCGCCGAGGACGACGAGCAACGCTCCCAGCCCAACCAGTGGACCCAGCAGCGGGCCGGCCCCGGTGCTGGCGAGATCGGACGTGTCAACGGGCCCGTTGCCGTGATCGCCGCTGCCACCGGTGCCGTTGTTATCGGACCAAGTCGTGCCGACGCCCGCTCCTGGTGAGCTGGTCGTCGTCTCGCTGCCGGTGGATGACGTTGTGTCCGTCGTGATCTGCGTGCTCGTACCGGTGTCCGATGTGGTCGGCGTCGTCGCGCCAGTGTCCGATGTGGTCGGCATCGTCGTGTCGGTGCCCGGCGGCGTTGTCGTGTCGGTGCCCGGCGGCGTTGTCGTCTCGCCGGTGGTCGGCGTTGTTGTGCCGGTGCCCGGCGGCGTTGTCGTCTCGCCGGTGGTCGGCGTGGTGGTGGTGGTGGGCGTGTCGCAGCTGGGGGTGGTGAACGTGTTGTCGTCGAGGGAGACCTGGCCGTTGCGGGCCAGCGCACGCCCGGCGACGACGGTGCCCGTCGTCACCGTGATCGACGTCAAAGCCATGATCGTGCCGACGAAGTCCGAGTTCGTCCCCAGCGTCGCCGAGCTGCCGACCTGCCAGAACACATTGCACGCCCGAGCACCGTTGATCAGGTGCACGTCGCTCGCCGACGCCGTGATCAAGGTGGAGGCGACCTGAAAGATCCAGACGGTGCCGGAGTCACCCTGGCCGTCCAACGTCAGGGTCCCGCTGAGCGCCAGCTGGCCGCTCGACTTGTAGACGCCCCCGACCAACGTCCGGCCGACGAGGTCGCCCGCGACGTTGGCGGTCGGTGCGCGGCCGGCGGCGTCGTTGTAGGCGACGACGAGGTCGGCCTGGGCTCGGCCGGCCACGGCGTCACCCGCATGTGTGGCGCCGGCCGACGTGCCGGGCGGGAAACCGGTGATCGCGGTGCCGGGAAAGACTCCGAGGTCTCTGTTCAGGGTGCTGGGACCGGTGTTGGTCACCGTCTGCCCACCCAGCACCGAATAGGTCTCCGCGGTGCCGAGCCCGACGGGTGCTTCGGCGGCAGCGGCCCGCGGTACGCCGTACACCAAGCCCAGCCCCAATGTGATCACGGCTGCGCAGAGACCTACGGCCGCACGGATCCGGCGCCGGCTCCGCACCGGATGTGTGCTGCGGGATTCGCCGTCCATTGTTGTTCCTCCACCGATTCGGCAACCGAATCCGGCGGGAGTCTGGGCCGGAAAAGGTGAACGGTAGAACAGCGACGGCCGGACAGGCCGGAAACGCCGACAATGCACACGAAAGTGAGGACTCAGGGTCACCCACAAGAGTGGCGAACCGCTGATCGTGCTACGTCGTGCGGCTTTGTCGCCTGCCGGTGTGGCGCGATGTCCACCGTGGACCGTCCCGCATCAACGCTGCGCGACGGGAAGTGGTACCGCACCAAGTGAGCGCCGGACACTCACCTCGGGCGCCCCGCCGGGAACACCCGCGGCGACCCGCCCGCCAGCGTCCGGCCGATCCCCCGCGCCGCCGCCATGACCAGGGGCGCCAGGGCACTCGGCGGTGCGCTGCCGGTCCGCACGACGAGCGAGACCGCGGCCGCGACGGTGCCGTCGGCGGCGAAGACCGGGGCACCGACGGAGAGCGCGTCGACGGTGACCTGGCCGTCGCTGACCGAGTAACCGAGCTTGCGGACGTCGGCGAGCATGCGGCGCAGCCGGACGGGATCGGCGACGGTCTTGGGGGTGAACGTCTGCAGAGCCCCGCCGAGCACCTCCTCCTGCAGGGCCGCGGGCGCGTGGGCCAGCAGGACGAGCCCGACCCCGGTGGCGTGCAGGGCGAACCGGCCGCCGACGCGGGTCCAGACCGGCACCGCGTCACGCCCGGCGATGCGTTCGACGAACACGACCTCGAGGCCTTCGCGCACCGCCAGCTGGACGTTCTCGTGCGTCACCTCGTACAGGTCTTCGAGGAACGGCATGGCCGCGTCGCGCAGGCCCAGCCCGCGTGGCGCGAGCGACGCGACCTCCCACAGCCGCAGCCCGACCCGGTAGCGGCCCGCGGCGTCGCGTTCCAGCGCACCCCACTCCACGAGCTCGGCCGCGCGCCGGTGCGCGGTGGCGAGCGAGACGCCCGAGCGGCGGGCCAGCTCGCTCAGGCTGAGGTCGGTCGCGTCCGGCGTGAACGCCTCGAGCAGCGCCAGCACCTTGCTCGTCACCGAGGTGCCGGCGCCGTTCTCGGCTCGCCGGGTCATCACCTCACGCTACCCGGCGCGTCACAGGTCCAGCACCAGTCGCGGGCCGGCGCACCGCGACACGCAGATCATCATCACGTCGCCGGCTTCCTGCTCGGCCGCGGTGAGCACGGCGTCGCGGTGGTCGGGCACGCCCGCCAGGACACCGGTCTCGCACGTCCCGCACGTGCCCTCGCGGCACGACGACAGGACCGGCACGCCGGACTCCTCCACGACCTCGAGCACCGACCGGTCCGCCGGCACCGCGAGGGTGCGCCCCGACTGCGCGAGTTCGACCTCGAACACGGTTTTCGCCCCGGGGTCCGGTTTCGCGGTGAACCGCTCCACGTGCAGCGTGCCGGGCGCGCAGCGGTCCTCCATCGCCGTCAGCAGCGGCTCCGGGCCGCAGCAGTACACGGCCGCGCCCGGCTCGGCGGCCACCGCCGCGTCGAGGTCGAGCAGACCGAGCTGGTCCTGCGGCACGAGTTCCACGCGGTCCCCGTAGCGCCCGCCGAGCTCGGCGGCGAACGCCATCGACGCCCGCGTGCGGCCGCCGTACAGCAGCCGCCAGCCGGCGCCCGCCGCCTCGGCGGCGGCGATCATCGGCACGAGCGGGGTGATGCCGATCCCGCCCGCGACGAACAGGTAGCGCGGCGCCGGTTCGAGCACGAAGTGGTTGCGGGGGCCGCGCACGCGCAGGGTCTCGCCGGCCGCGAGCCGCTCGTGGACGTACGCCGATCCGCCGCGACCGGCCGGCTCCCGCAGCACGGCCACCTGAAGCACCGACCGGTCGGCCGGATCGCCGCACAGCGAGTACTGCCGCACGAGATCGGGACCGAGCACGAGGTCCAGGTGCGCGCCCGGCTTCCAGGCCGGCAGCGCCGCACCGTCCGGGTCGCGCAGGGTCAGCCGGACGACGTCGTCGGCGAGGTGCTCCTTGGCGGCCAGCACCACGTCGAGCTCCAGGTCGGTGGCCACGCTCATCGTGGCCCCGCTTCGTGGCCGCCGGGGTGGGCCAGCAGCCAGTCCCACAGCTGCACCGGGTCCTCCGACTCGTGCTCGGCGCCGCAGTGGCACACCCCGACGAGCACGTCGGTGCCGAGCTTCCAGTGGATGCGGACCACGGTCTCGCCGGACAGCATCGCCACGCGGGCACTCACGAGGCCGCCAGTTTCGCGAGGATGCGCCGCGCGGCCAGTCCGCCGGTGTCGATGTTGACCGAAAGCTCCTGGTACCCCTCGGGTTCCGCGGCGATCACGCGTTCGAGGATGTCGAGGGCGTGCACGTCCTGCAGCACCACCGTGCGGTTGTTCTCGGCCAGGAAGCCGGACACGCCCTGGTCCTCGAGCGCGAAGTCCCGGGCCACGGCCCAGAAGTCGTGCGTGCTGTGCTCGGTCTCCGGGGTGATGGCGTAGACGACCTCGACGTGGAAGCCGTCGGGATCCGTGCCGTCGTCGTTCGGCAGCACGCCGACCGGCGCGATCCGGCTGTGCAGCAGGTACAGGCAGGGCGGGTGGTACTCGATGTCCTGCCAGCGCGTGATCCGGCCTTCGATGCCGGTGGACTTCGCGTAGAACGACGGGCACTCGGCGTCGGCCATGTGCCGGCTGACGTAGATGATGCCGCGGTCCTCGTCGACCTCGGTGGTGATGGGGGTGTTCGCGACCTCCGGCGTCCCGATGTAGCCGCCGTGCAGGTAGGTCTCGTGGGAGAGGTCGAGCAGGTTGTCCACGAGCAGCTCGTACCGCGCGGCGAGCGGTTCCATCCCGCTCACCGTGGTGTACGCCGGATCGGCGAGCCACGGGGCGCGCGGGATCGCGGCCGGGTCGGCCAGGTCGCGGTCGCCGATCCAGACCCAGACGAACGAGTCCCGCTCGACCACGGGGTAGGACGGAACCCGCGCGGTTCGGGGGATCCGGCTCTGGCCGGGAACGGACACGCACGAACCGGCGCGGTCGTAGGTGAAGCCGTGGTAGCCGCAGATGATCCGGTCGCCCTCGAGGCGGCTCTCGGACAGCGGATAGCGCCGGTGCACGCAGCGGTCGGCGAGCGCGACGACCTCGCCGGATTCGGTGCGGTAGAGGACGATCGGCTCACCGAGCACCGTACGAGCGAAGAGCTCCCGCCCCACCTCGCGGCCGTAAGCGGCGACGTACCACTGGTTGCGGGCGAACGCTGCCATCACGCCTCAGAGCTCCTTCGATCGGGGGTCGGCCCGTCGAAGCTCTCACCCCGGCCGCCCTGGCGGCCATCCGGGTTTTCACTGGCTGAAAAACCCGGCCGGTCACGACACAACCGGTCAAGATCGCGACCAACCGCCGGAAACCGGCTAAGCCACCGGAAGGACCGCCGGCGCGGAAACGGGCCGCTTCCGGCGGGCGCCGGGAAGGAGCTGCGGGGGACGGCGGGCCGCCAGGTCCTCGACCCACCCGAAGGCGAGTACGGCTCCGGCCGTGAGGACTGCCGAGGTCGCCAGCTGGACCGGCTGGGAAGACCACCCGAGCCAGTCGTCGACGGGATAGGACAGGTCGATGGCGACGTTGTGCCACAGGAAGATCGTCACCGCACGCGCGTTGAGCAGCGTGACCAGCCGCCCGAGCACCGGCGTCCGGTCCAGCCACGCGAGCCTGGGCGACACCCGCAAGAACACGAGGACCGCGGCGGCGGAGATCAACGCCTGCGCCAGCGGGATCTCGTTGAGGTCGAGCCTCCCGTCCGGCAGCGGGTGCCCCGCCGTCCACCAGGCGCCCAGCCCCACCGCGGCGACGAACAGTCCCGCCAGCACGGCCGGGTGGATCCGGCGAAGCATGCCTTCCCGGTGGGCGAACCCCAGCACCCAGCACGCCCCGAACGTGACGAAGTCCAGCACACCCTCGCCGACCGGCCCCGAATCGGTGAGCGGGGAGCCCAGCACGGCGTCCACCGCGACGAAGACCAGCGGGGCGAACACGGTGACGACCGGCCGGCGGCGGAACGCCCGCAACAGCACCGGGCTCAACAGCACGAACCACAGGTAGGCGCGGAAGTACCACAGCACCACCGTGAAGTCCGCACCCCAGAGACTGCCCGGCGGGTCCATGATCGGGAACACCCAGAACACCAGCTTCGGCCAGCTCAGGGCGAGCTCACCGGTGTCGCTCGTCCAGCCGTGCGCCAGCATCAGCCCGACCGCGACCAGGCCGAAGAGCCACAGCGGGGGCAGCAGCCGGCGGATGCGATGGCCGACGACGTCGACCGCGGGCGTGCGCCGCAGTGAGCTCACCATGAGGGAACCACCGAGCGCGAACATCACGCCCATGGACGGGAAGACGAGGCTCAGCCATCCCCAGCCGGTGGCGTGGTAGAGCACGACCCGCACCAGCGCGACCGCGCGCAGGCCGTCGAGCCAGCGTTCACGGGGCGGCGGAGGCCCGGCGACCGGCGTGACCGGCGTGGTGCCCCGCTCGGCGGGCCCGGCGGGCGCCACCTCCGGCCGCACCGGCGCCCGCAACGCACCGATCCGGTGCATCCGTTGCCAGCGCACGAGAATCCCGGAAATCGCGGCGCCCAGCGACTGGACGAGGACCACGTACATCAGCTGGCGGTAGACCAGTTGCTATCGGGATCAGCCACAGCGCGCTCTTCCGCTCACCGTCGAGGTGGAAGGCGTAGGCGGCGCCCGCGCTCTGCAGCAGCATCACCGACAGCCAGAGCACGAGCGTCGTCCCGGGGTCGAGGAAGAACAGCCCGCAGACGAAGAACACGTCGATCAGCGGCGCGGTCACCGGCAGCACGATCTGGAACGCGAGGACGTGCAGCAGCCCGAACCGGCCCAGCCGGCCCGCCGTGCCCCGCTGCAGGACCGCCCGGCGGTGCCGCCACACCGACTGCATCGTGCCGTAGGTCCAGCGGAACCGCTGCTGCCACAGCTGGCGCAGGGTCGCCAGGGCCTCGGTCCAGGCGACCGCATCGTCCACATAGGTCATGCGCCAGCCGGCCCGGCCGATCCCGATGGTCAGGTCGGTGTCCTCGGCCAGGGTCAGCGAGCTCAGCCCACCGGCGTCGGCGATCGCGGCCCGCCGGAACGCGCCCGCGGCGCCGGGAATGGTGCACATCGACCCGGTCAGGTCGTGCATCCGGCGGTCCACCGTGAACCCGATGACGTACTCGATGTGCTGCAGCCGGGTCAGGAAGGTGTCGCGGTTGACGATCTTCACGTTGCCGGACACCGCACCCATCCCGCGTTCGGCGAAGGGCTGCACGAGGCGCCGGACGGTGGTGGGCTCGACCACGGTGTCGCCGTCGACCATGACGATCAGGTCGTACCGGGCCTGCGCGATCCCGGCGTTCAGCGCGGCCGCCTTGCCCTGGTTCCGCTGGCGGAAAACACGTACCCCGGGGAGATCGAGCGCTTCGACGAGGTCGGCGGTGCCGTCGGTGGACCCGTCGTCGACGACCACGACCTCCACCGGGTGGTCACTGGCCACGATGGACCGCAGCGCCACCTCGATGTTGGCCGACTCGTTGTAGGCGGGCACGATCACCGAGACCGGCTCGGTCACCGGTGGTCCCCAGCTCCAGCGCGGATGACGGCGCTGCCTGGCGTGCCGGCCCGCGTACCAGAGCATCAGCAGCAGGCGGACGATCACCAGCACGCCGACACCCAGCAGGATCCACTGCAGCCACGCGACCACGGTGAGGGAAACCCCGACGGCGCCCAGCAGGACCTCACCGGTCACCCGGTCCCGGGTGGTGGCGGGCTGGTTGGCCGGGGCCATCCCGACCGAGGCGGTGACGGTGGTGAAGCGGTAACCCTGCTGCTGCAGCTGCGGATCAGCTGATCCAGCGCCGCAACCGTCTCGGACCGGTTCCCGCCGGCGTCGTGCAGCAGCACGATCGAACCCGCGTCCGAGGGTGGCGTGGCGTTGTGCAGGATCGCGGCGACCCCCGGCCGCGCCCAGTCGTCGCTGTCGGTGTCGGTGAAAACGCTGAGGTAGCCGCGCGCGGCCGCGGACTGCACGGTGCGGTAGCCGAGGTCGTCGACGGCCGAGACGCTGGAGGAGTACGGCGGGCGGAACAGGTTGGTGGTCAGCCCGGTGCTGCCGGCCAGCACCATCTCCGTCTCGTCCAGCTCCCGGGCCATCCGCCACGGGGAGACGTCCACCAGATCGGGGTGGGTGAAGGTGTGCAGCCCGATTTCCGAACCGGAGTCGTGGATCCTGCGGAGGAGCTCCGGATGGCGTGACGCCATCGAGCCGACCACGAAGAACGTCGCGGGCACCTGGTGCTTGCGCAGGATGGAGAGGACCTGGGGAGTCCAGGTCGGATCGGGTCCGTCGTCGAAGGTCAACGCGATGGTCTTGGCGGCTGGCGCCCGCGACGTCACCGGAGACCGGGTCGCATCGACCACCGCGCCACCGTTGATCACCGCCGGCGGCACCGACGCCGTGCCCACCGGATCGTGGGCCTTGGCGTCGTTGCTGACCTGAGAACTCGCGAAGCCCGCGATGACGAGCATCACCGACAGCAGCGCCACCGCGATCCCGGCGAACACCCAAGGCAGCCGGAGGCGGCCTCGCCACCTCCGGCGCCCGGTCACAGCAGGTTACCGAGAAGCGACCCGACAGCCCCGGTCACGGGTGCGACCACGCCCCCGACGACCTCGATCACGGGTTCGACGACGGGCACGACGGGAGCCACCACCGCCGGCACGGGCGGCGGCACGACCACGGGCGGAACCACCGCCGCCGGCGGAACCACGGCCACGGGTTGCGCCGGCTGAACGGGATCGGCGCGGTCGACCGGCGCCTGGCCGGCGGCGGCCGGGTTCCCCGGCTGCGGGTTCACCGCCGCCGCGGGCCCGCTCGTGCCGACCTGCACCCCGGCTGCGGGCTGCGGTCCCCCCGGCGCGGTGCCGCCCGCCGCCGCGGACAGGGGAAGGACGTTCGCGGGGATGGCGATCTGCGGCCCGGAGTTCCGGCCGGCACCCGGCACCTGCTTCTCCCCTGCGCCGGCGGCCGGCTGCTGCTGCGCCGCCCCCGGCGCAAGGCCCACCGGTGCGGAATTCGACCCGACGTCACCGGAGGCGGAGGTCGCCGGCTGGTTGGCCAGCAACAGCCCGGTACCGGCGATGAACGCGACCCCCGCGACGGCCAGCACTCCGGCCGAACCGCGAACCAGCAGCCGCCGGTGCCCGCTCGGATCGACGAACACCGGGTTGACACGACGGTTCGCCTCGACGGTGCCGGTTCCTTGCCGTTCGCCGGAACCGAGTCCGGCGAACAGGTTCGGACCTCGCGGATAATGGTGGGTGACCACGATTACTCCTCTATGCAGTTGTGAATCAGGGGAACCGGTCATGGGCCGGAGAAATCCGGCAGCGGCAAGCACGACGGGCGACTGGGCCCCGGTGACGCGGAAACAGTGTGGCAACTCCAGAACACGATCCGCGTGGTGCTCTCCGTCTCCCCAGCGTCGGTCCGGGCATGGGTGACAGCTAGGGCCTTATGCCACATCAACTGCGCCGAAGAGACCAACCTTCCGGGTTTCACACCTCCACACGGAGGCGTCACTGGTCCATTCGGATGAACCCTGCCGCCAGGCGAAACAACGGGCACCGCAGACCTGATTCTCTCAGAAGAAGGTGGGGTCTCGGGTCACCGAATTCGTTTTGTCGTGCGACACACGACCAGGTGAACGGCCGCAAAATCAGGGATTTGCCCGAGTGAGGAGGAGTAGCGTCCTTCAGCGAGTTGTCGTGCGATACGACGTCTCCAGAGGCAATTCTCCGCCCCGGCCCCCGGCGGCCCAGTCCCCGTGCCGAACCGGAAGTGGGCGACAAATGACCCTCGCGGCGAAGGACCACATCGGATTCCGCGGCTATTCGGTGGGCCAGCGGCTCGCCTACATCGATCGCACCCTGGACAGGCCCGGCCAGGTGGGGGTGCGAACCGGAATCGTCGCGGGAGCGTGTGTCGACGGGGACCTGGTACCTATGGCCGAGGCCGGCGCACCCCAGCCGGACGGTTCCCGGCTCGTCGCGGTCGCCGACCTCATCGGCGTCTCACCGCCGAGCGCACCGAACCGGCATCTGACCGACCGGAAGCCGCGTCACCTGTTTCGCAGCCTTTCCCGGATCGGCCGCCACCGACGGTGAGGCCGGGCAGGCCCGCGCCGGCAACTGTCCATTGAGGACGCTTCAGGCGCGGGCCGGCGTCGGATGTCACGCGGAGAGCCGGGAAGCCTGGCCGGCGCAGCTGTCCGGCATCCGCATGGAGCAGCGGACTCACCGTCAACGCAAAACCGGACCAGCCGGTACACAATGTTCACGTTAACAATCCACGAAACATGAGGAATGTTCGCGATAACGGCCCCGTCGTGGCACAGTGTGCCGGACTTGCCACTCCCTGCCCCGATGACCAGCAGAAGGGGTCCGTCATGCGCAGAACCCTCGCCGCCGTGACTGCGGTCGCCATCGCCTCGTCCGTGCTCACCGGCACCTCCGAAGCCGCGGGCACCGACTCCGGCACACTCTCGGTCCTGTCCTACAACGTCGCCGGCCTCCCCGAAGGAATCTCGAGCGCGCCCACACCACGCGCGTCGAGCACCACGGCCATCGGCGAGCGGCTCGGTCCCTACGACTTCGTCCACGTCCAGGAAGACTTCAACTACCACGCCAACCTCTACGCCGCCGACAGCCACCCTCACCGGACGCCCACCAGCGGTGGTGCGGGGATCGGCAGCGGCCTGAACTCCTTGTCCTCGTTGCCCTACGACTCCGACGACTTCGAACGCGTCCGGTGGAACTCCTGCCAGCTCGACTCCGGCGACTGCCTGACCCCCAAGGGCTTCACCTTCATGCGCCTGCGGCTGGCCGAAGGGGTGTACCTCGACGCTTACAACGTGCACACCAACGCCGGCACCTCCGCCGGCGACCTGACCTCCCGCGCGGACAACCTCAACCAGCTGTCGTCCTTCATCGCCGGCCACTCGGCAGGCAACGCCGTGCTGGTCATGGGCGACACCAACACCCGCTACACCCGCGCGGCGGACACCATCCGGGACTTCGCCTCCCGTAACGGGCTGACCGACGCCTGGGTGCAGCTCCAGCGGGGCGGTGTGCCCCCGGCCGCCGGGAGCGACGCCCTGGTGTGCGACGAGAACGCGGTCACCAACGACTGCGAAGTCGTCGACAAGGTGCTTTACCGGGGCAACCGGCTGGTGAACCTCAGCGCGACGTTCTACAACAACGAGCACGGGAAGTTCCTCGACTCCGCCGGAGCCATGCTGTCCGACCACGACCCGATCACGGTCCGGTTCAGCTGGACCCGCAACCCCGGCTACCAGCTCAGCGACCAGTTCGGCGGACCACACGGCGACTACTTCACCGATCTGGACCGAATTCCCGCCGGCGGGCGCGCGACCGCACTGACGATCCGCGCCGGTTCCCGGGTCGACCGGATAGGTCTCACCCTGGCCGATGGCACGACACTGGACCACGGCGGCAACGGCGGCACGGCGAAGTCGTTGACGCTGGCGGCAGGCGAATACGCCACGACCGCTTCTCTGTGCCGAGGCAGCTACAACGGGAACACCCGGGTCTTCTACGCCCGATTCACCACCAACACCGGGAAAACCCTCGAAGGGGGAACGACGACGTCGGACTGCACCACCTACACCGCACCGGCGGGCCGGCAGATCACCGGCTTCCACGGCCGATCCGGCGCCGAGGTCGACAAGCTGGGCCTCGTCTTCACCGCACGATGACGGGCCCGGTCGCCGGATGCTGTGGTGGTCGTCCGGACCCGACGGCCCGGAGCGAATCGCGTGGACCGTTCTGCCGAGTCGGCAGTGGGGTGCAAGAGTGGACGTCGTGGATCTGTCTCGCACGGAATCAGCTCCGCACGGGACACCTGCCGCACCCGACCTGGCACAGGCCGGTCTCCTCGTGTCGCTGCGTCGTCGTGTCCGCGCCGCGTGCGGCGAAGCCGGGATCCCTGTTGAAGACCGGGCCCGGCTGGTCTTGGCGGTCACCCTGCTCGCCGACCCCGTCCTCGGCGCCGGCGGAACCGTCGACCTGGACACCGCCGTGACCGCCGGTGTGCTCACCATCGGCGTCCGGTTGCCGGAGCCGTGGCCTCCGCCGCGGCTCGACGACCTGCCTCAGCCGGCCGCTCTGACGGACGGCGGCCGCGTCGTCTGGCGCCTGGTCGCCGGCGATCGCCCGGTCCCGGCGCCGGCCGACGACGAACTGGCGACCCGGCAGGAGCTGCTCGCGCTGACCGCCCGCGCGGATGCGCTCGTCCGGGAAGGGCGCGCGCTCCGGCACGAGCTGGCCGAAACCAACAGCGGCGTGCTGGCCATGTACGTGGAACTCGAACAACGCGACGAGCAGCTCCGCCACGCCCACGCCCGGATCTTCCGAGGTCTGGAAGACGCCCTGCGTCCCCTGCCACCGGCTGTCCCGGGACTGGAGCTCGGTGTCTGCTATTCCCCGACCGAGGCGGACTCGCCGACCGGCGGCGACCTCTACGACTGGTTCGTCCTGCCCGACGGCCGCCTGCACGTGACGCTGGTCGACGCCGTCGGCCACGGCGTCACCTCGACCAGGGACGCGCTCACCGTCACCCACGCCATCCGTACCCTCGCCCTGGACGGCCACCCCTTCCGGGACCTGATCGCCCACGCGTCCCGCACCCTCACCACGATCGCCCCGGCCCTCATGGCGACCGTGCTGCTGGCCCGGATCGACCCCGGCACCGGCGCCACCCAGCTCGCCAACGGCGGTCATCCCGAGCCCGTCCTGGTCGGCGCCTCGGGCGACACGCGGTTCCTCCGCCCGCCGGTCGTCGGCCGCGGTGTCGGTTTCCCGGACCCCGGCAGCCCCTGCCTCGTCGAGCTGGACCTGGGGCCGGGGGCCACGCTGCTGCTCTACACCGACGGGCTGGTCGAATCCCGCAAAGACGTCGACGAGGGCCAGGCCCGCCTGCTGGAGGTGGCTCGCCGGCACGCCGGCCGTCCGGTGCCGGACTTGCCGCGCGAGGTCGTCGCCCGGATGCACGATGTCGTCGTCTACGCGGACGACACCGTGCTCCTGGCCATCCGCCGGCCCGCGGCCGACGCACGGCGTTGACCCACTCGCCCGCGGTTATCCGCGGTGGCGGACGAGAAGGGCCAGCATCTCCGGCAGGTCGAAGAAGCGGGCGATGTCGAGCGCAGACCGCGGGCCGAGGGCGGGGTCGGCGCCCGCGGCCAAGAGGTGGGTGACGGTGGGCTCGGAGCGGCGGAACACCGCCGCTCCGAGCGCCGTCTGACCTCGGTCGTTGATCCGCGCCGTGTCGGCGCCCGCGTCGAGCAGCGCGCGCACCGTGGCCGGGTGGTCGTGGTACGCGGCCAGCACTAGCAGGGAGTCACCGGCCTCGTTGGTGAGGTTCACCGGTATCCCGGCCTCGATCGCCTCCGCCAGCCGTCCGGTGTCGCCGGTGCGGGCGAGGTCGAACAGCGAGCGGAGGTAGTCGAGTTCCGCATCGGTGAGTGCTTCGGTCACGACCGGCCGCCTAGGAGATCGCCGCGGGGAATCGCTCCCACACGCGGTGGGCCCCGAGCAGCTTCACCGTTTTCGTGAGCGCCGCCGCCGGGTCGTCCTCGGTGACGATTCCCGGCCCGGTGGCACAGCCGGCAGCCTCGAGCGCGGCTCGCCCGCTCCCCCACGCGCCGATGGCTTTTGCGTGCCGGAAGCACTCCTGGACCATGAGGACCACGCGCGGATCGACAACGGCGCCGGCTTCGGGGCCCTCGGCGGGCAGCACGTCCGCACCGGGCGGCGGGCCGCCCGCGAGCAGCAGGGCGTCGAACTCGACCGAACGGGCGGTGAGGAAGGTGCGCTGGGCGACCAGGCCGCTGTCGGCGTCGAGCGGCCCGCCGGTCGGCGCGATCAGCAGCGGCACCATGCCCTCGGCCAGGATGGTTTCGCGGACCGTCCGCACCCCGTCGAGGTCGGTGGGGTCGACCACGATCCCGATGATGCGGCCGTCGGTCGGCCACGTCCCGCCGAGCTGGGACAGCGCGGGGCTCGGCGTGACCTTCTTCTGCCGCCCGGGACCGGCCGGTGCGGGAAGACCGAGGCCCAGCGCCACCTTCTCGCACAGCTCGCGGTCCACATTGGCCAGCACGAGCAGCTCGCGTTCCTTGATCGCCTGCTCGTAACACTTGCCGAGTTCGAAGGTGAACGCCAGCACGACGTGCTCCTTCTCGATCGGCAACAGGCTCAGCCAGAACAGCCGCGCCTGCGTGTAGTGGTCGGCGAACGACACCGGTGACTGCCGGACCTTCGCGGCCTTCGGCAGCGGCTGAGCCACTTCGGCGAAGGGCTTGGCCCCGGCGTCGGCCTCGAACGGGTTGCCGCCGTCGAGGGAGTTCGGTTTGTACGGGGCGACACCGCCGTGGATCGCCTGCTGGTGGAAGCCGTCGCGTGTCAGGTCGTTGACCGGCACGTGCGGGCGGTTGACCGGGATCTGGTTGAAGTTCGGTCCCGCCAGCCTGGTCAGCTGGGTGTCCAGGTAGGAGAACAACCGCGCGTGCAGCAGCGGGTCGTCGGTGACGTCGATGCCGGGCACCAGGTTCCCGACGTGGAACGCGACCTGCTCGGTCTCGGCGAAGTAGTTCGTCGGGTTCCGGTTGAGCGTCAGCATCCCCACCGGCTGCACCGGCGCGAGCTCCTCCGGCACCAGCTTCGTCGGGTCCAGCAGGTCGATGCCTTCGAACGTCTGCCTCGGGGTGTCCGGGAAGATCTGCAGGCCGAGCTCCCACTGCGGGAACGCGCCGGACTCGATGGCGTCGGCGAGGTCGCGGCGGTGGAAGTCCGGGTCGACGCCGTTGAGCAGCTGCGCCTCCTCCCAGACCAGGGAGTGCACGCCCAGCTTCGGCTTCCAGTGGAACTTCGCCAGCGCGGACTCCCCGTCGGCGTTGACGAGCCGGAAGGTGTGCACCCCGAAGCCCTCCATCGTCCGGTAGGAGCGCGGGATCGCGCGGTCGGACATCTGCCACAGCACGTGGTGAGTGGCTTCGGTGTGGGTCGACACGAAGTCCCAGAACGTGTCGTGGGCACTCTGCGCCTGCGGGATCTCGCGGTCCGGGTGGGGTTTGGCCGCGTGGATGATGTCGGGGAACTTGATCCCGTCCTGGATGAAGAAGACCGGGATGTTGTTGCCGACCAGGTCGAAGTTGCCTTCCTGGGTGTAGAACTTCGTCGCGAAGCCCCGGGTGTCGCGCACGGCGTCGGCCGACCCGCGCGAGCCGACGACCGTGGAGAACCGCACGAACACCGGCGTCTCGACCCCGTTGCCCAGGAAGCCGGCCTGGCAGACGTGCGAGGCCGTGCCGTAGCCGACGAACACGCCGTGCGCGCCGTAACCACGCGCGTGCACGACCCGCTCCGGGATGCGCTCGTGGTCGAAGTGCATGACCTTCTCGCGCAGGTGGTGATCCTGCAGCAGGGTCGGGCCGCGCTCCCCCGCTTTCAGGGAATGGTCGGTGTCGGGCAGCCGGACGCCGGTCGAGGTCGTGAGGTACGCACCCTGCTGCCCCACCGACGATTTCGGTGCGCCGGTCGGCGCGCCCGTCGGGGTGACCGTTTCCGGCCCGTCCTGGTCCGGTTTCGGCGGCAGCGGCCCACGCGGGTCGACCGGTTCCTCGAGGGACGGGGCTTCGCTACCGGGGGTGCCGGGAATCGGGGGGTTCGTCAGCTCGGTGACCTTCTCCACCGCCTTCTCGAGCGCGGTCTTGACGAGCTTGCCAGGGGTCTTGCGGGCCACTGCGTCCTCCTCGTGGTGGAAAGCTGAGGGATCAGATACCCGCAGAGCCGCCGGCTAACCGGCGACTGTCCTCTCCACGCACCAGGATTATCTCGCCGCAGCCGGGGTAACCACCGGAAAGACGGCGTCGGTGTCAAAAACAGGGCAGGTGGCCATGAAGATCATTCCTCCGGTCGAAGCAGCCCTTCCCGACTACATACGCTCCGTGGCGACCGAACTGGGGTTGCCGGCCGAAGACGCCACCACCGACTCGGCCGAACCGATGTGCGCGGAGATCCGCTTCGCCGGCCGTCCCGCAGACCGCCTCGACCGGGACTTCCTCCTGATCTGGGACGCCCGCGACGGCTGGCAACTCGCGGCCACCGACGGCGCCTCGACCGCGATGCACGTGATCGCCGCCCTGCCGGGCCCGGTCCAGCCCGATCCGCGAACGGTGGCGGACTTCACCCTCAACGCCCTCGGCGAACGGGGTGAACGCCTCGTCCGGCGCCAATGCGACGGCGACCGGCTGGCCCAGCTGCTCGATCGCCACACCGCCGGCTTGAGAGGGAATCCGGTCGGTCCCGGGCGTACCCCGGCCCGTGGTTTCCACCGATCCCGGCCGAACAGCGGTCAGTAGTGCGCACGTTCACCTGCCCGCACTGCGCGAACCTGCTGTTCTTCGAGAACTCGGCCTGCGTGGTGTGCGGCACCGAGGTCGGCTACGACCGCGCCACCGGGTTGATGCTCCGCGCCACCGACCGCGATCGCTGCGCCAACGCCGAACTCGCCGGCTGCAACTGGCTCGCCGCGGGCGGCCCCCTGTGCGGCTGCTGCGCGCTGACCCGGACCCGCCCCGCCGACGAAGACGTCGACGCCCTCGAAGCCTTCCGCGCCGCGGAAGCCGCCAAACGACGGCTGCTCTACCAGCTGGACGACCTCGGCCTGCCGGTGACCCCGCGGACCGCCGATCCCGTGCACGGCCTGGCGTTCGACCTGCTGTCCAGCACCGAGCAGCCGGTGACCACCGGGCACGCCGGCGGCGTGATCACCATCGACCTCGCCGAAGGTGACGACGGGTTCCGCGAAGGCCTGCGCGCCCGGCTGGCCGAGCCGTACCGCACCCTCCTCGGCCACTTCCGGCACGAGATCGGCCACTGGTACTGGGACCGGCTGGTCGCCGACGCGCCCGGCGCGTTCCGGGACCTGTTCGGCGACGAGCGGGCCGACTACCAGCAGGCCCTGGAGAAGCACTACGGCAGCGACGTCGGCACCGGCTGGGCGGAAGACCACGTCAGCCACTACGCGGCCGCGCACCCCTGGGAGGACTGGGCCGAAACCTTCGCGCACCTGCTGCACATCCGCGACACCGTGCAGACCGCCGCGGCGCTCGGCGTCCTCGTCGCCGGCACGCCGATCGCGCCCCACCCCGGCAGTCGCGTCGACGCCGTCCCCGAAGACCGGACCGATGACGTCGACGAACTGATCGCGACCTGGATCCCCTTGTCGCGCGCCCTCAACCAGCTCAACCGCAGCATGGGCAAGGACGACCTCTACCCGTTCGCACTGGCGCCCGCGGTGCAGACGAAGCTGCGGTTCGCCGGCGCGATCGTGGCCGCGAACCGGACGTGAACGAACGCACGGCTGCCGCGGCTTCCCGTCAGTCGGCCGCGCTGCTTTCGGCGTCGCGCTGGACCCTGTTGTGCTGCTGAGCTTCATGGAGCTGGTCTTCGAGGGTGACGATGCGGCACGCGGCGTCGATGGCGGTGCCCTGATCGACCATCTCACGCACCCGGGCGGCCAGGCGCAACTGGTGCCGGGAGAAGCGGCGGTGCCCACCGGCGGAGCGCTGCGGGGTGATCAAGCCGGCCTCGCCCAGGCTGCGCAGGAAACCTTGGGTGGTGCCGAGCATCTCGGCGGCCCGGCCCATCGTGTAGGCGGGGTAGTGGTCGTCGTCGAACTTGTCGGCTCCGCTGGGCGTGCCGGGTCCTTGTTGGTCAGGAATCATTCCACCTCCACATCACAAAGGACCCCGGGTGCCACTGCGGCACCCGGGGTCCTCAAGGGTTGGGTTTCACCATTGTCAACCGGCGCGACCGCCGGCTTCCTGCACCCGCGTCCGGCCTGAAGCCGGATCGTGCGGGGATCGCTTACTCGTGACCGAGCACCACCTCCGAACTCGATGGAACTGCGGCACCCGCGCGGCATCACCTGGCCGCTGCGGGCGATCCAATGATGGTTCCGTTCCCTTCTCTCCTGTGTTTTCCACTTACCTGGTACTGCTACGAACGTCACTGCGGGGACCCTTTCCACGATCGGTCCCAGCACGCTGACGCCGCTGGCCACTGCCCGGAGCCCCGTTCGAAGATCGGCTCCGGCCACCTGACCGGTCCTGCACTACTGCTACTGCTTGCACTGACTACACACTTCTGATCTTCGCGAGCACACTTGCTCTGCTCCCGGTCACCAGCCGAAACCTTGTTCCGTGATCGGCTCCGTGCTGCCTGACCGGCTTGTCTCACCTCGCGGGTAGTTACGTCATCTCCCGCGCCTGCTTGACGTTGTCTCTCTCGGTACAAAGAGAACACTACACACGCCCGCCGTTGAATGTCTACTCCGGTCGGCATAGATTTTCTGGCGGCAGTCGATCGGGTGACGAGGAGGGCGCACGGCCATGAGTGACGACATCCACCAGCAGAGCCCGCTCGATGAGCGGTACGGCCTGGTCGGGGTGCGTGATCTGGGCGAGTACGCCGAAGCCCTGACGCGGTTGCTGGAGCGGGGCCGGCGGGAGCGGTGCGCGGCTGTGCTGTCGGAGGCCGAGGCCTACGCGGCGGCGGAGCTGCTGGGGCAGTTCGCCCAACTCGACCCGCTGGGTGCGTTGAACCGGCTGGCCGCGTCCCTGGCCGGTCGCATCTACAGCCGTCTCGGTGCCTGAACACCCGCGACGCCGACATGGGACGGTTCAGCCGGCGACGGCGATCACGTGCTTGCCGAGGACGCCGCCGCGTTCGAAAGCCTGGTGCGCCAACCTGATGTCCGCCAGCGGATGGATGCTGTCCACCACCGGGCGCAACGCACCCGAGGCGACGTAGCCGGCCAGATCACGCAGCACGGCCTCGCCGGGGTTGGCGCTGAACGCGCGGATGCGGCGGGAGCCGTGCACGGTCGAAGCGGCGATCGCCGCGAAAGCGGGGCCCGACAGGCCGATGGTGACCATCCGGCCCGAGCTGGTCAGCCGGCTCCGGTAGCAGGTGAGCTCCGAGCCGACCGTGTCGAAGATGACGTCGAACGGCCCGAGCCGGTCCGAAGTGGTGGTCCCGTAGTCGAAGACCTCGTCGGCGCCCAGGTCCCGCAGTGCGGCGGCGTGCCAGTCGCGGGCCAGCGCGGTGACGTGGCCGCCCATCGCGTGGGCCAGCTGCACCGCGGCCGTGCCCACACCCCCGGCGGCGCCTCGCACCAGGACCCGCTCACCGGCGGCGAGGCGCACGACGTCCCGCAACCCGATCAGCGCGGTGGCACCGGCGACCACCAGCGATGCAGCTTCAGCGGACGAAATGCCGGCCGGCGCGGCGCTCAGCCGCCCGGCGGGGACCACGACGTACTCGGCCGCACCCGCCACAGCGTGCTTCTCACGGGGATGCACCGTGCCCCAGACCCGGTCCCCGACCCGGAGGCCGCGAACGTCGGGGCCGGTCGCGGCGACAACACCGGCGAAGTCCAGCCCGAGCCCGATCGGGAACTTCCGCCCCGACACCATGCGCAGCCCGCCCGACCGGACCAGGGTGTCGTGCCCGTTCACGCTGGCGGCCTCGACCGCGACGAGGACGTCACCGGCGCCGGGAGCAGGCCGGTCGACGGTGGTGACGAGCAGGACGTCCGGAGTGCCGAAGCCGGTGATCTGAACGGCCTTCATGGTGGTGTTCCTTTCCCGATCCGATGTGGTGAGACCGATCCTGGGACACCTTCGGCGCGGCACGGTCGTTCGCCTTGTCCTGGGTCCGCCAGACCCACCTTCGGCCGGGCGAGCCCGCATAAGCTGTGGTCATGACCGACGACCCCCGGCGCGAACTCGCCGAGTTCCTGCGCACCCGCCGGACCCGGATCACCCCGCAGGAAGTCGGCCTGGAACCCGGCCCCCGGCGACGGGTCGCCGGTCTGCGGCGTGAAGAACTGGCCCTGCTGGCCGGGGTCAGCACGGACTACTACCAGCGGATGGAACAGGGCCGCGACGTCCGGCCCTCCGACCAGGTCCTCGACGCCCTGGCCCGCGCCCTGGACTTCTCCGCCGAAGAGACCCGGCACCTGCACAGCCTCGCCGCCGCCGCGCGTACGCCCGCACGACCCCCGCGGCGCTACGAGCCGGAGGAGGTGCCGCCCACCACGCTGCGGCTGCTGCGCACGATGCCGACGCCGGCGCTGGTCGTCGGCCGCTTCCTCGACGTGCTGGCCTGGAGCCCGCTGGGCGGCGCGCTGCTGGGCGAGTTCACCCGGCTGCCCCAGGGCGAGCGGAACCTGCTGGCCCTGCTGCTGCACCCCGACGCCGGCGAGGTGTGCCCGGAGCGGACGGCGACCGTCGCCGAGCTGACCGGGATGCTGCGGGCGCAGGTCGCCGCCGAACCGGGCCACCCGCGCGCGGTGGAGCTGGTCGGCGAGCTCGCGGTCTCGAGCGACGAATTCGCAACGCTCTGGGCGCGCCACGACGTCCTGGAGACCACCCGCGGGCAGATGCGCGTCGACCACCCGATGGTCGGGGAACTGAACCTGGACTGGGACGCCTACCCGATCCCCGGCTCCCCCGGCCCCCTGCTCATGGCCTTCACCGCCGAAGAAGGCAGCCCGGACGAAGAGCGGCTGCGGCTGCTCGCGAGCTTGCTCACCACCGCCGAGGCCTGACCACCGGTCGTTCCTCCCTGACGACATCCCGGTAGGCGACCCGCTCGGCCCCGATGACTTGACGGATTGATAGAGTCATCAATCCAGGAGGTGCTCATGCCCGCGAGGTCCCGCACGACCGAGCCGCTCTACCGGATCAAGGCCGACCTGTTCAAATGCCTCGCCCACCCCACCCGGATCCAGGTCCTGGAGGTGCTCGCCGCCGCCGGTGACGAGGGGGCACCGGTGACCCAGCTGCTCGAGGTGACCGGCTGCGAAGCCTCCCAGCTGTCGCAGCACCTCGCGGTCCTGCGCCGCACCGGAGTCGTCACCTCCACCCGCACCGGCAACGCCGTCGAATACTGGCTCGCCCAGCCGCTGGTCGCCGAACTCCTCGTGGTGGCGCGCGCGTTCCTGCTCGCGAGCCTGCGCACCGACTCCGGGCAGCTGGCCGCGGCGCGCGAACTGCCGCCGCTGCCCGGCGCGAGCCCCCAGGCCGTCCTCGACACGATCTCGGCCCGGGTGTGAGCGTCCTCGCGACGGCCCGGGAGCTCCTGCCCGGCCGGGCCGACTACAACACCAGGCCGCCGATCCTGCGCGCGGACCTGCTCGCCGGGATCACCGTCGGCGTTGTCGCCCTGCCGCTGGCCCTGGCGTTCGGGGTCAGTTCCGGCGCCGGCCCCGCCGCCGGCCTCGCCACCGCCGTCGTGGCCGGCATCGTGGCCGCCGTGTTCGGCGGCTCCCCGGTCCAGGTGTCCGGGCCGACCGGGGCCATGGCCGTCGTACTGGCCCCGATCGTCGCGACGCACGGCGCGTCCTCGGTGGCCGTGATCGCGGTCCTCGGCGGACTGGTCGTGCTCGTCGCCGGCGCCGCGCGCCTCGGCCGGCTGGTCGGCTACCTCCCGTGGCCGGTCGTCGAGGGCTTCACGCTCGGGATCGCCTGCATCATCTTCCTGCAGCAGGTCCCCGCCGCGATCGGCACGACCGCGCCCGCGGGTGAGAACCCGTTGCTGGCCGCCGGAACCGCGCTCGCGCACGCCACGGGCGGGGCCGGCCCGGCCGCCTGGGCGGCGGGGACGATGGCGCTGGTCGCCGTGCTGATGCTCGCGCTGCCGAAGCTGCACCGCGGGATACCGGCTTCGCTGGTCGCGGTCGTGCTGTCCACCGTCGCCGCGGAACTCGTCCACGCGCCTGTTCCGCGCATCGGCAGCCTGCCCAGCACACTCACCCTCACGCTGCCGTCGTTCGCCCCCGGAGCGGTCCGCGACCTCGCCGGTGCCGTCGTCGCGGTCGCCGCGCTCGCGGCGATCGAATCCCTGCTCTCCGCCCGTGTGGCCGCGACGATGACACGCGGCGATCCCGCGGTCGGCCCCACCCGCCCGGACCGCGAGCTCGTCGGCCAGGGCCTGGCCTCGATCGCCAGCGGGCTCTTCGGCGGCATGCCCGCCACCGGCGCGATCGCCCGCACCGCGGTCAACGTCCGCTCCGGCGCCCGCACCCGCCTCTCGGCCATCACCCACGCCCTGGTCATCCTCGTCGTGATCTACGCCGCCACCGGGCTCGTGTCCCGGATCCCCTTGGCGGCACTCGCCGGCGTCCTCATGATCACCAGCATGCGCATGGTGCCGCTCGCCACGGTCCGCGAAGTCGTGCGTGCCAGCCGCTCCAGCGCGGCGACCTTCGCCGTGACCGCGATCGTCACCGTCGCGGCCGACCTCATCCTCGCCGTCGAGATCGGGCTGCTCGTCGCCGCCTTCTTCGCGTTACGGCACCTCGCCCGCGCAACCCGCGCACCGCGCGGCTCGCTGCCCGGGCCCGCCCTCCCGGGCGACGAGCACATCGCGGTGTTCGGGTTCGAAGGCGCCATGTTCTGGGGCGCCTCCGAACGTGTCCTCACCGACCTCGAGGACACCGCCGACAACGTCCTCGTCGTCATCCTGCGGCTCTCCCGCCTGCACATCCTCGACGCGACCGGCGCGAGAGCGCTCGGCGACACCATCGAGACCCTCGAAGCCCGGGGCATCACCGTGCTGGTCAAGGGAATCCAGGAGCACCACCAGCACCTCCTGACGACCACCGGGGCCCTGGCCAAACTGCGCCACGGCAACCACTCGTTCACCAGTCTCGACGACGCCGTCACCCACGCCCGGTCCCACGTGCGACGTAAAGCGCAGCTGACTCGGACGGACTGAAAGGCCGGAACATCAGCCGGGTGCTTGAACCTCGGTCGCCGGCTGCTCCCGGCCGGCCGCCCACGACGCCAACAGGGCCAGGCCGTCCGCCGTCGCCGTGCCGGCGGGTGCGGTGTAGACGGTCAGGTGCAGGCCGGGTTCGGCAGGCAGCTCCATCGACTCGACGTCCAGGTCGAGCCGGCCCACCACCGGGTGGTGCATCCGCTTGCGTCCGGACCGGTGGAGCCGGACGTCCTGCGATGCCCACCGCTGCCGGAACAGTTCACTGCGTGCCGACAACTCACCGACCAGGGCGATCAGCTCCTCGTCGTGCGGATTGCGGCCGGCTTCCATGCGTAGCTTCGCGGCCGTATCGCCGGCGATCCGGTCATAGTCGACGAAGAACGTTTTTGCCGATTCGGGATCCAGGTACAGGAACCGCGCGATGTTCGCCGGCCGTCGCGTGTCGGCGAGCACTGGTGAAAACAGCGCGCGGGCAAGGGGATTCATGGCCAGCACGTCATAACGGGCCGTGCAGATCCACGCCGGCGCATCGGCGATGGCGTCGAGCACCCGCTGAAGCGCCGGACGCACCGTCGCGGCGGGTCGCCGGCGGCGTGGACCGCTCGGCGCCCTGGACTGCCGCGCCAGGTGGAACAGGTGATCGCGCTCGGCCTCGTCGAGGTGCAGGGCAGCGGCCAACGCGTCGAGCACCCCGTCGGAGGTGCCGGCGAGGCCGCCGCGCTCCATCCGCACGTAGTAGTCGACCGACACCCCTGCCAGCAAAGCCACCTCTTCGCGACGCAGACCTTTGACCCGGCGATTGCCGCCGTAGACGGCCAGTCCGGCCTGCTCGGGCGCGATCCGCGCCCGACGCGAGCTCAGGAATTCCTTGATCTCGGTGCTCAGATCGATCATGGCCACCCCTTCACCGTAGGCCCTGACCGCAGGCGCAGGGAGGTACTGCTGGTACCCCGACGTCTAGGTACCCGATGCGGTCGTGGCGATGCCGCCGTCGACCGGGATGACGGCGCCCGTGAGGTAAGAACCGGCCCGGCCGGCGAGGAACACGGCGATACCTGCCATGTCGTCGTCACGGCCGAGCCGGCGCAGCGGGGCCTTCGCCACGATCGTGTCACCGATGGCGTCGAGCGTGGACGCCATCATCTGCGACGGGAACGGTCCCGGGGCCACCGCGTTCACCGTGACGTGCTGTGGGCCCAGTTCCCTGGCGAGCACCCGGGTGAGTTGATGGAGTCCCGCTTTGCTGCTGGCGTAGGAGTAGTTGGGCGAATCGGCGACGTGGATGGCGGCGATGCTGCCGATGTTGACGATCCGCGCGGGATCATCGGCGGTGCCCGCCCTGCGGAGTGCCGGGAGCAGCGCGTGCACCAGCCAGAACGGCGCCTTGAGGTTGAGGTCGAGCACTGCGTCCCAGGCCTCGTCCGGGAACGTCTCCAGCGGCTCGCGCCACATCGCTCCCGCGTTGTTGACGAGGATGTCCAGGCGTTCCGAGCTGGCCATGACAAGATCAGCGAGGCGCTGACACTCGTCGTGCCGGGACAGGTCGGCGGGGATTGCTTGGACGTCGCCGAATTCGGACAGCAGATGCTGTGCCTCCGCGCACGTGTCCAGCTTGCGTGAGCTGATGACAACGCGGGCGCCTGCCTGCAGAAGCCCGCGCGCTATCATCATCCCGATGCCACCGGTGCCGCCGGTGACGAGTGCGTACTTCCCACTCAGATCAAAAAGGTCTGCGTGAGTGGTGAACTGGTTGTCCGCCATGGGTTTTTGTACCTTCTATCGTGGAAGCATCTGCTGACCCGGTCGCGCGTCCGGTTCAGCTGAAGTGAACGGGTTCTTGGGACTCGACCAGGTTGGCAGGCGTCCTGGAGGTCCGGGAGACCCTGGTGATCCAGGTACTATGAGGGCTCCTTTGCCTGGTGCGCCGCACGTTTCCGAGGGCGAAGAAGAAGGTCAGCCCGATGACGACGCGCGGCGCGGTGTGACGCACCGCTCGACCGGAATCAGATCCGCGGCACAGCCGCAGGCGATGATCTGCGACGGCAGGTCGATCAGGACGTGGGTTACTCCGGCCGGCAGCCGGTGGTGGCCCGGCGTTGGCCAGGTTCCCGCGGCCTCACAAGGGGCCGCTACTGCGCATCGCCCAGCAGCAAAACCCTCAGCGGGGATTCGTCTGCCAGGCGGTGATCCGGGCGCTGATCATGATGACCAGCACGGCGGCAGCGACCAGGGCCACGGCCGCGACGGTGTCGAGGTCGCGCACGGTCATCGTGTCCTCGGTGAGGCGGGCGCCGATCGTGGACAGCACCTGGTTCGTGAGGAAGGCGGCCCACCACCAGGAGACCAGCTCGGCGCCCGGCGTCGGGTACAACAGCCCCGTACCGCGCGGCCGCTGGGGGTTGCTCGCGTTCCAGACGTCCCGGACGACCATCTGCGGGAACCAGAAGCTGACGATCGGCACGATCCAGCCGAGCACGGCCCACATCGGCGACTGCCGGTGCCGGGCGGGTTCGATCACCTCGGCATTGGTGCGGGCGAGCCACAACCAGCGCATGAAGACGATCCCGGTGACCGCCTGGATCCCGAGGTAGGTCCAGTCCACGGCCAGCCAGACGGAATCGGGGAAGGCACCCCACTCGCCCGCGACGTCCGCGAGGCCGACCGCGGTGGTCACGACGATCAGGATCGCGGACGCGCTTTGCCACCCGGCGAGCGGCCGAACCCGCGGGATCGGTCTCTGCGGAACGGGCGCGTAGTAGTTCGGCTGCATGGCTCCCCCAGTCCACTGCGTGAACCAGGAGAAAAGCAAGTGCCGCGACGCGTGTCAAGTGACCTTCACCGGTGCACGCCGGCAGGACCGTGGTCCTGCCGGCGCCGTCCCCGGTCGGTCACTAGTAGTGGTAGCACCGGCCCGGCACGTCGTTCGACGTGAACCGCATCGCGTTCCGGGTGTTGGGGCCGTACCCGCCGTCCGGAGTGGTGCCGATGGTGGACTGCACGCCCTTGACGGCCGCTTCCGTCCTCGGCCCGAAACTGCCGTCGACGGAAAGGTTTCCGACCAGCTCGCCCGAGTAGGGGCTCGCCAGGTGGACGTTCGGGTAGCAGGTCTTCAGCGTGTACTGCAGGCCGCGCACGACGGCGGAATTCGCGGCCTGGGTCCTGCTGATGAGACAGGTGACGTTCCCGCTGCCGGTCGCGGGCACGGAAAGGTTGTTGCCGCCTCGGTTCACGTTGACCATGGTCGTGCACAACGGTGTCGCCGCGGACGCGACGCCGGACGGCACCAGCGTGAGTGCCATCGCGGCGAGAACGGTGGCAATGCCGGCGGCGAAGTGTCCGAAGATGCCGGATCGGTTGTTCATGAGCTTCTCCCCTCAGGTGACTGTTGCCGCGCGACCGCCGCCGGACGGGCGACGAGCACAGGCCCCGGCGATGGCGCTCGGATGGTGCGGGTGAGCACGTTTCCTCCTCTGGTCGCAGACCTGCCGGTGGTGCCGGCGCACGCGGCCCGGCCCCCAGGCCCCGGCCGCGCCGCCACGCCGAAGATGGTGGGCTCCCGGCTCCCGGCAACGTCACCGTGTTCTGGCAATCGCCTGGTCAGCGGTCGTGAGCGGGTGCGCGGCGGAGTAGTAAGGGGCTCCGGGGAGGTGGGCATCGTGGGGACGGAGCTGCGTGTGCTCGGGCAGGTCGAGCTGCGGGTCGACAACCGGCTGGTGGAGGTCGGGCACGCGCGGCAGCGGTGCGTGCTGGCGGTCCTGCTGGTGGAAGCGAACCGGGTCGTCACGATGGAGCAGCTGCTGGACCGCGTGTGGGCGGATCGCTTGCCCCACAAGGCACGGCACGTGGCGAGCAACTACGTGTCGCGGCTGCGACGGGTGCTGGCCGGCGACGTCGCGGTTGTGCGACACGGTGGTGGATACGTGCTGGAGGTGGATCCGGATGCGGTGGATCTCCACCGGTTCCGCCGGCTCGTCGAAGAGGCGCGCGGGCGAAGGGACGCACAGGCGCTGGCGCTGTTGGAGGAAGCGGCGGAACTGTGGCGAGGTGAGGCGTTCGAATCGCTGGACACGCCATGGATCGCCGCGGTGCGCGAAGGGCTGGCACGCGAGCGGTTCGCCGCCGACATCGACCGCGTGGACCTGGCGCTCGCCCGGGGCAGGCACGCGGCATTGTGCGCGGAACTGGCCGAGCGAGCGGATTCGCACCCCTTGGACGAACGGGTCGCCGGGCAGCTGATGCTCGCCCTGTACCGCAACGGCCGCCAGGCCGAGGCACTCCTGCGGTTCGAAAGCATCCGGGCCCGCCTGGCCGGCGAGGTGGGTGCCGATCCGGGGCCGGAGCTGCGGGAGCTTCACCGGCGAATCCTGGACGTCGATCCCGTTCTCGGCCGTACCGCGACGCCGGACGTGCCCCGGCAGCTCCCCGCGCCCCCGGTGCTCACGGGCCGCGTCACCGAGCTGACGCGGCTGGACGGAGCCCTGGCGGACACGTCCGGCACGATGCTGATCTCGGCGATCGGCGGAGCGGGCGGGATCGGCAAGACCTGGCTCGCGCTGGCGTGGGCGCACCGCCACCTGGATCGGTTTCCCGACGGGCAGTTGTTCGTGGACCTGCACGGGTTCAGCCCCGCGCAAGGACCGATGGCCCCGGCGGTGGCGGTGCGCGGATTCCTCGACGCCCTGGGCGTCGAGCCCGGCCGGATCCCGGTCGACCCGGACGCGCAGGCCGCGCTGTACCGGAGCCTGGTCGCCGACCGGCGGATGCTGATCGTGCTGGACAACGCCGCCACCGCCGAGCAGGTCGTCCCGCTGCTGCCGGGCAGCCCGGCCTGCACCGTGCTGATCACCGGCCGCACCAAACTCGCCTCGCTGATCGACCGGCACGGGGCCCGGCACCTGACGCTGGGCGTGTTCAGCCGGGCCGAGGCGCGCGCCCTGCTGGTCGCGCGCCTCGGTGCCGGTCGCGTCGCCGACGAGCCCGCAGCCGTCGACGAGCTGGTCGAGCTGTGCGGGGGCTACCCGCTGGCCCTGTCGATCACCGCCCGCAACGCCATCACCCGCCCCGCCGTCCCGCTGGCCGAAATCGCCGCCGAACTGCGCGTGCTGGGCATGAAAGTGCTCGACCACGACACCGACCCCACGGCCAGCCTGCCCGCCGTGCTGTCCTGGTCCCTGCGTCCGCTCACCGATGAACAGCGCACCGTGTTCGGGCTACTGGGCGTCGCGCCCGGCCCCGACACGACCCTGCCCACCGTGGTCTCCCTCGCCGGCCTGTCCACGACTGCCGCGCGCAAGGCCTTGTCGGCGCTGGAGGAGGCATCCCTGGTCGAACGGCGGCCCCACGGCCGGTACACGATGCACGACCTGGTCCGCGCCTACGCCACCACCACCGCCCTCGAGCTGGACGGGCCGACGCGGGAGGCGGCACTGCGGCGGGTGGTGGACTTCTACCTGCACACCGCGTTCGCCGCCGACCGGCTCCTCAACCCCTACCGCCCGCCGATCCGGCTCGGCCGGCCGGCTCCCGGCACCCGGCCCGAGCCGCTGTCCGACGGCTCGGTCGCGTTGGCGTGGCTGGATGACCACCACCCGCACCTGCTGGCGGCCCAGCGCGCGGTCGCCGCGCACCACGACCACCGGACCGTGTGGCACCTGGCTTGGATCCTCACCCTCTTCCACCAACGGCGGGGGCGTCTCCACGACGACCTGGCCGTCTGGCAGGCCGCGCTCGAGGCCGCCGGCCACCTGCCCGACCCCGCACCCCGCATCCACGCCCACCGGTTCCTCGGCTCCGTCCACACCGGACTCGAGCACCACGAGCAGGCCCTCGCCCACCTGCACCGAGCCCTCACTCTGGCCGAGCACCACGACGACCACTCCCAGCAGGCCCACACCCACCTCGCCCTCGCGACGGCCTGGCAGCGGCAGGGGGACGCCCGGCAGGCCCTGGAGCACGCCCGCCGCGCCCTGGACCTCTTCCGCCGCCTGGACCAGCCAGTGTGGGAAGCCGAAGCACTCAACCTGATGGGCTGGCACGCCGCCCACCTGGGCGACCACAACACGGCCCGCGGCCACTGCCAGGCCGCCCTCGTCCTGCTCCGCCGGCACCACGATCCCCACGGCGAGGCGGCCATCCTGGACAGCCTGGGCTACATCGACCACCACTCCGGTCACCCACGCCAGGCCGTCCACCACTACGGCCAGGCCCTCACGCTGTACCGCACCCTCGGCCACAGCTACGAGGTCGCCAACACCCTCGACAACCTCGCCCACCCCCACGCGGCCCTCGGCGACCACGCCCGAGCCCGCGAGGCCTGGCGGGAAGCACTTGAGCTGTACCGGGAACAAGGTCGCGACGACGACGCAAGCCGCGTCCGACGCCGGCTCGACGAGCTCGACGGCCCGCGATGACGGCACGCCAGGCGGGCGAGGTTACCAGCGGATGGAGGAAAGGTGTTTCGACGACGCGTCGGAGACGAGCACGCAGGACCACTGGCCGAGTTCAATGCACTACGCGCCGAGATCCTTCAGCTTTCCGACCAGCAGCACAGAACAACGACCGTACTGATTACGACAACGGGCGCCGTTTTCGGCTTTGCGCTATCCGGCAGTGGACGCATGCCGTTCCTGCTGATTATTCCGTGGATTGCATACATTCTGTGTGCACAATGGATCCATGTGGACGACCTGGCCAACCGGGCAGCGCACTACATTCGGGTTGAGCTCGACTCGAAAGTTCCCGGAGGCCTCGGCTGGGAAAGCTGGCTCGAAGAGAGGCGGGGCGACCTGAAGCTCGGCAGAGCACTGGTGAGGACGTGGACGCAACCGGCGGTACTTGTGTATCCGGCAATGTCCTCTCTTGCATTAGCGGCGACAGCAGTCTGGTTTTACAGCACGAGGCAGCCCAGGACCAGCCCGATGGCGCTCTTGGGAACGACAGCCTGGTTTTTCGACCTGGCGATCACCGCGCTGTCATTGGCTTTGATGCTGCGACCGAACAAGCGAACCGCCAGAGGAGATTTCTCGTACTAGTGGCCACAGCACCGCTACGAGATCTCCGCCGACGCCGACGCGCTCACGCCGGCAGCTCGACGACCACCAGCGCACCCCGCCCGCCCGGCGGATCCTCGAACCGTGCGCGCCCACCATGGGCCGCCGCGGTGTCTGCGACGATCGCCAGGCCCAGACCCGATCCCGGCAGCGCACGCGCCGCCGGGGCTCGCCAGAACCGCTCGAACGCTGGTCCCCGGTCCTCCGGAGCGACCCCCGGACCATCGTCGGCGACGGAGATCCGGCCCGGCACCGAACGAACCGTGACCACGGACCCCGCCGGCGAGAACTTGATCGCGTTGTCGAGCAGGTTGAGGATCATCCGCTCCAGCGCGCCGGCGTCACCACGGATCGGCCACTCGGCGTTCTCGACCTCGAACGTGTGGTCCCGGGCACGGCTCGACGCCCGCCGGACCGCCTGCCGGACGACGGTGGCCATGGCGACCTCGGTGTGGTCCAGTTCGTGTTCGTCGCGGGCGAGGACAACGAGTTCGGTGACGAGGTCGCCGAGCTCCTCCGCCTGCACCTGCAGCCGGTCCAGCGTGCGGGCGCGCTGCCCGTCCGCCAGCGGCCGGCCGACGTGCTCGCTGCGGGCGAGCAGGTCGATGTTGGTGCGCAGGCTGGTCAACGGGGTGCGCAGCTCGTGGGCCGCGTCCGCCACCAGCGCCCGCTGGCGACGGCGGGACTCGGCGAGCGCGCCGGTCATCGCCGCGAACGCGCGGCCCATCCGGCCGACCTCGTCGCGGCCGGACACCTCGACCGGGAGCTCGAGGTCCTGGGTCCGGGCGATCTCCTCGGCGGCGCCGGTCAGCCGCGCCATCGGCTCGAGGGTCCGGCGGGTGAGCAGCAGGCCCGCCGCGGCCGCGAGCGCCGCACCCAGCACCGACACCACGACCAGGACGGTGCGCAGCCCTGTCAGCGTGTTCTCGACCTCGGCGAGGCTGCGCGAGATGGCCAGGACGTTCCCGTCACCGGCCGGGCCGAGCAGCACCCGCACCGGCGTGCCGGACTGCGTGTGGCCGTCCCGCAGGGTCACCGTCCGCGTCGTCCGGTCCGACGGCTCGAGGACGACCGAGTCCACGCCGGCGGGCGAGCACGTCGTCCCGTCCGCCTTGAGCAGCTGGACACCTTCGAGGAACCGCTGCAGCGGACGGCCGCCGTTCACGGCCCGGCACAGATCGGCCCAGTCCGGCTTCGGCAGGGCAGGGTCCTGCGCGCCGGGCGGCGGCCAGCCGCCGAGCAGCGTCTCGTCCAGCTGCGCGCGCAGGTTGTGCTGCGTGGCCACGTAGGTCACGGTGCTGATCGACGCGATCGCGAACGCCACGATCGCCGCGGTGATCAGCGCGACGCGGCTGCGCAGCAGTATCCGGCGCTCTCCGCGGCGGTTCACGGCGCCCGCAACACGAACCCGACACCGCGGACGGTGTGCAGCAGCCGGCTCGCCCCGCCCGCCTCGGTCTTGCGCCGCAGGTACCCGACGTAGACGTCGAGGTTGTTGGTACGGCTGGGTTCCCGCCCCCACACCGCCTGGCGCAGCTGGTGCTTGGTCAGCACCTTGCCCGGGGCGTCCAGGAAGGCCGTCAGGAGGTCGAACTCGGTCGGCGTCAGCTCCATCCGCTGCCCGCCGCGGGTGACCTCGCGGGTGTGCGGGTCGAGCGTGAGGTCGGCGAACCGGCGGACCTCGGGCGCGGACCGGCGGCCGCGGTTCTGCTTCAACAGCGCCCGCACGCGGGCGAGCAGCTCCTCCAGGGCGAACGGCTTCACGAGGTAGTCGTCGGCCCCGGAGTCGAGGCCGGTGACCCGGTCGCCGAGCGCGTCGCGCGCGGTGAGCATCAGCACCGGCAACCGCTCGCCCGCCGCGCGGATGCGCCGGCAGGTCTCCAGGCCGTCGACGCCGGGCATCATCACGTCGAGGATCACCAGGTCGGGCCTCCGGTCACCGGCGACGGCTTCGAGCGCCGTCGCCCCGCAGGTCGCCGTGCCGACGTCGTAGCCCTCGAACTCCAGGCTGCGCTGAAGGCTTTCCCGCACGTCGGGATCGTCGTCCACCACCAGCAGTCGCACCGGGCAGAGGCTACGCGGCCGAGCTGTGCGTGAGCTGTAGATCCACTTCTCACAATTCTCTCAGGTGACGTCCAGGTGCTTCTCACGATCGGTAGTCCACCGTATGAGCAACGTAACCGGTCACACAGCGTCGTGCTCGGCCGCGAACCAGCAAGGACGGAGGAAGCATGTCGGTCGGCACGACCGGGGGTCTGCGGACCTCTCCCGAACACCGTGCTGCGACGGCCACGGTGGACATCGTCGTCCCGGTGTACAACGAGGAACGCGCGCTGCCCGGTTGTGTGCAGGTGCTGCGCGAGTTCCTCCGCGACCAGTTCCCGTTCGGCTGGACCATCGTGATCGCCGACAACGCCAGCACGGACCGGACGCTCGCGGTCGCCGAGGGACTCGCCCGCGAGCACGACTCGGTCCGCGTGTGCCACCTCGACCGCAAGGGCCGCGGCCTGGCCCTGCGCGAAACCTGGCGGGCCAGCACCGCCGACGTCGTCGTCTACATGGACGTTGATCTCTCCACCGGGCTCGACGCGCTGCTGCCGCTGGTGGCTCCCCTGGTCAACGGGCACTCCGACCTGGCCATCGGCTCGCGGCTCGCCCCCGGGGCACGCACGGTGCGCGGGCCGAAACGCGAGTTCGTCTCCCGCTGCTACAACGGGTTGATCCGGCTGAGCCACGGCGCCCGGTTCTCCGACGCGCAGTGCGGGTTCAAGGCCGCGCGCACCGACGTGATCCGGCCGCTGCTGGACCACGTCGAGGACGACGCCTGGTTCTTCGACACCGAACTGCTGCTCCTGGCCGAGCACAACGGGTTGCGCGTGCACGAGGTGCCGGTCGACTGGGTCGAGGACACCGACAGCCGCGTCGACGTCGCCAAGACCGCGCTCGACGACATCCGCGGGCTGGTCCGCGTCGCCCGCGCGAAAGCGGCCGGCACCGCACGGGTGCCGGACCTGCCGCGCCGGCCGGCACCCCGCGCGGCCCACCCCGACGCGGTGCTGGGCGCACCGAGCGGCGGCCGGCTCTGGGAAGTGCTGTCGTTCGCGGTGATCGGCGTGCTCTCCACCGTCGCGAACCTCCTGCTGTACGGGCTCTTCCGGCTGTGGTGGCCGGTGCTGGTGGCCAACCTGGCCGCGTTGGTGCTCACCACGCTGTTCAACACCGAAGCCAACCGCCGCTTCACCTTCGCCGGCGCGGGCGTCGCCCGGGGCAAGGCGCACCTGCAGGGGTTCGTGGTGTTCGGGCTCTACTACGCGTTCACCTCGGCCGCGCTGCTCGCGCTGCCCGCGTTCGACCCGGACCCCGGCCGCGCGCTGGAGCTGACGGTGTTGTTCGGCGCCTCGGTGCTGGGCACCGCGGGGCGGTTCGTGCTGCTGCGCAGCTGGGTCTTCCGCAAGGACAATCGAAAGGACGAACGATGACAGTCGCCGCCGAACACGCGGCACCCGCCGGCCGCGTCGCGGTTCCAAGCCGGACGAGGTGGCCGGCCTGGGCGCTCGCCGGGATCTGCGTCGCCGCGGGTGCGCTCTACGCGTGGCGGATCGGCGCGGGCCAGCTGGGCAACACCTACTACTCGGCCGCCGTGAAGTCCATGACGGACAGCTTCACGAACTTCCTCTTCGGCTCGTTCGACCCCTACGGCGTGTTCACTGTGGACAAACCACCGATGTCGCTGTGGCCGCAAGCGCTTTCGGTGCTGGTGTTCGGCTTCCACGGCTGGGCACTGCTGCTCCCCCAGGTGCTCGAGGGTGTCGCGGCGGTGTTCCTGTTGCACCGCACGGTGCGGCTGTGGGCGGGTGAGAACGTCGCACTGCTGGCTGCGTTGATCCTCACGTTGACGCCGATCACCGTCGCGATCAACCGGGACAACAACCCGGACACGCTCCTCGTGCTGCTGCTCGTCGCGGCGGCCTACGCGTTCACGCGCTCGGTGAAGGCGGACACGAGCCGCGCGCGGACGAATTGGCTGCTGTGGTGCGCCTTCTTCGTCGGCTGCGGGTTCGTCACCAAGATGATGCAGGCGTGGATCGTCGTCCCCGGTTTCGCGCTGGCGTATCTCGTCGGGACGAGCGCGCCGGTCAAGCGGCGGATCCTCGACCTGCTCGGGGCGGGCGTCGTCCTGTTCGCGTCGTCGTTCTGGTGGGCGGCACTGCACGACTGGTGGCCCGGGGCCAAGCCCTACATGGGAGGCAGCACCGACGGCACCGCCTGGAACCTGATCTTCGGCTACAACGGCTTCGGCCGGATCTTCGGCAACGAAGGCAATCCCGGCGGCGGTGCCGGACCGCGCCCCGACCTGCCCGAGGGGATGACCCTGCCGGCCGGGATGGGCGGCGGCGCCGGTGGCATGTTCGGCGGCGACACCGGTCTCGGCCGCATGTTCAGCACGTCGGTGGGCGGGCAGATCTCGTGGCTGCTGCCGCTGGCGCTGTTGGTCCTGGTGGTCATCGCCGTCCAGGGTGTCTCACGGATGGCGGCGAAGCGGCCGGGTGACCCCGCACTGCGGGCCGGCTGGTTCGCGTGGGGCGGCTGGCTGCTGGTGACCGCGCTGGTGTTCAGCTACGCGCAGGGCATCTGGCATCCGTACTACACGACGATGCTCGCCCCGGCGATCGCGGCGATCTCCGCGGCTGGGCTGGCGCGGTTCTGGCGCGCCTACCGCGGCGACGGGGCCGCCGGGTGGCTGCTGCTGCCCGCCGCGGTGGCGCTCACCGCGGTGTGGGCGTTCGTGCTGGCGAGCCGCGATCCTTCGTGGCAGGGCTGGACGCGCTGGGCGGTCCTGGTGGCGGGTGTGGTGACGGTGGTCGCGCTGCTCGCGGCCCGGCTCGCCGCGGCCCGGCGTGCGGTGCTCTCGCGGGTCTCGCTCGTGCTCGGGCTGGTCACCGTGCTGCTGGTGCCGGCGGTGTGGTCCACGGCGACCGCCGCGACCGGCGAGAACCTCGGCGTGATGCCGGCGGCCGGCCCGAGCGGCGGCTTCGGCGGGATGCGCCCGGGCGGCACAGGTGGCCCGAGTGGCTTCCCGGGTGCCGGCGACCTGCCGCAGCTGCCCGGTGGCACCGGCGGTTTCCCGGGTGGCACCGGCGCGGGCTTCCCCGGCGGCGGCCGCCCGGAGATGCCGGGCGGCGGCGGGTTCGGCGCCATGATGGGCGCCATGGACGGCAAGCTCACCGACGAGCAGCGCCGCGTCCTGGACTACGCCAAGCAGCACAGCGGCGGCGCGGAGATCACCCTGGCCGTCGACGGCTCGGCCACCGCGGTCGCGGGCTTCATCATCGGCTCCGACGAGACGGTCATCGGCATGGGCGGCTTCTCGGGCAGCGACGACTCGCCCTCGGTCGGCCAGCTCCGGCAGTGGACGGCCGAAGGCAAGCTGAAGTTCGTCCTCGGCGGATCCGGCGGCGGCATGCCGGGCATGAGCGGCGGCGCCGGACAGCGGCGGCAGCAGTGGATCGAGCAGCAGTGCACCGCCGTCGACCCGGCGGCGTACGGCGGGCAGGCCGCACAGCGGAACGACCAGGCCGGGTCGATGGGCCTGGCGCAGACCCTCTACGAGTGCCACGCCTGAGCCGGATCACCAGGCGGAGCCGGGGTCGTTCCCGGACCACCGGCTCCGCCCGGGAGTCCCGGCTGCGCGTCCGGGTTCGCGGCCCGAGGATCACCTCCTGGTCCCCCGGATCATCGGCGGCGCGCTTCTCGTCACCATCGCCTTCCTGCCGCAATTTCCACGACATCCGATTCACCATCGGTGATCGGGAAAGAATGGATCCGGCCGGATTATCGCCCACCGGAAATACCCCCATCCGGGGGCCTGGGGTATCCCTCACCCGGACCAAAAAGTACGTTGACGGTTGTCACCCCGGACCTCGGTGTCGCACCAAGTCCGCGATCTCTCAAGCGGACGGCGAAAACCCGGGGTCCTTTTGCGTGGATCAGATCACGCGCCGTCCGCGTATTTCTCACCGCCGGCGCAAACGCAACGGCGGATCATTTCCGGAATTTCCAGGAAAAGAAATCGTCATGCGACGCATCCGCACCATTGTCCAGGTCCTGTTCGGGACCACCATCGCGACCGGAAGCCTGATCGCACTGGCCCCGGCGGCCGTGGCCAGCACCATTCCGGTGGCCTGCAGCGAAAACGCTCTGGTCGCGGCGGTGAACCTGGCCAACTCCACCCCCACCTCGGACACCCTCGTCCTGGCGGGTGGCTGCACCTACGGCATCACCACCGCCCACGGCGGCGCGGCGAACGCGCTGCCGGTGATCACCACCCCGATCGAGATGATCGGCCCCGCGACCGTCACCAACGCCTCGCTGCTCGGCCTGGGGACGTTCCGGATCGCCGAGGTCGGCCCGACCGGCAGTCTCACGCTCACCACCGGCGTCGGGTTCACCCGCGGCAACGTCCTCGGTGACGGTGGTGGCATCCTCAACCGCGGCGCGGTCACCCTCACCGGAAGCACCCTGACCGGCAACACCGCTTCGGGCGACGGCGGCGGCCTCGCCAACGCCGACACCCCGGCCGGCACCGCGCCCGCCGCGACGTTCACCAACAGCCCGCTGTCCGGCAACACCACGCTGCTCGGCGACGGCGGCGCCGTCTACAACGGCCTCCGGGGCACGCTGACAGTCACCGGCGTTTCCGGCAGCCCCCTGTTCATCACCGGCAACAATGCGGGCCGGGGCGCCGGAATCTCCGCCGTCGGCGCCACCGCGACCACCCTCACCCAGACAGCTGTGACCAACAACCACGCACTGCTGCTCCTGGGCTCCGCCGGCGGCGTCTACCGCCAGGGCGGCACCATGACCACCACCAACTCACCCATCACCGCCAACACCCCGAACAACTGCGTCGGCAGTGTCCCCGCCGTGCCCAACTGCACCGGGTAACCGTCGGCCGCCGGTCAGCCGGCCCAGGTCCAGTCCCGGATTTCCGGCATGTCCTCGAAGTGCTCGCGGATGTGGCCGTGGTGGCGGGCGAGCATGGCGTGGCAGTGCTCGGCCAGCGCCGCGCCGCCTTCGGGGACCCGGGCGGACCTGCGCAGTGCTTCGAGGACGAGGTGGTAGCGGCTCATCCGGTTGAGCACGACCATGTCGAAGGGCGTGGTCGTGGTGCCCTGCTCGGTGTAACCGCGGACGTGGAACCGGCCGGGGTCGGGGCGGCCGTGCAGCAGCTGGTGCACGGCCCGGGGATAACCGTGGAAGGCGAACACCACGTCGGCGGTGGCGGTGAACAGCCGCTCGAACTTCGGTTCGCCGAACCCGTGCGGGTGGTCGCCGGGCGGGAGCAGGCCCATCAGGTCGACCACGTTGACCACCCGCACCCGCAGGTACGGGACGTGGTCGCGCAGCAGCCGCGCCGCCGCCAGGACCTCGAGCGTCGGCACGTCACCGGCCGCGGCGAGCACGATGTCGGGTTCGCCGTCGGCCGTCTCGGTGCCCGCCCAGTCCCAAGTGGACGCTCCCGCGGCGCAGTGCGCGGCCGCCTCTTCGAGTTCCAGGTACTGCAGGTGCTCCTGCTTGTCGGCGACGATCAGGTTGACGTGGTCCCGGCTCCGCAGGCACTGCTCCGCCACCGACAGCGTGGTGTTGGCGTCCGGCGGGAACCAGACACGCACGACAGCGGGCGCGAGCGGGATGGCGATGTCGATCAAGCCCGGCCCCTGGTGCGAGAAACCGTTGTTGTCGTTGCGCCAGCAGGTCGAGGTGAGCAACACGTTCAAGGACGCGACCGAGCGCCGCCACGGCAGGTCCGCGGCGTGCTGCAGCCACTTGGCGTGCTGGATCAACATGGAAGCCGAGACCATCGCGAACGCTTCGTAGGTCGCGAACACGCCGTGCCGGCCCGACAGCAGGTAACCCTCCAGCCAGCCTTGGCACAGGTGTTCCGAGAGCACCTCCATGACCCGGCCGTCGGGCGAGACGTGGTCGTCGGTGGTGAGGATCGGCGCCTGCAGGCAGCGATCGGTGGCCTCGAAGACGGCGCCGAGCCGGTTGCTGGCCGTTTCGTCCGGGCAGAACAACCGGAACGTGCCGCCGCCGTCGGATTTCCGGGTACTGGCGCGGTAGACGTCGCGCAGCAGCTCACCGAACGGGCGGGTGTTGCCGTGGTGCACCACTCCGGGTGCCGGCACGGAAACCGCATACGGTGCCAGGACGGGGATGTCGAGCCGCTTCAGCAGCCGGCCGCCGTTGGCGTACGGGCTGGCGGACATCCGCTTGTCCCCGTGCGGGGCGAGCGCGGCCAGCTCCGGGACGAGCCGGCCGGTGGCGTCGAACAGGCTCTCCGGCGCGTAGGACCGCAGCCACCGCTCGAGCTGCCGCAGGTGCCCGGCGTCCTCCCGGACCCGCGTCAGGGGCACCTGGTGGGCCCGGAACGTGCCTTCGATCGCAACGCCGTCGACGACGTCCGGGCCGGTCCAGCCCTTCGGGGTGCGCAGGACGACGGCGGGCCAGCGGACCGCTCGGAACGGCTCGGCCGAGCCGGTGCGCGCCTGCCGCTGGTTGGCCCGGATCCGGTCGTGGGCGGCGGCGAGGGCGGCGTGCAGTTCGGTGCACACCGTGGCGGGGTCGTCGCCGGACACGAGGACCGGGTCCCAGCCCTGCGCGGTGAGCAACCCGAGGACGTCGGTGTCGTCGGCCCGGCCGAGCACGGTGGGTCCGGCGATCTTGTACCCGTTGAGGTGCAGGATCGGCAGCACGGCGCCGTCGCGGCGGGCGTTGAGGAAGGCGGGGATCTTCCAGGATCCCGCCAGGGGCCCGGTCTCCGCTTCGCCGTCCCCGACCACGCAGGCCACGACCAGGTCCGGGTGGTCGAACGCGGCGCCGGCGGCGTGGGCCAGGGAGTAGCCGAGTTCGCCGCCCTCGTGGATGCTGCCGGGCGTCTGGACGCCGACGTGGCTCGGCACGCCCCCGGGTGTGGAGAACTGCCGCACCAGCCGGGTCAGCCCGGCGATGTCGGAGGAGACGGCGGGGTACGCCTCGCCGTAGGTGCCTTCGAGGTAGGCGTTCGCGAGCAGGGCCGGTCCGCCGTGGCCGGGACCGGCGACGTAGACGCAGTCGGCGCCGGTGTCGCGGATGAGCCGGTTGAGCAGGGTGTAGATCAGGGACAGCCCCGGGCTGGTGCCCCAGTGCCCGAGCAGGCGCGGCTTGATGTCCGCCACCGAGAGGGGCGCGCGCAGCAACGGGTTGTCCCGCAGGTAGATCTGGGCGACGGTCAGGTAGTTCGCCGCGGCCCACCACCTCAGGTCCAGGTCCCGGTCGTGCTCGTCGTACGGCGAAGTCGTGGGCGTGGTGCCGGTCAAGGTCGTGGACTGCTGCATCGCCGTGGCCTTCCGCCAAGTGGATCGGGTCGGCCGGTCAGCCGGTCGGGCTCGTGCCGGTCACGCGGACCGCGGTCACCCCGGGCACGGCCTGCGCCAGCACGGTCGCGACGTGCCGGTCGGTCTCGTCGTCGAACGCGTCCACGACCTCGACCGCGCCGTCGTGCACCTCGACGGTCCACCGCGCCGGCCCGCCGTAGATCGACAGGTGGTGGCGGACGTCCGCCGAAATGACACCGTCGTCGCGGGCGAGCGCCCGGACGAGGTCGCGCCGGGTGACCACCCCGACGACGTGGGCGCCGTCGACGATCGGCATGCTGCGGATCCGGTCCTCGAGCAGGACCCGCACCAGGTCCACCACGTCGGTGCTCGCGCCCGTCTCGACGGCCGGAGAGGTCATCACCCCGCCCACGGTCCCGGCCGGCGGCTTCGGCGGATCGCCGGCGCCTTCGGCCGGGTGGTACCGGGCGTCGCGCGGGAACCGGTCCCGCACGAGGTCCGCCTCGGTCACCACACCGACGAGCCGGCCGTCTTCGTCGAGGACCGGGAGCGCGGTGAAGCCGTGGGCGGACAACAGGTTCGCGGCGTACTTCACCGTCATGTCCGGGGTCACCGAAACGACCGGACTGCTCATGATGTCGCGTGCTTGCATCGAAGTCCTCTTTCGTCGGGCCTGAGGCTAGGTGCGCGCCCGCCCGGTGCGCTGCGGCCGTTCGTCACCGATCACGAGGTCCACCGGCACCCACGGCCATGGCCAGGGTTGTCTGCCGGGCGATCTCCAGCCCCTCACGCGCGGCCACGACCAGCACCCGCACGGGCTCGTGCTCCCGGCCGACCTGCCGATCGCCTTCGGCGGCCAGGCGCGCGGAATCGGCCCGCACGCCGAAGATCTCCAGCCCTCCGCAGAGCTCGGCCAGCAGGGTCGGCTGGTGTTCCGCGACACCGCCGGTGAACACCAGCGCGTCCAACCGGTCCAGGGACGCCACCATCGCGCCGATCTCCCGGCGCAACCGGTGCAGGTAGACGGCGATCGCGGTGCGGGCGTCCGGGTCGCCGCGGTCCCGCGCGGCCAGCACGTCACGCACGTCGCCGCCGGTGCCGGTCATCCCGGCCAGGCCGCTCCGGCGGTCGAGCGCGTCGTCGAGCCCGGCCACGTCCGTGACGCCGGAGCGCAGCAGGTGCAGCAGCAGCCCCGGGTCGACACTGCCGGAGCGGGTGGCCATGACCGCCCCTTCCAGCGGGGTGAAGCCCATCGACGTGTCGACACCGTGGCCGTCGCGGACGGCGGTCACCGAAACGCCGGACCCGAGGTGGCAGCAGACCAGCCGCAGCTCGGTGGGGTCACGGTCGAGCAGCTCGGCCGTGCGGCGCAGGGCGGACGCGCAGGAGAGACCGTGGAAGCCGTAGCGCCGCAGTGCGTGCTCGCGAACCCAGCTCTTCGGCAGCGCGTAGTGCGCCGCGGCTGCCGGCATCAGCGCGTGGAAAGCGGTGTCGAAACACGCGTACACCGGCCCCGGCACGATCTCCGCGACCACCGCGGCCAGTTCCAGCGACAGCGGCTGGTGCAGCGGAGCCAGCGGGGTCAACGCAGTCAGCCGCGCGGTTTCCGCCTGGTCCAGCGCCACCGGTTCGGAGCTCAGGCCGCCGTGCACGAACCGCACACCGGCCGCGCCGATCGGCTGCCGCCGGCCCACCAGGTCGGCCAGCGGCTGCCGGGCCTGGGCGGCGGACGCGGCGCCGACGGTGGCCCGGTCGACCTCCCGGCCGTCGTCGACGACCGACAGCTTGACGCTCGACGAGCCGGGGTTGACCGTCAGCACTCGCATCGGGCACCGGCTTCCGCCGGGCCGGGACCGGCCGCGGCGCGGACCCGGGCGATCATCAGAAGCGCTTGAGCATCACTGAGCAGACCTTGACGGGCCAGTTCGACGATGGCGGTCACCGTGCTCCGGTGCGGCTCGGCGATTCCCGCGAGATCGACGGGTGCCATGGGTGCTCCTCGATCGGCTGGTCGTCGCGCCGGGTCCGGGGCACTCACCACGCAGCCTACGCGCCCGTTCGGCGCCGTCGAGGAGCTTGAGGTCCTCGGACCTCGGACGGGGAGCAGTTCGGCCCTGTGCCCGGCACCACGATCACCTGGACGATCAGGACGAAAGGTTCGCCAGAGCCTGTCGAAGGGACCCGATCATGCGAGTGCCGGCACCGGCCCGGCCGGCCGAACGGGCCGGCACTGCCGTCCGGGCACCGGCGCACGCGCTCGACGCGGCCGAGACGATCACCCTGCTCGAGACCGATGAGCGAACCGGGCTGACCGGAGCCGAGGCCACCGCCCGGAACGTCCACAACGGACTGAACGTGCTGCCGACCGGCCGGCCCACCAGTGCGCTCGGCCGGTTCTTCCGCCAGTTCAAGGATCCGCTCGTCTACGTCCTGCTCGCCTCGGCCGCGGTGACCCTGATTCTCGGCCAGTTCGTCGACTCGAGCGTGATCTTCGCCGTTGTGCTGCTCAACGCGGTCGTCGGGCTGCTCCAGGAGTCACGGGCCGAGCACGCCCTCGCGGCACTGGCCGGCATGGTGACCACCGAAGTCCGGGTGGTGCGCGACGGTGTCCCGATCCGGCTGCGAGCCGAAAACCTCGCCACCGGGGACCTCGTTCTCCTCCGCGCCGGGGACAAGGTCGCGGCGGACTCCCTCCTGCTTTCGGCGCACACGCTGCAGATCGACGAATCCGCGCTCACCGGTGAGGCCGCACCCGTCACGAAGGTGCCCGGCGCGCTCCCCCGGGCCACCGCGCTCGCCGATCGGCGGAACATCGCGCACGCGGGCACCGTCGTGACGCGGGGCGAGGGCACCGCCGTCGTCGTGGCGATCGGCGCCGGCACGGAACTGGGGCTGATCAACCAGCTCATGACCGCCACCGGGGTGCCGACCACACCGTTGACGCGCAAGCTGTCCGGGTTCAGCCGCCGGCTCTCGGCCGGCATCGTGGCGCTGGCGGTCGTCCTGTTCGTGATCGGACTGCTGCGGGGCTACCGGGCCGGGGAGATGTTCACCGCGGCGGTGACGATGGCGGTGGGGGCGATCCCCGAAGGCCTGCCGGCCGCGGTGTCGATCGTGCTGGCGATCGGCGTCGTCCGGATGGCCCGGCGCAACGCGATCGTCCGGCGGCTGCCGTCGGTGGAGACCCTCGGCAGCACGACCGTCATCTGCACCGACAAGACCGGCACGCTCACCACCAACCGGATGACGGTGACCACCGTGGTCGCCGGCGGCCGCACCCACGAGTGGACCGTCGGCGATCCGCTCCCGCCGGCGTTGCGGGAATGCCTGCTCACCGGGATCCTCTGCAACGAGGCACAACCGGCCGACGGCCCGACCGCGGCGACCGGCGATCCGACCGAAACCGCCCTCCTCACCGCGGCGCGCGAAGCCGGGCTGGACATCGGCGCGGAGCGGTCCGCCCGGCCGCGCGTCGACGTGCTGCCCTTCGAGTCCGGGCGGAACCTGATGGCCACGGTGCACCGGACCGCCGACGGCCGGCTGACCGGATACCTGAAGGGAGCTCCCGAAAAGGTCCTCGCGCTGTGCCACGACCAGCTGCGCGAGGACGGGACCGCCGGGCCGCTCGAGGCGGGGCAACGGGAGACCGCGGAAGCCCTCGCCCGCCGCGGACTGCGGGTACTGGCCTTCGCGACGTTCACTCCGGCGGGCGAAACCGCTTTTCCGGCGGGCACACCCCCGGACGGGCTGACCCTCGTCGGCTTCCAGGCCATGCACGACCCACCCCGCCCGGCCGCGGTGGCCGCCGTGGCGGCGTGCCGGCGCGCCGGGATCGCGGTCAAGATGATCACCGGCGACCACGGTGAAACCGCACGGGCGATCGCCCGGAACTTCGCGCTGGCCAAGGGCGAACCGGTCGTCCTCACCGGTGCCGAAATCGCCGTCACCCCGGACGACGCCCTCGCCGGCGTGGACGTGTTCGCCCGCGTTTCCCCGGAGCAGAAACTGCGGCTGGTCACCCTCCTGCAGGAGCGCGGCAACGTGGTCGCGATGACCGGCGACGGGGTCAACGACGCGCCCGCTCTGCGCAAGGCCGACATCGGGATCGCGATGGGACGCAGCGGGACCGAGGTCGCCAAGGAAGCCGCCGACATGGTGCTGGCGAACGACGACTTCGCGACCATCGAGGCCGCCGTCGAAGAGGGCCGCGCGGTGTTCGACAACATCCGCAAGTTCATGGCCTGGACGCTGCCGACCAACATCGCCGAAGGACTGGTCATCCTGGTCGCGATCGTGCTCGGCGCCCAGCTGCCGATGCTCCCGGTCCAGGTGCTGTGGATCAACATGACCACCGCGGTCTTCCTCGGCCTCTCGCTGGCGTTCGAACCGAAGGAAACGGGCATCATGGCCCGCCGGCCCCGCCCACCGGGACAGGCACTGATGACCACCGACCTGCTCAGGCGGATCTCGCTGGTGTCGGTCATCCTCGTCGCGGGTTCGTTCGCGGTGTTCACCTGGCAGCTGCGGGCCGGCGTGTCCGTCACCGACGCGCGCTCGGTCACGATCACCGTGTTCGTGTTCGCGCAGATCGCGTACTTGTTCAGCTGCCGGTCCCTCGACCGGTTCCGGCCGACGGGGTGGAATCCCTGGGTGCTCGGGGGTGTCGCCGTCATGGTCGCGCTGCAGGTGTCGATCCTCTACGTCCCGCTGATGAACGAGCTGTTCCACACCGCGCCGCTGACCGTCGGGAGCTGGCTGCTGGTGCTCGGCCTCGCCGCCACCACGTTCCTGGTCGCCGAGGTCGACAAGTTCCTCTGGCGTCCCGGCCGGCGTCGACTATTCGGAAACCGGCCCGGAAACACCGCTGTGGCTCCGGCATCGCGGTAGGATCGAGGGGACAGCGCCGGAGCGCCCAGTCCCTGCCCTCGCGACGATCGACCGCCAACGACGGCCGCATCTGTCCATCGGCCGCGTGCACGTTGTCACAGCGGTGAGGAGCAGCGGCGGCCGGCCAGGTCAGGAGCCCCGATCGTGGGACGCATAACGCTTGATCTTCGTCGACTCCGCCGCCCGCTTGCCGAACCCGCTCCCCCGGAGCTCGCGGCAGTTCGTGCGGCCGTCGCGGCGCCTGGCGGGCGCGAGCCCCCGGTGCCCCGGCACCCGCCGCTGACCGTGGCGACGGAGCACCGTGGACGGACGCTCGTGCTCGTCCTGGACGGTGACGTCGACCTGCACACCGCCCCCGCGGTGCGCCAGGCCGTCGAATCGGCGTTGAGCCGGCGACCGTGGCGGCTGGTGGTCGACCTGTCCCTCGTCCGGTTCCTCAATTCCGCCGGACTGGAGGCCCTGCTGGCCGCACGCCGGCAGGCCGCGCCGCACACCGACCTGCGGCTGGTGGCCGCCACCCAAGCGGTCTGGCGCCCCATTCAGATCACCAGGCTGCACGAGCAACTGGTCATCCACACCTCGCGGGCGGAGGCCATCGCCGCGCCCGCCCGGCGCCGAGATGACGACCGCCCCCCACCGGGGGAACCCCACCGCCCCGTCCCCTCGCACGAATCGGCACCGTCATGACCACGATCGACCACACCGCGCCGCCGCAACGCTTCCCGGCCGGCCCGAAACCCCTCCTCTCCGGCGAACACTCCCGCTCCGAGCTCGTCACCATCAGGATCTTCCTGCTCGCCCCGTTCCTCGCCCTGATCTCGGTCGTGGTCCTGGTGTGGGGCTGGGGACTGAGCTGGCTCGACATCGGCATCGCGACGGGCTTCTACGTCGTCACGACACTGGGCGTGACCGTCGGCTACCACCGCTACTTCACCCACGGCGCGTTCACCGCCACCCGCGGCCTGCGGATCGCCCTGGCGATCGCCGGGGGCCTGGCCGCCCAGGGCCCGGTGCTCAGCTGGGTCGCCGACCACCGCCGCCACCACGCGTTCTCCGACCGCGAAGGCGACCCCCACTCCCCCTGGCTCTACGGCACCTCACCGCTCGCACTCGCCCACGGGTTCTGGCACGCACACCTGGGCTGGCTCTTCGGCCGCGACAAGACCAACATCACCCGTTTCGCGCCCGACCTCGCCGCCGACCCCGACATCCGCACGGTCGACCGCCTCTTCCCGCTCTGGGTGGCCGCCACCGTGGGCGTCCCCGCCGCCCTCGGCGGCCTCATCGGCGGCTCCTGGTGGGCCGCCCTGACCGCGTTCCTCTGGGCCGGGCTCGCCCGGGTCTCCCTGCAGCACCACGTCACCTGGTCGGTCAACTCGATCTGCCACATGATCGGCAGCCGCCCGTTCACCAGCCGCGACCGCTCCGCCAACTTCTGGCCGCTGGCCATCCTGTCGATGGGCGAATCCTGGCACAACTCCCACCACGCCGACCCGACCTGCGCCCGCCACGGCGTCCTGCGTGGACAGATCGACATCTCCGCCCGCGTCATCCGCATCTTCGAGAAACTCGGCTGGGCGACAAAGGTCCGCTGGCCGAAACCGGAACGACTGTCCAGGATGGCCGACCCGCACGGCGGCAACCGGAAAGCCGCCGGGTGAACCACACCAGTACCGCGCTCACCGCACGCAGAAGGCGAGACCGTCGATGTTCACGATGACCGAATCGGCCACCGAAGCGATCAACCAGCTCACCACGGCCCAGAACGTCCGAGCCGAAGGTGGGCTGCGCCTGACCCTCGACGGCCCTCCCGGAACGGACGGCGAGCTGACGGTCGAGGTCGCCGCGCACCCGGTGGCCGGTGACCGCGTCGTTGTTGTCGCGAGCACTCAGGTGTTCCTCGCCCGCGACACCCGGGTCGATCTTGCCGACAAGGTCCTCGACGTCCGCAAGGACATCGACGGGCACTACACGTTCCTGATCACGACCCCGAACTGACGGTCGCTCGTCGTCAGGCGTCGACGCGCAGGTGACCGGACGAGCGCGACCGGCCGGTCCGTGCACCAAAGTCACCGTGTTCCGGGAACTTCGGCACCAGCGCCCGGCCCGGACGACGGCCCATGCTCGGTGCACAACCGAACAAGGAGCTCACGATGTCCGTCCAGGACCGCGGCCCGACCCTGACCACCCCCTTCCTCCCCGACCAGCCGGAAACGCGGACCGCCGAACGGCCTCACCCCGGCTCCTCCGCCCGCGGCCCGGCACTGGCCGTCCTGCGCATCGTGATGGGCCTGACGTTCCTCTGGGCCTTCCTCGACAAGATGTTCGGGCTGGGCTACTCCACGAGCTCGGCACAGGCCTGGATCAGCGGCGGCTCCCCGACCAAGGGATTCCTCGGCCACGTCCAGGTCGGCCCGCTGCAGTCGATGCTGCGCGACTGGGCCGGCGCCGGCTGGGCCGACTGGCTGTTCATGCTGGCGCTGCTCGGCCTCGGTGTCGCCCTCCTGCTCGGTGTCGCCCTGCGCCTGGCCGCTGTCGCGGGCACCGTCCTGCTCGCTCTCATGTGGATCGCCGAATGGCCGCTCGCGCAGTCCACTTCGGCCGGGATGGCGACGTCGTCGACCAATCCGCTGATCGACTACCACCTCGTGTACCTCGTTGTGCTCATCGTGGTGGCCGCGTTCGCCGCGGGTGACACCTGGGGCCTCGGCCGCCGCTGGGCCGAGCTGGATCTCGTCCGCCGCACCCCCTGGCTCCGCTGAGCCCGACCATTCGATCCACAACGGACACCGGCACCACAGCAGGAGGAACACCATGCGCACCAGCACGACAGCAGGCCGGATCATGACCCGGGAAGTGATCACCGCGACGCCGGCCACTCCGTTCAAGGACCTGGTCGGCATGATCGTCACCAACGGCGTCGGCGCCGTCCCGGTCGTGACCCCGGAGGGTGCGCTGCTCGGCGTGGTGACCGAAGCGGACCTGCTGTGCCGGCAGGCGCACCAGGACGACCGGCTCGGCGCGAGCTGCCCGCACTTCGCCGGCCACCTCACCCGGGAGGACTGGCGGAAGGCGGCCGCGCAGACCGCGGCCACGGTGATGACCGCGACGCCGCGGACCACCACACCGGATGCCACCCTGCCGGAGGTTGCGCGGCTGCTCACGACGAGCGGGGTCCGCAGCCTGTTCGTGCTCGACGGTGAGCACCTGGTGGGCGTCGTCACGCGGCGGGACCTCCTGCGCACTTTCCTGCGCACGGACGAAGACCTGCAGACCGACGTCGACCGAACGGTGTTCGAAGACGCCTTGCACGCCGACAAGAACGCCGTGCTCGCGAGTGTCGAGCACGGCGTGGTACTGCTGACCGGCCGGCTCGAGTACGAAGCCGACGTGGCTACGGCGGAACGCCTGGCCCTCGCCGTACCCGGCGTCGTGGGGGTCGAGAACCGGATGGACTTCGTCTGGCAGGGCCCGCGGCGCACCGCCGGTTGATCGCCCGGCCGTGGCGGAGGTTCCGCACGTGCAGTCCGACGGCCAGGACGAGCAACGGCACGTGGATCACCGGCAGGTTCCGGGCGAACCACGGTGGCAGGAAGATGTCGGTGACCGAGCCGTGGTCGGCGCCGAACGATGCGGCGACCTCGGTCAGCGGACAGCGGAACCCGTTCGCCGCGAAGACGAGGCACTCGAGGGCGACCACACCGCCGGCGAGCGCGGCCCGCCGGTCGGATCGTTTGGCCAGTCCCGAATACAGGACGTAGGAGAAGCAGGACTCGATGGCGAACCAGGCCGTCGTGTGCACGACCTTGATCACCACGAGCACGGCCGCGTCCCGGGGTTCGCGTCTCATCGAAGTCCTCGGTCCGCAGGGATTCCGGCACGGCCGCGGCCGGCCGGTTCGGCGGTGCTGAAGTAGCCCGCCCGGCGGCGCAGGTGCCGATGCGGACCGGCCGGCCGGGGCCCGGGGGTCGTCGTGCGCACCATTCGGTAGAAGATCCGTTTGCCCGCTTCGATCAGGACGAGGTAGCCCAGCACCATCCCGGCCAGCGCGGCGAAGAACCCGCCCGGCAGCGGCGAAAACCCCAGTGCGGACGCGAACGGTGTCGCGGGCAGCAGGGCGCCGACGGTGACGACGCCGAGGGCTCCCAGGGTCAGCGGCAGGCTGGGGTGGCTGCGGAAGAACGGGATCCGCCGGGTGCGGATGGCGAAGATCACCAGTGTCTGGGTGGCCAGGGATTCGACGAACCAGCCCGAGCGGAACTGGTCCGGGCCGGCGTGGAACACCCACAGCATGACGCCGAAGGTGACGAAGTCGAACACCGAGCTGAGCGGACCGAAGAAGACCATGAACCGGCGGATGAACCCGATGTCCCAATGGGACGGCCGGTGGAGCTGCTCCTCGTCGACGGTGTCGGTGGGGATCGCGAGCTGGCTGGTGTCGTAGAGCAGGTTGTTGAGCAGGATCTGCGAAGGCAGCATCGGCAGGAACGTCAGGAACAGGGACGCGCCCGCCGCGGAGAACATGTTGCCGAAGTTGCTGGAGGTGCCCATCAGCACGTACTTGATGGTGTTGGCGAAGATCCGCCGCCCTTCGGTGACGCCGTCGGCGAGCACGTCGAGGTCCTTCTCCAGCAGGATCACGTCGGCGGCGTCCTTGGCGACGTCGGTGGCCGAGTCCACCGAGATGCCGACGTCGGCCGCGTGCAGGGCGAGCGCGTCGTTGACGCCGTCGCCGAGGAAGGCCACCCCGCCGCCGCCGAGCCGCTGGACACGCACGATGCGGGCCTTGTGCTCCGGGTTCACCCGGGCGAACACCGTGGTCCGCGTGATCGCTTCGGCGAGCTGGGTGTCGTCGAGGCCGTCGAGGTCGGCCCCCGTCAGCGCGGCGCCGTCGCCGAGGCCGAGGTCGTGGCACACCTTCGCCGCGACCGCGGAGTTGTCGCCGGTGACGACCTTGACCGCGATGCCCAGGTCGGCCAGCCGCCGCAGGGACCGCGCGGCGTCGTGCTTGGGCGGGTCGAGGAACACCAGGAACCCGAGCAGCACCAAGCCTTGTTCGTCCGCGGGCGCCGGTGGCTTCCCGCCGGTGAACGGCCGCATGGCCACGGCGACGACCCGGTTGCCCGCGGCGAACTCGGCGTCCAGGGCTTGCCGTGCTTCGGGTGGGACGCCGGTGCAGCGGTCCAGCACCGTCTCCGGCGCGCCTTTGGTCACCAGGACGGTGTGGCCCGCCGGGTCGCGCACGACGACGGAGACCATGCGCCGTTCGTGGTCGAAGGGCAGCAGGCCCAACGTGGTGTAGCCGGCGAGCGCGGTCCTCTGCGCCACCGAGGCCGGCGACGCCCACAGCGCCTGGTCCAGCGGGTTGCCGCCGACGGCCGCGGTGTTTTCGGTGCAGAGCAGGCCCCAGCGCAGCACTTCGCCGGGATCCGCGCCGCCCGCCGGGACGGCCCGCATGTAGTTGATGCGGCCGAGGGTGAGGGTGCCGGTCTTGTCGGTGAACAGCACGTCGACGTTGCCCAGGTCCTCGATGCACACCAGCCGTTTGACGAGCACCTTGCGCCGGCTCATCCGCCGCGACCCGGCCGCGAGACTGGTCGACACGACCGCGGGCAGCAGCTGCGGGGTGATGCCGACCGCGATGGCGAGCGAGAACAGCAGCGCGTCGAGGATCGGCTTGTGCAGCACCACGTTGACCGCGAAGATCGACGTCGTCAGCACGCCCGCGACGTAGACCAGCAGCATCGAGAACTTCCGCAGCCCGATCTGGAACTCGGTGTCGAGCTGGTGGGTGCCCAGGCCGGCCGCGATCGCCCCGAACCCGGTGCGGGCGCCGGTCGACACCACGACACCGGTGCCGCTGCCCGCGTGCACGACGGTGCCCATCAGCGCGCACCCGGACAGTTCGGCCAGGGCGGTGCCTTCGGGGACGGCCGCGGTGTCCTTCTCCGACGGCAGGGATTCCCCGGTCAGCACCGACTCGTCGCATTCCAGCCCGGTGACCGACAGCAGCCGGACGTCGGCCGGGACGACGTCGCCCAGCTTCAGCTCGACGACGTCCCCGGGCACCAGCGCGGTCACGTCCACCCGCACGGGTGACCGCCGCGGCGCACCACGGTCTCGTGCCGGATCTGCGTGTGCAGGGCTTCCGCGGCCTTCTCGGCGCGGTACTCGTTCACAAAACCCAGCCCGACCGAAACCGCGACGATCACCCCGATGATCACCGCGTCGCTGCGCTCACCGACGAAGTAGGACGCGACGGCGGCCACCATCAGCAGCACCAGCAACGGCGAGCGCAGCTGGTGCCACAGCACCGGGACCAGCCGTGCCCGGTGCGACGACACCGCGTTCGGCCCGTACCGTGCCGACCGCTCGGCGACCTCACCGGCGGTCAGCCCGTCGGGCGTGACGCCGAGCGCGGCCAAGGCCGCCGCACCGGGCAACGCCGCGGCGTGCGCGATGTCGAGCTCGGGGGCGGCCGGTCGCGCGGGCGCCGAGGTGGTGCGGGTGGTCATCGGGGCCTCGGCGTTCGCGAACGAGATTCGGATCGGCGAACCGGCTTGCGTGGCACGCCGAGAGGACAAGCAGCGCCGGGGTCCGAGGCACGATCAGTGTATCCCCGCCGGGGGCGCCAGGACCCGTTCACAGCGGGGCCGCGACAGGTTCCTCCCGGATTTGGTCCCCTGCCGAAAGGTCTTCGTGCTCTGACGCGCGGACACGCCGGAGGACATGCTGGAAGGGGTCGCCGTCCGGGCGGCGCCGGACGGCAGGAGGCGGCGATGGCCGAACAGGCGAGGGCCGCGGTGATCGTCGGGGTGGATGCCTCGGAGGGATCGCTGCGCGCGGTCCGGTGGGCAGCGCACGAAGCGGCCCGGCGCGACGCGGACCTGCGGTTGCTCCACGCCTGCGTGGTCGATCCGGGCGAGGAGGCCGAGTTCCTGCCCGAACACGTGTCCCGCCGGACGCGCCACGCGGCGAAGATCGCCCGCGCCGCGGCACCGGGCCTCGAAGTCGCCGTCGACGTGCGGCTCGGGCTCGCGGTCGACCTGCTGCTCGCGGAGTCCGCGACCGCACCCTTGATCGTGCTGGGCTCGCACGGCCTCGGCGGCCTGCGGGGCGCCCTGATCGGCTCGGTCGCCCTCCGGGTCGCCGCCGGCGCGCAGTGCCCGGTGGTCGTCTTCCGCGGCCACGCCGGCCCGACGGGCCCCGTCGTGGCCGGCGTGGACTCCTCACCGGCCAGCGAAGAAGCGCTGCGCTTCGCGGTCGACGCGGCGGTCGCGCGCGACGTGCCGCTGATCGTGGCGCACGCCGCCCACCAACGGGTCCCGAGCATCGAACCCGCGTTCGCCGACCAGCAGGCCGAGGACCGCCGCGAGCTCGAAGAACTGGTCTCCGGCTGGACGCGGAAGCACCCGGCCCTGGAAATCACGACGCGGGTCGTCAAGGACCGTGAGCCGTCGCGCGTGCTGATGGCGGTCGCGCCCGACGCCCAGCTGATCGTCGTCGGCAGCCGCGGCCGCGGCCCGGTCGCCGGTGCGCTGCTGGGGTCGACGGGCAACCACCTGCTGGCGCACGCGACCTGCCCGGTCGCCGTCGTCCACTGACCCGCCGCGGGGACCTTCGCCGGTCCGGCGAGGTCGTCGGCCTCTGCTGCCGAAGCCGCGGCCGCGCGAGGCTGGACCCATGAAAATCCTCGTCGCGGTGGCCACCCGGCACGGCGCCACCCGGGAAATCGCCGAGCACCTCGCCACCTCGCTCGGCTCCGCGCTGACCGACGCCGGCGTGGCGCCCGAGGTCGAGGTGCGCGACGTCGGGCTCGTCACCACGCTCGACGGCTTCGACGCGGTGGTCCTCGGCAGTGCCCGCTACCTGGGGCGGTGGCTCGAACCGGCGCGGACGTTCGCGGAGTCCTTCTCGGCCGAGCTGCGAGGTCTTCCCGTCTGGCTGTTCTCCAGCGGCCCGGTGGGCGAGGAGCCCGAACCCGAAGACCAGGCGGCGGTCGACGACCTCGTCCGGCGGCTGGGGGCCCGGGAGCACCGGGTGTTCGGCGGCCGGATCGACCGCCAGGCCCTGCGCTTCCCGGAACGCCTCGTGGTGACGGCATTGCACGTCAAGGACGGCGACTTCCGCGACTGGCCGTCGATCCGGGCCTGGGGTTACAAAATCGGCGCGACGCTGGCCGCCGCGGCTGTCGCCGGGAGCACGTCGTGACAACGCCGCACGGGCACCCGGTCCGGCCGGCACTGCTCGACGACCAGGAGGCGACCCGGGCGAAGCACGGCAGCGGCGCCGTCGTCGTCGGCATCGACGGCTCGGCCTCCGCGGTGCGCGCGGCGGTCTGGGCCGGCGCCGAGGCACGCCGGCGAGAACGTCCGCTGCGGCTGGTGCAGGTGTACACGCTGCCCCAGGTGCGCGCCCCGATCGCGGTCGGGACCTGCGAGCAGGTGCGCGCCGGGCTGGCCGAACGCGCCGAAGGTTGGCTGTCCGAAGCGCGGACGGCCGTGCTGGCGGAGTCACCCGGGCTCACCATCACCACCGGCGCGCGGGAGTGGAGCCCGGTCGCCGCCCTCATCCAGGAGTCGCAGCACGCGGACCTGGTGGTTCTCGGGTCCCGCGGGCTCGGCGGCTTCACCGGCCTGCTCGTCGGCTCGACGGCCGTTTCCGTGGTCGCCCACGCACACTGCCCGATCGTGGTGGTGCGCGGCCGGATGCCGCAAGATCCGCCGCCCGCCGCGGGACCCGTGGTCGTCGGCGCGGATGGATCGTCCGACAGTGACGGCGCCCTGGCGTTCGCGTGTGAAGAGGCGCGGCTGCGAAGCGCCGGCCTGACCGTGGTGCACACCTGGAGCGACGTCGTCGCCGACGGAGTGCTCCGGCCCCATCCGTTCCAGGACGACGCCGCCGAGATCGACCGGGTCGAACACGCCCGGCTCGCCGACCAGGTGCGCCCGTGGCGGGAGAAGTTCCCGGACCTGTCGATCGACCTCGACGTGACCCGGGGGCGCCCGGTGCAGGCGTTGCTCGAGCGCGCGGAGCACGCGCAGCTGATCGTGGTCGGCTGCCGGGGCCGCGGTGGTTTCACCGGGATGCTGCTCGGCTCGACCAGCCAGGCACTGATCGTCCATTCGCCGTGCCCGGTCGCGGTGGTCCGGTCGCCGGACGAAGGCGGCGAGGAGACCCGATGAAAGGCCGGAACCGGACGGTCGTGGTGGGGGTCGACGGCTCGCGCGCGTCGATGACGGCGGTTACGTGGGCCGCCCGGCTGGCTTCCTCCCGGCATTGCGAACTCGAGATCGTGCACGGGCTGCAGATCGCCGCGCTCGGCTACGGCGAGGGGTTGGCGGGCGCCGATGTGCTGTTCGACGCGGTGCGCCAGGACGGCGAACGGGTCGTCGCCGGCTCCCGGAAGATGGCCGCCTCGATCGACGAGACCCTGGTGATCACGGTGAAGACGCCGGTCGAATCGCCGGCGCCGCTGCTCATCGGGCTCTCGCGGCAGGCCCGGATGGTCGTCGTCGGCGCGTCCGGCTCGGGTGGTTTCACCGGGATGCTCCTCGGCACGACCGCGGCCACCCTCGTGAGCCACGCGCACTCGCCGGTGGCGGTCATCCGAGGCCGCCACGGCACGGCGCAGGTCCCGGAATCGGGCCCGGTGGTGGCCGGGATCGACGGGAGCCCGAACAGCGAACAGGCGATCGCCGCGGCGTTCGAGGAGGCGTCGTCCCGGCGGGCGCCCCTCGTCGCGGTGCACATCATGCCGCAGTGGGAGTCGGTGGCGGAGGACGAGGAACGGCTGCTCGCGCAGCGCCTGGCGGGCTGGCAGGAGAAGTACCCCGACGTCGAAATCCGCCGGGTCCTGCGCCGCGACCGCCCCCGCCACGCCTTGCTCGACGCCTCGGAGAACGCCCAGCTGGTCGTCGTGGGCAGCCGCGGCCGCGGTGGGTTCACCGGGATGCTGCTCGGCTCGACCAGCCAGGCTCTCGTGCAGCACGCCTGCTGCCCGGTGCTCGTGGTCCGTCCCGAAGCCGCGGGGTGAAGCGCCGGACCTTTGCCGTCACCTCGCTGGGACATCCGGGCTGACGCGGCGGGTCAGGACGTCGGCGACCGGCCGGCGCGCCGTTGTCGCCGTCGGCTGGCCGTAGCCGATGCGCAGCAGCGTGTGGGCCTGCCCGCAGCCGTCGAAGATCCGGTCGAGCGCGTCCCGGGTCTGCGGTGTCTCGAAGGGCTGCGACAGGAACGAGGTCGCCAAGCCCGCCGCGGTGGCGGTGAGCAGCACGTGCTGCATGGCCATCCCGGCCCGGACCTCGGCGTGCGGCCCGCGGTCCCGGGTCAGCACGGCGGCCAGCAACGGGTCCTGCTCGAACTCGCGCGGCGGCAGCTCCGGGTTGGCGTGCGAGGCACGCAACGACACCGCTCTGGCCCCGTACGGCGGCGGCCCGGTCGCAACCGTCGGCACACCGTCCAGTGCCTCGGGTTCGTGCCGCATCCACGACGCGGCCTCGGCTCGGAACGCAAGATCGTTCTCCTGCAGCGCCTCGGCGCGACGCACCAGCGTCGTCACCGTGGAGAACCGCCCGGACGCGTCGAGGTACTCCACCTGCCCGCCTTCCTCGAGCGCAGCCGATTCGAGGGCGACGCGGACGACGGGCGGCACCAGCCGATCGAGGAACGGCCTGCGGTTGGTGTGCCGCCGGAACACGGCTTCGGCCAGATCGCGACCGGCCTGCGTGATCTTCCTGTTCCCGTCGAGCCGGATCACGGCGAGCAGGTCGGGTTCGCGCGGGTCCGGGACCGTCCGAACGACCGTCGCCATCCCTTCCGCTCCCAGGCTGACCACGGCGTTGAACGCGGCCGCGCCACCGGACAGCCGGGCTTCCCGGGCGAGCGGATCCGCCACCCCGAGCACACGTGCCCGGTCCAGCCACACCTCGAGTGTTTCGCCGTCGAGGACGAACCGCCAGGGCTGGGTGTTGTGCGGAGACGGTGCGCGGACGGCCGAAGCGAGGGCCCGCTCGAACATCATCGGGTGCGGTCGGCTCATCACGGACTCCGGACGTCAAGGGTGATACCACCTCAGCGTGCCCCGCGACGGCCCGCACCCGCGTCGGCCGTTGGTCACCAGAAACCGGGACCAATGGCATCCAGGTCACTCGGTCAGGCACGCCGGAGCTTGCCCGGTGCGCTGCCGTGGTGTCGCTTGAAGGCCTTGGCGAAGGCGAACTCCGAGGTGTAGCCGCTCTTTTCCGCGATCACGCGCAGCGGGGCGTCGGTGTCGCGCAGCAGCCGGGCGGCGAGGGTCAACCGCCACCAGGTCAGGTAGGTGAGCGGGGGCCGGCCGATCTTCTCGGTGAACCTCCGCGCGAACGGCGCCCGGGACAGCCCGGCCCGGGCCGCGAGGCTCGCGACGGTCCAGGGGTGGGCCGGGTCGCCGTGGATCGCGTGCAGTGCGGCGGTGATCGCGGGGTCCCGCAACGCCGCGGCCCAGCCGGTCTCGGCCGTCGTGGCTCGCTCGTCGAACCAGGCGCGCAGGATGTACAGCAGCAGCGCGTCCAGCAGGGCCGGGATCAGCGCGTCCGTGCCGAGCCGCGGGCGTTCCAGCTCGGTGCAGAGCAGGTCGACCACGGCCCGCAGGTCACGGTCGAGCCGGGCGGGCAGGTGCACGACTTCGGGCAGGCTCGACAGCAACGGGTGCAGCTGCGCCGGATCCAGCCGGTACGCACCGCAGAGCGTCACCGTCTCCGGGCCCGTGCCCGTCGCCGGCCGGTCCGCGTAGCGCTCGGCGAACCTGGGATCGTGCGGGTCGCACGCCTGCGTGTCCACCGGCGTCGCCGGGCTGTCGGCCAGCGCGTGGCCCTGCCCGTGGGGCAGGAAGACCACGTCGCCGGCGGTCAGCGGCAACGGTTCCGCGTCCGCCCGGAGAAGCCAGCAGGTCCCGTGCAGGACCACCTGGAACCCCGCGGCACCCGGCACCGGCGCGAACCACTGCGCCCAAGGCGCGTTCCACACCACCCGGGCGGAGCGCGGCTCACCCGTGCGCATCACGGCGAGCACGTCGCTCAGCACATCCATGGTCTCTCCTACGAGACGATCAGACAGGAAACGAGGATTCGCGCCCATGGAGCGTCTTCCCGCTCGATCCTAGGGTGCCTTTCATGAGAAGCGCACGGATCCACCGGCACGGCGACCCCTCCGTCATCCGGATCGACGACGTCCCGCGGCCGGTCCCCGGCGACGGTGAGATGCTGGTCGAGGTCGCGGCAACGTCGTTCAATCCGACCGAAACCGCCCTGCGCTCCGGGGCCCTGCGGTCGCTGTTCCCGATCGACCTGCCCTGCACCCTCGGCTGGGACGTCGCGGGCACGGTGGCCGGCCGCCCGGTCATCGGCTGGCTCGAGCGGGGAGCGGCCGCGGAGTACGCCGTCGCGCCGGCCGGCCGGCTCGTCGCTGCTCCCACGGGCATCCCGCTCGCCGACGCCGCGGCCATCCCGCTCGCCGGGCTCACCGCGTGGCAGGTCGTCTTCCCGCACGTTTCCGCCGGGCAGCGCGTCCTGGTGAACGGCGCGGGCGGCGGGATCGGCGGGTTCGCCGTCCAGTTCGCAAAACGCGCCGGCGCCCACGTCGTCGCCACCGCGAGCGCGCGCAGCTTCGACGCCGTCCGGCGGCACGGCGCCGACGAGATCATCGACTACACCAGCGAGTCCGTCGCGTCCGCGGTCGAGCCCGTCGACGTGCTGATCCACCTGGTCGGCGCCCCGCCGCCGTGGACCCCGCCCGTCCGGCCGGCGGGCACGATCATCTCCGCGGCGGCGCCCGTGACCGCCCCGCCCGGGGTGACCTTGACGCACGTGGTCGTCCGCTACGACCCGGCCCAGCTGACCGAACTGGTGCACCTCGTGAACGCGGGCGCCGTGAGCGTCGACGTCACCGAGACGCACACCCTCGACGGGCTCGCCGACGTGCACCGCAGGAGCGAGGCGGGCGACATCCGCGGAAAAGTCACGATCCTCGCCCGGTGATCGGACTGCGAGTCGGTTCGGGCAGTTGGCCCTCAAGATACCGACATTCGGCGGTATCTTGACGTCCGGCTTGTCTGCTTCGATTCTCCGAGAGCGTTTTACAACGTTGTAAAAATGAAGGGGATCTCGCCGATGAGAAGAGCCGCTTCCGTCCTCCTCGCCCTGCTGGTGGCGCTGGGCGTGGCGTCGGGAACGCCGCCCGCCGGTGCCGCCGAGCCCGTGCACGGCTTGAAGGCCGAGTACTTCACGCCGTCCACGCCGGATGCGCACGACTTCGCCAACCTGGCCGGGACCGCCCTCGACTCGGAGGTCGACCACCCCGACCTGACCTCGGTCTTCGGGTTGGTCGCCGGGCGCACCGAGCACACGACCGCCCGGTGGACCGGGCAGCTCGCCGTGCCGCAGACCGGCGACTACACCTTCTACGCCATCGGCGACAACGGGTTCCGGCTGTTCATCGACGGCGCACCGGTGATCGACCACTGGGTCGGGGACTGGGACACCGAGCAGACCAGCGCGCCGGTCACGCTGACCGCCGGCAAGCAGTACGACTTCAAGCTGGAGATGTTCCAGGACACCGGCGGCGCCAACATGTTCCTGCGCTGGTCGAGCGCGGCCATCGCGAAGCAGATCGTGCCGCTGTCGGCGTTCACGCCGCCGGCCGGCTACCAGGGCGTGCCGAGCTCGGCGGCGGTGTCCGCGGACGGCCGCACGCTCACGACCGGCTTCGACGGCCGCGTCTCGGGTACGAACGACCTGAAGGACCACCTGCTGATCCAGGTCGACGCGACGCCGATGCCGATCTCGTCCCTCACCACGAGCCGCGACCGGGCGACGATCCGGCTGGCCGAGAGGATCCTGAAGGGCCAGCGAGTCACCCTCTACTACGACGGCGCGGGTGCGCTCGCGGTGAACGGCACGAAGGTCGGCAAGACCGGCCGCACCGTCGCGAACGCGTCGACGGAACGGCTCCGGACGCCGTGGGGCGAGAACGTCGACACGCGCCACCCGTTGCCGGAGTACCCGCGGCCGCAGCTCGAGCGCGACAAGTGGGTCAACCTCAACGGCCCGTGGGAGTTCTCGGCCGCCAAGGAGGGCCAGCAGCCCACGTTCGGCAAGAAGCTGCCCGAAAAGGTGGTCGTGCCCTACCCGATCGAGTCGCAGCTTTCCGGGCTCGAACGGCACGAGGACCACATGTTCTACCGCCGCACGGTCACCGTCCCGCGCGACTGGAAGATCGGCGGCGGGCAGCGCCTCAAGCTCAACTTCGGCGCGGTCGACTACCAGGCCAAGGTGTGGGTGAACGGCAAGCTCGTCGCCGAGCACACCGGCGGTTACACGGCGTTCAGCGCCGACATCACCGACGCGCTCAAGCGCGGCGACGAGCAGGAGATCGTCGTCGCCGTCACCGACACCACCGGCCCGTACCAGCCCAAGGGCAAGCAGTCCCCCAACCCCGGCGGCATCTTCTACACCCCGTCGTCGGGCATCTGGCAGACAGTGTGGCTGGAACCGGTGGCGGACAAGGGCATCGACGAGATCAAGACGACTCCCGACCTGACCACCAATTCGCTGGCCCTCAACGTCAAGTCCGCGGGCAGCGCCACCGTCACGGCGGTCGCCAAGGACGCGCGTGGCCGGCAGGTCGCCGCGGTCACCGGACCGGCGAACGCGAACCTGAAGCTGCCGGTGCCGAACCCGCACCTGTGGACGCCGGACGACCCGTACCTGTACCAGCTGGAGATCAAGCTGGGCGGTGACAAGGTCAAGAGCTACTTCGGCATGCGGTCCACCGGCATCACCAACGTCAACGGCACGCCGAAGCTGACGCTCAACGGCAAGCCGTTCTTCTCCCTGATGCAGCTGGACCAGGGCTTCTACCCGGACGGCCTGAACACCGCGCCGAGCGACGACGCCCTCGTCTTCGACCTGAAGGCGCAGAAGGACCTCGGCTTCAACGCCGTCCGCAAGCACATCAAGGTCGAGCCCGCCCGCTGGTACTACCACGCGGACCAGCTCGGACTGCTGGTCTGGCAGGACTTCGTGTCCCTCGACGACGGCAACAACCCCGCGGCGCAGCAGGCGTGGCTCAGCCAGGGCCTGGAAGAGATGCACCAGCTGCAGAACTACCCGTCCGTCTACGCCTGGATCGTGTTCAACGAGGGTTGGGGCGAGTGGGACAAGGCCGCGACCGGCCGGATCACCGACCAGGTCAAGGCCGCCGACCCGAGCCGGATCGTCAACGCCCACAGCGGGGTGAACTGCTGCGCCTCCAAGGGCGACTCGGGCCGCGGCGACGTCATCGACCACCACGACTACAACAACACCGACCCGGCCGCCTCGGACGGCAGGCGCGTCGCGATGGACGGCGAGCACGGCGGCTTCACGCTGCGCACGCCGGGTCACCAGTGGCCGGGTGCGCCGATCGCGATCTACAGCGGCGTGGCGGACAAGGCGGCGCTGACGGCGAAGTACGTCGACAACACCCGCACGTTCTACCTCGGGCAGGCTCGGGCCGAGCTGTCGGCCTCGGTCTACACGCAGGTCACCGACCTGGAAGGCGAGCTCAACGGGCTCTGGACCTACGACCGCAAGCGCCTCAAGGTCGACCCCGGTCCCGTCCGCGAGATCAACCGGCGCGTGATCGAGGCCGGCGCCAATGCGGGCAAGCCCTACCCCTACGCGGGCCACGGCGAGTGGAACCTCGACGAGCGCAAGGGAACGACCGCGAGAGACTCGAGCGGCGGCAACAACCCGCTGACGCTCACCCCGAGCGGTGTGACGTTCAAGGACGGCGCGCTGCAGTTCACCGGTGGCTCCGCCGACACCTACGGCCCGGTCGTCGACACGACCGGTGACTACACCGTGTCCGCGAAGGTGCGGCTCGACGAGCTGCCCGGCAACTACGCGACCGCGGTGAGCCAGGACGGCAGGGAGCGGGAGAGCCCGTTCTACCTGCAGTACGGGCAGGGCGCGTTCGCGTTCAGCACCCCCGGCGGCAACCGTGCCCGGTACGAGGTCGTGCCGGAGATCGGCCGCTGGTACGAGCTGACGGGTGTCCGGGCCGGCAACGAGATCCGGCTCTACGTGGACGGCGTGAAGGTCGCGACGGCCCCGGCCGGACCGGCGCTCGCCGCCACCGGCGCGTTCACGGTCGGGCGGGCCAAGTACAACGGCGGCAACGTCGACTTCTGGCGCGGCGCGGTCGACAACGTCGACGTGGTCGGCAAGGCGCTGACGGACGCGGAGGTGGCCCTGCTCCCCTGATGCCCTCGTAACACCGGCGACGCGGGTGCCGCGCTTTCCATCGCGGCACCCGCGTCGTAGGTTCGATCCTGACCGAGGAGGTCCGGAATGAGCCACCTGGTGCGATTCGCCGACAGCACCGGCACCATCCGAGTCGGCCTGCTCACCGGCGAGCAGCTGCGGCCGCTCGCGGTGGAGTCGATGAGTGACCTGCTGCGCCACCCCGTGGCGGAGATCCGCGAACTCGCCGACGCCGCCGGGGAGCCCGTCTCCACGGCCGGGACGCGCCTGCTGCCACCGCTGGACGGGCGGATGGAGGTGTGGGCCGCCGGGGTGACTTACCTGCGCTCCGAGGAGGCCCGCCGCGAGGAAAGCGCCGACGAGGACGTCTACGCGCGGGTGTACCGCGCGCGACGGCCCGAGTTGTTCTTCAAGTCGGCCGCGTGGCGCGTGGTCACCGACGACGAGCCCATCGCCATCCGCACCGATTCCGCCAACAACGTGCCGGAGCCGGAACTCGGCCTGCTGCTGACCGGGGCCGGGGAGATCGCCGGGTACGTCGTGGTCGACGACGTCAGCTCCCGCAGCATCGAAGGCAAAAACCCGCTGTACCTCCCGCAGGCCAAGATCTACACCGGTTCCTGCGCGGTGTCGGCACGGGTGCGGCCGGCGTGGGAGGTACCGGACGCGCTGTCGCTCGACCTCCGCATGCGCATCCTGCGCGACGGTCACGAGGTGTTCGCCGGCGAAGCCGGCACCGCCCAGCTCAACCGCAAACCGGCCGAGCTGGTCGAGTACCTGTGGCGGGACAACGACTTCCCCGACGGCGCCGTGCTTTCCACGGGCACGTCCGTCGTGCCGGGGCTCGATCAAGGACTGCGGCCGGGAGACGTGGTCGAGATCGAGATCGGCGAGGTCGGATCGCTGCGCTCCCCCGTGGTGCAGGGCGCCGACGAGGTGCGCCGGGTGCTCGGCGCGCGCTGAAGGCTGCCGATCTTCGGCTGGGCCGGGAGCACCACAAACGTTTCCACGGGTTCCGTGCGGACGTCCAGGTCGGTCTTGCTGATCTCGCTGGCGAGCGAGCCGAGGGTGCAACCTTCCTGACAGGCGTGCTCGTAGGCGATGTAGAAGCCCGCCCGGTCCCGAAGCGAGTCGATGCTTTCGCAGTGGGCGAACCGCTCACTGCGGTGGACGTCAGGACAAGGCTCTCCTTGGTCGGGAGGTAGTGGTTGAGCTGTGACCCGCTGAGGCCTGCGCCGCAACGGAGCCCTGGCCGAGTACGCGGCCGTGGAGGCACGCAACCTCGCGCCGCGGGTGTCGGTGGTCGGCCCCGCCGAAGCCCGCCCGGCCGACGGCCTCGCGATCGACTTCGTCAACCGGGTGCGCCCCTGAACGCGAACTACGCGAGCAGCTTCCGCAGGCCGGCGATGCCACCGCCGTACACGTCCTGGGCGAAGGTGCGGTTGAGCTCTTCCTCCTGGCCGGCGTCGGCGTCGTACTCCGCCCACCACTCGACGAAGGACTCGCCGGTGTCGGTGACCGGGCTGACCCGGACCGTCGAAACGTAGCGGCGCACGCCGAAGGGGTTCGCGCCGGTGAACGTGTAGGTGAGGGTGTGGCCGGGGTCGTCCAGGGCGAGCAGCCGCTCGTCGAAGGGGTCACCGCCGGCCGCGAGGGTCAGCCGCCGGACCGCTCCGACCTGTCCGTCGACCCCTTCGACGAGCTCGCTGTGGCCGATCGCCGACAGGAAGTCGGGCAAGTCGTTGAAGGCTCGAAGCCGCGCCCAGACCTTGTCGACGGGCGCGGCGACAACTCCGCTGGCGTAGGGACGCGGCATGCTCACTCCAAGGTGTCGGTCGGCCGATCTCGAGGCACGGGTTCCAGGATAGGTTCGGGTCAGCGATCCAGCACGATCGCTTTGAAGGTTTCGGTCTGCTCGCGGATGCCGGTCTCCGTCGGCAACCTCTCGATCGAAGAAGCGCCGAAGAAGCCGGCCACGCCCGTGGTGTTGTCCAGGACGTACTTCGCATCGGCGGGCTCGGCGATCGGTCCGCCGTGGCACAGGCACAGGATGTCCGGGTTGACCCGCTTCGCGGCGTCGGCCAGGGCCTGGACGCGTTCGGCCGCGTCCTGGAGGGTGATCGCCGTCTGCGCGCCGATCGTGCCGGACGTGGTGAGTCCCATGTGCGGCACCAGGATGTCCGCCCCGGCCCGGGCCATGTCGGCCGCCTGCTCCTCGTCGAACACGTACGGGGCGGTCAGCAGGTCGAGGTCGTGGGCGGCGCGGACCATGTCGACCTCGAGGCCGTACCCCATGCCGGTTTCCTCGAGGTTGGCGCGGAAGGTCCCGTCGATCAGGCCGACGGTCGGGAAGTTCTGCACCCCCGCGAAGCCGGTCTCCTTGACCTGCTTGAGAAAACGCGGCATGACGCGGAACGGATCGGTGCCGCACACCCCGGCCAGCACCGGGGTGTGCTTGACCACCGGCAGCACCTCGTTGGCCATGTCCATGACGATCGCGTTGGCGTCGCCGTAGGGCATCAGACCGGACAACGAGCCGCGGCCGGCCATCCGGAACCGCCCCGAGTTGTAGATGATCAGCAGGTCGATCCCGCCGGCCTCGGCGGACTTCGCGGTGATGCCGGTCCCGGCTCCCCCGCCGATGATCGGCGTCCCGGCGGCCACCTGCGCGCGGAAGCGGGCGAGGATTTCTTCTCGGCTCATGTCGCGGGTCAGTGCTCCTTCGAGGTGAGGTGGTGGTGCAGGGTCTCGGCCATGGCCGCGCCGAAGCCCGGGTCGTTGATGGCCAGCTCGCGCTCGTGCACGGTCACCGCGGAGCCGGCCAGGCCCGCGCGCAACGCCTCGAACAGCGCGGCATCGGCGTCCGCGTCCCGGAACGGCGCGCCGTCGACGTCGACCGCGCTGACCCCGCGCAGCGGGAGGAACAGGTCGGTCGGGCCGGTGGCCGCGGCCAGCTTGCCGGCGATGCGCCGGCCGAGCTCGGCCATTTCGCCGGCCGTCGTGCGGACCAGGGTGACCGTGGGGTTGTGGACGAGGACGTTGCGGCTCTCGAACTGCGCCGGGAGGGTCTCGCGGGGACCGAAGTTGACCATGTCCAGCGCGCCGAGGCTGACCACCTGCGGCACGCCGAGCCGCCCGGCGACCTCCAGCCGGTCCGGCCCCGCGCTGAGCACCCCGCCGACCAGGTCGTCGCACAGTTCCGTGGTGGTCAGGTCGCAGACTCCGGCGAGCATGCCGGAAGCGACCAGTTTCTCCATCGCGCGGCCACCCGTGCCGGTGGCGTGGAAGACGAGCACCTCGTAGCCGAGTGCGGTCAGCCGTTCCCGCGCCTCGTCCGCGGCCGGGGTCGTCACCCCGAACATGGTCACCCCGACCAGCGGGGGATGCTCTTCCGTGTCGCGCTGACCGAGACGCGCCTCGTACGCCTTCGCCATCCCGGCGATGCCCGCGGCCGCGTTCCCGAGCACCGCCGCCGAAACGGAGTTGATCCCGGCGATGTCGACCACGGAGTACATGAGCGTCGCGTCGACCTCACCCACGTAGGGCTGAACGTCGCCGCTGGCCATGGTCGACACCAGCAGCTTGGGCACGCCGACCGGCAAGGACTGCATCGCCGGCGCCGCGACCGAGGACCCACCCGACCCACCCACGGCCAGGAGCCCGTGCAGCCGGCCGCCCTCGTGGAGCCGGCGCACCGTGGCGGCCGCACCGGCCCCCAGCACGGTCGTCATTTCGCCGCGGTCCCGTCGCTCACGCAACGCCCGGGCGTCACCCCCGGCGGCCGCGATGACCTCGTCCGACGACACATCGGCGAGCGCGCTCTCGGAGAACGAACCGGCGTCAACCGTCAGGACGTCGACGCCGTGTCCGGCGAGCCGGTCCTTCAGCCAGGAGTACTCCGCGCCTTTGGTGTCCAACGTCCCCAGGAGAACCACGGTCGCCATCGACTTGCCCCTTTCGTCTCCACCGGGTGGGCCTGGACCCGACTCTAAGGACATCCCCGCCGCCCGCGCAGAGCCGGCACTCACCGGCCCGGCGGCTCGGCGAGCAGAGCCTGACCGGCCTGCCCGGCCAACCAGGCGCCCGCGCGTTCCCAGGACCAGCCGCGGGCGCGGAGGTCTCGCCACGGGCGGAACCCGAAATAGAACCAGAGGATGTCCGACGCGGTCGCGACATCGACCCCGTCGCGGAGTTCACCCAGGGCCGCCACGCGGGCCGCGGCTTCGGCGAGCCGGCCGGCGTAGGCGGTCTCGGCGCTTTCTACCGCCTCCGTGAGCAGCGGTTCGGTGCCCGCGTTGTCGTACAGCGCGCCGAGCAGCCAAGCGCGGTCCCGGAACACCGCCGCGGTGCCTTCCGCAACTTCGGCGACGACCTCTCGGCCGGACCGGGCGGCGTTCACCTTCCGCAGCGACTCGTCGATCTGGTCGTTGTTCGCCGCTTCCCGGATCAGCTCGATCAGCAGCTGCGGCTTCCCGCCGACGCTCGTGTAGACGGTGTTGACCGCCACCTCCGCGCGCGTCGCGATCTCCACCAGGGTCGCCCCGACGTAACCCCGCTCTTCGAACAGGGCGAGCGCGGCCGCGAGCACCGCACGACGGGTCTCCGCCGCCGCGGACGTCCGCCTGGCGGACTTGTAGGGGCGCGTCACGCAGCTCAGCGTACTTCACCGTCACGCATCACATTGATGGGAATGCGTTACTATCATTATATGGAATTACGCCGGATCAGCGCGGTCCGGCCGAGGAGGCAACCGTGAACACCAGCACCGAGCTGCAGTCCGCGATCGACGTCTTCCAGGTCCTGGTGACCGGCGACGCCGAGCTCGCGCGGTCGGTGGCCGCACCGACGTTTGCCAACCGGGAGGCCGCGGTCGCCCCGCCCGCCTGCTCGATCCCCGGGCCGGGCGGCCTGCTCGCTTCGGGTGCCTGGATGCGCGCCGCCTTCGACAACCTGCGGTTCCCCGTGCTCGACGCCGGTTACGACAGCGGAGTCGCCTGGGTCCGGCTGCGGATGCAGGGAGTGCAGAACCGGCCCTTCGTCCGCTTCCGGGACGGCAAGCCCGACAAGATCCTGCCGGCGACCGGCCGGGCCATGGACTTCGAGCAGATCCACGTGCTGCGCGTCGGCCCGGAAGGCGTCACGAGTCACGAGGCGGTGCGCGACGACCTGACCATGCTCAGCCAGCTCGGCGCGTTCCCGCCGAAGCCGGCCGTGCTCCTGGCCATGGCGCGCGGGAAGCTGACCGGATCATCGCGCCGCGCGGCGGAGTCGGTGACCCGGGCCGCGGCGGAAGCCGGCCGCCTGGCCTGACGGCGGGCGGGAACGTTCCGAAGTTCACGCACAGCACCGCCAGTCGTATCGCTGACCGGAACGAACTCTCCTCGACAACGCGGGAAAATGGTACGATTCCGAGGACATCGTTCCTGTCAGCGAAACGATCTGGAAGCCGAGGACCACAGGCTTGGCCGTCAACAGTACCGCCGGGCGCAAACCCGCCACCGCTTCGGACAACGCCGGCACCGAGGCCGCCGCACGGGTGGCGGACGTGCTGTTGCTCTTCACCGGCGGGCCGCGGCACCTGGGCGTCAGTGTGATCAGCCGGGAACTCGACCTGTCCAAGGCCGTCGTCTACCGGATCCTGCAGTCGCTCGTGTCGCGCGAGATGCTGGCCACCGATCCCGGCGTCGCCGGCTACCGGCTCGGCCCCGCGGCCGTCGCCCTCGGGGCGAGCGCCCTGCGCCGGTTCGACGCGCGCATCGCCGCCACGCCCGTCTTGCGGCGGCTGCGGGACGAAACCGGGGAGACCACCACGCTGTCCGGCCTGGTCGGCGACGAACGGGTCTACCTCGACCAGTTCGAGAGCCCGCGTGAGATCAAGATGACCGTGGAGCTCGGCCGGCGGTTCCCGCTGCACGCCGGCTCGTCCGGCAAGGTGATCCTCGCGTCGCTGCCCGAAGACCGCCGGGAAGCGTTGCTGCACAAGGAACTCCCCGCGTTGACCGAGCACACGATCACCACCGCCGAGCAGCTGCGCGAAGTCCTCGCCGAGGTGACCCGCGACGGCGTCGCTGTTTCCCTCGGGGAACGCCAGCCCGGCGCGGGGTCCGTCGCCGCTCCCCTGTTCGGGCCGGACGGTGAGGTGCACGGCTCCATCAGCATCTGCGGCCCGCAGTACCGCTTCACCCCCGAGGCCGTCGGCCGCTACCGCGATCTCGTGCGCGAAGCCGCGTCCGAGATCCGGCAGAGCTGGGCCTGGCTGCAGGAGCCGGGCGGCCGGTAGGGACTCCACCGGCCGCCCCCGATCACCGGCCGCGCTTGAGGTAGCGGCCCACCGGTTCGCCGGCGATCTTGCCGTCGGCGAAGACGTGGTTGCCGCGCACGAACGTGTCGGTCACCTTCGCGGTCATGTCGAAGCCCTCGAACGGCGTGTACTCCTGCGTCGACTCCGATTCGGCCGCGCGCACGGTCCACCGGACGTCCGGGTCGACCAGCGTGAAGTCGGCGTCGAAGCCCTCGGCGATCGTGCCCTTCTTGAGCAAACCGTAGCGGCGCGCCGGGTTCTGCGACGTCAGCTGCGCGATCCGCTGCAGCGAAAGGCCGCGCTTGGTGCCTTCGCCGACCAGGCCGGGCAGCAGGTACTCGGCGCCGCCGAAGCCGGACTTAGCGAGGAACACGTCCTCACGATCCGAACCGAACTTCAGCTCGTCACGGCAGCACGCGTGGTCGCTGACGACCCAGTCGACGTCACCGGCGAGCACGTGCCGCCACAGCGCCTCGACGTCTTCGCGCTCGCGCAGCGGCGGGTTGACCTTGCCGCCGATGCCGGACGCGGTGTCGACGTCGGCCAGCAGGTGCCCGATCGTCACCTCACGCCGGAAATCGATGTGCGGGAACGCCTTCCCCATCGTCAGCGCGGCCGACAGCGCCTTCTCCGACGACAGGTGCAGCAGGTTGATGTTGGGCAGCCCGGTCTCGTGCGCCAGGTAGGACGCGATGGTGACGGCCAGGCCCTCGGAATGCGGCGGCCGCGACGCGCTGTAGGCGCGCAGCCCGGACAGCGAACCGTCCTGCTCGACCAGTTTTGTGTACGCCGTCATGATTTCCGCTGTCTCGCAGTGCAGCGAGAGCGACAGGTGCGGCGCGTACTCGGTCAGCACCTCGCGCGCCTGCTGGACCCCGCGCATGACGAACTCGAAGTGCGCGATGTCGTAGCGCTCGTCCGGCGGGATCATCAGGAAGTCGCTCTGACTGGTCGAGCGCCCGTGCAGGCCGTGACTGCCGTAGAACATGAAGATCTTGAACGACGTGACGCCGAATTCCTCGACCAGGTGAGGGATTTCGGAGATGTGCTGCGAGCTCATCGGCGCGAGGTGGAAGGCGTAGTCGACGTAGGCGTTGCCTTCCGACGCGCTGAGCACCTCGGGGAAGAAGTCGCGGTAGCTGCCGCCCTTGTTCAGGTAGTACTGGCCGGTGCGCATGTAGGTCAGCGACGTCGTGACGCCGCCCTGCGCGCTCGCGCGGCTCTCGGTGCGGGTGTCGGTGGCGAGCTCGTTGTAGATGCCCCAGTGCTGGTGCGCGTCGACCACACCGGGGAAGGCCAGCAGGCCGCGGCCGTCGACGACCTGAGCGGCGTCGTCGGTGGGCAGGTTCGGCGCCACCCGAGTGATGGTGCCGTCGTTGACGGCGATGTCCAGCAGTTCGGGCTCGGATCCGTCGGCGTCGTCGGGGCGGACGACCCGGACGTTCTTCACGAGCAGTTCCGTTGTTGCCATTTCTCTCCTCAGCTTGCGGGGTCGGGGGTGCGGCGCCGGGCGACGTCGCCGGCGGCCAGGTAGGCCAGGCCGAAGGCGGGCAGCAGGCCGTTGCCGGGCAGGTAGCCCGCGGCGCCGTGGCCGGAGATGCTCGCCGCGGCGCCACCCGCGGCGTACAGCCCGGGGATCGGGCGGTCCTGGGTGTCGACGACGTTGGCGTGCTCGTCGACCAGCAGCCCGCCCTGGGTGTGGAACAGCGCGGGCACCACGCGGACCGCGGCGTAGCGGCCCGAGAGCGGACGCTCCCAGTTGGTGCGGCCGTGCTCGTCTTCACGCTCACCGCGGGCGATGGCGGACGCGGTGGCGAGTTCCTCGGACAGCGTCTCCGATGGCAGGCCGGTTGCTTCGGCCAGACCGGCGGCGTCGTCCGCCCAGACCAGCGCGCCGGCGGACACCACGTCCCGGAAGTCCTGGAACGGCTGGCACTGTTCGAAGATCGTCTCGTCGAGCACGATCCAGCCGGTCGAACCGGGCCGCGCGGCCAGCTCGGCGGCGTACTCGGAATAGCCGCGGATCTCGTTGCCGAAGCGACGGCCTTCGAGGTCGACCAGGATCGCGCCGTGGATGATCGTCGCCCAGCCGACGAGCGTGCCCGCACTGGCCGACACGGCGCCGTGGCCTTGGTAGGCATCCAGGAACCCGGTGGCGGCGCCCAGTTTTTCGCCGATGCGCAGCGCGTCGCCGAGCGACTGGTCACTGCCCTGGTACAGCGCCCCGGCGATCTCCGGGAGGTAGCGTTTGACGAGGTCCGAGTCGGCACCGAAGCCGTTGGTGGCCAGCAGGACCGCCCGGGTCGGGATCTCTTCCTCGATGCCGTCGGGATACCGGACGACGACCGCGCGGACACCGTCCACATCGGACAAGACGTCCACCAGCCGGGCGGGCGCGAGCAGTTCGATGTTCTCGTGCTCGGTCACGCGACGGGCGAGGTGGTCGACGACGCCCGAGCCGTGGCGGCCCGGGATCGAGTGGCAGCGGGGCACGGCGTGGCCGGGGTAGTTGAAGTCCGTGACCAGCGACAACGGCAGCCCGGCCGAGTCCGCGAGCCACTCGACCAGCGGCGCGCTCACCTCGGCCAGCGTCCGGGCCAGCTGCGGGTCGGCCTGCCCGTGCGTCTTCGCCATGATGTCGGCGACGAACTTCTCGGGTGAGTCGTCCACGCCCTCCGACGCCTGCCAGCGGGAGCCTGCACCGGGGAACATCGCCGTGGACATCGAGGTGTTGTTGCCCCGCCGGAAGTGCTCGCTCGCCTCGACGACCAGCACGCTCAGGCCCAGTTCGGCCGCGCGCAGGGCGCCCGCGAGCCCGCCGCCCGCACCGGCGACGACGAGGTCCGGTCCGTCGGTCACTGCTGCTCCTCGACGGCCAGCAGCCGCATCGCCAGCGCCGTCGGGTCGACGATGCGCGCGGGCAGGTCGGCGGGCTCGACGTCGACGGCCGAGCAGCCGTTGATCACCGCCGTCGCACCCAGTTCCGCTAGCTCGCGGACGGCGGTGCCGAGCGCGGCGTTCCAGGTCTCGGTCTCGGCGATCGCGGAGAACGGCAGGTCCAGCACGCGGATCCCGGCGAGGTACTCGGTCAGCCGGTAGGCGGCGATGCGCTTGGAGAACTCCTCGGCGATCGCTTCGTTGCGCACGACCGCACCGAACCGGACGCCCTTCGCGGCGAGATAGGTCGCCGACAGCTTGAGCAGCCCGTGCACCGGCAACGGCGGCTCGGTGACGGCGTCGGGGACGGCCGGGTCCAGCACGCAGTCCGGGAAGGCCAGGTCCCAGCCGTCGCCGGCGGCCGCGAGCACCGCGGCGACGGCGTCCTCGGAAACGCGCATGGACTCGTCCGTGTCGAGAGTCTTCGGGGCTGCCGGGCCGACGTCGCGCAGCTCGATCTCGAGGCCCGGCGGCGCGAGCCGGTCGTAACGCTCCTGCCGCCGCCGGATCTCCTCGGGCGGCAGGTGGATGGGCGTCACCGCGAGGGCACGCATCAGTTCGGCTCCTTCTCTTCGGTTCCGGCCAGTTCGCGCAGTGCCGCACCCACGTGGGGCAGGCCGGGCAGGGCGCGACCCAGCGTGGCGGCGCGCTCCACGAACGGCCTGGGCAGCCACTTCCCGAGCATGCCGACCAGGTCGGACTCGGTCAGCGGGTGGTGGTCGGCGTCGCCGACCGGGTTGGGGACTTCGCAGGTCAGCGACGTGCTGTCGTCGAAGGCGACGGTCACGCGGGCAGGGCGCTCGTCCGGGAGGCGCGCGGTGAGGTCGGCCGCCTCGACCAGGCGCACGCGGCTCGCCAGGGATCGCACGTCGGCGTCACAAAGCGGGCTCTCCGGCCCGACTTCGCCGGTCAGCGCGGCGGTCGCCACCACGAACGGGGTCGAGAACATCGCCGAGAGCCGGTTCGACCAGTCCACATCGGACAGCCCGGCCCCCAGGACGTGGGTCTCCACCAGGATGTGCGTGATGCCGTCGGCCCGGAACGCCGGACGCGAGCGCAGTTCGAGGACGGCGTCCGCCGCCGGGTGGGTGAACGAGCAGGACGCGTGCCGCTTGAAGTAGCCACGCGTGATGTCCCAGCGGGTGCCCAGATCCGCGGTCAGCTCGCCCGCGTCGAACTCGCCGAGCAGGGTGCCGAGCGAGAGCGCAGCCGTGCCGGTGGTGCGGGCCATCCCGGCCGCCGCCATCCGCGCGGCGGCGAGCCCGGACGTCGCCGAGGCGCCCAGCCACGCGTTGCGCACCGGGTTGCCCTGGGTCGCCGAGTCGAAGTGCCCGGCGATGCCCATTCCGGCCGCCGTGTCGATGGCGGCCGCGGCGGCCCCGGGCGGGAGGCCGAGCAGCCGGGCGCAGCCCGCCGCCGCGCCGGGGACACCCCAGCTGCCGTGCGGGTGCGCGCCCGCACGCAGGGTGGTCGCGCGGCCGAACCGCGCGGCCACCTCGTAGGCGGCGAGCAGCGCCGCCGCCGTGTCCGCGCCGGTGCTGTCCAGCTCGGCCGCCAGCGCCAGCACCGCGGGAAAGCCGTGCGCGGCGGGGTGGCCCTTGGCGTACTTGTGGCCCTCGTCCAGCTCCAGCGAGACGAGCGCGACGCCGTTGAGCCAGGCCGCCGCGTCGGTCGTGGCCAGCTGCCCGCCGCCGATCAGCGGCGCCGGACCGGCCGGTGCGCGCCAAGCGTCGCGCAGCGCCCGATGCTCCGGGAGAGAAGCACCCAATGCGGTGACACCCACAACGTCGAGCAGCACGAGGGAAAGCCGGTCGAGCACCACGGCCGGGACACTCGTGACGTCCAGTTCGGACACCCAAGCTCCCAGCGACGCGGTGGCGGAAGCCGCTCGTTCACGGTTCACAGTCCCAGGTACGCCTTCCTGACGCGGTTGTCGCCGGCGAGTTCGGCGCCGGTGCCTTCCAGCACGGTCGACCCGCTTTCCAGCACGTACGCCCGGTCCGCGATGGCCAGCGCCTGCTTCGCGTTCTGCTCGACCAGCAGCACCGCCACCCCGCTGTCCCGGATGCGCTGGACCGCCTCCAGCACCGTCCAGGTCAGTTTCGGCGAAAGCCCGGTCGACGGCTCGTCGAGCATCAGCAGCCGCGGTCCGGCCATCAGGGCCCGGCCGATCGCGAGCATCTGCTGCTGGCCGCCGCTGAACGTCTGCGCGGTCTGCGTCCGGCGCTCGGCGAGCACCGGGAACAGCTCGTAGACCTCAGCCAGCGACGAAGCGGCCTGCGCGGGCGTGCGGGTCCACGCACCCATCCGCAGGTTCTCCTCGACGGTCAGCGTGCCGAACAGCGCCCGGTCCTCGGGCACGTGGACAAGGCCGTCGCGCACCAGCTGGTCCGGGCGGCGGCCGGCGGTCGGCGTGCCATCCAGGGTGATGGTCCCCGACAGCGGCTTGAGCTGGCCGCAGATGCTGCGCAACGTCGTGGTCTTGCCCGCGCCGTTCGCGCCGACCAGCGCGACGATCTCCCCGGCGTCGAGGCGCAGGTCGACGTCGTGCAGGATCCGCATCCGCCCGTACCCGGCGCACACCTTCTCAAGCGTCAGCATGGGTCGGCTCCTCACCGAGGTAGGCGTCGATGACCCGCGGGTCGCTGGTGACCGCTTCGGGTGAGCCGACGGCCAGCACGCGGCCCTGGTCGAGCACGAGCACCCGGTCGGCCAGCCGCATCACCGCGGCCATGATGTGCTCGATGAACACCAGCGTGACGCCCTCCTGCTCGCGCAGCGTGGCGAGCAGGTCGAGCACCGGCTCTCGCTCGGCCGGGACCAGCCCGGCCAGCACCTCGTCGAGCAGCAGGACTTTCGGCCGGGTCGCCAGCGCCCGGGCCAGTTCGAGACGCTTGAGCCCGGCGGTCGGCAGGTCGGTCGCGGCGCGGTGGGCCCACGGTCCGAGCCCAACGCGTTCGACGACGTCGAGCGCGTGCTCCCGCAGCGCCTTGGCGCTCAGGCGGTGATGCTGCGCGGCGAGGCTGACGTTCTGTGCCACCGTCATGCTCGCGAACGGCCGCATCAGCTGGAAGGTGCGCACCATGCCGGCGCGGGCGATCCGGTCGGGCGCGCGGCCGGTGACGTCGTCGCCCGCCAGCCGCACCCGCCCGGTGTCCGGGCTCAGCGCGCCCGAGATGACGTTGAACAGGGTGGTCTTGCCTGCGCCGTTGGGCCCGATGACGCCGAGGATCTCGCCCTCGGCCACTTCGAGGTCCACATCGGACAGTGCGTGCACGCCGCGGAACGCCTTGCCGACGCCGGTGACTTCCACGATGCTCATCGACGCCACCTCGCAGCGATGGTTCCGACGATCCCCTTGGGCAACAGCCGCACGATCAGGATCACCAGCACCGCGTACAGCACGACGTCCAATCCGCTGCGGCCCTGCAGGAAGCCCAGAAACTCCGGTGGGGTGCGCAGCAGCGTCGCCGTGACGTCCGTGAGCGAGCCGATGATGATCGCGCCGACCACCGGGCCCCACACCGTGCCGATGCCGCCGATCACGACCGGCACGATCGCCTGGATCGAGATGGCCGAACCGAACCCGAGATCGGGGTTCACGAACAAGTAGTACTGCGTGTAGAACGCGCCCGCCACGGCGGTGATCGCCGCCGACAGCGCGACCGTCAGCAGCTTGTGCCGCAACACCGGGGCGCCGAGGGACGCGGCGGCCAGTTCGTCGTCGCGGATCGCCGTGACGTACCGGCCGGCGCGGGAGTGCAGGAAGACGATGCTGATCGCGACCGCCGCCCCGGCCAGGACCAGGGCCACCCAGAAGTACGCGGGTGAGTCGGCCGGGAACTGGATCAGCCACAGTGACGAGTCCTGGATCAGCGGGACGCTGTAGCCCACGGACTTGTTGGCGAAGGCGCTGCTTGTCACGATCAGCCGCAGCATCTCCGCGAACGCGAAGGTGGCCAGCGCGAAGTAGGCGCCCTGGAGCTTGTAGCGGAAGGAGAAGTAGCCGATGACCACGGCGACCGCGGCGGCCACCGCCATCCCGGCCAGCATCCCGATCCACGGCGACACGTTGTGCTTCACCAGCAGGTACGCGCTGGTGTACGCGCCGAGACCGAAATAGGCGGCGTGGCCGAAGCTGAACATGCCGCCGAAGCCGCTCATGATGTTCCAGCCGACGGCCATCAGCAGGAAGATCAGGATCCGGACGGCGACCGCGCCCTGGGCGGCGGGCAGGATCAGCGGCAGCGGGATCGCGACCAACACGAGGATCGCGAGAATGGCCAGCTGCCGGTTCTGCGGCCGCAACGGCGGTGCTTTGACGGCGCCCGAGTTGCTCGGCGCGGCGATGGTGATGGTGCTCATGCGCGCACCTCGCTGACGCTCGGTGCCTGCTGAGCACAAAGCGCTGTGTTGAATGATTCGCTCGCAAGCTCGCTCATGCGCGCCTCCCGAACAGGCCCTGCGGGCGGAGGAACAGCACCAGCACGAACACCACGAAGACGCCGAGCAGGGAGCTCTGGCCGCCCAGGTAGATCGTGGTGAGCTGTTCGACCAGCCCGATCAGCAGGCCGCCGACGAGCGCGCCGACGACGTTGCCCATCCCGCCGAGCACCACGACCACAAACGCCGTGATGTTGAACTGCTCCCCCAACGTCGGGGTCACGGTGACGAGTGGCCCGGCGAGGACCGCCGCGGCCCCCGCGCATGCCGTGCCGATGGCGAAGGTCAGCGTGTGCATCCGGCGGACGTTGATGCCGACCAGTGCCGCGCCCGGCGCGTTCGCGGCGACCGCGCGGATCGCGGTGCCCAGCCGGGTGCGCCGCAGCAGCCAGTACAGCAGCCCGCCGAGCACGATCGCGCCGAGGAACGCGTACAGTCGCGAACCCGCGACGACCGCGCCCAGCAACGGGAACTGGAAGTCGCCGGGCAGCGCGATCGTCTTGGGCTCGGCGCCGAAGAACATCAGCAGCCCGTTTTCCAGCAGCAGTGACAGGCCGAGCGTGATCAGCAGCTGGTTCTCCAGCGACCGGCCGCCCGCCCCGGACAGCAGCCCGCGGTGCACCGCCGCGCCGAGGAGGAACAGCACCGGCACCGCGACGACGAGCGTCAGGTACGGGTGCAGGCCGGTCGCCTGAACCATGCCGAAGGAGATGAACATCGCGACCGCGAGGAACGCGCCGTGGGCGAAGTTCACGATGTCGAGCACACCGAAGATCAGCGTCAGGCCCATCGCGATCAGGCCGTAGAGGCCGCCGGTCAGGATGCCGGTGACCACCGACTGCCAGACCACCAGGCCACTGCCGGACTGCACCAGCGCGAGGACGATCGCGACGACGAGGACGGCGGCCACGATGCCGGCGCGGCCGAGGAAACCCTTGTCCGCTCGGGCTTTCCGGTCGGGTGGTGCGGTTTCGGGGACGACGGGCGCCCCGGTGTCGAGTTCGGTCATGGTCGCCACGCCACCCTGTAGTCGGGCCGGGATTCGGCTTTTTCGGGGGGATACACCTGCTGGACCCGCCCGTCCCGGACCTGCATCAGCACCGGGAAGGCGTTGCGGTTGTCGCCGTTGGGGGCGAACTGGATCGGCCCGCGGCCGACGGTCAGGGGTGCGACCTGGGCGGCGGCGATCGCGTTCCGCACCTTCTCCGGGTCGGTGCTCGCGGCCTGCTCGACCCCGTGCGCGATCACCTGGACCGCGTCGTAGGACAGGACCGCGCCGGTGCGCATCGGGTCGCCGTACACCTTCTGGTACTTCTCGCGCAGCGCGACGGTCTCGGGGTTGGTCGCGTCGTAGTGGTAGTTGGCGCTGAAGTACAGGTTGCCGAGCGCGCCGGCGTCGGCGACGAACTTCGGCTGGTCGTACGCGCCGTTCGAGACGCCCCAGACCGCGTTGAGGTCCGGTTTCACCGAGGCGATCGCCTTGGCCGCCAGCAGGCTGTCGCGGTAGTAGCCGGCCACCGCCAGCACGTCCGCGCCCGACGCCTTGACCTGCGTGACCTGGGCGGTCAGGTCGCTGACCGTGGTGGCGTCGTAGCTGATGTTCGGGCCGATCCCGATGCCGAGCTGCTTGGCGGCCGCGGTGAAGGCGTCGGCCGCGCCGCTGCCGAAGTCGCTCTGCTCGTGCAGGAACGCGACCTTGCGGACGGGCTTGCCCGCCTGGTCCGAAACCGCTTTCAGGTACTGGGCGGCGGCCGTCGCGATCGCCTTGCTGCCGGGCTGCACACGGAAGGAGTACTTGTAGCCGTGGGAGAAGATCGCGTCGGAGGCGGTCACGTCCATCACGAACGGGACCCGGTTGCGTTCGGCCACCACGGCGACGTTGGTGCTCACGGCGCTCTGATAAGTACCCACCAGGCTCACCGCACCGGCCGAGATCAGCCGCTGGGCCTCACTCTGCCCGATGTCGGCCTTGCCCTGGGTGTCGCCGGTGACCAGCTCGACCTTGCGGCCGCCGAGCGACTTGATGCCGCCGGCCGCGTTGATCGCGTCGACCGCCAGCTGCGCACCGCGGCGCATCTGCAGGCCGTCGACCGCGTTCGAGCCGCTGACCGGGTGCAGCGCGCCGATCTTCACCGGGCCCTCGTCCCGCCCCGCGGCGGCGCCCCCGGCTCCCATCGGAGCCGATCCCCCGCACCCGGTCACGAGCAGGGCCACCGCCCCGAGCCCCGCGACGAGCTTTCGTGCGGACATGTCACCTCTTCCCACTGGAAGCACTGTCGTTCCGCTTAGCGAAACGCCAGATTTGTTGTCGGCCATCGTGACACTCGGCCCGACGTCAGGTCAACATCTGCGCATAACTTGACGGACACGCGTGATCAGTGCGAACTTGGAGAACACGGAGAGACGTCACCACGAAACACGACGTTCACAGTTGTTCCCCCCGGCGAAACGGGCATCCGAACTCGGGCCGCCGGACGAGAAAGGCAGGTACGCCCCATGACGGGCGCTTTGTCCGGGATCCGGGTGCTCGACACGGCCACCCTGTTCGCCGGCCCGCTGGCCGCGACACTGCTGGGCGACTTCGGCGCCGAGGTGATCAAGATCGAGCACCCGAAGGGCGACCCCGTCCGCAGCCACGGCGCGCAGCGCGACGGCGTCGGCCTCTGGTGGAAGATGCTCGGCCGCGGCAAGAAGGCGATCACCCTGTACCTCGGCTCCCCCGAGGGCCAGGAGATCTTCAAGAAACTCGTGGCCGACGCCGACGTCGTTGTCGAGAACTTCCGCCCCGGCACGCTCGAGCGCTGGGGCCTGGGCTACGACGAGCTGCGTGAGATCAACCCCGGCCTGGTGCTCACGCGGGTGACCGGGTTCGGGCAGATCGGCCCGTACGCCAAGCGCCCCGGCTTCGGCACGCTCGCCGAGGCGATGAGCGGGTTCGCCGCGATCACCGGTGAACCGGACGGCCCGCCGACACTGCCGCCGTTCGGCCTCGCCGACGGGATCGCCGCGCTGACCACCGCCTACGCCGTGATGACCGCGCTGCGGGCCCGGGACCAGACCGGGCGCGGCCAGGTTGTCGACCTCGCCATCATCGAGCCGATCCTCACGCTGCTCGGGCCGCAGATCATCGCCTACGACCAGCTCGGCACGCTGCAGCCGCGCACCGGCAACCGGTCCACGAACAACGCGCCGCGCAACACCTACCGCACCCGCGACGGCAGCTGGGTCGCCATCTCCACCAGCGCCCAGTCCATCGCCGAGCGCGTGATGCGGCTGGTCGGGCGCCCGGAGCTGATCGACGAGCCGTGGTTCGCGTCCGGTTCGGAGCGCGCGCAGCACGCCGACCTGCTCGACGACGCCGTCGGCTCGTGGATCGCCGACCGCGACCGCGACGACGTCGTCAAGGCGTTCGAGGAGGCCCAGGCCGCCGTCGCGCCGATCTACACCGCCGCCGACGTCATGGCCGACCCGCAGTTCGCCGCGCTGAACAGCATCGCCACCGTCGAGGACGACGAACTGGGGCCGGTGAAGATGCAGAACGTGCTGTTCCGGCTGTCGGAGACGCCCGGGCACCTCACCACGGCCGGGGCGCCGCTCGGCGCGCACACCGCCGAAGTCCTCGGTCGTTACGGCCTCGGCGAGCCGGAACTGGCCGCGCTGCGCGAAAAAGGCGTCATCAAGTGATCCGCAGCTGGCTCTACGTCCCGGGTGACCGGCCGGACCGGATCACGAAGGCCCTGGCCGGCCCGGCGGACGCGGTGATCATCGACCTCGAGGACGCCGTCGCCGCAGCCTCGAAGGACGACGCCCGGCGGAACACCCTGGCGGCACTGGGCGACGGCGCGACCGCGTTCGTCCGGATCAACGCCCCGGGCACCCCGGCCGGTGAGGCCGACATCGCCGCGCTGGCCGGGCACGCACCCGCGGGCGTCCGGGTGCCCAAGTGCGAGGACCCGGGTGAGCTGCGGCGGGTCGCCGAGGCGCTCGGCGTGCCGGTGTACCCGGTGCTGGAATCGGCGCTGGGCGTGGAAAACGCGCTGGCGATCGCGACGGCGCACCCGCTCGTCGCCGGGATCTCCCTCGGTGAAGCCGACCTGGCCGCGGACCTGCGGGTCGCCGGTGGTGATGCGCTGACCTGGCCGCGGTCCCGGGTGGTCGTCGCCGCGCGCGCGGCCGGGCTGCCGAGCCCGGTGCAGAGCGTCTGGACCGCCGTCCGCGACCTCGACGGCCTGCGCGCGAGCACCGAAGCCGGGCGGGCGGCCGGGTTCTTCGGCCGGTCGGTCATCCACCCCGCTCAGATTCCCGTGGTGCACCAGGCCTTCGCGCCTGATCCGGCCGAGACGGCGTGGGCGAGCGAGCTGCTCGACCGGCTCTCGACCGACGGGCCGGCTGCCTGGATCGACCACAACGGACAGTTCGTCGACGCCGCGATCGTCGCCCGCGCCCGCTGGGTGCTCGCGCTCGCGGAGTCCGCAGAAAAGGAAGGCCAGCACTCATGACACGTCCCCAGGATCCGCTGCTGTCGGCGGTCGCCGGCGGGGTCCGGCTGATCGAGCTCGGGCAGCCGTTCTTCACCGGCATGCCCTGCTCGCCGAACCACCCCGGGTTCCGGATGACGCTGATCCGCCGCCACGGTGACATGCGCCGCCCGGACGGCGGGTCGGCGGCCAACGAGATCATCGTCACCGGCGGGCACGTCGGCACCCACATCGACGCGCTGTCGCACGTCAGCCATAACGGCAAGCTGCACGGTGACGTCGACGCCGCCGAAGCCCAGCAGGGCGGCGTGTTCCGCACCCACGGCGCGGAGAACCTGCCCGGCCTGCTGCGCCGCGCGGTGCTCCTGGACGTGGCTGCGGTGCACGACGTCCCGACACTGGAGCCGGGGTACGGCGTCACGGCCGCCGACCTGGACGCGGCGGCGAAGCTGGCCGGCACCGAACCCGGCGCCGGCGACGTCGCGCTGATCCGGACCGGCTGGGCGCGGAACTTCGACGACGCCACGAAGTACATGGGCAAGGAGACCGGCGTCCCCGGCGCCACGACGTCGGCGGCGGAATGGCTGGCGGCCCGCCGTGTCGTGGCGACCGGCGCGGACACCACGGCCTACGAGCAGATCCCTGCCGGGGCCGGGCACGCCGTGCTGCCGGTGCACCGGATCCTGCTCGTGGAGTCGGGCATCTTCATCCTGGAGCACCTGAACCTGGAGGCCGTCGCCGCGGAAGGCGTGCACGAGTTCGTGTTCGTGCTCGCGCCGCTGCGGATCGTCGGCGGCACCGGCTCCCCCGTGCGTCCCCTCGCGGCGGTGTCCGCATGACCGCCACGATCGTGCAGCAGCTGGCCGCGTTCGCCACGTCGGTGCGGGCGAAGGGACTGCCGCCGGAACTGCGGGACGACGCCGCGCGGCGCGTCCTCGACGTTCTCGGCAACAGCCTGGCCGCCACGTCGGAACGTCCCGCGGCGGCCGTCGGCGCGCTGGTCCGGGAGTGGGGCGGCACCGGCCGCGCGACGGCGATCGGCACCGGCGACCGGCTGCCCGAGCCGAGCGCGGCGTTGCTGAACGGCACCCTCGCGCACTCCCTCGACTTCGACGACACGCACCTGCCCTCGGTGCTGCACCCGTCGGCGTCGGTGGTGCCGGCCGCGCTGGCCGTCGCGGAATCCCGCGGCGCGACCGGGGCCCAGCTGCTCGACGCGATCGGCGTCGGCGTCGAGATCACCGTCCGGCTCGGCATGGCGGGCTACAACGAGGAACTCGGCAACTCCGTGTTCTTCGAGCGCGGTCTGCACGCGACGGCGATCTGCGGTGCCCTCGGCGCGGCGGCGGCCGCGGCGATGCTGTCCGATGTGGACGCCGAGGGGATCGCCGACGCCATCGGCATCGCGGCCAGCATGGGCTCGGGGCTCCTGGAAGCCAACCGCACGGGCGGCACGGTGAAGCGGATCCACTGCGGCTGGGCCGCCCACGCCGCGGTGACAGCGGCGGGCATGGCGCGGCACGGCATCACCGGCCCGCCCACGGTCCTGGAGGGCCGATTCGGGCTGCTCCAGGCGTTCTGCGGCGACCAGTCCGATGTGGACGTCATCGTCGCCGGCCTGGGTGAGCGCTGGGAGCTGCCGGGGATCTTCTTCAAGCCCTACCCCTGCAACCACTTCACCCACGCGGGCATCGACGCGGCCCGGCGGCTGCGCGAGCGCGGTGTCGACCCGGCCGAGATCGAGCACCTCGAACTGGGCGCGCCGACGTCGGTGCTGCGCACGATCGCCGAGCCGCGCGAGGACAAGATCCGCCCGAAGTCGGGCTACCACGCGGCGTTCTCGGGTCCGTACACGGTGGCGGCGGGCCTCCTGGGCGGCGGCGGGCTGGGCGTCTTCCACGACGACTTCACCGACGAGGCCGCGGCGGACCCGGCGCGCCTGGAGCTGGCGGCGAAGGTGGAGTGTGTCCCGGACGCTCGCTGCGACGAGATCTTCCCGCACCAGTTCCCGGCAGTCCTGCGCGCCCGGTTGAAGGACGGCCGCGAACTGGAGGAGCGGGTGGACGCCAATCGTGGCGGCCCGCAGAACCCGCTCTCGGCCGACGAGCTGGCGACGAAGTTCCGCTTGAACGCGGCCCGGGTGCTCCCGGCCGAGGTGAGCACGCGGATCACGGAACTGACCTACGGCCTCGCCACCCTGGGCGACCTGACGGAACTGACCACCCTGCTCCGCACCTGACGAGGCCGGGCCGGGCCGGGCCGATCGAGCGTCGGCCCGGCCCGCCCGGCGGTGGAGTCAGATTCCGCAGGACGACGCCGACCAGAACCGGCTCGACCGGTGCGCCACGTGCGTGTGGTCGCTGTGGCCCGGGTATCCCGGTCCGAGGATCTCGCTGAAGCCGTGGTTGCGGGCCTGCTGCGCCAGTCCGCAGAAGCCCTGCGCCCCCGCCCCGAGGTCGACCGCGTCCCCGTAGAGGTGCCGGCTGGCGGCGGCCCCGCCGACCGCGTTGTTGCAGGCGACACTGCGGAAACCGCCGTTGACCACGATCGGGCGGTCCCCCATGGCGTGCCGCATCGCCTGCAGCTTCCACATCGACACCAGCGCATTGGCCTTCGCGGTCGCGGCGGAGACGTTGCCGCCCGACCAGTCGGAGTTGCACCTGTTCAGCTCGGCGTAGGTGAAGTTGACCGGCGTGCAGTCGTCGTCCTGCAGCTGGTAGATCTTCGCGAACGTCGCGGGTCCGGCGATGCCGTCCGCACCGAGGCCGTAAGCCTGCTGGAACCGGGTGACCGCGGCCTTGGTGCCCGCGCCGAACTGGCCGTCGAGGGCCAGGACACCGCCGTAGCCCGGGTAACCGGCGACGCGGATCTGCAGTTGCCGGACGTCGTCACCGGAGGCGCCTTGGGACAGCGTACGTCCCCAGGAGTAGCAGGCGTCGGCGGCAGCCGTGGTCCCGGCTGTCACCGGACCCGGATCGGCGGCCACCGGAGCGGCCGCCGCCGAGCCGAAACCGGCCATCAGGGCGAGCAGGGGCAGGACAAGACGAAGGCGCATGACAGGAACACCTTTCAAGCCCGGAAGGTGAGACCCACGAACCGCGGATTGTCCGCGATTCACTGTCCGGCACGTTAGTGCGGTTCCGAGCGCCATGCTGTCGGTCGTTCACACCACAGCACCTCGTCGGCGCGTGTCGAGAACGGGCGATCGGCTCCGACTCAGGGGCATCGGCGGCCGAAGGGGCCGCCACCACGAAAGGGACCATGCCCGATGACCATCGTGACCGCCCAGATGTCGGTATCCCTCGACGGCTTCTACACCGGCCCGCGGGCAGCCAAGGAAGTATCCGGCTGGATGCGCGGCCCCGAAGCACCCGGCTTCTTCCGGGTCACCCGCTGGGCCGTCGACGCCGCGGCCTGGCGCGAGCGGCAGGGCTTCGCCGGCGGTGAGCAGTCGATCGATTCGCAGATCGTCGAGGAGACGTTCGCGGCGGCCGGCGCCTACGTCATGGGCCGGCGCATGTTCGACGCCGGCGAGGTCCCCTGGGGAGACGAGCCGCCGTTCCACGCCCCGGTCTTCGTGGTCACCCACCACCCCCGGGAAGTGCTCGAACGCCAGGGTGGCACCTCCTTCACCTTCGTCACCGAAGGGCTCGAGCGGGCCGTCGAGCTGGCCCGGGACGCCGCCGGCGGCAAGGACGTGGCGGTGGCCGGCGGCGGCGAGCTCCTGCGCCAGGTGCTGGCCGCCGGGCTGCTCGACCAGCTCGACCTGCACATCGCCCCGGTGCTGCTGGGCGACGGCCAGCGCCTGTTCGACGCCGGACTCGGCCTCGCCGCGGACGAAGGCATCGAGCTCGTCCCCACCCGGGTCGTCGAGTCGCCCGGGGTGACCCACATCCGCTATACCGTCACTGGGCGGTCGAAACTGGTGTTGGACGATCGTGGGGCCAGCGGTGACCTGGTCGGACCGGCCCAGGAGCAGAGGAGCGCGCGGTGAAGTACATGCTGCTGATCTACGGCAACGAAGAAGCCTTCGGCTCGATCGGGGCGGAGGCCCTCGCCGAGCTCATCCGCGAGACCGACGCCCTCAACCAGGAGCTGTTCGAGTCCGGTGAGCTGGTCGGCGCCTACGGCATGGCCGACCAGATGATGTCCAAGATGGTCCGGGTCGCCGGTGGGACGCCGGTGGTCACCGACGGCCCCTTCGCCGAGGCCAAGGAGTACCTGGGCAGCTTCACGATCCTCGACTGCGACAACCTGGAACGGGCCCTGGAGATCGCGGCCCGCAACCCGTCGGCGCGCCACTGGGGTGTCGAGGTCCGGCCACTGATGCACGAGGCGAACATCGAGCCGTGACCGACTGGCAGGCCGTCCGGCGGCTGGTCCCGGAGGTGCTCGGCGCGCTGGTGCGCCGCTACGGCCAGTTCGACACCTGCGAGGACGCCGTCCAGGAGGCACTGGTGGCGGCCACGGTCCAGTGGCCGGCCGAGGGGTGGCCGGAGAACCCCAAGGCCTGGCTGGTGACGGTGGCGACGCGCCGCCTCGCCGACCAGGTGCGCAGTGACACCGCTCGCCGCCGGCGGGAGGAGGCGGACGCCCTCCGCACGCCGCCCGCCGGTGGTGAGGTGCAGGCCGGTGACGACACCCTCACGCTGCTGTTCCTGTGCTGCCACCCGGCGCTGACACCGCCGTCGCAGATCGCGCTGACCCTGCGGGCCGTCGGCGGCCTGTCGACCGCCGAGATCGCCCGGGCCTTCCTCGTGCCCGAGTCGACCATGGCGCAGCGCATCAGCCGGGCCAAGCAGCGCATCAAGGCCGCCGGAGCGGGCTTCACCTTGCCACCGCCGGCCGAGCAGGCGGAGCGGCTCGGTGTGGTGCTCCACGTGGTCTACCTCGTCTTCAACGAGGGCTACACGGCCACGTCGGGGGCGCGCCTGGTGCGGGCCGAGCTGACGGCCGAGGCGATCCGGCTGGCCCGCGAGCTGCATCGGCTGGTCCCCGGCGACGGCGAGGTGGCCGGGCTCCTGGCCCTGCTGCTGTTGACCGAGGCCCGCCGCCAGGCCCGCACCGCCCCGGACGGATCGCTGGTGCCGCTCAGCGAGCAGGACCGGACGCTTTGGGACGCCGAAGCCATCACCGAAGGCGTGGCTCTCGTGACCGCCACCCTGTCGAGCGGCCCGATCGGCCCGTACCAGCTCCAGGCCGCCATCGCCGCCGTCCACGACGAGGCGCCCACCGCGGAAGTCACCGACTGGCCGCAGATTCTCGCCCTCTACACGGTTCTCGAGCGGGTGGCGCCCAACCCGACGGTGACGCTCAACCGGGCGGTGGCGGTGGCCGAGGTGCACGGGCCCGCGGCCGGGCTGGCCCTGCTCGACGCCGTCTCGGCCGACGAGCGCAGCTCCGCCTCCCACCACCTGGTGTCGGTGCGGGCCCACCTGCTGGAGATGGCGGGCGACCACGACGCGGCGCGCGCCGGCTACCAGGAAGCGGCCCGGCGCACCACCAGCGAACCCGAGCGGCGGCATCTCCTGACCCGTGCCGCGCGGCTTACTGGGCTCGGCAGGTCCGGAGGTAGCTGAGGAACGAGGCCTGCAGACCGGTCACGTGCGTTTCGCGCAGGAGCGCGCTGGTGACGGCGCCGCCGCGGGCGGTCAGGCGGTGCAGGACGGTGGCCGCGTTCTTCGTGAGGTTCTGGTAGACGGCCAGATCTCCGAGCAGCTCTTGCTCGTTGAGGGTCACGTGAAGCTGGGCGGCAGGCAGGCTGTCACCCGCTTCTTCGAGCATCGCGAAGACCTGACTGTCTTCACCGACGACACCGGGACTGCCCGCGCCGATGCTCTCGAAGAGCGTGCTGCCGGTGAGCCAGGCGTAGAGGCTGAAAAGCCCGCCGTAGGAGTAGCCGAAAAGGCCGTGACCGCTCGTGGCCGTGCCGTAGTCGCGTTCGATCCGCGGGTGCAGTTCCGCGGTGAGGAAGCTCAGGAATGCATCGGCATGGGTTTCGCGCAGTTCGGCGAGGTAGGCGTCGGCTTCCTCGCGGGTCATCGAGCCCGTTCGGACTCCCATCTCCACGGCATCGATGAACTCCTGGGCGATGGGCTCACCGGGCGGCACCAGGTCCCGGTTGCGCAGCCGTGCCCAGTGCTGGGCTTCCTCGCCCGCGTAGCCGACGCTGACCTGGATGTAGGGCCGGATCTGCTGCATGGGGTCTTTCTGGGTGACGATGAGCGGCGCCGTCATGCCCACGGCCCAGTTGCCGTCGAGCACGTACACGGCAGGCGCTTGCGTCGTGGCGGGGTCGTAGCCCGGCGGCGTGGTGACCCAGACGCCGTAGTCGTGCCCACCGCCGGACCGCATCTCGAAGAAGTCGGTGTCGGCGAGGCAGCCTTGCCACATGGCGCTCACGAGTCGTTCCCTCCGTCGTTGCGAGCCGGCTGCCACCATGTGGGGCAACGCGGCACCATCTTTTCCAATGGATAAACTGTGGGAGTGATCTTGTCAAGCACGGAACGCAGAGGCGACGCCCGCGAGCGTCTCCTGGCTCGGCTTCTCGACGCCTTCCACGAGGCCCTGCCCTCACCGGAGGTGTCGCTCCGGGAGATCGCCGCCCGGACCGACACCAGCCACGCGCTTCTGCGCTACCACTTCGGGTCACTCCCGGGCGTCTTGGCGGCCATGCTCGAGGCACAGCGAACTCGTGACAACGAGAAGCTCTTCGAGGCCGCGCAGGAGGGCACCTTCGACGACCTCGTGATGGCGATCTGGCGGGCCTACACCCGCCCGGAGCAGCTGTCGCGCGTCCGTGGCTTCTTCCACGTCGTGGGACTGGCTGCGTACAGCCCGGAGGACTTCCGCGAGTTCATCGACTCGCTCGGCGACCTGACCAAGATGCTGGCCTCACTCGCGGAACGCGAAGGGCTCGGCACCGAGGAAGCACTGACCGCGGCCACCGTCGCCGTCGCCGCGATTCGTGGCCTGCTCCTGCAGGAAGTGCTGACTCCGGCCGCCCGTTCGGAGGACGCGGTCGCCTTGATCCTGCGCATGAGCAAGGGACGATCCGCGTAACGGACTGCTAGGCGAGGTTGCCCAGGACGGTCGTGGCGAGCCGCTTGATGATGTCGCAGCCGAGCATGCCGAGGTTCTGGCCCTGCGGGTGGATCGCGACCTGGAACGACGACTTCCCCTCGGCGACCGCGACGTACATCATGCAGCGGTCACGCGTGGTGTCGACACCGAGCAGGGTGCGGTGCCCGGCCAGCGTGCCCGGCTCCAGGTCGGCGACGCGGGGATCCGCGGTCATGTCGAGGGCCGGGTGCGGGCCGAAGAGCAGGGCGCCCTGGGCCGCGGTCCACTGGCACTGCCGGAATCCGGTCTGCTCCTCACCGCCCTCCTGGGACTGCCCGTCGAGCACGAGCAGTTCGGCCAGCTGCTTCTCGTCGAGGGCACGACACGGGTGCTCGGCCAAGGCGGCCAGGGTGACGGGGAACACCACCGCGCTGGTCGTCGGCGTGACCGGCGGCGTTGTCGAGGCTGAGGACGTCGTCGGGGCGGGCGCGTCGTCCGTGCCGCAGCCTGCGCCGAGTGTGCACAACGCGGCCAGCGCCAACGCCTTCCGAACCGTGCCGGTCATCCGGTCATGGTCCCACCGCAAGCGGGGACCGGTCCCGGCGACCAGCCATACGCTCGAGCTCCGGAGAACAGGAGCGAGGATGGCCGAAGTCCGGGTGGGTGTTGTGCTCCGTCCGCAGTCACCGCCGGAAGAGCTGCGGGAGACCGTTGTCGCGGCCGACGAAGCCGGCCTCGACGAGCTGTGGCTGGGCTTTCCCGAACACGGCCTCGGCGCCGCCGCGGCCGCGCTGACCTGGAGCGAGCGGCTCACCGTCGGGATCGGGCTGCTGCCGCCGCGCGACCCCGCCGTCGCCGCCACGGAGATCGCCATGGTGGCGCGGCTTTTTCCCGGCCGGTTCGTCCCGGCCGTCGGGCCCGCCAGGACGGCCCACGCGGTGACGGTGCTGCGTGAGCACGCCGTCGCCGTCCGGCGGCTGCTGCAAGGCGAGACCGTCGAGGTGGCCGGGCAGCTCGAGGCGGTGGGCTTGGACTGGCCGCCGGAGCAGGTGCCGCCCCTCATCCTCGGCGCGCGAGAGCCGGAGACTCTCGCGCTCGCGGGCGAAGTGGGCGACGGCGTGCTCCTGGACGCCTGCTTCGTCACGCCGAAGTACGTCGCCTCGGCGAGCGCCCGCGTCGCTCAGGCCGCTTTGGCCGCGCGCCGGCCCGCGCCACGGGTCGTCACCTTCGCGGAGATCGAACCGGAGGTGCCCGCCCTCGGCGACCGGGCCCGTGCCCTGATCGCCGAACTGGCTGCCGCCGGCGCCGATTCCGTTGTCCTGCAGTGCACTTCGCAGCACCCGTACCCGGGCCCGCTCATCGCCGCGTTGTCCCGCTGACGGATTTCGCGGCCGATGCTCAGTGGGCCTTGTGCGCCCGGACCCGCCTGGATATTTCGGCGGGCCGAACATGTTCCTGAACGGTGTTCCGCTGCACTTCCGGCCAGGCGCGGTGGATCTGCTGAGGAGCAGGCACCTTCAAGAGCAGACTCCGGCAGTGGCCGCGTGGCTCAGAGAACCGAAGTCCCAGGCGTTGGTCGAGCGTCATCAGGGCACCGGCGTCGGGACCGGTCCCCAGCCTCCGTCATTAGCGTCGGTCCATGACCGGACTGGGCGCCTACGTCGAACGCTTCGAGACGAACAACCGCCGGCGTGCCGGGCGGGCGGTGGCCGCGCTGGCCATCGGCACACCCGTCGCCGCGGTCGGGGTCGCCCTGGTCGTCCTCGCCGACCAAGGCGGCACCCTCGGCCCCGCGATGATGTTCCCGGGCATGATCATCGGCGCCGGGCTGGGTCTCGCGCTGCTCGGTGTCACGCTCGCCTGCCAGACCATCACCCGCCGGGGCGAGACGTTCACGCTGTACGAGGCGGGGTTCGTGCACACCAAGGCCAAGACGAGCACCGAGGTGCCGTGGACCGCGATCGAGACGGTCGTCGACCACACCAAGCAGAACGTGCTCGCCAAGGCCTTCGGTGGTGACGTCGGCTGCCTCGTCAGGCTCACCGGCGGCCGGAAGGTGGTCGTCAACGGCTTCACCGATGGCGCCGACCTGCTGACCCTCCGGATCTTCGAGGCCACCGCGCCGCGCACCTCGCCCAGCTAGGCGCAGCGCGCACTCTCATCCAGGGAACAACGGCGGTTCCGGGAGCTCGAGCCATTCCAGGTCCATCGGCACCAGCGTTGTCGAGAGCACCAGTTCCCGCAGCAGGTTGACGGTCAGGGTCAGCCCCACCGGCTCCCCCACCTCCTCCCGCCGAAGCCCGTGCACGCCGGCGTCGGAAAGCCGTTGGCGGACGCGGGAAACGAGGTGCTCGACACGCTTGGCCGTCCAGTGCTCGCGCGGCCGCCGCTCGGCGAGCTCGGCCGCCGCCTGCTGCCGGGACAACGGCAGCGGCTGGGGGTCGTAGCCGAGGTAACGCTGCCCGAGCACCGCCAGCACGAGGTGCTCCTCCGGCGAGAGCCGCCAGCGCTTCGGCGGCGCCGTCGGCTGTGTCGGGCGGCGCGTCGTGACGCCCGCCTCGCCGTCGGAGACCAGCAGCTCCAGCACGTGCTCGCGGGTGCCGCGCAGGAACAGCGCGGTGTACCCCTCCGCGAGCGGCAGCGGTTCGCTGTCGCGGTGCAACAGGACGCTGTCGGACAGCCGGATCGGCGACCGGCCGGTGTTGCTGAGCCACCAGCGGTCCCGCTCGCGCACGAGCTGCCCGTGCACCCGGCTGATGCGCACGTCTTCCTCGCCGACGCAGACGTCGACCTCCAGTCGGTTGCGCCCGAACGTCACCCGGCTCCCGGGCGACGGCGGCACCGCGACGCCGCCGGTGACGGTGAGCGCGCTCAAGGTGCCCGGCACGGTGTCGGCGACGCCGTGCCGAAGGCTGCGCCGGCGGTGCGGGTCGAGACGTCCGGTGGTCACGGCCGGCTCCGCTCGTAGGCGCCGATGTCGAAGCCCGCGCCCGCGGGCCGGGCGACACCGTCGAGGTCGAACGCGGGAGCGTGCTCCGGGCTGCCGGTGTTGATCGCGGCCGAGCCCGCGACGAGGTGGTAGTCACCGTGGGCCGGATCGGCGAAGCCCGGGTCCCCGGCGAGGTTGTGGTCGGCCGCGAACGGCCCGGCGTCGACCGGTCCGTCGCCGAACACGTTGTTGCGCAAAGTGTTCTTCCCGGCGAACCGGTCGGCGTCGACGAGCACCGAGCCGCGGCCGTTGCCGGCGAAGGTGTTGTTGACGATCTCCAGGTTCCGCATGGTCCCGGTCGACTCGACCCAGAGGCTCAGCCCGGCCTGCGTGTTGCCGGTGGACAGGTTGTCGAACACCCGGACGTCCGAGAGCAGCCTGGTTTCCGAGTAGTCCTCGACGGCGAGCCCGATCCCGGCCTTGGTGGCCTCGCGGGTGCCGCTCACGACGTTGGCGTAGACGTCCACAGTGGACGAAGAGTCGACATAGATGTTCGGGCCCCGGTTGCCGGTCACGACGTTGTGGTGGATCTTCACCCGGGCGGCGGCGTTGTACTTGACGTCGATGCCTTCCTCGCCGTTGTTGTGCACGCGGCAGCCGGACACCTCGACGTCCGACGAGCCCGAGGCGATGCTCAGCGCTTCGTGGTCGGCCGAGGTGCCGCGGGAGTTGGTGCCGCGGATGTCGCAGTTCGTGACGCGGACCCGGCGGGTGCCGACCAGCACGAGCCCGCCGTCGCGGGAGCCATCGACGCCGAAGCGGGTGAACACCAGGTCGTGGGCGCCCTCGGCGTAGACGCCGAAGCCGGTCGAGCCGGCCACGGTCACACCGGTGAACTCCAGCCAGCCGTGCCCGCCGATGGCCAGGCCGCCGGCGCCGCTCAACACCGCGGTGCCACCGATGCCGGTGAACCGGATCGGGCGGCCCGGGGCGCCGCCGTGGCGGACGGTCAGCCCGCCGGGGTAGGTGCCGGGTTCGATCGCGACCGTGTCCCCCGGGCGGGCCGCGTCGGCCGCGGCCTGGACGGACGGGTACTCCCCGTGCGGCCCGACGTGCCGGGTCCGCGGCACCGGTCCGGCGGCCCCCTCGGCCGTCGGACCGGCCGTGGCGGCCACCAGGAGCGCCACTCCGGCCAGCACCCGCATCGCCATCTCGCGTTCCGTCTCCCCCGGCTCGTTCCCGACCAGCCCTTTCTAGCCGAGGCCGCCGGGGACCGGTCCCCGGCTCACGGCAGCCGCCGGACGAGGGTGTCGGCCAGCGAACGCGCCGTCGCGCACAGCGCCTTCCCGTCGGCCGCCGCGGCGTCCTGGAGGGACACCACGACGACCTCCTCCCGGTGCGGATCGGTGCCGCGCAGCACGGGCAGCACCGGGGTGTAGAAGCGGTGCACAACCTCGACGGCGCACTCCGGCCGCCCGCCCGGCACCGGCGCCACGACGGCGTTGCGGTTGCCCACGCGGATCCGGTCGCCGGGCACGTCCGAGTCCGCCTCGATCGGCCATTCCCGGCTGTACTCCACGCTGATCGTGCGTGGGTCGTGCTCCCAGGTGCAGCCCCAGCCGCCGAACTCGCGGTCCGGCTGCTTCGTCAGGCCCAGCACGCCCGACGTCGTGGCGGGGTCGAGCAGGCCGCAGGCGTCGACGTGGGCCAGCGACCACTCCGGGAACGGCCGCTCGCGCCCGGGCAGGGGCCCGTTGGCGAGCTTGGCCAGCACCCCGGACAGCACCGCCTCGGAGAAGGTGCACAGCGGCGCGTCCTCGGCACGGTCCACCGCGTGCGAGGTGACGACGATCCGGTTGGCGTCGGCCAGCGAGAGGGCGCGCTCGCACTTGCCGTCACGCACCTCGGGACGCTCGATTTCGCCCACCTTGCCGGGGACCGGCGGCCGGGTCGGGTACCGCAGCGGGCCGGTCAGCGCGAGGACGGTCTGCACCTGGCCGGTGTCGCCGGAGAGGCTGGTCGTGACCACGCAGGTGCCGAAGTCGAGCACCTCGGGGTCCACGAACGGCTGCCCGAACGGCACGAGCGAGTCGGTCGAGATCGCCGCGCACGGGTCGGTCGCGGCCGGGTCGGCGCCGAGGGTGTTCGGCCCGCTCGCGGCCGCGGCCGGGGTCGTCGGCGACGACCGGGTCAGGACGAACCCGGCCACCAGCGCGGCCACCGCCACCACCGCGGCTCCGGCGAGCAGCCGGCGGCGCAGGCGCCGTCGTGACCGTCGCGGCGCCGGCGCGTCCGTCGTGAGCAGCGTGACCGCCTCGGCGGCGGTGGGCCGGTCGGCGGGGTGCCGGGCCATCAGCGCGGTGAGCACCGGCGCGAACGGCCCCGCGCGCTCGGCCGGCGCCGGCCGTCCGCCGGCGGCCCGGCGCATCTGCGCGAACGGGCCGTCTTCGCCCGAGCCCCACGGCGACCGGCCTTCGACCGCGGCGTAGAGGGTGGCGCCGAGGGAGAAGACGTCCGAGGCGGGCCCGGCTTCGGCGCCGTCGGCCACCTCCGGCGCGACGTACCCGAGGGTGCCGGTGAGCTGGGCGCCGCCGGTGCGGGTGACCTCGGTCCAGCGGGCGATGCCCAGGTCGGTCAGCTTGGCGACGTCGTCGGCGGTCACCAGGACGTTGCCCGGCTTGACGTCGCGGTGGACGATGCCGCGCGCGTGCATGTCCGCGAGCGCCGCGGCGAGCTGCGCGCCGATCCGGCGGACCCGGTCCGCGGGCAGCGGGCCGCCGTCGTCGACGAGCTCTTCGAGGCTCCGGGCGGCCAGGTACTCCGTGACGAGCCACTGCGCGTCCCCGTCGGCGACCGTGTCGAAGACCGTGACGACGTTCGAATGCAGCAGACCGGCCCCGATCCGCGCCTCGCGCCGGATCTGCCCGGCGTCCTCGCCCAGCGACCGCTTGAGCGTCACCTGCCGGCCGAGCTCGAGGTCGACCGCCCGCCAGACGACACCCATGCCACCCCGGCCGAGCTCCTCCTCCAGCCGATAACGGCCGGCCACGACTCGCCCCTTGCCCACGCGGGCAGTGTACGAAACGCCGTGTCGGCTCGCTGACCCCGCGTCACCCCGGCGGCGGGCCGAACCGGTTCTCGCCCGGGTTGCCCCGTTCACTCCACAAGACGGTCAGGATGATCCAGCCGATGCAGGAGAGGACACCGATGCACCACCAGCCGGACCGCCCGGTGTCGTGCAACCGCCGGATCCCGACGCTGACGAACGGCACCAGCCACGGCAGGTAGAGCACGGTGCAGAGGAGGTAGAACCACTCCTCGTCCACGGCGTTCTCGAGGCTCCCGAGCGTCAGGACCAGCGGCACGTAGGCCAGGAAGAAGTACCAGAACTCCGGCCGTGAAGCCCGGCCGCGAGGCCGGAAGCTCAAGCGCACCGCCCGGACCAGCGCAGCGCCGAAGCCGATCCTGCTCCGCCCGGCGACGACCGGTGCGCTTTCGAACTGCATGCGCCGAGCTTGGGGCGGGCGGCCCGGGACCGGTCCCGGGCCGCACCGCCGGCGAACCCACCCGCGCGGTCAGTGCGGCCGGGAGAGGTCGCCGGGCTTGAAGGCCTTCACCGTGTCCGTGACCGGCTTGTCGAGCTCCGTCTTGTGCTCCGCCGGGTAGATCCAGCTGAGTCCGGCCGCCGAACCCGCTCCGCTGGCCTCGTGCTCGTAGAAGATCCTGCCGTCGCCGTGGTAACCGGAAGCCGTGTAGCCGTCGGCGTCGGCGGAGCGGAAGGTCACCCGGCCGTCGTTGCCTTCCACCGCGGCGACCAGCTGGGCCAGCTTCTCCGCCGGCTTGAGGCCGCCCGAGTTGTTGGTTCCCCACACCGTCAGCGTCGCGCCGAGAGCGGCGTTCGTGAACCTCATCCCCTCGCCGTCTTCCGGGACCGACGGCGACGCGGTGTAGCCCGGCGGCACCTGCGTGGTGAAGCCGAACCGGGCGTTCGTGTACGTGGTCCCGGCACCCGGCCGCGCCGAGGTCGGCGGTGGGGTCGAGGAAGCCGCCGGTGCCGTCTTGCCCAGCATGGTCAGGAACTTCGGCTGCAGCAGGTCGTCGAGCTCGGCGTACGGCAGCGCCACGGTCTCGTTCCCGGCCGCCGAGGCGCAGCCGAGCTCGTACCACAGGATCTCGAACTCGGCCCCGGTCTCGGTGAACCCGAACGTCGCGGCCGGCACGTGGTCACCGCCACCGGGCCGGTCCGCGGCGTCCATGCCGACCTGCCGCTCCGGATCCCCGGCCCCGGTGACCGTGGGCACGGTGCAGAAACCGTTCTTCGCGTGCGGTGTCAGCCGCTGGGTCAACGTCCGCATGCCGGCGGCCGTCAGGATCTCGGGCCGGAAGACGTCCTGGGGGCCCAGCACCCGGCCCGTGGTGAGGTCGACGGACAGCGCCTCGGGGAACCGCCAGGTGGTGTGCCCCAGCACCGTCGAGTCGAGATCGTGGTCGTACCGCACGGAAAGCAGGCCCGGCGTCTGCCGCAGGACCCGCGCGGACGAACGCAACGCGGGCGTTTCACCCTCCTCCCGGATCCGCTCGAGCGTGCTCGGGTCGGCGACGGCGTCCCGCACCGTTTTCAGCCGCTTGTCGACCGGCGCCCGCAACACGTCGTTGATCCGTTGCCGGACTGCGGCGTCGGGGCCGCCGGACACCTGCGGGTACTGGAGTTCATGGCTGATCGGCAGCGCCGGGTCCCGCCCGGACAGGGTCTGCACGGCGACCGACAGCGCCGCCGCCGCCGCCGGCGGGGCGGGCGGGTCGTCGTCGCCGGGCGGGAAGATCACCAGCCCGCCGGCGACCAGCCCGCCGAGGATCGCGACCGCGATGGCGATCTTGCCCGCCATCACCGCGGTCAGGCCGGTGCCGGTGCCCGTGGCCGTCACGCCCGCCCCGGCGCCGGCCGCCGCGACCGGTGCGGCGGCCGTGCCGGCTGCCGTCAGGAGTGCCAGCGGCGTCAGCGCGGTCAGCGCCGCGGCCGAGGTGGCCAGCCGCTTCCAGCCGCGCTTCTCCCAGTTCTTCCCGTAGGCCTTGCGCGCGACGGCTTCCAGCTCGGTCACGAAGGCGTCCGCCGTCGCCGGCCGCCACGCCGGGTCCTTCGCCATGCCCCGCGCGATCAGCGGGCGCACCGCCTCGGGCACCGCTTCCAGCGGCACCGGCGCTCCCCCGTGCAGGGTGCGCAGCTGCTCGCTCGTGTCCGCTTCGAACGGCCGGCGCCCGGTGATGCACTGGTAGAACACGCACGTGGCCGCGTAGACGTCGGTGGCGGGCCGGCCGGGGTGACCGGCCCACTGCTCCGGAGCCATGTAGGCCGGGGAACCGGCGGTCAGTCCGTTGTGGCCGTCCAAAGTGGCCAGTCCGAAGTCGACCAGCTTCGACTCGCCCTCCCGCGACACCAGGACGTTCCCCGGTTTGTAGTCCCGGTGGACCACGCCGGCCGCGTGCGCGTCGGCGAGGCCGAGCAGCGAGCCCTTCAGGATCGCCAGCGCCGCTTCGGGCGGCAAGACGTTCTCCGCCACCAGCAGCGCACGCAGCGACACGCCGGGCACCGCCTCCATCACCAGCGCGGCGCCCTGCGGTGACTCGACGAAGTCGAAGAGCCGGACGACGTGCCGGCTCCGCACGCCGGACAGCAGCCACGCCTCACGCCGGAACCCGTCCGCGATCCGCGCGTCGGCGAGGAACTCCGCACGCAGGTACTTGATCGCCGCCATCTTCCCCGAGGCCTCGTGCTTGGCCAGCACGACCCGCCCGAAACCGCCGGTGCCGAGCACGTCCACTTCGGCGTACCCGGGCACGTGCCAGGTGTCGTTCATCCCCGGATCACTTCTCCACCGGGTACGCCACGGGTGCGTTGCGCTGCTTGTCGTAGGTGATCCCGGCGTACTTGCTGACCAGGACCGGGGCGGCACCGACGTTGTCGACGGACAGGTCCTTGCCCGTCTTGGCGTCCAGCACGATCGGCTGGCCCCCCTGGGTGACGCCGTAGAGGGCACCGTGCCACACGACGGTGAGGCCGGGCGCCACCCGGTTGGCCGCCTGGTCCGGCAGCGACCAGAGTTTCCCCGCGGTCTTGGCGTCGTAGCCGGTGAGCACGCCGTCCGACTGGCACACGAGCACGGACTGCTGGTCGTAGAAGCAGTCGCCGTAAGGCAAGCTGCCGAAGGACTTCTCGCCGTCGAGCTTCAGCTTCTCGGCGCCGGTGGCGGAATCGAGGAACAGCAGGGACGAGTCGCCGCTGCCGTAGTCGGTCCGGGTGAGCACGACCAGCGCCGGGTCGGCGGGGATGTCCGTGAGCCCGGAGGACCTTCCGGCACCCACCCACTTCTGCTGCCCGGTGGCCAGGTCCACGGCGGTGGCCTGGGTCATCGAGGAGTTCTCGGCCACGTTGTAGTCGGTGCCGACGAGGATGTCGCCGTGGACGCTGCCGGCGTCGTAGTCCTTGCGCTCCCAGAGGGTCTTGCCGCTCGCGGGGTCGAGCGCGACCGTCACGTGCTCCTCGTCCTGGCGGCTGTAGCGGGCGATGACGGCCTTGTCGGTGATGGCGACGACCTGGGTGACGGCGTTGCCGGCGTCGGCGTACTGGTCCTCCGACACCTTGATGTCGGCCTGCCAGGCCTTGACGCCCTTCTCCGGGTCCGCGGCGACGACCGACAGCGCGATGAAGGCCGGCGTGGTGCCCTTCTCCGGCATGACGACCGGGACGGCGGCGGCCGCGAGCCGGTCGGTGACCGCGGGCGGGCGTGGTCCGGTGGTGTTGACGAACGGCCCGCGCTGGTTGTTCGGGTCACCGGGTTCCCGCTCGACCGGGACGGTCCAGATCTCCTTGCCGGTCAGCACGTCCACCGCGTTCATCGCGGTGGGGCCGACCAGGTAACCGGTGCGGTCGCGCAAGGTGAGGAACGTCGAGGTGACGTTGCCGGCCACGTTGGAGCTCAGTGCGCCGGCAGGCAACGTGACGGCTGCGCCGGCGTCGAAGGCCGTGGGCGGGTCGGCGGTCTTGGCCTCGGGTGTGGCCGGCGCCGCCGGCGCGGCGGACCCCGCCGCGCTCGGCACCGGCTCCGGCTTGCCGTCGGTCCCGCCGCAGCCGGCGGCGGTGACCGCCGCCAGGCACGTCACGATCACCAGAGTTCGCCGCATGTGCTTGTACCCTCCCCGAGTGATTCCCGCCCCGATCGGGGCCACGGGGCAGCACCCTAACGGAGCGCCGGCCACCCACGTAGCAGTTCACACAAAAGTGTCACTTATTCCTGCTCACATGCCCTGTCGACGCACGAATCGAGGACACTGGCCGGATCCGGCCATTTCGGCCCGAGGTTCCCGTTCCGCCCCACGGCCCCGCTCGCCGTCACTTATGCTGCAGCCGTTTTCCCAGTGAAAGGTGTTCCATGTCGGCTCGCGCACTACCGTTCTTGGCCACGGGCGTCATCCTGCTGATCGCCGGATGTTCGAGCGCGGAAAACGGCACAGCGGTGCCGGCGTCACCGAGCTCCGCTCCGCTGCCGGTCACGACCGCGCCGTCCTCGGCCCCGGCCACTCCGACGACGGCCACGACGGCCCCGCCGGCCACGACCACGTCGGCGAAGTCGGCCGCCGGCGCGGTCGAGCGGTACGAGACCTTTCTGCACGCGGTCGGCCAGGAGGACGTCGCCACCGCCTGCGAGATCGCCGCGCCCGCCGCCAAGAAGGCGGAAGACGAAGGCTTCGGGCCCTGCGAGCAGACCCTGCCGATCACGTTCAAGCTGTTCTCCGCGGCGCAGCGGAAAGCACTGCAGACCGCCACGGTGGACCGGGGCAGCGTCACCCAGAGCTCGAAGAAGGTCGAGATCCCCGCCAAGGCGGTGCGGGCCGGGGTCAAGTTCACCGACGGCGACCTGGGCGACGCCGTCCTGGAGGTCCGCAACGGCGCGTGGTACGTCACCGACTGACCGAACGTCCTCATCGGACAGTCAGCGCACGCTCACCGCGGCTTCGTCGGCGGGGTGGTGCCGGTCCGTTCGTCGCCGTAGCTCAGCCAGGTCCCGATCGGGGCGCGCTGCCCGACACCCGGACGGCTGTAGTCGCACACACCGTCGGGGAACGCCGCCCGCAGCCGCTGCCGGTCCGCGGTGGAGAAGGCGACCGGGTAGTCGCGGAAGTCCAGCGGCCTCAGCCGGCACTTCAGCACGTCGAGGGCCAGGCTCTCCCCGGCGACCATCCGGGTGTTGGTAGCCACCGGGTACTGCGCGCCGCACCGGCCGCTCGCCGGGTACGTCAGCTTCTCGGTGATCCGCGACGCGGCGGAGAGGTAACACCCGTCGCCGAGATCGCCCGGCCGGTTCGCCAGCACCTTCTGCTGGCGGCTCCGGTGGGAACCGTCGGCGTCGATCGCGGTGAGCCAGCGGTCCATCGCGTCGAGCTCGTAGGCGCCGGCGACGGCCGCTTCGGCCGCGGTCGGGTGGTTTTCGATGATGACCTGGTTCGCCGCGGTGCCGTTGGCGCGCAGAAGCCGTTGGCGCATCACGTAAGACCACTCGGTGGTGTGGATGTCGTTGCCGAACCCGGCGAGGTCGAGATCGGTCCGCTGGTCGATGATCGGCGTTTCCCGCAGGCCCTGCGACGCCGAGTTCACGAGGCCGTCGGCGTAGACCGTGTTCAGTGCCTTGGGGTCGGCCGCGATCCGCTGCGGCACCGGCTTTCCGGTGTGGTCGAGGCCGCCGATGCCGGCGTTGAGGTCGGCGAACTGCGCCGGGGTGATCGCCCCGGCCTTCAGCGCGGACAGGCCGTACTGCACACCGGTGGTGTCCAGCGGGCTGCGCACGAACCCGGTCCGCGGGTCCCGCCCGATCTGGTTGGCCAGTTGCTCATTGGAGTTGCACTTCACCCCGCGCGGGCTGGTGACCGAGTCCCACCGCGCCGAGACCGGGATGGCCGCGTTGCAGCTGCCGGTCGCGGTGGCGCGGTTGGCGAAGGTCTGCTCCCAGGAGACGCAGGTGTCGTAGCTGGCGAAGCCCGCGACGGCCTGCTTCTGCGCCGCGGTGAACGACGAGCCCGGCCCGGCGAAGTACTGGTTCAACAGCCGGCAGTCCGAGACCGGGCCGCCCACGCTCAGCGGGTCCGGGAACGAGACGCCGGGGATGATGCCGTCGACGATGCCGGGGTAGTTCTCGGCGATGTCGTACTGCTGGATCGCCCCGCCCGAGCCGCCCCAGCCGATGGTGTGGGCGACCGGGCCGTAGGTCTCGACGAAGTGCTCCTTGACCATCATCGCCGCTTCGGCCGAGATGATCGGGCTGCAGTTGTTGTCGAGCACGTTCAGGCTCGACGACGCGACCGCGTAGCCCTGCGCGAGGAACAGGTCGTTGACCACCCCGCCGGTCGAGTTGCCCTGGTGGTAACCGGCGTTGCAGCCGCCGCCGAAGGTGTAGACCAGCTTCCCGTTCCAGCCGGCGTCCGGCGCGACGGGCGACGGCGTGCCGTCGTAGAGCGCCGCCAGCTCGTAGACGGCGCGGTCGATCGTGCCGCGCTCGACGCGGACCACGTACGGCACCGCGTGCCCACCGACCGTGGCCTTCGCCAGGTCCGCGGGCCTGCTCGCCGGGTCCGCCAGCGGCGCGAACACCCCGGCGGTGGTCTTGTACTGGTAGCTCACCTGCGTCGGCGCACTGCAGAGCGGCTGCGACGCCGGGGGCAGGCCGAACGCCTGGGTTTCGCAGTAGAACGGGTGCTGCTGCGAGCCGGAGAAGACGGGCCCGGTGATCGGATGGTTGGTGACACGCAGGCTCGCCCGCTGGTCCGGACCGGGCCCGCTCGTCCGGGCGCTCAGGTCGTTGGCGCCGTCACGCAGGCCGGTCACCAGGCCGAGCAGGCTGCCGTCCGGCTGAGCCCGGAAACTCGCCGTGACGTCGTGGCCGTTGTTGCTGACGGTGACCCGTGTTCGCTTCGACGGGACGACCTTGACCAGGACCTGTCCCCCGCTGACGAGCGCGGGCCGCGGGTTCGACACCGTCTCGATGGTCAGCTGCCGCCCTGGTGAGGCACCGGGAGCGGCCACCGCGGTCGCGGTCCCCAGCAGGAGGACGGGCGCGGTCAGGGCCGCCACCACGAGGGATGAGCGCACAGTACGGTTCGCCACCAGCCACTCCGCTCGCTTGTGGCATCGCGTCCTCGCGACACCGCGCAGCTGCCGGTATAGCACCTGCGGCCCGGCCGGAACAACATCCGGTCACGGACCGCATCCGTTGCGGAAGAACCGAAACGCCGGTGAAAAGTCCGGTTCGAATGGCGTGATCACCGCGATCACGCGGTATTGACCGGGTCCGCAAGCCGCCGGCGGACTCTTTCGCATCGGTAAGCATCCCCGATAGCCTGGCTGCTCGACCGCCGAGCAAAGGAGTCTCGTGACTTCAGCAGGGCACGCGCCGGACATTCTGTCGCCGGAGTTCGCCGCCGATCCGTATGCCGCTTACGACGTCATGCTCGAACATTCGCCGGTGATCTGGCACGAAGGAATGCAGAGCTACGTCATTTCGCGCTACGACGACGTGTCTCGCGCCTTCAAGGAGAGCGCATTCACCACCGACAACTACGGCTGGCAGCTGGAACCCGTGCACGGCCGGACGATCCTGCAGATGAGCGGCCGGGAGCACGCCGTCCGCCGCGCGCTGGTGGCGCCCGCCTTCCGGGGCAACGAACTGGAGCAGAAGTTCCGCCCGGTGATCGAACGGAACTCCGCGCAGCTCATCGACGTCTTCCGCGGCCGCGGCTCGGCCGACATCGTCACCGACTACGCCCGCCACTTCCCGATCAACGTCATCGTCGACATGCTCGGGCTGGACCAGAACGACCACGTCCGGTTCCAGCGCTGGTACAGCGCGATCATCGCCTTCCTCGGCAACCTCAGCCAGGACGAAGACGTCACCGCGGCCGGCCTCCGGACCCACGACGAGCTCGCCGCCTACCTGATCCCGATCATCCGGGACCGCCGCGAAAACCCCGGTGACGACCTCCTTTCGGCACTCTGCGCCGCCGAGGTGGACGGCACCAGCATGAGCGACGAAGACATCAAGGCCTTCTGCAGCCTGCTGCTGGCCGCCGGTGGCGAAACCACCGACAAGGCGATCGCGAGCCTGTTCCGGAATCTGCTGGCGCACCCCGATCAGCTCGACGCCGTGCGCGCCGATCGCACCCTGGTGGCGAAAGCGTTCGCGGAAACCCTGCGGCACACCCCGCCGGTGCACATGATCATGCGGCAGCCCGCGCAGGAAATCGAAATCGGCGGCGAGACGATTCCCGCCGGCAGCACGGTGACCTGCCTGATCGGTGCGGCGAACCGCGACCCGCGCCGGTTCGCGAACCCCGGCGCGTTCGACATCTTCCGCACGGACCTCCCGACCGAAACCGCGTTCTCGGCGGCGGCCAGTCACCTGTCCTTCGCGCTGGGCCGCCACTTCTGCGTCGGCGCGCTGCTGGCGAAGACCGAGATCGAGGTCGGTGTCAACCAGCTGCTCGACGCGATGCCGGACCTGCGGCTCGCCGAGGGCACGGCCCCGGCCGAACGGGGTGTGTTCACCCGGGGACCGGCGTCACTGCCGGTGACGTTCACCCCGGCGTAGCCCGGAAGCAGACGACGCCGCCCCGGCCGGCTGTGCGGCCGGGGCTCGAACACCTACGGTCACCACACCGCCGGTCCGGCCACGTGCACCGGGGTGAAGCGCACCGGCAGGCTCTCCAGCCCCCGCATCCACACCGACGGCCGCCACACCAGGTCCTCCACCGGGACCGCGAGCTCGAGGTCCGGGAGCCGGTCCAGCAGGACTTCGACGGTGGTGCGGGCGATCACCTCGGCCACTTCCGGCGCCGGGTAAGGACAACCGTGCTCGCCGTGGCCGAACGACATGTGCGCGTGGTTGCCCAGGGCACCCGACGCGGCGTCGGGCCGGGCGTGCGGGTCGGCGTTCCCCGCCGCCAGCCCGAGCACCACCAGGTCCCCCTGCCGCACGCGGACCCCGCTGAGCACGGTGTCGCGGCTGGCGAAGCGCCCGATGAAGTTCTGCGTGGGCGTGTCCTGCCACAGCACCTCGTTGAGGGCTTGGCCGACACTGCCCCGGCCGCCCGAAAGCGTCATCGCGAACCGGCTGTCGGTCAGCATCAGCCGGATGGTGTTGCCGATCCAGTTCGCCGTCGGCTGCTGCGCCGCGGCCGTCACCACCAGCAGGTCCTGGACGACCTCGTCGTCGGTCAGGTTCGCCGGGTGCTGCAACATGGCCGTCGGCACGTCCGAGCCCGGCTGCTCGTGCTTCACCGCCACCAGCCGCGCCATCGCCTCCTGCACCCGCCCGTACGCGGGCAGCGCTTCGGGGCCGACGTCCAGGGACAGCGCGACGTCGCGCACCAGCGCGGGCGCCGCCGAGTCGGGCATGCCGTACATCTTGGCGAGCGCGAGCAGCGGCGCCTGCTGGGCGAAGCGGGCGATCAGGTCGGCTTCACCGGTGCCCGCGAACTCGTCGATCAGCCGGTCCGCGATGCGCTCGCAGTGCGCGCCGAGGTCGAACTGGTCGACCGCGGACAGCGCGTCGCCGATCGCGCCCGCGCGGCGCCGGTGCTCCCCGGCCTCGGTGAACATCACCGACGGGTTGTGCATGACGTAGGGCAGCAGCGGCCAGTCGCCGGGGACGTTGTCCCACTGGTTCCACCGGCGGCTGTCGCGGGCGAACAGCTGCGAGTCCTGGCACACCTGGTGGATCTCGCGGTAGCCGGTCAGCAGCCAGGCGGGGATGTCGCCGTCGAGCAGGACCGGGACGACCCCGCCGTACTGCCGGCGGATCCGGGCGTACAGCGCGGCGGGATCCCGCTGGAACTCGGGTCCGTACAACCGGACCCGGTCCGCGGCGGGGACCGTCTCCGCCGGGGTGCTGGTCTGGAAACCGGTCACGATGCGCCCTCCCGGACTTTGGACAGCGTGTAGAGGTGGTCGACGAGCGAGATCAGCACCTGCTTGGACGAGTCGCGGTCGCGGGCGTCGCAGTCGACGAGCGGCACCTCGCCGTCCAGGTCGAGCGCGGCGCGGACGTCGTCGAGACTGTGCTTGGGCGGGCCGAAGTTGTTGCGCGCCACGATGAACGGCGTCCCGTGGTGTTCGAGCCGGTCGATCGCGTACCAGGAGTCGGCCAGCCGCCGGGCGTCCACCAGGACGACGGCGCCGAGCGTGCCGGCGAACAGGCTGTCCCAGAGGAACCAGAACCGTTCCTGCCCGGGCGCGCCGAACAAGTAGAGGATCAGCTGGTCGTCGAGGCTGATCCGGCCGAAGTCGAACGCCACCGTGGTCGTCGTCTTCGCCTGCACACCCCGGGTGTGGTCGACGCCGATCCCGGCCTGGGTCATCGTCTCTTCGGTGCTCAGCGGCCGGATCTCGCTGACCGACCGGACCATGGTCGTCTTCCCGACGCCGAAGCCGCCGACGATGACGATCTTCAGGCCGTCGGTCGCGGTGTCGGCAAGCGGGAGCCGTTCGTCTGTTTCAGAGATTGCGGAGTCCAACGAGCACCTTCTTGAGGAATTCCGAGTCGGAGGTCCGTCCGGCGGCCTGGGCCGACGACGGATGTCGGGCGGACACCTTGCCCGTGGCCAGCAGGTCCGCGAGCAGAATCTTGGTCACGCTCACCGGGAGCGCCAGGTAGGACGACAGCTCCACGACGGACGTCGGTCTCGCGGCGATCTCGAGGATCCGGACGTGCTCGGACTGCATGCCCGCCGACGGCTTCGACTCGCTGACGATCAGCGTCACGAGATCGAGGTCGATGTCGTCGGCACTGCTGCGCCCGCCCGTGACCGTGTAGAGCCGGTCCGGGTCCTCCCCGTCGAGCGCCGAGCGCGTCACGAAGCCGGGTTGTCGGCCGCCGTGAAGCGCGGCGGGGCGGTGAAGACCGAGCCGATCTGCTCCACCAGCTCGTCCATGTTGTGCCCGATCAGGCCGACGTCGGCGTCCTCCGTGGCGATCACGGCCAGGTGCGAGCCGACCCCGGCCTCCACGATGAAGAGGATCCCGCCGTGGAACTCGGTCATCGAGTTCCGCACGCCACCCGTGCCGTCGCCGAACTCGACCGACGCGCCGTGCGCCAGCGCCTGGACACCGGCGGCGATCGCGGCCAGCTGGTCGGCGCGGTCGACGGTGAGACCCTGGGTGTGGCAGAGCTTCAGGCCGTCCCGGGAGAGCACGAGGGCGTGACAGGCGCCGGCGGTGTTGCCGACGAGGTTCTCGAGGAGCCATTCGAGGCTCTTGTCCGAATCAGTCATCGAATCCGGGGCCCGGCGTGGCGGATCCCCTTGCTCCTATCTGGCGGTGTGCGGGTGAACGGGTGAGAGCGACGGGTCACGCGTCTTCGCCGGTGTCCGACGGGGTGGCGGCGTGGCGCGACGGCGTGGCACCACCGCTGCGGCGCTGCTGGAAGGCACCGAACCGGGAACCGGTGTCCCGCTCGGCCCGGGCGGGGCTCGGCGTGGGCGACGGTGGCCGGCGCGACGCGGCGGTCAGCGTCTGCCCGCGCGAGCGTTTCGGCAGTTCGGACGGCTCGGTCAGGTCGCCGGTGATCTCGTGGCTCGTGTCGGCGGGCCCGGGCCACGCGACGGCCGCGGCGGGCTCGTCCGCTTCCGGCAGGGCCTCGGGCCGGGGCTGCGTGATCAGCTGCGTCGGGATGCGCATGACCACGCCGATCCCGCCGCGCGAAGAGGGCCGGAAGAACACGTGCAGCTGGTGCTTGCGCGCCAGGCTGCCGACCACCGCGAGCCCCAGCCGCGTCCCCGACATCGACGTCAGGTCGAGGGGCTGGTCGAGGGCCACCGCGCGCTCGGCGCGGACGAGAGCCTGCGCCTTCATCCCGAGGCCGCCGTCCTCGATGGTGATGACTGCACCATTGTGCAGATCTTCGACATAAACGTGCACTTCTTCCGACGGCGCCGAGAATTTGGTGGCATTGTCCATCAGTTCGGCGAGCGCGTGCATGACGTCTTCCGCGGCATAACCGACAACGGCCACCCCGCTCGCGGAATGCACCCGGACCCGCTGATAAGCGCCGATGCGGCCGAGCGCGCCACGCAGGATGCTTTCCATCCGGATCGGTTTTGTCCACCGCCGGCCCGACCGCGCGCCGGTGAGCACGGCGATGCTGTCGGCCAGCCGCCCCGCCTGCGCCGTGCTGTGGTCCACCTTCAGGAGATCGCCGAGCATCGCGTCGGACGACCGGTTTTCCATTTCGCGCAGGTCCCCCAGCGTGCTGGTCGCCAGGGCCTGCAACCGGCCCGCCGCGCTTGCGCACGCGGCGGTCGCGGCGGCGCGGCGACGTTCACCGACGGCGATTTCCTCGACCAGGAGCCGGACGACACGCTGGTGCAGTTCGTCGGCGGGACGCGGGACTTCGGCGAGCACGCTGTCCGCGGGCACACCACCACGCAGCCGCCGGACGGCGTCGGGGACGGTCTGGTCGAGCAGCCGGGCCAGCTCACCACTGCCGAGCTGGACGGATTCGCGGGCGCGCCGGGCTTCTTCGAGCGCGGCTTCGGTCTCCGCGGTCGCGTGCGCGACCTGGTCACCACGGCGCAGCGCGAAGAACACGGCAACACACGCGACGATCCCGGTGAACGCGCCGGCGACGGCGACGAGAATCCCCTGACCACCGGAAATCGACAAGGAGACCCCGGTCCAGATCGCGGCGACGACAACCGCGGTGACCAGTACCCCGATGACAGCCCGGCCGGCTGACTCGCGTTCTTCCCGGCGCTGTGCGGGCGGTCGTTCCGACATCCGCTCCACTTCCTCGAGTCCGTTTGGTGCCCGAACAGTACTCGGTTTGCCAACAGAGATCACGACTCGGTTTCGAAGCACCGTGAACAGTCTTCCGGATGGAACTCGAACTGCGGATAAAATCCGAGTTACCACTCATGCCGCCGAACCAGCGGATCACCCATTCATCGCAGGTCAGCCCCCGCGCGATTAACCGTCCATTGTGGAATTGCCGACGTCGGCGACGGCTCGCCTGTGCGCAGCGTGAACCCGGTGGAGCAGCCCGTGGTCACCGGCTTTCCCGGAGAAGCCGCACTTTTGCCCAGGTCTCCTCGTCCACCGGGGTGTAGGTGGCGAGCTTGATCGCCGAACGCTCGCCGAAGGACAGCTGCGTGTAGTCCAGCGTCAGCAGGCCGGCCTCGGGGTGCAGGAAATGCTTGGTGAAATTCTCCGGGCCGCGCACTTCGTGCTGCTCCCACAGTCGCTCGAAGTCCGGCGACTCCTGCCGCAACCGCCTGACCAGCCCCTTCCACCCGGACTCGGCGGCGTGCGCCGCCATGCCGGACCGGAACCGGCCGACCAGCCGCGCGGCGGCGTCCTCCCAGTCGAGCATGCTCGCGCGCCACCTCGGCGACGTGAACATCAGCACCAGCCAGTTGCGGTCTTCGAACGGCAGATCCGCCACACCGCCGACCAACCGCTCGTAGGTGCGGTTCCAGGCGAGCAGGTCGAAGCGGGCGTTGACCACCGCGGCCGGAATCGGCTCGAGCTGACGCACCAGCACCAGAACGGCACCCGGAACGGCGGCGGAGTCGCGCTCCATCGGCGGCGCGGGGTGCCCGGCCAGTGTGTAGAGGTGGGCACGCTCGTACGGATCGAGCCGCAGCGTGCCCGCGATCGCGGCGAGCACCTGCTCGGAGACCTTGATGTCCCGGCCCTGCTCGAGCCACGTGTACCAGGTCACGCCCATGCCGGCGAGGTGCGCGACCTCCTCACGGCGCAACCCCGGCGTCCGCCGGCGGCCGGTGAGCGGCAGCCCGGCCTGCTCCGGCGAGATGCGTTCGCGTCTGCTGCGCAGGAACGACGCCAGCTCCTTTCGCCTGACCTGCTCGACGGTCAGCTGCGCGTCCAGGGACGTCGTCATGGTTCCCACTCTCCCACCGCGCGCAGCCGGTTACCAGGTGGCGGACATACCTGGATAAGCTCGCTCTGGCACCCCCATGAACCGCGCCGCACAGTGGAGCCATGGAGACCATTTCACCCAGCACCACCACCCTGACCTCGACGGTCGCCCTGGTCACCGGCGCCAGCAGCGGCATCGGCCAGGCCACCGCACGCAGACTCGCCACCCAGGGCGCCGCTGTTGTGCTCGTCGCCCGCCGTCAGGGCCGCCTCGACACGCTGGCCGAGGAAATCGCCGAGCAGGGTGGCCAAGCGGTCGCCCTGGCCGCCGACCTGACCGACGCCGACGCCGCTGCCGGCGTTGTCACCACCACCGTCGAACGGCTCGGCCGGCTGGACACCCTCGTCAACGCGGCCGGCGTCATGCTCACCGGCGACTCCGGCACGTCCCCGCTGACCGAGTGGCAGCGGATGGTCGACATCAACCTCAACGGGCTGCTCCACGTCACCAAAGCCGCCCTGCCCCACCTCACCGGCGCCGCGGCCACCAGCCCGCGCCGGGTCGCCGACGTGGTCAACATCAGCTCCATCGCCGGCCGCTGGGTCATCCCCCACGCCGCGGTGTACAACGCCACCAAGTTCGGTGTCACCGCTGCCACCGAAGCGTGGCGCCAGGAATACGCCCGGCGCAACGTCCGCTTCTCCGTCGTCGAGCCCGGACTCGTGCAGACCGAACTCCTCGGCCACCAGCAAAGCGCCGTGCAAGAACGCATGGTGGCCAGGTTCGCCGACGTTGAACAGTTGTCCGCCGATGACGTCGCCGAGGCCGTGGCGTACATCGTCACCAGCCCACGCCGGCGTGCCGTCGCCGAAATCGTCATCCGCCCCACGGACCAGGTCTGAACGTTCACTCGCTCAGCAATGCTTTCACCCACGCGTTGATCCGCTGCTGCGCCGGCCGTCCGGTCGGCGGTGTCATCCCGACAAAACCGTGCGGCGACTCCGGCCACACCGCCAGTTCGCTCGCCCCGTCCGCGGCCCGCCAGCGCGCGGCCATGAACAGCGAATCGTCCAGCAGCGGGTCGAGCTCCCCGACCGTGAACAGCGCGGGCGGCATCCCGTGCAGGTCGGCGTACAGCGGGGAGACCCCGCCCTCGCGCAGCTTTTCCCGGCCCAGCCCGGGGAACGCCATCCCGACGAACTGGTCGATCCACCGCGACGGCAGCACCGGGGTGTCCGGCGTGGCCGAGCGCGAACTCGGCGTCCGCGCCAGGTCGTAGACCCCGAACACCAGGCTCGCCCCCACGATCCGCCGGAACAGCTCGGGGAACCCGTCCCGCAGCCGCAGCAACGTCTGCGCCGCCAGGTGCCCGCCCGCCGAATACCCGGACACCACGATCCGGTCGGTGCCGAACTCCTCCGCCACCGCCCCGGCCAGCCACACCGCCGCGGCGAGGCAGTCGTCCAGGTTGGCGGGAAACGGGTGCTCCGGCGCGAGCCGGTAGCGGACGGACACCACGGCGACGCCGGCCGTGCGGGCCAGCAGGTCGTTGACCGCGTCGTCGTCGGCGGGCGCGCCGAGCACAAAACCGCCGCCGTGCACGTGGAACACCACACCGTCGAGCGGGCCGTCCGGCCGGATGATCCGCACGGTCGCCTCGCCCGCGGACCCGGACACCGTCCGATCGACCGGGGTCAGCTCGATCGGCGCCGGAACCTGGAACGTCGTCCCGCGCATCGTCGCCAGCCCTTCGGCGGTGGTGGGATCCGGGAGGTCGGCAGCGGAAAGCTGCGCATTGATCTTCCGCATCTGGTCCAAAGTGGATTCGGGAACGGTCTCGAACCGGAAGGTCATGGCGGAAAACCCTTTCACTGGAAGGTGTAGGAGACGTGGGTCAGCTCTTCGGACAGCTCCCACAACCGCCGTCCGACGGCGGGATCGGTGGCGGCAGCAGGCATTTCGGCGACATGTGGGGCTCCGCGCAGCTCGCCGCGCCCGTCCGGCACCACGAAGTCGCCCGGCTTGATGCCGGGGTTCGTCGCGGCGTAGAGGGAAGGCCGTGCCGCCTCGGCCGGGCTCTGGCCCACGAACCGTTCGAGCAGCGCGGACGCGAGGACCTGCGCGTACTTCGGCAGGTGCTGCTGGAGCCCGGTCGCGCTCGTGCCGGGGTGCACGGCGACGGCGGTGATCCCGGTCCCGCTCGCCCGCCGGGCCAGCTCCAGCGTGAAGACGACGTTCGCCAGCTTCGACTTCGTGTAGGCGGCCATCCCCGCGTAGGACTCCACGCTCAGCGGGTCCTCGAGCGTCGCCCCTTTGTCACGCGCCACTTTCGCGCTGACCGTCACGACCCGGGCCGCGGGCGCGGCCAGCAGGGCCGGCAGCAGGTGCCCGGTCAGCGCGAAGTGCCCGAGGTGGTTGGTCCCGAACGTCAGCTCGAACCCGTCGGCGGTCTCCCGGCGCTCCGGGACGGCCATGACGCCCGCGTTGTTGATCAGCAGGTCCAGTGGCTGTCCGGTGGCGAGAACTTCGGCGGCGGCGCTGTCGATCGAGGCCAGCGAGGCAAGGTCGAGCACCAGCCCTTCCACCTTGGCGGTACCGACGGCGTCCCGAACGGCGGCGACGGCGTGGTCGACCTTCGTCTTCGCACGCCCGGCAACCACCACCTCGGCGCCGGCCTTGGCCAGCGCCACCGCCGTTTCGAACCCGATCCCGCCGGTGCCCCCGGTGACCAGCGCGCGTCTGCTCATCGCAACTCCTAAATGAACGTTCATTCAACTCGACGGACTCAGGTAAGCACGGAGCGTCCGGAGTTGTCAAATGAACGTTCATTCAATAGGATGGAACGCATGGCACCCCGAGACCCCGAGGCGAAGCGCCGCGCCCTGCTGGAAGCCGCACTGGCCGAGTTCGCCGAACACGGCATCGCCGGCGCGAGGGTCGACCGGCTCGCCGGCCGTGCGGGCTGCAGCGCGGGCCTCGTCTACACCTACTTCGGCAGCAAGGAAGAGCTCTTCACCGCCGTGTTCGACCAGGTCGTCGTGCAGGCGGCAGAGCAGATGCCGATCTCCCCGGAAGACCTGCCGGAGTACGCGGGCGCCCTCTTCGACGGCCAGACCGCCCACCCAGACGTGATGCGCCTCGCCACCTGGCACCGCCTGGAACAGCGGGGCGACCGGCCCGCGATCGAGGCCATCACCAGGTCGAACCAGGCGAAGGTCGACGCGATCGAGCAGGCCCAGCGCGAAGGCAAGCTGTCCACTCGCTTCACCGCCCCGGAACTGCTGATGCTCACCATCAACACCGCCTCGATGTGGGCGCTGCAAAGCCCCGAGATCAGCGACTTGGGCCCGCGGGAGCACGCCGCCAGACGAGCCACGGTCGTGGAGGCCGTGCGCAGGCTGGTCGAGCCTTGACCTCCGCACCGGGCGCAGCGAATGACTCACCGTAAGGTTCCGGCTTCGCCGTACGATGTCCGCGGGAGTCGACGAGCAGGGGGCTGCAGTGCCGCACGAGGCCAAAACCGCGGCCGAAACGCTGGTCCGGCACGCGACCGCGGGGCCGGACGATCCGGTGCTCCAGCGGTTCTTCGCGATGGCGGCGCCGACCTCCGAAGCCAGGCTGGCCTTCGAGGCCGTGCGGGAGCAGGTCGCCCGCGACGGGCGGCCGGACGACGACACCTTCCTGCGCCTGGTCATGGCGCTGGCGCCGTACTTCGACCGGGACTTGCTGGAACTGCTGTCCGTGCGCACCTCGCGGGTGCCACCGCGCGAAGAGCCGTCGGAGGTGGAGGAGGCGGACGAAGACGAGCCGACCATCGACTGGATGGGGGCGGAGGGTGCCGCGTCAAGGCCGGTGACGGCCACGCCGGAGTACGGCGGAGGGCAGGCGGCACCGGCGACGCAAGAAGCCCCGCAGGCGGACAGTCGTGCGCGGAGAGACCGAACCGACCCCGCGGATCCCGAGCGTTCCCTGGTCGCCCACCTGCCCGGCCGCGCGCCGCAGGCCGCCGAGCTCAGCCTCGTCGTCCGGGTCTCCGAACGTCCGTCGGGCTGGGCGGCCGCGTCCCGGCTCGATCGGCTCACCGTCGTCGCCGGCGGCGCGGAGGTGTCGATCCTCGTGCAGGCCTCCTCCGGCCTCGCGCCCACCGGCAGCCTGGAGCAGGTGCTGCTCGTTCCGGCCCACGGCGACTCCGATCCGGTGCGGTTCACCTTCCACGCCCGGAGCCCGGGCCTGCACCGCGTGCGCGTCATGGCTTTTGCGGGCGGCACTTTCCTCACCGAGCTGGAACTGGAGGTCTCCGTCGAACCCGGCGGGCCGGCCGTCGAGGGCGAGCCGGTGGTGGCCACGCTGGACGACCTGCGCGGCCGGCCGGGCGAGGTCACCCTGCAGGTCCGGTCCGACGACGGCCGGACCGTCTTCCAGCTGCTGTCCGACAGCTACCTGTTCGAACCGGTGCTCGCCCAGGCGTCGGCCGGTGATCCCGCGGTGGCGGTGGAACGCACCCTCGACACCCTCAAGCAGCTGGCGGCCGGCCGCGAGGCGTACTCGCCGGCCACGGCCGCGCGGTGGATGCAGGAGACCGGGATCGGGCTGTGGGAGCAGGTCGTGCCCGGCCTGATCAAGGAACAGTTCTGGCAGCTGCGCGACCGGATCTCGTCCTTCACCATCGCCACCAGCCACGACGTCGTCCCGTGGGAGCTCCTGTACCCCCTGCGGCCGGGCTCGGACCACGGGTTCCTCGTTGAGCAGTTCCCGGTGCTGCGGCGGGTTTTCGGGCAGCAGCGGTGTCCCCGGATCTCGATCGCGCCGTGCACCTACGTCGTCTCGGGCCGGTCACCGGCCAACGCACGCCAGGAGATCAACGCGCTCAGCGCGGTGCTCGGCGCCGCGGGTGTGGTCGAGGAGCTCGGTGAACTGCTCGACCTGGTGTCCTCCGGCCAGTGCGGGCCCTTGCACTTCGTCTGCCACAACAGCTTTTCACCCCAGGCCGGGTCGGCCATCGCGATGACCGGCGGTCCGTTCGTGCCGGGACTGCTGAACAGCGCGACCGTCCGGAACTCGCTCGCGGCGCGGAGCCCGCTGGTGTTCCTCAACGCCTGCCGCACCGCGGGCAGCGTCCCGGAGTACACCCGGATGGTCGGCTGGGCGCAGCAGTTCATGGCCGCCGGGGCCGGAGCGTTCGTCGGCACGTTGTGGCCGGTGCGCAGCGAAAGCGCCGGCGCGTTCGCCGAAGTCTTCTACGGCCACCTGCAAGACGGCGAGTCCCTCGGCCGGGCCGCGCTCCTCACCCGCCGGACGGTGGTCCGGGAGCAGCCGGACCCGACCTGGCTCGCCTACACCGTCTACGGCGACCCGCACGCCCGCACCCACTGAACCCGGAGGAAAACCGCTCATGGAGGTCACCGACACCGGGGTGTCCGTCGACAGCCTGATCGACGCCGTCAAGGCGGCCGTGAAGGAAGCGGGCATCTCGGCCGCCGACACCGACCGCGCCTTGCGGGTCGTTTCGATCCAGCTGAACCTCACCGTGGTGGCGACCACGACCGCCGGCGCCAAGCTCGAGTTCAAGATCCCCTTCGTCGGGATGAACGTGAAGCTCGGCGGGGCGGCCACCACGAAGAACACCCACACCATCGACATCACCCTGGTGCCGCCGGACCTCGCACCGGGGCACGAAATCCGGGACGGCGGGGTGGACGAGGTGCTCGTCGAAGCCGTCGAGACCGTCCTCGCGCTGGTCGACCGGGCAGCCGGCGGGGACGATCCGTTCCTGCTCAAGGAAAGCACCGTCGAGCTCAGCTTCGCGGTCACCGAGACCGGCTCGATCTCCCTCGGCATCGACCGGGAAGCCGGCGACGAGGTCACGCACAAGCTCAAGATCACCCTGGCCGGCGTCCGATGAAGGTGGTACCAGCGAGTCCTGGTTGTCCCGCCGCCCGAAGGTCATCCTGAAGGTGTGGAACGGAACGAACTCGCGGACTTCCTCCGCCGCCGACGAGCGCTGCTCCAGCCGGAGAACGTCGGTGTTCCGGCCGGCGGGCGGCGTCGGACGCCGGGGCTCCGCCGCTTCGAAGTCGCCCAGCTCGCCGGCATGTCACCGGACTACTACGCCCGGCTCGAGCAGGGACGCGGCCCGCAACCGTCGGTCATGATGCTCACCGCGCTGGCCCGCGCGCTGCGGCTGACGATCGACGAACGCGACCATCTCTTCCGCCTCGCCGGGCACCACGCCCCGCCGCGCATCGGTGGTGACGAGCACGTCAGCCGGGGCCTCCTCCGGCTGCTGGACGGGGTGCGGGGCCTGCCCGCGCTGATCGCCTCCGACCTGAACGTCGTGCTCGCCCAGAACCCGATGGCGGACGCGCTGGTGGGGGCCCGGCCCCTGTTCCGCGGCCTCGCCCGCAGCTGCACCTACCGGTGGTTCACCGACCCGGAGCTACGCCGGCTTTATCCCGCCGAGGACCACGAGCACGAGAGCCGGGCGCAGGTGGACGACCTGCGAGCAACCCTCGCGGCCCGCCCGGCCGATCCGTTGGCGGGCAAGCTGATCGGGGCGCTGCGTGCGGAGAGCGCGGAGTTCGCCGGGCTTTGGGCCCGGCACGACGTCGCGGTCCGGCGGAGCGACCGCAAACGCATCCTGCACCCCGCGGTCGGGCTCATCGAGCTGGACTTCGACATCCTGGCGACGGCCCGGCAGGACCAGCGCCTGATCGTGTACTCCCCCGCGCCGGGCAGCGCCGCGGTCTCCCAGCTGGAGCTGCTGGCCGTGCTCGGCCAGGAACGGTTCACCCCGGCCGAAGACCGGCACCTCCCGGGTTAGCCATCGACGCGCACCCCGACGACCCCGCGCGGGCCGCCGGGCGCCCCGTCCTGCCCTCCTGCACGAAAGGAAGACCGTGTCCGCACCCCGATCCACCAAGCTGCGCGCCGCGACGCTCGGGCTCACCGCCCTGCTCACCACGGCCGCCGCGGCCCCGGCGCACGCTGACCACGGTGCCGGCACCCGCCTGGGCGACGTGCGGGTCCTGGCCCACTTCGACCGAGCCGCGGGTCAGGCCGCCGAAAGCATCACCCTGGAACCCGGCGGCGGCGCGGTCATCGGCATGATCCCGGCCCGCCAGGTGGTGCGGGTCGCGCCGGACGGGGCCGTCCACGTGCTCGTCACCATGCCGCTGCCGCCGGGTGGCGGCGGCACCACCCCGGTCGTCGGGATCCCCGTGGTCACCGGGGTCGCCCGCGCGGACAGCGGCGCCGTGTACTTCCTCTACTCCGCCGGGCGGGGCGGGCTGACCGGGATCTGGCAGGTCCGTCCCTCCGGTGCGCCCCGGCTCGTCGTGCCGCTGCCCGCCGACACCATGCCGAACGCACTGGTCGTCGACAGCGGGCGGGACCGCTTCCTGGTCACCGACTCCGCCGGCGGGCGCATCTGGCAGGCCCCGCTGCGCGGCGGCGAGGCCGCGGTGTGGTCGGCGGACCCGGCCCTGTCCCCCGCCGGCTTCTTCGGCGCCAACGGCCTGAAGATCCACGACGGCGCCGTGTGGGCGAGCAACTCCGACCGCGGCACCCTCGTCCGCATCCCGGTGACCGGGGACGGCGGCTCCGGCCGGGCCGAGGTCCGCGCCACGGGACTGGCGGGCATCGACGACTTCGACTTCACCGGCCGGGGCACCGAGATCCTCGCCGCGATCAACCAGGCGAGCGAGCTCGTGCGGGTCGGCGTGCACGGCGCCCGGGAAACCCTGCTGGACGCCGGGGACGGCATGCAAGGGACCACGGCCGTCGCCGTCCGAGGCAGTCGGGTTTACGTGACCAACGGCGCCAACCTGGCCGGAACCGATCCGAACCTCATGCTCGCGCAGCTACGGCGCTGACGGGGCCGTCTCCCTCGATTTCGGGAGACGGCCCCTCGGCACGAACGGAGGTCAGCCGCGAGCCGCGGCCACCGGAGCTGCGGCGGCCTGCTCGGCGGCAGGCGGCATCAGCTTCGGGTATGCCTTCTGGAACTTCTCGATCATCGTGGCGGACGGGACGATCCGGTTCGGGTTGCCCTGGCTCGTCGCCTGCTTCTCACCCCAGGCGCCGGCGGCCTTGCGCTGGTCGGGGGTGCCGTGGCTGTGGAAGCAGTCACCGATGGAGGCGTCCAGGTAGGTGACCTCCTGCTGGGTGCGGGCGTTCCACCCGAACCCCTTGGTGTGCGCGACGAAGTAGCCACCGTAGGCGTCGGGGCCCATCTCGGAGGACTCGTTGCGCGGGTAGTTTTCGTGGGCGAAGTCGACCTGGTGGCCGTACTCGTGGCCGACGACGGACTCCACCGAGACGTCGTCGAACCCGAGGACGTTGACGGTGTCGAGCAGGCCGTCACCGAGCGCCACGCGCTTGCCGCCGAGGCTGCCGGCCGGGGCGGAGAACGCGTTCAGGGTGAGCAGCGGGTTGCGCCCGCCCTGCAGCGCCGGCACCTCGTAGAGCACCTTGACGGCGAGCGCGGCGGCGTCCTTCACCTTCGCCGGCGCGAGACCGAGGCCGAAGGTCTGCGCCATCTTCGCCTGGCTGCCGAGGTCGGTGCCCTTCCAGGCGACGAGCTGGATGTTCCAGCTCTCGATGTCCCAGAAGCCGCGCAGTTTGTCGATCGTGTCGGTGGCGCGCGGGGTGTACTGGCCGTCGGTGCCGAAGACCTGCGGGGTCTTGTCGGACGCGACGCCCTGGACGTAGAGCTGGCTGAGCCCCGACAGCGCGTCGAGCGCCTGGCCCTCGAGCGGGGTGAGCTGCGACGCGAGCTTGTTCGCGTAGGTCAGCAGCGAACCCTCGGTGCAGCCCGGGATCGGGTCCTGCGCGGCCCGGCTCCGGGGGCCGATCTTCTGGACGGGCGACTCGATGAGCCGGTCGACGCCGCGCAGCGCGCTCGCGGGCAGCCCGTTGTACAGGTCGACGACGTCCTGGTACAGCTGCGCGACGTCCTGCTCGACGGTGGACGGTGCGGCCGCCGCGGGAACGGCCGTGGCGAGCGCGAGCGCCGCCGCGGTGCCCGCTGCCGCGAGTGTTCTGCCGAGGAATCCGGTCCGGTTGGGCAAGGTGGTCCCCTCTTCTGTGCCGGTTCAAGATCACGAAGCACCGCCACGTTAGGGCGGTGATTGGCGGCGAAACCGGAGCCGGGACAAGAACCCTGAGATGGCCCACGTCTTTCGGAGGATTCTCGCGTGCGAAGATCGGCCGAAAGTACTAGCCGAAAGTACTAGGAGCGGTCCGTCCTCGAGTGATCGGATCGTTACTCAACTTCGGGCATGGGTGGAACGTCTGATGATCGTGAGAATGATCCGTATCGCCGGGTTCGGCTTGGCGGCCCTCCTGCTGGCTGCGTGCAGTGGACAGACCGAGACCGCGGGGACCGCGCAAGCGGTCGGAGCCGCCGGGGCGGCCGGAACGGCGACGGCGCCCGGGGCGCCGGCCGCGACGGTGGCGTTCGGGAGCGGGGACCAGCTGAGCCCGAAGGACCCGATCGTCGTCAAGGCGTCGGGGGGCACGTTGCAGGCGGTCACGGTCACGAACCCGCAGACCGGCAACGCCGTCAAGGGCGAGCTGTCGCCGGACAAGACGACGTGGACCAGCGACGATCACCTCCGGTACGGGGCGACGTACCAGGCGGTCGCCACCGCGGTGAACCAGGCGGGCACGGCGACCGAGCAGCGCGGTGAAGTGCACACGCTCAAGCCGGCCGGGGTCGCCACCGCGTCGCTCTTCCAGCCGGCGTCGGGCGATTTCGGCGTCGGCCTGATCATCGGGCTGAAGTTCGACCACGACATCACCGACAAGGCCGCGGTCGAGAAGTCCTTCAAGGTGACGTCCTCCCCCGCCCAGGGCGGCGGCTGGTACTGGGTGGGCAAGCGCGAGGTGCACTTCCGGCCCAAGGACTACTGGAAGGCCGGCTCGACCGTGAAGCTCGAGACCACGACCTTCGGCCTGCCGATCGGGGGCGGCGTGTACGGCGGCCAGGACGTCTCGGCCACCTACAAGGTGCACGACTCCTGGGTCGCCAAGGCGGACGGCAAGACGCACCAGATCAAGGCGTTCCACAACGGGCAGCTGGTGAGGACCGCGCCGACCAGCATGGGCAAGACCGCCGACACCCCGCCGCGGGGCCCGACGCCGACCTTCAACGGCACCCACACCGTGCTGGGGAAGGAGGCCTCCAAGATCATGGACTCCTGCAGCTACGGCGTGTGCGAGGGCGACCCCGGCTACTACAGCGCACCGGAGAACTGGAACGTCCGCATCTCCGCCGACGGCGAGTACCTGCACGAGAACCTCAAGACGGTCGGCGTGCAGGGCAGCGCCAACGTCTCCAACGGCTGCCTCAACATGAACACCGAGAACGCCAAGTGGTTCTTCGACACGTTCAACGTCGGCGACGTCGTCGAAGTCACCAACTCTGGCGGCCCGCAACTGTCCATCAACAACGGCCACGGCGACTGGGCCATCAGCTGGGACGCGTGGCAGGCCGGCAGCGCCCTGCACGGCTGAGCCCCGGCTCGGCACGGTGAGCGGAAGGACGCCTTCGGCGCGGCAACTGCGCCGGTGGCGTCCTTTTTTGCCTGCCGGCATGGATGACAAGCTGGTCACCTGGTGGACCGCGGTCCCCCGTCGGCGTGTTCCCCGCTGATCGCGCCGACCTGGTCGCGGATGGCGGTGTCGAGGTCGGTGGCGGTCAGGCCGAAGGTGTCCGCCGTCTCCGTCGCGTCCATGTGGAATGGCGCGTACCACTGGTAGTCCATCTCGGCCATCTCGCGGGCGATGGGGACGACCAGCCCGGCCGTGCGCATCACGAAGCGGGGCATCTGGATCAGTTTGACCGGTGGCCGGCCCGCGGCGACGGCGTAGCGCCGGGCGAGCTCGCGGAGGGTGACGGCCGGCGGGGACGGCACGTGCCAGGCCCGGCCGCAGGCGCGTTCGTCCTGGGCCAGCGTGATCAAGGCTTGTGCCATGTCGCCGTTGAAGGTGAAGGTGTGCGGCATGTCGAGGTGGCCGGTGATCCAAGCGGCGCGGCCCTTCTCCAGGGCCGGCTCGATGAGCAGGGAGTAGATGCCGTTGGCGTCCTTGCCGATGTAGTCGGAGCCGCGGACCTCGACGGTGCGGATGCCCGCGGCGAGGGCCTGTTCCCACATCCGTTTGCGCAGGCGGCCCTTGCGCCCGGTGGCGGCCAGGGGCGTGTGCTCGTTCATCCGGCCGCCGGGCTGCGGTCCGTAGGCGTAGAGGCTGCCGGTGAGCGCCAGGACCGCGTCGTTCGCCTCGGCGGCGGTGATGGCCGCTGTTTGCAGGGGCGGCAACAAGCGTTCCCACGTCGTGTACGAGGGCGGGTTCGCGCAGTGGTAGATCACTTTCGCGCCGCGAGACAGCTCGGTCACGCGTGCCGGGTCGGAGGCGTCCGCGGCGACCCGCTCGATCAGCGGGTGGGTGGGGCCGGAGCCGCTGCGCGTGACGATCCGGACGCTTTCTCCGCGGTTGACAAGCAGGCGTGCGACATTCGTGCCGATGGAACCGGCGCCGATGATGACGTGCTCGGCCATGAAAGGCTTCTCCTTGATGAGGGTCGTGGGTGCGCCGCCGCGCCCAGGACGAGGGGTGGGGATCCCGGTCAGTCGTCCACGCCGGAGCCGGTGTAGGCAGGCACGTCGGCCAGCATTCCGGCGACCTCGGGGTTGAGCTCGTTGCGGCGCCGGTGCAGTTCCTGGATCTTCGCGTTCAGGTCGGGATCGTCGTCGTCGCTGACGTCGAAGATTTCGAGCCGCTCGACCAGGTGCAGCCCGAGGTGGTCGGTCTGGTAGGTGGTCGGGTGCGTCAGGTATTCGAAGAGTCCGTCGAGGTCCTCGACGACGAACACGGAGCTGTACGCGTAGTCGCCGCCGTGGTCGCGGCCCACGATGAAGGACTTGACCGCGGGGTTCGACCGGCCCTGGGTGCGCCAGCTCTCCAGCGCCGCCTCGATCTGCTCGGGCGTCGCGGTGGCCTTCATCGTGGCCCGGTTGATGTGGTAGATCATGCCGCGCTCCTCGTTTCTAACGCCGTTAGATTTCCTAACGCCGTTAACTTAGCCACGCCGAGACGTCGCCGTCAAGAGTGGCGGCTAGTGTCCGAGTACACCGCCGAAGCGAAGTGACGGAACATGCCGACCAGCACAAGACGCGCCCGGGAACGGGCGAGCACGCGCGAACGGATCATCGAGGCCGCACTGCACGTCCTCGAGACCGAGGGCGTCGCGGCGCTGACGATCCGGCGCATCGCGGCCGACATCGAATACTCCGCGCCCGTCGTCTACCAGCACTTCGCCAACAAGGACGCACTCCTGCTGGAACTGGTCGCGCACGGCCACCGCCTGATGCTGACCCCGTTCCGGCAGGCCGCCGAGGAGCCCGTCATCGACCGGCGCATGATGCGCATCGCGTCCGAGTACGTGCGGTTCGCCGGCGAGCACCCACACCTCTACGAGGTCATGAACGGCACCGTAGTCGACGCGGAGGAGCGCCGGCACGCCGCGGAACCGGCCATCGCCGTCCTGAAGGAACTGCTCGCCACCTGGGCAGACGCACACGGCGTAGTCCTGGCCGACCGCGATGCGGCCTGCGAAATCATCTGGGGCACGCTCTACGGCATCGCCTCGCTCGGCCACCTCGGCACCATCGGCAACGAGCGCGCCCGGCGACTCGCCGAGCAGGCGCTCCACGCGATCCTCCTCGGCTGGCGAACCGAGGAACGGGGAAACGGGTAGTCCGGCGCTGCCGTCGGGGTCAACAGCTGCAGTCAGAGCCGGGCGACATGCCGGCCCATCAACAGGATCGGAGGCCCGCTCATCGGCATGACAGGACGTCGCAACGCTCGACCATCGGCTTTCAAGTGTCATCGGTTCGAGTACCGCCAGCCACCTGCGACTTTGCGGTGAGCAAGGCGATCGGCGGGCATATGATCATGACCGAGGTCGAAAAGTCGATTTCGCCGTCCTCAGCAGGGAGGCCGTCAGTCGTGGCAGTCGTCGAGGTCACCTACGACAAGGAGGCCGATGCGGCCTACATCTCCTTCACTGGACCGCGAGAACGCCGAAGCGTGTCACACATGTACGCGTGTGATCCGGTCAGGGTAGGAGGGATGGTCAACCTGGACTTCGACGAAGGCGGGCAGCTCGTCGGTGTCGAGGTGCTGGCAGCGAGTTCCAAGCTGCCTCGGTACCTGCTCGACGCGGCCGTGCGAATCGACGTCGAGGATCAGCAGCGCGGCTGATCGCTTGCCGATCGGCGTGAGCGCGCCTGGTCACCCCGTCGTCGACCGACTCGCGGCATGAGCAGATATCGGCGGGTTGACGTGCAGCGGCCCGGCAGCCTGATCTCTTGGACTCTCGGCATGTTCGAGTACACAGTTGGATAACGCTCCGCTCGACCGCCGAAGCGCTCGATGACGAACCACCCCTTCGTCTCGACGAAATCCGGACCCTGGTCGACGAGCTCGCCGGTTACGCGTTGATGGATCTTCAGCCGATGAATGGCACCTACTTCCGGCTGGCCCGGGGCGTGGTCACTGAGCACGCCGATGACCTCTTGTCACCCGTGATCCCCACGTTGGAAGACGCGGAGGCGAGCTGACTCGAGGGACTCGCGTCCGCTCATCGGCACGAGCGTGTCGCGCCGGCCGTCGTCGACCGGCTCGCGGCGTGAGCGTGCGTTGCGGGTGATGGCCACGCGAGTGCGAAACTGGGCGACAACTTGACGACGCGAAGGAGCTCGCCGTGGCCGCTGATGCCCTTGAAGGACCGGTCCCGGCGTCGAGCGGGCCGAGGCAGCCGGTCCTCGAACTGCTGGACAAGGCCATCGGCTTGCCGACCCCGCTGGTGCGCAAGAACATCGCCCGGGCCCGTCAGCGCAACCCGGAGGCGACACCGGCGGAGGTCGTGCGCACCCTCGAGCGGATGTACGTCAGCGCACTGGCGGGCACCGGCGCTGCGGTCGGGGCCACCGCGGCCGCGCCCGCCGTCGGCACCGGGGTCGCACTGGCACTGTCGGCGGGCGAGGCCTTCTCTTCGCTCGAACTGAGCACCCTGTTCGTGCTCTCGGTCGCCGAGGTCCACGGGGTCCGGCCGGACGAGATCGAACGCCGGCGGACGCTGGTCATGGGGATCCTGCTCGGCCAGTCAGGTTCCTCGACCATTGTCGGCAAGGCCGCCGAGCGGACCGGTAAGCACTGGGCCCGCCAGCTCGTCAGCAAGGTGCCCATGACGACGCTGGACCAGATCAACAAGGTCCTGGGCAAGAACTTCATCACCAAGTACGGCACCAAGCAGGGCGTCATCGTGCTCGGCCGGGTGGCTCCGTTCGGCATCGGCGCGGTGATCGGCGGTGGCGCCAACGCCACCGTCGCCGCCCTGGCGGTCCGAGCCGCCCGGCGCGCGTTCGGCCCCGCGCCGCAGTCATGGCCCAGGACCGAGCTGGATCCCGCGCCTCCCGGCTCAGGGCTCTCGGATCGTTGAGCGCGGTTGCCTGCGGCAGTTGCTTCTGGTGTCCCGACGGTCCTGCTACGCTCGTCCACGATGAATACCTACTCCAGCAGATCGGGGGTTCCGTTCGCCAAAGGTGAGTGCTGATGCACCCTTTGCCCGCGAACGAGAACTTCCGCCTCCTTTTCTGGGCGCGCGTGCGCGAATTCGCCGTGCCGCCGCCGATGATCGAGTCAGCGACTGCCCGCCGGATGGTGGGCGACTGGGCCGGGGCCTGCGCCGCCGCGCGTGTCGATGTGGATCTGAACCTGCGAGCCGTGGGTCGTGCCCACGGCTCGGGGTTGGCGGCACAGGTCCGCGCCGATCTGCGTCACCTGGCTCCTGACCTGCTTCGCTGGCATTTCCCGAGGATCAGCCCGGACGGCCTGGTGCGGCCGGGTCTCACGGTCTCCCTGGCCCGGTACGGCTCGCCCACCGACAGCGGTGGTGCGATGCACCTCGTGGCGCGCACACCGCCGGCGTGGGCGAGTGCCGGTCAACGGATCAGCCTCGCGCTGTGGACGCCGTCCCACCGCGACGCGGGTCTTCATCCGCATCCCCGTCCCGACCGCCGTCATCGCTTCGACCTGCACCGCCACCTGTGGGACGCGCGCCGGGCCGGTGACCTGCGGGAGCGGTCCGGGCACGGGGTGGGCGCCTGCGCCGTGGACCGGTGGATCGCCGAGGCGGCGCTGCTGCTGCACGCGGACCGGTGCCCGGACGACGTTGTCGCCGTGCGGCTCACCAGCCGGCACCGGCTGCTGCTGAACCTGGGCGCGCCGGGTGCGGCCGCCGGCGGCCGGGCAGTGCCGGTCCTGCCCGACGCAGCAACCTGGGTCCCGCCCGACCTGCGGTTGCTCCACACCGGACTGATCAACGCCGACCGGCTGCACCCGCTCGTCGCCTCGGCCCTTCGCCCCGGCCACCGGCCGGCCGGTGCGGCACGGACTCCGGACGGCTCGCCGCATTCGCGCTTCGTCGAATGTCGTGGTGCCACCCATCGGATCGCCGTGGTGGACGGGGTTCTCGTCCCGCTGGACCACGATCCCGGCGAGATCCGCCGCGAAGAGCTGCTGGGCGCGCTGGGCGGCACCGAGCTGCCGTGCCTGCGCGCGATCGACGAGGCCCACCGGCACCCGGAAAGCCTGGTGGACGTCCGGGCCCGGCTGGACCACGGCGACAACGCCGGCGCCCTCTCCGCCGTTGAAGGTCTGCTCGGACCGGACGTGCTCCTGCGCAGCGGCGCACTGCGCGACGAACTCGAGACGGCCGTGCGCCGGCAGGTGCTCCACGGGCTGTACCGGGCCGGGCTGGCCGGATCCGGTCCGATTTCGTCCACAAAGGACAAGCTCCGGCGTGCTGCCCGGATCCGGCCGCGCCACGCGGCAGCCCGTCCCTGACCTCCTGGCCGGCACCCGGCCCCAATCCGAACCCAAGGTGATCAAAACTGTCTACTGTCATGGAAAATTCTTCCGAAGCGGCACATCTCCGGCCGCTCGACGTCGCCGCCGATCTGCTGACCCTGTTGCATAACACGACCACCGAGCCGCGTGCCGACACCCAGCTGGAAGCCTTGACACTGGCCGTGTCCGCGGATCTGCCCGTGCTGCTGTGGGGCGAGCCGGGCATCGGCAAGACCGCCGCGCTGAACCAGCTCGCGGAGGCGCTCGACCTGCCCCTGACCACGGTGATCGCGAGCGTGCACGAGCCGTCCGACTTCTCCGGGCTGCCCGTGGTCGGCGACGATCCCGCGACGCAGGGAGTGCCGATGGCTCCGCCGGAGTGGGCCGTGCGCCTGGTCCGCGCCGGGCACGGCCTGCTGTTCCTGGACGAGCTGTCCACCGCGCCGCCCGCCGTCCAGGCCGCGCTGTTGCGCGTCGTGCTCGAGCGGCAGGTCGGTGCCTTGCGGCTGCCGCCGGGTGTCCGGATCGTCGCGGCCGCCAATCCGCGTTCCTCCGCGGCCGACGGGTGGGAGCTGAGCCCGCCGCTGGCCAACCGGTTCGTCCACCTGCAGTGGACCTACGACCACGACGTCGTGATCCGCGGGCTGGGCGGGACGTGGCCGAAGGCGGAGCTGCCGCGGCTGGACCGGGAGCGGCTGCCCGGCGCCGTGGCCTTCGCCCGCCGCGCGGTCTGCGGCCTGCTCGCCGCCCGGCCCGAACTGGTTCACCAGCTGCCGAAGAACGAAGCACGCCGTGGCGGTCCGTGGCCCTCCCCACGCAGCTGGGAAATGGCTCTGCGCCTGATCGCGTTCGCCACCGCGGCGGACGTCTCCCGGGACGTGTTGTCCATGCTGGTGCGGGGCGCCGTCGGCGACGGCCCGGGCCTGGAGCTGCTGGCCGGCCTGGATCGGATGGATCTGCCGGACCCCGAAACACTGCTTGCGGACCCGCAGGCGGCGGTGCTGCCCGAGCGTGGCGACCTGCGCCAGACGGTGCTCGACGGCGTGGTCGCGGCGGTACGCAAGCGGCCGGAGCGGTCCCGGTGGAACGCGGCGTGGTCGCTGCTGGTGCGAGCGCTGGAAACCGGCGCGCCGGACCTGATGGTCGTGCCTGCGGCCACGCTCGCCGCGCTGCGCCGCGACGACTGGCAGGTGCCGGCGGCGATCGAGCGGCTGTCCGGGGCGGTGTTGCTGTCGCGGCGGGCGGACGAGGCCGCGGCCGGCGCGGGAGAGCGCCGATGACGGCGGCGACCATGGACGAAGAGAAGCTGTTCGCCGCCCGGTTGCACGCCGTCCGGAGCCGGCCGTATCTGGCGACGGCCTTGTTCGCCCTGCACACGGTGGAATCCCGCCGAGTGCCGACGATGGCCGTGGACCGCCACTGGCGCTGTTACGTTTCGCCGGGGTTCGTGGACCGCACTCCCCTGGCGGAGCTGGCCGGGGTCTGGGTGCACGAGGTCTCCCACCTGCTGCGCGACCACCACGGGCGCAGCGACCGGTTCGCCGCGAAGCACGCGCTGACCGGGCCGGGAGAGCGATTGCGGATGAACATCGCCGCGGACTGCGAAATCAACGACGACGTGTTCGGCGACGGCCTGGTGCGGCCCGAGGGCGCCGTCCTTCCGGCGTCGCTCAGGCTTCGCGAGGGGCAGCTGATGGAGGACTACCTCCGCCAGTTCAGCCTCGGGCCCTACACCGCCGGATACGCCTGGCTCGACTGCGGCAGCGGCGCCGACGGACTGGACCGCGAGTGGGATCTGGGTGCCGACGGCGCGCACGGGCTCAGCGCGCAGGAACGCGACGCCGTCCGGTTCCGGGTTGCGCAAGGAATCAACGGCAGCCCGGGCGATGTCCCGAAGGGCTGGCAGCGCTGGGCACAGGAGGCGTTCCACCCGCCGCAGCCGTGGCGCGAGCTGCTGGGGGCGGCGGTCCGTTCGGCGATGTCCGGTGCCGGCGAGGACTACACCTACGGCCGGCCCGCGCGCAGGTCGGCCGGCCTGCCCGGGGTTGTCCTGCCGAGCCTGCGACGCCGGCCGCCGCGCGTCTGCGTGATCGTCGACACCTCCGGCTCGGTGAGCGACGCCGAGCTGGGGAGCGCGCTCCTCGAAATCGCGGCGATCGTCCAAGCGGTCGGCGGCCGGCGCGATCTCGTCTCGGTGCTGTCGTGCGACGCCGCCGCGCACGTAACCCAGGAGTTGTGCCGCGCCGAGGGAATCCCGTTGGTGGGCGGCGGCGGCACGGATCTGCGCACCGGCTTCGCAAAGGCCCAGCGCGGCAACCCTCGCGCCGACGTGATGGTGGTCCTGACGGACGGTCAGACACCGTGGCCGGAGGCACGACCGCCCGGCCGGACGGTCGTGGGCCTGTTCTCCCGGCAGCGCCCCGTGGACGAGAACAATCCGCACTACCGGCCGGAAGCGCCCCCGGCTTGGGCGAGGGTGGTCACGGTGGGCTGATCGGCCGACGGTCTTCGGGCTGCACGTCACGCTGCGGACGACCCGGCTCAGACCCCCTTGATCCGTTCGATGAGCTCGTCGCGGTACTCCTGCACCGCCCGAAACTCCGGTTCGTCGCCGGTCGCCCGCTTCAACGCGCCTTCCAGGATCTTCAGCCCCTGGCGTTCGTCGCCGTGCGCGTCCGCCTGCCTCGCGGCGTTCTCCATGGCTTTGGCGAGCTTGTTCTGCGCCTCGGGTTCCTGGGCGGCCTTGTTGATCCGGATCCAGTTGCCGCCCGGATCGACGACGGTGAACCCGGTGTACCGGTCGTTGCGCAGCCGCGGCCGGGTCATGCGCGGGATGCCGGAGATGAGCAGTTTTCCGTGCACGGACCGCATTCCCGCCGCGAAGGCCTCGAACAGCTCGCTGGTGTCCGCCACGATGACCAGGCACGTGCTGTACGACTGCGCCGGGTCGTAGCCGTCCATCCCGAAGAAGTGCAGATTGATGTCTTCGCGTCGCACCGCGACGTGCGGGTTCGGCCGCGTCTGCCGATAGGTGATTTCGAAGCCGAGCATCTCGTAGAACGACGCGATCTCGTCGATGGAAGGACAGGGCAGGAGCGGAATGGTCAGTTCGTTCGCCACCGCCCGAAGCTACGCCCGGACCCGCCGAAACGACACGGAGCTATTTGCTCATGCGAACAGCATGGCAGCCCCGCGCGACGACCCGGCGAACCAGCCGGCGCCCGCGTTTGGGCGCGCTCACTGACCATAGGAAAAACGAAGGTCGGCGAACAACAGCTGGTTGAGCCGTCGCCGAAGGTGTCCGGTCTTGCTCTGGTCGGGGGCTTCGCCGGGAGTGAGCAAGGTGAATCTCAGCAGGGTCCCTCCGTCGCGCGAGGCCGTCAGCGCGAAATGGATCTGATCGTCGGGTCGGCTCGGCCACAGCGACGACCACACCGCCCGGCCGGGTTTCTCCGCGGTCAGGACTCTGGGATCGACTTCGTCGGCCAGCAAGTGGAGCCACGGACGGGCTCCCGGCCGACGCGGCTCCACGAGCGCGTCCCAGACGACAGAGGGAGGTGCCGGCAGTGTGCGCGCCCGCGAACCGATCTCGATCACACGAGCAGAGTATGTCGATCAACCACCGTGCACACCCTCGATTCGGCAGAGTCGGACGCGGGCGCTCGGTCAGCGGCAGAAGAAGAACGTTTGGCTCGCCGGGTTGGAACAACGGTTGATCGGAATCAGCTGGTGGCAGCTCTTCAGTTGCTCCGGGCTTGCGGTAGGGCCCACCGGTTCGTGATCGACCTGTGCGTTCGCGGGTGGTGAGCTTGGGCAGATCGGTTCGGTGGAGCCGGGACTCGTGGATCTCCCACGGGTGGGGTCGCAGCAGCTGCGGGACCACCCGGTCTTGCTCGGAGAAGTCACGCCCGGGGCCGCGCCACAGTGAGATCTTGCGGACGACCCCGGCTGGGCCGGGGAAGGCGAGGTGGATGCCGTACCGGAATCCGGGGTACGCAGGTCGCCGCTGCGTTCCGGGTATACGCACGGTTCGGACCTGCTTGCGCTGGCCATACTCCTCTTGTCGGCATGTGAGTGCGCTGACAACCTGGACGGGTGCCGGCTGAAGGCGCAGACGACGACGCTGGCTCATCGGCGAGTGTGCAGCTCGAAAGTTCCCCTGCAGTGGGTCGAATGCCGGCGCTGGGTGTTCTGTTCAGCTCGTGGACGGAAGCCAGTCGTCCGTTTCGCGGCGGCGGCCGAGCCCAACAGCGTCGAACTCGTCGAAGTACTCGCCCTTGACCGCACCGAGTCGCCGGAGCGCCTGGGAGATGGGGCTGCCGTCGGCCGGTGTCGGCTCTCCTTCGGTCGAATGCACGGGACCGAGCACTACCTGACCACCCTCCCATACCTGCGCGGACTGGGTCCCGCGTCCACCGAAGTAGTCAGCTTCGACGTAGGCGATGGGACCGTTCACCGAACAAGCAGCCAGCTTGCTGCCGAACCCGGCGGGGGCTTTCCAGAACCCGTTGAGTTCGGCCGCTCCGGCGGCGGTGGCCGCGTCGAACAACGCGTCGGTCATCGGTAACAATGACAGGTGCTGGCCGAGCGGGACGACGCATGCCCCCTCCATAGAGTCCGCGAGCGTCCGGAGCACAGGCTCGGTGGAAACGACCGCCTGTAAGTAGTACCCCATGTCCTTCATTCTCGCTCCGACCTGATCGCTTGGTCCCGCGGGGCGGGAACTGCGCTCATCGGCAGTTGCGGACGTTCGAGCGTGGCGGATGAGGCCGCAGCTGCTGCCGCTGCTGGATGGCAGCAGCGTCGCCCGGATCGGACCCGCTACGCCAAGCGCGCCGCCCACTACCAGGCCGAACTCACGTCGCCGCGATCGTTCTCCGGCTGCGATGACTTACCGGACAGCTCCTGATCCGCCGCCCAGCACGGACGTGAACGGCCCGCGTCGGCACTTGGCCGGGGAACCGCTCGGCGACTACTGCGGTTCGGACACACCTGCCTCGAGCACCGCGAGGTCGCGCACCGCGTAACGGTGGTGCTCGGCTTCTTCCTTCAGCACCACCTTGAGGCAGCGGCGCACGACGTACTCCTGGTCGGGATACATGTCCGCCGGCTTGCGACCGCACACCCGGTCGAGCTCGGCCGCGGTGAGCCCGTCGACGACGCGCCGCATCGCCGCCATGCGGGCGAGCCGCGGCGCGAGCACCTCCTCGAGCGTCGGGGTCGCTTCGAGGGTGAGGCCGAGCTTCACCGCCTCCTCCGGCGGCGTCCCCCCGGCGGGGAAGCCCAACGGGTGGTAGGGCACTTCCTCCTCGAGCACGGCGTTGCCGAGCCAGGCATCGCAGGCGAACAGCAGATGCCGTTGTGTTTCGACCAACGACCACTCGCCGTCGACCTGCTCGTGCAGTGTGGCTTCGGGCAGCAGCCTCGCCCGGTCGAGCGTCGCGCCCCACAAGGTCTCGATGGCGTCCCAAGCAGCCCGGTAGTCCTCGGGGGACGCCGCATTCCGCGCCAGCGCCCGCGCGGGGTGCCGGCGGTCGAGCTCGGCCTCGACGTAGGCGGTTACGTCGACGTCGTTGACGACGAGGCGCTCGAAGTAGCCACCGAGGTAGACGTCGCTGCCGTAGCAGTCGACGATCTTCAGACCGTTCACCTCGCAATCGCGGATCTCGAGGCCGGCGAGGTTGCACAGGTGGATGCGAGCACCGCGGAATTGGTCGCTCTGGGCGTATTCGGAGACCATCGAAGCAGTCTCACCCACCCGTCCTGCCCGCGCCACGTCCGCACCGGGCCGGTCGTCGACTCGATCCGCGGCGCCGGCGGTGTAACCGGCCTGCTCGGTTCCACCAGCGCTCCTTGTCGCACACGTCGCCTGACCAGCGATGTTCGTCCTGGGGTGACCTAACCTGAACGCTTTGGGCACGAGCTGGCAAAGACGGGGTGTCAGGGCGAAGCAAAACCCGAGGAGCTTCATGTCGTCAGACGCGGAACTGATCGGTAGGTCGCTGCGCGGAGACACCGATGCCTTCGTGGAAGTGATCAGCCGGCACGAGACCGCGCTCGGGAACTATCTGGCGCGCAGAGTGGGGCGGCAGGCAGCCGAGGACGTGCTCGGCGATGTGTGGGTGGCGGCTTACGAGTCTCGTGCGAACTATGACCGTTCGTATCCCGAGGCCAGGCCTTGGTTGTACGGCGTCGCGCTGAACAGGCTGCGCCGGCACTGGCGGTCCGCGCCGGCCGAGGAGCCGGCGTCGGACCTGACCGGCGTGGCGAGTGACTGGGATCCCTGGCCGGCGGTGGATGCCCGCGTGGACACGCAGGCACTGCTGAGCAGGGCACTGGCTCGGCTCAAACCGGAAGAGCGGGAAGTGCTGGGCCTGGTCGCCTGGGAGGACCTGACCGTCGCCGAGGCCGGGCGGGTGCTCGACATCCCGGCCGGCACGGCCCGCCGCCTGTTGCACCAGGCGCGTAAGGCATTGCGTGAAGCCCCCGAAGTGGTCGCGCTGCTGCAAGTCCCGACGACGTGAAAGACAGTCCCATGGATGAAATGGATCTCATGAAGAATCTGCGTGACGTGCCGTCCCCCGGTCCCGAGGCCTATGACCGTGCCCGCACGGCACTGCGGACGGCGATGGGGGAACCCGTGGCCACGGTCGTGCGACCGAAGCGCCGGTTCTCCTGGCCCAAGGTCGGCGTCGCCGCCGTGGGTGCGGCAGCCGTCGCGGCGGCTGTGGTGCTGGGTACGTCAGGCGGCAGCGTCCCGGCCGGCCCGTCCGGCGCGGCCCCGCCGGCGGCCGAGGCGCCGCTGGTGAAGCTGGCCTCCGCGGTCCAGGCGGCCGGCACGCAGCCAGGAGACGCGTCGCTGATCGTCAACACGAAGTTCGGGCGGGACGACAAACCGGACCTCTACTACACCCTCTACACCGACAAGGGCCAGCAGTTCACGGGCGACTCGACGAAGTCCCTGGCGCGCGCGGTTGCCAAGGGCGACGCCCAGCCTGCTGTGCCGTACGACGGGAACGTGATGGCGGCGGCCCGCCTCGCCGCGAACGGCGACGTGGACAAGGCCAGGATCGCGATGATCACCGCGGGCGGCAACGCCCTGGGAGTCGGCCTGAGCCCCGCCGAGGCCGACAAGGCCTGGGCGGCCGCCCAAGCGGAGACCGCGGAGCTGTTCCGCAAGATCGGCAAGCCGGTTCCCGCCCCCAAACCGCGTCCGACGGGCAAGGAGCTGGAAAACCTCATCAACAACCACCTGTGGAGCAACACCCAGCACGCGCTGTTCGCCAACGCCGCCGATGCGGAGGTCCGCGCGGGCGTGCTGAAGCTGTACGCGACCATCCCGGACATGATCGTCGGCAAGACCACCGTCGACGGCCAGGCCGCGCTGAGCCTCACCGCGCCCCCCGCCATCCTGGGCGGCAGTGCGGACGTCCTCATCATCAACGCCGACAACGGCCTGCCGATCCGTGAGGAGATCACGTCGGCGGAACCGGCCAAGCGCTATGTGGTGAATTACAAGTCCTCCCGCGTCACCCTCGCCGACGTGGCCGCGGGCAAGATCTGATCCTCGTACCGAACCGTCCTGGGAGGGCCGAGATCAGCTCGGCCCTCCCAGGATCGTTCCGGCGGCGCGAGAACCCCATACTGCGCAAGGGAAAGACGAATCCGCAGAACGGATTCCCTTACGGCATCAGCCGGACTGCGCTACGGTCTTGCGGACCGCACAACTCCGGGGGGAACCATGCGTCGATCGATCGTATCCGCTGCTTGCGCCGTGTTTCTGCTCGCCGGAACCGGTACCGCCGCCGCGGGAACCGATCCACGTCAGGCCGCACTGGACGCGGCCGTGCAGGCCGGGAACGTGGGGATCATCGCGATCGCGGCGGATCCGGCAGGCCGCTGGCGGGGGCGGGCCGGAGCCGGTGACATCATCACCGGGGCGAAGCCGGACATCGACGGGCGGTTCCGCATCGGCAGCGTGTCCAAGACGTTCACGGCGACCCTCGTGTTGAAACTCGCCGCGAAGGGCAGGCTGGGGCTGGACGACCCGGTCTCGAAGTACTTGCCCGGCCTGCTGCCCTACCCGGAGCCGATCACCGTCCGCCAGCTGCTGCAGCACACCAGCGGCCTGCCCCGGGACCTGGCCCCGCAGTACACCTGGCTGACCCTGCCGGAGCTGGACACCGAACGCTTCGTGCACTTCGGCGAGGTCGAGGCGATCCACGACAGCACCGTGCAGCCACTGCTGTTCCCGCCGGGCACGGGCTGGTCGTACTCCAACACCGGCTACAACGTGCTGGCCCTGCTGGTCGAAAAGCTCACCGGCCGTCGGTTCGAACAGGTGCTCGCCGACTGGATCACCGGTCCGCTGAACCTGGCCGACACCTTCCTGCCGAGGGACTTCCCGCTGGTGCCGAACCCGGCCATGCACGGCTACGAGCAGCTCTACCCGGCCCCGCACGGGCTCACCGACGTCACCGCCTACAACCTCAGCCGCTACTTCGGCGCCGGGAACATCATTTCGAGCGCGACCGACCTGAACCGCTTCTTCCACGCACTGCTCGGCGGCGAGCTGCTGCCGGCCGGCCTGCTTGCGCAGATGAAGACCACGGTCCCGTGGCCGGACACGGAAGGGCGGATCGGCTACGGGCTGGGGCTGATGCGGATCTCCCTGGTGGGGCCCTGCGGTCCCGGCGCTCCCGATGTCTGGGGGCACGGCGGGGACGTGCCCGGGTACAACACGTGGAGCATGAGCAACGAGACCGGCACCCGCCGGATCACGGTCGGGTCCAGCCCGGACTTGACAGCTTCCGAGGACGCGGCCTCGGGGCGGCTCCTGGCGATGGTGACGGAGTTCTGCACGCCGAACCTCCCCGGCGCCCAGGCGAGCGCCGCCCGCATCCAGGCGGCGATCCGCTGACGGTGCAAGGCCTTCGCGACGCGGCACGCCGAGCGCTGGGCTACTGCCACCAGGGCCGATGACGCTGGGCCATCACCACGGCGGCCGGTTTCGACGAGTTCGTCGAGGCGGCCTCGCACCGTATCCGGGACCTGTCAGCTATCCGGCGGCCGCGCAGCCCGGCACAAACTCAGCAGCCGCCGAGCTGGCACCTTGGGATCAATCGCGCCGACGTCCGCTCATCGGCACGAGCGCGCGGCACGGTAGGCGACCGGATGATCGGTTCCGCTTCGGCGCCGGCGGACTTTGTCGGCTGCCCATCTGCAGGATGGGAAGGACGCGAAATCGGGGTGCGAGACTGCGCTTGCCTGGGCAAGGTGAGGGCGTGGACATTCTTCGTGATGTGGCGTGGCGGCATGCTGCGGGGACGGTGTACCCGGAAGACCTGCCCATGGCCGCGGCGGAGGCGTTGGCGCGAGGTGTCGACTCGCCGTCATTGCGAGAGCTGGCGGGGCTTGGCAAGGGATCGGCCACGACGGAGATCGAGGATCTCCACCGGGACGCATTGGCTGAGCTGGGTATCACATGCCCTGGTCGGCAGGACGCGCTCCGGTGGTGGCTGGGTGAACTGGCCAAGGATCTGGTCCAGGGCAGGCTCTCGGTCGCTGGGCTCGCGCGCAAGATCGTGCCCGGTGAAGAGTGGATGGCCGAGAATGAGTACCGCTTCGCGGATCTGGCCTACTACTGGGAAGACATGGTGGATCTGATCTCGGCTCCGCAGGTCCGCGCCGCTGAGATCGACTTGCTCGACGCGGCCAGGGCGATTCTGCCGCAGGCCTCGAGATGAGCGCGCCCCAGACTGCTCGCTCTCGCCGACCGGATGCGGACGAACGGACGGGTAGGTCGGACACTGGCCTTCTGTCCCAGCGCCGCGAAGTGACGTCATCCGCTCTTCGGCGCTACCGGCTCGGCAACGGTCGATCAGCGGCATGAGCGGACGTTGGCGTCGCACGCAGGCTGGCCATGGATGGACGTCGCGGGGCGCTGCCTGCCTGGTGCTCAGCTGAGCAATGCGTGCTTCCAGTCCGGAGTGTGCTGGTCGATGTAGTCCGCGTCGGCCTACCAGACCTCGCCGTGTCCGTCGTTCCACAGCTGTGTCCACGGTTGCCGCCGCGCTGCGGCTTCGGCGGCGAGGAAGGTGGCCATGGATCGGGCGCGGGCGGCGAGCAGGGGGATGAGCTCGTGCCGTTGAGTCTCGTCCAAGCCGTAGGCGTCGGCGAACACGCGTATGCGGTGGCCGGCGTCTGCTCGGTTCCATCGTGGATCGGCAGAGAGTGGAACGAAGCCGTGCAGGGCGTAGGCGACATCCCAGAGGCGGGTGCCCGGCGCCGCGGTGTCCCAGTCGATGAACG
>NZ_JBITCJ010000013.1:158298-271650 GCF_044453095.1 Amycolatopsis sp. NPDC051758 | reverse complement strand
CGGACAGAACAAGCTCCGCCTTCGGGCGGCCTGTGCGCGCCATCCCGCAACCCTACCAACAATTAAGACGCGAACTAACAACTCGGAACACTAGTGTCGTGCGTCGCAAGTTGTTCGATGTTGGGGCGCAACCCCGGGCCCCGGTCAACGAACCTCGGACGCGCGACACCAGCCGCGGCAGGCGCCTTGTCCGCGGCGGCGTTCACTGATCGGCGATGCGCGGAACATTTCCCGGCGCACGACCGGCATGGCGGAGGCCCAGCGACAGCGATCCCGCCGAGCCCGCGCCCCGCCCCTGCGTCACTGGCCCGGATGCAGCGCCATCGCCTCCGCGTACCGCGCCTCGCACAACGCGACCGCGGGCCAGTGCGCCAGCGCCAGGTTGTGCTGGATCGCCGTGTGCAGATGCCACACCGCCCGCTCCGGCTTACCCATCGCCGTCGCCGCGATCCCCAACGCGTAATGGGTCGAACCGAAGCACGCGACGGCCAGGCTGGCCATCACCGGCAGATCGGCGAACGGGCTGAGCAGCTCGTACACCTGCGCCGCCGTCTCGGCGTCGCGCAGGCGATACGCGGCCTCCGCGACGCCGTTCATCGTGACCATCCACGTGCTCGACCGCGGCAGTTCCGCCAAACCAGGGCCGACCAACCTGGCCAACGAAGCCGCCGCCTTGCGGTCGTCGCCGGCCACCGCGGCCGCCACGGCTCGGGCGGCGAAGTACGAATTGTCGACCGTGGACAGTGACGAGTCGTGCACCAGCTGGTCGAGCAGGGGCAGCAGCTCGTCGAGCCGGCCCTGGAACCAGCGGATCGCCACCAGGTGCGCGCCGTACCAGCCGAGGGCGTCGGGGTCGCCGGCCGCCTCGCCGAGTTCGGCGCAGAGCTTGGCTTCCTTCTCCGCCTCGTCGAACCGGCCGGCGCGGATGGTCAGCATCACCTGGAGCGCGCTGACCACGAACCCGACCGCGAGGAAGTCACCCTCGGCGAGCGCCCGCCGCAGCTCCTCGAGACGGCGTTCGGCGTGCGGGTGCGCGCCGAGGAACAGGTCGACTGTGTGCCACAGCAACCCCATCAGCCGGTCGGCGCGACGGCCGGTGCGGGAGCTCTCGCCGATCAGGGCCAGGGCCAGCGTCCGTCGCAGCCGGCCGTGGTCCGGGCCGAGCACGCAGTGGTGGGCGATGCTCAGCGCCTCCGCGACGCCCACCGGGTCGTCGGCCTGCCGGGCTTCGGAAAGCAGCGCGAGGATCTTCGAATGGTCGTTCGCCCGGTAGTCGGCCTCACCCGCCAGCCGCACGCGGAGCCGCAGGGCGAGCGGTGAGCCGGCGCCGACGGCGGAAAGCGCTTGTTCGAGCCGCGTCTGCATCTGGTGGGTGCCGGTGGCCGAGCGGTCCTCGTGGACCCAGAGGCCGGACAGGCCCAGCACCGAGCGCGCCGCTCCGTCCGCGTCGCCGGCCCCGTACGCCAGGTGGTACGCGGTCTCGAAATGCTTCCGGCTGGTCCGCAGATCGCCGTTGTCCAGCAGGGCTTTCTCCCCGGCTTCGAACGGCCCGGTGTCCGAACCGGACTCCCGGGGCAGCAACGTCTGGTCCTGGGCGAGGATCCGCTGCTGGATCCCGGTCAGCACCGGCGAAGGTTCCACACCGGACTCCTCACGCAGGAGCGAGCGCGCGCGGTGGAACGTCCGCAACGCGTCGGCCTGCCGTCCCGCGCGGTACAGCGCCAGCATCAGCTGCCCCCACAGCCGTTCGTACCCCGGGTGCGCGGCGGTCAGCGCCTCCAGCTCCGCGACCAGCTCCCGGCCCTGCCCGGCGGCCAGGTTCGCGTCGATCCGGTCCTCCAGGACGTTGTGCCGCAGGTTCGTCAGCCGGATCGCCTCGGCGTCGAGGGCGGCGATGTCGGTGAACTCGTCGTAGGCGGCGCCTCGCCACAGGTCCAGCGCCTCGACGAGCCGTTCGGCCGCGACGCCCGGCTGCCCGGCTTCGAGCGCCCGGCGACCCTCGGCCGCCAGGCGCTCGAAGCGGACGGCGTCGAGCACACCGCGGTCCAGCTTCAGCAGATAACCGGGCGCCTGGGTCACGATCAGCTCGGCCGCGCCGAGGGCGTCCGACGCGCGCCGGAGGTACCGGCGCAACCGGGAGACGTAGGTGCGCACGGTCCGGTCGGCGTCCTGCGGCGCGTGCTCGCCCCACAGCTGCTCCACCAGCGCCGCGACGCTCACCGCCCGGCCGTCGGCGACCACGAGCGCCACGAACAGGGCCCGCAGCTGCGGGCCGCCGAGGTCGAGCACCGTCCCGTCGACCGCGACCTCCAGCGGGCCGAGCACCCGGACGTCGACGCCGTGTGAACTGCCGCCCATGCCGCCCCCTACCCCCCGGACAAACCGCTCATCCGGTCTGCAAGAGGGAAGATGGGGTTGCGCAGATACCGTCAACCCGGCGGCAGGCGGCGGGCGGCGAGATCGGCCAGCGGGGTGTTGACCAGTTGACGGCGGCGGCCGGGGGTGAGCCGCTCGTACGCGGGGAGCATGTCGGCCTCGATCCACTTCCACCGGTCGGCGAACACCGTGAGGTCGCCGCCCGGCACGACTTCCCGGAACGGCTTCCCGCCGGGCACCGGCGACCGCGCCTCGGCCGACATGCGCTCGGGGATCCGGTCGAAGTCGCGGATGTCGCGAATGGCGGCGTAGAACGGCGCCAGGACGACCTCCTGCTCCCGCCGGAGCAGCGCTTTGTTGCCTCGCCGGACCAGGCCGGGATCACGGGAGGCGATGTCCCGCCAGGCGTCGAGCGGCACGGCGAGCGCCTCCAGCGCCGGCAAGCCGGCCTCCACGAACGCCTGGTGCTGCCAGGCCAGGTCGTCGAAGATCGCCCGCTGCCCGAAGAGCAGCCTCACCTGCACCATGGACGCGTACGCGATGATGATGTCGGCCGTGGGGACCTGGTCGGCCGTCATCGCGGCGGCCTCCATGGTGGTCTGGGTGACGGCCAGTGCGCGGTACACCTCGCCGCCGGCCAGTTTGGCCATCCCGGCCCACAGGAGGTTCTCGTTCTGGTTGAACAACCCCATGTAGTAGGCGTAAACCCGCTCGACGACGGATTTGTTGAAGGTGAACCCCGCGTCCGGGTCCCACTTGGCCGGGTCGATCCCGGCGGCGGCCAGCGCCCGCCGTTTCCAGTCCGCCACCGAACGGACCACCGGAGTCGGCGGGGTCGGCGGAGCCGGGGACGGCGGGGGAGCCGCCAGGACCGGGTGCACGATGCCGGTGCGGATGGCCGTCCACTCCTGGGCCAGGGCCTGCTCGCCGGGCCGGATCGCCCGCCCGCGCAGTGCGGGGTGCCGAGCGTGGAACACGAGGTCGGTCAGCCAGTTCTCGTCCCGCTTGCCCGCCGCGACGAGCAGGCGGACGGCCTCCGCGGCCCGGCCGGCCCGGAGCGCGGCGAGCACCCCGGCCGGCAGGCGCAGCAGGGTTTCCGACCAGGTTTCCAGCTCCCGGTCCACCGAGAACTCCACCGTCACGGGGTCACCGCCGACGCCGGGACGGCCGCGCGGATGACGGCGATCTTCTGCGCGAACTCGCTGTTCTTCAGGCCGTTGTTCCCCGAGGTGTACTCGAAGTCGGCGCTGACCAGCGCCGGCGCGGCGGCCAGGGCGCCGTGCCCGATCCGCGCGTTCCCGTTCTCGTTGATGAGCCAAGGGACGGCGGTGAAGTTGCGCTTGCGCAAGGCGATCGCCGGCGACGTCGCCCACCAGCCCCGGAGCAGTGCCGCGACCTGCACCTGCCGGGCCACCGCGACGGGCTGGGCCTCGGCCGCCGTGAGCAGCTGCTTGAACTGCTGTGTGATCGCGGCGTCACTCCCGCCGTCGGCGCGGAAGGCGGCGGCCGCGACGAGGGTGCCGAAGAGGTTGGACGGCAGGTCTTCCGGCGAGAACGCCGAGTAGTCCTGGATCGTCCCGAAGGTGACGATCTCGTGCTCGACCGAGTCGACGTAGGTCAGCTGCTGGGCGAGCGCGAGCCGGCGTTCGACCGGGACTTCCCGGAGCAGGCGGGCCGAGCCGTGGTAGAGGTCGATCACGGTGCCGGTCGACGCGTTCTGCCGCAGCTGCGTCAGAGCCCACAACGTCACGTCCGCGGTCTCGCGGGCGTGCCCCAGATCCACGAAGCCGAGTTTGCGTGTGTAGACCTCACCCAGCGGCTCGCCGGCAGCGGGCCCGTGGCTGCCGAGACTGCCCAGGTCGAGCAGCTCGGTCCCGAAGATCACGCAGCACGGACGGAGGCCGGGTCGGCTCCGGGGGACGAGCCGGTCGAGCCCGGCCTTCTTCTCCCGCAGGAGGGGCCGCACGATCCGGTCCCTGACCCTTGTCCACCGCTGCTTGAGCTCGGCGAAGCGGGGATCGTCCGCCTTGATCTGCGCGGGCACGCCCGGAATCGCGCGGTAGCCGAGGTCGGTGAGCTTGTTCTCGTTCTGCTCACCGCCGGCGAGTGCGGCGCGCACGGCGTTCCTGGCCAGGCCGTCACGGACGATGTCACCGAGGAAGTTCTCCTCCTCACCCTCGAGCCGGGGCCGGATCTCGTCGTCGCGGATGGCCTGCCGTTCGTTCGCCAGCGCAGGCTCGTCCGGCCCTGGTGGCCGGCCGGCGAGCTCGCGGTGCCGCGCGTGGAAAACGAGGTCGGTCAGCCACTCCTCGTCCCGGACGCCGTGGCCGACCAGCAACCCGACGGCTTCCGTGTCCGCCTGCCTGCCGAACGCGGCCCGGACCTGGTGCGGCGCCTGGGCCAGTTCGGTGGCCCACACCAGGAGCTCACCCTCGACGGAGAACGGACCCGGCTGCTCTTCTTCGCCGTCCGGCACCGCTGCGGCCTCGGCGGCGAAGGGGCTGATCAGCTCACCCGCCCACCGGCGTTCCGGCTCGGTGACCGGGCCGCCGCCTTCGTCGTACCACTCGGGTTCGTACCCCGAGTCTTCCCCCTCGCCCAGGGGTTCGGGCGGGGTCCACGCCCGAACTGCCCGGCTGTCCGCGCCGCTTGCTCGCACGGCGCTCACCCATTCAGCGACGGTGTCGGGGCCGAGCCGTTCAGCGACGCCGGGGCCGCCGCCGGGGTCGGCACCCGCAACGGCTGGCGGCCCCCCGCGGGCAGTTGCTGTGCGGGGCTTTCCTTGACCCGCTCACCGGTGGCCGACTGCCAGTTGTTGATCGTGTCCAGGACGTCCCGGAAGATGTTGGTCTTGTCGGTGAACAGCGTGGCCGCGGTTTCCTCGGTGTCGAACAGCCCGAGCTCGATCCCGCGCAGCAGCGTCGACATCGGCTCGGCCAGGTCGAACAGCTCCCGGGAACGCAGCGCCGGGGTGATGCCCACCTTCTGCCCGAGGGCGCCGAGGCGGTCGGCCGCGCTGCTCGCCTGCGCCTGCAGGTCGACGATCACCGACGTGTCGGAGTCCACGGTCAGGTGGAACCAGTTCAGCATCGTCACGTAGGCGAACTCCTCGCGGGCGAGGGCCCCGCCGCGCCGGCGGTTGCCGAGCAGATCCTTGAGCGCGCGGGCGAGCAGCGCGATGTAGCTGGGGTCCGCCGGGTTGGCGCCGTTCACGTTGGCCCGGTTTTCGACGCCGATCCAGATCTGCCTGAGCAGCTCGCTCCACTTCTGCCGGAAGTCGTGGTTCACCGGGCCGGTCAGGCCCTTCCAGTCGGCCAGCGGTCCGGACCCGGCCCACAGCGGCGGCACCGCGTGCGCGAGGTCGAGCCCGAACATCCGCCAGTAGGCGTTGCGGCGGTTGGTCCGGTCGAACGGGCGGACCTGGCTGAGCACGCTCGCCACCGAGAAGTTCGGCAGGTCGCGGAAGAACAGCTGCTCGGTCGCCCGCAGCCAGGCGATGCTGTCCGGGGAAAGCACGCCCAGCGTCTCGCCGACGAGCAGCCGCCGGACGACTTCGGCGAAGATCTCGACGATGCCGGTGCTCTCCAGGACGTAGGCGTAGGCGAGGTGGTGCCACAACAACGGCGGGCAGAACAGCTCGTTCGGCCGCCCGTTCCACTCGAACGGCCCGGTGGTCGTGACCCCGGACGGCGCGAGGAAGGCGTTCAGCCCGTCGGTCGAGAAGAACGGGTCGTCGCCGGGCTGGGTCGGCAGGTCGAGCGCGTCGAGCACCTTGTCGTCGAAGAACCGGGCGAAGAAGACCAGGTCCTTCTCCCCGGACGGGTCCGGGATCTGGGGCGTTCTTCGCGCCGCGTCCCAGATTTCGTCCAGCAGGGCGGCGATCTGGTTCGGGTGGAGGCGGAACACCCGCTGGGCCCCGAGGTCGACGTTCTGCGCGCCGAGGGCTTTGGCCAGTGGAAAGAACATGATGGTTTCTCCCGTTGTCTATCCGACGACTCCGCCGACCGGTCCCAGGCACGGCCCGATCCCCACCGGCGTCCCGCCGAGCGCGGTGAACGTGACGATCGAGTCGATCCGCTGGTCGTCGGTGATGGCGTTGGGGTCTCGGTCGATGGTGACGGCGTCGCCGTCGCGCAGGCCTTCGAGGACCTTGACGGTGTTGTCGGCGGCCCGGATCTTGGCCGCGGTCGCCCCGGCGAGGCCGGTGAAGGTGAGCGTGCCGAAGTCGCGTTCCACGGTGACGGTCTTCAGCTGGAACACACTCGGCGCGCGCCGGCCGAGCACCACGCCGAGGAAGTCGTAGGCGAAGACGACCCTGGTCCGCTCCGCGGCGTCGGGATCGGGGTCGGCGCCGTCACTCGCCCCGACGTTCTGCTGGACGAGGTCGCCGATCGACCGGGTGAGCGCCACCAGCTGGTCGAGCATCGGGTTCTGCCCGTTGTGCGCGGGCCCCGCCTCCGCCGAGACGTCCTTTGCGGACTTCGTGACGACGGGCTTGTCGGTCTTGGCCGCCGGAGCGGCGGCGGCTTTGGGCCGTCCCACGGTCACCCGGGATTCGGCTGTTTTCGGATTCGTCATGGTCTTTCCTGTTCCCCTCCGGGTCAAGCGGCAAGGTGGCGGGCGCCCGGCGCGGCGTCGGCGCCGACGTCGGTGACCCAGGCGAGGAGCCGGGCCTGGTGGTCGGCGGCGGCGGCCGGTTCGAGCACCGCGCGGGTCGACAGCTGGGCGAGGATCCGCAACGGTTCGCGCCGCCGCAGGTAGGCCGAGGTCAGCAACGACGGCCCGGCCTGCCGGGCGAGCGAGTCCAGCGCGGCGGGCGACACGCGGCGCGGGTCGAGCAGCGCCGACAGCGGTGCGCCACCGAAGGCGGCCATCGGCCGGCGGGTGCACACGTCGACGACGTCCGGGAGCGCGGCGAGGCTCGCGCGGGTCAGCGCGGCCACGTCCCCGTCGGCGTGGGCGAGCGGGTGCCGCTGCCGCCAGACGGCGGCGACGTCGTCCCAGGGGCCGGCGCCGAACCAGCTCCGGCACAGCTCGGCGTTGAACATCACCCGCAGGAACGGGAACGGGTGCGGGTCGCCGAACCGGATCCGGAACACCGACGGGGTCGGCCCGTCGACGACGTTGGCCAGCGCGGCCACCGGCGCCCACCCGGCCTGGGCGAAGGCGTGCACGTCGGCGGCGATCTCGCCGGCCCAGCCCCGCCACAGCCCGGCCAGTTCGGCCGAGCGCGGGGTCAGCGTCGCGGCCAGCGCGTCGGCCAGTTCGGCGTTCCAGCCGGTCAGGTGGGCGACCTGGTGACCGGTCTCGTGCAGCAGCGCGGTCGGGTAGGCGAGGTTGTGCCGGGTCAGCTTGATGGCCGCGGCCGGGGACGGGTGGCCGTGGTCCCACAACCGGATCCCGGCCCGCAGGATCGCCGCACCCAGCCCGCGATCCAGGTAGACGAGCGCGGGCGGGGACTCGATGCCCAGCCGGTTGAGGACAACAGCCATGCTGTCGCCCGCCAGCGTGTCGTACCCGCGCAGCAGGCCACGCAGGGCCGGGTTCGTCCGGCTGTTCACCGCGTCACCGAAGAAGTCGAGGATCGTCTCCACCTGCAGGTACCGGGCGCGCAGCCGGAGGACCGCCTGCCGGATCGGCCCGGGATCCCCGCCCGCGCGGAGACTGCGGTGCAGTGCCTTGCCCTCGGCGACGAGCACCGCGACCACCTCCGAAAGCCGGCCCCGGACCTGGCGCTGCAGGTAGTCCTCCAGCGCCTGCCACGCCTCGGGGGCGGCCATCGTGTCGAGGTCGGCGAGCGCCTCGACCGCGAGCTGCCAGTGCACCAGCTCGGCCTCGGTCTGCCGGTCCGGTGCGAGGTCAGTCACGGTGCATCCCCGGGCGGATCGTGACGGCCGGATCACCCGCCGGGGTGCCCGCGGCGACCGCGGCGCGGTCGGCGAAGGAGAACGTGAAGGTCAACGTGGCGCCGGGAGCGGGATCCTGCGCCGCCTGGGCGAGCGTCTGCGCCGAAGCCGGCAGCTGCTGCGACACCGTCCGCAGCATCCCGTCGGCGAGGTGCCGGGCGAGCTGCCCGCCGACGCCGGCCGCCGCGGTGATGCCGTGCTTGGTCATCAGCCGGTCCAGCCGGGTCGTCATCGTCTGGAGCGCGGCGTCGTCGAGCAGCCGCCGCACGGTCGAGACGACCTGGACGAGCTGCCGGCGCTGCAGCTGGGCCGCGAGCTCGTGGCTGTCCCGCTCACCGATGATCAGGTTGACCCGCAGCACCGGCTGCGGCGCGGTGAGGTCGAAGCCCACGACAAGACCCTGCCGGTGCCCGCGGTGCAACGGCCGCCCGTGCCGGCGGAACCGGAAGTAGCGGCCGCCCGCCCGGCGGTGCCCGGATCCGCTGTGGCGGTCGGTCCGGGCCAAACGGGGATTGCCCGCCAGCAGGGTCGCGGCCGTCGAGGTCAGCTCTTCGAACTCGTACGCGGTGTCGGCCGACTCGTACGCGGCCAGGTGGCCGGGCCGCCCGCCCGGGAGCAGTTCGTAGAGCTCCACTTCACCGTCGACCGGCCACGCCTGGACGCCGGATTCGAGCAGCCGCCGCTCCAGCGTCTCGCCGCCCGACAGGACGACGGCGCGGGCCACCGGCCGGGTGAGCCGGACCGGGATCACGCGGCCGTACTTCTTGTAGCGGAAGCACGGCTTGGTGGCGCGCGGCATCATCACCCACACGCCGTGCTCGCCGTCGAGCTCGCGTTCCACCAGCTCGGGACGGAGCACCGCCGCGGGCAGGTGCCGGGCGGCCGCCTCGGCGAAGGCGTCCTGGACTTCGGTCTCGAGGAGCAGCTCGTGCTCCAGCGACTCGGGCGGCAGCGTCATCACCTGCCGCACGGTGTCTTCGGTCGCGGCGACGAGCGCTTCGCCGCCCAGCGAACCGTCGCTGTCGGCCTCGAGCCCGAGCAGGCCGAGCCCGGCGCTCGCGATGTGCCGGGACAGCAGTTTGGCCGCGTCCGCGCCGACCATGCCGGCGATCAGCTGGGAGAGGGGACCGGCGATCCCGTTGACCACCTTGTCGCGGCCGATGATGCCGATGCCCGTCCGGATCAGCGGCAGCGCCGCCATCACCACGGGGATGAACTGCTCCAGCTGTTCGGTGGGCGGTACGCCGGGGTCGGCGGAAGCCAGCTCACGGCCCAGCCGGGCGCGCGCGTCGTCGAGGTCGTGCCCGGGGCCAGGACCTTCGTGGCCTTCCTCCGGCTGCTGGTCCACTGTGGACTCGTTCGGTGCCGTCACGGCCGAGGTGACGTCGCGGTCGAACTCCTCCGCGAGGTTGTCCTCGGCGGTCAGTTCACCACTGCCCTTGAGCTTGGCCGCCAGCTGACCGGCCAGCGGGCGCAGTGACGCGGGCAGCCGGCCGATGGCGCTGTCGAGCACCTTGCGCAGCAACGGCCGGACGAGCTTGCGGAGGATCCCGAACAGCGGGCCCAGCGCGAGCCGGCCGGCGAACGCGAGCCCCTTCTTCGCGAGCTTGCCCACTCCGCTCGCCAGTTTCTTCGCCTTGTCCAGCAGGCCGCCGAGGAAGAGCTGCTGCGCGTTCAGCGGGTTGGGGTAACCGTCCGACGCGCGGATCCCGGCGACGGCGTCGATCTCTTCCGCCTGCAGCGAATCCGCCGAACGATCGCCGAAGTGTGCTTCCAGGGCGCCGAGCACGCGGTCGGCCTCCTCGGCCAGCTCGGTGATCCACTGGGTCGTGTCGGCGGTGGCGAGCACGGGTGCCGCGGACTCGTTCGACCAGGTGCCGACCGACTGGAGGTGCCGCGCGGCGGCCTCGTCCTCCAGCATTTCCAGCGCTTCGGCGAACCGCGGGTCGTCGAGCTCGGCCAGCAGCGCACCGGCCGCCTCGGCGCCCAGGTCGTGGTGCCCCACGGCGGTTGCGGCTTCGGCGAAGGGGGAGTGCAGCACCTGCCCGGGCGGCGGCGCGGCCACCACCGGGCCGGCCCCACCCGACAGCGTCACCGGCGCGAACGGCGAGATCGCGCCGGCTTCGGTCGTCACCGGCTCGCCGGTCTCGCCGTCCAGACCGTACGGCCTGAGCACGGGCATGCTCATCTGGGACCTCCCTCGTTTCACCTGACTGGAAATCACGGTGACACGGGACGTCGACAGTTCGTCGACAACGCGGTCCGGCGCAGTCGTAGGCTGAGCGCATGGCGGAGTTGCCGGTGTTGACGGAACGACTGGTCGTGCGGCGGTTCGAAGCCGGTGACACGGCCGCGTTCGCGGCCTACCGCTCGGACCCCGAGGTGGCCCGGTACCAGTCGTGGGAGCACCCGGTGTCCGAAGTGGACGCTGCCCGGTCCGTGGCCGCCTTCGCGGCCGCGGACGAAGGGGCGCCCGGCTGGTTCCAGTACGCGGTGGCGCTGCGGGCCGGCGGTGACCTGATCGGGGACGTCGCGGTGTGCCTGCACAACAACCGGATGCAGGCCGAGCTGGGGTTCACGTTCGCCCGGGCCCACCAAGGGCGGGGTTACGCGACCGAGGCGGCGCGGTGCGTGCTGGACCGCGTGTTCGGCACGGGAGTCCGCCGGGTCTCGGCGGAGTGCGACGCGCGGAACACCGCGTCGGTGCGGTTGCTGGAGCGGCTGGGATTCGGCCTGGAGGGCTGTCGCCGCGGGCACACGTGGATCAAGGGGGAATGGACGGACGACCTGCTGTTCGGCCTGCTGGCCGAAGACCGGGCGCACGCGGCCGAGCGGCCCGATCGGCAGGAAATCTTCGCCTGCCGGCCCAACCTGTGGGTGAGCGACCTGACCGCCGCGCTTCGGTTCTACGCCGACCTGCTGGGGTTCCGGGTCGGCTGGCGCTGGTCCGACGCGCGGTCGTGCTTCCTCGACGCGGACGAGCCCACCGAACCGGGAACCGCGCTGGTGGCGCGGGATCAGGTCCAGATCATCCTGACCCGGACCGCCGGTTCGCACACCACCCGCCTGCACCTCGACGTGCACACCGCCGCGCAGGTCGACCGGTTGTGCCGGGAGTGGCGCGAGCGGGGCGCCGACATCGCCGAGCCGCCGTTCGTGCGGCCGTGGGGGATGTACGAGATGCGGCTGCAGGACCCGGACGGCAACGTCCTCCGCGTGAGCTCTCCGCCGGCGCGCTAAGAAACGGCCGGCGAGTCGCGCAGCACGTGCTTCTTGATCTTTCCGGACCCGGTCAACGGGAACTCGGTGACGAAGCGCCAGACCCGGGGTGTCTTGTGGGGCGCGAGGTTCTCGCGCACGTGGGCGAAGAGTTCGCTCTCGTCCACGGTCTCGCCGGGTGCGAGCCGGACGAAGGCGGCCACCTGTTCGCCCCACTCGGGGTCGGGGACGCCGACCACGGCGGCGCCGGCCACGGCCGGGTGGGCGAGCAGGACGTTTTCGATTTCGCGGGGGTAGATGTTCTCACCGCCGCGGATGATCATCTCCTTGACGCGGCCTTCGATGCGGAGGTAACCGTGCTCGTCCATGACGGCGAGGTCGCCGGTGTGCAGCCACCCCTCCGCGTCGATCGCCTCGGCGGTCTGATCGGGCCGGTCGAAGTAGCCGGTCATCACGTGGTAGCCGTGGGTGCAGACTTCGCCGATCTCACCACGGGTGCGCACGTCGCCGGTGGCGGGATCGGTGATCTTGACCGCGCAGCCGGGCAACGGCTTCCCGAGCGTTTCCGCACGGTTCTCCGGACTGTCGTCGAGCCGGGTCATGGTGATGCCGGGGGAGGCCTCGGTCTGCGCGTAGATGATGCTCATCGGCACCGCGAGCGCGGTCTCGACGCGCCGGACCAGCTCGGGTGGGACCGTCGCGCCGCCGGCCAGGGCGTAGCGGACGGACGAGAGGTCGGTTCGGGCGAACCGCGGGTGGCCCAGCAGGGCCAGCAGCATGGTGGGGACCCCGCCGAACACCGCGCTGCGTTCGGATTCGATCAGCTCCAGCTGCAACCCCGGGTCGAACCACGGCTGCAGGACCTGGGTGCCCAGCGAGGCGATCGGCGCCAGGGTGGCCAGCACACAACCGGCGGTGTGGAACAGCGGCATCGGGCTGACAAAACGTTCGCCGGGCCGCATTTCCAGCGTCCGCACGTAGGACAGCACCGCGTTGTTGGTGATGCCGCGGTGGTGCAGGACGGCCCCCTTGGGGGTGCCGGTCGTGCCGGAGGTGTACTGGATCTGCGCCGGGTCGTCCGGGCTCACCGCGGGCAGCACCTCGGTGGGGGAGCCGGAGCCGCGAAACGCTTGCCAGTCCTCGAAGAGCACCGTTTCCCGCAGGTGCGGGAGGTCGGGACGCACCTTGTCGAGCAGGTCCGCCATCGGGCTGCCGCGGTACTCCGCCACCAGGAAGATCCCGGCGGCCCGCGACTGGCTCAGCACGTGCCGGAGCTCGCCTTCACGCAGTGCGGGATTCACCGTCACCAGCGTCATCCCGGCGAGGGCGGCCGCCATCTCCAGCAGCACCCATTCGGGAATGTTGGGGGCCCACACGGCAATCCGCTCGCCGGGCCGGAACCGGCCGAGCAGCGCCCGGGCCGCCGCTTCCGCTTCCGCCAGCAGTTCCGAGTACGTCCAGCGGCGGCGGGCCCCGGGATCGGGAACACCTTCGACGAGCGCAAGCGCGGAGGGCGCGCGCTCGGCCGCGTCGCGGAGCAGGGAGCCGACCGTCAGCTCGCGCACCGAGTCCGGGTCGACCGCGGGGGTGTGCGCCAAGCCGGGCATGGAGGCCTCTTCTCGGTCGGTCCGCCGGTCGTCACAAGCCCGGCTGTGATGAGTCGTCGTTGATCTCGCAACGGTTACACGCACATCTTCAGCTGCAATCACTGAATCGAGTGGACCTGGTGATATGTGCTGTCACCGCCGGTTGCCCGGCCGTACTGTTGACCGTTCTGAGGGTGATCCGAGCTCGACCAACCAGAGGCGGCGAGCTGCGGCATGGATGCGGACGCACGGCTGAGCTGTGCGCTGTCCGAACTGCAAGGAACAACGATCGTCCGCCCGTCCGGCGTCCTGGACGTCCGCACCTACCCGGTGCTGCGGGACTTGCTGCTCAAGTGCGCGGCCGACCAGCCCCGCGCGGTGATCGTCGACCTGGAGGACCTCGAACTCGCCGGCGACCACCTGACGAGCGTGTTCGTCACGGTGTGGCTGCGCATTTCCCAGTGGTCGACGGTGCGCCTGGTGGTGGTACCCGGACCGGCGCACGCGGCGCTGTCGTGGCACGGCCCGCTGCGGCGCTTCCTCTCGGTCCGGCCGGACGTGCTCGCCGCGCTCGCCGAGCTCGGTGAGCCGCCACCCCGCCAGCGCACCGAGCTGTGGCTGCCGCCCTCGACGCTCAGCGTGCGAGCGGCGACGCGGTTCGTCACCGAAACCTGCCACAACTGGGACGTCGGACCGCCGGCGGTTCCGGCGGTCACCGTGGCCGGCGAGCTGGTGGAGAACGCCGCCGAACACGCCCGTTCGCCGGCCCGCCTCCGCCTGGAACTGCGGCTGGCCCGGCTCACCGTCGCGGTCGCCGACGACGATGTGCGACCGGTCTTGCTGCCGCCGCCCGGCCGGCGGACGCCGGCGCCGCGCAGCGGGCTCCAGCTCGTCGCCCACCTCGCGCACGCCACCGGCTGGACACCGAGGCAGTCCGGCGGCAAGGTGGTCTGGGCGGTGCTCCGGTGAGGCGAAATCCCTCAGGCCACCGGTGAATCCATCCGGGCGCCGGCCGCGACGGGTGCCGGGTTGAAGCCCTTGACGACCAGCCGGATGCCGAGCGACAGCTCCCACAGCGCGATCGGGAGCGCGGCGACCACGGCCCACGTCGAGTCCCGCTCGATGAGGCCGGCCATCGTCGCGAGCGTGGCCGCCGCGAGCAGCGGCGCGCCGACGAAGCCGAGCACCGGAAGCGCCCGCGGCACCAGGCGCGACCGGTAGAGCAGCGAACCCAGCAACAGCGCGTTCACGACGGGCATGAGGCTTTGCCCGAGCAGGAACAGCCGGTCGTAGAGCGAGACGAGCGCCTGGCCGGTCATCAGGGCGTCGGCGCCGGCTCCGGCCCGCCGCAGGGAGACGACGGCCAGCAGGCAGGCGACCCCGGCGACGATGGTGGCGGCTTCCAGGACCCGCGACGCGACGAAGCCCAGCGCGACCGCTTCGTTCTGCCGCTTCACCACCGGGAACAGCACGATCGCGGTCCCGACGCAGGCGAAGGCGACGATCACCTCCAGCACCCCGCCGACCACGGCGCCGGTGTCCGGGCCGGCGCCGGTCACGTAGTTCCGGTCGCGCACCGGGCCGTAGAGCGCAAGTGTCGGGATCGAGACGAAGGTGAGCAGGTACAGCGCGCCCGCGACGAGCGCGGTCTTCCTCGGTGAGTCCATGTGCCGCTCCGGCGTCGGACTGGAAGTGCTCGGGGTGTCACGGTACGCCCGCGCCCACGGCGACCGCGAGGAACGCGCGGAGCTGCGATAGTGATGACCATGTACACCGGCAATCCCGACGTGCCCGACGACGTCTTCGCGGACGTCCTCGGCCAGATCAACGACTTCGTGCGCACCCGCGTCATGCCTCGCGAGCTGGAGATCATGACCACCGACGCGATCCCGGCCGACCTGCGTGCGCAGGCCGCGGAGATGGGGTTGTTCGGGTACGCGATCCCGCAGGAGTGGGGCGGCCTCGGGCTCGACCTCGTCCAGGACGTCGAGGTCGCCATGGCACTCGGCTACACGTCGTTGTCGTTGCGGTCGATGTTCGGCACGAACAACGGCATCGCCGGGCAGGTCCTGGTCGGCTTCGGCACCGAGGAGCAGCAGTCCCGGTGGCTGCCCGGGATCGCCTCCGGTGAGATCGTCGCGTCGTTCGCGCTGACCGAGCCCGGTGCGGGCTCCAACCCGGCGGGCCTGCGGACCGGCGCGAAGCCGGACGGTGATGGCTGGGTCATCGACGGTGGTAAGCAGTTCATCACCAACGCCACCGAGGCCGGTCTGTTCGTGGTGTTCGCCCGTATCCGGCCCGCGTCGGAGTCCGGCACCGGGATCGCGGTGTTCCTCGTCCCGGGGGACACGCCGGGCATCACGGTCGGCGCGAAGGACGCGAAGATGGGCCAGGAAGGCTCGCGCACCGCGGACGTCACCTTCTCCCAGGTCCGCGTCGGCCCGGAGGCGCTGGTCGGGGGCGACGGCGAGGTCGGCTACAAGGCCGCGATGACATCGCTGGCCCGCGGCCGGATTCACATGGCCGGGCTGGCGGTCGGTGCGGCGCAGCGGGCGCTGGACGAGTCGGTCGCCTACGCGGCCACGGCGACGCAGGGTGGGACGGTGATCGGGGATTTCCAGCTGGTGCAGGCGATGCTCGCCGATCAGCAGACCGGGGTGCTGGCCGGGCGTTCGCTGGCTCGTGAGGCGGCGCGGTTGTATGTGACGGGGGAGGACCGGCGGATCGCGCCGTCGGCGGCGAAGCTGTTCTGCACCGAGATGGCAGGCAAGGTCGCCGATCTGGCGGTGCAGGTGCACGGCGGGTCCGGTTACATCCGCGAGGTCCCGGTCGAGCGGATCTACCGCGACGTCCGTCTGATGCGGCTTTATGAAGGCACCAGCGAGATCCAGCGCCTGATCATCGGTGGCGGGCTGGTGCGGGCCGAGAAGAAGAAGCAGTCGTGACCCGCCCGTTGGAGGGCGTCACGGTCGTCGCCATCGAGCAGGCCGTCGCCGCACCACTGGCCACCCGCAACCTCGCCGACCTCGGCGCCCGCGTGATCAAGGTCGAACGCATCGAGGGTGGCGACTTCGCCCGCGGTTACGACCACGTCGTGCACGGCACCGGCGCGCACTTCGTCTGGCTCAATCGCGGCAAGGAGTCCCTTGCCGTCGACCTCAAGACCGCCGAAGGCCGTGACGTCGTGCGGCGGCTCGTCGCGCGGGCCGACGTCTTCCTGCAGAACCTCGCGCCTGGCGCCGCGGAACGCCTGGGGTTCGGTGACCTCCGGGCCGAGCACCCCGAGCTGGTCGTGGTGAACCTGTCCGGGTTCGGCGCGGGCGGGCCGATGGAGCAGCGCAAGGCCTACGACATGCTGGTGCAGGCCGAAGCCGGGCTCATCGCGATCACCGGCAGCCCCGAAGCGCCGGCGAAGACCGGCATTCCCACCGCCGACATCGCGTCCGGCATGTACTGCGCGCAGGCGGTGCTCGCCGCGCTGCTGCGCCGCTGGCGCACCGGCGAGGGCGCGACGATCGAGGTCTCGATGCTGGAGGCCACCGTCGAGTGGATGGGGTACGCGCTTTACACGCAGATGTACGGCGGGACGCAGCCGGCGCGGATGGGGCTGAGCCACAGCTCGATCGCCCCGTACGACGCTTTTCCGACCCGGGATGGGCAGATGTTGATCGGGGTCCAGAACGACACGGGCTGGCGCACCTTGGTGACCCAGGTCCTCGACGCCCCTGCGCTGGCGGACGATCCGCGGTTCGTCACCAACGTCGATCGGGTCGCCCATCGCGCCGAGTGTGACGCCGAGGTCGCGGACCGCACGTCCCGGTGGTCCAACGCCGAACTCGACGCCCGCCTCGCCGCGGCGGGTGTCCCGGCCGCCCAGCTCAAGGAAGTCGACCAGGTGGTCGGTCATCCGCAGCTGCGGGCCCGGGACCGCTGGCGGAAGGTCGGCACCGAGCACGCCCGGGCCGACGCCCTGCTGCCGCCGGTGACGTTCGCGGACGTCGAGGCCGTGATGGGCGACGTTCCCGCGTTGGGCCAGCACACCCGTGCGCTGCTCGAAGAGTCCGGAGTGGACGCCGACGACCTCCTCGGCCGCGGGATCGCCGCGAGCACCACGGGCTGAGTGTCACGCCTTCCAGGTGCGCTGCTGGCTTTCCACGTACCGGCGGAACTCCTCGGCCATGTCGAAGCCTTCGCCCGTGGCGAGCCACTGCTGCTGCAGGCCGTCCATCGTGGCGATGGTGAGCCGGACCAGCGTGTCGACCGGGGTGTCCGGCCGGAACTCGCCCTGGGCGCGGCCGAACTCCACCGCCGCGGTGAGCCAGGCAGTGAGACTGTCGTAATGGTTGAGGATCCAGTCGTGCGCGGGATGGGCGGGGTCGAGGGCCTCCGCCGACAGCGTGACGAAGAGCCGAACGATCGACGGCCGGGCCGCGTTGCGCGCGACCAGGCCGGTCAGCGCGTCGAAGGCGGCCCAGCCGAGGGGCGCGACGCCGTCGACCTCCAGCCGGGTGCCTTCGGTCTCCTCGCGGTATTCGAGCGCGGCGGTGAGCAGGGCGACCTTGGACGGGAAGTGGTGCAGCAGGCCGGCCTGGCTGAGGCCGGCGTGCTGGGCCACCTGGGCGACCGAGGTGCCGCGGTACCCGGACGCCGCGAACAGGTCCAGCGCGACCTCGAGGACACGCGTCCGCGCTTCGTCACCGGCCGCGCTGGCGCGGCCGGTGAGCGTGTGGCGGTACTGGCGGGGGAACGACACGTGTCGAGGTTACCCAGCCGCCGGCGCCGGCCGGGCCACGTCGAGCCGCACGTCGCCGAGGCCGCGGGCGACCACCAGCCGCCCGCCGGGGAGTGGCGCCCAGCCGTCGGACGTCCAGCGGCGGAGCGCCCTCGGGTCGAGCGTGACCCGGACGGCGCGGCGCTCGCCGGGCGCGACGTCGTCGGCCACCGCCCAGCCGGCCAGCCGGACCGGGTCGTCGTCCGGGCGCAGGTAGACCTGCACGACCTCGCGGCCGGTGCGGGTGCCGGTGTTCTCGATGGTGACCACGAGCGCGTCAGGCCCGCCCGGTTCGGCGTCGTGGTAGGCCCACGTGGTCCAGCCGAGGCCGTGGCCGAACCAGAAGAGCGGCGTGTCCGCCGTCCAGCCGCGGTAACCGACGCCCAGGCCTTCGGTGTAGTCCAGGACGCCGTCCACCGGGACGGGTGACCACGCCGGACCGGCGCCGTCCGCGGCGGGGAAGGTGGTGACCAGCCGGCCGGTGGCTTCGCGGCGGCCGAGCAGCACGTCGGCCACGGCGTGCCCGCCTTCCTGACCGGGCAGCCCGGCCCACAGCACCGCGTCGACGTCGTCGAGCCACGGCATCAGCACCGGCGTCGCCGCGTTGACCACGACGACCGTGCTGCGGGCGGCGGCCGCGACCGCGCGGACGAGGTCGTCCTGACGGCCGGGCAGCGCGAGCGTCGTTTTGTCCTTGGCCTCCATCTCCTGCTCCGGGGTCAGGCCGACCACGACCACCGCCCGTGCGGCACCGGTCGCGGCCGCCGCGGCCGCGCCGATGACGTCGTCGTCCGGAGCCGGTGCCGGGCGGGCGACCAGCGCGGCGAGGCCGACGGGCGCCCCTTCGTCCGGCGGACGGCGGGTGGCGACGAGCCGGCTGCCGGGCGTCGCGGCCAGCCGGACCGTCCAATGTGGCGGGTCGAGTACCGCCGAGCCGACGTCCGTGGTGTCCAAGGTGATCTCGTGGTGGTGGTCGCCGAGGCGCACGGTCCACCGGCCGGTGCCGATCACGCCCACCTCGACCTCGCCGGTGTGGGTCAGGGGCAGGTCGGCGGAAAGGACCACGCTCGCGGCGCCGTCGTGCGGCCCGCCTTCCAGGTCCAGCAGCAGCGACGGCACCGGCTGGTGGGTGGACGCCTGCTCGCTGCCGTCGGCCTGCCGGCTGGTCACCCGGATGCCGGGGGCGCCGGTTTCGGGGTCGGAGACGAACGACGGGTCCGCTACCTCGGGCGTCGCGCGCACTTCGACGCCGTCCAGCACGGTGAGCCGGTCGCCGAGCGCGGCACGCAGGCCGTCCGCGACGCTCACCACGTGCGGCGGCCGGACCTGTGCGGACCCGCCACCCTGGGCGACGGTCCGCAGGGCGTGCCGGCCGACCAGCAGCACCGGCGAGTCCTCGAACGGGATGACCTCACCGCCGGTCAGCACCGTCATCCCGGCCGCGGCGACCGAGCGCAGGTGGTCGCGGCGCACGGGATCGGCGGGGTCCACAGCCGGGCCGGGACCACCGACCCGGGACGCGAGCCGCAGCAGCCGGCGGACGTGGTCACGCACGGCGTCCTCGCCGACCTCGCCGGCGCGCACCGCGGTGATCAGCGCGTCACCCCACGGCCCGGCCGGGCCCGGCATCACCAGATCGAGCCCGTTCGCCGCGGCCGTGGTGCTCTTGGTGGCGAACCAATCGGACATCACCAGGCCGTCGAACGCCCATTCGCCCTTGAGCACACCGTCGAGCAGCTCGCCGTGCTCGGTGGCCGGCACCCCGTTGACGTCGTTGTAGGCGGCCATGATCGCCCACGGCTCCGCGTCGGCCACGAGCATTTCGAACGGCAGCAGGTACACCTCGCGCAGCACCCGGTCGGCCACCCGGGAGTTCACGGTCATCCGGTCGGTCTCGGATTCGTTGGCCACGAAGTGCTTCGGGCACGCAGCCACGCCGTTTTCCTGCAGCCCGCGGACGTACTCGGTGGCCAGCGCGCCGGTCAGCAGCGGGTCTTCGGAGAACGCCTCGAACAATCGCCCACCCAGCGGGGTGCGGTGCAGGTTGACCGTCGGGCCGAGCACAACGTGGACGCCTTGCGCGCGGGCTTCCTCGGCCAGCAGGACACCCACGCCGTGGGCGACCCGGGTGTCCCAGGTGGACGCGATCAGGGTGGCGTTCGGCAGCAGCGCCACCGGCCGGCCGCCGGAGAACACCGGGCCGCGGACGCCGGAGGGCCCGTCGGAGAACACCAGCGGCGCCAGGCCGACGGCCGGTTCACCGTGCAGCTCGAACATCGCCGCCCCGGTCAGCAACCGGACCATCGTGGTGAGATCCAGCTTGTCCAGCAACACTTCCAGGTTCACGGATCGTTCCTATCGCACCGAGCGGATGGGCAGGATGGCGAGCGCGCCGAGCACGCCGATGACCCCGGCGCCGACGAACAGCGCGGTGTAGTTGGTGGCGGCGCCGCCGGTGCCGAGCACCAGGAGGATGCCGCCCAGCGCCGCGGCGAGCGACTGCGGCAGGGCGTTCGCGATGTTCATGACTCCGAGGTCCTTCGCGGTGTTCTCGCGGTCCGGCAGGACATCCACGGTGAGCGCGGTGTCCACCGACCAGTAGACGCCGTACCCGATCCCCATGATCGCCTCCACCAGCAAGAAGCCCGGGACCGTCGTCACCGCGCCGAGCAGGGCGAACGCGAGGGCCAGCAGCAGGATCGACACCACGACGAACACCTTGCGCCGTCCGGTCCGGTCCGACAACCAGCCGCCGGCTTTTGCGGTGATCACCAGGCCGATCGTGAACACCAGCGCGCCGAGACCCAGGATCCTGGCGGCATCGGCCGCCTCGAGGCCGATCCGCTCCTGCAGGTAGAAGATGCGGAAGCTGATGAACAGGAAGTAGGCGAGGAAGACCAGGAACCGGGACAGCCACGCCCAGCCGAAGTCCGGGTATCGCCGGGGATTGACCCAGAACGTGCGCAGCAGCGCCAGCCAGCCGCCGGTGTCGGGCCGCTCGGTGATGGGCTCGTCCGGCAGCACAACGCAGAACACCCCGACGAGCAGCAGCGCCAGGACACCGGGGAGCACGAACAACACCACCATGTTGTCGACGAACCAGGCGGCGATGTAGGCGGCGACCAGGATGCCGACGTTCTGCATCACACCGACGTTGGCCGACACCGACGCGCGTTGCTGCGGCGGCACCTGGTCGGCGATGGTCGCCAGCAACGGCGCGAGCATCGCGTTGCCGGCCAGCTGCGCCAGACACCAGCCGGCGAGCATCACCGGCACCGACCCGGCCAGCGCGACGATCAGCATCGCCCCGACGAACACCACCGCGCCGCCGGCCATCCACGGCCGCCGCCGTCCGAACCGCGACGTCGTCAGGTCGGAGAGCCGGCCGAACACGGGGTTGCCGACCAGCGCGAACAACGCGGCGACCGCCAGGACGTTGCCGTTGACCGCGGCGGCCTCGTCGCCCGGCACGAGCGTCTGCGTCTTGAGTGCGAGGCTCACGGTCACCGGCGCGAGCAGCCCCACGAACAGCCCGAACTGGGCGATCGCCATGGTCACGACGACCACGGGCCGGGCTCGGCCGGCGGAGGTGGACGGGGGTGCGGAGGTTACTGGGGCTGGATCGGGGCTGGTCATGGCGTCTCCCTTGACGACCGTATTCCGCCAACCGAGTACTCGGTCGGGGGAAGCGTACGACTTGTCAGGGCGGGACACCAGACCCGTCGACCGGGTGGAGCACCGACGGGAGGCGGTCAGGCCGACGGCCGCACGAGGGGCATGAACACCTCGTCGACGATCGACTCGATGACGTCGTCGGGCACCGGCCTGAGGGTCATCAGCAGCTCTTGCCGGTAGAGGTCGAACGGCACGCCGACCACCCGCGGGCTCAGCTTCGCGGGGTCGACCTCGCCGCGCTCGAGCGCGCGGGAAATGAGCGTGTCGACCGCGGTGCCGCGGCCCGCGAGGAAGGCGTTGCGCAGTTCGGACGGGCCGGTGCCGGTCTCGGCGTAGTAACCCGAGAGCTGCAGCGTCATCATGATGCCGAGCCGGGCGCGCAAGCCGTTCGCGCGCCGCAGCAGTTCGACGACGTCGTCACGCAGGGAGCCGGTGTCGGGGATTTCGACCTGCTCCTTGCGGCCGGCGTGCAGCACGGCCGCCCGGGCCAGCTCGGGCTTGGTGGGCCAGCGCCGGTAGAGGACGGCCCGGCTGGTCCTGGCCCGCTCGGCCACCGACTCGATGGTGAACTCGGTGTAACCCCGGTCGACGAGCTCGTCCCACGCGGCGTCCAGCAACGCGTTCTCGAGCGCCGCCCCGCGTCGTCGCTGGGGAGCCGGAACTTCGTCGTTAAGAGACATTGTGTTTCTTATCCTTCCGTCCTACTCTGCAAGATACAGAGTGTTTCTTAAGGAGTGGTGGATGTCCGACCCGAAGACCGAGGCCACCCAGGTCGACCCCGCGGTGTGGCGCACGGTGTGGACCGTGCTCGTCGGTGTGATGGCGGTGCTGTTCGACACGACCATCGTCGCGGTCGCCCTGCACACCCTGGCGAGCGAGCTGCACGCCTCCGTCGCGACGATCCAGTGGGTCAGCACGGGTTACCTGCTCGCGCTCGGCGTGACGATCCCGATCGCGGGCTGGGCCCAGCGGATGCTCGGCGGCAAGCGCCTTTGGCTGGCCGCCCTCGCGGTGTTCCTGGTGGGCTCGGTGCTGTCGAGCCTCGCGTGGAGCGCCGGCAGCCTGATCGCCTTCCGCGTGGTGCAGGGGGTCGGCGGCGGGGTGCTCGTGCCGCTGATGTCGACGATGGTCATGCAGGCCGCGGGCGGGCGTGGCCTGGGGAAGATCATGTCGGTGATCAGCCTGCCCGCGGTGCTCGGGCCGATCCTCGGCCCGGTCCTCGGCGGCCTGATCCTGCAGCACCTGCACTGGTCGTGGATGTTCTGGGTGAACGTGCCGTTCTGCGTCGCCGGGTTCGTGCTCGCCGTGATCTTCCTGCCCGCGGACGGCCCGGTGCGCCGGGCGCCGCTCGACGTGGTCGGCTTCGCGCTCATGGCGCCCGGCCTGGCCGGTGTGCTCTGGGGACTGTCGAACACCAGCAAGCCGGGTGCCTTCAGCCGCGCCGACGCCTTCGGCCCGCTGCTCGCCGGACTCGTGCTGCTGGCCGCCTTCGTCGCCTGGGCCCTGCGCCGCCGCGGCCGCGCTCTGGTGGACCTGCTGTTGCTGCGGCACTGGCCGCTGGCCTCGGCATCGCTGCTGCTGTTCCTCTCCGGCATCACCCTCTACGGCGCCATGCTGCTGATGCCGCTGTACTTCCAGGAACTGCGTGGCACCACCGTGCTCGAGGCCGGTCTGCTGCTCATCCCGCAGGGGCTCGGCACACTCGTCTCCCGGTCGATCTCCGGCCGCCTCTCCGACACCATCGGCGCGCGCCTGCTCGCGGTGACCGGGTTCCTCGTGGTGCTGGCCGGCACGTTGCCGTTCGCTTTTGCCGACGTGCACACGAACGAGTGGGTGCTGATGGCCGCGCTGTTCGTGCGCGGGATCGGCCTCGGCACCGTGACCGTGCCGCTGATGGCCCTCGGCTTCCGCGGCCTGGAGCGCCACGAAGTGCCCGACGCGAGCATCATCACCCGCATCGCGCAGCAGGTCGGCGGCTCGTTCGGGACGGCCGTGCTCGCGGTGATCCTCACCGGCGCGACCACGGCCGCGACTTCGGCGTCGGCGCTCGCGGGCGCGTTCCGGCAGTCCTTCTGGTGGGCGATCGGCTTCACCGCCGCGGGTGTGCTCATCTCCTTCGCCCTGCCCGGACGGCCGAGCGCGCCGGCGGCGGAGGCCCCGGCCGTCGAGGCGCCGGTGCCCGCCCGGTAGCCCACCGGCGTCGGCGAACGTGGCTATCTTGGGGTGATGGGGGAAATCCGACACGATCTGCTGCGTCCGTTGCCGGCTCTGCCGGGTGCCCGGGACCGGACCGCGTTCTCCGACGGCACCCGCTCGGTGACCTACGGCGAGCTGGCCGAAACCAGCGGCCGGCTCGCCACCGCGCTCGGGACGGCTCGGGGTGACCGGGTGCTGCTGCACGTCGGCAGCCGCGTCGAGTACGTCGAGTTCCTGCTCGCCGCCGTGCGCGCGGCCGCGGTCGGGGTGCCGGTGAGCGTACGGGCGACCGAGGCGGAGGTCGCCGCCGTCGCCGACGATTCCGGTGCGGTGCTGCTGGTCACCGAGGCGCGGCACGCTGATCGGGCACGACGGCTGGCCGAGAGCCGCCCGCACCTGCGGGTGCTGTTCGTGGAAGACACGCTGCCTCCGGCCGCCGGCGCGCCGAGGGACGACCTCGGGCTGGACGAACCGGCCTGGCTGCTCTACACCTCCGGGACGACCGGCCGGCCGAAAGGTGTGCTGACGACGCAGCGGGCGATGCTGTGGTCCACCGCCGCCGGTTACGTCCCGATGTTCGGCCTGACCCGGGACGACACGATCCTGTGGCCACTGCCGCCGCACCACGCGTATGCGTTGTCGCTCGCGGTACTCGGGACGATCGCCGTGGGCGCGCACACCCGGTTCACCGAACGCTGCACGGCCGAGCTGCTCGCCGAGTACCCCGGCTGTGTGCTCGCCGGGGTGCCCGCCACGTACGCCGGACTGCGGCAGGAAATCCGCGGCCCGGTGGTGCCACCGAGGCTGTGCCTGACGTCGGGGGCGCCGTGCGGCCCGGCCGCGCGAGCCGCGGTGCGCGACCTGTTCGGCGTTCCGCTGCTGAACGGTTACGGCGCCACCGAAACGAGCGGCAAGATCGCCGTCGAACTACCCGGCGAAACCGGCCTGACTCCATTGCCGGGGAACAAAATCCGCATCAGCGACGGGGAGATCCTGGTGCGGGGCCCGGGGTTGATGCTGGGTTACCACGGGCAAACCGGCTCGCCGTTCGAGGACGGCTGGTACCGCACCGGCGACGCGGGCCGCCTCGAGGACGGCAAGCTCGTGCTCGACGGCCGGATCGACGACGTGATCGTCTGCGGCGGCCAGAACGTGCACCCGGCCGAAGTCGAAGCGGTGCTGGCGGAGTCGCCGGCCGTGCGGGACGTGCTCGTCGGCAGCCGGCCGGACGAGATCGTCGGGGAAGTGCCGATCGCGTTCGTGGTGCCGGTGGACGGTGACGTCGATCCGGCTGAGCTGCGCAGGTTCTGCCTGCAGCGGCTGTCGCTCTACAAGGTCCCGGTGGTGTTCCACCGGGTCGAGGAGATCCCGCGGACGGCGTCGGGAAAGCCGCGGCGCGGCGTGCTGACCGCCCCGGAACCACCTGCGCCGCACGGTGATCTCGCGGAACTGGTGCGCGCGGAAGTGGCCGCCCTGTGCGGGCACGACGTCGGGAACGGGTGGCGGGACCGGCCGTTCAGCGAACTCGGGCTCACGTCGCTGGCCGGCGTGCAGCTGCGGCACCGGCTCACCGAACACGCGGGGGTGGCGCTGCCGGCGTCGCTGATCTACGACTTCCCGACGCCGGGTGAGGTGATCGCGGAGATCGTGCGGCTGACGTCGGGGACGCGGGCCGCGGCGCCGGTGACCGTCGTGGCGCCGGCCGAGGAGCCGATCGCCGTGGTCTCGATGGCGTGCCGGTTCCCCGGCGGCGTGCGGTCACCGGAGGACCTGTGGCGGCTGGTCCGCGACGGCGTCGACGCGACCGGTGAGTTCCCCGCCGACCGTGGCTGGGACGTCGAGGCGCTCTACGACCCCGATCCGGACCGGCTCGGCACGTCGGTGACCCGGCGGGGTGGTTTCCTCTACGACGCGGCCGATTTGACGCCGGGTTGTTCGGGATCTCCCCGCGCGAGGCGCTGGCGACGGATCCGCAGCAGCGTCTGCTGCTCGAGACCACGTGGGAGCTGTTCGAGCGGGCCGGCCTCGACCGCACCGCGCTGCGGGGCAGCACCACCGGCGTGTACGTCGGCGTGATGAACGAGGACTACGCGAGCCGGTTCGACTCGCACGAACTCGAGGCGTGGCTGGGCATCGGGTCGTCCCACGCGGTCGCGTCCGGCCGGATCGCCTACACCTTCGGGCTGACCGGGCCGACACTCACCGTCGACACGGCGTGCTCGTCCTCGCTCGTGGCCCTGCACCTGGCGGCAAAAGCCTTGCGCGCGGGTGAATGTTCCCTCGCCGTCGCCGGTGGCGCGACGGTGATGGCCACGCCGCGGACGTTCCTCGCGTTCAGCCGTCAGCGCGGGCTGTCCCCGGACGGCCGGTGCCGGCCCTACGCGGCCGACGCCGACGGCACCGCGTGGGCCGAGGGCGCCGGAGTCGTGCTACTGGAACGGCTTTCCGACGCCCAGCGGCACGGGCACCCGGTTTTGGCGCTGCTGCGAGGTTCCGCGGTCAACTCCGACGGCGCGTCGAACGGGCTGACCGCGCCGAGCGGGCGGGCCCAGCGCGCGGTGGTCGCCTCGGCGCTGGCCGACGCCGGGCTCGCGCCCGCGGACGTCGACGCGGTGGAAGGCCACGGCACGGCCACCCCGCTGGGGGATCCGATCGAGGCGGAGGCCCTGATCGCGGCGTACGGCCGTGGCCGGGACCGGCCGCTGTGGCTCGGTTCGGTGAAGTCCAACATCGGCCACACCCAGGCCGCCGCCGGGGTGGCCGGAGTGCTCAAGATGGTGCTGGCCCTGCAGCACGAACAGCTGCCGCCGTCGCGCTACGCGGACAACCCGAGTCCCCGGATCGACTGGTCGGCCGGGAGCGTGGCGCTGCTCGACGAGGCCCGGCCGTGGCCCGCCGGAGACCGGCCGCGGCGGGCCGGGGTGTCGGCGTTCGGCATCGGCGGGACCAACGCCCACGTCCTGCTGGAGGAACCGCCGCCGGAGAAGCCCTTGGACCGCAACGAGTTTCCGGCGGCGCCGTGGCTGCTCGCCGCGGCCGACAACACCGCTTTGCGCGCGGTCGCCGCCGGGCTCGTGGACGCACCGCACAGCATCGACGTCGCCTACAGTCTCGCCACTCGCCCTGCGGCGGGGCATCGGGTGCTGGTTCCCGCGGGTGACCGTGAAGCGTTGCGAGCCGTCGCCGAGGGCCGGGTCCGCGGACGGACGGTGCGCGGTGGGCCGCGGCTGGCGTTCCTGTTCTCGGGGCAGGGCGCCCAGCGGGCGGGCATGGGACGTGAGCCGGCGCGGTACTTCCCGGTGTTCTCGGACGCCTTTGCGGCGGCCTGCGAGGCGCTCGGGGGAGACATCGCCTTCGACGGCGATCTGGCCGACCGCACGGATCACGCCCAGGCCGCACTGTTCGCGTTCGAGGTCGCCCAGTTCCGGCTCCTCGAATCCTGGGGTGTGCGCCCGGACGTCGTGGTGGGGCATTCGATCGGCGAGATCGCCGCGGCCCACGTCGCCGGAGTGCTGTCCCTCCGGGACGCGGCCGCCCTGGTTTCCGCGCGCGGAAAGCTGATGGCCGCGTTGCCGGTCGGCGGGGTGATGATCGCCGTCGCCGCGTCCGAAGCGGAGGTTGCGCCGCTCCTGGCCGGGCGGGTGGCGATCGCCGCCGTCAACGGACCTCGCTCGGTGGTCCTGTCCGGCGAGGAGACGGCGACCACGGAGGTCGCGCGACGGCTGGGCGGTGGCTCCCGCCTGCGGGTCAGCCACGCGTTCCATTCGCCCTTGATGGACCCGATGCTCGACGAGTTCGCCGCGGTGGCAGCGACTTTGCGTTACGAACGCCCGGAGATCCCGTTTGTGTCGAGCCTGACCGGCGAGCGCGTCGAAACGATCGACTCCGGCCACTGGGTGCGGCACGTCCGGCAGACCGTGCGGTTCGCCGACGCGCTGGACACCGCCGCACCCGACGTGGGCCTCGAGATCGGCCCGGCCGCGGTGCTCACCCGGCTCGCGGATTTCCCCGCGGCGGCCACAACTCTGTCGGGCGAAGGGGTGCTCGCCGCGCTCGGCGCCCTGCACACCGCGGGCGTCCCGATCGACTGGCGGACGGTGTTCCGCGGCAGTGGCGCGCGGATCGTGTCCCTGCCGACCTACCCGTTCCAGCGGACGCGGTACTGGCTGGAGCCGTCGGCGCCGGTCGCGACCGGGCCCGGCCACGCCGTGCTCGGGCCGGCGCTGGAAGCCCCGGACTCGCCGCGGGTCGTGCACGGCGGTTCCGTCGACCCGCGCTCCCACCGCTGGCTGGCCGACCACACCATCGGCGGGACACCCCTCGTGCCCGGGGCGCTGCTCGTCGAACTGGCGCTGCACGCGGGTGAGGCCGTTGACGAACTCGCCCTGGAAGCGCCGCTGCCGCTCGACCCGGCCGAGGACACGCACCTGCAGGTTGTCGTCGACGGGCCGCAGCTGGACGTGTACGCCCGGCGGCCGAGCGAAAAGCACTGGCGCCGGCACGCGACCGGCCGGATCCGGCCCCGCGGCGCGCTGCCCGGCCGGTGGACGGGGGAGTGGCCGCCGACTGATGTCACGGAGGTCGACGTCACCGAGGCGTACGGGTTCCACACCTACGGGCCGGCGTTCCGGGCGGTGAAACGACTCTGGCGGCGCGCAGGTGAGGTGTTCGCCGAGGTTGAACTCCCGCCGGCCGCCGGTGGCCGGTTCGGGCTGCACCCGGTCCTGCTGGACGCGGCGGTCCACGCGGCGGCGCTGACCGGTGGTGCGGACGCCGAGCCGAGGCTGCCGTTCCTGTGGACCGGGGTCGAGCTTTACACCCCCGGAGCCCGGCGAGCCCGAGTACACGGGGTACTCGGCGACTCCGGCGCGCTGAGCGTAGAACTGTTCGACTCCGGCGGTGAACCGGTCGCGCGGGTGCGGTCCATGGTGACCCGGCCGCTGAACCCGCGGGACACGATGCTTTACCGTCCTCAGTGGACTGCGGTGGCGCCCATGGCGGCTGCGGAGCCGGTCACGGTCCTCGAAGCCGGCACCGGCGACGTCCGGACTGCAACCGCCACCACCCTCCGGATCCTCCAGGAGCGGCTGCCCGAGGGTGGCCGGCTGGCCCTGGTCACGAGGAACGCGACCGGCCCGGCCCCGGACCCGGCCGCGGCGGCGGTTTGGGGGCTCGGCTGCTCGGCGGCCGCCGAATACCCGGGGCAGCTGACCATGGTCGACCTGGAGCCCGGCTTCCCGGCGGACCGCGCACGGGACTTCGCCGGCAACGGCCGTGAACCGCAGGTCGCCGTCCGCGACGGGGTGCCGCACGTGTTCCGGGTCGTGCGCGCCGCGCCGTCCGACACACGGCCGATCGATCCCGCCGGGACGGTGCTGGTCACCGGCGGCACCGGCGCGCTCGGTGCGTTGCTGGCGCGGCACCTCGTCCGGAACCACGACGTCCGGCACCTGGTGCTGGTGAGCCGCCGCGGCCCGGCCGCGCCGGGGGCTTCGGAGCTGCGTGCGGAGCTGGCCGAGCTGGGCGCCGACGTCCGGATCGTCGCCGCGGACGTCACGGACCGGACGGCGGTGGCGCGGCTCGTCGAGGCGTGCGACCCGCCGCTGACCGCCGTGGTGCACTCCGCGGCCGTCGTCGACGACGGTGTCCTCACCGCCCAGACCCCCGGTCGGTTCGACACGGTGCTGGGCCCGAAGGCGGACGCCGCCGTCGCCCTGGACGAGGCGACGCGGCACCTGCCACTGACGGCGTTCGTGGTGTTCTCCTCGATCGCCGGCACGTTCGGCAAGGCGGGCCAGGCCAACTACGCGGCCGCCAACCGGTTCCTGGACGCCCTGGCCGTCCGCCGCCGGGCGACCGGCTCGCCCGCCCTGTCCCTGGCCTGGGGTTTGTGGGACGTCGGCACCGGGCTCGGCGACCGCATCTCCGCCACCGCCCGGCAGCGGATCCACGCCTCCGGAGTCGCGGGGCTCACGGCCGAGCAAGGCCTCGCCCTGTTCGACGCGGCGCTCGGATCCGCCGAGCCGGTCCTGATCCCGGTCCGCTTCGCCCCCACGGCGGCGGAAACCCCGCCGGCGGCCCGTGGCGTGGTGCCCACGCCGGTCGCCGACCGCAGCTGGCCCGCACAACCGTCGGAGGGTGAACTCCGGGAGCTCCTGCGGACCGAGGTGGCGGCCGTGCTCGGCCACCCGGATCCCCAGGCCGTCACCGACGACCGCCCGTTCCCCGAGCTGGGGTTCGACTCCCTGACCACGCTGGAGATCCGCGCCCGGATCGCCACCCTCGCCGGCCGCGACATCCCGGCGGTGGCCCTGTTCGACCACCAGACGGTGGCCGAGCTGGCCCGGTACCTCCACGGTGAGCCACCGCCGGGATGAGCTGCCCGATGGCCGCCGCCCTCCGAGCCGAAGCCGGCAACTGACGGGGAGCCGTCTCAGGGCTCGAGTTCCCGCATGGCGAGCAGCTCGGCCGGTGGTGGGCCGGGGTGCACGATCCCGAGCCGCCGGGTGGCTCGGGTCATCGCGACGTACAGGTCGTTGTGGCCGAGGGGTGTGGCGTCGAGGATCGCGGCGGGATCGGCGATGACGACCGAGTCGAACTCCAGGCCCTTGCTCTGGCCGGGGGTGAGGAGCACCACCGGCTCGCTCAGGTCCGGGCGGCTGGTGCGGGACAGCGCGGCGAGCAGCGGGCGGAGCTGTGCCTCCGGGGCGATGATCGCGAGCTGCCCGTCCGTGTGTGCCGCGGCGAGGCCGGCGACGACCCCGGGCAAGCCGGCGCGTGTCGTGCCGATGCGCCAAGGCGTTTCCCCGCTCGAGCGGACCGACCGGGGTGGTGGTGTGCCGGGGTGGTGGGCGGCGAGCAGCGCGGCGGTGGCGGCCATGATCTCGGCCGGCGTGCGGTAGTTGACGGTGAGCTGGACGAGCTCCCAGCGGTCACGGACGTGCGGCCGCAGCACGCGGTCCCACGAAGTGCTCCCGGCCGGGTTCCCGGTCTGGGCGAGATCCCCGACGAGGGTCATCGACCGGGTCGGGCACCGGCGCATCAGCATCCGCCAGGCCATTTCGGACAGTTCCTGCGCCTCGTCGACGACCACGTGCCCGAACACGGGACCGGTGCCCTCGCCGAGCAGGTCGGCGGCTTCGTCGAGCAACGGGACGTCCGCGGCGCTCCAGCCGTCGTCCCGCTCGCCGAGGAGGTCCGACACCACCTGCTCCGGGGTCAGCGGCGGCCACAGCTCGTCGAGCGTTGCCCGGACGGCCGCGTCGGCCAGCAGTGACTCCCGCAGCGCGGCGCGAGCGGTTTCGTCCAGCAGGCTGCGCGGCCCGTCGTGCTCGTCTTCGCCGAGCACAACACCGGCGGTGGCCAGCGCGCGCAGGTCGGCTTCACCGAGCCGGCCGTCCGGGCTGCCACCGTCGATGGCGTCGCCGGTTTCGGTGAACACGACCGCTTCCATCCCTTCGATCAGTTGGCGCGCAAGGACATCGACGATCTCCCGTTGGAAGACCAACCCGGCCTGGTTGTGCGGGAGCCGGGCCTGCCTGGCCTTGCTCGCGGCCTGTTCGCAGACCCTCGGATCCAGTCGCAGCGGCTGCTGTTCGAACTCGACGTTGATGGGGTCGTCCGGGGTCCGGACCCGCGACCGCACCGCGGCCGCCAGCCGCCCGGCCATGACCGCGCTGCCCTTGAGCTCGGCGGTCCCGGGGGCGTCCGCCCGGCCGACGCCGGTGCCCGGCCGCAGATCGGCGAGGGTGGCCGTCACCACGCTGTGCTCGCCGAGACCGGGCAGGACCTGGCCGATGTAGTCGAGGAACAGCCGGCTGGGGCCGACGACCAGGACACCGCGGGTGCGCAGCTGCGGACGGGTGTACAGCAGGTACGCGACCCGGTGCAGCGCGACCGCCGTCTTGCCCGTGCCGGGACCGCCTTGCACCACCAGCACCCCGGTGGACCCGTGCCGGACGATCCGGTCCTGTTCGGCCTGCAGGGTGGTGACGATGTCCCGCATCCGCCCGGTGCGCTCCGCGGTCAGCGCCGCCAGCAGCGCCGCGTCCCCGACGAGACCGTCGTCGCCGGCGTCGTCCGGGGTCAGCAGTTCGTCGTTCAGCGCGACGACCGTCCGGCCCCGGGTGGTGAGGTGCCGCCGTCGCCGCACTCCGTGGGGAGCGGCCGCGGTGGCGGTGTAGAACGCCCGGGCCACCGGGACGCGCCAGTCCACCAGCAGCGGCTCGCCGTCGTCCGCCCGGAACAGGCCGAGCCTGCCGATGTAGCGGCGCTCGCCGTCGTCCGTGTCGAGCCGTCCGAAGCAGAGTCCCTGCTCCACCGAATCGAGCCGGGCCGCCTCGGCCTGCCAGACGGCCGCTGCATCCCGATCGCCGTCGACGCGTTGCGCGGCCACCAGTCGCGCGGCCGCTGTCTCGCGCAGGGCGTCCACGCGGGCGTACAAGCCCGCTACGTACTTCTGCTCGAGTTCGAGCTCGCGGTTGACGTCTTCGCCGGTCACAGCCGGTCTCCCCAGGGTCGGCGATCAGTGCCGTCGAGCGTGCCCGGCGAAGTCGGTGAAGAACAGTCTTGTTCTTTTCCGGCCCGTCCGCCGCTCGCCGAAAAGGTGCGGGTGCGGGGCAAGCCTGCTTAAAGTTCCCTTCGACGTGTTCGACGCGTGGGAGGAGCGGCCGGTGGCGGCAGGGGTGCGGGAGTGGGTGCCGGTGGAGCACCGCTTCCTCGGGCTCGACCGGCGGACGTTCAAACCGGCCTTGTTCGTGCTCGTCCTGGCACTGCTGTTCATCTACGGGCTGCCGGCGCTCAACGCCGCTTTGCCGTGGCGCAACGAGATCCGGGCCGGGGACGTGCTCGACCTCGGCGCCGGGGCGACCGCGGTCCCGCCGGTGGGCTGGCACCTCGAGAGCGGCACGCTGACCGGCGCCGCGGCGGCGAACGCGGCGACCCTGCAGGTCCTGCTCGCCACCGGCGGCGCCACGATCGAGCTGCGGGGTGCGCCGTACGACGGTTCCGCGGACGCCTTCCTCGACCAGGTCGAGCGGTCGGAGGGGGCCGCGCCGGGTGTCGACGGGGCGCGCGGCACGGTGACGACGGCCGCCGGCCTGGTCGGGGTGGTGCAGGCCGGGACCGGGCCGGGCGGTGACGCGCTCGACGTCGGGTTCAAGATGGCCGGCTCCGGTCAGCCGGCGGACGCGGCGCCCGCGCTGCTCGTCCGGGTCCGGACCGCGCCGGACCAGTTCGAGCGGTACCGCGACGACGTGACGGCGATCCTGCGCAGCATCACCCCGGGGGCGGGCCGGTGAACGGCAAGGCGGCGCAGCTGACCGCGATCGAGGAGTCGGGCTGGGGCCAGGCGTTCCGCTTCCGGCAACCCCACAACCTGACGTTCTGGGTCTACCTGCTCGGGCTCGGCGGCGGCGCGCTGTCGATGGTGCGGTACTTCGGCTCCGGCGGCGGCTTCTACACCCCGGCGCTGACCGGTGGGGTGCTGTTGTTCGGGCTCTACCTGGTGCCGTGGTTGCTGCTGCTGCGCCACCACAACCGGTACACCGCGCAGCCGGCCGGGCTGCTGGCGACGGCGTTCGCCTGGGGTGGCCTGGCCGCGCCGTTCTGGATCGCGCTGCCGGCCAACACCGCGCTGCTGGAGATCTGGACGAAGGTCGGCGGCACCGCCTTCGCCGCCGACTGGGCCGCCGGGCTCACCGCCCCGATCACCGAGGAGTGGGGCAAAGCACTCGGCCTGGTGCTGCTGATCGGCCTGGCGCCGCGGCTGGTCCGCAGCGCCTACGACGGCTTCCTCATCGGCGCGTTCATCGGTCTGGGTTTCCAGGTCTTCGAAGACGTCCTCTACGTCTACAACGGCGCCGCCCAGACCTTCGGCGCCAACCAGATCGGCACGTCGCTGCAGGTGTTCGTGATCCGGGGCGCGGCCGGGATCGTGTCGCACGCACTGTTCAGCGCGATCTTCTGCGCCGGCCTGATGTGGGTGCTGGGCCGGACCCGCGGCGAGCGCAACGTCGTCCTGGGGGTGCTGACCATGCTGATGGCGATGGTGTTCCACTTCGCCTGGGACGACATGGCCGGCCTCGGTGGCCACGGGCTCCTGGCCGCGGTGCTGCCGTTCCTGATCGCGGCCGTCGAGCTCGTGGCCCTGTTCGCCGTGGTGCGGCGGGCGACCCGGCAGGAGCGGACCTGGATGCGGGAGCTGCTCGGGCCCGAGGTGGCCGCGGGGGTGCTCGACCCCGCGCTGCTCGACGCGGTCAGCGGCCTCCACAAGGACCGCAAGGCCTACCGCAAGCGCCTGCACAGCCGGCGCACGGCGCGGCACCTGATCGAGAGCGCGAACGACCTCGCCCGCGAAGTCGCCCGCGCCGGCGGCCAGGAAACCGACCGCGTCGCGCACGCCCGGGCCGAGGTCGGCCGTCTTCGCGAAGCCGCGCCGCCGCCGGGCCGGTGACCGGAAAACGAAGCGACAGCCCGCACACCCGGGGTTTACCGTCCGTCGCATGCCTGAAGGATCTTTGACGTGGCGGCCGCTCACCAGCGGCGACGCCCGGGCGTCGGCCGACCTCCTCAACACCATCGAGACCGTCGACAAGATCGGCGAGAACTACACCGAGGAAGACACGCTCCAGGAGCTGATCGACCCCTACGCGGACCTGGAGCGGGCGAGCCTCGCCGCCTTCGACGGTGACGTGCTGGTCGGGTACATGAAGATCCGCCACAAGCCGGTCGTGGCCGAGGTCCACCGGGTCTTCCTGGACGGCGGGGTCCACCCCGGCTACCGCGGCCGCGGTGTCGGCGCCACGCTCGTGGAAGCCGGGGTGGCGGCGGCGAAGGTGGTGCACGCCCGGCATCACCCGGCTCGGAAGCTCGTGGTCGACGTGCACAAGGCCGAGCACATCGCCGGTGTGGCCGAGCTCGTGCGGTCCCGGGGCTTCGCGCCGGTCCGCTACTTCCAGCGCATGGAGCACCCGCTCGGCGACGCAATCGGCGCCGTGCCGATCCCCGCCGGGTTGGCGGTCGAGCCGTGGTCGGCGCGGAACGACGAGGACTTCCGGCTGGTCCGGAACGAGTCCTACCGGGACTACTGGGGCGCGGGGCCGATGCCGGTGGACTCCTGGCGGAACAAGATCACCAACCAGACGTTCCGGCCTGAGGTCAGCTTCCTGCTCCGCGACGAGGCGACCGGCGCCCCGGCGGGCATGCTGGTGACCATGAGCTGGGAAGCCGACACGGCGGCCACGGGCGTCCGCGACGCGCACTTCATGCTCATCGGAACGCTCCGCGGCTACCGGAACCGGGGCGTCGCAAGCGCGCTGATGGGGCACGCGCTGCGCGCCGCCGCCGGACAGGGCTACGGCCGTGCCAGCTTGAACGTGGACTCGGCCAACCCGGTCGGCGGGTTCGGGATCTTCGATAAAGCCGGGTTCACGCCGAAGCTGCGATACGTGCGCTGGGCACTCGAAGTCTGACCGCTGAACCCCGCCCACGGCTACCCGGCGGTGCTCGAGCCGTACGCGCCCGTGTTGATGTCCTCGATGAGCGTCAGCCCGCCCGGTGTCCAGCCGAGCAGTTCGCGGGTCTGGATGCTCGTCGCCGCGAGGTCCATGGCGAAGAACGCGCCGATCCAGCCGTAGTGGTCCGGGACTTCCTCGGCCGGGATGGAGGCGACCGGCAAGTTGTACGCGCGGCCGATGGCTTCCGCGATTTCGCGCGTGGGCACGCCTTCTTCGGCGACCGCGTGCAGGCGGCTGCCCGCGGGGGCCTTCTCGAGGCCCAGGGTCACGAGGCGGGCGGCGTCGGTCACGTGGACGGCGGCCCAGCGGTTGGTGCCGTCGCCGGGGTAGCCGGCGACGCCCTTCTCGCGGGCGATCGCGGTGAGGACGGCGATGAACCCGTGGTCACCCGTGCCGTGGACGGTCGGGGAGAACCGCAGGCTGACCGGGTGCACACCGCGGTCGGCGAACTCGAGTGCGAGGTTTTCACTACCGCCGCGGGGTGAGTCAGGGCCGTGGAACGGGGACGCGTCGGCCTCGGTGGCCGGCCTGCCCTTGGTCATCCCGGCGATCCCGGAGGCCAGCAGCAGCGGGCGGCCGGATCCTTCGAGCGCCTCGCCGATGGTCTGGACGGCGGCGCGCTCGGCCGCGCTCGAGACGGCCGGGTTCACGAAGTCGTGTTTGTTCGCCAGGTGGATGACGGCCTCGGCGGCCGCGGCGCCGGCGCGGATGCCTTCCAGGTCGTCGAGGTCGCCGCGCCGGACCTGGGCGCCTTTGGCTTCGAGGGCCGCGGCGGACTTGTCGGACCTGGCCAGCCCGGTGACCTCGTGGCCGGTGGCCAGCAGGTCGTCGACGACCGCGGAGCCGATCCAGCCGGAGGCGCCGGTGACAAAAACGCGCATGGGGGTGCACTCCTCAAGTGATGTCAGTGACTGATGTCGGTGACTGACATCGACCATACGCCCTGAAGTCAGCCGCTGTCATCACTAGACTGGGCGGCATGGTGCGTTGGGAACCCGGGACCCCGGAGCGGCTGCAGCGGGCGGCGCTCGAGCTGTACGCCGCCCGCGGGTTCGAGGAGACGACCGCCGCGGAGATCGCGCAGTCCGTCGGCCTGACCGAACGCACCTTCTTCCGGCACTTCAGCGACAAGCGCGAGGTCCTCTTCCACGGGCAGCAGCTGCTGGTCCAGGCGTTCCTCGACGGGGTGGCCGCCGCGCCGCCCGCCGCGTCCCCGATCGAGGTCGTCGCCGCCGCGCTGCGCTCGGCGACGGCGTTCTTCCCGGACGAGCGCCGCCCGCACTCGCGCACCCGGCAGTCCGTGATCAACCGGAATCCCGCGCTGCAGGAACGTGAACTGCACAAGCTGGCCAGCCTCGCCGCGGCGCTCGCCGACGCCCTGCGGGCCCGCGGTGTGAGCGATTCGGCGGCCACGCTGGCGGCCGAACTGGGCGTCACGGTGTTCGGCATCGCGTTCACGCAGTGGATCCGCGAGGGCGAAGAGCGTTCCCTCGCCGACATCGCCACCGGCGTGTTCGGCGAGCTGCTCGCCCTGACCGGCGGGAGTTCCTAGGTCCCGCGCGGCGCGAGACGCGGGTGGAGCTGGCTCCACGCGACCAGTGCGACCAGGCCGGTCAGCCCGAAGACCGCGGGCAGCCCGATGGCGGCCGCGGCCGCGCCGGCCAGCGGGGAAGCCGCGGTCTGGCCGACACCGAGGCCGACGAACGACCAGGTGACACCGCGGGCGGGCCGGGCTGGGAACACCTCGGCGGCCCAGAGGATGCACAGCCCGGTCAGAGCCATGTACGTGATGCCGAAGAGCGCGCTGGAAACCAGTGCTCCCGGCAGGCCGGGGCGGGGGAGGGCCAGCAGGGCGATGCCGGCGGCCGCGAGCGTCCAGGTGACGAGGTTGGCGGCCCGCAGTCCGATGCGTTCGGCGGCGCGGCCGGCCAGCCCGCCGAGCAGGCCGGCGACGCCGATGGTGAACCAGCACCAGGTCGCGGCGACCGGGCTCAGGCCTGCTTCGGTGAGCCGGGAGCTGGAGAACGTCCAGTAGGGCGCGCTCGTCACGCCGATGAGGACGGAGTTGACCACCAGCGGCGCCACGCCCCGAGCGGAACCGGTGGCCACGTCGGCGGGTTCGGTGCGTGGCAGCGTCCGCCACGCGAGCAGTGTCATCGCCGCGCCGAGCACCGCGAACGTCGCCCAGACCGCGGGCCAGCCGAAGACCAGCAGGGGAGTGAACGCCGACGCGGCCAGCCCGAGCCCGGTGCCGGTGTTGGCCCAGGTCTGCGCCCGCGCCCGGGCGGGCACCCCGACGGTCTCGCCGATGAGCTGCGCAACGCCGGGTGACACGAGCCCCGCGCTGCCACCCGCGATGACGATCCCGGCCCCGAACACCACGACGTTCGGCGCCAGCGCCATGAGCGCGAGTCCGGTGGTGGCGGCCGCTCCGGCCAGCAGCACGGTGCCGCGCGGAGAGCGTGCCGACGTCTTCGGGGACACCAGCAGCCCCAGGCCGTAACCCGCGGTGGACAGGCCGCCGAGCACACCGACGGTCACGGTCGTGAGCCCGAACGTGTCGCTGAAACGCGGGACGAACAGCCCGTAGGCGTAGCGCGCGAACCCGTAGCAGAGCGCGATGACACCCGCGCCGAGTGCGGCGGTGGGCCACCACCGGGTCGCCTTCTCCTCCTTCATGGTCACCATGCCTCCACCAAACAGACAGGTCTGTCTGGTGTCAAGCGATGGTACGATCACCCCAGGTAGAAGTGTAGACCGAGTGGTGTGGAGGCGCGGTGGGCAGGACCCGTCCGGGCGACGCAGGGGCCAAGGTGCTCAAGGCGGCGTCGACGCTGTTCTACCGCGACGGCATCCACGCGGTGGGCGTCGACACGGTGGCGGCCGAGGCGGGCGTGACGAAGGCGGCTCTCTACGGCAACTTCGGGTCGAAAAGCCGCTTGGTCGTCGCGTACCTGCGTGAGCGCGACCGGCGGTGGCAGGAGCAGATCGACACGATCACGGCCGGGCACGACGACCCGCGCGAGCGCGTGCTGGCCGTGTTCGACGCGTACGAGGTGTGGCTCTCCCGTGACGGCTACCGCGGCTGCGCGTTCCTCAACGCGACTTCGGAGTTCCCCGATCCCGCGGACCCGGTCCGCGAAGTGGTCCGCCACCACAAGACCGCCCTGCACGGCTACCTGCGGACACAGCTCGAGCGCCTGGGCTCGGACCAGGCGGACGAACTGATGCTCCTGCTGGAGGGCGCGGCGGTCTCGTCGGTGGTTTCCCAGGACGCGCAGCCGTTCCACGTCGCGAAGCGGCTGGCGGAGACGCTGATCGCACCGCGGGGCTGACACCGCGCAGGACGGTGTGCCAGGCCCGTGCCAGCGCTCTGTGCGCCTCGTGCCAGGAACCCGCGCCAGTCTCTGGAATGTAATTCCAGACCGGCGAAGGAGCTTCCATGCACACCCCAGTCACGATCATCGGCGCCGGGCTCGGCGGCCTCACGCTCGCCCGGGTCCTGCACGTCCACGGGATCCCGGCCGCGGTTTACGAGGCCGAGCCGTCCCCGATGGCGCGGATGCAGGGCGGGATGCTCGACATCCACGACTACAACGGGCAGCTCGCCGTCGAGGCGGCCGGGCTGATGGCCGGGTTCCGCGGCCTCGTCCTCGAGGGCCGGGAGGCGATGCGGATCCTCGACCAGGACGGGAAGCTCCTGTTCGAGAAGGTGGACGACGGCCAGGGCAGGCGCCCGGAGGTGCAGCGCGGTGAGCTGCGGCAGCTGCTGATCGACGCGCTCCCGGCCGGCACCGTCCGCTGGGGCCACAAGGTCGGCGGGACCCGCGCGCTCGGCGAGGGCCGCCACGAGGTGACCTTCGCCGACGGCTCCACCATCGTCACGAGCCTGCTGGTCGGCGCGGACGGCGCGTGGTCACGGGTCCGGCCGCTGCTCACCGGCGCCACCCCCGAGTACGTCGGCACGGCGTTCGTCGAGACCTACCTGTTCAACGCCGACACCCGCCACCCCGCCACGGCGAAGGCGGTCGGCGGCGGGTCGCTGTCCGCGAACGGGCCCACCCCGGACGCGGCGATCAACGCGCACCGGGAAAGCGGCGACACCCTGCACACCTACGTGGCCCTGACCAAACCGCTCGACTGGTTCGCCGCGATCGACTTCACCGATCCCGCCGCGGCCACCGCCCGGATCGCGGCGGAGTTCGACGGCTGGGCGCCGGAGCTCACCGCGCTGATCACCGACGGCGACACCGCGCCGGTCCTGCGCCCGCACTACACCCTGCCCGTCGGCCTCCGGTGGGACCGCGTGCCCGGAGCGACCCTGGTCGGCGACGCGGCCCACCTCACGGCCCCGAACGGCGAAGGCGCCAACCTGGCCATGCTGGACGGCGCGGAGCTCGGCCAGGCCCTCGCCGCGCATCCCGGCGACGTCGAGGCCGCCCTCGCCGAGTACGAGGAGGCCATGTTCACCCGCAGCGCGAACCCGATCGACGAAGCCGACCTCATCGAGAGCTTGTTCGGCGACGACGTCCCGCAGAGCCTGCTGGACCTGTTCCACGAGCAGCGGCCGTAACCCCGGCACCGTCCACTTCGGACGTCCGGCGGCACGCGGTCAGATCTTGCGGAACCGGCTCTCGAGCAGGGCGAACACCCCGAAGACCGCGATGCCGCCGGCCAGCGTCAGCAGCAGGATCTGCCCGTAGGGCTGCGCGGCGAGTGTTCTGAGCGCCGCATCCAGGCCGCCGGCTTTTGCCGGGTCGTAACGCACGGCGGCCAGGATGAACATGGCGCCCACGGTGCCGTCCGCGACCGCCATCGCGCACCAGCCGACCTGGCCGAGTCGCTCTGTCGACAATCGGGTCCGGCGGGATGCCCCGCCGAAATCGAGGTCGTGGGTGAACTTCTTCCCGATTCCCCGGTAGGCGAGGAAAGCGGCGGCCACGATGACGAGGACGCCGGCCGAGATCACCGCCGCGGCTCCCCACGGCTGGCCCAGCGCCGCGGCCACGATCGACCCCGCCTTGCCGGAACCGCCGGTCGCGGTCTTTGCAGCGCTGTAGGCGACGAGGCCGTACAGGACGACTTCGAGGCCGCTGGTCACCCGCCGCAGCCACCGCCGGCGCGGCGGGGCGTGCCGGTGGCCGGCGATCGCTTCGGTGAGCTGCCACAGGGCCAGCAGGGCCGTCCCGGCGGTGATCAGCCACAGCAGCCACGCTCCGCTGCCGGAAGCGACCAGCTGCAGGGCGCCGGCCTTGTCGGCCTTTTCGTTGTCGCCGAGCGCCACCTGGGCCGCCAACCACGCGACGATCAGGTGCACCACCGCGTAGCAGATCAGCCCGATTCGGGCGAACAGGCTAAAGCCTCTGATGTCGGGCACGGGGGGATCCTCGCCTACTTCGGCCCGTTTGACCAGGGGCGGTCTGGTCCACAGTGGACTGTCCGGCTACCGGGCCTTCCGCACCTGGGTCGTGTCGGCGTCGAGGAGGGTGCCGTCGGCGCCGGCCGGCGCGAGGTCCGGCACCGGGGCGCCGTGCCGGTCGACGAGGGCGGAACGGGCCTCGCCGGGTGTGAAGGCGTGGCGTTCGCCCCACTGCCGCAGCGTGAGGACGACGGGGAACAGGTCGCGGCCGGCGTCGGTGAGCACGTACTCCCGGCGCCGGCCCGAAGGTGCGGTGCGCTGGGCGAGGAGCCCGTTCGCGGTGAGCTTGCGGAGGCGGTCGGTGAGGATGTTGCGGGCGATCCCGGTGCGCCGCTGGAACTCGGTGAACGAGCGCGCCCCGTCCATCGCGTCGCGGACGACGAGCAGGCTCCACCGGTCGCCGACGAGGTCGAGCGTGCGGGCGACGGGGCAGTCGGGGTCCGTCCAGCCGGAGTCCGGGGCGTCCATGGCACCTTCCCGATGAGTTGCGAAGTGAAACCATCATGCCGTACGGTCCGATTGGTTGCAATTCGCTACTGATTGGACGGCTGATGGATGCGTGGCGGCGGGTGCTGCTCGCGGTGGTGTGCGGGGTGGCGGTGGCGAGCATCTACGCCGCACAACCGGTGCTGGGGCCGATGGGCCACGATCTCGGCGTGCCGGCGGACCGCACCGGGTGGATCGTCGCGACCGGCCAGCTCGGCTACCTGGCCGGGCTGGTGCTCCTGGTGCCGCTCGGCGACGTGGCCGACCGGCGCCGGCTCATCACCGGGCACCTGGCGCTCACCGCGGTCGGCATGGTCCTGACGGCCGCGGCGTCCGCCGCGTGGATGGCGTTCGCGGGGCTCGCGACGGCCGGGGTGTTCGCGGTCGTCGTGCAGACCACGGTGGCCTACGCGGCGTCGGTTTCGCCGCCCGCCGAACGCGGACGCACCATCGGCGTGGTGACTTCGGGCGTGGTCGTCGGCATCCTCGGCGCGCGGGTCGTCACCGGCACGCTCGCCGATGCGTGGGGCTGGCGGAGCGTCTACGTCGTGCTCGCGGTGCTGTCACTCGGGCTTGCGGCCCTGGTTCTCGTCGCCCTGCCGCCGGAAGAGCGTTCCGGCCGGCCCGCGGGGTACCGGCGAGCGCTCGTCTCGCTCGGAAAACTGTTCGGGCAACCAGGTTTCCTGACCCGCGGAGTCATCGCGTTCTTCCTGTTCGCGTCGTTCGGAACCCTGTGGAGCGGGCTGTCCCTGTCGCTGGCGGGCCCGCCGTGGCGGCTGAGCGAGAGCGCGATCGGGCTGTTGGGCGTCGCCGGGCTCGCCGGCGCACTCGGCGCGGCCCGCGCGGGACGGTGGGCGGACGGCGGCCGGGCGATCCCGGTCAGCGGTCTCGCGCTCACCTTGCTCGTTGTTTCGTGGGCCGCGATCGTGCAGCTGCCGTGGTCGCTGTGGGTGCTCGTGGCCGGCATCGTGGTCCTCGACTTCGCGGTCCAGGTGGTGCACGTGAGCAACCAGCACCTGCTCACCGCCGCGCACCCGGATCACACCAGCGGCGTCATCGGCGGGTACATGGTCTTCTACTCGCTCGGTTCCGCCCTCGGCGCGGCTACGACCACCGCCGTCTTCACCGCCTACGGCTGGCCGGGCTCCAGCCTTCTCGGGGCGGGCTTCGCCGTCTGCGCGCTGGCCGTCTGGGCGATCGGACGCCGCCTGGCCGCGCCGCGCCAGGGGAGGGAATCGGTGCGATCCTGGCAGGATGGCCGATCCCCGGCGTGAACTGGAACGGATCCGCGACGGCGGTGGCCCCGGCGCGGACCAGGCCCGGATCGCGTTGAGCACCGAGGCTCCGCCCGACCGGCTGCGGGCCGCCATCCTTGCCCTCGCTTCGGCGCGGGGTGCGGAGAGCAGCACCTGCCCGTCCGATGCGGCCCGGGCGGTGGCCGAAGACTGGCGTCCGTTGCTGCCGCAGGCCCGTGAACTGGCGCGGGAACTCGCGCGGACCGGCCGGGTCCGGCTCACCCAGCGCGGCCGGCTCCTCGATCCCGACGGCGAATGGCGGGGTCCGATCAGGATTCAATGGCGCGGTAAGGATTCCTGAGCGGCCGCCGGCAGGCGTGCTGACCGGGCGTCAGCACGCCTGCTCGGAGGATCAGCCCTGGGCCGTCAGCTCCAGCAGCCGGCCGGTGAGGTCGATGTGCTCCTCGACGCTGCCGGTCAGGTAGGAGATGTCGACGAAGGTGTGGTCCGGCTCGAGGACCGAGACGATCTTCGTCACCGACTCGGCGATGAGCTCCGGCTTCGTGTCCGGGGCGGCGTTCACCCGCAGCGCCACACCGAGCGCCTGCGGGTCACGGCCGGCCTGCTCGGCGTCGGCCCGGAGCTTGGCCAGGGTCGTGGTGAGCACGTCCGCGGGGAACTGCTCGGGCACCGACCAGACCGGCAGCCAGCCGTCGGCCCGCTGAGCGACCCGCCGAAGCGCTTTCTCGCCGAAGCCGGCCAGGTGCACCGGCGGCTTCCGCACCGGCTTGAGGTCGACGTGGCTCTCCGCGATCGTGTAGCCGACACCCTCGTGCGTCACCAGGTCCTGGGTCCACCAGGTGTCCAGCAGGTCGAGCAGATCGTCGAGCCGCTTGCCGCGCTCGGACATCGGGATGCCGACGGCCGCGTACTCGTCCGGCGACCAGCCGATGCCCAGGCCGGGCAGCAGGCGTCCGTTGCTGGCCACGTCGATGCTGGTCAGCAGGCGGGCGAAGTTGGCGGGCTGGTACTGCGTCGCGTTGATGGTGCTGGAGCCGAGGATCGCGGTCTCGGTCACCGCGGCGGCGACGGCCAGCGCGGTGAACGGGTCCTGGGCGGTCCAGAACTCCTCGGGCATGGTGTCGGAGCCCGGGTAGGGCACCACGGGGGCGACCGGCGAGAGCAGCCGGTCACCGACCCAGAGACTGGCCGCCCCGGCCTGTTCGGCCGCACGCGCGTACTGCGCGATCCCGCCCGGCGTGGCCGCGGCCTTGCCGAACACCGGAAGGCTGAACCCCAAGTTCATGAATACTCCCCTGAAGAGCGAACGGACCGTACTGGTCCTGTAACCACTAGTACTCGCATCTAGTTGCTCGTTCAAGTATCTTGGGAGTTCAGGCTCTCCGTGAGTTCAGCTGCCGGGATGGCCAGCCCCAGGCGACGTCGTCGATCGCGAGGAACGGCTCGTGGACCACGGTTGCCGGGGTCAGCGTAGTGAACGCCATGACGTCGCGGTGCAAGTGGGACTGGTCGGTGTAACCGCTGTCCGCGGCGACGTCGGCGGCGTGTTGTCCCGCGACCAGGCGGTGGACGGCGTGGTCGAAGCGCACCAGTTTTGCGGCGCGCTTGGGTGGCAGGCCGAGCTGGGCCCGGAACCGGGACCACAGGCGCTTGCGGCTCCAACCGAGTTCGCTCGCCAGGTCCTCGATCCGGACCAGACCACGGCCGGCGGTGATGCGGTGCCAGGCCCACACCACCTCCCGGTCCACCTGCGCCGCCGTTGCGCACCGGTGGGCGAGCCACGCCTCGATCAGCGAGAACCGTTGTGCCCACGAGGAAAGCTCGGCCAGCCGCTCGCCGATCCTGGCCGCTTCCCGGCCCCACAGGTCGTCGACGGTTGCCACGCCGGTGTCGAGGTCGGCCGCGGCGGGGCCGAGGACGGCGTGGGCGACCACCGGTGACAGGCGCACCTGCAGGCACTCGACGTCCTTCTCCCACCGCACCCGCAGGACGTCGCCGAACCCGGGCCCGGCGGCGAAGCTGCCCCGCTGCCGCCGGCCGGTGGCATCCTCGACGGCGATCGTGCCGCCGAACGCCAGGATCACGGTCACGGCCGGGTGCGGGATCATCCGGAGCTCGGGCGGGGTGAACCCGCGGTCGGCGAACCCGGCCATCGCGACCCCGGGCACCCGGCCGGGCTGCGCCGGGCAGGCGATGTCCCACAGTGGCCCCATCACTTCATGCTACGCACGCCGCCCGGCCGGAACATTTGTCCAAGCCACCACCACCCGCCGGCGGCGAAAGTGCGTTCATGACTGTTTCGAACGGCGAGTCGACCCTGCTCCTGGACGGCGAAGAGATCCACGTGTGCCAGGACGGCCCTCGCGACGCACCCGCGTTCCTGCTCGTCCACGGCACCGCCGCGGCGGCCCGCTCGTGGGAGCCGATCGTTCCGCTGCTGAGCGGATCCCACCACGTCGTCCGGATCGACCTGCTCGGGTGCGGCCGGTCGGCCCGGCCCGCCGGCGCGAGCTACGCGGTCGAAGACCAGGCCCGCCGGGCCGCCTCGGCACTGGACCGGCTCGGTGTCGCGCCCGTCGTCGCCGTCGGCCATTCCAGCGGGGGCATCGTCGTCACGGCGCTCGCCGAACGGCGGCCGGACCTGGTGACCGGGGCCGTGCTCGTCAACACCGGGCCCGACATGGCGGCCTACATCGCAAAGGAGATCCCCCTGCGCGAAGTTTCGTGGGCGGAGCTGACCGATGACCAGATCCGGCTGGCCATGACCGACGGGTTCGCGCCGGGTTTTGTGATCCCGCAAGCGTTCGTGGACCAGTTCCGGGACATCGACTTCGCCGTGTTCGCCGCGACTTCGCAGGCTGTTCCTGCCTACCTGGACGAGCGATCGCTCCCGGATCGGCTGGCACCACTGGCCAAACCGCTGCTCGTGCTCTTCGGCGAGGAGGACCGCCGGTGGCGGCCCTCGTCCGCCGACGGCTACCGCGTCGTCCCCGGTGCGACAGTCCGGATGCTGCCCGGCCTCGGGCACTCGCCCAACCTCGAGGACCCCGCACGGACCGCCGACCTCCTGCTGGCCTTCGCCGCGGACCACGCCGGCTGAGCGCGGTCTCAGCCGACGACCTTGTCGAAGACCTCGTTCAGGGCTTCGGTCGAGCTCGGGTGGGTGTAGATCGAGTTGCGCAGCTCCGTCGCGGTGATGTGGTGGCGCATCGCCAGCGCGACGGTGTTGACGATCTCCTGCGCGTCGATGCTCAGCAGCGCCGCGCCGAGGATCAGGTCGGTGTCGGCGTCGACGACGAACTTCATGACACCGCGCGTTTCCTCGACCGTGTAGGCCCGGGGCATGGCGATGATGTCGGCGACCTTTTCCCGCGACACCTTGATGTTCAGCCCCTGGGCCCGGGCCTCGCGCTCGGTCAGCCCGACGGTCGCCAGCGGCGGGGTGAGGAACAGCGTGCGCGGCACGGCGACCCGGTCGGCCGTGGTGCGTTTTCCCTGACCCAGCAGCTGGTCCAGCACGATGCGCGCGTCGTCGAGGGACACGTAGGTGAACTGCGGTCCGCCGTTGACGTCGCCGAGGGCGTAGATGTGCGGCTGGCTCGTGCGCAGGTACTCGTCGACCTCGATCGCGCCGTTCGGCCGGGTCCGGACGCCGGCCGCGTCAAGCCGGAGGTCTTCGGTGACGGGGCGGCGGCCGGTCGCGGGGAGCAGTGCGCTCGCCTCGACGGTGTGCCGTTCACCGTCCTTTGTGTACTCGACGACGGCGACGGCGCCGCTGTCGGTGACCTGGGTGACCTTCGCGCCGGTGATGATCCGGATGCCGTCCCCTTCGAGGATCTCCCGTGCGGTGGCGGCGATGTCCTCGTCTTCCCTCGGCAGCAGCCGCCCGGCCGCCTCGACGACGGTGACGTGCGTGCCGAAGCGCTGGTAGATCGATGCGAACTCGAGCCCGAGGTACCCGCCGCCGACCACCACCAGCCGCTCGGGCAGGGTCGCCGCCTTCGTCAGCTCGGTGCTGCTGACCAGGTGCTTGCTGCCGGCCAGGCCCGGGATCGGCGGGACGACCGGTTCGGAGCCGGTGTTGACGAGGATCGTCGGCGCGGTGACGGTGATGCGGTCGTCGCCCTCGCCGACGGCGACGGTGTGCGGGTCGACGAAGCGGGCGGTGCCGGTGATGACGGTCGCGGTCTCCCGGCCGTCGAGCGACTCGAAGTTGCCCGCACGGAAGGCGCTGGTCAGGGCACGGACGCCGGCGATCGACGTGGCGAAGAACTGCTGCGCGTCGTCCTCGAGGCGCCGGGCGTTCGAGTAGTGGACGAGCATCTTGGTCGGGACGCAGCCGACGTTCGGGCAGGTGCCGCCGTACATGTTCGCCGAGCGTTCGACCATGACAACACGTTTGCCGGCGGCGGCGAGGGTGTGCGCGGCGGTCTTCCCGCCCTTGCCGAAGCCGATGACCAGGACGTCTGCGGTGAGCGAGGTGGTTTCCATGCTGCTGAGTGTGCCGCCGCCCGGATGAGACGACCAGGCTTGTCAGTATCAGTTTTCTGCCTCAAAGTATCACCATGGACACCGTGAGCCGGTTGCTGCGGATGGCGCAGCTCGGCGCGACGCTCGACAAGCGCTGTCTGCTGGGCGCCGCCACCCGGATGGACGTCGCCCGGCACGCCGAGCTGGAGGTGCCGTTCCACGTCCTGCTGGAAGGGGAGTGCCGGCTGCACGTCGGCGCCACGGTGCTCGAGCTGCGCCCCGGCGACGTCGTGATGATCCCGAGCGGCGCCGAGCACCGCGTCATCACGGGCGGGCGCGGCCGGCAGCGGGGCACGGCCGAGACCGCCGGGGACGCGTTCGTCACCACGCGCAGCGAGCGCGGCGGCGACCCGGTCATCGACCTGTTCTGCGGCCGCTACACCATGAACGCGGGCGCCGGAGCCTTGCTGTTCCGCAGCCTGCCCGGCGCGGTGCACGTCTCGTTCGGACAGTCCGCCGAGACCGACGAAGTGTTGCGCACCTTGAGTTCCCTGATGCGCGGCGAGGCGAGCCGCGACGGCGAAGGCACGGCGGCGATCCTCTCGGCGCTGTGCACGGTGCTGCTGGCGATGGTGCTGCGGACCTCCCGCGGCGTCGCCACCGCCAGCACCCTGTGGACCGCGGTGACCGACGACCGCATCGCCGGATGTGTCGAGAGCGTGCTGGACGACCCCGGTGCGGAGTGGACGATCGACCGGCTCAGCCGCGCGGCGGCGATGTCCCGGGCGACGTTCCTCCGGCACTTCGCCCGCGAGACGGGGATGACGGTCGGGACGTTCCTCACCCGCGCCCGGCTGATGGCGGCCGCCGAGCTGCTGAGCACCGGCGACGCGACGGTCGCGACGATCTCCGGCCGGGTGGGGTACCAGTCCGAATCCGCGTTCACCCGCGCGTTCCGGACCGAGTTCGGGACGACACCCGCCCGGTTCCGCCGCGAACGGCAGCGTTGGTGAGCCCTGGGTGGGGTGATTCGCGTGCGACTGGGTATCCGGCGGTCGGGTCGCGGAAAACCGTGACCGTCCGTCCCGGAGAGAGGGCCTGCTCGTGGTCGAAGTCACCCGCACGTTCACCGTTGCGGCCGCCCCGCACGAGGTCGTGGAGTACCTGAAGGATTTCGGCAACGCCAACGAGTGGGACCCCGGCACGCTGTCGTGTGACCGCCTGGGCGACGGGCCGATCGAGGTCGGCGCGCGCTGGCACAACGTCTCCAAGATCGCCGGTGTGGAGACCGAGCTGACCTACGAGCTCACCCGGCTGGAACCGGGCCGCGTGGTGTTCAGCGGCAGCAACAAGACCGCCACCACGACCGACGACATCAGCGTGACCGCCACCGGTGGCGGCGGCAGCACGCTGACTTATCACGCCACGATCGAGTTCCACGGCGCCGCGAAGCTGGGCGCGCCGATCGCGAAGGTCGTGTTCGAGAAAGTCGGCGCGGACACCGAGGACAGCCTTACGCGTGTCTTCGGGGCTCCTGCTCCGTCCTGATCGCGGCCGATCCTCCGCCTGATCTCTACGCTGGTCAGATTCCGCCACGCAGTGTGTCGGCCGCGCGCGCGAGGTCGGCGCGGATCGCTTTTGCGGCGCGGGCGGTGGCGCCCGTGCCCAGGTGCTGCTGGAGGCTGTGCGCGTAGACGTTCCACAGTCCGGCGATCGCCCCCGCGGTGATCCTGGCGGCCGGGTCGGCGGGCGTGGTGCCGGACCGGGTGGCCAGGTTCTCGGCCAGGGCGTCGGTCAGCCGGTCGCGGGCCTCGCGGTAGTGCGCGACCAGCGCCGGGGTCGAGCGGATGAGCTCGCCGAAACGGCGGACTTCGGCCAGGCCGTGCCGGCGCGCCGACGAGACGAGGAAGTCGAGCTCCTCGCTGAGCACTTCCAGTGCCGCGTCGAGCGGGGCGATCGTGGTGTCGGCGAGCCGGGTGCGCAGCGCGTCGAGCTGGGTGTCCCAGCGGTCGGCGACCAGGGACTCCTTGCTGCGGAAGTGGTTGAACACGGTTTTCTCGGTGACCCCGCAGGCGCGCGCGACATCGGCGACGCGGACCGCGTCGAACCCCTGCTCCACGAACATCCGGGTCGCGGTGTCCGACAGCCGGCGGCGCAGTTCACGCCGCCGGCGCTCGCGCAGCGGCTCGACGGACGGCTCTGAGTTCAGCACCTCCCGATCGTACAGTGCGAGTACTGTTTACAGTGACTGTAACAAAGGGAGTCACCCGATGAGCGAGTTCAAGATCGTCCAGGAGTACCCGCAGCCCCGGCCCCGGGTCTGGCGCGCCCTCACCGACCCGGCGCTGGTCCCGCGGTGGACCTCGACCGGCCGGGGCGGCCGCCCCGAAGGCTTCACCCCGGAGGTCGGCACCCGGTTCCGTTTCGTCGGGCGGCCGGTCCCCGGCTGGGACGGCATCGTCCGGTGCGAGATCCTCGCGGCCGACGCGCCCGAGCTGCTGAGCTTCAGCTGGCGCAACCAGGAGCCGGACGTCCCCAGCACCGTGACGTGCCGGCTCACCGAAACCACCGCCGGCACCCGCCTCGTCTACCGGCACACGGAGTTCCGCGGCGTCGGCGGATTCTTCATGGCCCGGCTCCTGCGCCGCGTCCGGCACCGGATGCTGACCGAAGGCCTGCCCGGGGTCCTCGCCGACCCCAGCTGGTAGCGGCGGTGCCCGCGGTTCAGCGCCGGTCGGCCGGCACGTCCAGGCTGGTGCGCAGCGGCACCGGTTTGAGCAGCACCGCCGCGAGCACGCCGAGCAGGGCAACACCGGCCGAGATGGCGAAGATGTGCCCGGTGGCGTCGCCGTAGGCCGCCGGTGCCGGGACGCCGCGGGCGGTGCCGTCGGCGACCTGGTGGGCGAGGACCGCGCCGAGCACGGCGACCCCGACGGTGCCGCCGAGGGAGCGGAAGAAGGAGACCGTCGCGCTCGCGGCCCCGATGTCCTGCAGCGGGACGGCGTTCTGCACGACCAGGACGAAGTTCTGCAGGGTCATCCCGACGCCGGCCCCGATCAGGAGCATGGCGACGCCGATGAGAACCAGCGGGGTGCGCTCGTCGATCAGGCCCAGTCCGGCGAACCCTGCGGTGAGACTGACGGCGCCGGTGACGAGGAACGGCTTGAGCCGCCCGGTGCGGCTGATCCGGCGCCCGGCGACGATGGAGAAGATCAGGATGCCCGCCATCATCGGGATGGTCAGCAGCCCGGCCTCGGTGGGCGTGTGGCCGCGGCTGACCTGGAAGTACTGGCTGAGGAACACCGCGGCGCCGTACATGGCGGTGCCGGCGGCGAGGCTGCCGAGCACCGCCAGCGCGGTGGTGCGCTGCCGGATGATGCGCGGCGGGACGACGGGTTCGGCGGCCCGCAGCTCGACCCGGACGGCGAGCCCGAGCAGCACCACTGTGCCGCCGACCATGACCGCGGTCTGCCAGGAGAGCCAGGCGAAGGAGTCGCCGGCGAAGGACACCCAGATCAGCAGCAGGCTGACCCCGCCGGTGATCAGGGTGGCGCCCCAGTAGTCGATGCGCACGTTGTCCCGGCGCACCACCGGCAGGCGCAGCGTCAGCTGCAGCAAGACCATGGCCAGGACCGCGAACGGGACGCCGATGAAGAAGCACCACCGCCAGCCCAGCCACGACGTGTCGACGAGGAACCCGCCGAGCAGCGGCCCGCCGATCGTGGACAGCGCGGTGACGCTGCTCTGGTAACCCGCGTAGCGCCCGCGTTCCCGCGGCGGGATCATCGCGGCGATCGCGATCTGGACCAGCGACTGCAGACCGCCGACGCCGATGCCCTGCAGCGCGCGGGCGCCGATGAGCTGCCCGGCGTCCTGGGCCAGGCCCGCCGCGATCGAGCCGGCGACGAACACGGCCGCGGCGATCTGGATCAGGGTCTTCTTGCGGTACAGGTCGGCGAGCTTGCCCCAGATCGGCGTCGCGGCGGTGGCGGCGAGCAGCGTGGCGGTGACGACCCAGGCGTACTGGGTGGGCGAGCCGTGCAGGTCGTGCAGCATCCGGGGCAGCGCGGTCGAGACCACGGTGCTGCTCAGCGTGGAGACGAACAGGGCGAGCAGCAGGCCGCCGAGCGCCTGGAGGATCTGACGGCGATCCGGGGCGACGGTCGCGCTCATCGGGTCTCCGCGGGGGTGAAGTGCCGGACGGTGCCGTCGGCGGCGAGGTAGAGCGAGCCGTCGGCCGCCGCGGCGAGGCCGGCGAACGGGCCCGGCACCCCGGGCAGGCCGTGGGCGAACAACGCCGGCTGCTCCCGGTCGGTGGCTTCGCCCGCGGGGATCTCGGCCGTCGTCCGGCGTTCCCCGGTGGCCAGATCCACCGCGATGACCCGGTGCTGCCCGGTTTCGGCGGCGAACAGCCGCCCTCCGGTGACGACGATCCCCTGTGGACGGTCGAGCCCGTCGGCCAGGACGGCCGGCACCCCGTCGTCGATCCGGTACACCGCACCGCGGTCCTCGTCGCTGACGTAGCAGCGTCCCTGCTCGTCCAGCGCGACGTCGACCGGGCGGCCGAGCCCGTCGGCGAGCACAGCAACGGTGTCGTCGAGGCTGATCGTGACGACCCGCCCGGCGCCGGCTTCGGCGACCAGGAGCGCGCCATCCCCGTCGACGGTGATACCCAGGGGCTGGTCGAGGCCGGTGGCCCGCGTGCGCACGTCCCGCGTCGTCCGGTTGTAGGTCCGGACCTGGCCGTACTGCGAAGTCAGGTGGAGCAGGTCACCGTCGGCGGTGATGCCGTGCACGAAGGTGAGCAGCTCCGTGGTGGTGACGTCGTCGGCCGGCCCCTGTGGGCTTGCGATGCGGTAGTGGTCGGCGGTGTGCACGGCGCCGCCGAGATCGATCGTCACCCCGTACGGGCCGGCCAGCCCGCGCGGCGCGACCTCGCGGGTGCGCCCGTCGGGGTGCAGCTCCGTGATGCCGCCACCGGCGTAGCTGGAGACGAACATGCGGTTCTCGGTGTCGAACGCGGCGTTGTCGAGCCCGGGGATCCCGCTGGTGACCAGGGATTCGGCGCCGCTGCCGAACAGGTCGAGCCGGGTGACGATGCCGGCCGCGCCGCGCGAGAGCACCATCAGGACACCGCCCTGGTCGAAGCGGACGGCGACCGGCTCGTGCACGTTCGCGGCGACGAGTTCCGGCTCACCGCCGCCGGGCGGGATCCGGAAGACTTCGCCGGTGAGCATGTGCGGGTAGTAGAGGCAGCCGTCGGGACCGAGCTGCATGGCGTTGCCCATGGCCAGCCCGCCGGTGAGCACAACCGGGCCGTCCTCGCGCAGTTCGAGCAGCCGCCCGTCCGGGATCATCTCGTTGACGAACAGGCGGTCGCCCACGCAGGTGATGCCGTTGGGCAGCCGCACCTGGTCGGTGACCAGGCTGAACGTGCCGTCGGGGCGCCGTCGCCACACCCGGCCGGGGACCAGGTCGGTGATGTACATCGAGCCGTCCGCGCCGAAGGCGAGGTCGTCCGGCGCCTGCACGGGTCCGTCCGCGGGCACCACCACCTCGACGTCCCCCGAGGCCAGGTCGACGGCGCTGATCCGCCCGGCCAGGAACTGGGCCACGTACAGGCGGCCGTCCGGGCCGAAGGCGACACCGTTCGAGCCACGCAGCGACGTGGGCCGGGTCAGCCGGCGGCCGGTCACGCGTCGACCAGGACGTCGTTCATCCCGCCTTCGGCGCGCCAGCGGCGCAACAGGTCGTGGAAGACCACCGGGCCGGGGCCGAACGAGTTGTTCACGGCCCGGGGCTTGCCTTCGTTGTTGTAGTACCCCGGGGTGCACTCGGTCAGGAAGGCGCGGTTGTCGCGGGCGTTCTCGCGGATGGTGGCGACCCAGGCGTCCTGGGCCTCGGCGGTCGGCTCGACCCGGCGGGCGCCGCGCTTGCGGGCCTCCGCGACCACCGCGCCGATGTGGGTCGCCTGCTCCTGCAGGATGTGCACGAAGTTGACGGCGGAGGCGTTCTGCAGCGGGCCGAGGTGGAACAGGTTCGGGAAACCGTGGCTGTAGAAGCCGTGCAGGGTTTTCGGGCCCTGGCTCCAGCTCTGCAGCAGGGGCACCCCGTCGCGGCCGTACACCGGCAGCTTGCCGGAGATGATGCCGGAGACGCCGACTTCGAAGCCGGTGGCGAAGATGACGCAGTCGAGGGGGTATTCGCGGTCGCCGACGACCACGGCGTTCTCGGTCATCCGCGTGACGCCGCCGAAGTCGGCGGTGTCGACGAGGGTCACGTTGGGCCGGTTGAACGTCTGCAGGTAAAGATCGCTGAACGTCGGCCGCTTGCACATGTAGCGGTACCAAGGTTTGAGCAGCTCGGCCGTGGCCGGATCCTCGACGACGTCGTCGACGCGGGCACGGATCCGGTTCATCGTCCCGAAGTCGGCGATCTCGTCGAAGTACTCGCGGTCTTCGGCCGACAGTCCGGCTTCGACGGTGCCGCTGAGCATCTTGCGCTGCAACCGGGCCGTGCTGGTCCAGCCGTCGCCGACGAGGTCGGTCGTGGTGTCGCCACCGGTGACGACGCTCAGGAAGTTGTCCATCCGCTCCTGCTGCCAGCCTGGTTCGAGCGAGGCGGCCCAGCCCGGGTCGGTGGGGCGGTTGTCACGCACGTCCACCGAAGACGGTGTGCGCTGGAAGACGTACAGCTCCCCGGCGTCACGGCCGAGGTGGGGGATGACCTGGATGCCGGTGGCGCCGGTGCCGACCACGCCGACCTTCTTGTCCGCGAGCCCGCTCAGGCCGCCGTCCGCGGTGCCGCCGGTGTAGCCGTAGTCCCAGCGGCTGGTGTGGAACGTGTGCCCGCGGAACGTCTCGATGCCCGGGATGCCGGGCAGCTTGGGCTGAGTGAGGGTGCCCGAGGAGACCACGACATAACGGGCGCGGAAGTCGTCACCGCGGTCGGTGCGCACCTGCCACTCGGCGGCGTCGTCGTCCCAGCGCAGCTCGGTGACCCTGGTGTGGAACATCGTGTCGCGGTAGAGACCGAAGTGCTTCGCCAGGGCGATCGCGTGCTGCCGGATCTCCTCACCGGGGGAGTAGCGCCACTTCGGCACGTAGCCGACGTCCTCCAGCAGCGGCAGGTACTCGTACGACTCGATGTCGCAGTGGATGCCGGGGTAGCGGTTCCAGTACCAGGTGCCGCCGAAGTCGCCGGCCTCGTCGGCCACGCGGATGTCCTCCACGCCGGCCTCGCGCAGCCGGGCGCCGGCGATCAGGCCCCCGAAGCCGCCCCCGACGACGAGCGCTTCGACGCTGTCCCGCACGGCGGGCCGCTCGGCGCGCTCGGTGTAGGGATCGGCGGCGTAGTAGCCGAATTCGCCGGCCGCGCGCCGGTACTGGGCCGCTCCGTCCGGGCGGATGCGGCGATCCCGCTCGGTCCGGTACCTCCGGCGCAGGGCCTCGGGGTCGAAGCCGAGCTCGCCGGGGGTGAAGCGCCTGCTGGCCGGAGATCCCGGGTGGGAGGACATGCGTTCCCCTTCTGGTGCCTGCCGCGGTCATTTAAATCAACTGCTTGAATTAATATACAGGATGATCTTCCGGTCGCGCCACGGGGTGCGGGGCGGCTGACAGAACCGGACAGCTTTCCCTGTCCCTTCAGGTGAATCCGCGTGCCCGTGGTGGAATGGACGGCGATCCTGGTCCGTCGCGGAAGAGGGTGCGCCATGAGGTATGGACCACTGGCCGGCTGGCGCCGACGGGCCGGGCTCGCCCTGCTGGCCGTGATCACCGCGGGCGGCGGGATCGTCGTCGCGGCCGACGCGGCGACGGTGGCGGCCGAGCCGCCGACGATCCGGTTCACGAACCCGGACAGCCAGGCCCTTTACGGCACCGCCTACGCGGCGGCGCTGAAGAACCTGCTGCAGACCAACACGATCGGCTACGACGCCCGTTACGACAAGAGCGGCCTGCTGGACCCGGCCGTGGGCCTCGTCCGCGCGGGCGGCGGTTACGACCAGCCCTGGACCCGCGACGCGTCGATCAACAGCTGGAACGCGACGAGCCTGCTTTCCTCGGCGCTGGCGGAGAACACCCTGTGGGCGGTGGTCGACAAGGGCGCCGACGGCGCCCTGCGTGTTCAGCAGGACGACCAGCAGTGGGACCAGGTCGTGTGGGTCACCGCGGCCTGGAACCACTACCTGGCCACGGGGAACAGGAGTTTCCTCGAGAACGCCTACCGCACCGCGACCGGCACCCTGGCGATCCGCGAGCACGCGACGACAGCCGGGTTCAACAGCACGTACGGGCTGTTCACCGGCGCGTCGTTCTTCAACGACGGCATCGCCGGTTACCCCGCGCCGCCGGCAGACGCCACCGAATCGGTCAGCACCGGCAGCATGCCGTGGCCGGGTGTCGCGACCGGGATGTTCCTGAGCACCAACGAGCTCTACTACGCCGCCTACGTCAACGCGGCGAACATGGCCGAAAAACTACGTCGTCCCGGCCCGGAGGCCGCCGCCTTCCGGGCGAAGGCGGCCGCGCTCAAAACGGCCATCAACAAGCACTTCTGGAACCGGAGCACCGGGCTGTACAACTACCAGCTGCTCGCCGACGGGACCACCGGCGCCTACCAGGAAGGCACCGGGCTCGCCTTCGCGCTCCTGTTCGGCATCGCCGACCCGGCCCAGGCGCGGTCGATCGTCGCCCGCACCCACGAGCTGCCCTGGGGCATCCCCGACACCTACCCGAACTGGGCGCGGTACTCCGACACACAACCGGGGCGGCACAACGCGATCGTCTGGCCGCTCGTGCAGGGGCTGTGGGCCAAGGCTCTGGCCAAGCAAGGGGAGCAGGGCGCCTTCGCCGCCGAGACGGCGCGCCTGGCGAAGCTGGCCGACAACAACAGCGGGTTCTGGGAGATCTACCACGGGAACACCGGTGTGGTCGACGGCGGCTGGCAGCGCCTGGGGGACACCGTCAAGTTCCACTGGGGCTCCGAACCCGACCAGACCTGGTCGGCCACCGCGTTCCTCGACATGATCCACACCGGGTTGTTCGGGCTGTCCTTCACCGACCGGGGCCTGTCCTTCACACCGGACCTCCCCGCGGGCTGGGGTGACGTCACCCTGCGGGACCTGCACTACCGCAATGCCGACCTCACGATCACCTTGCGCGGCGCGGGCACGCGGATCCGTGCGTTCACCGTCGACGGCAAGCCCGTCCCCGGTAACACCATTCCGGCCACGCTGACCGGCCGGCACACCGTCGAGATCACCCTCACCGGGGCGAGCGCCGGCGACCGCGACGGTGACCGGGTGGCCGATGCCCAGGATTCCTGCGCGGACACCGCCGGCACGGCCGCGCTGCGCGGCTGTCCGGATCCGGCGCACATCGAGGCGGAAGACGCGCTCAACTCCGGCGGTGTCAAGACGAACGTGAACCACACCGGCTATTCCGGCCGTGCGTTCCTCGACGGACTCTGGGCGCAGGGCGCGGCGTCGTCCTTCGCGCTGCACCGCACGTCCACGGCCGCGGGACTGGGCTCGATCACGCTGCGGTACGCCAACGCCAACAGCGACGCCCGCACGATGACGCTGTCCGTCGACGGGCAGGCGGTGCGGCAGGTGACGTTCCCGAAGGTGTCCGACAGCTGGGACGATTGGGGCACCGTCACGTTCGCGGACATCCCCGTGACCGGGGCGGCCCCGGTGGTGACCTTGTCCTACGCGCCGGGTGACACCGGTTCGATCAACCTCGACCGGCTCGAGTACCGGTAGGTCACGGCGCCGGTGACAGCCACCGCAGAGCCGCGTCGGCGCAGTCTTCCGGCGTCCGGTCGAAGGCGATGGCCGCGCCGGGCGCGTGCCGCCGGACGAGGTTGATCACCTTCTCGAAGAACTCGAGCAGGGGTTCGTGCTTGCGGACGCCGCCGCCGATCACCACACACGCGTAATCGGCGTGCCCCAGCGCCGCGGCGATCGTTCCTTCGGGGTCCGCGTCGAGGTCCACGAGGCACCAGTCGGCGGCGAGGCCGAGTTCGTCGAACCGGGCTCGTCCGCGGGCGATCGCCGCCTGGACCGGCGCCGGGTCCCAGCCCTCGATCTCGGCCGGGTCGAGCCCGACCACCAGCACTCGCGGCTCGGCCATGTCAGCTGATCGCGACCCGTGCCCACACGGTCTTGCCGCTCCCGGTGGACCGCTGGCCCCACCGTGAGCTGAGGTCGTCGACGAGCTGCAGCCCCATCCCGTCGACGCGCAGCGCGGCCGGTTCGGGGTTGTCGTCGGCGACCTCGAGCAGCGCCACGTCCGGCTGGACGGCGAGCACAACCCGGCGGCGGCCGGTCCCGTGGAGCAGCGCGTTGGACGCGAGCTCGTCCAGCACGAGCAGGACGTCGCGGACGCGTTCGGGAGCCGGGACGGGCTGGTGGCTTTCCAGCACGGCCTGCGTCCACTGGTGCACCCGCGCCAGGTCGTCCCGGTCCTCCAGGCCCATGTCGCAGTGCACGGCCAGCAGGCCTTCGTACCCTTCGCCGGGCGTCATCGTGGTCCCCTCACGTTCGGCAACGTTCGGAAGTACCCCATTCACCCGCGGTTCAAGCGGTAATTTTCCGAACCGGGGTCGCCGGCCGGTCGGCGACCCCGGTTCGCCAGGTCAGACGCCGCTGGTCTGGCGGATCCAGCTGCGGCCCGCGGCGACGCTGCCGTAGGTGGTGGTGCTGGACCGGTCGCTGGTCGAGCACACCCCCACCTGCACACCGCCGTCGAGCATCGGGCCGCCGGAGTCACCACCGGCGACCGCGCCGTTCGGGGTGTCGGCCTCGATCGCCGGGCCGCCGAAGTAGTCACTGGCGGTCGTATCGGAGATCTGGACCGACGCCTGCTTCAGCACGTTCGACTGGTGGCTGCCCTCGTCGGTGGACTGGGTCGCGCCCCAGCCGTAGACGCGGGCGGCGTCACCCTCCTCGGCGTCGGAGGAGCTGCTCGCGAGCCGCGCGAAGGTGCTGCCGCCGTTGGTGTTCAGCTTGATCAGCGCCAGGTCGCCACCCGAGTACAGGTAGGTCGCCGCCGCTTTTGCGTGCACCCCGCCGGAAGCGCTGTTCGACCCCACGTAGAGGTCGATGTCGCTCAGCCGTTGCCCGTTGTTGTCGTACATGCAGTGCTTGGCGGTCAGCACCCAGCGCGCGCCGATCAGCGTGCTGGTGCAGAAGAACGTGTAACCGTTGGCGTGGCCGTTGAAGCGGGTGATGTAGCCGGGGTTCTGCGCCGTGCTGCCGCCGATGATCGACGGCTGCGCGCCGGGCGCGAGCGGCGCGACCGGAGTGCTGGCCGACGCCGGGGCGGCGGCCAGCGTCGCGAACACGGCGCAGGAACCGGCGAGCACGGCGGCGGCACGGGTGAGCCGGCCGGGGTTTTCACGCATTTCGGGACTCCCTTGGGGAACCGGTGGGGACTCACCGAACGTAAGCGGGCGGTGCGCTCCGGGTAATCCGCTGGAAGTCCCGAGCCGATCAACGGAACAGGACGGTTCCTTCGGCGGGTTGCGCTTTCCCGGCCCGTCGGCTCGAGGATCACGGCCGACGTTCGTCGGGTGACAGCGGGGTCTTGCGCTGTTAAACCGAACGGACGCCGGCCACCGCACCGGCCGCCCAGACCAGACCGGCGTGATCCGCCGTCGCCCCTTGTCCGTCCGGATCAACGAGGACCTGGATGCAGCTGTTCGCGGCCCCCACCCCGGAAGCCGGGCGAGAACTGGCGCACGCGCTCGCCGCAGGCCCGTTCAGCCGGGCGCTGTCACTGGCCATCAACCGCAGCGGCTTGGGCCTGGCCCGGCTCAAGGGCCGCCTGGCCGCGGCGGGCGTGCCCGTCAGCACAACAACGCTGAGCTACTGGCGAACCGGCCGCACCCGCCCCGAACGCCCGGAGTCACTGCGCGCGGTCGTGGTACTGGAAGGCGTCCTCGGCCTGCCCGCGGGCTCACTGACCGGCTTGCTCGCCCGGCCCGCGCACCCGGCCGCACCGGGAGTCGTGCGTTGGGAACGGCTCTGGGGCCCGCGCAACCACGTCCTGTCCGTGCTGCACTCGTTCGACGCGGCCGACGAGACATCCCTGGTGGTGCTCAGCCTCCACGAAGAGCTGCACGTCGCCGCCGACCGGTCCCTGACCCGGCTGCGAGTGCGCGAAGTGGTGCGCGCGGTCGACGAACCGGTACAGGCCAAGCTGGTCGCGCTCCGCGGCTGCGTCCCGGGCTGCCCACCCCGGCTGGTGTCGACGCGCTATTGCCGGCCCGCCCGCACCGAAGTGCTGGCCGAAGCCGGGTTCGTGCTCAGCGAGCTGGTGCCGGGTCGGTCGTTGGCCATCGGGGAGACCGCAATCCTCGAGTACGAGTTCGAGTACACCGACGGAGTCCCCGACACCAGCTACGACCGGCGCTTCCGGCACCCGGTGCCCGAGCACCTGCTGGAGGTCCACTTCGCCCCGGAGGCGCTGCCCGCGAGCTGCCACGCGTACCGGCTGGACTCCCTGGGTGGAGTGGAGCGGGACGTGACCGAGGTGCCGCTGTCGGCGGCGTTGCCTGCGCATGTGTTCGGGAGCGGGGTGTCGTCGGGGATCCGGGGGATGCGCTGGTGCTGGGCTTAGGTGGTTGTACCGCTGCCGGTCGGAAACCGCATGTGGTCGAGCGGTGCTTCAACCGGCTGGATTCCCCGGGGGGAGTGGAGCGGGACATCACGGGGGTAGGTGGTTGAGCCGCTGCTGCCACCTCAGCAAGGCGGTGGCAACACTGCGGCCCTGGAAAATCCGTGCAGGAGGGGCGGCGATTAAGGACTTGGGCGGCACCGCGGCGGACTGAGCACGATGGCATCAGCGCTACACCGACTGCGGATCACCTTGGTCAGCCCCGAACGCGATGACGATCGTCCGCCGCGCGGTTCGCGACGTGGGTGTAGGCCCGTAGCCGGTTGGCTGCGGGCCTTTCCCGTATTCGGTTGTTCACGCCGCGAAGGGCAGGGGTTGGTGGAGGTTGTTGCGCCGAGGTTTTCGGCGTTTGTCGAGGAACACGGGTGGTAGGAACTCGGGGAGGCCGTCGGTGGCAATGCGAACTTCCCAGCCGGAGCGGTGCAGGAGTCGGTGGTGGTGGGCGCACATCAGCACGAGTTTGCCCAGGTCGGTGGGGCCGCCGTCGGCCCAGTGGCGGATGTGGTGGCCTTGGCAGAGTCGGGGTGGGCGGTGGCAGCCGGGGAAGGCGCAGCCGCGGTCGCGTAGGTAGAGGGCGCGGCGAAGGCTGGTCGGGACCGAGCGGCGTGAGCGGCCGAGATCAAGCAGTTCGCTCTTGTCACCCAGGACTGCGGGAATGAGTTTGCAGTCGCAGGCGTGGATCCGAGCCTCAGCCGCCGAGATGCGGCCGGTGTCGCCGAGAGTCGCCTGGCCAATGCCGGACCGAAGGTCTTCCAGCGAGATCGCGACCATGACGTGGGCTCGTTCGCCGGCCTGCGTCGGGAGGTCTGGGGTGTTCAAGGCGAGGTCGATGGCGTCGGAGAAGGCGTCGCCGTAGCGTTCCTGCGGGGAGCGGAAGTCGCCGCCGTCGTCGGCGGTGCGGCGCTGGGCGAGCACGTCAAGCAGGGCGCTGGCGCGGGCGCCGGTCTCATCGTCTAAGCGACCGTTGAGCTCCCACACCCCGGATCTCTTCCGGCGCAGGGAAAGCTCTCGGGTGGGCACAGACGGTTCGGTCTCGTCCGGCTCAGCACCGTCGGGGTCGAGGTGCGCCACGATCCGCGCCCCTAGGGTGGCGACCTGCTTGTGCCCGGCATCTTCGGTGAAGGTCAGCAGATCCTGCTCGACATCCGAGCGATGCTCGGGCGGAACCTGCGTCAGGGCACCGACGATGGTGTCGATCATCGGGTTGCTCAACCGACCGTCCAACGCGGCGACACCGGTGGCGGGAGCAACAGCGGGCACGGGACTGCCGTCGAGGTTCCGGCCGGAGTTCAGCGCTCGGGCTCGTTTGACCACAGTCTCAGCGGCAGTTTTGGGAACATCGGCGAGATGCTCGAACAACCGCGCAACAGACCGATACCCGAACAACTCCATAACCCCGCGAGACTCGATTTCGACCAGCAGCGAACCGATCTCAGCCTCAGCGGACCGCACCACGGTGAGCAGCGCGGAGAGACGGTCGGCCAAGGCCACCGCATCCGCTTGCCACACTGTTTCGCTGTCCACACAACAAGATTACCGATGATCGAACGAATGTTCATCACTCGATCAGGTGGAAGCGGCGGCCCGGCAGGGACACCGTTGCGTGGGGAATCGGCGCTCCCGCACCGAGCAGCAAGCAACCACGAGGAAGCGCCGATTTCCCACGCCCCGGCGAAGCCGCATCTTGAGAAAACACGCCGCCCGTCATGGCGTCGGCGGCCCCCCGGGACGGGCCGTCCTCAGCTTCTGACCTCCCGCCGAAGCAGATCATCGAGGCCGCCCCGCGCATCCCTCATGACGATCTCCTCGGCCTTCGCCGCATCACCGTCGCGGAGAGCATGAACCAACGCCCGATGGCTCGAATAACGATCAGCGCCGAAGCGGTCGTCGGCCAGGACGTGCTCGTGGATGCGCGAGCGGCGCTCGTCGCGGGAGAACACGCGGCTCTGCTCCAGCAGCCGCACGAGCACAGGGTTGCCCGCACACGCGCTCACCGTGTCGTTGAACCGCTGGATCGTGTCGAGCAGCGTGCCGACGTACCGGTCGATGGGCTGGCCGGCGGAATGCCGCTGGCGCATGACGATCACCAGGTCGTCAGCCTCGTCCAGGATCGTGTCGAGGCGGTCGAGCTGGGCGGGTGTCGCGTGGCGGGCGGCGAAGCGCGCGACCAGCCCGCGCAGCGCGACCTCCACCTCGGCCAGGTCCTGGATCGCGGTGTCCCCGATCGCCGCGACGACCACCGTGCGCGGGCCCGCGCGCTCGATGAGGCCGTCCTGCTCCAGCCGCCGGATCGCCTCGCGCACCGGTGTGGGGCTGACCGAGAAGCGCTCGGCCAGGCCGCGCTCGGTCACCTTCTCACCCGGGCTCAGCTCGCCCGCCGCGATCGCGGCCTGGACCGCCCGGTAGGTGCGGTCGGCGAGCGTCTCGGTGGTGACGGGGGACTCCATGGGGCCATCGTAGCGGAGCCATGGCATCCAGATATGCAACCGTTGACAATTTTGCTATAGCATCTCTACGGTGACCGCAGCGGCGATGCGGCCGCGGTGACCCGGAGGACCTGCGATGACCACAGTGGACGCCCCGAGGGGGCGGAAGACCGGCCGGCACATCACCTTCTTCGTCGCCCTCGCCGTCTTCGCCCAGGAATCGACGTGGAACTTCTACGACGCGCAGGTGCCGCCCCTGCTGCGTGAGCACGTCGGGAGCGCCGCCGTCATCGGGCTGCTGATGGGCATGGACAACATCCTCGGCGTCTTCATCCAGCCCTGGATCGGCAACCGCTCGGACAACACCCGCACCCGCTGGGGCCGGCGGATCCCGTACCTGGCCGTGGGCATGCCGATCGCCGCCCTGCTGTTCGCGACCATCCCGCTCGCGTCGTCACTGCCGGCGCTCGTCGCGCTGATGTTCGCCTACGCGCTGGTGGCGAACAGCTTCAAGCCGCTGGGGGAGGCGCTGCTGCCCGACTTCATCCGGCCGGAACGCCGCAGCCGGGCGAACGCGGCGGTGAAGATCGCGTCCAGCCTGACCATCATCGTCTCGGCGCTGGTCAGCACCTTCCTCGTCGACTCGCACCCGGTGCTGGCCTTCTCGGTGCCGTCGCTCCTGATGCTCGCCTCCGCGGCCGTCCTGGTGCTGCGGGTCCGGGACAGCGCCTCACCCGCTTACCAGGCCGCGGTGGCGGAAGACCAGCAGCCGGAGCACGAAGACGCCCCCAAGCCGCGCATGCGCGACATCCTTCGTGAGCTCGTCCGCGACGCCGACCGCACCCGGCTGCTGGTGCTGCTGGCGATCCTCCTGTTCGGCGCCGCTTGGGCCGCGTCACGCTCGCTGATCACCAACTACGGCATCGAAGCCCTCGGGCTGTCCCGCGGCAAGGCCGGCGGGCTCACCCTGCCGAGCGGGGTGGCGTTCCTGCTCGCCGCGTACCCGCTGGCCCTGCTGTCCGAGCGGATCGGCCGGCTGCGCGTGATGGCGCTGGGGGCGACGGTCTTCGTGACCGCGCTGATCGTCGGCACACTCGTGCACACCGCCACCGCGACGATCGTCGCGTTGTGCGTGGCCGCGGTCGGCGCCGCCGGGTTCGTCATCAACGCCGCGGTGGTCCTGTGGAACCTCGCGCCGTCCAGCCGGGTGCTCGGCACCTACACCGCGCTGTACACCGTCGGCTGGGCGGGCGGCGGGTTCCTCGGGCCGGCCGTGGTCGGCGGCATGGTCGACATCACCGGCTGGAACCTCATGCCGATCGACGCGGCCGTGCTCGCGGTCTTCGCCGTCGCCGCCGTGGTGCGGGTGCTGCGGCGGCGCGGGCCGGCCGAGAACGGGGTCGCGCTGTGAGCAGGATCCTGGTCACCACCGACTACACGCGGCCCGGCGACGAGGCCCACACCCTGCTCACCGCCGCCGGCCACGACATCCGCTACGTCGTGCGCCCGCGCGGTGAGGCGCTGGTCGCGGCGCTGTCCGATGTGGACGGCGCGATCATCGGGAACGATCCGCTGACCGCGGAAGTCCTCGAACGCGCACCGCGGCTGCGCGCGATCGTGCGGTCCGGGGTCGGGTACGACTCGGTCGACGTCGACGCCGCCGCCCGGCTGGGCATCACGGTCAGCAACCTCCCGGGGGTCAACAGCAACGCCGTCGCCGAGTGCACGATGGGGCTGCTGCTGGCCGCGGCCCGGCGGCTGGTCGAAACGGCCGCCGGTGTGCGCGCGGGTGACTGGCCCCGGCAGAGCGGTCGTGAGCTCCGCGGCGCCACGCTCGGGCTCATCGGATACGGCCCGGCCGCCCGCGCCGTCGTCCCGCTCGCCCGGGCCTTCGGGATGCGGATCCTCTGCACCACCGGCCACCCCCACAACTCCGGTGTCGAGTTCGTCGAGCTGGAGAAGTTGTTTTGTGAAGCGGACTTCGTGTCCCTCCACACCGCACTGACACCGCGGACGCGGCACCTCGTCGACGACGCCGCGCTCGCCTTGATGAAGCCCACGGCGATCCTGGTCAACACCGCTCGCGGCGCCCTGGTCGACGAAGCCGCGCTGGCCGACGCCGTCACCTCGGGCCGGCTGGCGGGGGCGGCCCTCGACGTCGTGCAGACCGAGCCGCTGCCGGCGGACAGCCCGTTGCGCGGGGTCGACGGGATCACCGTCTACTCGCACCTGGCCGGGCAAACCGCCGAAGCTCGCCGTGCCGCGGTGGCCGGTGCCGCGCACGAGCTGCTGGCGTCGCTGCGCGGTGAGCCCCGTAGTCCCGTATTCAGTTCCCCACGAAGGAGAAAGCAGTGAACGACTCAGTGGGCATCCTGGTGCCCGCGGGCATGATCGGCGCGGGGTTCGCCGCCGAAACGGTGGACCGCGGTCTCGCGCTCGGCGCCGACGTCATCGCCGTCGACGGCGGCTCGACCGATTCCGGCCCCTTCTACCTGGGTTCCGGCACCCCGAAGACGTCCACCGCCGCGGTCGCCCGTGACATGCGCCTGCTGCTGCGTGCCGCGGCGAAGGCCCACATCCCGCTCATCGTCGGGTCGTGCGGCACCAGCGGGGCGGACAGCGGTGTCGACTGGCTCGCCGCGATCACCGCCGAAATCCTGGCGGCGGACGGACTCGACCTGACCGTCGCCACCATCTACAGCGAGCAGGATCCCGCGTTTCTCCAGCGGCGACTGGACGAAGGCGCGATCCACCCGCTGCCCCCGCTCGGACCGCTGGACCGCACGACCCTCGACAGCTGTGTGCGCGTCGTCGGGATGATGGGGCACGAGCCCATCGAGGCGGCGCTGCACGCGGGCGCCGACGTCGTGCTGGCCGGGCGCGCCACCGACACCGCCGTCGCGGCCGCCTTCGCCTTGATGAAGGGCATGCCGCCCGGCCCGGTGTGGCACGCGGCGAAGATCGTCGAATGCGGCGGCCAGTGCACGACCAACCCGCGCTCCGGCGGGGTGTTCGCGCGGATCGACCGCACCGGCTTCACGATCGAACCGCTGGACCCCGCGGCGTCCTGCACGCCGACGTCGGTGGCCGCGCACATGCTGTACGAGACCGCGAACCCGTTCCGGATGCGGGAGCCCGCCGGGACGCTCGACGTCTCCGGCGCCGGCTACCGGGCCGTCGACGACCGGGTCGTCCGGGTCGAGGGCTCGGTGTTCGAACCCGCCGCGCAGCACACGATCAAGCTCGAAGGCGCCCGGCTCACCGGCTACGAGACGATGTCGTTCACCGCCATCCGCGACCCGCACATCCTGGCCGGCATCGAAGACTGGGCCGCGCTGCTGCGCAAGGTGCTCGTCGAGCGCGTGCAGCAGACGCTCGCGCTGGGGGAGGGCGACTACGAGTTCGACATCCGCCTCTACGGCCACAACGCGATCCTCGAAGACCTCGACCCCGCAACGGCTCCCGCCCGTGAGGTGGGCGTGCTGCTGCTGGTGCACGCGGCCGACCAGGCGACCGCGACGGCCGTCGCGAAGATCGCCAACCCGCTGATGCTGCACCTGCCGACGATGGACATGGCCTACCTGCCCAGCCTCGCGTTCGCGACGTCGCCGGCGGAGACCGAGCGCGGTCCGGCCTACGAGTTCGTCCTCAACCACGTCGTCGACGCCGAGTCGCCGACCGCGATGTTCCGCACCGAGTTCCGGAAGGACGGCGCCGATGCCTGAAACGCTGCAGGACCGCGCGCTCGAGGTCCGGTCGAAGAACGCGGGCCCGTTCTGGGTCACCATGGAGCTGTTCATGCGCGACGAAGCGGGCTACCGCGCCGCCGCCGACGAAGAGTTCCTCAACGAGGACGTGATCGCGCGGCTGTACGGCGTCCCGGCCGGCGGGGTGCAGATCTTCCGGATCCCCGCGCTCAACGTCGTCAAGATCTCCTTCCCCCGCCCGGTTCCCCAAGGTGGCCTGCGGGATCGGGACATCCACGCCGGCCAGCACCACGTGCCGCTGGCGAGCCTGGAGCTGCCGGCTCCTTGACACGCGTCTCCCGTCATTCATACATTTAGTGTCCATTTGTATGAATGACGGGAGTTGGTCCGCATGCGGCTCGGCAAGACCGCCGTCGTCCTCGGGGGCAGTGCCGCCGGTCTGTGCACGGCCGGCGCGCTCGCCCCGCACTTCGACCGGGTGCTGGTGCTGGAACGCGACGAGCTCCCGGCCGAGGCGGAGCACCGCCGCGGTGTGCCGCAGAGCAAGCACCCGCACTTCCTGCTGAACTCGGGCCGCCGCGCGATCGAGGCGCTGTTCCCCGGCTTCGAGGACGACCTGGTCGCGGCCGGCGGGCTGCACCTGATGCCGTCCCTGGACGCCGCCTACCTCGACGGTCCGGGCTGGTCGGCACGCAAGCGCAGCGCGATGACGATGATCTACAGCTCGCGGATCCTCATCGAGCGGGTGCTGCGCGACCAGGTGCGGGGGCTGGCGAACGTCGTGATCCGCGAAGGCGCCGCGGTGACCGGTCTGACCGTGCGGGCCGGAGCGATCACCGGGGTCGGCTTCACCACCTCGGACGGCGGTGAGCACGTCGACGCCGACCTCGTGGTGGACACGATGGGCCGCGGCTCGCCGGTGAGCGGCTGGCTGGCCGAGGCGGGCTGGCCCGAGCCCGAAGTCCGGACCCTCGACGCCAAGGTCACCTACACCTCACGCTGGTACGACCTGCCGGCCCCGGCGGCCCGGCCCGCGTCCTGGTGGTGGCAGCACCTGGTGATCATGCCGACCCCGGACAAGGGCGCCCACCCCGCCGAGCACGAGTTCCTGGTCAACTTCTTCCCGATCGAAGGCAACCGCGTCATCGCGTGCATGGGTTCGTGGGGCCTCGCCATGCCGCGCACGACCGACGCGTTCGTCGAGACGGCCCGCCGGGTGCGGACCCCGTTGTTCGCCGACGCGATGGACCGCTGCGCGCCGACGTCCGAGGTGCACCTGACCCGGTCGACCGGCAACAAGTGGCGGCGTTACGACCGGCTGCGCACCCCGCCGGCGGGCCTGGTGTTCGTCGGCGACTCGATCTGCGCGTTCAACCCGTTCTACGCGCAGGGCATCAGTTCCGCGGCGGGGTCGGCACTGCTGCTGCGCGAGCACCTCTCCCGCGCCGAGCGGCTGGACGCGGGTTTTGTCCCTCGGTTCCTCGGCGCGCAACGCAAGCTCCTCGCCGTTCCGTGGCGCCTGGCGATGGCCCGCGATCAGGGTTACGCGTGTGCCGAGGGCACCGAGAAGGCGCCCGAATGGAAGCGCCGTGTCCTCGACGCCGTGTCCGGCCCGGCCTTCAGCCTCATCGTCGGCGCCGCCCGCGAATACGAGGTGGTCGACGAACACTTCGCGAAGGTGTTCAACCTCGACGAATCGCTGGGGGAGATGCTCCGGAACCCGCGGGTGCTCGCCGGGCTCGTGCGCTACCGCGTCCGCTCGGCGCTGGGAAAGCACCGCGTGCCCTTCGGGTTCGATCCCCAGGCCGAGCCGCCGGCGACGGACTACTCGCCGGCCGCCGCGTGATGAGCGCCGAGTGCGGACCGGAGGCGGAAGCCGTCACCCGCGGCCTCGGCTTCGACTGCCACGACGTCGCCCCGGTGGTTTCGGTCCGTCCTCCGTGGACACTCGCGCACTGGACGATGCCGCTGCTCGAAGTGCTGATCGTCGGCGGCGCGATCTTCGCACTGGTGCACGCCCTCCGCCGGTATCGCGCGGGTGATCCGGTCAATCTGGCGCTGTGGTGGGCTTCGCTGGTCTACCTCTTCGTGACGGAACCGCCGCTGTACTTCCCGGAGTGGTTCGGCCTCGACAAGCAGTACGGTTTCATCTTCGCCCACAACGAGTTCACCGTGCAGTTCATGGCGGACCGGCTGCCGCTCTACATCGTCGCGTTCTACCCGGTGATCAGCCAGCTCGCCTACGAGGTCGTGCGGTCGCTCGGGATCTTCCGCCGCCGCGGGCCGTTCGCCGGTTCGGTGGCCGTCGCCTTCGCCTGCCAGGTGTTCTACGAGGTCTTCGACCACCTCGGCCCGCAGCTGAAGTGGTGGGCGTGGAACCCGGGCAACCACATCGTCAACCACCCGGCCCTGGCGGCGGTGCCGATGACCAGCATGCTGCTGTTCGCGTCCGTCTCGATGGGCGCGATGACCTACCTGGTCGTGCGGCTGGCCGGCGGGCCGCGACGCGGGTGGTCGCTCGGCTGGCGCACCCTCGTGGCCGGTGTCCTCACGCCGCCGACCATGGCGATCGCGGGCATCCCGTCGAGCTTGTTCACCGGGAACGTCACGGCGCAGGCCTGGGTCCTCGGTGCCGAGCTGGCCCTGCTCTGGTTCGCCGGCGCCTGGATCGTCGTCGCGCACCTCAGGTCGCCGGACCGTGGGCCGGACGTGCCGCTGGCCGCGTTCGCGCGGTGCTACCCCGCGATCTACCTGGGCGGGATGGCGGTGTGCTGGATCGGCGCCCTGCCGGCATACCTCGCCGCGCACGACGGCGTCACCGCCGACGGCACCCCGATCGGGAGCGGGCCCTACGCACTCGCCTGCTTCCTCGGCGCCGGTCTGCTGCTGGCCGCGCTGTACCGGACACGCCGCCCGGCCCCTGCGCCCGGCTGACCCGGCCCCTCGGGGAAGATGACACGCATGGGGCACCACGGCTGGCAGGGCAACCCGCCCGGCACCGAAGACGAGGCACGCCGCCGGATCGTCGAGGCGGCGACGGTGTGCCTCGACCGCGCCGGGCTCGCCAAGACCAGCCTCTCCGACGTCGCCGCCGAGGCCGGGGTGACCCGGCAGACCGTCTACCGGTACTTCCCGGGCCTGAAGGACATCCTCCGCGCCGTCGCGCTGGCCGGCGTCGAGGAGTTCGCCGGGCGGATGGCCCGGCACCTGGCCTCCTTCGGCAGCGCCGCCGAAGCCGCGGTGGAGTCGGTGGTGTTCGCCGCCCGGACCGTCCCCGACGAGCGCTACCTCGGCCTGCTCCTGAAGGCGGGCGAGGCCGACTTCTTCACCGTCGGCGTCATCTCACCCGAAGGGTTCTCCTTCGGCGCACGGATCCTGCGCGACGTGCCGGTCGACTGGGCGGAGGTGGGCGTCAAGACCGACGACGACCTCCAGGGACTCGCCGAGGTCCTGATGCGGCTCTTCATCTCCTTCCTGCAGTACCCGACGACACCGGCGCTCACCGACGACGGCCTGCGGGCGCTCGTCCGGCGCTGGATCGGGCCGGCGCTCGGCGGGCGTCCGCCGGTCCTGCCGTCCGGACCATGAAGATCAAGGCAATGGCCGAAGTGACCGCCGAGGTGCGGGCCCCGGCGAGCGGGCTGAGAGACTCAGGGGGTGATCCTCGGATACGTCCTCGCCGTGCTGGCCGCCGTCGCCTCGGGCAGTGGCTCCATCCTGGAGTCCGCCGGGGTCCGGCGGGCCGGCGCCTTCGGCGGCTCGCCCCAGGACCTGGTCGCGCTGCGCCGGCAGCCGCTGTACTTCCTCGGGGTGGGGGGGGACCTGCTCGGGTTCGTCTTCGCCGCCGCCGCGCTGCACCGCCTGCCGCTGTTCCTGGTCCAGTCGGTGCTCGCGTTCAGCGTCGGCGTGACCGCGACGATCTCCGCGATCCTCGGCGTCCGGCTGGCTGGCGCCGGGTGGGCCGCGCTGGGCGTCGGCGCGACCGGCCTGGTGCTGCTCGGGCTGTCCGCGGATCCGGGTCCCGCACAGCCGCTGCCGACCGGCTGGAAGCTGCTGCTGGTGGGCGTGGCGATCGTGATCGCGGCGATCGCGTTCGTCGTCCAGCGCAGTGACGGCCGCTGGTCGCCGATCGTGCTCGGGTTCTGCGCCGGGCTGGGGTTCAGCGCCGTCGGGATCTCGGCGCGGACGCTGGACGCGTCGGGCCCGGTCTGGCGCCTCGCCGCGGAGCCGGCGATCTGGGCGATGATCGCCAACGGCCTCGCCGCGGCGGTGGCGTTCGCGATGGCCCTGCAACGCGGCCGCGCGACCGCGGTCACCGCGATCATGTTCACCACCAACACGGCGGTGTCCTCGCTCATCGGCGTGACGCTGCTGGACGACCGCGTCCGCGTCGGCTTCACGGCCGCGGCCGTGGCGGGGTTCGTCCTCGCCGTGGTCGGGGCGATCGGCACCGCGCACTACGCACACCGGACGTCACCCGCGGGAGCGCCGGAACCGGCTTGACCGGTGGTGCCGGCCGGCAGGCGACCGGCACCACCTGAGCGTCAGCCGGTGGTGGAGATGTCGTCGAGCTGCTCGGCCGCCGGGCGGACCGGGTAGAGGTCACCACCCGGGGGCGCCGGGACCTTCGGGAGGGCCGCCCGGGCTTGCCGGTCACCGGCGTCCGCGGCGGCGTGGACGCTGTCCAGGGCCGCGTACTGGGTGAAGTTGAGATCCGGGTAGTGCCACTGGGACGCGCCGCCGGTGGCGGCCGGGAGCAGGAAGTCGACGGCCTTGAAGATGCTGCCGCCCTGCGGGTTGCGGTAACCCCAGAGGTCGACGCCGGTGTGGCGGCCGAGCTGGGCGAGGCGGGTCAGCGCCACCAGGTTGAACGTCGAGTAGTGGAAGGTGCGGGTGCGCGCCACCTCCTCGGGCTGGCTGCCGTCGGCGGCGATCTGGTGGTCGATCCGGCCGGCCTTCGCCTTCTCCAGGATGTCCTTCGCGACGCCGGTCTGCCCGGTGTAGAGCGCGGTCCCGGCGGTCAGCATGTCCATGAACGTGCCGTGGTTGTTCTGGGCCGCGGCTTCGTCCTTGCCGTACTGGCTGGTGCGCAGCCAGGTCAAGAACTCGCCCGACCAGCCCTTGAACGCGCTTTCGTCGGCCTTGGACCAGCCGGGGGCGCCGGTGCTCAGGATCGCCGCGGCGTCGAGGACCTGGGTGAAGGTGTAGGAGAACTCGATGATGCCGATCCCGCGGCCGTCGTTCTTGCAGGGGATGCCCTGGGCGAAGTTCAGGTTCGGGTTCATCTTCGTGGCCGCGTCGAGGAACCAGGTGCGCAGGTCGAGGGCCGCGCGCCGGGCGTAGTCGGCCTTGCCGGTGTAGTACCAGGCCAGCGAGAGCTGGTAGATCGAGCTGAACGCCTTGAGCCGCTCGGCCTTGTCGGGCACGGCCGTGGTCTCGGGGTTGAGGACGCCGTCGCGTTGCACATACGGGCAGCCGAGGGGGTTCGCCGGCGTCTTCGGCTGGCTCGGCCACCAGTACGGGGCGAGGCTGAGGTAGTCGTGCTTGTCCCCGCTGGGCGGCACACGCTCCTTGTCGACCACGGTCCACGGCCCGGCCTTGACAGCGACGTCAGCCTGCTTGACGAGGTTCCCGAGCGCGGCCTTGGTCGTCCGGTCACCGACGAGCAGCGCGATCTTGGTGAGCAGCAACCGGTTCCCGTCGAGCACGACGGTCTTCGGCGGGCAGAGCCGGGAAAGCACGGGCAGGGCGCACGGCCCGGCGGAAGCGGAAGCGGGGGCGGGGGCGGGGACGGCCGAGGCGGCACCGGTCAGCCCGAGGCTGAGCACGGCCGTCGCCGTCACCAGGGCACCGGCGCGCCGGAAGGTTCTGAGCGGCAACACTGCTACTCCGTTCATATACATGAACTACTGGCATATATGTGACGATGAAGTAGATACCTGAACGCGGAAACCGTCAAGGTCGGCAGCCCCCGGCACTTGCGGGCCGCGGGAACCAACGGCGTTGTTCACCCGACCACTCTTCCGAGTGAAGGGAGCTCGATGTCGATCGACCAGAGCGACGAACGGACCGCGGCGCCGCCCGCGTTCACCTGGGCGGCGCTGCGGCCGCTGCTGCTCCGGCTGCACTTCTACGCCGGGGTGTTCATCGGGCCCTTCCTGCTGGTGGCCGCGGTGACCGGGCTGGCCTACGTCTGGACCCCGCAGCTCGAGCAGGCCGTTTACGACCACGAGCTGCACGTCCCGGCCGCGCCCGGTGTCCTGCCGCTGGACCAGCAGGCCGCGGTGGCCGAGGCCGCCGTGCCGGACGGCACCGTGACCGGGATCCGGCCCGGGCCGACCGCGACCGACTCGACGCAGGTGATCTTCAACCGTCCCGGGCTCGAGCCCAGCTACCACCACACCGTGTTCGTCGACCCGCACACCGGGACGATCCGCGGGCAGCTGGAGACCTACGGCTCCGGCCAGGCGATGCCGGTGCGCGGCTGGGTCGACACCCTGCACCGCAGCCTGCACCTCGGCGACTTCGGCCGCTGGTACAGCGAGCTCGCGGCGAGCTGGCTCTGGGTGGTCGTGCTGGCCGGGCTCGCGCTGTGGATCGGGAACCGGCGGCGCAAACGCGGTTCGTCCGGCCGGCAGCGGCTGCTCTCGTGGCACCGGACGACCGGCCTGGTGATCGCGGCGGGCCTGCTCGCCCTCTCCGTCACCGGACTCACCTGGTCCGAGCACGCGGGGGAGAACATCAGCGAACTGCGGTCCCAGCTGGACTGGACCACACCGTCGGTCTCGACGGCGCTCCCCGGCACCGCGGCGGGCGACGTCGGGTTGGACGCCGTCAGGGCGGCGACACTGCAGGCCGGGCTGGCCGATCCCGTGGAGATCCGGCCGCCGACCGGGCCGGGCAAGGCCTACGTCGTGGCGCAGGTCGGGCGCGACTGGCCGACGAAGGCCGACTCGATGGCCGTCGACCCGGCCACCGGGCGGATCACCGGCACCCTTCCCTTCGACGACTACTCGCTCGCGGCCAAGCTGGCCCGGTGGGGCATCGACGCCCACATGGGACTGCTCTTCGGGGTCGCCAACCAGATCCTGCTGACCCTGCTCGCCGCCGGCCTGATCGCGGTGGTCGGCTGGGGATACCGGATGTGGTGGCTGCGCCGGCCGACACGAGGTGACGCGCGGGTCGGCCGGCCGCCGGTGCGCGGGGCCTGGCGGCGGATCCCGGGCCGGGTGCTCGCGCCGGTGCTCGTGGTGACCGCGGTGGTGGGCTACTACCTGCCGGTGTTCGGGTTGTCGCTCTTGGCTTTCCTGGTCGTCGACGTGATCGTCGGGGCCCGACGGCAGGAGGTGAAGCCGTGATCGAGGCTTCGGGGTTGCGCTGGATCCTGACGGCGCTGTTCGCCGGCGTCGGGTTCTTCTGCGTGTACCGCTGCGTCCGCCAAGGTCCGGCGACAAGCCGGTTCGGCGACGTGCTGCACGCGGTGATGTGCGCGGCGATGGTCACCATGGCCTGGCCCGCGACGATGAGCTTCGCCCGGGTGCCGCAACTGGTGCTGTTCGGGTTCGCCGCGGTGTGGTTCGCCGGGACGACCGTGTGGGGCGCCGCGCACGCCGGGCACACCGGCCGGTGGCAGCCCGGTTACCACGCCGCGATGATGGCCGTGATGGCGTGGATGGTGTTCGCCATGCCCCGCGCCATGACGGCGGGCGGCGGGACGATGGACATGGAGGGGATGCCGGGCATGTCCATGCCGGTCGCGTCGGGCGCGGGCGGCACCCCGGCCGACGTCCTGGTCCTCGCGTTGGTGCTCGCCGCCGGGTTCGCCTTGGCGGGCACGGCTTTCCTGGCCCGGGCGATCGACGGGGTGCGCGCGGCCCGGCCGTCCGTGCGGACGGCCGGGTGGAGCGCCGACGGCCTGATGGGCCTCGGCACCGCCGTGATGCTGCTGGCGATGGTGTGATCAGGCGGGCGTGAGGAGCTGGTCGAGCACACCGGTCTTGATGTCCTGCACGAGCACCTCGAGCTGCTCGACGCTCATCTCGATCCGCTGGCCGAAGTCGTCGGTGACGACGATCCGGCGCTCGGCCGGCGCTTCGTCGTTGACGTGGAGCTCCGGGCAGCCGCAGTTGCACTGCCCGCAGAACGTCGCGACGTGGCGCAACGGGGAATTTGCGGTCATGGTTGTTCTCCTCGGGTCGGAGGGCACTTCTGTCACTGCCACCGGTCCAGTAGTCGGGCGCCCGCGCTTGCTGGTTCCCGGGTCAGCCGATCCGGTGACGGCGGCGGGTGCGGGCCTGCGTATTCTCGGCCGCGGTCACGCGCTGTTGCTGCCACCGAACTTCGACAGCCGCCGCAGACCACGGAGAACCATGTCTTCCGAGACGACGACCCCCGCCGCGCAGAGTGTCGAGCTCGCGGTGGGCGGCATGACGTGTGCCGCCTGCGCGGCCCGCGTGGAGCGCATCCTCACCAAGCTCGACGGCGTCCGCGCCACGGTCAACTTCGCGACCGAACGCGCGGCCGTCCGCTGCCCGGCCGACCTTGATCCCGCCGTCCTCACGGCCGCGGTCACCAAGGCCGGCTACACCGCCGAGATCCGCCGGGGCGCGCGTCACGACGCACGGCAGGAGGACGCGCACACCGCGCGCGTGCGTGATCTGCGGCGTCGCCTCGGGGTGGCGATGCTGCTGTCGATCCCGCTCGGCAACCTCTCGATCGCGCTGGCGCTCGTGCCGTCACTGCGGTTCCCGTTCTGGGAGCTGCTGTGCCTCGTGCTGGCCACACCGGTCGTGTGCTGGGCCGCGGCGCCGTTCCACCGGGCCGCGTGGTGGAACCTCCGGCACGGATCGTCCAGTATGGACACCCTGGTGTCGCTCGGGGTCTTCGCTTCCTACGGCTGGTCCGCCTGGTCGGTGGTGACGGGCGGGTCCGGCGCGGCCGGGTACTGGCTGGGGTTCGGCACCACGGCGGCGGGGGCCGACTCGGTCTACCTCGACGTCGCGGCCGGGGTGACGACGTTCCTGCTCGCCGGCCGGTACTTCGAGACCCGCGCGCGGCGCAGTGCCGGTGACCTGCTCCGGGCGCTGGATGCGTTGGCCGCCAAGGACGTCCGTGTGCTGCGCGACGGCGCCGAGGTCACCGTGCCGGTGGCCGACCTCGCCCGGGGTGACGAGTTCGTCGTCCGGCCGGGGGAGAAGGTCGCCGCCGACGGTGTGGTCGTCCGCGGTATGTCCACTGTGGATGTCGGGGCGGTGACCGGTGAGCCGGTGCCGGTCGAAGTGTCGGCCGGGGACCGGGTGATCGGTGGGAGCGTCAACCGCAGCGGCCGGGTGATCGTGCGTGCCACCGAGGTCGGGGCGAACACGCAGCTGGCGCAGATGAGCGCGCTGGCCGAACGGGCCCAGGAGCGCAAGGCGGCCGTGCAGCGCCTGGTCGACCGGATCTGCGCGGTGTTCGTGCCGGTGGTGCTGGGGATCGCGGCCGTGACGCTCGCGGGGTGGCTGCTGGCCGGCCAGCCGGCGCGCGCGGGTTTCGGCGCGGCGGTGTCGGTGCTGATCATCGCCTGCCCGTGCGCGCTCGGGCTGGCCACGCCGACGGCGCTGATGGTCGGTGTCGGCCGCGGCGCGCAGCTGGGCATCCTCGTCAAGGGCCCGGACGCGCTCGAAGCGAGCCGCCGCATCACCACCGTCGTGCTGGACAAGACCGGGACGGTGACCAGCGGCCGGATGACGGTGACCGAGGTTCGTCCGCGGGTCGGCTGGACCGAGGACGAGGTGCTGCGGGTGGCCGCGGCCGTCGAGGCGGCGTCGGAACACCCGATCGCCGCGGCGGTGGTGGCCCGCGCGGGCGCCGGCTTGCCCGAGGTCACGGACTTCCGCGCGCTGCCGGGGCTGGGCGCCGCCGGTGTGGTCGACGGGGTGCCGGTGATCGTCGGCCGCGCGAGGCTCCTCGCCGAGGAAGGCGTCACCGTGCCGGACGAAGTCGCGGCCGGTGGTGCGACGGTGGTGCTGGTCGCGTGCGACGGCGAGGTGGCCGGGTCACTGCTGGTGCGTGACGAGGTCAAGCCCTCGGCGGCTGACGCGGTCAATGCGTTGCACGCCATGGGCTTGAAGACGGTGCTGTTGACCGGCGACAACGAAGTCACGGCCCGGGCGGTCGCGGCGGAGGTCGGGATCCACGACGTCCGCGCCGGTGTGCTGCCGACGGAGAAGGCCGAAGTGGTCGAAGGCCTGCGCGCGGACGGCCACCGGGTGGCGATGGTCGGCGACGGTGTGAACGACGCCCCGGCCCTGGCGACCGCGGATCTCGGCCTCGGGATCGCCACCGGCACGGACATCGCGCTGCGCGCGGCGGACCTGATCCTGGTGCGGGAGGACCTGCGGGTCGTACCGGACGCGCTCCGGCTGGCCCACCGCACGCTGGGCACGATCCGCGGGAACCTGGCTTGGGCGTTCGGGTACAACCTGGCGGCGATCCCGGTGGCCGCGGCCGGTCTGCTGAATCCGTTGATCGCCGGTGCCGCGATGTCGGTCTCGTCGGTGCTGGTGGTGTCGAACAGCTTGCGGTTGCGGGGTTTTGCCAGCATCGATCCGGCAGTGGGTGCGGACGTGGATCGCTAAGCGGCCGGACGTCGGCTGGCCGGGCGGCCCGGCAGACGGCGCGCGGATCTCGGTGCGGGCGCGGTGGATCGCCGGAGCTGGCGGTGGAGGACGAACAACAGGGCGACCCCGGCGACCACGAGCACGTGGGACGACAACCGGCCTGCCGCGACGTCACCGTCGGACGCGTCGACCGCGGATACGATGCCGAGCACCAGCACGAACCCCGCGAACGCCGGCAGCAGCCCGGTGGCGAACCGCGGGCGCAGCGCCGCCCACAGCAGGCCGATGCCGATGGCGATGTTCCACGCCGCGCTTTCGCTGCCGAGGTGTGACGCCGTCGTCATCCCGGTCATGCCCGGCATGTCGGCCATGCCTGCCATTCCGGCGTGGCCGGCGTGCTCGGCGCCCTTGACGAGCAGGTCGCCGAAGCCGAGCCCAGCCTGCGCGAGACCGACGACGGCCAGCGCGATCCGGACCGCCCACTTGTCGGCGCGGGGCGGCACGACGTTCGCGAGGATCCGTTCGCTCAGGTCCGGCACCGGGGGCGCTTCGCGGACGAGCATCGTCCGGCGCAGCGCCGCGGCCTGCTCCTGCCAGCTCCGGCAGCCGGGGCACGCTTCGACGTGGCGGTCGAGGACGTCGTCGTCCGAAGTGGTCTCGCCGTCGAGCCGGGCCGAGAGCGATTCGCGGAGTTCCGCGCACTGCACGGGCATCAGCCGACTGCCGGACGGCGCCGGGCGGGCATCTCGGCCATCGCCGCGACGAGGTCTTCGCGGGCGCGGGCCACCCGTGAGCGGATGGTGCCGACGGGACAGCCGCAGACCTCGGCCGCGTCCACATAGGACAGGCCGAGGGTCTGGGTGAGCACAAACGCGTCGCGCCGTTCGGGGTCGAGCGCGCGGATCAGCTGGTCGAGCACGACCCGCTCGTCGAACCCGCCGCCACCGGTCGGTTCGGCACGCTCGGCCTCCTCCTGCCAGTCGGGGGTGGCCGCCCGGCGCGGCCGGGCCTGCGCGGCGCGGATGTGGTCGGCCACCACCCGCCGCGCGATCGACAGCAGCCAGGTCCGGGCCGACGACTCACCGCGGAACCGGCGCAGGCTGCCGAGCGCGCGCAGGTAGGTCTCCTGCGTGAGGTCGTCGGCGGTCTGCGGGTCGCTCAGCCCGGCGACGAACCGCCAGACGTGCGGCTGGGTCGCCCGCAGGAAACGCTCCAGCGCCGCCTGGTCGCCGCGCCCGGCGAGCCGGGCCCACTGCGTGATTTCGCCGTCGTCGGCAGTTCGAGGCCTCACACCCGCTACTACGTGCGCCGGGCGGGGTCGGTTGAAAATGATCTTGACGAACATTCGCGGGAACCATTCCGGCGCCGGGGCCGACCTTGTTACCCGAGGCCACTGACCCATCACGAGACGGCCACAGCCGGAAGGTGCCAGACGATGACCCAGAGTACGTATGCGGTGACGGGAATGACGTGCGGCCACTGTGTCGCCTCGGTCCGCGAGGAGATCGGCGAGCTGCCCGGCGTCCGGCAGGTCGACGTCGACCTCGGCACCGGCCGGGTGCTGGTGACCAGCACCGCCGAACTGCCGTTCTCGCAGGTCGAAGGCGCGGTGCGCGACGCGGGCTACCAGCTTGTCCGATGACCGCGACACCCCACCGGGCCCGCCCCGAGGCGCCGGCCGCGACCGTCGAGCTGGTGGTGGGCGGCATGACCTGCGGTTCGTGCGCGGCCCGCATCGAACGCAAGCTCAACCGGCTCGACGGTGTCCACGCCACGGTCAACTACGCCACCGGGAAGGCGTCGGTGCGGGTGCCGCCACGGCTGACGGTCGGCGACGTCGTCCGCGCGATCGAAGCCGCCGGGTACACCGCGCAGCTGCCCAAGCCGCCGGAGCCCGAGCCGGAACCGGCGGCGGACCCGGTGCGCCGGCGGTTGCTCGGCTCCGCGGTGCTGAGCGCACCGGTGATCCTCCTGGCGATGGTGCCCGCGCTGCAGTTCCCGGCCTGGCAATGGGTTTCGCTCGTGCTGGCCACCCCGGTGGTCGGCTGGGGCGCCTGGCCGCTGCACCGCGCCGCCTGGACCAACCTCCGCCACGCGACGGCGACCATGGACACCCTGGTGTCGATGGGCGTGACCGCCGCGTACCTGTGGTCGCTGGTCGCGCTGTTCTTCGGTGGCGCGGGAGTGCTCGGGATGCGGCACGAATTCGAGCTGACCCTCTACGCCGACCACAACCTCGCCGGCATCTACTTCGAGGTCGCCACCGGTGTCACGGTGTTCATCCTGGCCGGGCGCTACTTCGAAGGCCGCTCACGCCGGCGCGCGGGAGCTGCGTTGCGTGCCTTGCTGGACCTCGGCGCGAAGTCCGTCGCGGTGCTGCGAGGCGGGCGCGAAGAGCGGGTCCCGATCGAGGAACTGCGCGTGGGGGAGCGGTTCGTGGTGCGCCCCGGCGAGAAGATCGCGACCGACGGCGTGGTCGAGGCCGGCGATTCCGCGGTCGACCTCAGCCTGGTGACCGGGGAAGCGACGCCGGTCGAGGTGTCCGCCGGGACGGCGGTGGTCGGTGCGACCGTGAGCATGAGCGGCCGGCTGGTCGTCCGGGCCACGCGTGTCGGCGGGGACACCCGGCTCGCGCGGATCGCGGCGATGGTCGAGCGGGCGCAGAGCGGCAAGGCCGACGTGCAGCGGCTGGCGGACCGGGTGTCGGCGGTGTTCGTGCCCGTCGTGATCGCCCTTTCGCTGGCCACGCTGGTGTTCTGGCTCGCGACCGGCGCGGGCGGCGGGGTCGCGTTCACCGCGGCCGTCGCCGTGCTGATCATCGCCTGTCCCTGCGCGCTGGGTCTGGCCACGCCGACCGCGCTACTGGTCGGCACCGGCCGGGGCGCGCAGCTCGGCGTCCTCGTGAAGGGGCCGGAGATGCTCGAGTCGACACGGCGGGTGGACACCGTGGTGCTCGACAAAACCGGCACGGTGACCACCGGGAAGATGAGCCTGGCCGGCATCCGCACGATCGACGGCGTGCCGCCGGACGTCGCGTTGCGGCTCGCCGGGGCGTTGGAGAACGCCTCCGAGCACCCGATCGCCGTTGCCGTGACGAGTGCGGCCGTGCGGCGCTTCGGCGAGGTGGCGGAGGTCCGGGAGTTCCGGAACGTCGCCGGGTTCGGTGTGCTGGGCCGGGTCGGCGGCCACCGCGTGGTGATCGGCCGGCCCGAGCTGCTGCAGCGGTTGTCCGTCGGGCTGCCGGCCGCGATGCTGGCCGCCAAGCGCCAGGCGGAACAGGCCGGGCACACCGCGGTGATCCTGGCCTGGGACGGGTTCGCGCGGGCGGTGCTGGTCGTGGCCGACACGGTCAAACCGACGTCGGCGCCCGCGGTGTTCCAGCTGCGCCGCCTCGGGCTGACGCCGGTGCTGCTCACCGGTGACAACACGACGGTGGCGCAGGCGATCGCGCGGGAAGCCGGGATCACCGAAGTGGTCGCCGACGTCTCCCCGGAGCAGAAGGTCGAGGTGATCAACAACCTGAAGGCACAGGGCCGGGTCGTCGCGATGATCGGCGACGGGGTCAACGACGCTGCCGCGCTCGCCACGGCGGACCTCGGCCTGGCCATCGGCACCGGCACGGACGCGGCGATCGAAGCCGGCGACCTGACCCTGGTCCGCGGTGACCTGCTCGCGGCGGTCGACGCGATCCGGCTCTCCCGGCGGACGCTCGCCACGATCAAGATGAACCTGTTCTGGGCGCTGGCCTACAACGTCGCCGCCCTGCCGCTGGCCGCGGCCGGGCTGCTGAACCCGATGATCGCGGGTGCGGCGATGGCGCTGTCGAGCTGCTTGGTGGTGTCGAACAGCCTGCGCCTGACCCGCTTCCGCGGCACCGCCGCCTGAGGTCCGCACCGGACAACTTGGCGGCCATTCCTTGACGGGTATGACCGGCGTCACGTAGCTTTCCGCCTGCCTTGAATCGTTTCAAGTCGACGGGGGTCACGATGACCGAGCACGATCCGGCGCAGTTCCCGGCGGCTGGCGGCGGGTTCCGGCTGTCCCGGCGGCGGGTGCTCGCACTCGCCTCGGCGGCGGCCGTCGCCGGCACGGCGGGCGGCTGGCCTATCGCCTACGCCGCTGCCGACGGCGGTGGTGATCCGGCCCAGCGGTTCGCGGACCCGCGCCCGGACTCGCGGCCCACCGTGCTGTGGTTCTGGAACGGCGCCGTCACCACGGCGCTCGTCGCCGACGGCCTGGCGGACCTGCGCGACAAGGGCATCCACGAAGTGCTGGTGTTCCCGTTCGACACCGCGGCGCTGCAGCCGGCGTTCTTCACCGAGGAGTGGTTCGCGCTCATCGAGTTCACGTTGCGCGAGGCGCAGCGGCACGGCATGCACCTGTGGCTGTTCAACGACGACTACTTCCCCAGCGGCCGGGCCGGCGGGCTCGTCGTCGACGGCGGGAAGGTCGGCAACCGGGTCTACCAGCCGCGGCCCGACCTGCGGCTCAAGGGGGTCGGGCACCAGGTGCTGACCGTTGCGGGCGGGGTGCCGGTGCCGCTGGTGAGCCGCGGGCTCTCGGTGTCCGGTGGCCGGCTGCTGGTCGACGCGAGTGCTCGCGACGGCGTGACGCTGCTGCGCGACGGCGCCGGCCGGCAGGACTGCGACGTGGTGGCGAAGGTCCGGATCGACCGTGCCACGGCCGGGCTCATGGTCCGCAGCGCCGACGAGGGCAACGGCGTGCTCGCCGACCTGCGCGCGGACGGCGCCGTCGACGTCTGGCAGCAGACCGGCGGCGCGTTCACACTGGTCCGGAGCGGTTCGCCGGTCGCGGGTTTCGACCCCGCCGCGGACCACGAGCTGGTGGTGCGGCTCCGGGGAACAACGCTGACGGTGTCGCTGGACGGCGCCGCGCAGGCTCCCGCCGAGGTCTCGCACGCCACCGGCCGGGTCGGCGTGCGTGCGGTCGCGAGCCAGCGATCGTCGTGGGACAGCCTGACCGTGCGTGCTCCGGACGGCGGTGTGCTGTACGCGGAGACGTTCGACAGCGCGGCCGCGCTCGACACCTTCGACCTGCCCGCGACCGGGGTGCCGCTGGTCGCCGCGGCCGCCCGGCCGGACTCCTCGGCCGATCCCGGGACACTGGTCGACCTGACCGAGCAGGCGCGCGCGGGCGGCACGTGGACACCGCCCGCCGGGAGCTGGCGGCTGGACCTGTTCACCGTGCGCCCGCTGAGCACCCCCACCGGCACCGGCCGCGCCTACCTCGACCTGCTCGACGACGAGGCGGTGCGGCTGTTCGTCGACGCCGTGCCGGGGGAGTACCTGCGGCGGTTCCCGTGGGCGGTGGGTTCGGTCCTGCGCGGGTTCGCCGACGACGAGCCCTACCTCGCCTCGGCCGACGGCCCGTTCGACACCGTGCCCTGGTCGTCCACTTTGGACGCCGAACTGCACACACTCGGGGTGGCGCCGGGGATCGCGCTGACCGCGGTGCACGACGATCTCGGGCCGGACGGCAGGCGGCTGCGCGGGGTCTTCTGGCGCGCGGTCAGCAACCGGTTCGCGGCGGCGTACTACAAGACCCAGGGGCAGTGGATGGCCGCGCACGGCCTGCGGCTGATCTCCAACCCGTTGTGGGACGAGTACGGGCCGGGTGAGCAGCTGCGCAGCTCCGGCAACCTGAACACGACCAACCAGTGGGCGCAGGTGCCGGGCACCGACCTGATCTTCGACCACTACCAGCGCGGGTACCACCGCACGCTGTCGCGGTGGCCGGCCAGCACCGCGCACCAGCTCGGGCTGGAGCGCGTCTACCTCGAGGCGATGGGCGGCACCGGCTGGGCGGTCACGCCGGCGCTGGTCCGCGAGGTGATCGGGGCGTTCGCGGTGCGCGGGGTCAACCACACGCTGCTGCACGCCCGGTTCAGCGACGAGAACCAGATCGTCTACCCGCCGCCGTTCCAGCCGGCCAACCCGTGGTGGGCGGTGTCGGCGCCGCTGAACGACTGGATCGGCAGGCTGATGGAAGCGTGCCGCGTGCCGGCCCGGGCCCGCACCGCTTTGCTCCAGCCGCAACGTGCCGCCGAGTCCACCCAGGACACTCCAGAGATGTCCGATGTGGACACCGCGTTCCTGGACACCGCACACGCGCTGGAAGACGTCCAGATCGACTTCGACTTCCTCGACGAAGGCGCCCTCGACGCCGACCCCGCCCTGCTGACGCACGCGCGGCCGAACGGGCCGCGGCTCGTCATGGGGCAGCAGGCTTACACGATCGTCGTGGTGCCCCGGACGCCGATCCTCGCGGTCGGCTCGGTGCGGACCCTGATCCGGTTCGCGCGCGGCGGGGGCAAAGTGGTTCTTTGCGGGGAGCCCGCTCGTGAGGCCGGCGGAAACGACGCGGGCCTGCGCACCGCGCTGGCCGAGCTGTTCGCCGTCCGGTCGGTGGTCCGCGTGGCCGACCCGGCAGCGGCCGCGGCGGCCGCGGTGGGCGGCGCGGCGGCGGTGCTGGAACCGCGGCACAACGACGTCCGGGTGCTGCGCCTCGAAGGTGACGGCCGCGCGACGTTCGTCGTGCTCAACGAGCGGGCGGAAGCCGTCGAGCTGACGGCGACGTTCCCGGCGACCGGGGTGCCCGAGGTCTGGGACCCCGACACCGGAACGGTGACACCGGTGGGAGTTTGGCGGCCCGCACCGTCCGGCACGTCGACCGTCCTGCGGCTCGAACCGAAAGCGACGCTGCTGGTGGTGTTCCGTCCCGGACGGGAACCCGCGCACGCGGTGGCCGCGTCGGCGCCGGTCGAGCGGGTGCGCTCCGATGCTCGAGCCGCGACAGTGCGTGTGACGGCGCCGGGCGAGGTCACGGTCACCGCGACCGATGGCCGCCGCTCGTTCACCGGCCGCACCACGGTTTCCGACCCGCTCACAGCGATCCCGCTCGGCGGCGACTGGGCAGTCAACTTCGACGGCGCACCGGTCAGTACGCGTCCACTCGGTTCCTGGACCGAGCTGAACCCGGCCTACTCCGGTGCTGCTTGGTACACAAAGGAATTCACCGTTTCCGCGCCGGTGTTGCCCGGCCGGCGGTGGGCCCTCGACCTCGGCGAGGTGCACGAGGTCGCCGAGGTCGAGATCAACGAAAACCGGATCGGCTCCCGGCTGTGGCCGCCGTACCGCCTGGACGTGACGGCGGCCCTGCGGCCGGGTGTGAACCGCTTGCGGGTCCGCGTCACCAACACCGGCGCCAACGCCCGTGGTCAGGTGCTCGCGTCCGGTCTGCTGGGGCCGGTGGCGCTGCGGCCGTTCCGCCTGGTCGACGTCGTCCTGGATCGGTGACAACCACCGCCGCGCCGGCGGTGCAGCCGCTGTACCGACCGTAAAGGGCTGACGGTTCTCAGGGCTGGAAGGTGCAGAGCGCGGCGACCCCGTTGGCCTGCTCCGAGACCGTCTTGCCGTCGACGGTGATCTTGCAGGTGTTGTCCTTGCCGCCGGGCTCGTAGCTCACCGGGGACACGCTGACCGACGTCCAGGCGAGGGTGTCCATCGACAGGGTCCGGCTCCAGGGCTTGCCGGGCTCCAGGACTTCCTGCGAGTTGGTGCGGAAGCCACTGGTCCACAGCAGGTTCGACTTCGCGGTGGTGGTCACTTCCAGCACCACCGTGTGCTTGCCGGCCGGGGCGCCGGACGACTGGATGGACGGCGGTGCGGCCGGAGTGGGGACGCTGTCGGTCACGGCCTTGCTGAACACGGCCGTCCAGATGACGCAGATGAGCAGGCCGACGGCGGACAGCACCACTCCGGCGATCGCCATGCCCTTGTTGTCGGCCTGGCCCCGGTTCGCCCGCGTGATGCCGATGACGCCGAAGATCAGCCCCAGGATCGTCAGCGGCCACGCGATCACTCCGATGATCGGGATGAAGGCGAAGACCAGACCGACCAGGCCGAGCACGAACCCGGCCGTGCCGAGGCCGTTCTTGCGCTGCGGCTGGGTCTGGGTGGGTGGCATGGGGGCGTAGGACACGGGTTGCCTCTTTCAGCGGATAGCCGGCACAACCAAATGCCCGGTTGCGCTCTGCGCCATCCGTCGTCCGGCGCCCCGGGTTCGTTCCGGTGCGCGACGAAGTGTCACCCGCTCGGCCTAGCGTCGTGATCAAGCTGTAGCTGCCGGTTGTGCAGCCGCCGCCACACCAGCAGCGAGATCACCGCGCCGCACAGGCAGAGGAACATGTCCCACTGCGTGTCCCAGACATCTCCTTGGGTCGCCAGGAAATCGTCCGCACCCGAGCCGGCCACGAGCGCGCTGAACCACTCCACGAACTCGAAACACGCGCTGATCGCCAGGCACACGCTCACGGTCAGGAACGCGACCCAGCCGCCGGGCCGCAGCGGCGTCCGGCGCAGCAATATCTCGCGCACGGCGATGGCCGGCACGAAGCCCTGGACGAAGTGGCCGAGCCGGTCGTAGTTGTTGCGCGAGGTGCCCATCCAGGCCTGCGCCCACTCGCCGAGCGGGGTTTCCGCGTAGGTGTACTGGCCGCCGTAACACAGCACGAGCGCGTGCAGCACCAGCAGCCAGGAAAGCAGGCGGGTCAACGGAAAGCGCTTGCGCAGCGCCACCACCAGCGGCAGCCCGATCAGCACCCAGACGACTTCCATGAACCAGGTGCCGGGTGACCGGGCCTGGACCCCGGTCACCACCAGCGCCGCGAGCACGACGCCGGTCAGCAGCAGCCCTTCGGCCCGACCGGCTCCGCGCACCATCGGGCCAACCTAGCGCCGTCCCCGGCGCCGGGCAGAACTTCAGGCGTCCAGGCCGAGGTGCTCGCGCAGGGTCGTGCCGGTGTACTCGGTGCGGAACGAGCCGCGCTCCTGCAGCAGCGGCACCACCTTGTCGGCGAACTCGTCGAGCCCGCCGGGGGTGACGTGCGGGACGAGGATGAAGCCGTCGCTCGCGTCGGCCTGCACCAGCTCGTCGATCCGGGCGGCGACCGTCCCGGGAGAGCCGATGAACGTCTGCCGGCCGGTGACCTCGATGATCAGCTCCCGGCTGGTCAGGTTCTTCGCCTCGGCCAGCTGCCGCCACTCCCGGGCGGTGGCCAGCGGGTCGCGGTACATCCGGACGCTCGCGCGGCCGCGGGCGATCGTGTTCTCGCCGAGCACCGGGTCGGTCGAGGGCAGCGGGCCGTCCGGGTCGTGGTCGCTCAGGTCGGTGTTCCAGAGCTGCTCGAGGAACTTGATCGCGGTCTGGCCGCTGACCTGCTGCAGCCGCACGACGTGGGCGCGCTCGTGGGCGTCGGCGTCGGTGTCACCGAGGACGAACGTCGCCGCGGGCAGGATCACCAGCTGCTCGGCCGTCCGGCCGTACTTCGCCAGCCGGCCCTTGACGTCGGAGTAGAACGCCTGCCCGGCTTCCAGCGTGCCGTAGCGGCTGAAGATGGCGTCGGCGGTGGCCGCGGCGAACTCGCGGCCCTCCTCGGAGTCGCCGGCCTGGATGATCACCGGACGGCCCTGGGGGCTGCGCGGCACCGGGAACCGGCCCTCGATGTCGAAGTGCGCGTCGTGGTGGGCGAAGGCGCCCGCGGCGGGGTCGCGGAGGAACACCCCGGCTTCGGCGTCCGCGGCGATCTCGTCACCGCGCCAGGAGTCGAACAGCTCCCAGGCGGTGCGCAGGAACGTCTCGGCGCGCGCGTAGCGCTGGTCCTGGGGGAGGAACCCGCCGCGGCGGAAGTTCTCGCCGGTGAAGGCGTCCCACGACGTGACGACGTTCCAGGCGGCGCGCCCGGCGGACAGGTGGTCCAGCGACGCGAACTGGCGTGCCACCTCGAACGGCTCGTTGAACGTCGAGTTGATCGTCCCGGCCAGGCCGAGCCGCTCGGTGACCGCGGCCAGCGCGGACAGCACGGTGAAGGTGTCCGGCCGGCCGACGACGTCGAGGTCGTAGATCTCGCCGTTCTGCTCACGCAGCCGCAGGCCCTCGGCGAGGAAGAAGAAGTCGAACTTCGCGCGCTCGGCGGTCTGCGCGAGCTTGACGAAGGAGCTGAACTCGATGTGGCTGCCGGCCTCGGGGTCGCTCCACACGGTCGTGTTGTTCACGCCGGGGAAGTGCGCCGCGAGGTGGATCTGCTTGCGGGGCTGAGACATCACAGGCCTCCTCAGGCGGTCGCGTAGCGGTTGGCGGGCCGGGTGAGGCCGAGCAGCCCCCGTAGGGTGCTCGCCTCGTACTCGGTGCGGAAGGCGCCGCGGGAGCGCAGTTCGGGAACCAGCCCGCGGGTGATCGCGGTCAGGTCGTGCGGCACCGCGCCCGGCCGCAGCCGGAAGCCCGAGAGCCCGGCGGTGTGCCAGTCGAGCAGCAGGTCGGCGAGACTCGCCGGGGTGCCGGTGAAGACGTGCGCGTCGGAGGCGTATTCCGCGCCCGAGAGCTCGTCGAGGCGTGCCTTGCGGTCCGCGGCGGCCTGCTCGGTCTCGCCGAGGAACACCACCACGTCGCCGAAGACGTGCAGCGTCTCGGCGCCGCGCCCGGCCCGGTCCTGCTCCTCGCGCACCGCGGTGACGATCGAGCCGGCCTGCTCGCGGTCGAACGGCGTCACGTAGACGACGTCGGCCGACCGCGCGGCGAGCCGGTAGGGGACGGCGGCGTGGGCCAGCACGCTGACCGGCGGCTGGCCCTGCGGCGGGCGCGGGGTGATCGACGGGCCCTTGACCTTGAACCAGCGGCCTTCGAAGTCGATGTAGTGCAGCTTCCCGCGGTCGACGAACCGGCCGGTGGCGACGTCGCGGATCTCGGCGTCGTCCTCCCAGGAGTCCCACAGCCGGCGCAGCACCTCGACGTAGTCCGCGGCCTCGTCGAACAGGTCCGCCAGCGGGCTGGGCCGGTCCGGCTCGGCGGAGTCCTCCAGGCGGAACTCGCCGAACTCGCGGCGGCCGAAGTGCCGGTTGTCGGCGGGGCGCCCGGCGACCTGCACCCGCACACCGGCGCGGCCCGAGCTGACGTAGTCGAGCGTGGCGATCGCCTTCGACAGGTGGAACGGCTCGGTGTGCGTGACGACGGCGGTCGGCACCAGCCCGATGTGCGAGGTCAGCGGCGCGACGCGGGCGGCGACCAGGACCGCGTCGAGCCGGCCCTGGACGATGTCGGTCCGCTCGCCGGGCCGGTCGAGGTAGCTCACGGTCTGCAAGGCCAGCGAGTCCTCGAAGGTGACGAAGTCGAGCTTGGCCGCCTCGGCCTCCTGGACGAGTTCGGTCCAGTGCGCGGCGGTCAGCAGCTCGGCCGGCCGTGCGCCGGGTTCGCGCCACGCGGCGGGGTGCCAGCCGGCGCCGTCCAGCGCGACGGCGATGCGTGGTCCGTTTCCTGAGGCCATCCCGGCGTTCCTTCCTTCGGCACGTCCTTGCAGTCTGCGCCGGATCGCGGGTCGCGGGCGGAGCCGGCCCAACTGCTGGGACGGCGCGAGGTTGTCGCCCGGGACGGGAATAAGTCCGCGCTCCCGCCGCTGCGATCTCCGCGACCTGCGTACTAGACTGCAGGTGGACGCCCCAGACCTCGGCGGATCCGGCACCCGACCCGGACGGCGAGGCGCACCATGGCGGCACGCGTGGCAGGACTGCTCTTGGTGGTCCCGAGCTGCGTGCTGGCGGTGATCGGCGCGGCGGCCACCACCACGAACGCATTGATCGGCTGGAGCCTGGCGGGCTCGGCGGCCGGGGTGCTCGGCGCGTTCGCCGCGCCCCGGCTGCGGCGCGGGCGCCGGCGGCCGGCGAGCGGACCCGACGTGCGGGCGGGCGTGGCCGCCGCGGCGGCGTTCCTCGCGGCCTACCTCGTGCTCGCCGGTCTGGTGACCGTGTTCGGCGGTGGTTTCGCCGTGGCCGTCGTGGTCCTGCTCGCCGTCGCCGGGTGGTGGTTCCGGCGCCGCACCCGGCCGGTGGTCCGGAAGGCGCTGTCCGCCGAGGTGAAGCCGCCTGACGTCTTCGCCGGCACGCCGGTCGCCGGCATGGCGACCGAAGAGCTGTGCACGGCTTGGCGGCGCAGTTACTTCCACCTGCTGCTGGCCACCGACGAGCGCACCCACCGGCTGGTGGTGCAGCGCCGTCAGGACTTCCTGGACGAAATCGAGCGCCGGGACCGCCGCGGGTTCCTTCGCTGGCTCGACAGCGGTGCGCGCGCCGGGAGCGACCCGGGGCCGTACCTGACCACGCGGCGCTGACCGAGCGGGAGGAGCACCATGGCGACGGTCGACGGCACGCTCGTGACTTCGGCGGTGGCCGGTGACTCCGCCGCGACGGACGCCCTGCTCGGCCTGCTGCGCCCGGGCGTCCTGCGGTACTGCCGCGCGCGGCTGGGCGACCGGCGGCACCGGGACAGCGACGCGGAGGACTGTGCGCAGGAGATCCTGCTCGCCGTGCTGGACGCGCTGCCGGGCTACCGGCACGAGCCCAGCCGGTTCTGGGGCTTCGTCTACGGGGTCGCCGCGCACAAGGTCGTCGACGCCCACCGCCACCGGCAGGACGACGTCAGCGTGCCGGTGCCGGAGTTCGCGCCGGTGCCGTCCGACCGGCCGGGGCCGCTCGGCCACGTCGAGGCGGCCGAGCGGCGGGAGCGGCTGAACCTGCTGCTCGGGCAGCTGGCCCCGCAGCAGCGGGACGTCGTGGTCCTGCGGCTCGTGCTCGGCCTGTCCGCCCGGGACGCGGCGGGTGTGCTGGGGCTCGCGGGCGCGGGCGCGGTGCGGGTGAGCCAGCACCGGGCGCTGATCGCGCTGCGCCGGCACATCGCCGCCTCGCCGGTGCCCTGATGGCGTGGCGGGCCCGGGGGCGCCGGGTAGGATCGGTCTTTGCAGCCGCGACGGCGGAGCTGATCCGGGCCTGGTCCTGTCCGAGTTGGTGTGATGAGCAGGGACACCGACTCGAAGGGAACCGGATGCGGGTAAGCGGCGCTCGCCGGCGGTGGGCGCGCGGTGGCTGAGGTCGAGGTCCTGCGGGCGAGTGTGCTGGCCGCGTTGCGCGACGGAGCTTCCGGCAGCGGGGTCGACGTCGTCGGCCGGGTTTGCCGGGCGTGTGTGCACCTGCTGCCGGTGGACGGCGCGGCGGTGTCGGTGATGGTCGACCCCGGGCAGCGAGAGGTCGTCTACGCCAGTGACGTGGTGAGCACGGCATTGGCCGAGCTGCAGTTTTCCCTCGGCGAAGGGCCGTGCTTCGAGGCGTACGTGACCGGCGGGCCGGTCCTGGTGCCGGACCTGGCCGCCGGGCCGCCCCCGGCGTGGCCGATGTTCGCTGCCGAAGCCGCGGCGCACCCGGTGGCCGCGTTGTTCACGTTCCCGGTGCAGATCGGGGCGGTGCGGGTGGCGACCCTCGACACCTATCGCGCGACGCCGGGCTCGCTGGGGTCCGGCGAGCTGGCCACGGCGCTGCAGGTGGCCGACGTCGCGGCGCTCGCCCTGTCGGGGCTGCGGTCCGGCGGTGACCGCTGGCTCGACGGCGACGGGCGGTGGATGGAGGGTGCGGGCATGCGGTACCGGGAGGTGCACCAGGCCACCGGCATGCTGATCGCGCACCTCGACCTGCCGGCTTCGGCGGCGCTGGCCCGGTTGCGGGCGTACGCGTTCGGGCACGGGCGTCCCCTGCTCGAGGTGGCGGGCGACATCGTGGCCGGGCGGTTGGACCTGGACGAAGAGTTCCAGGGGGAATCACCATGAAGACAGTCGACGAACCAGGAGATGGTGGGCATGTCCGACCGTGAACGACAGGTGACCCGGGCGTTCGTCGCTCTGGCGGACACGCTGGTCGACGACTACGACGTCGCTGATCTGCTGCACACGCTCGTGCAGCAGTGCGTGGAACTGCTCGACGTCGCGGCGGCGGGCCTGACCCTGGCCGACGAGCGGGGCGGCTTGCAGGTGCTGGCGTCTTCCACCGAGCAGGCGCGCCTGCTCGAGCTGTTCCAGCTCGACATCGACGAAGGCCCGTGCGTCGAGTGCTTCACCAGCAGCACCCCGGTGCTGGTGGCCGACATCGCCGAGCAGGCGGCGCGGTGGCCGCGGTTCGCGGCCGAAGCGGCCCGGGACGGGTTCGCCTCGGTGCACGCGGTGCCGATGCGGCTGCGCCGGCAGACGATCGGGGCGCTGAACCTCTTCGGGCTCCGCCCTGGGAAGCTCTCGGCCGACGACGTCGCGCTGGCGCAAGGGCTGGCCGACACCGCGACCATCGGCATCCTCCACGAACGGGCGGTCCGCCAGGCCGAGATCCTCTCGGAGCAGCTGCAGACCGCGTTGAACAGCCGGGTGATCATCGAGCAGGCCAAGGGGGTGCTCGCCGCGGCCGGGCGGCTGCGCATGGACGCGGCGTTCACCGCGTTGCGCGCCTACTCCCGGCGGAACAACCAGCGGCTCAGCGAGGTGGCCCGGGCACTGGCCGAGCGTGAGCTCGCGCCCGGGGTGGTGCTGGCGCCGGTGGAGACGAGCCGGCCGAGCTGACCGCGCCCATCTCGCCGATGCCGCTGCCGGTCGGACGTCATGAACGAGTCGTTCATGGCATTGCCTTGCCGGACCCTGCCCGGGTGAACGTCCACTGTGGACTTGTGAACGCGCCGTGACGAGACTTCGCAGAGGTGCCGAACGGTCCGCTCCGCGGTGACCAACGGCCCTCGCGCGCCGGCCGCGGCGCCGTGATGCTGGGGGACGGCCCCCCGACGGCAGGAGTTCCCATGCGGTTCCGTGATCGCCGCGAAGCCGGCGAACGACTGGCGCTCCGGTTGCGCCCGCTGCGCGGGGACCGGGCCGTGGTCCTCGGTCTGTCGGAGGGCGGCCTGGTGGTCGCCGGCGAGATCGCCGCCGTGCTCGGGGCGCCGCTGGACATCCTGCTCACCAGCCGGATCGAGGCGGCCGGGCCGCCGGCCACCACACTCGGCGCCGTCGGGGAGGGTGGCTTGCTCGTCTGGGACCACGACGCCCTCCGCCGCTTCGACATCGAGCAAGCCGAGCTCACCCGGCTGACCGACCGGGCGCGGGCCGGGCTGGCCGCGCAGGTCGCGGTCTACCGGCACACCGTCGCGCCGGTGCGGATCGCCGGTCGGACGGTCGTCCTCGCCGACGACGGCGCCGCCACCGGCACGACCGCCCACACGGCGATCCGCGTGCTGCGTGCGCGCCAGGTCGGCCGGATCGTGCTCGCGGTTCCGGTGGCCGACTCGCGGGTGCTCGACCGGCTGTCCCGCGAGGTGGACCAGTTCACCTGCCTCCGTCCGCTGCCCTGGATGCACGCGGTCGGCAACAGCTACCGGAGGTTCTCCGCGGTCGGCGACGCCGAGGCGCTGGAGCTGCTGCACCGCGAGCCCCGCCGGCCGGTCGAGGTCCGCCGCTGACCGGCGGCCAGCGTCGCCGACGTCCCGTCGGCGCGTCCACAATGGACACGACGTCAGCCGGGGAGGCGCACGGCGATCTCGGCGCCCAGTTCGGCGCCGCCGGTGAGCTCGAGGTGGTCGCCGCTCCAGAAGCGGCCGGCGTCGTACCAGTTCGGGCGGCGGCCCGCCGGGAGCAGGCCCATGGCTTCGTACGTCAGCGCGACGATCTCGGCGCAGTAAGCGGCTTCGAGGGCGACGTCCGGGGTGTCCCGCTTCCGTGACGGCAGCCGGCCGCCGAGCCAGCGGGTCGCGAGGCGGGCGGTCGACGGGAACGGCGTGCCGTCGAGCCGGGCGACCGTGCGCAGGACGGCGTCCTCCACCTCCCGGCCGACCGAGTGGTCGAGCTGGCGCAGCCAGACCTGCTGGTGGTACTTCTCGGCCCACACGAGCACGGCGCGGCGCAGGTCGTGCAGCTGGGCGCCCCGCTGGTGGGTGCCCGACCAGACGTCCGGCAGCGCACGCCCCAGCTCCGCGTGCCACAGCAGCGGCGGGAGGTCTTCGATCACCACCGCCATGCCGACGTGGTTGACGGGGCTGTTCGTCACCACGCGGATGGTGCGGTCGGCGGCGGAGTGCCCCCGGAACAACCACAGGTCTCCCGTGCGCGTGACAGCCACGGCTTCGTCCAGATCGAGCTCGGTGGCCGGCACGGCAGTAGCCTAGGCCGATGCGCTGGTGGAAGACAGTGGGCCTGGCCGGGCTCGTCGGAGTGGCCGCGACCGGAGTGGTGATCGCCCGGCAGGAGCGCCGGCGGCGGGCCTACACCCCGGAGGAGATCCGGGAACGCCTGCACGCCCGCCTCGACGACGCGCCCGCCGGGGAAGCCGGCGGCTGACCGGTCATTCCGCGCTGACGGGCCGGAACGGGATGCCCACCGCCGCGAAGACGCCGAGCATCTTCGCGTTCTCCGCGCCGACGTCGGCGACGAGCGTCCGGACGCCTTCGTGTTCCGCCGAGACGACGAGCTGTTCGAGCAGCAGGGTCGCCACGCCGATCGTCGGCCCGTCGCCGTCGACCACCAGCGCGACCGCCGCCTCGGCCGGGTCGGCCAGGATGTCGTAGCGGGCGACGCCGGCCAGCCGGGAGTGCCGGAAGCACCCGACCGCGGTGTGCCCGACCCCGGAGCTGTGGGTCAGCTGCGTCGCGAGTTCGGCCAGCCCGGCCACGCCGAGGCCGAAGAACCGGAGGTGCCGGTCACGGCTGGAGAGCCGCGTCCGCAGCGCCAGGACCGCGTCGGCGTCACGCGCTTCGAGCCGGCGCACCCAGGCGACTTCGCCGTCGGGCAGCAGGACCCGCACCGGTGGGGTCGCGGTGGTCATGTCGCCTCCGCAGGGTGTCTCCCGATCATCGCCATGGCTCCTCACGTCCGGCGAAGTGGCCCGGGTCCACAGTGCCCTGTCCTTTTCGCACAGAACACTGCGGAGTCCGGGGTCGCGGCCACGGTCAGTGTTCGCCGGTGCGGGAGCCGTTGACGGCCGCGGGAGGCGGCACGATCGCGGCGGTGGCGGCCGGCTTCGGCTGGGTCGCGGCGGCGCTTTCGCGGGCCAGGAAGGCCCCGAGCTCACCGATGGTGCTCATCAGCGGGGCGGGGAACACCACGGTGGTGTTCTTGTCCACGCCGATCTCCACCAGGCTCTGCAGGTTGCGCAGCTGGAGCGCGAGCGGGTGCGCCATCATCGTGTCCGACGCGTCGCCCAGTGCGGCGGCGGCGAGGGACTCACCTTCGGCGCTGATGATCTTGGCGCGCTTCTCGCGTTCCGCTTCGGCCTGCCGGGCCATCGCCCGTTTCATCGTGTCGGGCAGCTGGATGTCCTTCAGCTCCACCAAAGTCACTTCCACGCCCCAGTCGAGCGTGGTGACGTCGAGGATCCGGCGGATGTCGACGTTGATGCTGTCGGTCTCCGACAGCGTCTCGTCCAGCGTGTGCTGCCCGACGACCTTCCGCAGCGTCGTCTGGGCGATCTGGTCGATCGCGGCGTAGACGTTCTCGATCGCGACGACGGACTTCACCACGTCCTGCACCCGGAAGTAGGCGACCGCGGACACGTCGACGCTCACGTTGTCGCGCGTGATGATGCCCTGGGACTGGATCGGCATCGTGATGATCCGCAACGGCACGCGGCGCAGCACGTCGACGACCGGGATGATCAGCCGCAACCCCGGCTCGCGCACGCCCACCACCCGGCCGAGCCGGAACAGCACACCCCGTTCGTACTGCTTGACGATCCGCACGGCGGAGGCCAGCAGGAGCAGCAGGGCGGCGGCGATGACGACGATCACGAGAACGTTCATGGTGCTCCAGAATTCACGACGAGCTCGGCGGGCGGGTCAGCCCGAGAGCTTCACCTGGTTGTCGACCGAGGTCACGCCGGGGGCGAACCAGGCGGTCTGCTCGGCGGACCGGCGCTCGGCCGGGGTGAGGACCGCGCCGGTCAGGGTGACCTGGCCGTCGTCGAAACCGACCTCGACGTGCTGGGCGAACCCCGGTGCGTGGCGGGCCAGCGCCGCGGTGATCCCCGCCTTCGTGTCGGCCGGCGAGACCGCCGTCGAATGCCTCAGCGTGATCAGGTTCCGCACCCCGCTGATGCCGGGGAGCGCGGCCACCGCGCGGCGCGCGGCTTCGCGCTGGTAGTGCCAGTCCACCGAGCCGCGGAGGGTGACCACCCGGTCGCGCACGTCGACCTGCACCGAGTCCTTCGGCACGACGACCGTGCGGCGGTCGAACACGATCATGGCTTCGCGGGCGAGATCGGCGTCCTCCGGAACCCCGTCGCCGTGCCGGACGAGGATCTTGTCCGCGGTCGCGGTCACACCGTGGATCCGCGCGGCCGCGCGCAGGGCTTCTTCCTTCTCGGGGTAGGTGCCGACGTGCCCGGACAGCGTCGCGACCCCGTTGGCGACGGTCACGCCGATTTCTTCGGCGTTGACGCTGGGGGTCCAGGCGAGCTCATCGGTCACGGCGGTCTTGAGCTGATGATCGGGCCTGTGCTGGATCTCTGTCATCCCTTCACCGTGGCCGTCGGGCGCCGGCCGGCCTAGGGCCGCGAGACCTCTCTTCCGGGGTCGTTCGGCGCGAGCGGGCGTAGCCTGGACCGGTGGATGAGAGCGAGCCCGGCATCACGGTCTTCCTGGTCGACGACCACGAGCTCGTGCGGCGCGGGGTCGCCGAGCTCGTCGACGACGAACCCGACCTGACCGTGGTCGGGCAGGCGTCCTCGGTCGCCGAGGCGATGGCCAGGGTGCCCGCGCTGCGGCCGGACGTGGCGGTGCTGGACGTCCGCCTGCCCGACGGCAGCGGCGTGGACCTGTGCCGCGACCTGCGCGCGGCGCTGCCCGGCCTGCGGTGCCTGATGCTGACCTCCTTCACCGACCAGGATTCGATGGTCGAAGCGGTGCTGGCCGGGGCCGAGGGGTTCGTCATCAAGGACGTCAAGGGGCTCCAGCTGGTCGACGCCATCCGCCGGGTGGGGTCGGGGGAGACCCTGCTGGACGGCCGGGCGGTCACCGCGCTCGTGGCCGAGCTGCGCGCCACCACCGCGGAGCCGGGCCCGCTGGCGGGGCTGAGCGAGCAGGAGCTCGTCCTGCTGGACCTGCTCGGCGAGAGCCTGACGAACCGGCAGATCGCCGAGCGGATGTTCCTGGCGGAGAAGACCGTCAAGAACTACGTGTCCCGCCTGCTGGCGAAGCTCGGGCTGGAGCGGCGGTCCCAGGCGGCGGTGCTGGTCACCGGGATCCACGGCGCGCACCGTCGTCCGGGCGGCTAGCCGCGAACGGGTGCTCGTCGCTGATCACCACGTCTTCGAGCTGCGGCCGCGAGGAGGGCGCCACCGCGGTGCCGTGCCCCAGGCGCAGCATGATCTGCGGCCAGAGCCCGCCGCCGAGCAGCTGCCGCAGTTCCCGCCGGATCGCCGGCACGGCCATCGGCTGGGTGGAGAGCGCCGCCGAGATCCCGGCGGCGGTGGCGGTCAGCAGGACCCGCTGCAGGGCCTGACCGGCCTGCACCCGCGCGAGCACGGTGTCGTGCAGCGTCCCGATGACCACGACCAGCCGCTCGGGTTCGACGTCGAGGTCGGTCCCGCCGCCGGGCCCGGGCGCCGCCGGCGGGACCTCGGTGCGGCGCATGATCTCCCGCAGCTGCGGCACCTGCTCGGGGGTGATGGTGGCCAGCCACGCGCGTTCCACCTCCGCCGCCCGCCGGATCTGCCGCTGCACCGCGGAGGGGACGACGGCGGCGGTGAACGGGCGCCGGTTGCTCTGCCGGTCGGCGATGGCCGCCACGAGCTCCCCGTCGTGCGGGGCGATCGTCTCGTAGCCGTGCGGCCGCACCACGGCGAGCAGGTCCGGCCGGCCCGCCGAGGGGAACAGCCGCACGTCGGCGTGGCTGCCCTGCGCCTTGATCGCCAGCCGCAGGTTCAGCAGCGCCGCGCCGCAGTCCAGGAGCCGTTCGCGCTGCTCGTTGTCGCTGCCGGTGGTGAGCGGATCCGCGTACAGCTCGACGGAGTCGGGCGTGCACTGGAACCGCCAGGGGCGGGAGTGGCGCAGCGGCGGGGGAGCCGTGGCCGCGAGGAGGACGGAACGCACCTGGCTCGCGCTGAGGTGCCCGACGGGCATGACACCGGTTTTCATGGGGACGACTCCGGGGGTGGGTTCGCTGGACGCGGTTCACCGTCCGCCCGGGCCGCGCCGCCCGCCAAGTGCCGAACGGCCTCCGGTGGCCCGGCGAAGGTCGCCGGTTGCGAACCCGGTTCGGTTCGCACCGGATCCCGCCACGGCCCGGGCCGCTGTGCGAGGGTGGGGCCATGCCCGAGGAGCGCACACCGGGCCGGGACCGGATGGACGCGCTGCCGGCGGCCGTCCTCGCCTTTTCCGCCGGTCTGGAGCTCGAGACCACCTTGCACCGGATCGTCACCGCCGCCGCGGGCCTGGTCGGCGCCCGCCACGGCGCGCTGGCCCTGCTCGACGAGGACGGCCGGACGACCGCGTTCGCCACCACCGGCGTCGACGACGCGACCCGGGCGCGGATCGGGCCGCCACCGGCGGGCCACGGGGTGCTCGGCGAGCTCGTGACCGGGCCGGCCCCGGTGCGCCTGGCGGATCTGGCCGGCCACCCGGGCGCCGCCGGGTTCCCGCCGGGCCACCCGCCGATGCGGACCTTCCTCGGTGTCCCGCTGCTGGTCCGGGGCGAGGTGCTCGGACGGCTGTACCTGAGCGGCGGGCAGCCGTTCACCGCCGACGACGAACGGGCGGTCGTCGCGCTGGCGGCCGCCGCCGGGATAGCGGTCGACAACGCGCGGCTCTACGAAGAGAGCCAGAGCCGGCAGCGGTGGCTGGAGGCCACCGGGGAGATCTCCGCCGAGCTCCTGGGCGGCGCCGACGTCCACGAGGTGCTCCGGCTGGTCGCGAGCCGGGCCGCCGAGCTCACCGACGCGGGGGACGCGCTGATCGCGCTGCCGGTGGCGCCGGGCGGGGAGCTGGTCGTCACGGTGTGCGCCGGCCCCGACGCCGAGGTGCTGACCGGCCGCCGGATCCCGCTCGACGGCTCGACCTCGGGCGCGGTGCTGCGCGACCACGTGCCGCGCAGCGTGCCGAGGCTGGCGTTCGACCTGGCCGACGGCCTCGGGGTGGACCTCGGGCCGGCCCTGGCCGTGCGGCTGCGGTCCGGCGAGTCCACCGCCGGCGTGCTGCTGGCGATCCGCGGCGCCGGCGCGGCGCGGTTCGGCGAGCACGAGCTCCAGCTCGTGTCCGCCTTCGCCGACCAGGCCGCGCTGGCGCTCAGGGACGCCGAAAGCCAGGCCGCCCGCCGCGAGCTCGACCTGGTGGTGGACCGCGACCGGATCGCCCGTGACCTGCACGACCACGTCATCCAGCGGCTGTTCGCGGTGGGTCTCGGGATCGAGGGCACCCGGCGCCGGACGGACTCGCCCGCGGTCGCCGCCCGGCTGACCCAGCACGTCGACCACCTCCAGGACGTCATCGAGGAGATCCGGAGCGCGATCTTCGACCTGCACACCGAACCGGGCGCCGGGCGGGGTCTGCGGGCGCGCCTGCAGAACGCCATCACCGACACGACCGCCGACTCCGCGATCCGCACCACCGTGCGACTGTCGGGGTCGTTCGACCGGGTGCCCGCCGGCCTGGCCGAGCACGCCGAGGCCGTCGTCCGCGAAGCCGTCAGCAACGTCCTGCGGCACGCGCGCGCCACGGAGCTGGCGGTCACCGTTTCCCTGGACGGCGACCTGGTCGTCGAGGTGACGGACACCGGCACCGGGATGCCGGAAGCCGTTGCGCGCAGCGGACTCCGCAACCTGGAGCAGCGCGCCGCGGAGGTGGGCGGGTCGTTGCGGGTCGACCGCCCGGCCGAGGGCGGCACCCGTCTGATGTGGACGGTCCCGGTGCCCTGACGGGCCGGATTTGTTGATCTCAACGGGTTGTTACGCGCGTGTGGCGTTCGTGACAATGATCCGGGACCACCCGCCTGGCCCAGCACGGCGCGGACGCGGGGGTTTAGGGTGGGGGCCGGCCCTGGACCACGGCGACCGGAAAACCGGCCCATCCCGAGGAGAACCGCTGATGACGACCACGGCCATGGCACTCGATCACGACGAGATCGAGAAGCTCGGCATCGAACTGGACGACCTGCGCACGCGGGTCGCCGGCGACCTCGGCGCGCAGGATGCCGACTACATCCACAACGTCGTTGCGGTGCAACGGTTCTGCGAGGTTTCCGGACGGGTGCTGCTGTTCGCCGGCTGGTTCCCGCCCGCCTGGCTGGGCGGGGTGGCCGCGCTCGCGGTGTCGAAGATCCTGGACAACATGGAAATCGGCCACAACGTCATGCACGGCCAGTACGACTGGATGAAGGACCCCGCGCTGAACTCGCGGACGTTCGAGTGGGACATGGTGTGCCCCGGCGAGCAGTGGCGCCGCTCGCACAACTTCATGCACCACACCTACACCAACATCCTCGACAAGGACCGTGACGTCGGGTACGGCATCCTCCGCATCACCGAAGACCAGAAGTGGCACCCGTACTACCTGGGCAACCCGGTCTACGCCGCCGCGCAGGCGCTGTTCTTCGAATACGGGATCATGCTGCACGACCTGGAGGTGGACCGGATCGTGCAGGGCCGGCGGGGCTGGGCGGACGTCCGGCCGCTGCTGGCGCCGATGCTGCGCAAGACCGCCCGCCAGGCCGGCCGCGACTACGTCCTGTACCCGGTGCTCACCGGCCCGCTGGCGCCGCTGACGCTGACCGCGAACATCACCGCCAACGTGGTCCGCAACCTCTGGGCGTTCTCGATCATCTTCTGCGGCCACTTCCCCGACGGCGCCGAGGTGTTCACCGAGGAGGAGAGCGCGGACGAGACCCGCGGGCAGTGGTACCTGCGCCAGATGCTCGGCTCGGCGAACATCACCGGCAGCCCGCTGTTCCACGTGCTTTCGGGCAACCTCAGCCACCAGATCGAGCACCACCTGTTCCCGGACCTGCCCAGCCACCGCTACCCGCGGATGGCCGCCGAGGTGCGGGAGATCTGCGAGCGCTACGGGCTGCCCTACAACACCGGGTCCCTGTCGCGTCAGCTCGGCTCGGTCGTCAAGAAGATCTTCCGGCTGGCGCTGCCCGGCCGCTGACCGTCTACTGTGGACTCAACGGTCCGCGCGGGACGGTGCCCGCGCCGTGCGGCTAGACTCGGGGTCTAGCAAAGGGGCCCCCAGTGGACCAGCTCACCCTCGGCGTCGTCGCGCATTCGCGCAAAGCGGACGAACGCCGGTTGCCCATCCACCCACGCCACGTCGAGCGGATCGACGCCGATCTGCGTGACCGCATCTACCTCGAACACGGCTACGGCGAGGCCTTCGGCGTGCCGGACGAACAGCTGAAGGGCCTCGTCGCCGGGATGCGCACGCGCGAGCAGCTCATCGCCGAGACCGACGTCGTCCTGCTGGCCAAGCCGATCCGCGAGGACGTCGCCGAGCTGCGGACGGGCCAGGTGCTGTGGGGCTGGCCGCACTGCGTCCAGGACCAGGAGCTCACGCAGCTGGCGATCGACAGCCGGCTGACGTTGATCGCCTTCGAGGCGATGAACCACTGGAACCGCGACGGCTCGTTCGGCCTGCACGTCTTCCACAAGAACAACGAGCTGGCCGGGTACAGCTCGGTGCTGCACGCCCTGCAGCTGGCCGGCTCGACCGGCGACTACGGCCGCCGGCTGCGGGCCGTGGTGATCGGCTTCGGCGCGACGGCGCGCGGTTCGGTGACCGCGCTCAACGCGCACGGCGTGCACGACGTGCACGTGCTCACCGGCCGCGGCATCGCCGCCGTCGGGTCGCCGATCCACTCCGCGACGATGGTGCACTTCGACCACGACGTCACCAACCCGGGTGACCTGCGCCGCAGTCACGCCCGCACCGAGAAGGGCCGGGTGCCGCTGGCCGGGTTCCTCGCCGAGCACGACATCGTCGTCAACTGCGTCCTGCAGGACACCGCCGAGCCCCTGACGTTCCTCGTCGAGGACGACCTGGCCGGGTTCGAGCCGGGCAGCCTCATCGTCGACGTGTCGTGTGACGAAGGGATGGGGTTCAGCTGGGCGCGGCCCACCTCGTTCGCCAGCCCGACGTTCACGGTCGGTGACGGCATCACCTACTACGCCGTCGACCACAGCCCGTCCTACCTGTGGAACTCGGCGTCGTGGGAGATCAGCGAGGCGCTGCTCCCGCTGCTGCGGCCGGTGCTCGGCGGACCGTCCACATGGGACGGTAGCGAGACCGTCCGGCGCGCGATCGAGATCCGGGACGGCGTGGTGCGCAATCCCGCGATCCTGGCCTTCCAGCACCGCGCGGCGGAGTACCCGCACCTCGTGGCGTGAGGGGCCACGGCATCACCCCGTTGCCGTAGACGGAAACCACCCGGGTGGGCGCTGCCGGTCGTTCGCGGCTCTCGCGTAGGGTGGGAAATCGCCCCGGACCCCGGCGACGAATCCGTCGAACCGAACGGGGTGTGCCGTGGAATCGCCGCTGGACGACCTGTACGACGAGTACCCGGTGGGCTGGGTCCTCACCTACCGGCGCCGGCGGACGCCCGGCCCACCGGCCGGCAGCTGCTCGGCCGGGGTCGTCGTCGGCTCGCCGGTGCGGGATCCGCACACGGGCCTGGAAACCATTCCGCTCTCACCCTTCGAGGGTGGCCCGGACGCGCCCACGGTCTGGGTCCCGGACCGCGACGTCATCGGCATCGAGCCCCGCCGGCCCCCGGACGGCGCGGCCGCCTGGTGACGTCCGTCCTCAGTGGATACCCGAAGGGAACCACCCGCCTGGATGAGGGCGTGGCACGCCGGCCTGGCCTAGGCTGGAGGTCGCGCCCCGGAGCCCGGCGCCGGACATGATCTTCGAGCGAACGGGGTGAGGGATGGCTGAGGGCACCGAGGCCGGCCGGCACTGGCCGGCGCGCCACGGCGGTGGTTACCCGGCGGGCTGGCAGGTGCGCTACCGCGGGCGCCCCGGGCGCAGCGCGGCCGGGCGGCCGGCCGAGCCGGAGCGGATCGGCACCGTCGCGGGCCCCAGCCTGCGCGACGAGCACACCAGCACCACGTGGGTGCCGGTCCGGCCCCTCCGCGCGGCCCCCGACACGCCGTTGCGGCTGGTGCGGGCGACGGACATCGTCGACGCCAGCCCGCCGGGTGAGCCCGTTCCCGTGCGTCCCGCCGACGACGGTGAGGACCGGGGCCGCACGGTGGTCGTCGAGCTGCCCGACCGCGGGCCCAGGTAGGAGCCGCGATCCGCGGCGACCTGGCCGTGCGCGAGACCGGGACCGGGCGCAACCTGACCTTCCGGCGGCGCGCATGAGAGGCTTGACCTCGGCCGTAGCCACCGGAGCGAGGTGGCGCACCGAGGGGGGCGGTCACTGGAGACCGAGGACGCCATGACGTACCCGCCGAATCCCGGCCCGCCGCAGCAGCCGTACCCGGGACAGCAGCCCTACCCCGGGCAGCAGCCGTACCCGGCGCCGACGGGCGGCTTCCCCGCCCAGCCGTATCCCGGCCAGCCGTATCCCCAGCAGCCGTACCCGCAGGGGCCGTACCCGGGTTACGGGATGCAGCCGCCGAAGCCGAGCGGGGTCACGGCGATCATCGCGGGGGTGCTCGCGATCCTCGGCGGGTTGTTCTACCTCGTCGGCCTGATCGGCACGATCATCGCGTTGAGCAGCGGCTTCGTGCACTGGCTGTTCTTCGTGTCCCTGGTCGAGGACCTGCTGCTCGCGGGCACGCTGATCACCGGCGGCATCCTCCTGTTCCTTCGCAAGCCGATGGGCCGCGTGCTCACCATCGTCGGCAGCGGCCTGGCCATCCTGGTGATGGTGGTGTCGGTGGTGCTGAACGCGATCGGGGTGGGCGGCCTCGGCGCCGGCGTCGGCGGCGTGTACCTGGGCGGTGCGATCGTCGGCCTGCTGATGGTCCTGATCCCGGCCGGGGCGACGCTGACCCTCGCGATCGTCAAGCCGACCGCCGTCTGGTGCGCCCGCGAGGCGCCGGGCGGGCCCGGTTACCCGATGCGCTGACCCGGCGGGTCACGCCTGGTGGCGGCCCCTTTGATCGCCTCGGTCGCGGGCGTATTTTCTTCGGCGTTCCGGGCTCGGAGAGGTACAGCTCCCACGGGGAAGGAACGACCATGCCGGAACACAAGATCTACCACGCGCGGGCCGACGCCGGGCGTGCGCTGCTGCTCGCGGGCACCGAATCGCCGTTCACCATCACGGTCCGGTTCGAAGGCGGCCTGACCTCGGCCCAGATGGACGCCTTCGCCGCGGCCGCGGATCGGTGGGCCGAGGTGATCGTCGGCGACCTGCCGGACGTCGTGGTCGACGGCGAGCCGGTCGACGACGTGCTGATCATCGCGCGGGGCGCCGACATCGACGGTGCGGGCCACATCCTCGGCCAGGCGCGCATCACGCACGTGCGGCCGGCCGGGAGCGAGCCGTCGGCGTTGCTGCCGGCCCGCGGCGAGATGACGTTCGACAAGGTCGACCTGGCCAAGATGGAAGCCGAGGGCATCCTCGGAGACGTGATCACCCACGAGATGGGCCACGTCGTGGGCGTCGGCTCGCTCTGGGCGGCGAAGGGCCTGCTGGTCGGCAAGGGCACCACCGACCCCACGTTCTCCGGGCCGGCCGCGATGGCCGAGTACCACAAGCTGCGCACCGGCTCGGGCGACCCGGTGCGGGTGCCGGTGGAGGACACCGGCGGCCCGGGCACCCGGGACGTGCACTGGCGGGACCGCACCTTCGGCAACGAGCTGATGACCGGCTTCGTCAACCCCGCGCCGAACCCGCTGAGCCGGCTCACCGCCGCGTCCCTCGGCGACCTCGGTTACCAGGTCGACATCGAAGCGGCCGACCCATACGAGCTGCCCGCGGCCACCCAGCTGCCGCAGCCGGCGGAACGGCTGGCGGTGCACGCGCTCGCCGTCACGCCGGCGCCGGCCGAACTGTCGCGTTCGGACCTGCGCTGACGCACGGCCGCGGCCTGGCTGCGATGCCGTGAACGACTCGTTCACCTCGTCCGACGCGATGAACGAGTCGTTCACGACATCCGGGCGCGCGCACCGGGCCGTCCGTCACTTGCAGAACGCAGTGTCCACAGTGGACATGACCGCCTTCACGCCCTGCTCCCCGTCGCCGAACGTCCCGGGGAGCGCGGTCACCGCGAGCCCCACGGACCGGCCGTCCTCGGTGGCGCCGCCGCGGGTTTCGAAGCCCTCGATGTCACCGCCGTGGCCCCAGAACACCCCGCCGCAGCTGAGCGGGATGCTGAACAGGCCGAGGCCGTACCGCCAGCCCGGCAGCAGCGGCGCGTCGACCGTCTTGCGCATCTCCGCCAGCTGGGCCGGCGGGAGCAGCCGGCCGTCGAGCAGGAGGCGGGAGAACCGGGCGAGGTCACCCGGGGTCGAGATGAGCTGCCCGGCCGCGCCGCCCCAGGACGGGTCCATCTCCGTCGCGTCGACGACGGCGCCGGTGGCGGAGGTCGCGTACCCGTGCGGGTGCGGGCCGTGGATGGTCTGGTCGCCGGGCTGCGGCCAGTACGTGTTCCGCAGGTCCGCCTTCTTGATGACGCGCTCGGTGATCTGCTCCTGCACCGGACGTCCGCTCACGTGCTCGATCAGCAGGCCGGCCAGCAGGTAGTTGGTGTTGCTGTACTCCCAGTTCGTGCCGGGCGCGAACTTCGCCGGGTGGGCCAGCGCCGCGGCGAGCAGGTCGTGGGGCTGGAAGAACTTGTGCTGGACCTTTTCGAAGTCCTCGAGTCCGATGTACTCGGTGTAGTTGGGCAGCCCGCTGGTGTGCTGCAGCAGCTGCCGGACGGTGATGTCGGCGCCGTTGATGCCTTCGCCGCGCACCACTCCGGGCAGGTAGCGCTCGATGGGCGCGTCCAGCACGACCTTGCCTTCGGCCACCAGCTGCAGCACGACGATCGCGGTGAACGTCTTCGTGTTGCTGCCCGCCCGGACCTCGCCGTCGGGCGGGACGGGGACCTGGCGCCCGAGCCGGGCGGACCCGGCGACCAGCGTCGTCGTGCGGCCGCCCTTGGTCACCGAGGCGAGCGCGGCCGGGAACTTCTCCTGGCTCACCAGCGCGTCGAGGCTGTCCCGGACGGCTTGGTCCCGGGGCCGGTCCGCGGCCGCCGCGCTGGTCAGGGCGGCGCCCATCAGTCCCGCCACGGTCAGGGCCACTGCGCCCTTGCGTGCCGCCGAGATGGCTGTGCTCTGCATCGCTTCTCCTTCGCCGCCGGTGAATGACACCTCGAATGGTGGCCGGATCCGCCGCGAAGATCAGTAGCGCTGCCTACCGAACCCAGGGTGGTGCTGGCGCTACCGCCAAGGCGCCGCAAGAGCCGCCGGCGGGCCGGTGAATTCGTGCACTCTTTCGGCGGTAGCGACGCGGAAATCGGGTGGTAGACCTGGAGGGAATCGAATCGTCGATATTCGTGATCTATTTTCGCCAGGAGGAGATGTCATGCGGAAAATTGTTTGCTCTTACGTGCCGCCGCATATCATCGATCACATCGCCAGGGTTTCCGGGAAATCGCCCGACGGCGCCGGCGCCGCGCAACGGACGGCGCTGGCCGGGCAGTTGCTGCGCGACGCCCGCCGCGCGCCGCTCGGTGGTGCGGCCGATTTGGGTGCGGCCCTGCACACCCCGCAGCCCGGCAAGGGTGAGCGGGTGATCTTCGACGACGGTCATCAGTGGCAGCTGAGTACCAGCCCGATTCGTGGCGAGGACGACCCGCCGACGAAGCTGAAGAACGCGAACCTCGCCTATGACGGGCTCGGCAGCACCCGGGAGTTCTACCGAAAGGAACTCGGCCGTGACTCACTCGACAATGCGGGCCTGACGCTGCAGGGGCACGTCGACTTCGGTGCCGACTTCAACAACGCCTTCTGGGACGGGACCGAAATGGTCTTCGGCAACGGGGACGGGCAGATATTCAAGGATTTCACCGGCGATGTCGATGTCATCGGGCACGAGCTGACCCACGGGGTGACCCAGTACACCGCCGGGCTGCAGTACTCGGACCAGCCCGGCGCGTTGAACGAGGCGACGTCCGACATCTTCGGCGTGTGCGTCGAACAGTTCAGCAAAAACCTCGACGCCGGCACCTTCAACTGGCTGATCGGCGAAGACGTGATGGCCGACGGCCTCTACGGCGAAGCGATCCGGTCGATGGCCCACCCCGGCACCGCCTACGACAACCCCCTGATGGGCAAGGACCCACAGGCCGCCGACATGTCGCAGTACGTGCCGGGTGGTGATCCGCACGTCAACAGCGGCATCGTCAACCGCGTGTTCTACCTGGTCGCCACCGATCTCGGCACGTTCCCGGCGGCGAAGCTGTGGTACGCCACGCTGCAGAACCTGTGGCCGACCGCCGATTTCGCGGCCGCGGCCGACGTGTGTGCGCAGATGGCCCGCATCCTGGCCCGGGACGGGGTCATCGGGCGGCAGGGCGCTCAAACCGTGCGCGCAGCCTTCCACGAGGTGGGCATCATCTGACGAGGTCAGCCGGCCATCCGCGCCGCCGGCTCCGCCACCTGTGCACCCGGGCCGCACCAGTCGACGTCGCAGTCCGGGCAGGACCAGGTGAAGTGCCGGTGGTGCCGGTTGCGCCAGGGCACCTCTTTGTAACGCGGGGTGTCGCAGGCCCAGCACTCAGCCATCACCAGGGACATGTTGGTCGCTTCTGCCGGCCGTTCCGCGGAGCGGCCGGCGTGTCCGTGTTCGGGCACGAGTGGTCCTCTCGCCGTATCCTCGTGGTGCGCTCGGCACATCACCGGGGGAGAATGCCCCACTGCTTGCCCGGCGAAACGACGAGCGTCAAGGGGAGTCGTGATGAAGGTACGGGTCACCCGAAGCGGCGGCTTCGCCGGTGTTCGGCTCGTGGCCGAAGCGGACCTGGCCACGTTGCCCGCCGAGCGGGCCGCAGCGGTCCGGGAAGCGGTCTCGGAGATCGACTTCGCTGCGAAGGCTCCGCCCGCACCGCCGATACCGGACGGTTTCCACTACCGGATCGACGTCTGGGGGGACGACGGTCACGTCGAGCTGACCGCTGACGACCCCTTCGTTCCGCCGCCGGTGCGGAAGCTGGTGCTGCTGCTCGAGCGCGCCGGCCGCTGAGGCCCGGCCCCCGGATCACGGCCGGGCACCGTCCACTCGAAGTCCTTTATGGACAGTCCGAGGACACCAAGCACGCTCGGAGTGGACGCTCCCGGCCGGGGTCAGCAGAATCAGGCGGCATCAAGCAGGCGCAACCTGTGTGCTGCCTGGACATGGGGGTCCACCTTATGACCGCGATATCCACTGTTCCCGGGATTCGGGAGTTCCACCTCCCCGAACTGCCCCGGCTCCTTCCCTACGCCTACCACCCCAAGGCCGCGCAGATCGAGATCGCGTCGAACGGCTGGGTGCGGGAGTTCCTCGGCGAGTGCTTCCCCGACGAGGAGTCCCTGCTGGTGTTCCTCCGCCAGCGCAACGGAATCTACGGCCCGATCACGGTTCCCTTCGCCGCCGACGACCGGGCGCGCAACATCGCCGACTGGTACCAGTTCGTCACCGTCATCGACAGCTTCGTCTCCGACCGGTCGGCGCTGGGCGCCAGCCACGACGGGGCGCGGCAGGTGTTCGCCGCGATCATGGCCGATGTGGACGACGCCGACGCGCTGACCCGCGAGTTCCCCTACGGGCGGGCGGCCCGCGACCTGTGGCTGCGCATCAGCGCCGGCCTCGCCCCGGCCCAGGTGCGCCGGCTCGTCGGCAGCCTGGAGGCGTTCCTGCGCGGCTGCGCGACCGAGATCGAGTCGAAGCTCACCGACGCGATCCCCGACTACGAAACGTGCATGGCGGTCCGCCAGGACAGCTTCGGGTGCGACTTCCTGGAGCTGTTCACCGAGTACGCCGCCGGCGTCGACATGACCGAGCTGCGGGCCGAGCCCGAGTTCGCCGAGATCCACACGCACTCCATGCGGCAGATGATCATCGTCAACGACCTCCTTTCCTGGCGCAAGGAGCACGCCGACGGCGACACCATGACCGCGGTGCGCGTGCTGTGGCAGCAGGAAGGCCTCGGCCTGCAGGACGCGATCAACCGCCTCTGCGCGCTCGTCGAGCACCACGAGCGGGCCTACATCGCGGTCCGCGACCGCGTCCTCGCCGGCCCGCTCGGGCAGCGCGAGGACGTGCGCGCCTACCTCGAGGGCATGGATCTGCTCATCGGCGGCAGCCAGGAGTTCGAGTACCTCACGCCCCGCTACTTCGGCGACGGCTCGGTGTGGGACGGCACGACGTCGGGCTGGCTCGACCTCACCGCACCGGTGGCCAGGTTCCGCCCGGCGCCGTCGACCGCAAGCGCCGAGACCTGGGAGTGGAAATGACGATCGTCAAGGAAAGCCCCTCGGCGGCCACCTACACCGTCGGCGAGGCGCCCGGCCGGGTGCCGCTGCTCGGCCACGTTCCCCAGCTGTGGCGCAGGCCCCTGGAGTTCCTGACCTCGCTGCCGGCCCACGGTGACCTGGTGGCGTTCCGGCTCGGCCCCCGGCTCGCCTACATCGCCTGCCACCACGACCTGGTCACCCAGCTGCTGCACGACTCGCGGACGTTCGACAAGGGCGGCCCGCTGTTCGAGAAGGCCCGGCTGCTGGTCGGCGACGGCCTGGTCAGCTCCGGGTTCGAGAGCCACCGCCGGCAGCGGCGCCTGGTGCAGCCGGCGTTCCACCGCGCGCGGATGCCGCACTACATCGACATCATGGCCGAGGAGATCGACGCCGAGCTGTCGTCGTGGCGGCCCGGGGTCGCGTTCAACGTCAGCGACATCACCCACGGCCTGACCCTGCGGATCACCGCGCGCACGATGTTCGCCACCCGGATCGGCGAGGACGCCGTGCGGGCGGTGACCGAGTGCATGCCGGTCATCATGCAGGGCGTCTACCGCCGGATGATCTCACCGACCTCGCTGATCGAGAAGATCCCCAACAAGCACAACCGGCTCTTCGCCGAGGCCCAGGTCCGGATGCGCGACGTCATCAGCGACACGGTCGCCGAGTACCGGCGCTCCGGGGCCGACCAGGGTGACGTGCTGTCGATCCTGGTCAACCAGCGTGACGAGGAGACCGGCGAAGGGCTGACCGACCAGGAGATCCACGACCAGGTCATGACCGTGCTCATCGGCGGCACCGAGACCACCGGGAACACCCTGGCCTGGACGTTCCACCTGCTCGCCCGGCACCCCGAGATCGAGGCGAAGCTGCAGGACGAGGTCACCACCGTCTTCGGCGGCCGGCGGCCCACCAGCGCCGACCTGCCGCGGCTGGAGTACACCGACCGCGTGCTCACCGAGACGCTGCGCATGTACCCGCCGGCGTGGCTGCTGTCCCGCACGACGACCCGCGACGTCGAGATCGCCGGCGCGCGGCTGTCGGCCGGCACGCCGGTCTTCTACAGCTCGTACCTGCTCGGCCGCAACCCGGAGATGTTCCCGGACCCGGACCGCTACGACCCGGACCGCTGGCTGCCGGAGCGGGCGAAGCAGTTGCCGCGCAACGCCGTTCTCCCGTTCGGGCAGGGCAACCGCAAGTGCATCGGGGACAACTTCGGCATCGCCGAGACGACCTTGACGCTGGCCGCGGCGGTGGCGCGGTGGCGGCTGCGGCCGGTGCCCGGCCACCGGATCAGCACCGCGCCCAAGGCGTCGCTGGGCACCGGCCCGCTGCCCATGGTGCCGGAGCCGGTCGCCCAGGCCGACCGGCCGGCCCCGCCGGCCGCTGCCGCCGGCTGCCCGGTGGACCACCGGACGGGGGAGCCGTCGTGAGCGCCGCACTGAACGCGCGGAGCACCGTCGACGGCACGAACGTCGCCGCGCTGATGACGTCCGCGCCGCACCGGATCGTCGCGAACCTGGCCGGCCCGGCCGTGCTCGCGGCCGACCTCGCCGGGTGCCTCGGGCGGATCGGCACGATCGCCTCGGCCGAACCGCTGATCGTCTCCGACGTCGTCGCCGGCGTGGTCGGCGGCGGCAAACGGCTGCGCCCGCTGCTCGTGCTCGCCACGGCGTACGCGGCCGCGGCGCCGCTGGACCCGCGGGCGCGGGACCGGGCCGTGCAGGCCGGCGCGGTGGTCGAACTGCTGCACCTGGCGAGCCTCGTGCACGACGACGTCATGGACGAGTCCGCCACCCGCCACGGGGTCGACAGCGTCAACATCCGCGAGGGCAACATCCGCGCGGTGCTCGCGGGTGACTACCTGCTGGCGCAAGGACTCCTGGCCGGCAGCAGCCTCGGCGCCGAAGAGGGCGCGGTCGCGGCGCGGACGTTCAGCCGGCTCTGCGAGGGCCAGGCCCGCGAGTCCGCCGCGCTGTTCGACGTGGACCGCACGGAGGAGTCCTACCTGGAGGCGATCTCCGGCAAGACCGCCGCGCTGCTCGCGACCGCCTGCCGGCTGGGGGCGATGGCGGTCGGGCTGCCCGCCGACGCCGTCGAGGCGCTGGCCGCGTACGGCCATCACATGGGGCTGGCGTTCCAGCTGGTGGACGACCTGCTCGACGTGACGTCCTCGGCGGAGGCGCTGGGCAAGCCGGCCGGGCACGACATCGTCGAGGGTGTTTACACGCTGCCGGTGGTGCACGCCCTGCGTGAGCGGCCGGGCCTGCGCGAGCTGCTGCGCCGGGGGGACCGGGCGGCCGCGGCCGTGGCGGTCCGCGTCGTCCGGGAAACCGGCGGCCTCGACGTCACCCGGCGGGCCGCAGAAGCGCACTCGGCCCAGGCGATCGACGCGCTGTCGGCCGCCGCGGAGCACCTGAGCCCGGCGGGCCGCACCATGCTCGCCGAGCTGGCGGACGTCCTCGTCGAACGACGGCACTGAAAACCCCGGCCACGACCGCTGCTCGGTCGTGGCCGGGGGTCACCTCACGGGGCCCAGGGTGGGGCGACGGACCAGCTGCTGTCCGCCGTCACCGTCTGCGGCCGGTCGGAGTCGGTGCCCGCCCCCGACGCGATGTACACCGCGGAGTCGAAGTGGCGCAGGAACGCCCCGGCGATGTTGAGCGACTCGAACGTCACGCCGGTGCCGCCGACACCCGGCCGGGTGCAGAACGTCGCGTCCGCGCGCATCAGCGCCGAGCCGTCGTCCGGTGAGTTGCGGACCCGGCCGTCCTGGTGGCGCAGGAACTGGCCGGGGTAGTTCACCGACTCGAAGGAGTAGCACGACGACTCGCCGAGCCCGCGGCGCACGGTGTAGGTGGCGTCCTGCTTGAGCAGCGCGCTGCTGCCGCCGGTGACGACCTCGGTGTAGGCCAGGCCGCCGGCGTGCCGCAGGTACCGGTCGGTGTAACCCCACGTCGTCACCCGCAGGGACTGCCGGGCGTTCACCGCGAGCGGCACCGAGCTGCGCCACAACGCCGGCGCCGTGACGTTCCAGGTCGCGTCCGCGGCGAAGCTCGTCGCCGTGTCCCACGGGTTCGGGCCGCCACTGACGGCCAGGTAGACGTTGTCGTTGTAGTGGCGCAGGTACCGGCCCGGCAGGTTCAGCGACTCGAACGACGTCCCGCCAGCCGCGAGGCCCGAGCGGCTGCACCAGGTGGCGTCGGCCGTGAACGTCCCGCCGGTGTCGCTGTCGATGCGGACGCGGTTGTCGCTGTGCCGCAGGTACTTCCCGGGGAAGTTGACCGATTCGAACGAGAAGCACTTCGGGTTCGCCAGCCCCGCCACGGTGCGGAACGACGCGTCCTGCCGGGCGGCGTCGGGGCTCGCCGTTGTCAGGACGTCGGTGCGGGCGAAGGAATCGGCGTGGCGCAGGTACCGGTCGGTGAACCCGGGGGTGGTCACCTTGAACGACCGGAGGTGCCCGAGTGTCAGCGGCACCGCGGCGTTCTGGTTGCGGGACGCGGCGATCAGGTCGGCGTGCGCCGCGCGGACGCGGGCGGTGTCGACCTTCTGCACCCGCCGGTCGTAGGTGTAGAGGCCGTTGTATTCCCCTTCGACGTCGGTGATTTCGGTGTAGACCGACGCCGAGACGCCCTTCGTGGTCATCAGCTGCCGGACGTCCCGGACCATGCCGGTGTAGCGGTCGTTGAGCTGGTCCGCGCTCGACATCTGTTCGTAGGCGAAGAATTGGCCGTTGGGACTGTATTCGTGGCCGGGGTTGCGCAGCCCGAGCCCGCCGAACTCGCCGAGCACGGACGCGCGGGTCGCGGTCGGCCGGGGTGCGTCCGGTCCGGTGTAGACGTGCCAGTCGAGCAGGTCGCCGGTGCCCGGGTCACCCTTGGCGGAACAGCAGTTGCTGCCGCTGTGCGGGTTCATCAGCCGGGTCGGGTCGTAGCTCTCCAAGCTGGTGGTCACGCGCTTGGTGTCGTCGAGGTTCCACTCGCCCCAGCCTTCGTTGAACGGCACGTAGGTCACGACGGCGGGGGAGAAGCGGTGCTCGTCGACTATCTCGCGGGCTTCGGTCTCGAACTCGGCGATCTGCGCCGGTGTCCGGTTCGCGTCGTTGCTCAGCGTCGACGGGATGTCCTGCCACACCAGCAAACCGAGGCGGTCGGCCCAGTAGTACCAGCGCGCGGGTTCGACCTTGATGTGCTTGCGGACCATGTTGAAGCCCAGGTCCTTGTGCTTCTGCAGGTCCGACGCCAGCGCCGCGTCGGTGGGCGCGGTGTACAGGCCGTCGGGCCAGAAACCTTGGTCCAGCGTGCCGACCTGGAACACGAACTCGCCGTTGAGGGTCGGGCGCACGACGCCGTTGACGTTCTTGGTGCCGACCTCACGCATGCCGAAGTAGCTGACGACCTGGTCGACCGTGGCGCCGGCGGCATTGCGCAGCGACACCCGCAGGTCGTAGAGGAACGGGTCGTCGGGCGACCACCGCCGCGCGTTCGGCACCGGCACCGAGAACTCGGTGAAACCACCGGTCGCACTGCCCACGACGGCGCCGCCGGTCATCGACTCGGCGAGCACGGAGTACCCGCCGACGTCACCACGGCCGAACACCCGCACGCGTGCGGTGTTGTTCGCCAGGTTCGGGTAGATGTCGACGGAGAAGATCGACGACGGCGCGGTCGGCTCGAGCCAGACGGTCTGCCAGATGCCGGAAGTGGGCGTGTAGAAGATGCCCGAGGGGTTGTTGACCTGCTTGCCCAGCGGCTGCTTCTCGCCGCGGCCGTCGGTCGGGTCGTAAACGCGGACGACGATCTCGTTGGTGCCGCCGTTCAGCTGGGCGGTGACGTCGGCCTCGAACCGGTCGTAGCCGCCCTTGTGGGTGGCGACCTGGACACCGTTGACCCACACGGTGGCCTCGTAGTCGACGGCGCCGAAGTGCAGCTGCACGTGCCGCCCGGCCCAGGCCTGCGGCACGGTGAAGGTGCGGCGGTAGAACATCAGGTCGCGGTTGTCGTTGCGCATGATCCCGGAGAGCGCGGACTCGACCGGGTAGGGCACGAGGATGCGTTCGGGGAGGGTCTGCCCGAGCGGCGGCGCGGCGTACCGGTCGACGCTGCCCCCGGAGCCGGTGGCGGGGTTGAGGAACTGCCACTCCCCGTTGAGCGACTGCCAGTCGGGCCGCGTCATCTGCGGCCGCGGGTAGTCGGGCAGCGGGTTGGTGGTGCTCACCTGCGAAGTCCACGGGGTGGTGAGCGGGGGTGTCTTCGGCACGATGTCGGCGTACGCGGCCGGCAAGGCCGGGCTCACGACGATCGCGCACAAGAGCGCGAGGACCAGGGTGACGAGGCGGCGCATCGGACTCCTCGGACGGAATGCGCACGGAAGCCACGTACCGGCCTGGCGGGGACGGCGCAGAACTCCGGGCGGGGCGGCGAACGGGGTGGGCACGCCGAGCCCGGAGCACTACGGCGGGCTCGTCGAATCGAACGTAACACGAGACATGGACAAACGGAACAACTCAGAAACCACCAGACAATCAACATGCGGTGGTCGGGTGTTCGCCGCGGAAGGTCTTGGGGGTGTGCTCTCAGAGGTGGGATCGCGACGTGGGGTGATCGAGTTAGCCGGGTGGCCGGAGTCGGCCGGTGGCCGGAGTCGGCAGGGGCGCCGGGTGGTGGGATCGCGACGGGGTGCAGAGGACCGCCGGAGCGCCGGATCGCGGAGCCGGGTTAACGCTGATGGCCCGGCGGAATCGGCGCCGGATCGCGGAGCCGGGTTAACGCTGATGGC
>NZ_JBITCJ010000013.1:109982-158199 GCF_044453095.1 Amycolatopsis sp. NPDC051758 | reverse complement strand
CCGGGCGGAATCGGCGCCGGATCGCGGAGCCGGGTTAACGCTGATGGCCGGGCGGAATCGGCGCCGGATCGCGGAGCCGGGTTAACGCTGATGGCCGGGCGGAATCGGCGCCGGATCGCGGAGCCGGGTTAACGCTGATGGCCGGGCGGAATCGGCGCCGGATCGCGGAGCCGGGCCAACGCCAGTCGCCCGGCTTCATCCACGCCGAGCCATGATCCCGCTCGCGTCGCCAAGGCCGAGATGCCGAAGCGACCACCGCCGTCCGTGCGGTGGCCGCTCGTCGTGAAGTCTCTGCCTCAGCCGACCGGGAACTTCACGCCGGTCAAGTCCTCCGAAACCGCCCACAGCCGCCGCTGGGTCGCCAGGTCGTACGACTGCGGGCTCGACGCCACCACCTCCGGCCGTCCCCGGTACCCGCCCGGGCCCGCGGGCCCGTAGTACTGGCCACCCAGTGCGGCCGGGTCGGTGGCCGCGCGCAGGATCGGGAGGGCGCCCATCGCCGAGCTCTGGCTGATCAGGGGCGCCACCGCCGGGAACAGTGCGCGGGCGATGGCGGGGGAGTTGCGCATCAGCTCCGTGCGCGCCACGCCCGGGTGGGCCGCGATGGCCGCCGTGGTGCCGTGCGGGGCCAGGCGGCGTTGGAGCTCGTAGCTGAACATCAGGTTGGCCAGCTTCGCCTGCCCGTACGCCGCGACGCGGTCGTAGGAGTTCTCCCACTGCAGGTCGTCGAAGTGGATTGCCGCGCGGATGCGGTGGGCGACGCTCGCGACCGTCACCACCCGGGAGCCGGCGGCCGGCAGCAGCAGGTCCAGCACCAGGCCGGTGAACGCGAAGTGCCCGAGGTGGTTGGTGCCGAACTGCAGCTCGAACCCGTCGCGGGTGGTCTGCCGCGGCGGGTACATGACGCCGGCGTTGTTGATCAGCAGGTCGATCTTCGGCAACGTCGTGTGCAGGTCGGCCGCGGTGGCGCGGACGGAGTCCAGTGACGCCAGGTCCAGCTCCTGCACGGTGACGTCGGCGCCCGCCCCGAAGCGCGCGGCCGCCTGCTTGCCCTTCTCGACGTCGCGGACGGCCAGCACCACCGTCGCCCCGTGGTCGGCGAGCACCTTCGCGGTGTCGAAGCCGAGGCCGGTGTTGGCGCCGGTCACGACGGCGACGCGGCCCTTCTGGTCCGGGATGTCGCGGTCGGTCCACTGCTTGCTCATGGCGGTTCCCCTGTTCGGTGTCAGTCCTTGCGGACCGGCGGTCTGTTACGACCGACGTTAAGGAACCATCGGTCTATTGTCAAGAGACCGCGGGTCTGTAATCGGCGGCACCGGGCGTTACGCTGGTCTCATGACGTTCCAGCGGGCGCGCAGCGCCGAGCAGCGGGAGGAGCGGCGCCGCAAGATCCTCGACACCGCGCTGGCGATGCTCGACGAGATGCCGGTGGCCGACGTGAGCCTGACCGAGCTGAGCCGCCGGGTCGGCCTGGCCAAGTCGAACGTGTTGCGCTACTTCGAATCCCGCGAGGCGGTGCTGCTCGAACTGCTGCAGCAGGCCCTCGCGGACTGGCTCGCCGCAGTGACGGAGGAGCTGGCCGACGGCGTCGACTCCGGCCTGCCGGTCAGGGACCGGGGTGACCGGTTCGCGGCCGTCGTGGCGCGGTCGCTGGCTCCGCGGAGGGTGTTGTGCGACCTGATCGCGGCGCAGGCCGCCGTGCTGGAGCACAACGTGTCGGTGGACGTCGTCGTGCGCTACAAGCGATCCGCGCTCACCGGGCTCGAGGCGATGACCGGGCTGATGCGCCGGTACGTGCCGGAGCTCGGGGCCGAGGCGGAGTCCGTGTGCCTGCTGGCGATGATCCTGGCCGGCGGGCTGTGGACGCACACCCAGCCTTCGGCCAGCGCGCTCGCCGCCTACGAGGCGGACCCGGGCCTGCTCGGCTTCCGGCTGGACATGGCCCCCGCGCTGGAGCACGCCCTCGCGACGCTGATCGCGGGCGCGGTGGTGCGCGCCGGTTGATCGGTGTCGGACGTGTTGGCGAATATCGAGCCGAAGCGGCGGCCGAAAACGCAGCCGAATACCCGCTGATCGGCGGTCGAAACCTCTTTGAGGAAAAGAAAAAAACATCGAGTTACCCCCAATCTGGTGATGCCGTGCGCCCCGAAAGCTGACTGACGGTGAAGTCCAGACTCGAAGGGGGGTGAGATGGATGGATACTTCCCAGTCGGATGACGCACTGGTGGGGCACCCCCTGGTACTCCGGGTGCTCGTTGTAGCCGGTGCGTTGTTCGGGTTCACGGTGCTGGCTTTGCTGGTGTCGGGTGCTGCGCACGCCTCCGAAGGTGCGCCGCCGCCGGCCCGGCCGGGTCTGCTCGATCACGTCGGCGACGCCGTGCACAGTGGCCTCGCGCCCGCCGAGCCGGTGCTGAAGCCGGTCACGGGTGCGGTGTACACGGTGTCGGCACAAGTGGCTCCGGTGGTGGAGCCGGTCGTTCGTGCGGTCGAGCCGGTGACACAGCCGGTCGTTCGTGCGATCGAGCCGGTGCTGTCGGCTCTTCGCCCGGTCACCCGGCCGGTGCTGCACGCGCTGTCTCCGGTGACTGCACCGGTGCTGCACGCGCTGTCCCCGGTGACCTCACCGGTGCGGCACGCCGTAGCTCCGGTGATCGCGCCCGCAGCCGAGAGCGTGGTCCCGGCAGTGTCGGGTCAGCCGACACCGCCAGAACCGCGTGCGGACACGATTTCCTCACCGGCAGCGGCTGTTCCGGCCGACCGGGCCGGCCCGGCGCTCGCACATCGAGGCCACGAACCGGACATCCGGCGCGTGGCCGGATCAGAGATCCGGGACGTGCCCGGGTCCGGCGGCGGCGGGTCGCCCGCGGACGTGCACGGCGTGAGCGGTGCGATGTCGGCGGGGCCGGGTGGTCAGCACGGTGGTGAGTACGCCGTGACGACGTCCGGTTCGCCCCTTCCCGGCACGGACCGCGCCTGGCGGGCTCCGCCGGGTGGTCCGCCGTCGCTGTACTGGCTGGTCTGCTACGGCAACGACCATCCGAGCTGACGTTCCCTTTCCACCCTCAATTCCACAATGGACAGAGAGTAGGAAAGGGAAGTCATGCACAAGTACGTGCGACGCGGCCTGACCGCCGCGTTCATCTCCGGCGGGTTCGTCCTGCTGGGCGGAGCGGTGGCCAGTGCGGACACCGGGAGTTCGGGCCCGCTCGGCGGGCTCGGCGACACACTGCATTCGGTCGTGGCCGGCACCGCCGACGGCGGCAGCGGCGGGACCTCGGGCACCGGCGGGAACGCGACCAGCAGCAACAACGCGGTCAGCGGGAATTCCGGCGACTCGGGCAACTCCGGCGCCACCGGCGGCAACAGCGCCTACGGCGTCTGTGTGCTGGCCGAGTGCACCACCTCGGTGTCCTCGGGCAACTCCGGGAACACGGGCGCAACCGGCTCGACCGGGAACGCCTCGAACACCAGCACCACCACCGGGGGCAACTCCGGGAACGCCGGTCACGGCGGCACCGGCTCGACGGTGACGTCGGGCCAGAACACCGCGGACTCGCGGGGCGCCCGCGGCGTCCTCGGCTCGGTGACCGGCGCCGCGAAGGGCGGCAACGGTGGCGACTCCGGTGATGCCGGGAACGCCACCAGCGGCAACACCGCCGTCAGCGGGAACTCCGGCACCTCGGGTGACTCCGGGGCCACCGGGGGCAACAGCGCCTACGGCCTGTGCGTGCTGGCGAAGTGCGAAACAGCGGTGACCTCGGGTGACTCCGGGAACACCGGCGCCACCGGATCGACCGGTGACGCGACCAACACCAGCAGCACCACCGGCGGGAACTCGGGCACCGCGGGCAACGGTGGCGACGCCACCGCCGTCGGCAGTGGCCGGAACTCCGCCACTAACAACGGCTGGGGTTGGCACCGTCACGACCAGGGCGGCAAGACAGGCGTCCTGGGCACGGTCACCGGTACCGCGAAGGGCGGCAACGGTGGCAACTCCGGCGATGCCGGGAACGCCACCAGCCACAACAACGCGGTGACCGGGAACTCCGGCGGCTCGGGTGACTCGGGTTCCACCGGCGGCAACAGCGCGATCGTGTGGACCGTCGGCGGCCAGGACAACGGCCGTGGCCACCACAACGGCGGGAAGCACAACTGCGGCTGGAACCACAGCGGCTGGAACCACGGCGGCTGGAAGCACGAGGACGGCACGAAGTCGGCCACCACGGTGACTTCGGGCAACTCGGGTGACACGGGCGCCACCGGCTCGACCGGTGACGCGTGGAACACCAGCAGCACCACCGGTGGGAACTCCGGCTGGGCGGGCCACGGTGGCGACGCCACCGTCGTGAGCACCGGTCAGAACTCCGGTGGGCACGGCTGGAAGCAGCACGACCAGGGCGGCAAGACGAGCGTCCTGGGCCAGGTGACCGGCACCGCGACCGGCGGCAAGGGTGGCAATTCCGGTGACGCCGGGAATGCCACCAGCAAGAACACCGCGGTGAGCGGCAAGTCCGGCAACTCCGGTGACTCGGGCTCGACCGGCGGCAACAGCGCCGTCCAGTCGAACCGCGGCAGCCACCAGGGCGGCTGGAACAACCAGGGTGACCACTCGAGCACCACGGTCACCTCGGGCGGCTCCGGCACCACCGGCGCGACCGGTGACACCGGCAACGCCGGGAACACCAGCACCACCACCGGCGGGAACTCCGGCTGGGCGGGCCACGGTGGCGACGCCACCGTCATCGCCACGGGCTGGAACACCGTCGCGCACACCCCGCACACCGTCTGACGGCCAGGGGAAGAACAGGGGCGGGGGCACCGGATTCCGGTGTCCCCGCCCTTCTCGTCACGACATGGCCAGAGCTTCGTCCACGGTCGGGGCGAGCACGAGCAGCTCGTGCGCGCCGGCGAGCTGGATGGTTCTGAGGACGGTCGGACCGGTGGCGACCACGCGCAGCCGCGGGGAGGCGTCTTCGGGGGCCCGGCCGGCGAGCACGATGGCGTTGATGCCGCTCGAGTCGAGGAACGTCACGCCGGTCAGGTCCAGCACGACGGGGCCCGTCGCGGCGGCTTGGACGGCGGTCAGGGTGCGGCCGAACTCGGGGACGGTCAGCAGGTCGAGCTCGTCCTGCACGGCGAGCACAACGGCGTCGCCGCGACGGCTGACGCTGCAGCGGAACGTCGACGAGTCGTCGGGGACTTCGGGGGGTTGGTTGCCGGACACCGGTCCAGTTTCCCCGGACCGGGCGGTGTTCGCAGCGTGGTGCCGCCCTCGGTTTGCGAGCCCCTGGTCGTGGGTACTACCCGGCCGAAGACGGGAGATCGCATGCCAGCGTGCGTCAGTGAGCCGGTCACTGTGGACACCGCCCCGCCGCGCGAGCGCCCGGCGCCCCGTCCCCGCAAGCGTGACGACTATTCGCACTGCCGCCCGCTGTTCGACCAGCTGGCCGCACTGCCCGAGCACGACCCCGGCCGGGAACGCCTGCGCGAGCGGCTGATCATCGAGTTCCTCCCGCTCGCCGAACACGTCGCGGTGCGCTTCAGCGGGCGCGGCCAGTCCCGCGACGACCTGATCCAGGTGGCCCGGATGGGCCTGGTCAAGGCGGTGGACCGGTTCGAGCCCGGCAAGGGTGCCGACTTCCTCTCGTTCGCCGTGCCGACGGTGATGGGTGAGGTGCGCCGCTTCTTCCGTGACACCGGCTGGGCCGTTCGCGTGCCGCGCGGGCTGCAGGAGCTGCAGGGCCGGCTCGCCCGCGGCACGACGCAGCTCGCCCAGAGCCTCGGCCGCGCGCCGACCCCCAGCGAACTCGCGAGCCACCTCGGCATCGACGTCGAGACCGTGCGCGAAGGCCTGCTCGCCGCGAACTGCTACGAGACGTCGTCCCTGGACCGTCCGATCGACGACGGCGGGCTGTCGCTGGCCGACACGATGGGCGAGCCGGACGACAGCATGGCCCTCGTCGACGACCACCAGACCCTGGCTCCGATGCTGAAGCGGCTGCCGCCGCGGGACCGGGCCATCCTCGAGATGCGGTTCTTCGAAGGGCTGTCGCAGTCGCAGATCGCCGCCCGCGTCGGCCTCTCGCAGATGCAGATTTCGCGGCTGCTCACCAAGATCCTGCACCAGTTGCGCGCCCAGCTCGGCGAATAGCGGCCGCTAGGCCTCGTCGTGACGCGGCTCGAGGCGGTCGACCGCCTGCTCGCTCCAGGCCCGGATGACCGAGGCCTGCTCGGGAGTGAGTGAGTCGAGGAAGTGCCGACGGACGTTGCCGCCGTGCTCGAGGATGGCGCTGCGGGCGGAGCGAAGTCCCTCGGTGGTCAGCCCGATCCCCGCGCGCCGACCGTCGGCCCCGTACTGGGTGCGCTTGACGAAGCCGCGCTTTTCCATGCGCGTCAGCTGGTGGGAGACGCGGCTCTTGTCCCAGTCGAGCGATTCGGAAAGCTCGCCGACGCGCATCTCGCGCCCGGAAGCCCGCCACAGCGTCACCAGCACGCTGAACTCGGCCTTCGAAATCCCGCAGTCACGCTGCAGGCCGCGCTCCAGCTCCCTGGTGAGCAGGCGCTGCGCGCGCATCCAGATGTCCCAGAACTCCCACTCCTCAGGTTCCAGCGATCGAGTCTCCGTCATCGGGCGAGAATACCGCCACCAGCGGAGTTGTCACTTCAACTCAGTCAGGTCTAGAGTTGACGTGACAACTCCAGTGGAAGGAAGACCATGGCACTTCGCATCGCACTCGTCCTCGGAAGCACCCGCCCCGGACGCCGCGGCGACCAGATCGCCGCCTGGGCGCTCGACACCGCCCGCGTCCACGGCGGCGCCGACTACGAGCTCGTCGACCTCGCCGACCACAACCTCGGCAACCTCGACGAGCCGGGCAACCCGAACTTCCAGCAGTACCAGCACGACCACACCCGCGCCTGGGGCGAACTCGTCGACGGCTTCGACGGCTTCGTCTTCCTCGTCCCCGAGTACAACCACTCCTTTCCCGGCGCCCTGAAGAACGCCCTGGACTACGTCTACCGGGAGTGGAACGACAAGGCCGCCGGGATCATCAGCTACGGCGGGTGGGCCGCCGGGGTCCGGGCCGCCGAAGCGCTGCGGCTCGTCCTGGCCGAGCTGCAGGTGGCCACGGTCCGCGCCCAGCCCACCATCTCGACGCGCGCCTCGTTCGCCACCGGCGCCTTTGCTCCCCAGGAGGGCCTCGACACCGCGGTAAGCGGCCTGCTCGACCAGGTGATCGCCTGGTCCGGCGCGCTGCGCGGGGTGCGCGAGGCCAGGACGCAGGCCGACACGGCTGCCTGAGGCCCGCGCATCCGCTAGGTGCGGTCGAGCCGCGGGTAGAGGATCTCCCGGACGAGCAGGAGCAGGGCGGCGGCGACCGGGATGGCCACGAGGGCGCCGACGACGCCCAGGAGCGCGCCGCCGACGATGACGGCGATCACCGTGACGATCGCGGGGACCTTGACCGCGCCGCCGATGATCCGCGGCACCAGGAGGTAGTCCTCCACGAGCCGGTAGCCGACGAAGAAACCGATGGTGGCCAGGAAGACCGGCAGCGACACGGTGAGCGCGACCAGGCTGACGACCACGCCGGCGACGACGGAGCCGACGACCGGGACGAGGTCGAGGATCGCCACGGTGATCGCCAGCAGGGCGGCGTAGGGGACGCCGAAGATCAGCAGCCAGATCAGCGTGAGCACCCCGGCGATGACGGAGATCGCCAGGTTGCCGAGCACGTAGCCGCCGACCTTGGTGAAGATCTCGTCGCCGATGAGGATCGCCCGCGGGCGCCGGGAGTGGGGGATGAGCCGGTAGCCGCCGGCGCGGATGCGGGGCAGATCCGCGACGAAGTACACCGTCAGCACGATCAGGATCAGCACGTTGGTCAGCGCGCTGAAGACGGCCCGCCCGGCGCCGAGCAGGCCGCCGCCGAGGCCGGGGCCGCTGATCAGGGCCTCGAGCTGCTGTTGCAGGTGGAAGCGTTCGTTGAGCCCGCCGAGGACGGTGTTGTGGTTCTGGGCGTCGCGCAGGTAGCCGGGCGCTCTGGCGACGAACTGGGTGGCTTGCTCGACCAACGCGGGGATCGCGGCGGTCAGGAAACCGCCGAGGGCGAGCAGGCCGACGACGAAGACGGTCGTGACGGCGAGCCAGCGGGGGAAGCGGCGCCGGGTCAGCCAGGCGACGGCGGGTTCGATGCCGATGGCGAGGAACAGCGCGAGCCCGATGAGGACCAGGACGTCCTCGAGGCCGACGATCACCTGCACCAGACCGTAGACGACGGCCACCCCGGCGGCGCCGGCCATGCCGATCACGAACGGCGACCGGCGGTTGAAGACTTTTCCCGTGGCTCCCAGCGGTTCCGCGGTGGTGCTGAGCTCGGCCGCGGCGGCCTCGGCGTCGGCGAACGAGCCGCGCTCGGCAGGGTTTTCCTCGGCAGGACGTTCTTCGGGGGTGGGCATGTGCGGCCGTCACCACTCCCGTGCTGCGTCGCGCCGGCTCGCGGCGTAACCGGGGTTGAGCTTGCGCGCGAAGCGTTCGGGCTTCGGCCAGCGGACGTCGGTGGCCCAGCCCAGCTTCTCGAAGACCCAGATGAGGCGCGCGGACACGTCGAGCTGGCCGCGGCGGACACCGTGGCGGGCGCCGGTGGGGTCGGCGTGGTGGGAGTTGTGCCAGGACTCGCCCATGGACGCGATCGCGAGCGGCCAGAAGTTCGCCGACCGGTCGCGGGCGGCGTAGGGGCGCTCGCCGATCATGTGACACAGGGAGTTCACCGACCACGTGACGTGGTGCAGCACGGCCACGCGCACCAGGCTCGCCCAGAAGAACGCGGTCACCGCGCCCCACCACGACAGCGTGACCAGCCCGCCGAGCAGCGCCGGGGTGAGCAGCGTGACCAGGGTGAGGCCGGGGAACCAGCGGTCGATCCGGGTCAGGTCGCGGTCGGCGAGCAGGTCGGGCGCGAACCGTTGCGCGTTGGTCTTCTCCCGGTCGAACAGCCAGCCCATGTGGGCGTGCCAGAACCCCTTGGCCAGCGCGGCCGCGGAAGTGCCGTAGCGCCACGGGGAATGCGGGTCGCCTTCGCGGTCGGCATAGGCGTGGTGACGGCGGTGGTCGGCGACCCAGCCGATCACCGGGCCCTGCATGGCCATGCTGCCGGCGACGGCGAGCGCGATCCGCAGGCCGCGGCGGGCCTTGAACGCGCCGTGGGTGAAGTAGCGGTGGAAGCCGACCGTCACGCCCAGCCCGGTCAGGAAGTAGAAGCCGGCGGTCAGCGCGACGTCGGTCCAGCCGAGGCCCCAGCCCCAGGCGAACGGCACCGCGGCGGCCAAGGCGAGCAGCGGCACCACCGCGAACAGCTTGACCAGGAAGGTTTCGGTGCGGGTCTTTTCGCCGGCGAGCAACGGCGCCGCGGGTGTTCGCGGTGGTGCGGAAGTTGGTGCCATGTGATCGCCCTCTCCGGGGAGTTGCCGGGTCGCCGGGGTCCGGGGCGGTCGATCGGCGGTTTCCCGCGGGGGAGCGGTTCGAAACCGGAAGAGGCGGTCAGGCCAAGGGGCCGTGGTCGCCGAGGTCCGGGCTGACGTGCGGGTGCCGGCCCGGCTGACCGGGCACCGGGGTGACCGCGGGCTCGCCTTCGGTGGAGCCGAGCCCGCGCTGCCCGAGACGCCGGTCCTGCCGACGACGGGTCAGCTCGGACAGGGTGAGCGCGTGGGCCACCGCGAGCAGCAGCAAGAACACCCCGACCCGGCCGACCAGCGCGGTGGCCGAGCCCGACCACGCCGGGCCGAGCACCGACAGCAGGGCCAGCACCCCGAACGCGACGAGGTGGAAGACCGTCACCACCAGCGACGCGATCGCGCCGCCGCCGCGACCGCCGAGGTAGCGGCGGCCGTCGCGGTACAGGAACTGGCCGTCGGCCAGCACGAAGACCAGGCCGATGAGCAGGAATCCCAGGAGATCGTGGTCGCCCATGCCCGAGGGGTACCCACGAACCGCGGCGCGGTACGGCCGTTCACCACATCGAGCGAGAGTCCACAAAGGACACGAGGTCGCTGGTGGGGCGCTCGGCCCGACCATCGAACAACTTGCGACGCTAGGGCGAGCCGCTCGACGCCGGTGGGCAGACGAGGTCGGAGTCCGCGCACGAGAGGCGGCCCCACACGACCTTGCCGTTGTCGTGGTGGCTCACGCCCCAGGCCGAGCAGACCTGGTCGACCAGCAGCAGCCCGCGCCCGCCCTGGCCGTCGGGGGAACGCAGCCGCGGCGCGCCGGCGCCGGTGTCCGTGACGGCCACGGTGATCTCGCACGGGTCGTCGGTCCGGCGCAGGCGCAGCCGGACCGGTCCGCCGGCGTGCCGGTAGGCGTTGTCCAGCAGCTCGGCGACGACCAGCAGGGTGTCGATCCGGTGTGCTTCCCCGAGGGTGGCGAGGCCGGCGCCGGCCCAGTGCCGGGCGGCCGCCAGGTCGGCCAGGTCCACACCGCCCAGGTCCAAGCTCTGCCAGCCGTCCTGGTCGTCTTCATCCCAGGTCACCGGCACGATGAGACTCCTCCCGACGATCGGTCGGCGGTCCGAGACCACCCGGCCGTGATCGTCTTCCTGCCGAGAATACCCAGGTTCGTGACCCTTACTCGCGTTTCGCGCGCACGGAGCCGGACCGGGGGGTTCAGGCCGCTCCGCCCGGGCCGAGCGCGGCGCGGGCCGATTCGAGGTCCGGGTGGATCCGCAGCAGGTCGGCGAGCCCCAGCAGGGTGATGGGCCGGAGGATGGCGCGCTGCGCGGTGACGAGCACGAACTCCGTCCCGGCCGCCTCGGCGGTGGTGTGCCCGTGGATCAGCGCGGTCAAGCCGCTGGAGTCGCAGAAGGTCACGGCCGAGAGGTCGAGGATCACGGGTTTGCCGGCCTCGACCGCGGACGTCAGCCGGGTCCGCAGGTCCTCGGAGACGGCCGAGTCGATCTCCCCGGTTCCGCTGAGCAGGGTTTCGCGGTCGGTCGACGTCACGGCGACGGCGAAGGTGGGTGGGGCCGCCAAGGGTGTGCTCCTCCGGGTCAGCGGGTGCCGGCAGGGACCACACGGCGAAGAACCACGGCTGCGTTCTCAACCGCATCTCCAGGACGGTAGCAGCACGCTTCGGCCCGGGCAGTGCCGCCGAACCGCCCGCGAACGCGGGCCGGCTCAGTGGCGGCGGAGGGCCAGCAGCGCGATGTCGTCGTCCGCGGCCGCGCCGAAGCGCGCGAGCAAGGTGTCGCACAGCGACTCCAGATCGGCGTCGCAGGTGACCGCGGTCCGCAGCAGCTCCATGCCGTCGTCGACGGTGCTGCCCCGCCGCTCGACCAGCCCGTCGGTGACGAGCAGCAGCAGTGTGCCGGGCTCGAGGGTGAGCGCCGTGGCCGGTGGCCGCGGCAGCCCGAGGCCCAGCAGCGGCCCGGCGATGTCGAGGTAGTGCGCGCCGGACGCGTCGGCGAGCAGGGGCGGGATGTGCCCGGCGTTCGCGATCTCCGCGGCGCCCGAGACGGGGTCGAGCGCGACGAGGCTGACCGTCGTGAGCCCGCGCGGGTGGTAGCGGCGCAGCATGGCGTCCAGCCGCTCGAGGATCCCGACCGGCCCGTGCCCTTCGACGGCGTAGGCCCGCAGGGCGTGCCGGACCTCACCCATCACCGTGGCCGCTTCGAGGGAGTGCCCGACGACGTCGCCGACGGCGATGAGCAGGCGGCCGCCGACGTCGGAAACCTCGTAGAAGTCGCCGCCGATCTCCGCGTTGGCACTCGCCGGGGCGTACCGGGCGGACATGTCCAGCCCGGGCCGCACCGGCAGCTCCTGCGGCAGCAGGCTGCGCTGCAGGGTGAGGGCGAGCTGCTGCTCTTCGGTCAACGTGCGCATCGCTTCACACGCGAGCGCGGTCGCCTGCCCCAGCTGCACCAAGAGGTTCCGGTCGTCCTCGGACCGGATCGCGCCCGGCTCGACGGTGATCGCGACGGGCACCCGTGACGGGTTCGCGTGGGCCAGCGCGATGGTCGACGTCCCGTCCGGCGACGTCACCAGGTGCGCCGAAGACGCCTCGGTGCCGGGGTTCGCCTCGATCACCGCCTTGGTGACCTCCTCCAGCTCCCGCAGGGTGCCGGCTCGCACGAGCGGGGTCTCGCCGGGGCCGTCGGCGGCGGCCGAGCGCACCAGGCCGCGGTGGTCCGAGCTGAGGACCGAAGCCGGGCCTTCGAAGATCGTCGCGGCGCCGGCCGCGGCCGCGGTGAGCACGTCGTCGAACGTGCGGGCGCTGTTCATGGCGAGGGTGGCGCGGGTCAGCCTGCCCAGCCGCAGCGCCAGCCGTTCGGCCCGCAACCGGGCCCGGTAGTACCGCAGCGCGGCTTCGACGGTGGCCACCAGCTCGCCCGGGTCGACCGGCTCGACGAGGTATCCGTCGGCGCCGCGGTCGAGCCCGGTGGTGCGGTCCTCGACCTCGATGGCGGTGGCGGAGATGTGGATGACCGGCATCGCCGCGGTCCGGGGATCACCCTTGACCCGCTCGCAGATGTCGAAGCCGCTCATGTCCGGCAGGTTGACGTCCAGCAGGACGAGGTCGAGCGCTTCGGTGGCGAGCGCGGCCAGCGCGGCCCGGCCGGTGCTGGCCTCGGTGACGCGGTAACCGTTGCGGCGCAGCCAGCTGCTGGTCAGGTACCGGCTGGCCTCGAGGTCGTCGACGACCAGGATGCTCGCTCGCGCGGTCTCCTCGGGAGTACTCATCTCGGCACCGTCCTGGCCACGACCGCGAAGGCTTCACCGACGGCCAGTCTGAGGGTTTCGGGGGAGACCTGCGACTTGAGCAGCAGGCCCGCGCGGAGCCCGGCGCCGGTCAGGTCCATCCCTTCCGGGGCCGACGAAGACACGACGACCACCGGGATGTCCTGCAGCGCGGGCTTTTCCCGCAGCACCTGGAGCACCTCCCGGCCGTTCATGCCGGGCATGAAGAGGTCGAGGAAGACGAGGTCCGGCCGGTGGTCCTCGAACACCTCGATCGCCTCCCGCCCGTCCGCGGCGTGCCGGACGTCGGCGGCGAGGTCGTGGACCATCCGGGCGAGCCGGTGGCGGAAGTCCGCGTCGTCGTCGACGATCAGCAGCGACTCGACGCGGGCGGGCGTGGCCCGGCGCGGGTCGGGGCGGGGCAGGCGCAGCACGACCGTCGTGCTCCGCCCGTGCTCGCTGGACAGCGTCAGGCCGCCACCCAGGATCTCCGCGAGCCGCCGGGCGTACGGCAGGCCCAGCCCGGTGCCCGGCGCACGCGCCTGCAGGTCGTTGTGCACCTGGTGGAACTCTTCGAAGACCTTCTCCTGCTGGTCGGCCGGGATGCCGATGCCGGTGTCCGCGACGGTGAACCGGACGTCGGTGTCGTCGGTGTCCACGGTCAGCCGGACCTGGCCGCGTTCGGTGAACTTGACGCTGTTGGACAGCAGGTTGCGCAGGATCCGCACGAGCATCGTCTCGTCGGTGATCAGCTGCGGCGCCGGCTCGGGGACCTCGATCACCAGCTCGACGTCGGGGGAGGTCATGGTGGAGCGCAGGGCGCCCCGCAGCTGGAGGACGACGGCGATCAGGTCGACCTGGGCCGGTTGCGGGACCAGCCGCCCGGACTCGGCCTTCGCGGTGTCGAGCAGTTCGTTGACCAGGGACAGCAGGGTCGAGCCGGCGTCGTTGACCAGCCCCACCTGACGCCGTTGCTCCTCGGTGAGCGGATCGGCGCCCGGTCCGGTCAGCAGCCGGGCGAGCCCGATCACGGAGTTGATCGGGGCGCGCAGCTCGTGGCTGATGTTCGACCAGAACCGCGTCTTCGCTTCGCTGGCCGCCTTGAGCTGGCTGGTCTTCTCGTTCAGCTCGGCGTAGAGCGCGACGACCCCACGGTTCGTTTCTTCGAGCTCTTCGGAAAGTTCTTTGTAGAGCGCGACAACGCCGTGGTTGGTCTCCTCGAGCTCTTCGTTGAGCCGCATCAGCTCCTGGCTCTTCGCTTCGAGGGTTTCCAAGGTTTCGAGCAGTTCCTGGTTCTGCGCCCGCAGCTCGTCCATCGGGGTGCTCACCCCGCGGCTCTCCAGGAGGTCGCGCAGCCGCGCGAGATCGGCGGCCGCGGGCATCCGGGCCGCGGGGGACCGCAGCTTGCGCAGCGAGAGCACGTTCTGGCCGGCCTCGCAGGTGACGTGCACCCCGTCCATCAGCCGGTCCGCGGTGTCGCGGCCGGTGTCGAGCACCGTCTCGGCGCCGCTGCCGCGCCAGCTGAACTCGGCGACGAGCGCGGGGGGCTCACCGGCGAGGACGAACCGCACCGTGGCCTTCACTCCGGCGCGGACCAGGTCCCGGCCGACGTCGCTGAGCACGGTGGCGACGCGGACCTGGTCCTGGCCCTCCAGGCCCACCGCCGCGGCCACTTCCCGGCCGCAGCGGCGAACGGTGAACACGTCGGGCTCCGCGGCGATCGGCAGCCGGATCAGCTCGTCGCGCCGGCCGGTCATGGCCGTGGTCTGCCGACGAGGACGCCGGCGTCGTCGTTGCGGGTCCCGGCGTCACGCAGCAAGCAGGCCGCGATGCCGAGCGGGGCGGCGGCGAACTGCCGCTCGCGGCCCTCGGCGCTCCAGCGCTCGGTGAGGCCGTCGGAATGCAGGACCACGACCGCGCCGGGGGGCAGCGGGTAGTCGAAGGCGCGGATCGTGCGGGCCTGGTGCCCGGCGACGCCCGGCATCGAGATCATGCCCTGCTTGCGGCCGTCGGCGACCACACCGGCGGCGATGTTCCCCAGGCCGGCGTAGCGGATCGTGCCCGCGGCGACGTCGACGTCGGCGATCCCGATCGCGCCGCCCCGGGTCCGGCGCAGGGCCTCGTGGATGTGCTTCACCACTGCCTCCGGTCGTTCGGTCGCGTGGGCGCAGAAGGTGTCCACCGCGGTGCGGGCCGCGGCGGCCGCGAGCGGCCCGTGTCCTGAGCCGTCGCACATCATCAGCCGCAGCCGGCCGGGCTCCTGGTGCACGGCGTAAGCGTCACCGCAGACGTCTTCACCGCGGATCGGCCGCGTGATCCCGGAAGCGGGTTCGCCGGGCAGCTCGGCCAGCGGCGCCCGCCGCGGGTGGAAGCGCGCCGTCACGACCGTGCCGCGGCCTAGCTCGGAGAGCACCGACGTCGCGTCCGCGAGCCGCGCCACGGTGCCCAGCCCGACCCCGAGCGTGCCGGTGGTGGACTCGCCGTCCCGGCGGGACAGGTCGACGTCGGCCATGCCGGGCCCGCGGTCGATCGCGACGACCTCGACGGCGGCCTCGGTGACCGCGCGGACGGCACGGACGACGAGCACGCCTTCGGTGGCGTGCTTGGCGAGGTTCGTCTCCAGCTCGGTGACCGCGAGCCCGACCTCGGCGGCCCGGACCTCGCCGAACCCGAGCCGGGCGGCGAGCCCGGCCGCGGCCCGCCGGGCCTGGCCGTGCGCGGTGCCGTCCTCGATCCGGACCCAGGCGACGTCCTCGGTGACCGGCAGGCAGCCGGCGGCGGTCATCGTGCCCACTTCACGACGGTGATCTCGGTGCCGCGGCCGACCTCGGTGTCCAGGTCGAACTGGTCCACCAGCCGCTTGGCGCCGCCGAGGCCGAGCCCGAGGCCGGTACCGCTGCTCCAGCCGTCGGCCAGCGCGACGGTGACGTCCGGGATGCCCGGGCCGTCGTCGTGGAAGGTGGCCCGCACGCCCTTGCGGTGGCCGTTGGCGACCTCTTCGACGCGGGCCGTCCCGCCGCCGCCGTAGATCAGGGTGTTGCGGGCGAGCTCACTGGTGGCGGTGACCAGCTTGGTCTGGTCCACCAGCGACAGCTTGAGCCGCAGGGCGTGGGCGCGGACCAGCTGCCGGACCCGGACGACGTCTTCGTCGGCGCGGATCACGATTTCGTCGGGTCTGCCCGCGTCGCCGGTCATCCGGTGACCCGGACGGATTCATCGTCCTGGCCGACCGACTCGCCCCTCCTTCGCGCGGTGAGGGACTGCAGGACCGCGATCCCGCGGTCGAGGTCCAGGGCCGTGCGGACGTCGCCGAGCGTCAGGCCTAGCTCGACCAGCGTGATCGCCACCGCGGGCCGCATGCCGACCACGACCGTCTCGGCGTCGAACAGCTTCGACAGCGACGCGATGGTCGCGAACATCCGGCCGATGAACGAGTCGACGATCTCCACCGCGGAGATGTCGATGACCACGCCGGACGCCCCGGTCGTGCTGATCTTCTCCGCGAGGTCCTCCTGCAGCGCGAGCACGCTCTGGTCCTGCAGGTCGATCTGGATCGACACCAGCAGCATGTCGCCGATCTTGAGGATGGGGACGCGGTCCATCAGCGGGTCCGATCGCGGGCGCCGCGGCTGACGACGACGCCTTCACGCTGCAACGCGTGCCGGAGTGCGTCGGCCAGGGTGGCCTTGGTGGTGATGTCGCCGAACTCGATCCCGAGCGCGACGATGGTCTGCGCGATCTGCGGCCGGATGCCGGAGATGATGCACTCGGCGCCCATCAGCCGCGCCGCGACGACGGTCTTGAGCAGGTGCTGCGCGACCTGCGTGTCGACGGCCAGCACACCGGTGATGTCGATGATCGCGTGCTCCGAGCCGGTCTCGACCAGAGCCTCCAGCAGCTTCTCCATCACGACCTGGGTGCGCGCCGAGTCGAGGGTGCCCACCAGCGGCACCGCCAGCACGCCCTCCCAGAGCTTCACCACCGGGGTCGTCAGCTCGAGCAGCTGCTCGGACTGCTCCTTGATGAGCTCCTCGCGGGCGGCGGCGTAGGTCTCGAACGTCCACAGCCCCAGCGTGTCCAGCAGCGCGGAGAAGGCCAGCACCTCCCGGAACGTCTCGGGGCTGTCGTCCTTCGCGGTCAGCTCGGAGACGGCCTGCTTGAGCGCGAAGATGCCCGAGGCGGTCTCGGTCGGGCTGAAGCCCTGGCGGGCCCGGGAGCGCGAAAGGTCGGCCAGCTGGGCCTTGAGGTCGGCGGACTCGGCCTGGTTCAGGTCGCCGTCCAGGGTGACGACCGGGAGCAGCGCGCCGTAGAGGTCACGCAGGTCGCGTTCGAGCTCGACGGTGGTCAGCCGGCCGCGCAACGCCGAGCCGGCCAGCTCCGTCCACCGGCCGATCAGTCGTTCACGCTCCGCATCGAGCACCTCAGCCAGCCGATGGGGCTGCCCGCTTTCGGCTACCACTCTGTCTCCTCGCGACGTTCAGTTGTGGGAGTGACCCTAGCGGGTCGTCCCGGGGGAGCGGCGAAACGCGGGACCGGACCGCTCATCGGTTGGGGCGCAACGCGTCGACGACGAGGTCGAGCAGCCGGCCGATCCGCGCCGGGTCGGGCCCGGTCGTGGTGGCGAGGAAGATGCCGAGCAGCAGGGTCGTGACGTCGTCGGGGTCGGCGTCCGCGCGGAAGGCGCCCGCCTCCGCGCCGGCGGTGAGGAGCGAGCCGACCGCGGCGGTGATGCGCTGCCGCGTCATCGGGGTCGCGATCCGGCCGGACGCCCAGCCGGCCCGCAGGACGTCGGCCATCCCGCGCTTGGTTTCGACGAACGCCGCGTAGCGGTCCATCCAGGCGCGGAGGGCGGCTTCGGGCGGGAGCTGTTCCAGCAGCGTCGCGGCGCTGGTGGCGACGTCGTCGAGTTCGGCGGCGTAGACGGCTTCGACGAGCGCCTCGCGGGTGGGGAAGTGCCGGTAGAGCGTGCCGATCCCGACGCCGGCGTCGCGGGCGATGGCCTCCAGCGAAACCGTGCCGTCGGCGTCGGTGGCCGCGAAGGTGGCTCGCGCGACCGTCACGAGCTTCTCGCGGTTGCGGCGCGCGTCGGAGCGAACCGGGCGCGCGGCGTCGGCGGAGTCGGGCGGAGTCAAAGCGGAGGCACCTCCGGTTGTGCTACGGTCGGCTTAGCGGAGGTCCCTCCGCTTCACCATCATCGCACGAAGGCGGGATGCCCATGTCCTCCACCGCTACGACCGCTCCGCTCGCCGGCCGCACCGTCTCCCGCGTCGGTTACGGGGCGATGCAGCTCGAACGGCTGCGTGACGACCGCGCCGCGGCGGTCGCGCTCCTGCGCCGCGCCGTCGAGCTCGGGGTCGACCACGTCGACACCGCGCAGTTCTACGGGAACGGCTTTGTCAACGGCGTCATCCGCGAAGTGGTGGGGTCCGGTGACGACGTCCTCGTCGCCACCAAGGTCGGCGCCGACCCCGACCCGGACGGCCCGATCCCGCTGCGGCTGGCGCAGCGGCCGGAACAGCTGCGGGCGAGCGTCGAGAGCAACCTCGTCAGCCTCGGCACGGACCGCATCCCGCTGGTGAACCTGCGCCGGGCGGACCTCCGGCCCGGCGTGACCGCCGAGGGTGACCAGGTGGTGGACCTCGACGACCAGCTCGAGGTGATGACGGCCCTGCGCGACGAGGGCAAGATCGGCGCGATCGGGCTCAGCGCCGTGACGACCGGCATCCTGCGCCGGGCGCTCCCGGCGGGCATCGCGTGTGTGCAGAACGCCTACAGCCTGGTCGGCCGCGGCGACGAGGACATGCTCGAGCTCTGCCGGGCCGAAGGCATCGCCTGGGTGCCGTTCTTCCCGCTCGGCGGCGCCTTCCCGGGCATGCCGAAGGTGACCGGCGAGCCGGCCGTGCACGCCGCGGCGGAGGCCCTCGGCTGCACGCCGTCGCAGGTCGGCCTCGCCTGGCTGCTGCACCACGCGCCCCACGTGCACCTCATCCCCGGCACCGCGGACACCGCGCACCTCGAAGCGAACATCGCCGCGGGGGGAATCGTGCTCGACGACTCGACGCTCGCCACGCTGGACGCCGTCCGGACACGCTCGATGGACGTCGCGCTCGGCTGAGCGCCGGCCCGCGGCGACGTCCTGCCGCCGGGGCCGGGCGGGCTCAGTTGTACCCGAGGACGATGTGCTCGCGGAGGTACTCGCGTTCCGCCGGAGCGGTGCCGTTGCGCGGTGCCGGCACCTCGATCCACTGCTGCTCGCGCCGCTGCGCGGGCACCGCTTCCGCCCGCCGGTCGGCCGTGGTCGCCGTCGCTTCCATGGTGGTTCCTCCGTTCCGCTGCCGTACTCGATGCCCCACGATGCGCCCCCGGGGTCGAGGAACGGACGTGGAACGGTCATGGCCGGGGGGTGCGCAGCGCACGAGTAGCCGGTGCGCGGCGCGCGGGCTGCACTGGAGGCAGCCAGTTTTCGCCGTCCGGGAAAGAGGTGCGTCATGGCCACCGGAGAAGCTCGTGTGGTGCGCCGGCTGCCGACGTCGCAGGCTCGCCGCGGTCTCACGCCCCAGCCCGGGCTGCGGCAGGTCATGGCGCGGTTCGCGACCGGGGTGACGGTGCTGACGGCCGGCGGCGAAGATCCGCACGGGATGACCGCGAACGCGTTCACGCCGGTCTCCCAGGACCCGCCGATGGTGTTGTGCTGCGTGGCGAAGGCGGCCCGGACGCACGCCGCGATCGTCACCGCGGGCTCGTTCGCGGTGAACGTCCTCGCGGCGGACCAGCAGGAGCTGGCGGAGCACTTCGCCGACTGGCGGCGTCCGGACGGGATGGCGCAGTTCGCTTCCGTCGCCCACGAGATCGGGCCGAAGACCGGCGCGCCCCTGCTCACCGGCGCGCTGGCGTGGCTGGAGTGCGAGCTCGACCAGGTGCTGGCCGGCGGTGACCACTCGATCTTCCTGGGCCGGGTGGTCGCCGCCGGCCGCGGCGCCGGTGAGCACGCACTCGTCTTCAACGGCGGCCCCTACCACGACGTCGCCGGGCGGTCCCGCGCCGCTTGACCGGAGTGTCTTGCGTTGCTGCGACCGGCTTTTCCGCTCGGGCGGCCACACCGCGATCCCGGCGCCGGTCACCTGGCGCCGGCTCCCAGCGCGGCGCCGACCAGCGACGGGAGGAGCCCGGCCGCGACGCGGGCGTCGGCGGCCCGGTGGACGGCGAGCTCCAGCACGGCGAAGTCGCGGGCGGTCGTGGTGTTGGGGATGGCCAGCACCGTCATCCCGGCGGCGTGGGCCGAGCGGATGCCGGACCCGGAGTCCTCGACCGCGAGGCACCGCTCCGGAGCGATGCCGAGCCGGTGGGCGGCGAGGAGGTACGGGTCCGGCGCGGGCTTGCCGCGCGCGACGTCGTCCCCGGTCACGATCGTCGGGAAGACCAGCCCGCACGCGGCGGCCGCGGCCCGGACGTACCGGCCGGGTGAGGCCGAGACCAGGGCGACCGGACCCCGGCCGGCCGCGGTGGCGACCAGGCCGGCCGCGCCGGGGAGCAGCCCGAACCGGCCGTGGCCGAGGGCGGCGACCATGCCGTCGACGCAGGCGGTCACGGCGCTTTCGGGCGTGAGGTCCGGACAGCGGTGCGCGAGGTAGGCGCTCCAGTGCGCGGTGCTGGTGCCCTGGATGGCGGCCCAGTCGCCCGGCGACCACGGGTGGCCGTGGCACGCCGCGACCGCGCCGATGACGTGGTTCCACGTCGCGGCGCTGTCGACCAGGGTCTCGTCGAGGTCGAAGACGGTCGCTTCGAGCATCAGCGCGCGGCGAGCTGCTCGATGGACACGATCTTCAGCCACTGCCGGTCGGCGAGCGCACGCAGTTGGGCCAGCCGGGCGACACTGCCGTCGTCGTTGCACACCTCGCTGATCACGGCGACCGGCGCGAGGCCGCAGCGGCGCATCAGCTCGACGGCCGCTTCGGTGTGGCCGCGCCGCTCGGCGAGGCCGCCGGCGCGGGCCCGCAGCGGGAAGACGTGCCCCGGCCGGCACAGCGCGCCCGGCGTGGTGGCGGGATCGGCGAGCAGCCGGAGGGTGTGGGCGCGGTCCGCGGCGGAGATGCCGGACTCGATGCCGTGCGCGGCGTCGACCGACACCGTGTACGCCGTCTCGGCGGGGTCTTCGCTGACCTGCACCATCGGCGGCAGGCACAGCCGGTCGGCGATCTCGGGGGCCATGGGCGCGCAGATCAGGCCGCTGGTGTGGCGCATGAAGAAGGCGAGTGCCTGCGGGGTGGCGTGCTCGGCGGCCATGATCAGGTCGCCTTCGTTCTCGCGGTCCTCGTCGTCGACGACGATCACCGGCCGCCCGGCGCGGAGGTCCAGCACCGCGGCGGCCACGGTGTCGAGGCCGGCCGATCTGTCGCGGCGGAGCTGTCCGGGAACGGCGAGGCTCATGCACTGTCCTTCCGAGGGAGGGAAGCGCCGGGTGGCGCGCATCCATGATCAAGACGCCGGTGCGCCGCCGCACCTCGAACCCGTTGTCCTGACCCGAAGCAGTGAACGTCGGGTGATCATCGGCCGCCGGAGGACTACTCAAATGATCGATGACCGTCACGCTCCTCTCACGTAGCGTGGGAAATCCAGTCGTCGATGTATGGGAGGTCCCGGATGGCGCAGGAACACACGACACCTGACAACCAGGCCAGCGGCTTGCTGATCAGCGTCGAGCCGCTGCCCGCAGCGGTGGACCGCGGCAAGGCCAACGGCGCGGTCGCCGACAACGACGGCAACGACTAGCCGACGGGCAGTCGTGACGGAGATCCCCGGACTGGCCGGCCTCGTGGCACCCCTCGAGGCCGGCCAGTTCTTCGACGAAGTGCTGGGGAAGTCGCCGCGGCGGTTCCCGGGGGAGAAGGGCCGCTTCGCCGGCCTGCTCCCGTGGCGGGACCTCGACCGCGTGCTGCGGCAGCACCGCCTGGACTTCCCGCGCCTGCGCCTCGCCCTCGACGGCGAGGTCGTGCCCGCGCACACCTACACCGAGATGGTGCCGACCCGGCGCACCGGACTGGTGCCCCGCGTGCTGTCCGCCCCGTTCGCCGAGCACCTGCGGGCCGGGGCCACCCTCGTGCTCGACTCGGTCAACGAGCTCGTCGACCAGGTCGGCGACCTGGCGGCCCGGCTCGAACACGACCTGCGTGAACGCATCCAGGTGAACCTGTACGCCGGCTGGGGGACCACCCACGGCTTCGACGTGCACTGGGACGACCACGACGCGTTCATCATCCAGATCTCCGGCCGGAAGCGCTGGCGGCTGCACGGGCTCACCCGGCCGTCGCCGCTGCAGCGCGACGTCGAGCTGCCGCCGAAGCCGGAAGGCGAGCCCCTCGAGGACTTCCTGCTGGAAGACGGCGACGTGCTCTACGTGCCGCGCGGGCACTGGCACGACGTCTCCGCCGTGGGTGAGGAGTCGCTGCACCTGACCATCGGCTTCAACGCGGCCACCGGTGTCGACCTCGTGGCGTGGCTCGCCGACCAGGTGCGCGCGGACGACGTCTTCCGCGAAGACCTGCCGCGGTTCGCCGCCCCGGAAGACCGGACGAAACGGGCGGCCGAGCTGCGGCAGCGGGTCGCCGAGCTGATGACCGACGACCTCGTCGACCGGTTCCTCGCCGATCGGGACGCCCAGGCGCCCGCGCACCCGCGCATCGGCCTGCCGTGGTCGGCGACCGGTGACCTGCTCCCGCCGGGGGAGGACTTCGAGGTCCGGCTGCTCACCCCGCGGGCCGCACTCGAGGACGGCGACGGCACCGTCGCCCTGCTCGCGGCCGGGAAACGGCTGGTCTTCGCCTCGGTCGCGCGGCCGGTGCTCGACGCTCTGGTGAGTGGTGCACCGCGCTCGTTCGGCGCGCTGGCCGAGGCCGCCCCGGCGCTCGACGGGGTCACGTTGCGGGCGTTGCTCGGGGAGTTGGTCACACAAGGGCTGCTCGCGCAGACGTAGTCAGGTACGCTTAGGCATGCCTAAGTCGAGCTCCGGGTTACCAGGGGGAGCTTGCGCCGGACAGTCAGGTGCGGCGCCGGGATGTGCCGCGCTGACGCGCGCGCTGGGTGGCGAGCCCGCCGGAACCGCCGGACACATGACGTCCTTCCTGCTGATCGAGCAGCCCGGGGCGTGGGCGCCGGACGCCCTCGAGACCACGCTCGCCGAAGTGTTCCCCGGGCGGCGGCTCGACGCCGCCCGGGAGGCCGGCCTGCGCCCGCTGCTCATCCGGAAGCCGGGCCGGCACGCGCGGGTGCCGGGTTCGCCCGTCACGGTGTTCGTCGCCAGCGGCCGGCCGGGGAAACGCTGGCTCGAGCGGCTCGAAGTAAACGATCTCGCGGAGCTCGCCGGCCTCGACGTCGACGCGGTGGCCGCCGGGCGCCGCGGCCACGGCACCCCGGTGACCGGGCCGCTGTTCCTGGTCTGCACGCACGGCAGCAAGGACATGTGCTGCGCGGTCTTCGGCCGGCCGGTGGCGACCGGCCTGGCGCAGAACCACCCGGGTCTGGTGTGGGAGGTCAGCCACGTCGGCGGCGACCGCTGGGCGGGCAACCTCCTGACCGTCCCGGACGGCTTCCTCCACGGCGGCCTCGGCGCGGCGGAGGCCGAGCTGGTGGCCAAGGAGGCGTTGCACGGCAACGTCCGCCTGGACCACCTCCGCGGCCGCACGTCGGCGGAGAGCCCGTGGGCGCAGTACGCCGAGATCGCGGTCCGCAACCACACGGGTCTCCGCGGCCTCGACGCGGTGCTGGCGGTCGAGGAACACTCGAACGGCGAGACCCGCACCGTGGTGGTGGCCGCCCGCGAGCGCCGGTTCGAGGTGGTCCTGCGCCGGGTGCCCGCGGCGGGGGCTGGTGTGAGCCGGTGTTCGGCGCGCGTGGTGCTGTCCGGGTTCACCGTGGAGTCGGTTCGCGAACAGAGCCACGAGTTCATCGGCGGTTGAGCGCGCTGACCTCGTCCTGAACCCGTGTGCGCAACGCCGCAAGCCCGTCCGAGAGTCGCGTGTGGACGGACGATGCGCCGCCCCGCACCGGCCCGGCGACCGGGTACACTTTGTCCTCGCCCGGCAGCGGAACCCCGGGACAGGTAGTGGCCCCAGGCCGGGAGTTCTTGGTCAGGAACACGTTCACCAGACCGTCGACACACGGGTTGCCCGCCAGCGCGTACTGGCCGTGGAACGGCGAATCGTCCACCGAAACCAGCGGAACACCCGCCGCGCGCGCTCCCGACTTCGCTTGCTCGTACCCGGTCTGCGGGTCGAATTCCCCTTGAACCACAAGGATGTTCGACGCGGCTTCCGCGGGAACGCCGGGAAGTTCGTGCTGCGGCGCGTCCGACCAGAAGCCGCACGTTTCGCCGAGGCCGTACGCCCAGCCGAACAGCGGGTACTGCGGGCCTTGCCGGTCACTGAGCCGCTGGTACCAGGCCGCGCTGCGGGTGGGCTGGTCGCCGCACGCGACCGAGTACCGGGTGCCCGGCACCTGCTGGTAATCGGGGGCGAGCGCGGCGATGCGGGCCGGGGTCAGCTCGGCGGCGGGCACCCCGAACGTCGTCCGTGCGGCGGCGTCCAGATCTCCCGCCAACGCGGGCGGGGGTGTGGTGGCCGTCCCGTCGAGCGCGGCCGCGCCGCCGAGGAACACCACGGCGCCGAGCAGCCACCGCAGGGTGCTGCCGTTGCCGACGAAGATGCTGTCGTACGTGTCGGGAGAGACGCCTTGGGTGCCGTAGTAGGCGCGGACACGCTCCCACTTCGCCTTCACCTCGGCGACCGTGCCGCCCAGCTGCTCCGGGAAAGTGCGGGCAAGCCACGGGAGGTAGACGTCGTCGAACTGCCGCTGGTCGATGACCGGGAAAGCCTCGAAGTCGGCCTGCAGCCGGCCTTCGAAGTCGACGCTGGAGTCGAGCACGGTCTTGCCCGTGTGCGCCGGGAACAGTGAGGCGTACTTCGCGCCGAGCCAGGTGCCGTAGGAATAACCGAGGTAGTTGAGCTTCTCGTCACCGAGCAGGCCGCGGATCAGGTCCATGTCGTGCGCCGTCTGCCACGTGGTGACGTAGGGCGCGAGCGCGTCACTCTGGCAGGCCTCGGCGACCGCGCGGGGAACCTGCTGGTGGGCCGCGATGCTCGCCGCCGAGCGGTCGCGGGCGTCGAGGCTGCCTCGCGGGAGCCGGCCGACCGGGACCTGGCACTGGAAACCGTGGTTGTCGGTGCCCGCCTGGCCGGTGCCGCGCGGGTCCATGCCGACGAAGTCGTACAGCTCGTGCACCGACGGCTCCAGCGCGGCCAGTGAACCCGCCAGCGGGGTGCCCTGGCCGCCGGGCCCGCCGGGGTTCAGCAGGAGCGCGCCCCGCCGTTCGCCGGTCGCCGCGGCCCGGCTGATCGACACCTGGAGGTCCGGGCCCGCGGCCGGATCCGCCCAGTCGCGCGGGACGACGACCCGGGCGCACTGCACCGGCGCGTCGTCCGCGCCCGGCTTGAACGGGCAGTCGCCCCAGGTGAGCTGTTGCGTCGTGTACGGCGTCAGCGGATCCGCGGCCGCGGCGGGCGTGGCGGCCGCGACGAGCGCGACCGCCACGGCGGCCAATCCTGTCCGGGTGGTGCGCACCGGGTGTCCTTCCGTCGGCGGGTCGTCGCGCCGAGCCTGGCCCGCCGGCGCCCGCCGGAGATCAGCCCGGGGGACGAACTCGCCGCGTCCGCCTCGGCCCCGGGTATGAGACGCGCTCAGCGCGCGGACCGCCGGGAAGGTGGAGATCATGGGCTCATGAGCGGTTCCGGGACCGGACGCGGCATCGTCGGGCGCCGCGTCGTGCAAGCCGTGCTCGACGAGATGCTCGTCATGGTGCCCATGCTGCTGCTGGCGATCGCGGTGATCTGGCTGTTCCACCCGCGCGGCGTGGCGCTGCTGGGGTTCCTGAAGGTCGTGGTCTACACCATGCTGGCGCTCGACTTCGTCGGGCTGTGGTTCGTCAACACCTGGTGGCCGTACCGGCACGGCGGCCAGACCCCGGCGATGCGCTGGCTGCGCCTGCGCGTGGTCACCGTCGACGGCAGGCACCCGCCGCTGTCGGTGTTCCTGGTCCGGGAGCTGATGATGATGGTCGACGGCTTCGCGTGGGGGCTGGTCGGGATCGTGGTGATGCTCGTGACCCGCCGCCGGCAGCGGTTCGGCGACGTCGTGGCGCGCACGGTCGTCGAGCGGGTGCCGAAATCAGCGGGCCAGGCCGCTTTCCCAGGCCCAGATGGCGATCTCGGTGCGGTTGCGCGCCCCGAGCTTGCGCTTGGCCGCACCGATGTGCGTCTTGACGGTGGGCAGTGAAACCACCAGCGAGCGGCAGATCTCGTCGTTCGTCTCGCCGCGGGCGACCGCGCGGACGACGTCGAGCTCGCGCGGGGTGAGCGGGCTGGCGAGCTGGGTGGCGCGCCCGGGATCGCGGCGCGCGAAGTGCGCCAGCAGCCGGGTCGTGATCGCGGGGGAGACGAGCGCTTCGCCGTGCGCCGCCGCGTGCACGGCCTCGATGAGCAGGCTCGGCCCGGCGTCCTTGAGCAGGAAGCCGCAGGCGCCGGCGCGCAGGGCCGCGTGCACGTTTTCGTCCAATCCGAACGTCGTGACCATCACGACGTGCAGCGGGTCGGGGACGTCCGGGCCGGCGAGCAGTTCCGTCGCCCGCAACCCGTCCACACCGGGCATCCGGATGTCCATCAGCGTGACGTCCGGCCGCAGCTCCCGGGCCAGCCGCACCGCCTGGTCGCCGTCGGCGGCCTCGCCGACCACCTCGATGTCCGGTTCGCCTTCGAGGATCAGCCGGAACCCCGCGCGGACCATCGCCTGGTCGTCGGCGATCAGCACACGCGTCGGCACCTGGTTCCCCTCTTCGGCGGTCAGCCCGGGTCGAGCGGCAGCCGCGCGACGACGCGCCAGCGCTGCCCGTCCGCCGGTCCGGCTTGCACCGTACCGCCCACCGCCGCCACCCGCTCGGCCATCCCGAGCAGGCCGTAGCCACCGCGGCGGGCGGGGCGGCCGGCGCCGTCGTTGACCACTTCGATCCGCAGCTCACCGCCCTGCTCGTGCCGGACGAGCACCCGGACCTCGGCGGCGCCGGGCGCGTGCCGGCGGACGTTGGTGAGCGACTCGGTGAGCAGCCGGTGCGCGGTGGTGACCACCTCGGGGGCGACGCGGACGTCGGCGAGATCCGGGCTGACGTCGAGGTGGATGCCGTCGTCATCCGGGACCGCGCGATCAACGGCGGTGGCGAGGTCGGCGGGCGGCACGAAGAGGTCCTCCTCGCCGGTCCGCAGCGCGCCCACCAGCCGGCGCATGGCCCCGAGCGCCGCCGCACCCGCGGTTTCGAGCTCGGCGAACGTCCCGGTGTCCCCGCCGGTCCGCTCAGCGACGCGGTGCGCGGCCTGGACCCGCACGACGATCCCGGTGATCTGGTGGGCGACGAGGTCGTGCAGCTCGCGGGCCAGGCGCAGCCGCTCGGTGTTGCGCACTTCGAGGACGTCCACGCGGGCGCGGACTTCGGCGTCGCGCAGCACCAGGCCGCCGGCCAGCGCGGCGCCCCAGACCACGGCCGCCCCGGCGGCGTAGAGCCCGGCCGGGGTGTCGGCGCCGTAGCGCAGGATCGGCGCGAGCGTGGCGGCAAAGCCACCGAGAACCGCCTGTGCGGTGGCCGATCGGGGGGAGAGCCGGTGGCAGCAGGCCCCGACCACCAGCCCGATCGCCAAGGTCTCGGCGGCGCCGGGCTGCGGCGGGAGCCGCGAACCCGTCGCGGCGATCGCGGCGGTGATCACCGAACCCAGCAGCGAAAGTCCCGAGACGGCGGTGGCCAGGACGGCGACGTGGTCGGGGAACCGGCGGCGGAGCACGGCCAGCAGCGCCACGACCGGGCCGACGCCGGGCGCGAACTCGAGGGCGACCGTGGCGAGCTCACCCCGCACCGGACCGGACCGGATCGCGAGCACCGAGTCGAGCACCACCAGCACGCCGAGCACCACCGCCTCGGCCACCAGCGGGCCGCGGCGGCCGCTCCACGGGATCCGCGCGATCACGGCGGGCCTGCGTAGGTCATCTGCCGATGGTGCCGCACGAAGTGCCACCGCGCCGGGTGCGCGCCCGGCTTTCATACCCGGGTACGAGACCGCCGCGGGGATCTCGTACCGGCGGTTGATCGCGGCGGCCGCGCTGGCGGCAAGACTCGGGACGACGGACGACCACAACGGAGGATTCCCATGCGGGAGGCAGACTTCATGACCGGCACGCGGCCCGTCGAAGGGCCGGTCGAAGGCTTGCCGGGCTGGTACTTCGTGCTCGTCGGGCTGCTGGTCGCGAGCAACGACCTGACCCGGCAGTTCAGCGACCGGTACGAGTGGGTCGCGCTGCTGCCGCTCGTGCTCGTGGCGGTGCACCTGACGCTCTGGTTCACCCTGCTGTCCCGGCGCCGCAAGTACCTGCGCGCGGTGTGGCGCAGCAAGCAGGCGCTCGCCCTCGTCGCGATCCTGTTCGTGCTGCGGCTGCTGCTGCAGTTCGGGCTCACGAAGCTGACCGACGGCGCGGCGCCGCTGCACAGTTACACGCACCTGATCATCGGCCTGGTGATGCTGGTCGTCACCACGGCGGGGGCCTGGTTCGACCAGTGGCTCATCCTGCGCGTGGTGAACCGGGACGCCGCCGTCAGGCCGGGCAGCTGACGTCGTGCCGGAGTGCCTGCGGTGTCAGCAGGTAGCCGTCCACGACCGCCCGGGTGCACGGAGTGCGCTGGTAGACGGCGTGTCCCGAGCCTTCGTAGGTGACCAGTGTGGTGTTCGCCGGCGCCTGGCGGTGGATGCCGAGCGCCCAGGCGTACGGGGTCGCCGGGTCGTAGCGGGAGTTCAGCAGCAGGATCCGCGGCGCCCGCCGGACGTCCAGCCGGTGCGGCGGGTTCGCGGGCGGGCCCGGGATGCCGAGGCACGCGAGGGCTTCGTCGTGGCCCAGCATGCTGCCGCGCATGATCGGCCCCCGGCGCAGCTCTTCGGCGCGCAAGGCCGAGTACTGCGCGAAGTTCCTGATCCGGAGGTCGAAGTCCTGGCAGACGACGGCGAGGCGGATCGACCGGTAGTTGTACTCGAACCGGGTGGTCACCGGGGGCCGGCCGGCGACAGTGTCGGCGATGACCTGCGCGGCGTCGTCCCAGTCCGGGCCGTACATGTCCCCGAACACCCGGTCGCGCAACCAGTTGTGCGGCAACGGCAGCCGGTCGGCGGCGATGAGGGCCTGCTCCCAGGTCGTCAGGACGTCCTGGCCGTGCAGCGCGCAGGCGGCCGTCCGGTCGCACCAGGCGGCGAACTGCCGGAACAGCTCGTCGGCGGCGGTGGCCCGGTCGGCCACGAAGTGCCGCGTGTCGACGCTGTGGTCGATGGTGCTGTCCAGCACCATCGCGCGGACGTGGCCGCCGAACTTCTCGGCGTACTGCTGGCCGAGCAGCGTGCCGTAGGAGATGCCGTGGAAGCTGATCTCGGTTTCCCCGAGGGCACGGCGGACGGCGTCCAGGTCCTGGGCGTTGACAGCGGTGTCGGCGTGGTCGAAGACCGGCAGGTTCCGGGCGCGGCAGTCCGCGACCGCCCGCTGGTTGTACTGCCGCAAGGTTTCGAACTCCGCCGGGTCGGTGGGCTCGTTGCCGGGCGCGTCGGCCGCCGTTTCGCAGCGGATGAACTCGCTGCCGCCGGTGCCCCGCAGGTCGAAGCCCACCACGTCGAATCGCGCCCGCACCGCCGGGCTGAAGTAGTCCGGCGCCAGCGCGAACTCCGCGCCGGACGACCCGGGCCCGCCGGCGTCGGCCAGCAGCACCCCGACGCGGTGGGCCGGATCGGTCGCCCGGTGCCGGGCCACCGCGAGGGTGATCGACGGCCCGCGCGGCCGGTCCCAGTCCAGCGGCACCCGCAGCGTGCCGCACTCGCCGTCCTGGTCGTCCGGGCAGGCGGTCCAGGCGATCGGGGACGGCGACCAAGCGGCGCCGGCCATCGCCGGGGTGACACCGGCCAGGAGGAAAGCGCTTACCAGGACGGCTCCGGGCACCCGCACGGCTCTTCCCCCTCGTCGCTCGTGACTTCCCGACGGTAGGGGCTCACCGGTCCGGACCACAAGGTGCGGACGTCGTCAGGAGACCCGAGGTTCGGTGGTGGGCGCAAAGGATCGCCGGAAGGTGAACGCGTCCGGCGTCGGGCGACTCCCACGACAGGGTGACCACCTCCCGCCAGGAGTCGTCGAGGAGCCGGTCGAGGTCGTCCTCGATCTCCTCGGCGGCAGGATTGCGCCCGGATGTTCGCCCAGGGCACGCCGCCGAGGACCTCGGTGCGGGCGACCTTCGGCGACAGCCACGCCGGCCGGGTGCGAGACAAAAGGAACGACCTGACGTGATTCGGGCGCCGGTCGGCGCGGAGACCCTCCGACCGTAGGGGGAGCGGGCCGGCCGGCTCCGCCGCGACCTGCGCCGGGTGAGAGCCGGATCACCCGCTCAGAGGCCCGGCGCCGCGTCCGGCGAGTACGGCGTCCGGCGCCGTTCGCGCCTATTCTGTGCGACCCGAGTTCTCTCGCGAAAGGGTCCCCGCCATGGCACAGCCCGAGAGCCACGCAGCCGATCAACCCCCCGCCGACGGCGTCAACCGGCGGAGCCTGCTCGCCGGCGTCGGCGGCCTCATCACCGCGGGCGGGGTGGGCCTGCTCGCCCCGGCCGCCGCGGCCGCGGACCCCGTCGCTGCCCGGCCGGACCGCGACGAACGGGTCGAGTCGCTGCTCAGGAAGATGACCCTCGCCGAGAAGCTCGGCCAGCTCCAGCTGCTCGGCAACGAGACCGACGCGCGGGCGGCGCTCGCGACCGGGCAGCTCGGCGGCGTCTTCTCGGTGGTGGGCGCGGCGAAGCTCAACGCCCTGCAGCGCATCGCCGTGGAGCAGACGCGGCTGCGGATCCCGTTGATCTTCGGCCTGGACGTGATCCACGGGTACACCACCAACTTCCCGATCCCGCTGGCCCAGGGATCGAGCTTCGACCCGGCCGTGGCGGGCGCCGACGCGACGGTGTCGGCGAAGGAGGCCCGACGCAGCGGCATCCACTGGACCTATGCCCCGATGATGGACGTCACCCACGAGCCGCGCTGGGGGCGCATCGCCGAGGGGTACGGCGAAGACCCTTACCTCGCCACGAAATTCGCCGTGTCGAAGGTCCACGGTTACCAGGGTGCCGACTACTCGTCACCGGACCGTCTCGCTGCGTGCGCCAAGCACTTCGTCGCTTACGGGGGAGCGGAAGGCGGCCGCGACTACAACACCGTCGACGTCTCGCTGCAGCGGCTGCACAACTTCTACCTCCCGCCGTTCAAGGCGAGTGTCGAGGCCGGCGTCGCGACGGTGATGGCCAGCTTCAACACCATCAGCGGGGTGCCCGCCCACGGCAACGGCTACGTCCTGCACGACGTCCTCAAGGGCGCCTACGGCTTCCGCGGCTTCGTCGTCAGCGACTACACGGGCATCGAGGAGCTGATCCTGCACGGCCTCGCCGGCGACGGCGCGGACGCGGCGGCGGCCGCGCTCCCGGCGGGCGTCGACATGGAGATGGTCAGCACCAACTACGTGCGGTTCGGCCAGCGGCTGCTGGACACGCGCCGGATCACCCGCGGCCAGATCGACGACGCCGTCCGCCGGATCCTGCTGGTGAAGGTGAAGCTGGGCCTGTTCGAGCGCCCGTACGTCGACGAAGCCGGCGAGGTGAAAGCGCCTTCCCCGGCCGCGCTCGCGGCGTCGCGCCAGGCCGCCGGGCGGTGCATGGTGCTGCTGAAGAACGACGGACCGGTGCTGCCGCTGGCGAAGACCGTGCGCTCGGTGGCCGTCGTCGGCCCGCTCGGCACCGCGACCTACGACCTCAACGGCACCTGGTCGGGCCTGGGCACCGGCGCGGGCACCACCCCGTCGGTGACCGTGGTCGACGGGATCAAGGCCGCGGCGCCCGGAGCCACGGTGACCTACACCGCCGGCTGCACCGTCGACGGCGCCGACACCAGCGGGTTCGCCGCCGCGCAGCAGGCGGCTCGTGCGGCCGACGTGACCGTCGTGGTGGTCGGCGAGACCGCCGCGATGAGCGGCGAGGCGGCGGCGCGCAGCAACATCGACCTCCCCGGCGTGCAGCAGCAGCTGGTGGCCGCGATCAAGGCGACCGGCAAGCCGTTCGTGGTGGTCCTGGTCAACGGCCGGCCGCTGACGATCCCGTACCTGCACGACAACGCCCCGGCGATCCTCGAGGCGTGGGCGCCGGGCGTGCAGGGCGGGCACGCGGTCGCCGACGTCCTCTTCGGCACGGTGAACCCGGGCGGCAAGCTGCCGGTGAGCTTCCCGCGCGCGGTCGGGCAGGTCCCGATCTACTACAACCACGAGAACACCGGCCGCCCGGCCGACCCGGCCAACAAGTACACGTCCAAGTACCTCGACCTGGAATCCGGCCCGCTCTACGAGTTCGGCCACGGCCTGTCGTACACGACGTTCCGCATCGACGGCCTGCGCCTGTCCAGCACCCGGATGCCGGTGCGCGGCGGCCGCGTCGACGTGAGTGTGCAGGTGACCAACACCGGCGGCCGCGCGGGTGACGAGGTCGTCCAGCTGTATCTGCGCGACCCGGTCGCCTCGATCGTCCAGCCGGTCCGGCGGCTGTGCGGCTTCCAGCGGGTAACGCTGGACGCGGGCGCGTCGAAGACGGTCTCGTTCACCCTCACACCCGACGACGTCGGCTTCTACGACAACGGCGCCAAGTTCCGCGTCGAGCCGGGAAAGATCGAGGTCTACGTCGGCAACAGCTCGGCGGCGACGCTGATGTCGAGCTTCACCGTCGGCTGAGTGTGGCGTTTTGTCCGGTATGGTGGTTTTATGAGCCTGTTCGACATGATCAAGGAGAAGGCCACTGAACTGCTGGGCGGAGCGGGGGAGAAGGTCAGCGAGCTGACCGGCGTCGACCTGCCGATCGGCGAAACGGCCGACCAGGTCACGGAGTCCGCCACCCAGGTGACCGAGTCCGGGCAGGCCGCCGTCGAGACGGCCACCACGCAGGGGCAGGAGATCCTCGACTCCACCGGCCCACTCGGCGACGCCGCAACCGGCCTGGCCGGCGACGTAGTCGATCCGAACGCCCGAAGCTGAGCGGGCCCGGGCGGGGCTGTGTGGTCCCGCCCGGGCTCGTTTTCGTTTCCTCTTTTGTTCGCGGTGTCGGCTGTGGAGCTCGCTCGTGCGCGGGAGGAGATCACTGCGTTGCGGGCCGAAGTTGCTGCGCTCAAGCGACGGCCCCAAGTCGCTGCGTGGCAAGTCCGGACGCAAACCGGGCAAGCAACCCGGCGCGCCCGGAGTGCACGGCGCCTACGCGTGGTTGCGCGTCCGCGGCTACATCTCCACCGCCCGCAAACCCTTGGCTGCCAACAAACCTCGAAATGACATGAATAGTTGCCCCGATCGTGTGATGAACGGGTGTTCGAATCTCGGTAGTATTCAGTTATGACCGACAACGCGGTTTGGCAGGCTGATGCGGTGGCACTCGCCGACCGTGTTGGTGTGCTGCTTGCGTCTATGCGGTCTGCTGAAGCTGAGCTTGGTGCCCTTCTTGTGGAAATTGAGGGGCGGGGTGTCATGGAATTGTTCGGCTACCGCTCTGTTGCGCGGCTGCTCGAACATCTCGCCGACATTCCGAAGTCTGCTGCTGAGACGGTCATGAAGCGGGCCCGGGCTTTGCGTCCGGGCCGTGCCCTTGACGGCAGCCCGGTTGCCGCGCTCGCGCCCGCGACCGGGGTCGCTGCCCAGAACGGGCGGTTGAGCAACCCGATGATCGACACCATCGTTGGTGTGCTCACCCAGGTTCCGCCTGGAGAGCGGGAGGAGGCTGAGCAGCACCTGCTCGACTTCGCCGCCGATGCCGGCCACAAGCAGGTCGCGGCTCTCGGCACTCGGATTCTGGCTCACCTCGACCCCGACGGTTCCGAACCCGACAGCACCGAACCGACCACGCCCAGCCGCGAACTCTCGCTGCGTCGCAAGAGATCCGGCACTTGGGAATTGCATGGCCGGTTCGACGACGAGACCGGCACCCGGGCCAGCGCCCTGCTCGACGCTCTCGCCGAACGCCGCACCGGCGACGAGGGCCCCGACTTCCGCTCCCCGCAGGAACGCTACGGCGATGCCTTCTCCGACGTGCTCGACCTGGCCCTCAACGCACCCGAGGTACCCACCCAGGCCGGTGAACGCGCCCACGTGATGGTCGCGGTGTCGCTGCGTGACCTGCAGTCCGGCCTCGGCTCCGCGATCCTCGGCGACACCGGCCTGATGAGCGCGGCCGAAGCCCGCCTCCACGCCTGCGACGCCACGCTCATCCCCGCGGTCCTCGGTACGAAGAGCGAACCGCTGGACCTGGGCCGTCGCTGCCGCTTGATCACCTCGAGCATGCGCCGGGCCTTGTTTCTGCGTGACCGTGGTTGCGCCTTCCCCGGCTGTCATCGCCCGCCCCGGCACTGTCAGGGTCACCACGTGCGCCACTGGGCCGACGGTGGCCCGACCGAACTCGGGAACCTGGTGTTGATGTGCGGCCACCATCATCGGCTGTTGCACCGGTCAGGTTGGGAAGTCCGCATCGCTCCTGACGGGTTGCCGGAGTTCCTTCCGCCGGTTTTCCTGGACAAACGTCGAAAACCTCGGCGTAACAACCTGCATCAACCGTTGCCGTTCGCGGCCTGATCAACCAATCAACCAAAGATGGGAAAGGCCCGCAGCCAACCGGCTACGGGCCCACACCCATGCCCCCAGCAAGCCGGGTCGAATCATGGGCCCGATCGGCCACGAGCACCTACTGTCCAGTGCGCACCCGGCCCGCGCTCGCGCGAGTCCGCCGCGCTCGCTCAGTTACCGTTTGACTCGTCCGGCCCGCGCTAGCCCTGGCCGGCGCGATCACCCGCCTGTCGTTCGGCTCGAGCTGGCGCCGCGGCTGCTCTGGTCCGGCGGTCTCGCTGCGATGCTGTCCAGCTCGTACCGCCCCCACGTCCGCGCTCGCACGGGCCCGCCGCACCCACAGTGCCCGGCGACGAGTTCGCGACCGTCCGCGACCCGCCGGCCGATCCCGATCCAGCTCATCCCGATCCGGGTCAGCGTGCGGCACCCGGTCTCCGCCTTGTTCAGCTGGACTGAGCCGAGAACCGCCAGCCGCCGGGTCGCGCTCCCCACCGCACCGGCCGTGAACCGCTCACCATCCGGCTCGAGCCGAACCAGCGCACACCCACGCCGGCCACACCATTGCGAAACCAGGCACGGACGCTATACGGTTGACCGAACTAGAACAGGTTACAGTTTCCGGCGTGGGCCGACCGAGGAGCGGACATGGCGAAAAGGGCGCCGCGCGGCGATGAAGCCGACTACGTGGTCGTCGGGTCGGGTAGTTCGGGTGCTGCGGTTGCCGGTCGGCTGGCTGCGGCGGGGGCCAGCGTGATCGTGCTCGAGGCCGGCAAGTCCGATGAGAAGATGATGATCAAGAAGCCCGGGCTGGTCGGTCCGATGCACGCCGTGCCGCAGCTCAAGAAGCCCTTTGACTGGGGCTACTACTCGGTGCCGCAGAAACACGTTCTAGATCGCCGGATGCCGGTGCCGCGGGGCAAGGTGGTCGGCGGCTCCAGCTCCATCAACGGCATGGTCTACGTCCGCGGCAACCGTGCCAACTTCGACTCCTGGGCCGCCGAGGGCAACACCGGCTGGGACGCCGACAGCGTGAACGCCGCGTACAAGCGCATGGAGGACTTCGAAGACGGGGAGAACACCTTCCGGGGCGCGGGCGGGCCGATCCGGGTCACTCGCAACAAGCGCCCGGAAGAGGGCACCCTGCAGTTCATCCAGGCCACCGCCGACGCCGCCGGCTGCAAGATCCTCGACGACTACAACGCCGAGTCGCAAGAGGGCGTCAGCCGGATGCAGCAGAACGCCGCCGACGGCCTGCGCTACAGCGCCTCGCGCGGTTACCTCCACCACCTCGCGCCCGCGACGCTCGAGCTGCAGTCCGGGGTGCTGGTGACGAAGGTGGTCGTCGAGAACGGCCGGGCGACCGGGGTCGAGGTCGTCGACGCCGGCGGCACGCGGCGCACCGTCCGCGCCGGCAAGGAAGTCATCCTCTCCGCCGGGTTCGTCGGCTCCGCGCAGCTGCTCATGCTCTCCGGGATCGGCCACGCCGAGCACCTCAAAGACCACGGCATCACCGTGCTCGCGGACCTGCCGGTCGGGGACAACCTGCACGACCACATGTTCCACGCGCTGACCTTCCACGTGTCGTCGAGCCGGAACTCGGGCACGCCGTCCTACTTCGCGCGCGGGCTGGCCCGGGAGCTGATGCGGCCCGGCACCACGTTCCTGGCGAACTCGGTCTTCGAAGCGGTTGCGTTCCTGAAGACGTCGCAGGCCGAGGCGGTCCCGGACCTCCAGCTGCACCTCCTGCCGTGGGCGTACGTGTCGCCCAACCAAGACGCGCCGATCCGGCACGACGTCGACAAGCGCACCGCGCTCACCGTGCTGTCGACGCTGATCTACCCGAAGAGCCGCGGCACGCTCCGGCTCTCCTCGGCGGATCCGAAGGCGGCGCCGCTCATCGACTTCCAGTACCTGGCCGACCCGGCCGACCTCGAGGTGCTCGCCGAGGGCTCGGAGCTGGTGCGTGAGATCTTCGCGTCGAAGGCGTTCAACGGCGCGGTCAAGGAAGAGATCCACCCGGGCACGCGGCTGAAGGGCCAGGAGCTGCGCGACGCGATCCTCAACCGCGCGACGTCGGTCTACCACGGGGTCGGCACCTGCCGGATGGGTGTGGACGAGCTCGCGGTCGTCGGCCCCGACCTCAAGGTCCGCGGCATCGACGGGCTGCGGGTCTGCGACGCCTCGATCATGCCGTCGATCACCGGCGGCAACACCAACGCGCCCAGCATCATGATCGGCGAGATGGGCGCGCACCTCGTCCTCGCGGACCACTGACGGGAAGCCGGCCATGACCCTCACCCCGCTCCAGCTCACCCGCCCGGCGTCGGTGACCGACGCGGTCCTGCGGCGGCTCGTCGCCCGGGTGCCGGGCTCGTCCGGTGCGCCCTGGCCGCTGACCGAGGTCTACACCGGTGAGACGCTCGTCGAGCTGCCGCAGTCGGCGCCGGCCGACATCGAGCAGGCGTTCGCCGTCGCGCGCGCGGCGCAGCGGAAGTGGGCCGCTACGCCGCTCAAGCAGCGGCTGGCGGTGTTCAAGCGGGCGCACACGCTCTTCGTCGGCAACGCACCGGCCGTGGCCGACCTGATCCAGGTCGAGAGCGGCAAGAACCGGCGGATGGCGATCGAAGAGACCTGCGATCCGGCGATGGTGATGAGCCACTACCTGAAGCGGGCCGCGAAGCTGCTCGCGCCGACGAAGCGCGGCGGGCCGGTGCCGCTGCTGACGACGTCGACCGAGGTCCGGCAGCCCAAGGGGGTCGTCGGCATCATCGCGCCGTGGAACTTCCCGTTCGCCACCGGCATTTCCGACGCGATCCCGGCGCTGATGGCCGGCAACGCGGTGGTGCTGAAGCCTGACAACAAGACGGCACTCTCGCCGCTCTACGGCATCCAGCTGCTGGAGGAGGCCGGCCTGCCCGAAGGCCTGTTCCAGGTGGTCTGCGGCGAAGGCCCGGACGTCGGGCCGACGCTCATCGACCACGCCGACTACGTGATGTTCACCGGCTCCACCGCCACCGGCCGGGTGATCGGCGAGCGCGCCGGCCGGAACCTCATCGGCTGCTGCCTGGAGCTCGGCGGCAAGAACCCGATGATCGTGCTCGAGGACGCCGACTTCGAGGCGGCCGCGCAGGGTGCGGTCTTCGGCGCGTTCGGCAACACCGGCCAGATCTGCATGCACATCGAGCGGATCTACCTGCCCGAGGCGCGGTACGAAGAGTTCAAGAACGCGTTCGTGGCCAAGGCGAACGCGCTCGACGTCCGCGCCGCCTACGACTTCGGGCCCGAGATGGGCTCGCTCGTCTCCGTCGACCACATGCGCCGGGTCAAGGCGCACGTCGACGACGCCGTGGCCAAGGGCGCCACCGTGCTCTGCGGCGGCAAGCCCCGGCCCGACCTCGGCCCGGCGTTCTTCGAGCCGACGATCCTCGAAGGTGTCACGAAGGAGATGGACTGCGGGGTCACCGAAACCTTCGGTCCCGTGGTGGCGCTGCACGAGTACGGCACCGTCGACGAAGCCGTCGCGCTCGCCAACGACACCGACTACGGCCTCAACGCCTCGGTCTGGGGCACCGACCTCGGCGCGGCGTCCGCCGTGGCCGCACGCATCGAGTCCGGCAACGTCAACATCAACGACATCCTCGCCACCGCCTACGCCGCCAAGGGAACACCGTCCGGCGGGGTGAAGAGCTCCGGGGTCGGCGCCCGCCACGGCGACCAGGGCCTGCTCAAGTACACCGACGTGCAGAACCGGGCCGTGCTCAAGAAGCAGGTCATGGGACCGCGGGCCGGGCAGAGTTACGAGAAGTACGTCGAGGGCATGCTTTCCGGGCTGAAGCTCATGCGGAAGCTGCGGATCCGGTAGCTCGGGCCGGGCCGTCCCGCAGCACCCCGCGCACGTGGTCGACGGACAGCGACTCGGGGTCGAAGTTGGTCAGCAGCCAGGTCGCGCCCGCCCGCGCGTACGCCGAACCGTCGTCGCCGAGGGCGATTTCGGCGACGTGGTCGAACGGCCCGGTCGTGGTGCGCAGCGCGTCGACCTGGGCGACCACTTCGGCGAACTGGTCGGGTGAGGTGAGGTTGACCGGGAAGAAGCCGTCGAGCCGCGCGGCCCGGCGCATCGGCCGGAGCTTGCCGGGGAAACCGGCCGCCCACACCGGGATCCGCTTCGCCGGGGTGGGCAGGAACCGGATCCCGTCCACGGTGTAGTGCTCTCCGCGGTGCTGCACGACCTCGCCGGACCAGGCCGCGGTCAGGACGTCGAGGGCCTCGTCCAGCATGTGGCCGCGCACCCGGTCGTCGCACTCCTCACCGGTGCGCGAGAACTCCTCGCCGAACCGATCGCTGCCGAGGCCGACACCGAGGACGAGGCGGCCGTCGCCGAGGCGGTCGAGGGTGGCGGTCTCGCGGGCGAGCTTGACCGGGCGACGGCGGGTGATCGCGCTGACCATCGGGCCGAAGCGCAGCTTCGAGGTGGCGGTGGCGACGGCGGCCAGGGTGATCCAGGGGTCGGCGACGGCGGCCACCGGCTCGCGCCAGCGGACGTGGTCCCAGACGAACAAGCCGTCCCAGCCCGCTTCCTCCGCTTCGGCGGCGAGGCGGGCGATCAGCGCCGGGTCGGCCAGGGCGTCGAACAACGGGAGCCAGAGTGCGTGCTGTGCGGTCATGAAGAGAACGCTAGGTGGTCCGGGTGATCGAGAAAAGCGATGAAATCTGCCTGATTCGATAAGCTGAGCTGATGTTGGATCTCCGTCACCTGGTCACCCTCGACGCCGTAGCGACCGAAGGCACCTTCGGCCGGGCCGCCGAGCGCCTCGGGTACACGCAGTCCGCCGTCAGCCAGCAGATCGCCGCGCTGGAGAAGTCCGTGGGCGGCGCGGTGTTCGACCGGCCGGGCGGGCCGAAGGCGGTGCGCCTGACCCCGCTCGGCGGGGTGGTGCTGGCGCACGGGCGGGAGCTGGTCGCGCGCGCCGCGGCCACCGAAGACGCGGTCGAGCGGTTCAAGGCCGGCGACGGCCGGGTGGACATCGGCACGTTCCAGAGCGTCACGAACGTGCTGCTGCCCGCGGTGGTCCGGCGGCTGCGCGACGAGCACCCGGCGGCCGACGTCCGGCTGTTCGAGGAGGAGGCGGACGAGCCGCGGATCGGGGAGCTGGACCTGCTGTTCTTCGACGGCAGGGTCGGCGGCGAGGTGGAGCAGATCCGGGTGCTGGACGACCCGTACGTCGTGGTCGCCCGCCGCGGGACGTTCCCGCCGGGCCCGGTGCCGCTCACCGCGCTGCACGGGGTGGCGATGGTCGCCCAGCCGCCGATCTGCGACCAGGCGCGGGTGGAGCGGGTGTACGCCGAGTCCGGGGTCGCGCCACTGATCGTGTTCCGCACGGCGGACAACCAGGGTGTGCCGGCGATGGTGCGCGCGGGCCTCGGGGTGGCGGTCATGCCGCTGCTGGCGCTGGACGTCCGGCCGGACGACGACGGCCTGGCCACGCACCCGCTCGAGCCCGCGCTGGCGCCGCGGGAGATCTGGCTGGCGTGGCCGGCGAACCGGACGCTGTCTCCCTTGGCCGAGCGTGCTCTCGCGCTGAGCAAGGAGGTGGCTCAGGAGCGGCAGAGCACCGCGTCCGGGGTCCGGCTCGAGCCGATCCGGCCGGTGTAGGCGACACCGGCGACGTACTCGTTCGGCGCGCACTGTCCCTTGTAGTTGCCCGAGGCGAAGTCGCCGCCGGGATCGCCGGCCGGCCGGTTGTCACCGCGGTCGAACCAGACCGTGCGACCGTTCCGGCCCAACGGGGTGGCGGACTTCCCGCACAGCACGGCGGAGAACGCCGCACCCTTGACGCTGTAACCGACCACGGCGAAATCGGCCGGGCACTGCACCTTCGTGTAGCCGGACGCCCAGTCGGTGTCCACATGCGACTCGTCACGGACGACGGTGTACTCGGCGGGAACCGGGAGCGTGCCGGTGCACAGGCCACGGCCACCGGTGTGCGCGAGACCGGCGAGCCGCTGGCCGTCGGGGCAGGCGCCCTTGCGCGCGCCCGGATCCCAGTCCGGCTTCGCGCGGACCGTGCGTGACGCCGGGAAGTCGGCGTAGTCGAGGTTGAGCATGGACCAGTGGTCGGCCGCCGGGATCTGCCCGGTGCGGGACGGGGCGCCGATCAGCCGCTGCCAGGCGGGGCCGCGCCAGTCCGTGCCGTCCAGGACGTCGATGCGGCGGCCCGCGCTGTCGTAGGCGAGCAGCGACCAGCCGTCACCCGTGCCGCCGGTCTGGAAGCCGACCGCGGGCCAGTAGGCGAAGTCGGTGTCGGTCTCGGCGAGGTGGTTCACGAAATTCTCGAAGAACGCGCGCGACGCCGGGTCGGTGGTGTTGCGGCCCTCGCCGAACTCGCTGATCCACAGCGGCGCGGTGTAGTGCTTGCCGGTGTCCTGCTCGACGAAGAACGCCTGCCGGTACAGGGTGTCGCGCAGCTCCTGCGGGGAGAGGTCGCGGTAACGCGGGTCGTGGGTCTCGCCGATGCCGGTCGCGCCGGAGTGGTTCGGGCCGGTGTAGCCGTAGAAGTGCGCGGCGTAAACCAGCTTCCCGGACTCGACGAGCGTGTGCGACAGCGTGCGGGCCGGTTCGAGCGTGGGCCGGCCGTGCGCGAAGCCGTCGATGGGCAGGCCGGTCCAGTTGATGCCCTCGACGATGATCAGCAGGTCCCGGTTGGCCTCGGCGAGGATGCGGTCGGCCACCTGCTGGCTCGCGCGCTGCCAGTCCTTGTCATTGCCCCAGCCCCAGTTCGGGTCGTCGAAGGTGTTGCGGCGCACCTCGTTGTACAGGTCCGCGCCGACCACGCGCTTGTTCGCGGCGTAACGGCGGGCCATGAACAGCCAGTCGTCCTGCCACTGCTGCTCGCTCTGCGCGGTGTTCCAGCGCTCGTTGCCGTCGAGCCCGCAGCACCAGCGCGAAGTCGTGGTGTGGTTGTTGAGGATCACGGCGAACCCGCGCGCGGTCAGCCGGGCGACCACACGGTCGTAGACCTGCAACGGCGTCATGCCGTGCAGGTCCGGGTTGGCCGGCAGGTCGGGCACCGGCGCCGGGTCGTGGATCATCGCGTTGGAGAACTGCAGCCGCACGCTGTTGAGGCCCAGCTGCGCGAGCCCGTCGATGACGGTGTGGACCGGCACGCGGTCCAGCCCCAGCGGGGTCTGGTAGGCGATTTCGCCGGCGTGGTGATTGGCCGGGTCGCCGAAGTCACCCGAGCCGGTCCACGTCCCGCTCGCACCGTGCCAGTTGGCGGCCTTCAGCTTGAACCGGTCACCGTTCGCGTCGACGATGTACCGGCCACGCGTGCTGAGCGGCCCGGCCCAGGGCGCCGGGTCCGCCGCGGCCCGGGCGGCGGCCGGGGCGAGAGGGACCAGGACGCCGGCGGTGAGCACCATCGTGAGCAGCGCAGTCGTGAACTTCACGCGCGGAAGTTAGCTGATCTTTCCGCCCGCTGTATACAGACATGCGGGTGTTAACCGACAGTGCCGTCCGCCGCCGAAGGTCCGGTCTGCTGATCCGCGTTGTCCTGGCGCTCATCGGTCTACTGTGGACTCACGCGCTCCAGCGTCGACCGACGTGCGGATGGATGTCATCGGCCGGTGAGCAGGACCGCGGCGATGCGGTCGACGTACTCGCCGATCGTGTCGCGGTCCGCCGCGGTCAGGGCCCGCGTGCCGACTTTCCCGCGCAGCACGGCGATTCCGGTGATCACCGCCGCCAGGAGCTCCGCTCGCAGCTCGCGGTCCGCGCCCGTCAGGCGCGGTGCCAGCTGCTCGTCGAACGCGCGCTCGATGCGCTCGCGGACGACCGCCCGGATCATGTCGTCGTTTGCCGCCGTCACCAGGCCGGACAGGTGGCTCGGGTGGTCCGCGCCGACGTCCAGCGCGCGGTCCAGCAACGCCCGGGGGAGGTTCGCCAGCGGTGTCTCCACCGTCATCGAGTCCGCCGCCTCGAGGCCACGGCCCGCCGCCTCCGCGAACAGCTTCTCCTTCGACCCGAAGTAGCGGTAGACCAGCGCCTGGTTCACCCCGGCCGCCGCCGCGACGTCGCGGGTGCTGGTTCCTTCGACGCCGTGCTCGGCCAGCAGCGTCCGGGCCGCGGCCAGCAGCGCTTCCCGGGTCGCGGCCGCGTCACGACGGCGGGCGCGCGGTTCCGCGGTTTCCATCACCGGCCTCCCTCCCGGTCGGATGTCCGCAGTGTAGACCAGCACAAACAGGCTGTGAGCGTGATCATCGGCCGCGGCGTTCGTCCCGTACCGGCACCGCGCCGCCACGCCGGCGAACTGACGCTACGGCGTCAGCCGTCCACCAGGAGACCCCGAAGCGGGCCTTGCAGCCGTCCGGCTCGGCGGGACACGCCGGGCAACAGCACCAGGCGGTGCGTGCGGTGCTCGCCTCGCTGCTCCCGCTCCGCCTGCTCCTCGGCCAGCGGCCGCCACAGCTGATCAACGACGTCGGCCGGGTCGCCGTCCACCTCCGAGACGTCGCGGCCCAGGTGCTCGGCCCACAGGCGCAGCCTGGTGGAACGGGCCAGCTCGGGATCGTCGGTCGCGATGTTGACTTCCGTGTCGTTGAACAGCGAATGCTCGTTGAGGTTCGCCGACCCGATGGTCAGCCATTCGTCGTCCACGATGCCGAGCTTCGCGTGGACGTACACGGGTGACGCGGATTCCCCGTCGTGCGCGCTGATCGTCGTGGCGAGCAGGCGCTGGTTGCCGTCGTCGGCGTCGAGCAGCCGGCCGAGCTGGCCGCGGGTCGTGTCGGCGCCGTTGCTCGGCTTGCGCGGCAGCAGGAGCACCACGCGGAAGCGGTCGTCCGGCGGGTTCTTCAGCTTGTCGATCAGCACCTCGGCGATCTCCGGTGACCACAGGAACTGGTTCTCCAGGTAGACCAGCCGCCGCGCCGACCGCAACGCGCGCAGGTAGCCGTCGAGGATGGTGAACTCGCCCTTCGGCAGGAAGTCGTACGTGCTGTTCGGCACGGTCCGCAGCAGCTGGACGCGGGTGCTGCCGGCCGGCGCGGGCACCTTCGGCTCCGGCAGGTCCTCACCCGCCACCTCGATCCACCGCCGCCGGAGGTGTTCCGCGACGTCGGCGACCACCGGTCCGTGGAGCCGGGTCACGAGGTCGTGCCAGCCGATCGTGCGCGGCGGGTGGTCCGGGCTGTCGTGCCGGTCGCCCTCGAGCGCGGTGAAGTCCACCCCGCCGACGAACGCGACCTCGTCGTCGACCACCACGAGCTTTTCGTGGTGGCAGTGCATGGTCCGCTCACGGGAGTCGAGGACGCAGCGCACGGTCGTGCCCTCGGTGAACTTCCGCCGCTCTTCTTGAGCGAGGCCGCGCGTCGGCTTGAACGCCGGGACCGGCGGCCCCGCCCACACCAGCATCCGCACGTCGACCCCGCGCCCGGCGGTCTCGGCCAGCAGCTCCCGCAACGTCGGCGCGCCGGGCTCACGCGTGAGCCGGAAGTCCGCGCTCGCGTGCCAGTTGGCGATGTGCACGTGGGACTTCGCGCCGCGGATGGCGTTCTCGATCACCGGCAGCGCTTCTTCGCCGTCGATCAGCACTTCGACGCGGTTGCCGTCGCGGACCGGGGCACGGCCGCCGAACCGGTCCTCCGGTCCGCGCGGCTCGAGCACGTCACCCCAGCCGAGCTTGCGCAGTCGCCGCCGGTGGTGGGCGCACAGGACGTGCTCGAGCCGATCGCCCAGCCGCTCGTCCACCTTGTCCAGGAAGGAGTGGAATGTCGTCACCCTGCCATGTCACTACAGATCGGTGCCGCGCGCCGCGCAGTGACGCTGTGTCAGCCCTTCCACACCAACGGCGACTTGTCGTAACCGTCACCCTTGTCGAAGGTCGCGGCCGTGACCGCGGACCCTTCGCGCGCGCCCTGCAGCGTGCAGCTTTCGAACTTCGCGCCCGGCGTGGAGAAGTCCTTGCCGGAGGTGCCGGACTTGCACTGGTCGGTGCTGCCGGTGATGATCACGCCGGTCGAGCGGCCGTCCTCGCCGAGGGCCCGCAGCGACACCGACGAGTACGACAGGTCGGCGCCGTCGACGTTTTCGATCGTCGCGCGCAGGTAGTAGGGCGTGATGCCCTTCGCCTTGTCGCCGTACTTCGCGAGATCGGCGTTGGCCCCCTTCTCGATCGCGGTCACGGTGATCGCGATCGTGCCGCTCTTCGTCGTGCCGTACTTGAACGGGACCACCGCGCGCTCGCCGAGCTTCAGCTCGGTGCCGGGCTTGGTGACGTCACCGGCGGGCGCGGCGCCGGTCGAGGACTCGGTGGCGCTCGGCTCGGCCGGGGCGGCCGCCGAGCTCGACGGCGGAGCGGGCACCGACTGGCCGGGTTCGGCGCTGCCGCACGCGGAAAGCAGGAAAGTGGCGGCGCCGGCGGCGAGCAGGGTGGTGCGGACGTGCTTCATGGATCTCCTCGTGCTGCCCGCCGGAGGAGTTCCGGCGGGGGAGACGACCGCGCCGCGGCCCCGCGACCACACCCCCAGGGTGTTCGCGGGCGCCCGCGCGCGCGGCACCTTCGCCGGAAGCTAACCCGTTCGGCGGGGCACCGGTGTGGGCCGTTCGCACCACACGGAGATCACAAGTCGTCCACGCCGATCAGGCCGTCCTGGATGGCACGCGCGACGAGCGCGGCCTTCGTCGGCGCTTCGCGGCCGATGCGCGCGTACTTGACGCGGATGCGCTCGAGGTGGGAGTTCACCGTGCTCGCGGAGATCCCCAGCCGGTGGGCGACGAACTCCTTCGACTCCGACTGGAACCACTCGACGAGCACCTCGGCCTCCCGCGCCGACAGCGCGGGCCGGGTCTCCGACCGGTCCCCGGCGAGCGCGCCGGCCAGCGACGGCGGGGTGTAGGGCCGGTCGTCGGCGGCGGCCCGCGTCGCCTCGACGAGGTGCTCGCCCCCTTCGGCCTTCGTCAGGTAGCTCAGCGCGCCGAGCTCGAGGCACTGCAGGGCGACGTCGTCGTCGGCGCGCATCGAGTAGACGACCACCCGGCGCCCGGCCTCGGCGAGCCGCCGTAGGTCGCCGAACGCCGGCGCGGGCCCGCCCAGGTGCAGGTCGAAGATCACGACGTCGGCCGTGGCGCCCGCGCCGATCCAGGCGGCTTTGACGTCCTCGCCCTCGGCGACGACGTCGATCGGGGGCGCGCCGGCCGCCAGCCAGTACGCCACGCCGGCCCGCACCGCCGGGTGGTCGTCGACGACCACCGCCGTCACTCGGGTCGCCACCGCGCCTCCATCCAGAGCTGTCCGTCCCGGGACTGGGACGTGACGGGAACCGCCGCGGATCCCGCGAAGTCCGGGACGCCGCCCGCAGTGTCCGCGACGACGGCCACCCGGACCAGGCCGGGGGTGCGCAGCACGCTCACCCGAGCCCGGGTGCGGGCGGCGGTCAGCGCGGTGAGCACCGGCCCGGTCAGCTCGCGGCGGGCCGGCGGCGGGACGTCGACGGGGTCGCCGCTCACGGCGAGCGCCACGGTGACCCCGCGCCGCTCGGCCACGTCGAGGCAGGCGCCGACCTCGTGCACCAGCGGGTCGGGCACGTCGTCGTGCTCCGCGAACAGCCGCCGCAGCTGCGCGGCGGCGAGGGCACAGCGGGCGCGTGCTTCGGCGGAACGGGGGTCGACGGTGCCGTCGGCGAGGCCGGCCAGCAACGGCAGGGTGGCGCCGAGCTGTTCGGCGAACCCGGTCCGCAGGTCGTGCTCCGCTTGCGCGGCGAGGGCGGCGCGCGTGGCCAGGCGCTCCCGTTCGGCGGCGGCCACGGCGGCCTCACCCGCGCGCCGGTCGAGCAGCCGGATCAGCCCGGCGATGACGAGCTGGAAGGTGGTGACGCCGAACAGCACGATCGCGGCGTCGCCGAGCTCGGTGCGGGTCGGGGTGCCGTCGAGCAGGAACTGGGTGACGGTGGCGGCGGTGTGCGCGGCGAGCGCGGTGACCAGGGCCGGCGTCCGGTCGGCGAGCAGCACCAGCAGGGGCCACCCGGCGAGACCGAACGACCAGTGCGCTTCACGGAAGAAGGTGTCGGGCGGGAGGGCGGCGGTCGCGGCAACGGAGGCGGCGAGCACCACCAGGGTCCCACCCGCGGCGACGGCGGTGGGCAGCGGCTTGCGGCGCAACAGCCAGATCGCGCAGATCCCGGTGACGGTGGCAAAGGTGGCGAAGGCGAGATCGGCGGCGAGTGGTGGCCGGTAGGCGGAGTGGTGTTGCAGCAGGGGAACGAGGCTGAGTCCGAACTGGATGGTCACGGTGACCCCGACCAGCACGATCCGGATGGCCGCGGCGAGCCGGACCGCGGGGTCGGTCCGGGGGCTGCTCGGTGCGGCGGTGGCGGGTTCAGTCATGGGTCCGCCCGGGTGGCGCGGTCCTGGGGTCGCCTTGGTGCGGCGGTCGCGGGGAGCAGTGAGCGAGTCGCGGCGGAGCAGGGCAGGCGTAACCCAGTCCGAATCGGACGGCCCCGGCGGCGAGGATCGGCATGACGGCTGCCGCGAAGTCAGTCACGCGACCACCTCAGCGTCACGGTCGTCCCGGCACCGGGTGCCGAGCTGATCTCCGCCGTGCCCCCGGCGGCGCTCATGCGCTCCACCACCGAACCGCGGACACCCCGGCGGGCCGGCGGAACCCGGGCCGGGTCGAAGCCCGCGCCGTCATCGGAGACCGTCACCACCACTCCGCCCGGAGCCGCACCCAGGCGCACCGAAACGGTGTCCGCGCCGGAGTGGCGTTCCGCGTTGCGCAGCGCCTCCTCGGCCGCGCGCACCAGGGCCAGCGCCGCCGAGGCCGGGACCTGCGGCACCGGCTCCCACACCGCCGAAACCGGCAGCGCACGCCTGGCCAGCACCTCGCGCAGGCCCGCTTCGAGGTCGACCGGCGTGTCGCCGGTGAGGATCGCCAGGTCGCGGGCCGCGTAGCCGGCCACCGCGCCGGGGTCGGTCGCCGTGCCGGACGCGATCGCCAGGAACGTCGACGACGCCGTGTCGTGCAGCAACGCCAGGTATTCGCGCTCCCGGCGGCGCCGGTCCCGGTCCAGGGCCTCGGCCTGCTCGAGGGCCGCCTGTTCGGCGCGCACCGCGTCCGTCCGCGCGGTCGACCGGATCAGCAGCACGAACGCCAGCCGCGCGAGCACGGTCTCCACGACCACCCGCAGCACGACCGGCAGCCATTCCCCGGGCCCGGCGGCGATCCCGGCCGCCAGCAGCACGGCCAGCGCCGGCCCGGTCACCCGCGGCGGATGTTCCCACTGCCAGGTGATCGCGGTGATCGTGAGGACGTTGAGCGCCCACAGGCTCGCCTCCCCGGGCACCGACGTGATCCACGGCTGGCACACGCACACCGCCCCGGCCCGGAGGACCGACAGGACGAAGGAGCGCTTCGCGAAGACGTCGGCCGCACTCGCGACGAGGGTGAGCGCGAGCAGCCCGAAAGCCAGCGGCAGCGCGCCCGCGGGCGTGGCGACCACCCCGAAGATCCCGACGATCGAGGTGGCCACGGCCCGCGCCGGCCCGGCGAACCGCGTGACGGCGGCCCGGAACTGCGCCTCGACCGGCCCGGCGGTCATCACACCCCCGGCACGGCCTCGAGCGAAAAGCGGACGAACCGTTTCTACCAGGGCCGTGGGGGGGGGGGGGGGGGGGGGGGGGGGGCGGCCCGCCGCGCCCCCCCCCCCCCCCCGCCCCCCCCCGGCCCCCCCCCACCCCCCCCCCCCCCCCCCCCCCGAC
>NZ_JBITCJ010000013.1:0-109977 GCF_044453095.1 Amycolatopsis sp. NPDC051758 | reverse complement strand
GCGGCGCCCGGCCTCCCGGCCCGCCCGCGCCGGGGTGCAACCCCCCCCCCCGCGCGGGGCGCTTCTAAACCGCGCCCCACGCGGCCCCCCCGGGGGGGGGGGGGGGGGGGGGGGGCCCCCGCCCCCCCCGACGGCTCACCTCACGCGTGCCGGAAGCACAAGGTGCCCCACTGGAAGCCCGCCCCGATCGACGACATCACGTAGGTGTCGCCCGGCCGCACCCCGCCGCGGCCGAACAGCTCGTGCAACGCCGTGAACACCCCCGCCGAGCCGGTGTTGCCCAGGCGGTCCACCGTGATCGGCGCGCGGTCGCGGGGGATGCCCAGTTTGTCGAGCGCCGCGGTGATGATGTTCAGGTTCGCCTGGTGCAGGAAGAAGTGCGTGACCTCGTCGATCGGCACCCCCGCGTGGTCGGCGGCCCGCAGGATGCTGTCCGGCAGGCAGCGGGTCGCGGTGTTCCAGACCGCGCGGCCGTCCATCTTCAGGTAGTGGCTGCGCTCGGCGAACGTGCGCTCGCCCGGCGGGAGCCGTGAGCCGCCGGCCGGGATCTCGACGTCGTGGGACAGCTCGCTGCCGAAGTCCCAGCCCAGCAGGCCCGCGCCCGCCGTCGTGGCGCGGGTGAGGACGGCCGCGCCGGCCGCGTCACCGAAGAACACCCGGGTCGTGCGGTCTTCCGGGTCGGTCACCCGGGACGCGCAGTCGGCCGCGACGACCAGGACCGTCGAAGCCGCCGACGTCTGCAGCAGGTGCGCCGCGAGGAACAGCGCCTGGACGCCGTTGGCGCACGCCGCCTGCGTGACGTCCAAGGTGAGTGCGCGGTCCGCGCGCAGCAGCTCCTTGACGATCAGCGCGGTCGAGGGCAGCGGCTGGTCGTAGGTGTAGGTCCCGACGACGATCGCGTCGACGTCGAGGGCGGTGAGGCCGGCCGTGGCCAGCGCCGCGCGCGCCGCCGGCACGCACATGTCGGACGTCGCGTGCTCGGGCGCGAGCCGGCGCCGGGCCCGGATGCCGGTGCGGCTGGTGATCCACTCGTCGGAGGTGTCGAGCTTCTCGGCCAGCTCCGCGTTGGTGACGACGTCCGGCGGCAGGTGCACTCCGGTCCCGGTGATGGTGACCGGGATTTCCAAGCCGTTCACCGGACACCGCCGGCGTAGACGTCACGAGAGGGGCGGAGCTGCTGCTCGAGGTCGGTGTAGAACCGCCCCGACTCGCAGGTCCGGCCGAGCAGGATGCGGCGGGCCGCCTCCCCGCACAGCGCGCCACCGAGCGCAACACCGGACGCCAGCTGCGGCCAGCTGCTGAGCGTGCGCCCGAGCTCGCCGAACGACGCCGCCAGCTCCGGGCTGATCAGCTCGGCGTCCACCATGGCCAGGACCAGGTCGACCTTCTCCTGCGGGCCGAGCTCGAGCAGGTCGACCGACTTCACGTCGCCGAGCAGCCCGTGCAGCAGCGGCCGGTCGGGTTCGCGGTCGAACCGCTCGACGTCGAGCATGCCCCGGTCGTTGCAGTCCATCACCACCGGAATACCGAGGTCGCGCGCGTACTCGCGGGCCGCGACCTTCACCCACGGGGTGTCGCACTCCTCGACGAGCAGGTCGAGCCCGCCGCCGAAGAATTCCTCGATGGTGTCCGGGGTCAGGCCGTCGCGCTGGATTTCGATGTCGAGGTACGGGTCGACCTCGAACATCTGCCGTGCCGACAGCACCGCCTTGTTGACCCCGAGGTGGTGCACCCCGGCGCGCAGCCGGTTGAGGTTCGACAGGCCGAATTCGTCGAAGTCGGCGAGCTTGAACGCGCCGCCGATGCCCTCCAGCGCGAACGTCAGCGCCGCGCTGTTGCCGACCGACAGGCCGATGACGCCGATCCGCTTGCCGAACAGGCGGCGCTGCTCCGGGCGTTCGATCCGGCCGCGGTTGCGGTCGGTGCGGACCAGCCGGAACTCCTCGCGCGGCAACAGGTGCACCAGCCGGCCGGACCACGGGTACCAGGCCCAGGTGCCGTACTCCCAGGGCTCGAGGCCCGCCAGCTGGTCCCGCTTCTTGCGCGCGATTTCGGCGGTGTCCCGGCACGCGGGTTCCCGGCTGCGGACCAGTTCGGTGAGCTGGTCGTCGAGTGTGTCGTGGACTTCGCGGACGGCGTCCGAAGCCAGCAGGCGGTTCAGCCCGTCGAGGCCGGCCGGTTCGGCCGGGGTGAACAGCACCGGCTGCCACACGTCGTGATCCGGCGCCGCCGCGGTGGTCAGGCTGACCGGCGCGGTGGGGGATCCTTGCCGCACGGGGGAATCGGCGCCGATCCCGGCGGTCGCGATCACCGGGAACTCGTCGCGCAGGCGGGTGACGAGGTCGTGGTGCCGGCCGGCGCCGTCGGCGACGCGGTGGAGCATGATCACGACGTCTTCGGTGTACTGCGGGACGTAACGGCGGGTGCCGGGCACGGGCCGGAAGCCGAACCGCTCGTGGAACCGGTCCTGGCCGTCCTTCGTGCCGGATGTGCCGATCATGGCCCGCGCGCCGAGGTGGTGCGCCGCGGCGATGGCCAGCGCGTTCAGGTACTGCCCGAGGCCGAGCTTGCGTGCCCGGTGCTCGACCACGAGCCGGCTGTGCTCGAACACCTCGGGCTCGGCGAACCCTTCGGCGGCCAGCAGTTCCTCGTACCGCGCGGCACCGAGGTAGGCCCGGGACTGGAAGAGCGCGCCGGTGTCCGGTGTGGACAGCCGGATGTAGCCGAGCGGCGGCCCGGCCGGGCTGCGCCGGGCGATGAAGTGCCACGCGCCGAAGTCGAGGTCCTGGTCGTCGACGGGCGTGCCGTCGGCGCGCAGGAACGCCGGCCGCCGCCCGTGGTCGAAGAGGATGCGCGCGCGGAGGTCGCGCACCGCGTCGAGCGGTGCGTGGTCGCCGGTTCCGGGCTGCGGCCCGAGGAACGCGGTGACGTGCCAGTCGGGGCTGCCGAGCGGCGCCGGCTCCGGCGGGGCGAGGTGGTTCAGGTGGGTCAAGTCGAGCCTTGTCTTCAGATGCGTCCGGAGTGGGGAATCGCCTGGCCGGCGCGAAAAAAACGCGATCATGGCCGGGTTGGGCGGACCTTAACAGCCGCTCGGTCGTGGTGCCGCACTTCGGATCCGTACGCCCGGTCGGGGCCGGAAAACCTTTACCTGCGCGAAGAACAACCGTGTGTCAACGTGGTGTGGCCGGTTCCGCGATCTTGATCTTGCGTCGCCACCCGACGGAGTGGTCGCACCTTTCCCAGCGTGACGACCGGTGGGTTCCGTTCCGCCGACCCCGGGAGGTGTTTCCCGGATTCGTCACCCCGGCGGGGGAGGGGTGTGCCGCGCACTAGGGTCGCCGGATGGAGCTGAGGCAGGTCGAGCACTTCCTCGCGGTGGTGCGCAGCGGCAGTTTCACCGGCGCCGCGCAGGATGTGCACGTGGTGCAGTCGGCGCTGAGCGCGTCGATCCGGAAGCTCGAACGCGAACTGGGTGCGCCACTCTTCGACCGGACCACCCGTCGGGTCACGCTGACCGAGGCCGGCCGGGCGCTGCTGCCACTGGCCCACCGGATCGTCGCCGACATCGTTGCGGCGCGGGGCGAAGTGGCGGCCGTGGCGGGCCTGACGCGCGGGCAGGTGTCCATCGGCACGATCCAGACGCTCACCGTCGTGGACCTGCCGGCCAAGCTCGGCGAGTTCCGGCTGCGCTATCCCGGCGTCCGCATCCACGTGCGTGAGAGCACCGTCTTCGACCTCGCGGCCGGTGTCGGCAACGGCGAACTCGACCTGTCGTTCCTGGCCGGCGAGGAGCCGCTCGCCGGTGAGCTGTCCAGTTTTGCGCAGTGGAGCCAGCACCTCGTGCTGCTGTGCCACCCGGGACACCGGCTGGAGCACCGCCGCCGGGTCCGCCTCGACGACCTCGACAACGAGCCGTTCGTCGACTTCGGCGGCAGCGGGATCCAGGCGATGGTCGCCCGGAGGTTCGCCGAGGCGGGTGTGCGGCAGAACCGGGTGTGCGAAGCGAGCCACATGCCGTTGCTGGTTGAACTGGTGACCGCCGGGCTCGGTGTTTCGATCGTGCCGCAACCGGTGGCGGAGAAGTCCGGGCTGCCGTTCGCGCGGATCGGGCAGCCGGGGTTCACCCGGGCGATCCACTTGGCGGGGCGAGGGCCGAAGCCGACGAACCCTGCCGCTCGAGAGCTGCTGGCGCACCTGCTCGCTTAGCGCCGGTCTCGGACCGGCGCGAAGAGCAGGCCGAACCCCGCAAGGGCGAGGGCCATGGCCACGGTGGTGAAGCCGACGAGGGCGGTGACTGCGGCCAGCACCAGCGCGCGGACGCCGAAAAGCCGTAGCAGCCGGGTCAGGTCCGTCGCTTCACTGTCCATGGATCGAGTATCGGCCTGCCTCGGCCGGCAGGTCCAGCGCAAAGAAGTGCTGGGATTCAGCTGTCACATCGATGCGTCAGGCCCGGGAAGCAGCCCGTTCGTCCACAAGGGACTCGATGCCGGGCGGCAGGTTCTTCCGGTGCGCCGGATCCGCCACGAACCCGACGATCGCGTCGCGCAGGGCGCGGACCGCGCGGGTCGGGTCGACGTCGCGGCGGCCGGCGAGCTGGACGATCCGGGTCATGCCCGCCTCCGGGACGAAGCGGGTCATCAGGAAGCGGTCGCCGGCGACCGTGCTCGGGACCACCGCCGCGCCCACGCCGGCGCGGACCAGCTCGAGCACCGCGTCCATCTCGCCGCCCTCGATCGCGAACGACGGCTCGAACCCGGCGGCGCGGCAGGCGTTGACCGTGGCCTCGCGGACGTCGTACCCGCGGCGGAACATCACCAGCGGGACGTCCACGAGCTCGTGGACGTCGAGGCGCGCGCCCGCGCGCTCCACCGGTGTGTCCACCGGGGAGATCACCACCAGCTCTTCCAGCAGCAAGGGTGTCGCCGACAGCGCCCGATCACCCGGTGATCGGGCGCCGGCCAGCAGGGCCAGGTCCAGTGCGCCTTCGGACAGCCGTTGCCGCAGGTCACCCGAGCCGCTCTCGTGCAGCTCCAGCTGGATGCCCGGGTAGCGGCGGCGGAACGCGGAAAGCATCGGCGGGAGCAGGCCCGTGCAGAGACTCGGCGGCGCGCCCAGCCGGACGCGGCCGCGGTCGAGCTCGTCCAGCTCGCGGATCGCGCGCCGGGCGCTTTCGGCCTCCGCGAGGATCCGCCGGGCGATCGGCAGCAGCGTTTCGCCGGCCTCGGTGAGCGTCACGTTGCCGCGGATCCGGTGGAACAGCGCCGCGCCCAGGTCGTGTTCGAGCGTGCGGATCTGCTGCGACAGCGAGGGCTGCGCGACCCGCACCTCCTCGGCGGCGCGGGTGAAGTGCCGGTGCTCGGCGACGGCGACGAAGTAGGCGAGCTGGTGCAGCTGCATCGGTCCATGATAGGCGATGGCTATCGAGTGCAGAGTTATGATGTCTTTGACCTCTGAAGAAGCGGCTCCTACCGTCGATCGAGTGGTGAACGACCTCGCAGACCGGCCCGCGACGCGGCGCCGCCGCTCGGCCCTCCGGCAGTTCTGGGCTTCGACGATCGGCAAGAAGACCGTCATGGCGGTGAGTGGCGCGCTGCTGCTCGCGTTCGTGTTCGCGCACATGGTCGGCAACCTCAAGACCTTCCTCGGCGCCACGGACCTCAACCACTACGCGCACTGGCTGCGCACGCTCGGCGAACCCGTCCTGCACTACGGCTGGTTCCTCTGGATCCAGCGGGTGGTCCTGCTCGTCGCGCTGGTCCTGCACATCACCGCTGCCGTGCAGCTCGTCCGGCGCGACCACCGGGCCCGGCCGGTGGGTTACGTCCACCGGCGGCCGGTTCGCGCGACCTTCGCGACCCGCACGATGCGCTGGGGCGGCGCGACACTGGCGGTGTTCGTCGTCTGGCACATCCTCGACTTCACCGTCGGCAGCGTGAACCAGGATTTCGTGCCCGGCGACCCGTACCACAACCTCGTGGCGGACTTCCAGGTCTGGTGGGTCAACGTGATCTACCTCGTCGCACTGGCCATGCTGGGCCTGCACATCCACCACGGCTTCGCCAGTGCCGCACGCACGCTGGGCGTCACCAGCGCGAGACGGGAACGGGTGATCAAAATCCTCGGCAGCACAACGGCGGTCGTGGTCGCGGGCGGGTACGCGCTCGTCCCGGTCGCGGTCATGACGGGACTGGTGGATTGACATGGCCGACTATTCGATCGGTGACCCGATCGCCGACACCAAGGCGCCTGCCGTCCCGCTGGAGAACCGTTGGGACGAACGGAGGTTCACGGCGAAGCTGGTGAACCCGGCGAACCGGCGCAAGCACCGCGTGATCGTGGTGGGCACCGGGCTGGCCGGCGGCTCGGCGGGGGCGACGCTGGCCGAACAGGGTTACCACGTGGTGCAGTTCTGCTTCCAGGACTCGCCGCGGCGCGCGCATTCGGTGGCGGCGCAGGGCGGGATCAACGCGGCCAAGAACTACCGCAACGACGGCGACTCGGTGTACCGCCTGTTCTACGACACCGTGAAGGGCGGCGACTTCCGCTCCCGGGAGTCCAATGTGTACCGGCTGGCCCAGGTGTCGGCCCAGATCATCGACCAGGCCGTGGCCCAGGGGGTGCCGTTCGCCCGCGAATACGGCGGCCTGCTCGACACCCGCTCCTTCGGCGGGGTCCAGGTCCAGCGCACCTTCTACGCCCGCGGCCAGACGGGCCAGCAGCTGCTGATCGGGGCGTACCAGGCACTGTCACGGCAGATCGACGCGGGCAACGTCGAGCTGCACGCGCGGACCGAGATGCTCGACCTGGTCGTCGTCGACGGCCGGGCCCGCGGCATCGTCGCGCGTGACCTCGTCACCGGTGAGATCCGGACCCACCTGGCCGACGCGGTTGTCCTCGCGACCGGCGGTTACGGCAACGTCTTCTACCTGTCCACCAACGCGAAGGGCTCGAACGCAACGGCGATCTGGCGGGCGCACAAGCGTGGTGCGTACTTCGCGAACCCGTGTTACACCCAGATCCACCCGACCTGCATCCCGCGTTCGGGGGAGCACCAGTCGAAGCTGACGCTGATGAGCGAGTCGCTGCGCAACGACGGCCGCATCTGGGTGCCGAAGGAGAAAGGCGACACCCGGCCGCCGGCCCAGATCCCGGAGGTCGAGCGGGACTACTACCTCGAGCGGCTGTACCCGAGTTTCGGCAACCTGGTGCCGCGCGACATCGCGTCGCGGGCGGCGAAGAACATCTGTGACGCGGGTTTCGGGGTCGGGCCCGGCGGCCTCGGTGTCTACCTCGACTTCGCCGACGCCATCAGCCGAATGGGCCGCCCGGCCATCGAAGCGAGGTACGGCAACCTCTTCGACATGTACCAGCGCATCACGGCGGAGGATCCGTACGAGGTGCCGATGCGGATCTACCCGGCCATCCACTACACGATGGGCGGGCTCTGGGTGGACTACGACCTGCAGAGCACCGTCCCCGGCCTGTTCGTGATCGGGGAGGCGAACTTCTCCGACCACGGCGCCAACCGGCTCGGCGCGTCGGCGCTGATGCAGGGCCTCGCCGACGGCTACTTCGTGCTGCCCGCGACGGTGAACGACTACCTCGGCCAGGGCAAGCTCGACGAGGTGACCGCCGGCGACCCCGCCGTCACGCGGACGCAGGCCGAGGTGCGCGAGCGTGTCGAGCGGCTGCTCTCGGTCAACGGCACCCGCAGCGTCGACTCCTTCCACCGCGAGCTCGGCCTGATGATGTGGGACCACTGCGGCATGGCCCGCACCGAAGCCGGGCTGCGCAAGGCCCTCGAACGCATTCCCGAGCTGCGCGCCGAGTTCTGGCGCGACGTCCGCATCCCCGGCACCGGCGCCGAGCTGAACCAGGAGCTGGAGAAGGCCGGCCGGGTCGCCGACTTCCTCGAGCTCGCCGAACTCCTCCTGCTCGACGCCCTCGTGCGCGAGGAGTCCTGCGGCGGCCACTTCCGTGAAGAGCACCAGACTCCTGACGGTGAAGCCCGCCGCGACGACGAGCAGTTCTCGTACGTCGCGGCGTGGGAGCACGGCGAGAAACCCGTGCTGCACCGCGAAGAACTGGTCTTCGAGCACGTCCACCCCACCCAGCGGAGCTACACATGAACCTCACCGTCCGCATCTGGCGGCAGGCCGGCCCGGCCACGGCAGGCCGGCTGGTCTCCTACCCGGTCGACAACGTCAGCCCGGACATGTCCTTCCTCGAAATGCTGGACGTGCTCAACCAGGAGCTGATCGAGAACGGCGAAGAGCCGGTGGCCTTCGACCACGACTGCCGCGAGGGCATCTGCGGCTCGTGCGGCGTGGTGATCAACGGCCAGGCGCACGGGCCGGAACGCACGACGTCCTGCCAGCTGCACATGCGTTCGTTCGCCGACGGTGACGTCGTGGACGTGGAACCGTGGCGGGCCAAGGGGTTCCCGGTGATCAAGGACCTGGTCGTCGACCGCTCGGCGCTCGACCGGATCGTCCAGGCCGGCGGCTACGTGAGCGCACCGACCGGCAGTGCCCCGGACGCCCACGCGACGCCGGTCCCCAAGCCGGACGCGGACCTGGCCTTCGACAACGCGACCTGCATCGGCTGCGGCGCCTGCGTGGCGGCCTGCCCGAACGGCTCGGCGATGCTCTTCACCGCGGCGAAGGTGACCCACCTGAGCCTGCTGCCGCAGGGACAGCCGGAGCGGGCCCAGCGGGTGCTGGACATGGTCGACACGATGGACGCCGAGGGCTTCGGCGGGTGCACCAACACCGGGGAGTGCGTCGCGTCCTGCCCGAAGGGGATTCCGTTCGCGAGCATTTCGTCGCTGAACCGGGAGTTCCTCAAGGCATCTCGGTCAGGACGGCGTTAGCGGGCACGACCCGGTGAACCGCCGGGGGGGGGGGGGGGGGGCCCCCCCCCCCCCCCCCCCCCCCCCCCCCCCAGGGGGGGGGGGGGGCCCCCCGGGGGGGGGGGGGCGCCGGGCGGGGGGGGGGGGGGGGGGGGGCCCCCCCCGGCCCCCCCGGGGGGGGGGGGGGGGCCCCCCCCCCCCCCCGCCGCACCCCGGCGTCACTTCTTGAGCTTGGCGTACACGATGACGTTGTCGAGGTAGTTCTTGTTCGCGGCGTCGTACTGACCGCCGCAGGTGATCAGGCGCAGCTCGGGGTCGGTCGTGTTGCCGTACACGGCTTCCGTGGGGAACGACTTCTTCGCGATCTGGTCGACCTTCGTCACCTCGAACGTCAGCTTGCCGCCGTCGGCGCGGTCGACGTGCACCGGGTCACCCGGCTTCATTTCGTGCAGCCGCCAGAAGATGCCCTTGCGGTGGTCACCGTCGATGTGACCGAGGATCACCGCCGGCCCGACCTCACCGGGCGTCGGGCCGTACTCGTACCAGCCGGCCTGCAGCGGCTGGTCGACCGGCGGCACCTCGACCGTGCGGTCGGGGTTGAGGCCGAGGGACACGAGTGTCGACTTCGCGTCGATCGCGGGGACGTCCAGCGCGGTCGGCAGGGACCGCGCCAGGCTCACGGCGGCGGGAGGCGGGGCCTGGGCGGCGGGTGGGGCCGCCGTCGCGCCGCACCCGGCGAGCAGCAGGGCGACAACGGCGACGAGGAGTGCGCGGCGGGGCATCGGCAGTCCTCTCAGTGCTCGGCGGCGAGGCTGCCGTCACCGGTCTGCGGCGCGCCGGCGGGGACGACGACCACCTGCCCGGGGCCGGTCGGCTTCGGCGGCGCCTGGGGCGCGCGTTCCTTGGACGGGCCGCAGGTCACCGAGGACAGCTTCACGTCCCCGCTGCCGAGCGCCTCGGTGGTCTTGCCGCCGAGGAGCTTGATGTGCAGCGCCGTCACCTCGAGGGTGCCGTCGTACCGCTGGACCTGCTCGTTGACGATCACCTCGGCCACCCCGGGGATGCCCAGCTTCTGGTTGGGCGAGGTGGCGGCGGGCAGCGTGCCGAGCCGGCCGAGGTTGACCCCGGCGATGTCGCTGCTGCCGACGACGTGCCCGTCGGCCGAGCCGCAGCGCGCGCTGATCAGCCGGATCGTCGGCACCCGGCCGGCGGCCGCGGCGAGCAGCGGAAGAGTCACTTCGGCGACGCTCGCCTTGGCGGCGACGGAACCTTCGCCGTCCATCACGGAGCTGGAGATCGCCTTCGCCGTGACGAGGCCCTTGAGGGGGACGTCGGCGACACTCGCCGAGGCCGGACCGGTGCTGCTCGACTTCGCGAGCTCGCCCGTTTCGACGGTGATTCCCTTGCTTTCGGTGAGCACACCGGGGAGCAGCGAGACGGTCGCGGACGCGCCGAAAGCGGATCCGGTGACGGCGTCGTCCGCCGCCGCGACGCCGGCCGAACCGGCGAGCACGGCGACGGTCACCCCGGCGAGGCTCCCGGCTCGGAGCAGGGTTGTGCGCATGAAGAATCCTTTCACCGGAACAAAAACGTGGGGAGACGCCGCATCGGGACGTGACCCGGCGGCGTGGGAAAGCTCGGCCACGCTATCAAAATCGCTACCCCGGGCAAGGATTCCGCGACCCGGTGGCGGTCGCGGCAAAACGCGAAAAGTGATCTCCATCGGAAAGAACAACTCGAAGCGGTCACTCAAGCGTGGGCACCATGATCGATTGCCGACACACAGTAGTGAGCGTTGCGGCATTCGAGCGGGTCCGTGGGCAGAACAGACACGGTCGAGTGATTACCTGGAAGGAGGCTGCCAAGCACTGAGCGTGATGTGACGGCCACGGTGGTTTATTCAGCTGGGCGGCTCCACCTCGCCCGCGTCTTCGTCGACATCCTGCGTTTCGGGCTGCTCCCGGCTGGTCTCGGGAACGTCGACATCGAGGTCGACGTCCGGAGTGCCGGGCGGGCGCGGCGCGTCGGGGGGCAGGGGTCCGTGATCGCTTTCGGTCATGCGCTCCGGTTACCCGATGACCGGCGGCTCAAGCCTCACCGCGCCAGCAGCCGGTGCACCGCCGCCAGCGCCGGACCCGCGCCGGTCCCGGCCAGCAGCCCCTCGGCGCTGACCCAGCACTCCCGCGCCGCCTCCCGGCCCGCCGGCGACCACCGGGCCTTGCCGAGCGTCATCAGCGCATACGCTTCTCCCAGCCGATGCCCCGACTCCCGGAAACCGTCGACCGCCCGGGCCGCCTGGCTTGCGGCCGCCTCGAGGTTTCCCGCGGCCAGGGACGTCTCCGCCAGGCTCGTGCGGGCCTGCTCGGCCAGCAGCAGGAACCCGCCGTGCTCGGCGGCCGCCAGGGCCGTTTCCGCGTGTCCCGCTGTCCTGTCCACAGTGGACAAGCCGACCAGGGTGGTCAGCTCACCGCGGCGGTAGCCGATCTTTTCGGCCAGGCGGTGGGCTTCCGCGTACTCCGTCAGCGCCGCCTCGGTGTCTCCCGTCTGGCGGTGGAGGTCGCCGAGCGTGCAGCGGGCATCCGCCTCGAACCGCTGGTTGCCCGCCTCTCGCGCGACGGTCACCGCGAGCCGTGCGGCCGGCCACGCCTTCGCGACGTCGCCGGTGACCCGGTGCACCGCGGCCAGGCGCACCAGGGCGTCCGCTTCGTCGTCGCGCGAACCCAGCTCCCGCAACGAATCCAGCGCCTCGGTGAGCACGGCGAGCGCGCGGGCCAGGTCTCCCGAGACGCGGTAGCCGTACCCGAGGTTGCACAGCGCGATCGCCGCCGCGTGGGGCGACCCGAGGCGGCGGCAGAGGTCGAGCGCCTGCTCGTTGTGCCGGATGCCCTCGGCGAGCCGGCCGTGCTCGATGAGCACGGCGCCCAGGTTGATCAGCCCGTTCGCCACCCGGATCGACGTCCCGTGCCGGAGCGCGCCGGCCAGCGCCGCCGTGAAGTGCTCGATCGCCCGGTCGAGGCGGCCGAGGTCCAGGTGCACCACACCGAGGGCGTGCAGGACCGAGTCGGCGCCGTCGCGGGCGCCGGCGACCCGGTAGGACTCCTGCGCGGCCTCCAGTTCGCCGAGCGCCGTCCGGTAGTCGCCGCGGCTCCACGCCAGCGCGCCCAGGCTGTGCCGCATGGCCCCGATCGCTCGCTCGTCCGCGGCCTGCCGGGCGGCGGCCAGCCCGGCGGTCGCCGCCGCCTGCCACTCGGCGTCGAGCCGGTGCGAATGGAAGAACCCGCGCAGCAGGTCGGCCGCCCGCCAGGCGAACGGCCCGCTCGCCGACCGGATCGCCGCCAGCGCGTTCCCGTGCTCGGCCAGCAGCCACTGGCGGGCTTCGGCCGGTTCGACGGGCCGGCCGTCCTCGGACGCGTCGGGCAGCCGCTGGAGGTCGGGGTAGAGCGCGGTCGCCGCGCGGGCCGCCTCGCGCAGGTAGTACGCGAAGAGCCGGTCGAGCGCTTCGGCTCGGTCCGGCACGTCATCGCGAGCCCGCCCGGCGGCGTATCCGCGAAGCAGGTCGTGCAGGCCGAAGCGGTCGTCGCCGCGGGCCTGCACCAGGTGGCTCGTGGCGAGCTCACGCAGCAGCTCGCCGGTCCGGGTGTCGTCTAGACCGGCCAGCGCCGCCGCCCCGGCGACACCGACGTCGGCGCCCGGCACCAGGCCGAGCAGGCAGAAGACCCGCGTCGCGGCGGGGGAGACGGCCTCGAAGGACAGGTCGAACGCCCGCCGGACGCCCAGCTGCTCGGCCCCGGGCACGGCCAGCCGCGCCACGAGGTCGGGCCCGGCCAGCTCGGCGAGGTAGCTCCGCAGCGACCGCTCCGGCCACTGCGCGAGGTTCGCCGCGACGATCCGCACGGCCAGCGGCAACCCGGCGCACAGCCGCACCAGCTCGCGGGCGGCGTCCTCCTCCGCGGCCACCCGGTCCGCGCCGACGACCGTGGCCAGCAGCGCCAGCGAGTCGTCCGCCGGCAGCTCGGCCAGCTCGACGAGCCGGGTGTCCACCGTGGCCGTCAGGCCGCCGAGCCGGTCGCGGCTGGTGATCAGCACCGCGCACCCCGGCGTGCCCGGCAGCAGCGCGCGCACCTGGCCGGCGCCGGCGACGTTGTCCAGCACGATCAGCACCCGCCGGTCGGCGAGCACCGACCGGTAGAGCGCCGCGGCGTCCGCGAGGTCGGTCGGGACCTGGCCGGGCCGGACGCCGAGGGCGTGCGAAAACCGCGTCAGCACTTCGAGCGGGTCGAGGGCCGGAACCGGCGAATACCCCTGCAGGTCGGCGAAGAGCTGCCCGTCCGGGAAGTGCCGCGCGGCCCGGTGCGCCCAGTGCACGGCGGCACTCGTCTTGCCGACGCCGGCCGGCCCGACGAGCAGCGCGATCGCCGGGTGTGTCGCGGGCGGCCGGCCCGGGCCCAGCACGTCGTCCATTGTGGACAGCAGCGCCGCGCGCCCGACCAGCGTGGCGACGTCGGGTGGCAGCTGGCGCGGCCGGAACTGCGGCTCGGCCGGCTCGTCGGCCAGCGCGGCCTGGTGCGCTTGCCGCAGCCGGTCACCGGGGGCGACCCCCAGCTCGCCGGTGAACATCCGGTGCACCGCGCGGTAGGTCTCCAGCGCGTCGGCACGCCGCCCCGAGCGGTGCAGGGCCTGTAGGTACAACGCCCAGAAAGCTTCCTGCCACGGGTGTTCGCGGGTCAGCCGGCCCAGCTCGCCGGTGCTCTCGGCGTGCAGGCCCAGCTCCAGGCTCACCTCGAAGTAGCGCTCCTGCGCGCGAAGCCGCTCCTCGGCGGCGGCTTCGACGTCTGGTGCTTCGGTCGGGACGTCGGCGAGCACGGGTCCGCGCCAGCAGGCGAGGGCGTCGGCGAGCACCGCGCGTTCGGCGTCCGGGCGGGTTTCGGCCCGGGCGGCCGCGGTGAGCCGGCGGAACCGCAGCAGGTCGTGCCGGTCGGGGTCGACGCGCAGCAGGTAGCCCGTCGGCTGCGTTTCGACGACGCCGTCGCCGAGCACCCGCCGCAGCCGGACGGTGTGCACCTGGATGCTCTTGCGGGCGGTCTCCGGCGGGTCGCCGTCCCAGAGCAGTTCGATGAGCCGATCGAGCGAGACGGTGGTGTTCGGCCGCATCAGGAGCGCCGCCAGCAGGGCCCGCACCTTGGGTCCGTTGATCACGACGGGCACGCCGTCGCGCAGGACCTGCAACGGTCCGAGCACGCCGAAACTGAGCACTACCCGCACACCCCCCACGCCGACCGGGCAAACCGGTCATTCCCGTCGCGAGGGTAGCGGGAACCGCTCAGCCGAGCGGGACGGGCCGCACCACGGGCGGGGCGAGGAGCGAGCCGAACACCGGTTCGGGTTCGACGATGCGCAGGCCGAAGCCGTCGAGGGCGCCCGAGTGGTCGAGCATCCGGGCCGTCACCCGGTCGACGAACCGGGAGCCGACGCAGGCGGCACTGCCGAAGCCGTACGGCAGGAAGCGGGCCTTGTAGCCGTCCGGCGGCCGCGCCCAGCGCTCCGGCCGGTACTCGCCGGGCGCGGACCAGACGTCCGGATCGCGGTGCAGCAGGTAGGTGCACAGGTACAGGCGGTCGCCCGGGACCAGCGAGACGTCGCCCAGCTCGGTGGCTGCGGTGATCTCGCGGGACAGCAGCCACGCGACGGGCCACAGCCGGAGCGCCTCCCGGACGCGGTGCGCGGCGGGTTCGCTCGCCGGGACCGGCCGGAGCGTGGTGCCCGCCGGCGTGCCGGGCTGCCAGCCCCGGTCGAGCAGGACGGCCCAGGCGAACACCATCGACGCGGCCCGGCAGACCGCGCCGACCAGGCCGTGCAGGGCCAGCGCCACGTCGTCCGACGCGCCGAGCGTCGCCCGGAGCGCTTCCGGGACGGCCGCGGTGCTGCCGGCCGCCCAGCGGTGCAGTGCGGCGTCGGCCCGGCTGTGCGCGATCCGGCCTCGTAGCCGTCGAAGCGCCGAGCCGGTCCGGTCGAGTCCGTCGGAAGCGGCCAGGGCGCTCTGCAGCGCTTGGCGTGCCTGCGGGGTCAAGCCGGGAAAGAGCTGTTCGCCGAAAAGTCGCAGGTAGACGTCGGAAAGGCCGCCCGGCCACTGCTCTCCGGCCGCGGCGGAGCGGCGCAGTTCGGCGGTGATGCGGTCGTCCGGCACCGCTTGCCAGGCCCGGTCCAGCTCCCGCCCGAGCGCGGCGTTGACCGGGCGGCTGCGGTCGGAGCCGGGCACCCAGTCGGCGACGGCGCCGAAGGTCGCCGCCCTGGCCTCGAACGGGCTGACGGTCCCGGCCAGCGCCGTGCGGACGAGGTCGTCACCGGACACCAGGTACCGGCCGGGTTCGAAGCGCCGGATCGGGATCCCGTCGCCGGCCCACTCCGCGAGCGCGGCCCGCGGATCGGTCAGGAACCTGTCGGCCGCGGTGGTGGAGCTGCGCACGGAACCTCCCCGGGAACGGCCGCGGCCGTGGTCCTCGAAGGACCACGGCCGCGGGGACGATCAGTAGATTTCGTAGTACAACCGCCAGGACGAGCCGAGCTTGTGGTTGCGCATGCTGCGCAGCACGGAGCGGGTGAAGAAACGAACAGTCGTCATCGTGGTTCTCCTTTCCCAGTGGGTGTTCTCTACCAGCGGAGGCCGATGTTGGACGGGCCCGCGGGCCCGGCCACCACGGCTTCCAGTTCACCGGCCGGCACGTTGCGGCAGACCCAGGAAGCCGGCCCGTTCTCGGCAGCGAAACCGGTCCGGCACACCACGCCGCCCGGCCCGCGGACGACCCATTCCGCGGGGCCGCTGCCGTGGACGTCCGCGTCGACGGAAAGGGTTCCGCCCGGGAACCACGTCGGCGGTGTGCTGCAGGCGCTGTCGTTGCACGTGCGCGAGACACCGCCTTGTTCGGTGGCCGACGCGATCGGCGCGGCGAGAGCCAGCGCCCCGGCCACGACCGCCCCCACGGTGGCCACGCGCTTCGCTGTTTTGTGCATGATTTCCCCCGTTTCCCCTTGGTACCGCGAAAGGGGAAACGCGTCACCGACGGGGTCCCCCTTTCCCCGATGCCAGACGGCAGGCTTCGGCCACCGTTGCGTCCCCCTGCGCCGGTGCGCTGCGCGAACCCCCTGTCCCCGCCGCCGGCCGTCTGGCGGATCCGATCTTGCCGGGCGCCGGCTAAAGCCCGGTAAAACCACCCGGCCGGGGCGGGAAATCACCCGGCCGAAGTTCCGTGAATTGCGAGGTCCGGGCCCCGGTGGGAGCGTCGGGGGACCGAACTGCTTTCCCACCACGGAATCAGGAGTCCGCGCATGACCACCACCGAGATGCCCGCCGTGCACGAGTGCACCGTCAGCGGCTGTTCCTACAACCACGACGGCTGCCACGCGTTCGCCATCACCGTCAACGGCGACAACGGCACGGCCGACTGCGGCACGTTCGTCCCGCTGAACACGAAGGGCGGCCTCGACCGCGTCGCGGCCCAGGTCGGCGCCTGCTCCCGCACCGACTGCCGGCACAACTCCTCGCTGGAGTGCACGGCCGCGAGTGTCCGCATCGGACCGGGTGACGGCGGGCACGCGGCCAACTGCCTGACCTTCGCGAAGTAGCTTCCCGGGACCGGCTTCAGAGCTGGAGCCGGTCCCGTCAAGCCTGGCGTCGGCGCAGCACGTGGTGGCCGATGGCGGCCGCGGCCCCGGCCGCGGCGACGATCGCCGTGACCACGGGACTCATGGACTTCGACAGGCTCGGCGCGTCACTCGGGCCGAGCAGCCAGAACGCCAGCGGGACGACGTAGGCCGTGGTGAGCAGGGCGGTCCACCAGCGGGCCGGTCGCAGGCGGGGGTCGCGCAGGGTGCCGGCCAGCACGATCACGACCGGGATGCCGCCGAGCAACCCGAACTGGCCGACGACCATGACCGGGAACGCCCAGGCCGCGATGAGGACGGCTCGTGAGCTGCGGGTGGGTCGCGAAGTGGTGGCAGTCATCGTCTTCTCCTGTTTTTCGTTTCGTCGGTGGGGTTCAGCAGTGGTTCGAGCGGGCTTCGGCGGTGCTCTTGAGCGCGGCCAGCCAGGCGTCGAGACCCGGGGCGAGGTACTGGATGGCGGTGGCCGGGTCGGCCTCGATCTGCTCGCCCGTCCAGCTCTCCTCGGTGCGGACGACCACGCCGCCGCGGACCGGGGTGAACGTCCAGACGTGGACGCCCTCGTCGATGCTCAGTCCTTCGCCGATCGCGGGGCCGGACCAGCGGATGCAGCGACCCGGGTCGACCTGCCGGACGGTGGAGGTGATCACCAGCGTGGTCGCGGGGGTGGTCGGCGTCGGGGGCGCCGGGGTGGTCCAGCGGAAGCGCGAGCCTTCTCGGAGAGGGCCCGGGTCGAGCCGCTTCATGCTGGTGACCGGGGTCTGCCAGGAGGGCCAGGACTCGACGTTCGTGTGCAGCTTCCAGATGGTGCTCAGGGGTGCTTTGACGAACGTCTCGGTCTGGTGGTGGAGCTGAGCGGCCGGGTTGATGCCCTGGCCCTTGCAGGTGAGCGGGGCCGGCGAGGCGGGCGACGTCGGCGAGGTGGGCGAGGTGGGCGACGGGGTGGCCGCTTCCGCCGGCACGGCGGCGAAGAGCGCGGCGGCCGCGAGCGGGATGGCGAGCAGCGTGCGGGTGTTGACCATGGCGTTTCTCCCTCAGATTCGTTAGTGCTCATCGCGTTAGTTAGAACCTATAACCAACGCGAGCTTAGTGTCAATAAGAAAAGTGATAACCTCTAACCAGGCGGATGGACGGAGGCCCATGACGGACGTGGACAGCCCGCGCGAGCGCTACCGGGTGCAGGTGCGCGCGGAGATCAAGCAGCACGCGTGGGAGCAGATCGCCGCGGCGGGGGTGCCGGCGCTGTCGCTCAATGCGATCGCGAAGCAGGTGGGGATGAGCGGGCCTGCCTTGTACCGGTACTTCGCGAGCCGAGACGAGCTGATCACCGCGCTCATCCGCGACGCGTACCGAAGCCTTGCCGACACCGTCCGGGCGGCGCGGGACTCCGGCGCCGGGCTGAAGGACCTGGCCCACGTCATCCGGGACTGGGCCCGCAGCGACCCGCAGCGTTACCTCTTGATCTACGGCACACCCGTGCCGGGCTACCACGCGCCCGACGACATCACCGCGATCTCGAACGAGGTCATGGCGGTGCTGCTCGAAGCGAGCGCCGGCCTGCCGTCGACGCCCACTCCGTTCGCCGCGCACCTCGAAGACCACCGCGAGTGGGCGGGCGATCAGTCAGTGCTGGCAACAACTTTGCACCGCGCGCTGTCGTTCTGGACCCGGCTGCACGGGGTGTTGTCGCTGGAGCTCGCCGGGCATTTTGCGGGCATGGGCTTCAACCCCGACCTCCTGATCGACGCCGAGCTGGATGCGCTTGCCAGGTGACCCGGCGGCGGCCCAGCATCGCGAAACCGCGGGATGGGCCGCCTCTCAGCCCTGCGGAACTGGCGATGATCAAGCACCCGAGGACTGGCGTGCCCGAAGGCAGCCGCGAGGGGCGGCGGCGGTGCGAAGCTCCGGCATCGTGAGGTTCGCGGGCCACCGCACAGCAACCCGGCGGCGATCAGCTGCCGGGAGAACTCGCCGGCCGCTCCGGTTCGACCGCGAACTTCTCGATCATGAACCGCCAGAACAGCGGCACCGCCTCGGCCGCGGGGCGGTGGATCCGGTCGTCGTGGCCAGTGCCGGACCGGTGCTCGATGAAGACGCCGCCCGGCCCCACGTAGCCCGACGACGGCGAGCGGACCACGACGACCTCGATCGGGCGGTGGGCCGGCACCGGCCGGGCCGTGACCACCAGGTCGTGCATCGACGTGAGCCCGGCCAGGCGGTGCTCGCCTCCGCAGGCCAGGACGCTGTCGGCGATGTCGGCCATCGGGCGCAACTCGGGGTGCTGCGCGGCCAGCTCGCCGAACCGGGTGGCGATCTCCGCCCAGGGAACCTCGTCGAAGCGGCCGGGCCACGCCCGTGAGTTCATCCTCACCGCGGCTAGATGAGGCCGGCGGCGATCAGCTGCTGCCAGATCTCGCCCTGGTCGACGACCTCAACCCCGTGCTTCTCCGCCTTCGTCAGCTTCGCCGCGCCGACCTCCGCGCCGGTGATGAGCAGATCCGTGCTCGCCGAGACCGACGACGCGATGCTCGCCCCGGCTCGTTCGCACAGCCGCTGGAACGTCGGGCGCGGGACCTTCTCGCCGGAGCGGGGGTCGCTGATCGCGCCCGTGACCACCACCGTCTTGCCCGCCAAAGGCGCGCCTGCCGCGACGACCGGGGGCAGGTCTTCTTCGCGTACGTCCAGGGACACCCCGGACTCCCGCAGCCGCTCGAGCTCGGGCCGTAGCCGCGTGAGGTGCTCGATCAGCGACGCGGCCACCTTCGGCCCGATGTCCTCGACCTCGACGAGCCCGTCGACCCCCGCGTCGACGACGTCCTCCAGGGAGCCGAACCCCGCGCGGCACAGGCGGGCCGCCGTGCCTTCGGACGCCATCGGGATCGCCAGCCCGATCAGCGCGCGGCGCAGGCCGACCGCGCGGCTGGCGTCGATCGACTCGATCATGCGCGTGGCCGAGATCTCGCCGATGCGCTCGAACTCCAGGAGCCGCTCCTTGGTCAGCCGGTAGAAGTCCGAGGGGTGCTCCAGGAGCCCCGTCTCGGCCAGCCGCTCGATCCACACGCCGCCGATGGCGTCGATGTCCGCGGCGGCCCGGGACGCCCAGTGGATCAGCCGCCGCACCGTCTGGGCGGGGCAGGACACGTTGGTGCAGAACAATTCCCGGCTGTTTCCCTGCTCCGTCAGCGGCTGCCCGCACGACGGGCACTCGGCCGGCGGCACGATCTCGCGCTCCTCACCCGTGCGCTTCGACGCGTCGAGCACACCGGCGACGAACGGGATCACGTCACCCGCGCGGCGCACCAGCACGGTGTCGCCGATCTTGATACCGCGGGCGCGGATCACCTCCTGGTTGGCCAGGGTCGCGCGGGTGACCGTCGTGCCGCCGACGAACACCGGCTCCAGCCAGGCGACCGGGGCGATCTTGCCCGTCTTGCCGACGTCCCAGACGACGTCGGCCAGCACGGTGGTCTTCTCCTCGGCGGCGAACTTGAACGCCAGCGCGCCACGCGGCGAGCTCGAACGGGTGCCGGCGGCGGCGTAGGCGTCACGGTCGGCCAGGCGCAGGACGGCGCCGTCGAGGTCGTAGTCCAGGTTGTTGCGCTGCTGCTCGATCGCCGTGATCACCTCCTGCGCGGACTCGGCGTCGGCGCAGCGCCGCATGTCCGCGGCGGTGAACCCGAGTGTCCGAAGAGCACCGTCCAGATCGGTCTCCGCGCTGTCGGGGTCGGTGTACAGGTCGAAGGCGAAGAACTGCAGACGCCGGCCGGCGACGGTGGCCGGGTCCTTGGCGCGCAGGGTGCCGGCGGCGGCGTTGCGCGGGTTGATCAGGGGCTTGTCCGGGTGCACGGTGTTGTACGCGGCGAAGGTGGTGCGCAGCATGACGGCCTCACCGCGGACCTCCACCCGGCCCGGCGCGTCGACCCGGTCGGGGATCCCGTCGGTCAGCGCCCGCACCAGAAAGGTGACGTCGTCGCCGGTCGTCCCGTCGCCCCGGGTGACCGCCCGCGCGAGGCGGCCGTTTTCGTAGACCACGGCCAGCGACAGGCCGTCCAGCTTCGGCATGACCACCACCGGCTGGCCGGGAAAGCGGTCGAAGAACGCCACGACCTGCTCGGGCTTGGTCGCCTTCTCCAGCGAGAGCATCGGGCGCGAGTGCCGGATCGGCGCGTGCAGCACCGCGGGCCCGCCCACCTGCTCCAGCGGGTTCGGGTCGGGCGCCAGCTCCGGGTTCGCCTCGACGAGCCCCCGCAGCTCGTCTTCGATCGCGTCGTATTCGGCGTCCGCCACCTCGGGCGAGCCCCGGTAGTAGGCGTCGCGCAGCACGACGATCTGGTCGGCGAGTTCCTGGATGCGGTCCCGAGCGTTCACAGCACGGAACGTTACCGGTGACCACCGACAATCCGGCGCACGTATCTGCGTGCCGCGGCCGGGCCCTTTGCCATCGGGGGCACCGCAGCTCCCGTCAGCCGCTGGAGGGGACCATGCCCGAACTGCACATCAAGAACCTGAAATGCGTGAAGAAGCAGGACACCGTGGGGAAGGACTCGGCGATCCTGCGGGTCAACGGCGCCACCGTCTCCGGGCCGCACCTGCTGGGGAAGGGTGACGACGTCACGCTGAACACCCTGCGCACCTTCACGTCCTCCATCAGCGTGACGCTGATCGAGGAGGACGCCGGCGCGGACGACGACCTCGGCACGGTGACGATCACCGACAGCCAGGCCGGGATCGGCACCCTGACGGCGTTCTTCAACGCGCGGACCCACGCCGACTACCACATGACCTACGACGTCCACAGCTGACCGGCGGGGCGGTCGCCGCGAGATCGGCGACCGCTCGGCAGGTCAGAACTCGTCGCCCTGGGTGAGCTCGTGCTCGAAGGCGTCCGCCCGGGCGACGACGGACTTCAGGGGGCGCTCGAACTCGTGCTCGATGCTGAGGTCCTCCAGGGGGAACGTGTGCTTGAGCAGCGCGACGCCGTCCACCACGGCGGCGGCGCCGACGGCCGAGCCGCCCGCGAGCTCGAGCAGCTTGCGCAGGTCGATCTTGTCGGCCCAGCCGACCGGCGAGGAGATCTCGATCCACGCCCCGCCGTCCAGCTCGGGGAGGTGGTGCACCGTCACCTGCTGGGAACGGTCCTGCGGGCCGTCGAGCCGGAACCGCAACCAGCCGTCCGACTCCTCCAGCACTTCGTACCGAGTCCGGACGAAGTTGATCACATCGGTCCAGCTGGTCACCCGATCCGCCTTTCCCCTATGCCTGCCTGCGCGGATGAGCATCTCACGGCGGCCCCGGGTCCGGCACTCGGGTGAAGGGTCAGCTCACTTCGTTCAGCTTTCCGGTGGCGACGTCGAAGACGAAGCCGCGGACGGAGTCCTTCTTGGGGATGAACGGGCTGTTCCGGATCCGGGCGACGGACTGGCGGACGTCGTCGTCGAGGTCGCTGAACGCTTCGGCGGCCCAGGCGGGCTTCACGCCGACGTCCTCCTGGATGGACTTCTTGAAGGCGTCGTCGGTGAAGGTGAGCATGCCGCAGTCGGTGTGGTGGATGAGGATGATCTCTTCGGTGCCGAGCAGCCGCTGGCTGATGGCGAGGGACCGGATCTCGTCCTCGGTGACCACTCCGCCGGCGTTGCGGATGACGTGGGCTTCACCTTCGTTGAGACCGAGCACGCCGTAGACGTTGATGCGGGCGTCCATGCAGGCGAGCACGGCGACGTGCTTGGCGGGCGGCAGCGGCAGCGGCCCGGAGAACGTTTCGGCGTAGGCGGCGTTGTTGGCCAGCAGCTCGTCGGTGACGGACATGGTGGTCCTTCCGCAGTAGGGGTGGCTGCGCTGAGTGGACCGTCGCATGCACCCATGCGCAACCGTGTCCAGGAACTGGGAGGACGGCCGTCCGCTCCGTGGACGCTCTGGCCCCGCCCGGCGCCGCTGCCGAGAATGCCCGCATGCACGTGAACGAGCGGGCTTACGATCGGGCGCGGATGGCTCAGTGGGAGGCGGGGAGGCCCGGCTGCCCGGGCTTTCGCGCCGCGGAATGCTGAAGCTCGCCGCGGCCGGCGGGCTGGCCGCGGCTGCCGCGGGGACACTGCCCGCGGGGACGGCGGCCGCCGCCGACGGGCCGATCGTGAAACCGTTGCCGCCGGAGCTGTTCGAGGTGTACGGCACCAATGCGGAGACCCGCTGGGAAGCGTTGAGCGGCCAGGGGTACCTGACCCCGGTCGACCGGTTCTTCGTCCGTGACCACACTTCCACGCCGATCCTCGACGCGGCGGCGTGGCGGCTGCGGCTGTTCGGCAGCGGCCTGCGCGGCGCGCCGACCGCGGCGAACCCCGTCGAGTTCAGCTATCGCGAACTGCGGGAGCTGCCGTCCGAAACGATCACCGCCTTCATCGAATGCGCCGGCAACGGGCGCAGCTTCTTCACCAGCCAGCAAGGCCAGAGCGTCAGCGGGACGGCGTGGAAGCTCGGCGCGGTCGGCGTCGCCCGGTGGCGCGGAGTCCGGCTCGCCACGGTCCTCGCCCGCGCGGGGCTGACGCGCCACGCCGTCGACGTGCTGCCGGAGGGGCTCGACCCCGACTACGTGACGGCGGGGGTGAACCTGGGCAAGGTGCGGCGCCCGCTGCCGGTCGCGAAGGCGCTGCAGGACGTGCTGCTGGCGTACGAGATGAACGGCCGTCCGCTGCCGCCGGACCACGGGTTCCCGGTGCGGCTGGTGGTGCCGTCGTGGGCCGGCATCTCCTCGATCAAGTGGCTGGGCCGGCTCGAGGTCTCCGCGGATCCGCTGGTTTCGCCGTGGAACACCCAGTACTACCGGCTGCTCGGCCCGGACTACCCGGCCGAGGGCACGCTCGTCACCGAGCAGGTCGTGAAGAGCGCGTTCGAGCTCCCGTGGCACGCGACGCTGGCCGCGGGACGGCGGCACGTGCTGCGCGGCCGCTCGTGGTCGGGCCACGGCCGGATCCGGCGGGTCGAGGTGAGCACCGACGGTGTCACGTGGGAGCCCGCGAAGCCGATCAGTCCCGCGCTCGATCGCGGCTGGCTGCAGTGGGAGTTCCCGTGGCGGCCACGCAACGCGGGGGAGTACACCCTGCGGGCGCGCGCGACCGACATCACCGGCGTCCGTCAGCCGGACGTCGCGCCGTACAACACGCAGGGGTACCTGTTCGGTGCGGTGGTCCGCCACCCGGTGACGGTCAGCGCGGCTTAAGCCATGGTGACGATGCGGACGGCGATCGCCAGCACCCGCTCGGCCTCGTCGCAATCCTGAGCCGCTCCCGCCGCCACGACGAGCAGGTGCTCGGCCAGTTCGTCGGCGGTGACTCCGGCTTCCTGCCAGAGCGCGTCGATCCCGTTGTGCCGCAACAGATCCGCGATGCCGGCGGCGACGTCCCGGCGTACCGGGGCCAGCAGGGGAGTGCCCAGCAGTTCGTGCACGCTCGCGGCTGACGGGCCGTGCAGGGCGGTCAGCGCGCCGGTGAGGCGGCCGGCCAGGGTGCGTTCCTCGTCGGCGAGCGCGGCCGAAGCCGTCGCGCGGGTTGCCGCGACGGCGTGCCCGACGACGGCGTCGAACAGCGCCTCCTTCGTGCGGAAGTGCAGATAGAGGCCCTGGCGGGACAGGCCGGCGGCGCGGGCGAGGTCGTCCATCGACGTCTTGCGATAGCCGTAACGCAGGAACACCGCGGTGGCCGCGTCGAGGATCTCCGCCTTCTGCATCGCCCATCCCTTGGATTGACACCGTGTGCCCAGTCCGTCAAGCGCGAGCTTAGCGAGCTGAGTCGCAATTTTTCCGAATCATGTCAAGTTCTTGCATCTTGTCTCCCCGTTGTTGCATGGTGGTAGCGCTCTGGCTCTCCCTCCCCTGCCCTCTCAAAGAAGAGAAGACGCCATGACACGTATGCGCCTGCCCCGGCTGCTCGCCGGATTCCTCGCCGCGGGGCTGTCCGTCGCCGGGCTCTCCCTCGCCTCCGCGGCCGCCGGTCCACCCCCGGACACCGTCGCCGCCGCCCCGGCCGCGCTCGCCGACGTGCCGCTGACCCGCACGGTGTCGGCGAGCAGCGCGCAGCCCGGCTACCCGGTGGCCAACGCCGTCGACGGGAACCAGGACACCTACTGGGAATCGGCCAACAACGCTTTCCCACAATGGATCCAGGCCGATCTCGGCTCGGCCAAGGCGCTGTCGCGGATCGTGCTCAAGCTGCCCGCGCCCTGGGAGGCCCGCACGCAGACGCTGACCGTGCGCGGCAGCGCCGACGGCACGTCGTTCACCGATCTCGCCGCCGCGAGCGGGTACGCGTTCGCCCCCGCGGCCAACACGGTCACGATCCCGGTGACCGCCTCGACCCGGTACGTGCGGCTGACCGTCACCGCGAACACGCAGTGGCCGGCCGCGCAGCTCTCGGAGTTCGAGCTCTACGGGCCCGACACCGGTGACACCCAGGCGCCGACCGCGCCCGCGAACCTCGTGCTGACCGAGCCCGGCTCCGGCCAGATCCGGCTCGCGTGGTCGGCCTCGACCGACAACGTCGGCGTCACCGGCTACACCGTCTACCGGGACGGCGCGCCCGTCACCACGGTCACCGGCACGACCTTCACCGAGACGCGGCCCGCGGGCACGCGCGTCGAATACTTCGTGCGGGCGAAGGACGCGGCCGGCCACGAATCCGCCGACAGCAACCACGTGGTGCGCCAGGGCACCCAGGCAGGCACGAACCTCGCCGCGGGTAAGCCGATCGAGGCGTCGTCGGTCGTGAACAACTTCGTCGCCACCAACGCGAACGACGGCAACACCGGCACCTACTGGGAGTCCGCCGGCGGGTATCCGAACACGCTGACCGTGAAGCTCGGCTCGAACGCCGACCTCGACCAGGTGGTCGTGAAGCTCAACCCGGATCCGGCGTGGGGCGCGCGGACGCAGAACTTCGATATCCTCGGCCGTGACCAGGGCGCGACGGCGTTCACCTCGCTGAAGGCCCGCGCCGACTACCGCTTCGACCCGGCGTCCGGCCAGAACACGGTGACCATCCCGGTCACCGGGCGGACCGCGGACGTGCGGCTGCAGTTCTTCGCCAACTCCGGCGCGCCCGGCGGGCAGGTCGCGGAGCTCCAGGTGTTCGGCACGCCGGCGCCGAACCCGGACCTGGTGGTCACCGGCACGACGTGGACCCCGGCGAACCCGACCGAGACCAGCCAGGTCGCGGTGTCGGCGACCGTGCGGAACGCGGGCACCGCGAACGCCGCCGCCACCACCGTGAACGTCAGCCTCGGCGGCACCGTTGTCGGCAACGCGGCCGTCGCCGCGCTGGCCGCGGGCGCGTCCGCCACGGTGACCGTGAACGCGGGCACCCGCCCGCAGGGCACCTACAGCGTGTCCGCCACCGTCGACCCCACGAACACCGTCGTCGAGCAGGACGACACCAACAACACCTTCACCGCACCGACCCAGCTCGTCGTCGCGCAGGCGCCGGGGCCGGACCTCGAGGTCACCGGCATCACGTCGAACCCGCCCAACCCGGCGGTCGGAGCGGCCGTTTCGTTCACCGTCGCGGTGCACAACCGCGGCACGAGCGGCGCGGGCGCCTCGGTGACCCGGCTGACCATCGGCGGCACGACGCTGACCGGGACCACGGCCACGATCGCGGCCGGCGCCACGGCGAACGTCGCCATCTCGGGCACGTGGACCGCCACCAACGGCGGGGCGACCCTCACCGCGACGGCCGACGCGACGGAGACGGTCGCGGAGACCAACGAGTCCAACAACGGGCTCTCGCGGGCGATCGTCGTCGGCCGCGGCGCCGCGGTGCCGTACGTCGAGTACGAAGCGGAAGCCGCGCAGTACCAGGGCCAGCTGCTCGAAGCCGACCCGCTGCGCACCTTCGGGCACACGAACTTCGCGACCGAGTCCTCCGGCCGCAAGTCCGTCCGGCTGGCGAACCAGGGCCAGTACGTGGAGTTCACCGCCACGAATCAGTCGAACTCGATCGTCGTGCGCAACTCGGTGCCCGACGCGGCTGCCGGCGGCGGGCAGGACTACACGCTCAGCCTGTACGTCAACGGCGCGTTCGCCCAGAAGCTGACGCTGTCCTCCACACACAGCTGGCTCTACGGCAGCACCGACGACCCCGAAGGCCTGACGAACCGGCCCGGTGGGGACGCGCGGCGGCTGTTCGACGAGTCGCACGCCCTGCTGGCGCAGTCGTACCCGCCGGGCACGAAGTTCAAGCTGCAGCGGGACAACGGCGACAGCGCGTCGTTCTACGTCATCGACCTGGTCGACCTGGAGCAGGTCGCCCCGGCGGCGGCCAAGCCGGCCGAGTGCACCTCGATCACCGAGTACGGCGCGGTGCCGAACGACGGGAACGACGACTCGACGGCGATCCAGCGCGCGGTCACCGACGACCAGAACGGCGTCATCACCTGCGTGTGGATCCCGGCGGGCCAGTGGCGCCAGGAGAAGAAGATCCTGACCGACGACCCGAACGTGCCCAACGGCGGCGGCCAGTACAACCAGATCGGCATCTCCAACGTGACGGTCAAGGGTGCCGGCATGTGGCACTCGCAGCTGTACTCGCTGACCCAGCCGCAGGACGCGGGCACCATCAACCACCCGCACGAAGGCAACTTCGGGTTCGACATCGACAAGAACGTCCAGCTCTCCGACCTCGCGATCTTCGGCTCCGGCCGGATCCGCGGCGGGGACGGCAACGCCGAGGGCGGTGTCGGCCTCAACGGCCGGTTCGGCACCGGCACGAAGATCTCGAACGTCTGGATCGAGCACGCCAACGTCGGCGTGTGGGTCGGCCGGGACTACAGCAACATCCCGGCGCTGTGGGGCCCGGCCGACGGCCTCGAGTTCAGCGGCATGCGGATCCGCGACACCTACGCCGACGGCATCAACTTCACGAACGGCAGCCGGAACTCCCGGGTGTTCAACTCGTCGTTCCGCACCACCGGCGACGACTCGCTCGCGGTGTGGGCGAACCAGTACGTGAAGGACCCGTCGGTGGACATCGCGCACGACAACGTGTTCACCAACAACACGATCCAGCTGCCCTGGCGCGCCAACGGCATCGCGGTCTACGGCGGGTACGGCAACAAGATCGAGAACAACCTCGTCTACGACACGATGAACTACCCGGGCATCATGCTGGCGACCGACCACGACCCGCTGCCGTTCTCCGGGCAGACGTCGATCGCGAACAACGCCCTCTACCGCTGCGGCGGTGTGTTCTGGGGCGAGCAGCAGCAGTTCGGCGCGATCACGTTCTTCGCGCAGGGCAAGGACATCCCGGGGGTGACGCTGCGGGACACCGAGATCCACGACTCGACCTACGACGGCATCCAGTTCAAGACCGGCGGCGGGGTGGTGACCGCGGCGGTCACGAACGTCAAGATCGACAAGTCGAACAACGGGGCCGGCATCCTCGCGATGAGCGGCGCCCGCGGCACGGCGACCCTGACGAACGTGACGATCACGGGCTCGGCGAAGGGTGACGTCGTCCGCGAGCCGGGCACGCAGTTCGTGATCAACGGGGCGCCGGTCCCGGCGATCGTGCGCCGCGAGACGCGGTAGGTCCACCGTCGGGACGGCCGGTTTCCCTGGCCGTCCCGACGGCTTCACCGACGTCGCAAGGCTCGCTTGCGGGTCAGCAGCACCAGTCCGCCGCCCTGAGCATGCACGGCCCGTTCACGGGGTGATCGCTAGGCTGGTCCGGTGGACGAGCCGACCGCGCCGCGCATCCTCGTGATCGAGGACGCCGAAGCGATCCGCGTCTCGGTGGAGACGGCGCTGGCCACCGCCGGGTTCTCGGTCCGCGCCCGGCCCGACGGCGCCGGCCTCGAGACGGAGCTCGTCCGCGCCCGCCCCGACCTGGTCGTCCTCGACGTGATGCTGCCCGGCCGCGACGGGTTCGAGCTGCTGCGGGTGATCCGGCGGCACTCGGCCGCCGGGGTGGTGATGCTGACCGCGCGTGACGGCGTCGAAGACCGGCTGCGCGGCCTCGGCGAAGGCGCGGACGACTACGTGGTCAAGCCGTTCGTGCTCGCCGAGCTCGTCGCGAGGGTGACGGCGGTGCTGCGCCGGACCGGCCGCACCCGCGCCGCCGTGGAGATCGGCGACCTGGTGGTCGACGTCGAGGGTGGCCGCGTCCGGTACGGCGCCGCCGACGTCGAGCTGACCTCGACCGAGTGGAAGCTGCTGGTCTACTTCGCGCAGCACCGCGACCGGGTGGTCGGCAAGACGCAGGTGCTCACCGCGGTGTGGGGTTACGGCGACTACGCGGCGAACCTCGTCGAGGTCAACGTGAGCACGTTGCGCCGCAAGCTCGAGGCGCACGGCCCGCGGGTGCTGCACACCGTGCGCGGCCAGGGGTACGTCCTGCGCGGCGAGCCGTGACCGGCCTGCGGACGACGTCGCTGCGCCGCCGGGTCACCGTCACCGTGCTGGTGGTGCTGGCGGTGGTGCTGATCGCCGTCGGGATCGTGGTGGACACGGTGTTCCGCGCGCAGGCCGAGCGGGACGTCAACGCCGTGCTCACCGCCCGCGTGCAGCTGGCCCAGCAGCTGGCGAAGCAGAACGTCGCCCCGCAGAACCTGCTGCGGCGCGTGGAGACGCGCGGTGTGCAGGGCTCGCTCGTGCTGCCGGACGGCACCTTCCTCGGCGCGGCGGACCTGCCCGCGGACGCGCGGATCCGGCAGGTGAAGGCGACACTGTCCGGCCCGGCGCGGATCAACGGGGCGAAGCTGACGCTCACCGCGGACGAGTCCCTCGTCGCGGCCGCCGAACAGAGCCTGCGGTGGGTGCTGCTGGCCACCGGCGTGGCGGCCCTGCTCGTGGCCGCGATCGGGTTGCTGCTGGCCGTCCGGTTCGCGCTGGCGCCCCTGGACGCGATGACACGGCTGGCCCGCTCGATCGTCTCCGGCGGCCGCGGCGGCCGGCTCGCCCCGGAGCGGACCGGCACCGAACTGGGCCGCGCGGCGGCGGCGTTCGACTCCGCGCTCGACGCGCTCGAAGGCGCCGAACGGGCGGCGCAGGCATCGGAACACCGCACCCGGCAGTTCGTCGCCGACGCCGCGCACGAGCTGCGGACGCCCCTGGCGGGGGTGCAGGCCGCCGCGGAGGCGCTGGTGCAGCAGCCGCCGGACGCGCCGGTCGAGCAGCGGGAACGGTTGCAGCTGCTGGTGGTCCGCGAGTCGCAACGGGCCGGCCGGCTGGTCGCCGACCTGCTGGACCTCGCCCGCCTCGACGCGGGAGCCGACCTCGAACGGGTGCCGGTGGCGCTGCTGGCGCTGGCTCACGCCCAGGCCGACCAGGTGCGGCTGACCGCGCCCGAAGTGGCCGTCGAGGTGCGCGGGCCGGACACGCGTGTGCTGGGTGACCCGGCGCGGCTCACGCAGATCCTGGCCAACTTGGCGGGCAACGCGGTCCGCGCGATGGCCGGCCACGGGACGCTCACCCTCGAGGTCACGGCCGACGGGATGGTGGTGACCGACACCGGGCCCGGCGTGCCGGGACCCGACCGCGAGCGGATCTTCGACCGGTTGGTGCGCCTGGACACGGCCCGCGGCGACGGCGGCGGGTCCGGGCTGGGGTTGCCGATCGCCCGGGGGTTCGCCCGGGCGCACGGTGGTGACCTTTGGTGTGAGGCCGCGCCGGGTGGGGGAGCGCGGTTCCGGCTGGCCGGGCTTTCGGCTTAGGCGAACAACCCGGCCACCCGGCCGCTGTGGCCGGGCAGCACCTGACCAGCATCAGTACCCAGCACGTCCTCCACCAGCGTCGCGTAGACGTCGCGGAAGTCCGTCGTGAGCTTCAAATCGCCGTCGTCGAGGTCGGTGAGGCTGGGCTCGGCGCCGTGGAAGCCGCCCTTGACGTCCGGGCCCAGGACGAACATCGGGCCCGCCGTGCCGTGGTCGGTGCCCTGGCTCGCGTTGGCCGCGACGCGCCTGCCGAACTCGGAGTACACCATGACCACCGCCTGCTTGCCGCGGTCGGACTTCGCGAGCCGCTGGACGAACGGGGTCAGCGCGCCGTCGAGCTCGGTGAGCAGCCGCTGCTGGGTGCCGCGCTCGTCGGCGTGCGTGTCGAACCCGCCCAGCGACACCGAGTACGCCCGCGACGGCACGCCCGCTTCGATCAGCCCGGCGACCACGTCGAGCTGCGCGGCGAGCTCTCCCTTGCGTGGCTGAGTCTTTCCTTTGTCGGACGCGGATCCGGACCCGGCCGCGCCGAGCGTCTGCACCGCGCGGTGCAGGTCGTTCACCGAACGCGCCACCCGCGCTTGCCAGAACCCTTCGCCGGGCTGCGCCGCGCCGAGACCCTGGAACGCCGCGCCGAGTGCGCCGCTCGGCAGCTTCAGCCCGCCGACCGGCAGGGACGCCGCGGCGGTCCGGGCGCCGGCGAGCAGCGGGGGCAGCACCGGGTCGACCGACACCGCGCGCAGCGGGTCGTCGCCGGTGGCGTCGAGCCAGCGGCCGAGCCAGCCGGTCGGCACCGACGTCTCCGGGGACGCGGTCTGCCAGATCGCCATCGACCGGAAGTGGCTGTGGTCCGGCTTCGGGTAACCGACACCGCGCAGCACCGCCAGCTGCCCGCCGTCCCACAGGCTCTTGAACCCCTTGAGCCCGGGGTTCAGCCCGAGCCCCTCACCGAGGTCGAGCACCTCTTCGGGTTTGTACGCCAGTTCGGCCCGGGCGTTCTGGTACGCCGGATCGCCCGCCGGGACGACGGTGTTCAGCCCGTCGTTGCCACCGTAGAGGGTGACGACGACGAGCACCCCGGCGTCCGGGTCGAGCGGGTTCTCTTGCGCGGCCGACATCAGCCGGCCCCAGTCGACCTGCGTGGCCCCGGCGGCGAGCGCCGCCGCGGCCGTCACGCCGGTCGCGGTGAGGAACCGGCGTCGGTTCACCTGCTGCACGATCGTCACCCGCTCACTGTGAATTCGGGGGCACAAGCGGCCACTGTGGACAGTTGACGCACGTTGCCGGCGACCCCCGCCAGCGCCGCGCGGGTGCGGCCGGACCAGCTGTCGACCCCTAGGAGGTCGCCGATCGCGGCGATCTTGTCGCGGGCCTTCGTCACCGCGCCGAGGTCGGCGTGCTCGGCGACCAGCTGCGCGACGTGCAGCCGCGCCACACCCGCCGACGTCGTCAGCCAGGCGCCGCCCGCCGCCCAGCCCCCGACGCTGGGCGGCTGGAACGGCACCTGCCCCATCCCGCGCAGCCCGGTCAGCAGCTGCGCACGGGTCTTCTCGTCGAGCGAACCGGGCCGGACGCCGAGCGCGCGCAGCAGCCCGGCGAGCCATTCGACCGGCTGCTTGACCAGCGACGTCGCGCTGTCGCGGAAGGCCGGCTCGTCGGTGATCGCCCGCAGCAGCGCCCGGATGTCGCGGCGGCTGCCGTAGGCGGCGACCAGGCGGTTGAGGGTGTCCGGCGCCGGCGGGGTCGCGGACACGAGCCGGAACCAGACCCGGCCGGCCACGAACGGCGCCGACTCCGGCCGGCCCAGCACGAGGTCCACAAAGGACTGGGCGGAGAAGTCGCCGTCGGCGCCCAGGATGTGCTTGACACCGTTGTCGTGCCGCTTCGCGACCAGCTGCGCGGTGCCGGAGTCGCGCTTGGCGGTCCAGCCGGTGAGGGCCCGCGCGGCTTCGCGGACGTCGTCCTCGGAGTAGTGCCCGACACCGAGGCCGAACAGCTCCATGAACTCGCGGGCGAGGTTCTCGTTCGGCTTGCCCGCCTTGTTGCTGTTGCCGTCGAGCCACAGCAGCAGAGCCGGGTCGACGACCATCGCGCGGGCGAGGTCGGTGAAGCTGCCGAGGGCGTGCTCGCGCTGGGTCCGGTTCTGCGCGAGCATCAGCTGCGGGCTGCGGACCTTCTGCTCGCTGGTCGCGAAGTGGCCGTGCCAGAACCAGGTGAGCCGTTCCACCGACGAGACGTCGGCGGCGGCCATCCGGTCCAGCCACCAGCCCACGGCCTGCGTGGCCTGCGCCTGCAGTTGCTTCTTCGCCGCTTGCTTCGCGCCCTGGTCGGCGTTCTTGCCGGGTTTGTCCGGCGGCGTGGCGAGCTCGGGCATCGGCGTCGCGGCCGCCCCGGCGTCCGGTCCGCCGGACAGCAGCCGGTCGCGGGTCTCGGCGAACCCCCGGTCGAGGTCACCCGGGCGCGGCCCGAAGCCGAGCCGGTCGTGCAGCCGCCGGACGGCCGCTCGTTCGGAGAGCACCACCATGCCCCTGATCCTGCTTCGCGGACCCGGCTCACCGCGACGGCTGACGGCGTTTCTTAAGCCGATCCACAGCCGCGGGCTTCAGCGGGACAAAGCGGCGACCAGCCCGGCGGCTCCCGGCGCGCCCAGCCGCACGAACATCGGCGTGACGTCGAGCGGCGCGGCATAGTCGTGCAGGGTCCGCCCGCCGAGCTCGACCCGCTTGGTGTGCGGGTCGAACCAGAGCCCGGCCGGCAGCACCACGTCACGCGAAGTGCCGGCGGAGATCATCGGCGCGGCCAGCAGGGCCGGGCCGAGCAGCCACTCGTCGTCGATCGTGTCGAAGCGGTGGTCACGCGGGAAGTCGAAGAACACCGGCCGCATGATCGGGGTCCCGTCCGCGACCGCCTGGTTCACCTGCGTCTTCAGGTAGCCGGCCAGCTTCGAGTGCGTCCGGACGGCGTCGGCGTAGCGCTCCGCGGTGCCGGCGGGGTAGGTCACCGGCTGCCCGGTCGTGGTGTCGACGGTGGTCACCGGGGACGTCGAGGAGTACATGAGCGGCATCAGCGACGCCGCCTGCGCCCAGCGCACGAGCACTTCCGGCGTGGGCGGCGGTTCACTGTTGGAGCCGCCGATCATGTCCGTCTCGACGAAGGGGTAACCGTCGGTGGAGATGACCGAGGCCCGGCGGACGGACGTGCGGAGGCCGTCCCAGGTGGTGTCCGCGTCCACCGCCCGGATCACGAAGCCGTAGCGCTGGGTGCCCCAGTGGGTGCGGATGCCGGCGCCCTGCTGGTCGAACGCGTCGGTCATGTCCGCGCCGAGCCGCTGGTAGTCCTGCGGGGTCAGGCCGTTCGAGGTGGCGCAGCTGTCGTCGAAGAACCGGGTGTCGAACTTGAAGCCGTCGACGCCGTAGCTCGCCATGAGGGCACGCAGGTTGCCGGTGTACCAGGCACGCGCCTGCGGGTTGCCGAGGTCGATGATGCCCGCGGTGCCGTTCCACCACTTGACCGTGCACGGTTCGGCGCCGGTCTTGGCGCGCAGCAGGTAGCCGTGGTCCCTGGCGTAGGCGTAGTTCGCCGAGTCGAGGTTGATCCAGAACGTCGTCCACAGCCCGAACTTCTGGCCCATCCCGTGGATGTCGTCCACGAGCTTCTTCGGGTCCGGGAACGTCTTCGCGTCGAAGGTCAGGTTGCCGTAGTTCGACTCCCACTTGTCGTCGAGCTGCACGGTGTGCCCGGCGACGTTCGCGGCCTTGAGGTCGCGCGCCCACGCCACGACCTTGTCCTGGTCGATGTTCCGGTAGTACTGCGCCCACGAGTTCCACAGTGGACTGGCGTATTCGGCGTCGGTGGCGTCGCTCTTCCGCGGCTTGCCGACCTCGCCGACGTAGTCGTCGTAGACCGCGCGGCGGCTCGATTCGACGAACACCGTGCTCGAGAAGTCGGCCGAGCCGGTGACGGCGAGATCGGCGCGCCCGGTCGCCAGCGCGACCTTCATCGGCTGCGCGGTGCGGACGAAGACGCCGACCGACTTCGACGTCGAGAAGTACGGCTCCTGCATCATGTAGCTGGCGGGGGAGAACTCGGGCTCGTCCACCACACCGGCCGAAAGCGGGTAGGGCTGCGTCTTGCCTTCGCTGGTCTCCCCGCCGCCGTACCAGTGCCCGGACGTCGCCAGGTCGAAGTGCGTGGCGCGGTCGCCCGGCGGTTCGCCGCCGACCGACCAGCTGAGGTCGAAACGGTCCGCTTTCGGCGTCAACCGCAAGGTCACGGGCTTGCCGGCGGTGCTGTCGGCCTCGGCGACGAGCGTGTCACCCTGCTTCACGACGGAACGCACCCGCGTGGCCACTCCGCCGGCGAAGGTGAAGGCGTCGGGGGCCGTGCGCAGCACCTGCTCGCCGTCGCGGGAGACGCTGATGCCGAGGTGCGCGGTGGTGATGCGCAGCTGGTAGCCGGGGGCGTCACCGCTGCGCGGGATCAGAACCGACGCCTGCTGAGCCGCCACGGCCGGGCCGGCTCCGGCGAGCAGCAGGCCCACGATCCCCAACGCCAGTTTGCCTCGATGCACCCGAGCCTCCAGTAAGTGCGAGAAGTTGCTCGTTAATGCGCTGGAACGCGCAGGAGTAAGCAGACAGGGTGACAGGCTTGGTTGTCAAGGGTGCCCGGCGCGGTAGAGCGGCGACAAGTTACAGAAGGGGCTAAACGGGTATATCGGGCATATGACAAAGGGTCGTGTGACGGTCTTCGCGCCGTCTCCTGAACTGACGGTGACGGTGGAAGACCTCGAGGGTGCGCCGGACGTGCACATCCACGCGGGTGGCCAAGGGGTGTGGCAGTCCCGGATGGTCGGGTCGCTGGGTGCGGAAGCGGTGCTGTGCTGCGCGCTCGGCGGCGAGACCGGGCAGGTCCTGCGGCAGCTGATCGGGGTGGAGCTGCGGGTGCGTGACGTCAATGCGCGCAATGGCGCCTACGTGCACGACCGCCGGGAAGGCGAGCGGGACCAGGTGGTGCGGATGGCCGCGGACGCGTTGTCCCGGCACGAGCTCGACGACCTCTACGAGCTGACGCTGGTCGAATGCCTGCGTTCGGACGTCGCGGTGCTCAGCGGCCCGGCGGCCGACGACGCGCCGGTGCCCGACGTGGTTTACGAGCGGCTGACCCGCGACATCGGCACGCACGGCGGCCGGGTGGTCGTGGACCTGTCCGGGGGCCGGCTGGCGCGGGCGCTCGAAGGCGGGCCGGAGGTGGTGAAGGTCAGCCACGAGGAGCTGGTGGCGGACGGGATGGCGGTGTCGGACGCGCTGCCGGACCTGGCCGCCGGGTGCCGGAAGGTGGCGTCATACGGGGCCCGGGCGGTTGTCGTGTCCCGCGCCGCCGAGGACACGCTCGCGCTGCTCGAGGACGAGTTCTACCTCGTGCGGTCGCCCGCGCTGACCCCGGTCGACACCCGCGGCGGCGGCGATTCGATGACCGCCGGGCTGGCGGTCGCGCTGGCCCAGGGCGGATCCTTGCGGGACGCGGTCGAACTGGGCGCCGCGGCGGGCGCGGTCAACGTCACCCGGCACGGCCTCGGCTCCGGCAGCGGCGAGGTGGTGCGCGAACTGGCCGGCCGGGTACGGCTCGAGCGCTGGGAGGACGACGCATGAGGGTGCTGGTCACCAACGACGACGGCATCAACGCCCCAGGGCTGATCGCGCTGGCCCGCGGCGCGCACGCGCACGGCTGGGACGTCGTCGTCGCGGCGCCCGCTCATGAAGCCAGTGGCACCAGCGCCGGCCTGACCGCCGCGGGGGACATGCGGCGGGTCGCCGTCGAGCGGCGCGAGCTGCCCGGCCTCCCCGGTGTTCCGGCGCACGCCGTCGCCGCCCACCCCGGCTTCATCGCCCTGGTGGCGGCGCAGGGCGCGTTCGGGGACCCGCCGGACATCGTGCTCTCCGGGGTGAACCGCGGCGCGAACGTCGGACGTGCGGTGCTGCACTCGGGCACCGTCGGGGCTGCGCTGACGGCGTCGATCAACGGCGCCCGCGCGATGGCGGTCTCCCTCGACGTCTCCCTCGACGCCGAGGAAGGCACCCACTGGGACACCGCGGTCACCGTCGCCGCCGGGCTGTTCGACCGGCTCGCGGCGCTGCCCGCCGGGGCTGTGCTGAACCTGAACGTGCCCGACCGCGCCGAGGTCGACGTCCCCAAGCAGGCGACGCTTGCCGAGTTCGGTGCGGTGCGGAGCCGGATCGAAGACACCGGCGACGGCGCGATCGCCCTGACCGCGGTGCTGGTCGAGGGCGAACTGCCGCCGGGCAGCGACGCCGCCCTGCTGGCCGAGGGCCACCCGACCGTCACCGCGCTGCGGTCGGTCGCCGAAGATCCCGGGCTGACCCTGTGACGAACGCGCTGACTCAGCCGACCTGGGTCAGCGGGATCCGCTGGAACACGATGGTTTCGTACGGCCCGGCCGTGCCCGTCTCGTACAGCAGCCCGACGGTCGCCGGGTCGGCTTGGACGAGGTCGGAGTACGCCGCCGGGCCGGTGGTCAGCGTGCGGCCCGGCCGCCAGGTGTGCCCGCGGTCCGTGCTCAGCCGCAGCTGCATCACCGTGCGCGTCGCGGGGTCGGCCGGGCCGGAATACAGCACCAGCCACGGGAGCGTCGTCTGCAGCACGCTGCCCTCGACCTTCGTCCCCGACACCGACGGCTGCACCTGGTACGGCCGGACCAGCGTCTTGCCGCCGTCGACGCTGTAACCGTCGACGCGATGCTCGGCCGCGGAACCCTGGTTGCGGCTGGAGAAGTAGAGCGTGCCGTCGGGCAGCTCGGTCGCCGTCGTCTCGTTCGCGGCGACGACCCCGTCGGTGCGGTCGTCGGTGAAGCCGATGTGCCAGGTGCGCCCGTTGTCGTCGCTGTAGAGGTCGTGACCGCCGTAGTACTTCGCCTCGGTGCCGACGTCGGTGGAGCCGGCGGGCGGCGAGCTCGAGTGGTTGGCGGGCACCACGATCCGGCCCGCGTGCGGGCCGTGCCGCAGCAGCGTGGCGTGCCCGGGGCCGGTGGCGTACCAGCGCCAGCCCGGCAGCTTCGTGTCCGCGGTGATGTCGCGCGCGGCGCTCCAGGTGCGGCCGTTGTCGCCGCTGCGCTGGACGAACACGCGGCGGGTGTCCTGGTCGGACGCCTCGCCGGACATGATCTGCTTCTCCGAGACGAGTCCGTTGTGGACGGTCAGCAGCACCAGGTCGCCGTTGCGGGCGAGGACCGGGGTGGGGTTGCCGGCCGTCGCGTCTCCGTTGCTGGTCACCACGGACAGGGCGCCCCAGGTGCAGCCGCCGTCGCGGGAGCTCCGCGAGACCGTCTGGATGGCGCCCGAGTCGCCCGCCGAGTCGCGCCGGCCTTCCGCGAACGCCACCAGTGCGCCGTTCGCCGCGCGCACCACCGCGGGGATGCGGAAGGTGTCGTAGCCCTCGGTGCCGGAGGTGAACGGCACGGACGACGTGCAGCCGTGGGCGGGTGCGGCCGAGGCCGCCGGGGTGAGGGGCAGCCAGACTGCGGCCGCCGCCAGCAAAATCGTGCCGAACCTGCGCATCGGTGACACCGGTTCCGCCTCCTCGCTGAGGGGATGAGGGAGAGGACATGGGATGTCCGACGTCCTATGTCCCGACAACCTAAGAGGCGGCTGCGCGTTCGTCAAGGAGCACGCTCGGCAGCGGATCGGCCACGGAGCGAGAGGAGCCGGCGGTCACCAGCCGGACTTCATGAACCCGCCGTCGTAGTCGTGCTCGTCGTCCTCGGGATCGGCTTCCGGTTCCGAAAGATCGGCGGCCGCGAGCGCCGCGATCTCCTCCCGGGTCCGCGCCTGCGCACCGTCGAGAGCGGCCTGCCGCTCCTCCTCGGGCAGCGCGTGCCATTCGTCGATCCCCGCCCGTGCCGCGTCGAGCGTCTCTTCACTCAGGTACGAGCGGTACAGCAGATCCGTCGGTTTCGCCCGGCCCGCCAGGACGTCGCGGGCGAAGTCGGCCAGGTCGCCCTCGCCGCGAGCCAGCAGCACCATCTGGTTGTGCCGGGCGAGCCGGCCCTGCTCGGTGCGCCACGGTGAAACTTCCATGTCACGTCCCCGGGTGCTTGTACGGTTCGCCCGGCCAGGCCTTGGCGGCGACTTCGCCGTTGCCCGCCACCAGTTCCGAGATCGAAGCGACGGTGTGCGCCACCATGTTCAGTGTGTCGATGGCGGTGCGCAGCTGCGTCACCTCGGTCATGATCCCGGCGATCGCCTGGCGCACGGACTCGCCGTCGCCGAGGCCGGCGATGCCCAGCAGGAACAGCTCCAGGGCCTTGCCGAGCTTGAGGATCTTGCCGAGCAGGGCGTCGAGGAGCCCCTCGAGCGCGATGTCGAGCGCCTGCATCGCGTCGTACGCGGCACGGGCGAAGTTCTTGATCTTCGCACCGGCTTCGGTGCAGAACTTGGCGTGTTCCGCGCAGGCGTAGGAGTAGTCGGTCAGCCAGGCGCGCGCGGCTTCGCCGGCGTGGCCGGTCCAGCGTTCCTGGATGCCGTAGCGGCCGCGGTCGATGTTCTGCTTGATCTTGTCGAACGCGAGCCCGGTGTCCTCGAAGACCATGCCCTGCCGCAGCAGCGCGTCCCAGTCGCCGGCCACCAGCTTCTCGACGACGGTCAGCAGGTCGATCCCGACCAGCTTGGTCAGCAGGCCGCGTGCCGACCCGGAGATCGACGCGCCGCCCGCGATCTCGTCGGCGATGCGCTGCACCTCGATGTTCCAGCCGCCGAACGCGTCCTCGCCCGGATTGTCCGGGCCGGTGTACTCGAGCTCGGGGTGCCGCGGGTTCCGGGACGCGTTGTCGAAGTCGGTGAAGGCCGCCGCGGTTTCGGGGGAGGCGACGTCGTCGGCCGCGACCCGTTCGGACAGCGCGTCCGGATAGGACGCATCGGCCTTCGCGGCGGCCTCGTGGTCGGTCTCGCGGTACAGCTTCGCGACGGCGACGAGCGTGGTGTCGTAGGCGTGCGCGAGCGACTCGGCCTTGCCCCCGTTGGCGACGGCGAGCTCCTGCCACCGGTCGAGCGGCGCGGCGAGCTTGCCGAGCAGCCCCTCACCCCACTCGTTCGGGCCGGCGGTGGCGGCCGCGCGGTAGAGCCCGGCCGCGGAGCCGGCCCGCCCGGCCAGCGCGCCGAGCTTCTGGATCGCGTCCGGGTCGGCCCGGAAATTGCTGCTGATGGTCGTCTCCCGAATCCGTTCGAATAGTGGGAGCGTACGGCGGATTCCGCGGAATTCCCACACTAAACCATTCCGGCTCGTCGCGCGTGGACCAAAGGGGAGTTCTGGTCGATTCGCCGGGCGTACCATCGGCCTCGTGATCGAGCTGGTGCTCGGGACGCTCGACCTGGCGAAGGTGTGGTTCGCCCGCTCGCCGATGGAAGAGCTCCGCAACAGTGTCTACGTGCTAGCAGGCCGGCGGGGCGGGGACCTGCACCGTCCGTGGGTGACGATGGCCCGGTCCCGGCTGGCCGGCGTGGACCTCACCGTGCTGTGCTCGCTGCTGTCGATCGACCACGGTTTTCCCGGCTTCATGAATCCGCTGACGCGGGCCGGGGAAACGTTCGGCGAACAGCTCGAACGCGTGCGCGCCACCGACGCCGCCGGCGTCCGGTGCTATTTCGACGAAGTGTGGGCTCCCGCCGAAATCCCGCCCGTGCTGCGGCCGCTGCACGACGATCCGGAACGGGCGCTCGGGCCGTTCTGCGATCTGCTCGGCGAGTATTGGCGAGCCGCGATCGAGCCGGTGTGGCCGCGGCTCTGTTCGCTGCACGAAGCCGATTTCGCCCACCGGTCGGCGACGCTGACCAGCGGCGGGCTCGCCCGCCTCTTCGACGACCTGCACCCCCAGCTCGAGTACGCGGGCGACCGGCTCCGCGTGCTCCTGCCGCACCACGACGTCCGGCACACCGTCAACGGGGTGGGTGTGCTGCTCAAGCCGAGTGCGTTCATCTGGCCGAGGATCAGCGTCTGCGACGGCCGGGACCAGGTCTCGATCGGCTACCCCGCACGCGGCGTCGGCCGGCTGTGGGAAACCGCGCCGGCCGTGGCGCGGGCACCGCTGGCGGACCTGGTCGGCCGCAGCCGGGCGGCGCTGCTCGCCCTGCTCGACCTGCCCCGCTCGACCACGGAGCTCGCCGAGCAGCTCGGCGTCACGGCCGCGACGGTCAGCGAGCACCTCGCCGTGCTCCGGCTGAACAACCTGGTCCGCTCCCGCCGCGTCGGCCGGGTTGTGCTCTACGAACGAACCCCGCGTGGCGCCGGCCTGCTGCACGACGATTCGGCCGTCCCCTGATCGTCGCGCCCCGCGGCCGGCGCGACGACGATCGGGCCACGGGGACCGGGAGGTGCGGGATGCGCGGGTCGGGCAGACGGACGGAAGTGGCGGACGCGGTGGTGCGCATCATCGTTCGGGACGGGCTGACCGGGGTGACCGCGTCGGCCGTCGCCGCGGAGGCACGGCGACCGCGGGACTGGGCGGCGCAGCACGCCGCCGGCGAGGAGCTGCTGCTGCGGCTGACGCTCACGAACACCGTCGACGCCCTCGACCGGCGGATCGCCGCTGTCCGGGGCGAAGCCGGTCTGCTCGGCACGCTGGCCGGGCAGCGGGTGCCGGACCTCGCCGGGCGCCGGCCGTGGCTGGGCCTGCTGGTCCGCTCGGCCGCGGGCCCGGATCTCGCCGATCCGGTGCGCCGGCGCTTCGGCGCGGCCCACCAGGACTTGTGTGCTCGTGCCGCCACCGCCGAACCGGGCCCCGGGCACGAGGCCCGCGTGACGTCGGCATTGGTCGACGGCCTCACGGCCCACGTGCTGATCGGCGCGTGCACACCCCGTGAAGCGGCCGAGGTCCTGGCTGTGCACCGGGGACGGTGACGCGGGAAGAACTGTCGGTGCCCCGTGTGACACTGGCCGGGTGAACTTCGTGTTCGAGGCCGAGCTGTGGGAGTGGGACGCCCGGCGCACCGAGAGCTGGACCTTCGTGAGCCTGCCCGTCGACGCCTCGGAGGAGATCCGGGAGATCGCCGCCGGGCCGCGGCGGGGCTTCGGGGCGGTGCGGGTCCGGGTACGCGTGGGGACGACCAGCTGGCGGACGTCGATCTTCCCGGACAGCGGGCGCGGCGGTTACGTGCTGCCCGTCAAGCGCGCCGTCCGGAAGGCCGAGGGCCTCGAAATCGGGGACAGCCTGACCGTGACCCTCGAGCTCCTCAACGCCTGACCGGCCCCGATACCGCGCGATCAGTCGAATTGAGGTCTTCGGACGCACGAATCTGTCATGATGCGGCCACTGTCCGACCTATCGCGCAAGGGAGACACGATGTCCGCCCAGATGGACGAGCTGATCGCCCAGTTCGAGAACTTCCGGGCCAAGGTGCGGCAGGCCGAGGCCCGCTTCGCCGACGTCGGTGACATGCAGGAGCGGGTCGCCCAGGTCTCGACCACCGTCACCTCGCCGGACGGCACCGTCACGGTGACCGCGGGCGCCGGCGGGACCGTCACCGACGTCCGGCTCACCGCGGGCGCCATGCGCGTCGAAGCGGGCCAGCTGTCCGCGACGATCATGAACACCATCCGCCGGGCGGTGGCCGGCGCCGTGCAGCAGCAGGCCGGGATCGTCGACGAGACCTTCGGTGACACGCTCGGTGTCGACGTCTCCGCGCAGGTGCGCGAGGCCCAGACCGAAGCGTTCGGAACCGCGGCGGCCGAACCCGCGTCGGAACCGCAGCCGCGAACCCCGTCGCGGCCCGTTCGCCGGCCCCGGGGCGGGGACGACGACTACTTCGACGACCAGGGCCCCATCCTCCGCCGATCCTAGGGAGCCGCGATGCCAGACGGAATTCAGACGAACATCGGGGCGATCTCCGCCTACGCCCGCCAGCTCCCGTTCTACGAGCAGGAGGCGGAGAAGTTCGGCGCCAAGATCGACGCCGCCGACGTCACGAACGAGGCGTGGGGCCTGGTCGGCCTCTTCGCCAAGCAGGGGTACACCGACCGCCTCACCGAACTGCGCTCCCTGCTCACCGACCTCAAGGACGGCGTGGACGGCTTCACCGCCAAGCTGACCAAGGCCGCGGAGCTGTACCAGGGCATGGAAGACGCCGGCGTCGTCACCTTCGGCCGGTACGAGGCGCAGATCGACGCGGTGGGGAAGGGCGAATGACCGAGCCGAAGAAGAGCATCGCCGACGCGCTGGACGTCGAGGCCTACGACGAGAGCACCGGCGCGAACCTCGACCGCGCGGCCGGGTACGTGCCGGTGGCGGGCACCGCCTACAAGGCGGGCAAGTCCATCGGCGAGCACGCCCAGCAGGCGGGCCAGGCGGATAACATCGGCGAGCTGGCCTCCGCGGGCGGCGCGCTGGTCGGCGACGGCGCGGCGTTCGTCGGCGCCGCCGCGGGCGACATGGTCACCTTCGCGATGGACCCGATCGGCTGGCTGGTCAGCCACGGGCTGAACATGCTGCTCGAGCTGGTCCAGCCGCTGCAGGACGCGCTGCACCAGGTCACCGGGGACGGCCCGGCGATCGGGCACGCGTCGGAAAACTTCGTCACCATCGCGCAGGGCTTCGTCGCGCTCGCCGACGACTTCGAGAAGACCGGCGACACCGCGCTGGCCGAGTGGGTGGACGACGCCGGCAACGCGGCGAAGGAAGCGCTCGGCGACTTCTCCTCGGGCATCCGCGGGATCGGCTCGGCCGCCGGTTCGGTGGCCGAGGTGCTGCAGATGTGGTCGATGGTCATGGTGGTCATCGAAGAGGTGATCAAGGGGATCATCACCGAGCTGGTGTCCTGGCTGATCACGCTCTGGCTGCCCGCGCTGGCCGCGTCGGTGATCAGCTTCGGCGGCTCGGTCGCCGCCGCGATGACCGCGTCCATCGCCAAGGCCGCCAGCGTGCTGCAGAAGGTCACCCGCTACCTGGGCAAGTTCGGCAAGCTGCTCGACACCTTCATGGAGTTCCTGGTGAAGTACTCCGGGAAGCTGGAGGTGTTCACCCGGAAGCTGCGCCTCGGCGTGATGCCCGGCGAGACGAAGTTCGGCTTCGGCGCGGCCGCGCAGGGGTTCCAGCCGAGCAACCGGGTGCTCACCACGATGTTCGGCACTTCGGCCGGGGTCAAGCCGTTCCTCGCCGGTGCGGGCGTCAAGGCGGGCATCGGCGCCGGCAAGGGCGCCTTCGCCGAAGGCAAGGACGCCGTCACGCCCGAAGGAGACGAACCGTGGTTCGACAAGAGCGAGATCGGCGGGGACCGGAGCCCGGAGGAGACCCGGAAGGACCTCGACATCTGACCGACCGGGCGGCCGGGCTCCAGGCCAGTGCCGAGCACTGGGCGGAGGAGGCTCAGGTCCGTCCCGGGTTCCGGGAACGCGTCGAGGAGCTGATGCGCGCGCGGTGGCAGGAGCCGGTCATCGTGCTGCGCCTCGGCGACACCGACCTGGGCTTCGACGTGCCCGGCCGCCGCAACGACGGCTCGGTCGAGGGCGAGCAGCTCGGCCGGCAGGCCTTCCGGAACGTCCTGCGCGGGATCGGCACGGCGGTGTTTTCCGTCTTCGCCCTGGCGAACGGTGGCGCTCCGGGGCGACTGTCCCAGCGGGAGGTCCGCGTTTCGGGCCCGGCGGACGCGATGGCGCTCGAACCGGCCGATCGGCTCCTGACGGCGAAGGGGCCGTGGCTGGTGTGCGCACCCTCGGGTGTCGCGGTGGTGGACACCGGGACGACGTTCACCGACCCCGCGGACGCGCCCGAGCCGCAGGTCGTCTGGGAGGCGCGCGGACCGCAGGCGCCCGAGCTCAGCCTGCGCAAGCGGACCCTGACGTGGCCGGACGGTTCGGTCCTGCGATTCCCGCTGCACCGCCGCACCGAAGACCAGCACCTGAAGAAGTTCCTCGAATTCCCGGACGTCGTCCACTGGACCGGGCGACCCGGATAACCGGACCGTCTCAACCGGACTCATTCCGGTAACCGCCGTTGTTCCGGTACCGGCGATGTGATCCGCTGGCGGGAATTCGCGGTGGTGTTCGGTGAGGAGGGCCGGTGTCGTTCTTCCTTTCCCGGCTGCTCGCGCGCTGGGTGGTGAACCAGGGCTGGATGCTGCCGGTCCTCGTGGTCGTCTTCGTGTTCGGCACCAGCTGGCCGCTGATGGCGCTGGCCGAACCGGCGGGCAGCGAGCTGGTCCGGGCCGGCAACTACTGGTGGTACTTCGTGGTCACCGCCGCGACCGTCGGGTACGGCGACTACTCACCCGAGACCACCGCCGGCCACTTCGTCGGCGCCTACGTCATCATCGGCGGGATCGCCACCCTCACCACGGTGTTCACCAAGCTCGCTTCGAGGCTCGAACAGGCGAAGGGACGGCGTATGCAGGGGACCGAGCCGGTGCGTGCCACCGGGCACACGGTGCTGATCGGCTACGCGGCCGGGCGGACCGAGCGGATCGTCGCCCAGCTGCTGGCCGAGGGGGTGACCGGGCTGGTCGTCTGCGCCGGGGACGAGGTCGCCCTCCACCCGATGCCGGCGCAGCCGGTGGAGTTCGTCCGGGGTGAGCCGACCACCGCCGACGTGCTGGCCCGGGCGGCCGTGGACCGGGCCGCGACCGTCCTGGTCGACATGGGTGACGACAACGAAGCGCTGGCCGTCGCGGTCACGGTCGACCACGCCAGCCCGGCCGCGCACGTCGTGGTCACCCTCCGGGACATGGAGAAGTCCGAGCTGGTCCGCTACGTGAACCCGCGGATCAAGTGCGTCCAGTGGCACACCCCGCGGATGGTGACCGAGGAGCTGACGTCGCCGGGTATCGCCGAGGTCTACGCCGAGCTGATGACGACGGGCGGCGCGGGCACGTACTCCGTGACGCTGCCGGCGTCGCTGGGCCGGCTGCCCGCCGAGCGGTGCCGGCTCGCGCTGGGCCGGGCGTTCGGCGCCACGATCCTGGCCGCCCGGTCCGCCGGTGACCTCGTGGTCAACCCGGCCTGGGACGGCGACCTCCCGGCCGGTTCGACCCTGTACTACGTCAGCCCGCGCCGCCTCACCGACGTCGAGATCGAGACGGCCCTGCGCGCGAGCTGAGCCGGCGGACGTGTCCGGCGACACTGGCCGGGCCCGGCCCGGTCTTGCATACTGCGACCATGGTCCGAAGAACTGCCAGTCACGCCGGGTGGCGGGCGTGAGCCCGAGCGCGGGCGGGAAGCGCCCGAAATTCGGCCGGATCGACCCGTTTTGCCTGATGGCAGTGCTGCCGGTGCTGCTCGTCGCCGGGATCCTCGGCGCGCTGGTCAACGTGGGACTGGGGCTGGCCTGCGCCGTTTTTGCCGGGTTGATCCTCGTTTTCGACTCCTGGGTGAACCGGCCGTCACGCCGACGGGCGCCGGAGCCGGAGCCCGACCCCGAGCCCGTTCCGCGGCGACGCCCGCCGCAGGACCGCGCGCCCCAGCGGCCCCCGGCCCAGCGCCCCCGGCCCCAGCAACCCCGGGCCCAGCAGCCCCCGGTCCGGCGGCCGCCGCCCGTCTCCGGCCAGCGGCAGGCGCCGCCGGGAGCGCCCCGCCGCTGAGCGGTGCCGGGGCGGCGACAAGCGCGTTTCGCGATCGTCCCGGAAGACAAGAGAACGTTTGGATCGATCAGAATTCCGGCGGACTCGGCCGCGAGCTCATTGGTGGACAGTCCCCATGCGACGTGTCGCGTTTGGACGCCAGTTCTTCGTGCGGCAAAAGGAAGTCCTCGGCTTGGCCCTCGATCCGGCGTGACCCTGACCGTCCACAGGAGACCGAACGATGCTGTTCGACCGGCAGCATCCGTTCAAAGTGGACTGAAGCAGGACCGCATCGGTAACGCATCGGTTGCCGCCGGTCAAGGCGTTGCACATTCGAGCCGGGCCCACACGAGCTTTCCGTCGTCGTGGCGGCTCACGCCCCAAGCGAGGCAGAGCTGGTCGACGAGCAGCAGCCCGCGGCCGCCACCGAGGTCGGGAACCCGCAGGCGGGGCTCACCGCGCCCGGCGTCGGCGACGGCAACGGTCACCTCACACGGGTCGTCCGCACGGTGGATCCGCAGCTGGCGGGGTCCTCCGGCGTGCACGTGGGCGTTCTCGAGCAGCTCGCCGACCACGATCAGCGCGTCGATCAGCTGGTTTTCGCCGAGGGTGGCCAGCGTGTCCTCCGCCCACCGGCGGGCGGCTGCCAGACCTGCGGGTTTGCGCCCGGCGACGTCCAATACCCGCCAGCCCGGCTGTCCCGCCGTGCTCCAGTTCACTCGCACTGTGCGGTTCCTCCTTCGCAGGAGGTCTACCCAGGACGGCGGTGGTTATCCACGGGAGGCGCGATCGATGTGAGCTCGACCGTTCGATGAATTCGACCACCGGGGCCGTGCGAGCGCTTGTGCAACGATCCGGCTCGGCGCTAGCGGACGCCGGTCCGCCAGAGGAACGCGTCACGCAGGGCGGCGATGAGGGCTTCGTCGTCGACCTCGGAGGGCAGATCGCCCATCGGCAGCCAGACCTCGTCCTGCGGGGAGCCGGCGCTGACACGAGTGAGAGTGACACCGGGGTAGGAGAGCGTCTCGTGCCCACCGTCGACGTCGGAAACGTTGACGCGCCGGGATTCCGCCCGGACGAGCACCTGCCGCTGGTCGTTCATGTTGTGTGTCTTCTCCGAACCGACGGTCACACCGGCTTCCAGTTTAACCGGGCGAAGCGACGAACACGTTCACGCGAACAGCCGATTCTCGTCCACCTCAGCTGAAAACCTGCTGTGCCACAACATCTCCGCTGGCACTTCGGGCCGGACCGGCACCGCGTGTTCGCTGCCCGGTTACTGTGCGCAAAAACCTCGGTAGGCGTTTTGCCCGGTACCTATCTTTTGTCCTGTCCGACGAAAGTCGGTACCGCCGGTCCCGGCCGCGCAGCACCCTCGACCGCACCGGATCACCGGCGCCGGCCCCGCGGCCGGCCACCCCACCGGCGTGGCCACCCCTTCGCGCCGGTCCTCCCCGCGAAAGTGAGTTACCGGCATGCGCAGAACGTCCCCGGGACACCACCTGCTCGCCCGCTCCGCCACCACTCTGGTGGCTGCCGCCGCGGTCATCGGCTTCGCCACCCCGGCCACCGCCACCACCATCGACGGCTACTCGCCGGCCGTGCAGCAAGAGGCGGTCGCGTCTCTCGCCGCGGACGCCGGGATCAGCGAGTCCGCCGCCGTCGCCTTGCTGCGCACGCAGTCGGCGAGCGTTGAGACCCTGCAGAAGACGACCGCCGCCCTCGGCGCCCGCGCCGTCGACGGTTACCTCGACGCAGCCGCGAAGCCGGTGGTGAACGTGCTCGACCAGGCCGCTGCCGACCAGGTCACCGCGGCCGGCGCGCAGGCCCGGCTGGTCAAGCACTCCAGCGCCGCGCTGGCGGGCGCGCAGGACGCCCTGCAGGCGCTGCCCGCGGTGGCGCACACTTCGGTCGGCCTCGACCCGAAGACCAACCAGGTCGTGCTGACCGTGGCCGATGCGGCCAAGGGCACCGATGCCCTGCTGCGGGCGGCCGGGACGCTCGGCGACCGCGTCCGGGTGGAGCGCGTCGCCGGCGAGATGCACACCGCGATCTACAACGGCGAAGCCATTACCGGCGGCGGCACCCGCTGCTCGGCCGGCTTCAACACCAACCGCGGCGGCCAGAACTACATCGTCGACGCCGGCCACTGCACCCGCGCGGTGTCGACGTGGAACGTCGGCCCGTCGCAGGGCGCGAGCTTCCCGACCAACGACTACGGCCTGATCCGCAACACCACCGGCAGCGCGCCGGGCGCGGTCACCCTGTGGAACGGCTCCACCCAGCGGATCAGCTCCGCCGGGACCGCGACCGTCGGGCAGCGGATCAGCAAGAGCGGCAGCACCACCCACCTCACCTCGGGCTCGGTGCAGCGGACGAACGTGACGGTCAACTACGCCGAAGGCTCGGTGTACCAGCTGATCCAGACCAACGCGCTGGTCAACCCGGGCGACTCGGGCGGCTGCCTGTTCGCCGGCAGCGTCGGCCTCGGCATCACCTCCGGCAAGGGCGGCAGCTCGTCCTACTTCCAGCCGGTGGGCGAGGCGCTGAGCGCGTACGGCGTCAGCCTCAACTGAGGACGCGGACAGCCGCCGGGAGCGCTTGCTCCCGGCGGTTTTCCGTCAGTCGCGGCGGCTGCGGCCGCCGAAGAGCAGGCGGTAGCCGACCAGGATGACCAGTGCGCCCAGGATCGCCAGGCCCCACGTGCGCAGGTCGAAGAACGTGCCGAGCTGGGTGTGGAACAGCGTCTTGCCGATCCAGCCGCCGAGAAACGCGCCGGCGACGCCGAGCAGCATGGTGATGATGCAGCCACCGGGGTCCTTGCCGGGCATGAGGGCCTTCGCGATGATGCCGGCGATGAGGCCGAGCACGATCCAGCCGATGATCCCCACGGGGTGTCCTTTCGTCCGCACGCCTTCCTGACGGCACAGGATGGCAGTCACCCCGCGGTGCGGCGCGCCGAGTGAGCCGGACGTGACCTGGATCTCAACCGGTGGTGGGTGTTTGTGCGTTTTTGTCGGACCCCCGGGGTAGCTTCCGGCGCATGGTGCTGTCCAAGGAAGAACGCGAAGAGTTCCTGGCGCAACCCCATATCGGTGCGCTTTCGGTCGTCGAGCGGCCCGATCGGGCGCCGCTCACGGTGCCCATCTGGTATCAGTACACGCCGGGCGGGGACCTGTGGGTGCGCACCCCGCCGGGGTCGCGGAAGGCGCGGGCGATCGAGGTGGCCGGCCGGTTCAGCCTGCTGGTGCAGCGAACCGAGCCGACGGTCCGCTACGTCTCGGTGGAGGGCCCGGTGACCGGGACCGCGCCGGACGACGACGAGCGGGCGCACGAGATGGCCGCGCGCTACCTGCCGGCGGAGAAGGTCGAGGAGTTCGTCGCCTTCGAACGCAAGGAGCTCGGCGAGCATCCGGCCATCTTCATGCGACCGGAGCACTGGTTGTCGGCCGACCTGGGGCCCGGCTGACCGAGGCCGCCAGCAGCCGCAGCCGGTCCGCCGACGGGCTGCCCGGCTCGGCGCGGTAGACCACCAGGGTCTGCTCGCCGGCCCCCGGCACGCCGAACGCGTGCTTGGCCAGCTCGAGTTCACCCGCCACCGGGTGCGTGAACCGCTTGACGGCGGTGGTCGTGCGCCGCGCGTCGTGGCGGGCCCAGCGCTGCGCGAAAGCCGTGCTGCCGGCGGTGAGTTCGGCGACCAGGCCGGTCAGCCGCTCGTCGTCCGGGGCGGCGCCGGCGAGGCGGCGCAGGATGGCCGTGACGTTGCCCGCCATCGCTTCCCAGTCAGGGTGCAGTTCCTGGGCCGCGGGGTCGAGGAAGAACGAGCGAAAGAGGTTGGTGCCGGGGGCGTAGCGCGGAGCGAGCGCGACGGCCAGGGCGTTCGCGGCGAGCACGTCCAGGTGCCGTCCCCAGACCAGCGCCGGGGTGTCCGGCCAGGCGTCGATCAGCTCCTGCATGCCCGGCGCCAGGCGTTCGGGCCCGGCGGATGCGGTGCGAGGCGGGCGGACGAGCTGCCGGAGGTGCGCCTCGGTGTCGGTGTCCAGCCGGAGGGCCCGCGCCAGCGACGTCAGCACCTGCTCCGAAGGGTTGCGGTCGCGGCCCTGTTCGAGCCGTGTGTAGTACTCCGGGCTGACGCCGGCGAGCGCGGCCAGCTCGTCGCGGCGGAGGCCGGGGACCCGGCGCTCGGCGAGGTCCGGGAGGCCGACGTCGGCGGGCCGGACGAGCCCGCGCCGCGCCCGGAGGAACTCTCCGATGCGGTTCGTCATGATCACCAGGGTAGTCCGGGTGGCCCTGCCACGGCCTGGTCCGCCCGGCGCCGCCGGCCCAGGCTCGCGGCATGAGCACTACTCGGGTGGCGCTGGTGACCGGTGCGAACAAAGGACTCGGCTTCGAGGTCGCGCGGGGGCTCGCGCGGCTCGGGTGGGCGGTGCTGCTCGGCAGCCGGGACCCGGCCAAGGGCGCGGAAGCCGCGGCCCGGCTGCCGGCTTCGGTCACGCCCGTCCGGCTGGACGTCACTTCGACGACGGACGCCGAGGCGGTGGCCGCCCTGATCCGGCGTCGTCACGGCCACTTGGACGTGCTGGTCAACAACGCGGGCGCGGTCTTCCGCACCGAGCCGGCCGAGCTGACGGCGGCGGACCTGCGGCGCACGTTCGAGGCCAACCTGTTCGGCGCGGTCACGATGATCCACACCCTGCTGCCGCTGCTGCGCCCGGCCGAGCATCCGCACATCGTCAACGTCGCGAGCACAACGGCTTCCCTGGCGCTGACAACCGCACCGGGCTCGACGTTCGCGGCGGCGACGGACACGATCGCTTACGCCTCCGCAAAGAGCGCACTGGTGATGGCGACGATCCGCTACGCGACGGCGTTCGCGGCCCGGCCGGAGCTCGCCCACGTGCGCGTCAACGCGGTGACGCCGGGCCACCTCGCGACCGACCTCAATGGACACACCGGGCCGCGGACCGCCGAGCAGGGCGCGAAGGTGATCCTCGACCTGGTTGCCCGAGGCGCGGACGCGCCGAGCGGCGTTTTCCTCAACGAGGACGGCCCGGTGCCGTGGTGATCCGTGGTGACGGCCGCCCCGGGGTGCGGTTACTCCTTCCGGGCGACTATCGGTAACGAGCCGGTCGCTCTCGGAGACTGACTTCTCGGTGACCCCGACGAGCGGAGGCCGTGGATGAAGATCGACCTGTTCAACGAGATCCAGAACCCGCGTCCCTGGGCCGAGGGGCACGAGCAGCTCAGGTTCCGCCAGGCGATCGAGCAGGCCGTCCTCGCCGACGAGCTGGGTTACGGGTGCTGGTGGCAGGTCGAGCACCACGGGGCGGGGGAGTTCAGCCTGTCGTCCGCGCCGGAGCTGGTGCTGGCGGCGCTTTCGCAGCGCACGAGCCGGATCCGGCTGGGGCACTCCGCGGTGCTCGCGCCGGGCCGGTTCAACCACCCGATCCGCGTCGCCGAGCGGGCGGCGACGCTCGACCACCTCAGCGGCGGCCGGGTGGAGCTGGGCCTGACCCGGTCGACGATCCCGGAGTGGCGCCTGTTCGGCATCACCCCGGACGACGCGCGCGCCGAGACGCAGCAGGCGTTCGAGATGGTGCCGGCGATGTGGACGTCCGAGCGGTTCTCTTACGAGAGTGACACCTACCAGGTTGCCGACGTCTCGATCGGCCCGAAGCCGATGCAGCGCCCGCACCCGCCGCTCTGGCAGGCGGCGGCGAGCCCGGCGTCGTTCGAGGAGGCCGGCCGGCGCGGGGTGGGCGTGCTGGGCACGACGATGTGGGAGTCGCTGGAGCGGGCGGGCCGCCTGATCGGCCTGTACCGCGCCGCGGCCGAGCAGTGCACGTCGCCGGTCGGGGCGTTTGTCAACAACCAGGTCGGGTTCTTCACGTTCGTCCACTGCGCGGACACCGACGAAGAGGCGATGCGGAGCGGCGCGGCGGCGGCCGCGGCCTGGTACACGGTGACGGCCCTGACGTTCTTCGAAGCGGCGACGGAGTTCGTGCGCGCCAACGCCCGCAACGAAGAACTGATGAAGTCCCCGGGCCTCACCGGCGATTTCCTGCGCGGCGAAGCAGCGAACGCACCCTCGGCGGCCAACCTGCTGATCGCGCGGATCCTCCAGGGTGAGCAGGTGCCGGACGACGAGGTCTTCGAGGTGCTGAGCGCGCAGGACTCGCTGATCGTCGGCAGCCCGGAGACGTGCCGCAAGAAGCTGCGGGCGTACGCCGACCTGGGCATCGACCGGATGATGTGCCTCCAGCAGATCGGCGGGATCCCGCACGAGAAGGTGCTGAAGAGCATCCGGCTGATCGGCGAGCTGATCCCGGACCTGGCGTGACGACGGTGGGGCGCCGGGAACCGGCGCCCCACCGCTCAGGCCGTGAAGCCGCCGTCCACCGGGACGACCACTCCGCTCAGGTGGCTCGCCCGGTCGCTCAGCAGGAACGCCGCCGTCGAGCCGACTTCCGCGCCCGTGCCCGCCTTGCGCAACGGCGTTGCCGCGATGCGGGCCTCGACGCCGCCCGGGATCGTGCGGCGCAGCTCGTCCAGCATCGGGGTCTCCGTCGGGCCCGGGGCGAGCACGTTGACCCGGATGCCCAGCGGCCCGAAGTCGTGGGCGGCCGTGCGGGTCAGGCCGATCACCGCGTGCTTCGTCGCCTGGTACGCGCCCATGCCCGGGCTTCCCCGCAGGCCGCCGATGCTGCTCACGTTCACGATCGATCCGGATCCCTGGCGCTCCATCACGGCGACCTCCGCGCGCAGGCACAGCCAGGTGCCCTTCACGTTCACCGCCATGATCCGGTCGAAGTCCGCCTCGGACACCGAGTCGAGCCGCCCGCCGCCGCCCATGGCCGCGTTGTTGAACGCCCCGTCGAGGCGGCCGAACCGGGTGACCGTCGCCGAGACGAACGCGTCCACATCGGACGCCGACGCGACGTCACCGGTCGTGTAGGCGACGTCGTGGTCGCCGAGCTCGGCGGCCAGTTTCGCCAGCGGCTCTTCGTGCCGCGCCACCAGCATCACCGAAGCGCCGTCCTCGGCGAACACGCGCGCCGCGTCCGCGCCGATGCCTGAACTGGCCCCGACGACCAGGACCACCTTTCCGGTCAGCAGGCTCATGCTTCTCCTCCTCGCAGGGCCAGCATCGCGCGGGCGTCGGCCGGCGTGGCGATGGGCTTGCCGAGATCCTCCACCACCGCCCGGATCTTCCGCACCTGCTGGGCGTTGCTCTCCGCCAGCTTTCCCTTGCCGATCCACAGGCTGTCTTCCAGGCCGACCCGGACGTGGCCGCCGAGCCACGCGCTGTGGGTGCCGAAGCTCATCTGGTCGCGGCCCGCGGCGAAGGCCGAGAAGTAGTAGTCGTCCCCGAAGAGCTTGTCGGCGATCCGCACCATGTGCTCCAGGTTCGCGTGGTCGGCGCCGATGCCGCCGAGAACACCGAACACACCTTGGATCAGCAACGGCGGTTTCGCCAGGCCGAGCTCGACGAAGTAGGCCAGCGAGTACAGGTGCCCGATGTCGTAACACTCGTACTCGAACCGGGTGCCGGACGCACCGAGCGCTCGCAGCGTGTACTCGATCTTGTCAAAGGTGTTCACGAACGGGTGGGAGTAGGTGTTCAGCACGTACGGCTTTTCCCAGTCGTGCTTCCACTCCGTCACCTTGTCGGCGATGCCGGAGTAGACGAAGTTCATCGACCCCATGTTCATCGACGCAACCTCGGGCTTCAACCGGAACGCCGCCGCCAGCCGCTGCTCCATGTTCATCGACGAAGCGCCGCCGGTGGTGATGTTGATGACGGCGTCGGTCTGCGCGGTGATCCGCCCGACGATCTTCTCGAACACGTCCGGATCGGGCGTCGGCCGCCCGTCCGGTTCCCGGGCGTGCAGGTGCACGATGGCCGACCCGGCTTCGATGGCGGCCAAGGCGGCGTCGGCGACTTCGTCGGCGGACAGTGGCAGGTACGGGCTCTGCGACGGGATGTTCACCGAGCCCGTGATCGCGGTGGTGATGATGACCTTTTCGGCCGTGCGCATCAGTTCTCCTCTTCGGCGAGTGCGCGGTAGGCGGCAAGCTTGGTGTCGTCCAGCGGTCCGACCAGCGTCAAAGCGACCTGGGTGGCGCCCGCCTCGTACTGCGCCCGCACCGCCTCGCGCACCCGGTCGGGCGGGCCGCAGGCGACGAGCGCGTCGACCAGCCGGTCGGACCCCGGTGGGGCGAGATCGGCTTCGGTGAACCCGAGCCGGGTGAGCTTCGCGAGCTGGTGGGGGAGCGTCAGGTAGTAGGCGAGCCGGCGACGCGCGACCTCCCGCGCCGCCGCGCGGGACCGGCCCACCACCGCCCACTGGACGACCGACAGGAACTTCTCCGGCCCGAGCGTTTCGCGCGCCCAGCGGGTGTGCTCCGGCGTGACGAGGAACGTGATCAGGCCGTCGGCGCGCTCGGCGGCGAGCCGCGTGATCCCCGCCGAGTACGCGCCCAGCACCCGCGGCACGCCGGCCGCGATCTTGTCCACGCCGTCGAGGTACTCGCGCAGGAACGGGAGCGGTCCGACCCCGCGTTCACGGACCGCTCCGCTGACCCCGAGCCCCAGCACGTAGCGCCCGGGATACCCGGCGGCGAGGTCCCGGGCCGCCGACGCCGCGGACTTCGGGACACGTTCGAGGGCCCGCGCGACGCCGTTGCCGACGATCAAGCGGGACGTCGAGGCGAGCACGAGCGCCGCGGTCGTGAACGCCTCCCGCCCGGCGACCTCCGGGATCCAGACCATCCGGTGCCCGTACTCCTCGAGCGCCTGCACGAAGCGCACGACGCCGTCGTGGTCCAGGTCGTCCAGCTCGGCGATCGACAACGCCGTGCGCGGCAGCGGAAGCGTCATCCGGCGGCCTCCCGGAACGCCGTCACGAGCCCGCGGGCGGCTTCGGCCAGCATCGTCGTGTCGTTGCTGAGCAGGACGAAGTCGCAGCCGTCCCGCACCGCCTGCGCGGCCTTCGCCGGCACCCCGCCGAACGCCAGCCCGCAGCGCTTCCCGGCGTCGTGCGCGGCCGCGATCGCCGAGGCGATCAGGTCGAGCACGTCCGGCGACGCGGGTGTTGAACCCATGGACATCGACAGGTCCGCCGCGCCGACGAACACGGCGTCCACCGTGTCCAGGGCGAGCATCTCCGGCGCGGCCTTGATCGCCTCGACGCTTTCCAGTTGCGGGATGCACAGCACGTCGTGGTTGCCGGTCGCCAGGTACTCGGCGTTCGGCTTCAGGCCCCACGCCCCCGCCCGGCTGGTGCCGCCGGCGCCGCGGACGCCGTCCGGCGGGAACCGGCACGCGCGCCCGACGGCGGCCGCCTCCTCGACCGTGTCCACGTGCGGGACGAGAATGCCCATCGCGCCCGCGTCGAGGATCTTCTGGATCGTCGACGGCGTCTTGTCCGGCACCCGCACCAGCGGCGTCATGCCCAAAGCCGCGGCCGTGTTGATGAGCCGGTACGCCGTCTGCAGGTCGAGCGGCGCGTGCTCCAGGTCGACCACCACGAAGTCGAACCCGGCGAACGCCATGATCTCGGCCGGCTCGCCCGACGCGATCTTCAGCCAGGTGCCCACGGGAGTGGCCTCGCGGGTGAACAGCCCGCCACCGGTGCGCGTGCTCACGGCATCGGGTAGTCGTCGGCGTTCAGGACCCAGCCCGGTTTCTCCGAGAAGTCCACCCGCGGCGGGCTGAAGATGTCGATCAGCTGGTTCACGCCCGGGTCGCTCGCTTCGGAGGTGTGCACCGTCGGCGGCGGGATGATCGTGACGGACGGGCTGCCGATCCGGACGTGCTCGTCCTCCCGCCAGGTGGTGCTGTCGGGCAGCCACGGCGTGCGGATGTGGTGCACGTATTCCCCTTGCACGGCCAGGGAAAGCTGCTCGAAGTCGTCGTGGTGGTGCGGCGACAGCTTCCGCGCGTCCCGCGGCCCGTCCTGCAGCGGCAGGAAGTTCACCATGAACGACCGGGTGCGGAAGATCCGCCCGAACCGCTTCGGGTCGTCCGGCACTTCGGAAAGCGGGTAGAAGCGGACACGCGGTTCGGCGGGTTCCGGCCAGCGTTCCAGCAGCGTGACGCGCGGGTGGTTCTCGGCGTAGGCGTCCGCGTTGGCGACCCGGCCCTGCCAAGCCGGTTCGGTCGCCTCCACCAGCCGCACGAGCGGGCCGTCGCCGTGCACGCTGATCCGTGACGCGCCGGGCGGGACGACGACGAGCCCGGGTTCGGTGATGCGGATGGCACCGTCGCCGGTCAGCACGGTGAACGCGGGGGAGGCGCCGGTGACGACGATCGCCAGCTCGCCGTCCAGGGTGCCGTTGTCGAGGTCGTCACCGTCGCGGGCGTCGGTGTGGATGAGGATGACGTTCTGCGCGCGCACCACCGGGGTGGCGCGCAGGTCGAGGTACTGCGCGGCGGTGATCGTGGCGCCGCTGTCGGGCCGGGCCGCGGTGGCCAGCGCCGAGCGGGGATCGTCCTTTTCGTACACGGCGAGTCCTTTCAGGCGTCGAGGTTGAGCAGGTACGTCGGGTTGTCGCGGACCATCCGCCGCAGGTCCTTCTCCGGCAGGCCGAGGTCGAGCAGCGCCTCGCCGACGCGCAGCCACGCGTCGACCGGCTTCGGGTTGGCCTTCTGGCCGAAGTCCGAAGCCAGCACCGTGTGCTCCGGGCCGAGCGCCTCGATCCAGGTCAGCAGGTTCCTCGGGTCCCACTTCTGGGTGCCTTCGGGGTCGTACATGCCGACCTCGTGCTCGATGAACGCGCCGAGCTCGATCAGCTCGCGGCACACGGCCGGGTCGGCGCCGATCACGAAGTCCGGGTGGCTGACGACCATCCGCTTCAGGCCGCGCTCGTGCGCCTCCTGGAACAGCGTCCGGATGTACTCCGGGTACATGTGCCCGCCGTTGAGGACGGCCTGCTGCTCCTTGATCTCGTCGAGGATCTCGAGCGCCTCGGGCTTGAGGGCGCCTTCGCCGTCGACGATGTCGATGCGCTCCAGCGTCAGCGGCACGGTGGTGGTCGGGAACGCGCCGTCCTCGGGGTGGCAGTCGATGTGCCGGCCGGAGGAGATGGTCGGGAACCAGACGACCTTGCCGCCCATGCGCAGGGTCATGCGCACGGCGTGCACGTTGAGCCCGCCGACGGTGCTGTTGAGCGCGATGCCGCCGAAGGCCTGGGCCTTGACGTCGGCGAGGCGGCCCTTCATCGCGAGGACGTCCATCTGGGTGTTGTGGTGGTGGGACTTGGCGACCATGGCGCGCATCCCGATCCGGGCGCCGTCCTGCGCGGCCTCGACGTGGTCGAAGCGGCGGGGGAACGGGCTGGGGCCGGAGTGGACGTGCATGTCGACCAGGCCGTCCAGGACGGAGGCGATGGCGGGGCGCGAGCTCATGAGACGCCTTTCGTTCGCATTATGAAGTCAAAGTTCACTATAAGACCGGCTGTCAACCCTGTGACCGCTCTTGTGCAACGCAGGACGCGTATTTAGAGTATCTGACGTTCACTTGGTGAACATTAAGTTCGGAGCAACGGAGGACGCCGATGTCCACACCGCCCAGCGCCGCCGAGGCGGCCGCTCGTCCCGGCACCCCGCACGGCCCGGACCCCGCCAAGGTGCGGGCCGCGGTCCGCGGCGGGACGCTCGCCTACTTCGTCGACCAGTTCGACATCTACCTGCCGATCGTCGTGCTGGCGCCGGCGACGGCGTACTTCCAGGCGGCGAACCTCAGCGCGAGCACGACGGCGCTGCTGGCGTCGCTGGTGTTCGCCTCGACGCTGATCGGCCGCCCGCTCGGCGCGGTGATCTTCGGCCACTTCGCCGACACCGTCGGGCGCAAGCGCACGACACTCGTCGCGGTCGGCGGCTTCGGCACGATCACGCTGCTCACCGCGTGCCTGCCCGGGCACGAGACGATCGGGATGTGGTCGGTCGGCCTGCTCATCGCGCTGCGGTTCGTCGACGGGATCTTCCTCGGCGGTGAGTACACGACGGCGGTGCCGCTGGCGATGGAGTGGAGCCCGAAGCACAAGCGTGGCCTCTACGCGTCGATCATCACCTCGACCTCACCCGCCGCCTACGCGGTGATCGCCGCGATCACGCTGCTGATGCTGCAGCTGCTGCCGTCCGCCGGGCTGCACAGCGCGTACGTGCAGTGGGGCTGGCGGGTCCCGTTCTTCGTCGGCGCGGCGCTGGCGGCCGTGCTGTTCCGCTACTACCTCAAGAACGTGCACGAGGCGCCGGCGGAGCTGACCGGCGAGAAGCACAAGATGCCGTTCGTCCGGCTGCTGGTGAAGTACCCGCGGGCGCTGGCGCAGGTGTTCGTGCTGATGACCGGCACCTGGCTGGCGACCAACATGGAAGCGGCCGTGACACCCGCGCAGCTGAAGTCGCACCTCATGCTTTCGAGCAAGGAGGTCACGCTGACGATGCTCGTGATCAACGCGTCCGCCGCGTTGTCCTACCCGCTCTTCGGCCTGCTGTCCCAGCGGATCGGGCGAAGGCGGTTCTACATCGGTTACGGCATCGCGGTCCTGGTCGTCGGCGCGGGTTCGTACACCTTGCTGATGGCTTCGAACGGCGGTTTCGGCGCTGCGCTCGGCTTCGGCGTCCTGATCGGCGTGTTCACCGTCGGCACGTTCGGCCCGATCGCTGCGTACCTGACCGAGCGGTTCCCGGCGAGCATCCGGTCGACCGGTTACGGCGTCGGGTACAGCCTCGCGCTCATCGCGCCCGCGTTCTACCAGTTCTACCTGCAGCAGTTCGACGGCGTCATGCCGGCGCACCTCGCCCCGGCCGTCCTGATCGTGCTGGCCGGCGCGCTGATCAGCCTCGGCGGCTTCCTCGGGCCGGAGACCAAGGACGTCGACATGTCCGACGACAGCACGATTCCCGCGCTGTCCTGAATGGACGTCGGGGGACTGGCCGCCGCCAACCCGGTCTGGGTCGGCTCGTCCGAGCTCACCATGACCCTCGACGGCATCGCCGCCTGCGTGGACGCGGGCGCCGGTGCCGTCGTGGCGAAGTCGGTGAACGAGAGCGCCGCGGCCCGCCGCCAGCTGGACATCGCGGACTACGCGTTCGTCTCCGGTGACCGGCAGGTGCGGCCGCCGGGCTCGGCGTACCTCGGTGACGGCCTGCTGAACCGCTCCGGGCTCGCGCAGGTGGACCTCGACGATTGGCTCGAGACCCTGGCCTCGGCGGTGGCGCACGGAGCGCCGCGCGGCTGCCCGGTGCTCGGCAGCATCACCCTCGGCGACCCGGCCGCGGCCGCGCGCATCGGGCGGGTGCTGGCGGCCGCGGTGCCGGCCGTCGAGCTCAACATCGGGGCACCGCACGGGCGTGAGGCCCGCGCGGTGCGTCAACTGACCGAAGTGGACGCCGTCGCTGAAGCGGTGCGGACCGTGCGGGCCGCGGTCGACGTGCCGCTGTTCGTGAAGCTGCCGGGTCAGGCGTCCGACGTCGTTGCGCTGGCCCGGGCGGCCCGCTCGGCCGGCGCGGACGCGGTCGGGCTGGTCGGCCGGTACCCGGGGTTCCTGCCCGACCTCGACGGCGGCGCGGTGCTCGGGTCCTGGGGCGCGTGGAGCTCACCGGGCTGCCTGCCGATGAGCCTGTACTGGGTCAGCAAGGCGTACGCGGCGCTCGACGTGCCCCTGGTGGGCACGAACGGCGCGCGCACCGCGGCCGACGTGCTGCGGTTCCTCGCTTCGGGCGCCCAGGCCGTCGAAGTCGTGACGGCGTTGTGGATCGGCGGTCCGGCGATGCTCCGAGAACTGGTCGAGGGTGTCGCCGGAGTCCGCGCGGACTTCATCGGCAGTGCGGTGGCCGGGGCACGCGCGTACGCGGACGTCCCGCCGGCGCTGTCCCCGGCGTGGTTGCCCTACACCGCGCGCTGGACGTCGTCCGGCCGGTAGTGGCCGCCGAGCTCTTCGGTGAGCTCGCGCGCGGTGGCGACGACCACGCGCAGTTCGGGTGTCTCGTCGGCCATCGACAGCGTGTTGTCCGGGCCGACGATGGCCAGGGTGGCGCAGATGCCGTACTCGTCGAACACCGGCGCGGCCACCGCCACGATGCCGGGGGTGCTCATCGCCGAGCAGTGGCCGACCGCGCGCACCCGGTCGACGTCCGCGCGCAGCTCGTCGCGCGCCGTGCCGGACAGGTTGCCGATCAGCCGTTCCATCGAGAGCTGGTCGGGGTGGTAGGCGAGGAACACCTTGCTCTGCGCGGTGTCCAGCGGCAGGTGGCTGCCGACCCGCACGGACACGACGACGATGGTCGAGACGTTCTCCTCCACCCGCGACACCACCGGCCCGGTGAGGCCCCAGAGGCTGAGCACCACACTGGTCTGGGTGGCCCGCGAAAGCGCCTGCATGTGCCGCGGGGCGAGGTTGACGACCCGGCGGTGGCCGATGGCGAACGCGCCGAGCTGCAGCAGCAGGCCGCCGGGCACGTAACCGCCGTCGGCGCTGCGCTCCAGGAGCCCGGCCGCGACGAGGGACGTGCAGTACCGGTAGGCGGTGGTGCGGTTCAGACCGAGCCGCTCGGCGACCTGGGTCGCGGTGACCTCGGGGGTCGCCGGGTCGAACAGCGACAGGATCTGGCTGACCCGGCTCACCGCCTGGATGTCCGCCTGGTCACCCCGGGTGTCGGGGGACCGCGTCGGTTTGGTCACGGGGGCCTCCGCCGGAAGTCTGGAACCGCTGTTCACTTCGTGAACACGGACATCAGGCTACCGGACCGGACGCTTCCCCTTGATCCGTCGGATCAATCCCCTCCGAAAGTCGGGAGTGTGACTGGTTCACGTCATTCGTTGTCAACTGGTCAGGTCTAGACATCCGATGGATGCCCGACCTAGTCTGACGATCGTCCACCCCGTCTCGCCGCCGCCGGGTGCGTGGCCGCGGTCCGTCACGAGGAGAGCTATGACGTTTCGCGGTCTGGTCCTCGTCGCCGCCGTCGTTTCCAGCACGCTGGTGTCGGTCCCGGCTGCCGGGGCTGAGGGGTGCGGTGGGCCGATCCGGCCGGCCAGCATCATCACCGTGGCGTCCTGCGACAGCCCGGACCGGATCGTCGCCAAGGCCGCGGCCGTGGTGCCGCGCCCGGGGCAGCTGGCCTGGCAGCAGCGGCCGGTCACCGCGTTCACCCACTTCGGGATGAACACCTTCACCGACCGGGAATGGGGCTCCGGCGCGGAAAAGGAGTCCGTCTTCGCGCCGCCGGTCGTCGACACCGCCCAGTGGATGCGGTCGCTCAAGGCGGCCGGGGTGACGCAGGTGATGCTCACCGCCAAGCACCACGACGGATTTGTCCTCTACCCGACGCGCTACACGAACCATTCCGTCGTGGCCGGCCCGTGGTGGCTCATGCCGGGGTGCACCGACCCGGCGCGGGACACGGCGCAGGCGAACCGCGAACGGGACCCGTCCGCGTACTGGCAGACGCGGAATTCGGCGTGTGCGAACCCGCGTGGGGACATCCTGCGCGACTACGTCGAATCGGCCCGCGCGGCCGGGCTCAAGGTCGGCGTCTACCTCTCGCCGGCCGACGGCGCCGAACTGCCCAAGGCGTTCTTCGCCGACGAGGTCGAACGGATCGAAGCCAAGGTCGCCGCGGGACAGCCGCTGAGCATCGAAGAGCAGGCCACCTACGAAGACCGGGCGAGCGCGCCGCAGGGCCAGGGCCGTTACGGCACCGGCAGCGCGGTGACCCGCCGGACCATCCCGACGCTCGTGCCGCACGACGATCGCGCCGGTGCCCTCGCGGCCGGGAAGCTGCCGCGGTTCACCGTCACCGAGGACGACTACAACGCCTACTACCTCAACCAGATCTACGAGCTGTTCACCCAGTACGGCCCGATCGACGAGCTGTGGCTGGACGGCGCGAACCCCTGGCGCGACCACGGGATCAGCGAGACCTACGACTTCACCACCTGGTTCCGGATGATCCACGCGCTCTCCCCGGGCACCGTCACCTTCGCCGGACCCGCGGGGGTGCGCTGGGTCGGCAACGAGGCCGGGCAGGCGCGGGAGACGGAGTGGAGCGCGCTGCCCACCACCGGTGATCCGAACACCGCGCACAACGAAGAGCTGTTCGTCGGCGGCGCGACCGCGCAGGACCTCGGGTCCCGGCAGGTCCTGGCCGACCCGGCGGTGCGCTACCTGCAGTGGGCGCCCGCCGAATCCGACGTCTCGATCCGGCCGGGCTGGTTCTACCACCCGGACGAACAGCCGAGATCCGCCGCGCAGCTCGTGGACATCTACCGGCGGACCGTCGGACGGAACTCGTCGCTGCTGCTCAACGTGCCACCAGGGCCGGACGGCCGGATCGCGCCCGCCGACACCGCCGCGCTCGCGGGCTTCGGCCAGGCGGTTGCCCGGACGCAGGCCCGCAACCTCGCCCAGGGGGCTCCCGGCGCCGTCACGGATTCCTCGCTCACCACCGCGGAACCACTGGACCGCCCGCTGGACGTCCGGTTGCCCCGGCCGGTCACGTTCGACCAGATCCGGCTCGGCGAGGACATCACGCGCGGCCAGCACGTGGAAGGCGCGCTTGTGCAGGCCGAGATCGACGGCACTTGGCGGACTCTCGCCACGGTGACCACGATCGGCTACACCCGCCTGGTCACGCTGCCCGCGCCGGTGACCGCCGATCGGCTTCGCGTCGTCGTCACGCAGTCCCGCGCCACGCCGTACCTGGCCACTTTTGCGTTGTACCGCACCGTGCCCGCCGCCTGAGAGGGAGCCATGACCGCCCGCCGCAGAGCCCTGTTCGCCGCCGTCGTCACGGTGGCCGCCACCCTCACCGCTGCCGGACCCGCTGCCGCCGGTGGTCCGCTTCCGGTGGTTTCCCCGACCCCGCAACGGATCAGTCGGACCTCCGCGGACGTGCCGCTGCCGTCGTCGGTGACACTCGCCACCGACCCCGGCACCGACCCGGCGGCGAAGGACCTGCTGACCTCGTTGTTGCGCGACCACGGCATCACCGCCGGCGGCCACGGCCTGGTCATCCGCCTCGGCAGCACGGGTCGCGACATCCCGGAGCAGGCCGAGGGGTACGCGCTGAGCGTGGCACGCTCGGGGATCACGATCGGCGGCCGCGACGGCGCCGGGCAGTACTACGGCGTGCAGACGCTGCGGCAGCTGTTCGTCCGGTCGGGACACGGCTGGGCGGTGGGCGGCGCGGCCGTGCGCGACTGGCCGAACATGGCGCTGCGCGGGTCCATCGAAGGCTTCTACGGTCCACCGTGGACCACCGCCGACCGGCTGCGGCAGATCGCCTTCCTCGGCGAGGTGAAGGCGAACACCTACATCTACAGCGCCAAGGACGACACCTACCTGCGCGCGCGGTGGCGTGACCCGTACCCGGCCGACGAGCTGGGCACGCTCGGCGAGCTGGTGCGCTCGGCGACCGCGCACCACGTCGACTTCACCTACGCCCTCTCACCCGGGGTGTCGATCTGCTTCTCGTCACCGGCCGACGTCGCCGCGGTCGAGGCGAAGTTCCAGTCGGTGTACGACCTCGGTGTGCGGTCGTTCTCCTTGCCGTTCGACGACATCTCCTACACCAAGTGGAACTGCGACGGCGACCAGTCGGCCTTTGGCGCGCCAGGACAGGGCGCCGCCGGCAAGGCGCAGGTCTCGCTGCTCAACACGATCACCGAGAAGTTCGTCAAGACCCACACCGGCGTCCGTCCCCTGCAGACGGTGCCGACCGAGTACAGCGACCTGAAGGACTCGCCGTACAAGACCGAGCTGCGGGAACACCTCGACCCGTCGGTGGTGGTGCAGTGGACCGGGACCGACGTCGTCCCGCCGAGCGTGACCACCGACGAGGCCGCGCAGGTGTCCACTGTGTACGGCCGGAAGGTGTTCCTCTGGGACAACTACCCGGTCAACGACTACGAGCAGTCGGCCGGGCGGCTGCTGCTCGCGCCCTACGCACAGCGGGAGGCCGGGCTTTCGCAGTACCTCAACGGGATCGTCGCCAACCCGATGAACCAGGAAGCGGCCAGCGAGGTCGCCGAGTTCGGCGCCGCCGACTTCGCCTGGAACGACGCGGGTTACGCGCCGGAGCGGTCCTGGCCGCAGGCCCTCGCCCGGCTCGCGGGCGGTGACCCGCGCGCGACGGCGGCGCTCACGGTGTTCGCCGATCTCGAGCACCTGGCGCCGACGTTCGGCCCGGCACCGTGGCAGCCGCAGGCGCCGGTCCTCGCCGCGAAGACCGCCGAGTTCTGGGCGCGCTGGACCGCGGGGGACCACCGTGCGTTGCGCGAGCTGCGCGTGTACGCGGTCCGGATCCGCGACGCGGCGGGGGTGATCCGCGGCGGCCGGGTGCAGAGCGCGTTCGTCACCGACGCCGGTCCGTGGCTGGACGCGACCGCGTTGTGGGGTGAGGCGATGGTGACCCGGCTCGACGCGTTGTCGGCTGCCTCCCGCGGTGATCACGCCCGAGCCGATCGGCTGACGGCGGCCGCGGACGCTTTGGTGACACGGGCACAAGCGGTGAAAACCGGCAACACCAACCGCTGGGGTGTCCGGCAAGCGTTGGTCGGTGACGGCGTCCTCGACACGCTGCTGGTCCGGCTCCGGGCCGCTACGGAAGGGCAGTGATGAACTCGGTGAGCAGGCGGAGCTTCCTCGGCGGGGCCGCGGCGATCACGGCGGGCGCGGTGCTCGCCGGCCCGGCCGGTGCGGCCGGGCGGCGCGGGCTGAGCGTGTCGGGGGAGCAGTTCCTCCTCGACGGGAAGCCGTTCCAGATCGTCTCCGGCGCGGTCCACTACTTCCGCATCCACCCGGACCAGTGGCGCGACCGCCTGGAACGGCTGAAGGCGCTGGGGCTCAACACGGTCGAGACGTACGTGGCGTGGAACTTCCACCAGCCGAAGCCGGGCCGCGCCGACTTCGACGGGTGGCGCGACCTGCCCGCGTTCATCCGGATCGCGGGTGAGCTCGGGCTGCAGGTGATCGTGCGGCCCAGCCCGTACATCTGCGCCGAATGGGAGTTCGGCGGGCTCCCGGCGTGGCTCCTGGCCGACCGGGACATGGAGCTGCGCTGCGCGGATCCGGCGTACCTGAAGGCGGTCGACGCCTGGTACGACCAGCTGATCCCGCGCCTGGTGCCGCTGGAGGCCCAGCACGGCGGGCCGGTGGTCGCCGTCCAGATCGAGAACGAGTACGGCAGTTACGGCAACGACACGAGCTACCTGGCGCACCTGCGTGACGGCCTGCGCAGCCGCGGCCTGACCAGCCTGCTGTTCGCCGCCGACGGCGCGTCCGAGTTCTTCATGCGCTTCGGCTCGCTGCCGGGCACCCTCGAGGTCGGCACCGGTGACGGTGACCCGCTGCCGGGCATCAAGGCGGTCAAGGAGTTCCAGCCGGGCAAGCCGGTGCTGATGGCCGAATACTGGGACGGCTGGTTCGACCACTGGGGCGAGGAGCACCACACCCGCGACGCCGCGCAGATGGCGTCCTATGTGGACACGCTGCTCGCCACCGGTGCGTCGGTGAACCTCTACATGGCCTGCGGCGGCACGAACTTCGGCTTCACCGCCGGCGCCAACACCTCCGGCACGACGTACCAGCCGACGGTCACCAGCTACGACTACGACTCGCCGGTCGGCGAGGCCGGTGACCTGGGCGAGAAGTTCACCGCCATGCGGGCGGTGCTCACGAAGTACACCAAGGCGCCGGTGGGCCCGGTGCCCGGCCGGTCCCCGCGGCTGCCGGCGCAGACGGTGACCCCGGACGGCGTGGTGTCGCTGCTGGACTCGCTGCCGGTGCTGTCCCGGGTCGTCCGGTCGGCGCAGCCGCTGCCGATGGAACGAGTCGGGCAGGCCACCGGGCTCATCCACTACCGCACCACCGTGCAGGGTCCGCACGAAGGCACCCTCGGCATCCACGGGCTCGCCGACCGGGCCCTGGTCTTCGCCGACGGCAAGCAGCTCGGCGTGCTGGACCGCAACCAGCCGGCCGGCACGCTCGAGCTGAAGCTGTCGAAGGACCGCACCCAGCTGGACATCCTGGTCGACGCGATGGGCCGGGTGAACTACGGCCCGTACCTGGCCGACCGCAAGGGCATCAACGGCTGGGTCGCGATGAACACCCAGCAGAAGCTCTTCGGGTGGGAGACCCGCCCGCTCCCGCTCGACGACCTGTCCCGCCTGCGGTTCTCCGGCGCCGCCGCGACGGGCCCCGCGTTCCACCACGCGAAGGTGGTGGTCGCGAGCCCCGCCGACGGCTTCGTCGCCCTGCCCGGCTGGGAGAAGGGCATCGTCTGGTTGAACGGCTTCAACCTCGGCCGGTACTGGAAGATCGGGCCGCAGCAGACGTTGTACGCCCCGAAGCCGTTGTGGCGACCGGGGGTGAACGAGATCGTGGTCCTCGAACTGCACCAGCCGGGCACGGCGATCGAGGTCCGCCCGGAGGCCGATCTCGGGTAGCTCAGCCGGTCAGGCCCACGTGCGCGAACGCCAGCAGAGCGCCGGGTCCGACCAGCAGGCAGAGTCCGAGCCCGCCCAGCAGTGGTTCGTCGTCCCGGAGCATCTTCACGAACAGACCGGCCGCCACCACGACGGTGGCGGTCAGCAAAGTCAGTACAACAGCAGGCATGGTCCCGTCCTTCGGGCAGCAGTGAGCGCGACGCCGCGGAAAGCGGCGCCGGGAAAGGGATCAGCTCACTGAGGACGGCGGTGCGCGGGTCGACCGCGACGTCGGCGTCGCGACGGCCGGGACGTGGACACCTGCCGGGTCGACGCGCCGAAGCCGGGAAGCCGCGGCGAAACCGGAACCAACGGGGACGACGGCCCACGGGACCGGCGCGGACACCGCGGGCACACGCAAAGCCGCGCCGCGGCCCGAGATGAGGTCGTGCGCGGGCTGGGTGGCGGCCGCGGTCCGGCCGTCCGGGGCGGGGGCCCACCCGTGACCGGCGGGTGCCACGCCGCCGAAGAGCAGGAGGACGGCGAGCAGCAAGCCGAGGCGGGCACTGGCCCGCCTCGGCTCCCGCTGCTGTCCGTATCGTCCGATGTGGTCAGGTTACCCGTGGGACGATCAGCCGCCGCCGTAGGTGGCCTGGGTCACCGCGAAGACGTTGCGGCTGCCCGCACCCTCCTGCAGGGACCACAGCAGGTCGGCCTCGGTGTCGTCTTCCCAGTAGGAGAGGCTTTCGCCGCTGCCCACCCAGGAGAACGTCGACGGACCCGCGGTCGGCGTCCAGTAGTAGAGCTTCTTCTGGCCGGAGGAGTTGAACCACCAGCGGCCGTTGTGCGACGCGACGCCGTTGAGGTTGTACCAGGGCAGCTGCAGCGCCTGGCTCGCGGTGGTCGTCGCGGCGAACGTCGTGGCCCCCGAAGCGAACGGGTAGCGGATCGCCCGCGGCGCCCGGTTCGGGTAGTCCGTGCAGCCGGACTGGCAGGTGTACTCCGTCATGACGATCGACTTGCTGACCCGGTCGAGCGAGATCGACGACCACGCGAGGTTCGTGCCCGACGTCGTGGCCGAGGTGACCGTGCCGACCTGCGGCAGGACGTAGCCGTAGTTGTGCGCGTAGTACGTGCTCCCGGTCTGGTGCCCGATCTGGTCGGCGGTGCCACCGGTGTTCGTCTTGAGGATCTTGCGCATGTCGAAGACCCGCATGCCGCGCCCGGTGTCGGCGACGTAGAGGTAGTCGCCGTACCAGGACACCCCGCCCGCGTGGATCGGGATGTCCTTGAAGTCCGGCGCCGCCGCGGTGCCGGTCGGCTCGACGAGCAGGACCTTCCGGTACTGGTTGGGGTAGGTCGCGTCCCAATCGACCAGGGTGATCCGGCTTCGCGCCTGATCACCACCGCAGCCGTCCTTGGTGTACCAGCTGACCAGCACGAGCTGGTGCCCGTCGTAGTTGCCGCTGTTCGCGGTGCCGACCGCGTCGCGGCTGGTCGTGATGCCCTGCGGGTAGTTCGTGCAGTCGGAGTTGTCCCCGCTGTCGAACCGGAAGCCGGTGGACAGGCCGGGGACGGAGAACGACGACGGCAGTGCCGTGCGGTCGTGGTTCGCGTTCTCCATCACCGTGTGGACGGCCGCGGTGCCCAGCGTCGAGACGAGCGCGGCGTTCACGGTGTCGTACTTGTGGTAGTCGGCGGTCAGGGTGTACTGCCCGGCGGGCAAGGCCGTCGGCCCGGCCGCGGCGACGGCCGCCGCCGGATCGACGACCAGGCCGGCGAGCACTCCGGCGGCGAGAGCCGCTTGGGTCAATCGGTGACGCAATGACATGAGACCCCCAGTAGTCCGATCAATGCCCGGGACACGCTAGAACCGGGCGGGGTGAATGGGCAACAGCTTCTTGGTGAAAAAGGGAAGATCTTTTCGGGTGGCGTCTCACATTGAGACCAGCGTGGGGCCGGGCGGCGTGCTGTGATCGTGACGTCGCCCGAGCCGGAAGGAGACCGCTTTGACCGCCGAACCCACCGACCCCGGACCGCCGGAAGACGAGCACCGGGTGTGCCTCGAGCGCGCCCGCCGCACCCCGGCGCTGGCCGGGTGGCAGGTCGACGCCGGCGGCCGGGAGGAGCTCACCGCGGCGGCCGGTGGCGGCCGCCGCGATGACCGCGGTCACCAGCTGGACGGGACGTAGGCCCAGCCGAGGTAGTCGGAACGCTGTGCGTACGTGCTGGTCTGGTACACCGACGGACCGGTGCTGATCGCGACGCCGCCGCCGAGCGCGAGCATGATGTGCCCGTTGCTGGTGGTGCTGGTGAAGAACACCGCGGTGCCGGCCGGGGCGACCGAGCCGGTGTGGATGCGGCCGTTGGCTTTCTGCCACTGGTAGTGCGTGGTGGCCGAGGCGAACCGGCCGCTGGTGCCGAAGGCGCGTTCGACGAACAGCTCGCACTGGTTGTTCCAGTCGGTGTGGCCCAGCCGGGCCTTGGCGAACGCGATCGCGCTGTCGGCCCGCGGGTCCGCCGGACTGGTCGAACCACCCGGCTTGAGGCCATCGGTGTCGCAGTGCGGGACGCCGCTGACGAACCCGTCGGTCCCGGTCTTGATGAGGGCGTCCGGCACCCACAGGTTGTCGGTGGTGAAGTCCCAGATCTCGTCCTTCGCGGTGGCCTGGCAGACCACCGGCACCGAAGCGCCGGTCAGGTACTTGTTCGCCACGCTGCCCGCGGCGTCCGCCGCGTCACCCTTCTTCGCGCGGCCGTTGATGTCCGCCTTCGCCGGGTACGCGTGCGGGGTGGTGCACTGCGGCGCGACCATCGACGTCGAGCCGGTCTTGACGTAGGCGTCGGGGATCCACAGCCCGTCGGAGGTCAGGTCCCAGATGCTGCTGCCGCCGTAGGCCGGGCCGGTGTCCTGGCAGGCCAGGGTGACCGACGTGCCGGCGGTGTACATGTTCGCGATCCGCTGCGCGCCCACCGCGACGTCCGGGTCCTTGACCGTGCGACCGTCCACTGTGGTCGTCACCGGATAGGTCGACGCGGCCTGCGCCGCGGGGGCGGCCAGCCCGGTCATGGTGACGGCCAGCCCGATGCCGGCCACCACCGCCTTGATTGTGGTTCTCACGAGTCCTCCAGGTCGATTCCGTGGGGCGATCGTGGGAGGTGGCCGTACAAGACGCGTACAAGCGGCCGGGCCGGCTAGTACTTTCCGCCTATCCCGGAGTCGCCGAAGATCGGATGTGCGCGCCCGCGTGACCGGCGATCGTGGACGGAGGAGCCCGCACCCGGCGGGTCCGACGTCCAGGAGGAGACCATGCAGCAGGCCGCCCTGATCCAAGGCCACGAGGAGACCTGGTCGTGGCTCGCGCTCGGCCTGACCGGCGCTGTCGTGCTGGCCTTCGTCGTTCTGTTCTTCTCCGCCCTGGTCAGCATCCTCGGCTCCCGGCTGACCGGCGGCATGAAGCTCGTCTGGGTGATCTTCGCCTTCTGCGCGCCGTTCCTGGGCAGCCTGCTGTGGTTCGCCTTCGGCCGTCGTGACGCTTACCTGCCGGTGCGCCGATGATCGTCGCGGACGGACTCACCAAGGCCTACCGCGGCGGCGCCGGTGTCGAAAACCTGTCCTTCACCGTCCGGCCCGGTGTGGTGACCGGCTTCCTCGGCCCCAACGGCGCCGGCAAGTCGACCACCATCCGGCTGATGCTCGGCCTCACCCGCGGCGGCGGGCACACCACCTTCGGCGGCCGGGAATACGCGCGCGTGCCGGGTCCACTGCGGACGGTCGGCGTGCTCACCGACGCCGCGGCGGTGCACCCGGCGCGGACGGCCGCGGCGCACCTGCGGATGGTCGCCGCGGGTGGTGGCCTGCCGGCACGGCGCGTGCGCGAGGTCCTCACCACCGTCGGCCTGGAGTCCGTCGCCGGCCGGCCCGCGGGCCGGTTCAGCCTCGGCATGAAGCAGCGGCTGGGCCTGGCCACGGCGCTGCTCGGCGACCCGGAGTACCTGATCCTCGACGAACCGGCGACCGGGCTCGACCCCGAGGGGGTGCGCTGGATCCGCGACCTGCTGCGCCGGCTGGCCGGCGAGGGGCGCACGATCCTGGCGTCGTCACACCTGCTGGCGGAGATGTCCCTGCTCGCCGAGGACCTCATCGTCATCGGCGCCGGCCGGCTCGTCTCGGCCGGGCCCCTCGGCGAGTTCGTCCGGCGGCACGCGCGCGCCGACGTCGTGGTCCGCGTCGAGCAGCCCAGTGTGCTGATGGTCGCGCTGGCCCGGGACGGCCTGCCCGTGCGCCAGGAAGCGGCGGGCGAGCTGGTCGTCGGCACCGCCGACACCGAACGGGTGGCGGCCGTCGCGGCGCAGGCCGGCATCGGCGTGCGTGAGCTGTTCGTGCGGCAGAGCGGCCTGGAAGACGCCTTCCTCGCTGCCACCTCGGCCGCGGTCCGGCATCGAGGGGAATCGTCGTGAAGAACGCGCTCGCCTACGAATGGGTCCGGGTCCGCTCGCTGCGGTCGACGTGGCTGCTGCTGGTGGGCGCCGGGGTGCTGCAGTTCGCGTCCGGGCTGTACTGGGGTCTCAAGCGCGACCTCGGGGACCTCGACGCGTTCGTCTCGGCGTTCGGCCTGGTCGACCGGCTGGGCGCGGTGCTGGTCGCGGCCGTCGGCATCACCGCGTTCGGGCTCGACCACCAGCACGGCACCCTCGCGACCACCCGGCTGGTGCTGCGCTCCCCGGCGCGGATCGTCACCGCGCGGGCGCTGGTCACCGCCGGGCTCGGGCTGCTCACCGGGGTGCTGATGGTGGTGCTCACCGCCGCCGGGGTGCTGACCGGCGGGGGAGTCCTGCCTGCCGACGCGGGGGCGGCAGGCCGGGCGGTGGGCGCGGTGCTCCTGCTGACCGTCCTTTCCGGACTCGCCGGGGTGGCGCTCGGCGGGCTGCTGCGGCACACCGGGCTCGCCGTCGGGGTGTTCGCGGTCTGGACGTTCGTCGCGGAGACGACCCTCGCCACGCTCGCCGACGTGCCGATGACCGCGCTGCCGTTCAGCGGCACGGCCCTGTTCGCGGTCACCGGGAGCGTGGTGTTCGCGGTCCTGGCGGTCGCCGGGCTCGGCGCGACGGCGTTCACCCTGGCACGCCGTGCCGGCTGAGCGGGCGCGCTCTACCCTGATCGCGATGAAGCGATGGCTGAGCTGGTGGGACGGCCGGGTCGTCCTGCTCACGCTCGACGTCGCCGTGGCCGCGGCCGTGATCGTGGTGACCCTGACCGGCGGCGACCCGCGTGACCCGCACCCGGCGCTGTACGTCCCCGCGGTGTTCGTCTCGGGCGTCGTGCTGCTCGCGCGCCGCCGCTGGCCCTTCGTGGTGCTGCTGGTCGCGGCGGCCTGCCTGCCGGCCGGGGTGACGCTGCTGCCGATCACGGTGGCGACGTACTCCGTCGCGGCCCGGCACGGCGTCGGCCTCCGCACCGGCGCCGCGGCGATCGTGGCCGGCCTGACCGGCAATGCGCTGGGCCTGCTGAAGGGGCCGGTGAACGTCATGGCGGTGGTGATCCTGCTGGGCCTGTTCGTGGCCGGCCCGGTGCTGGCCGGCCTGTGGATGCACCAGCGCGCCGCGCTGCTGGGCGTCCTGCGTGAACGGGCCGACGAGGCCGAGCGCACCCGGACACTGCTGGCCGACCAGGCCGTCTTCGCCGAGCGGCGGCGGATCGCGCGCGAGATGCACGACGTGGTCGCCCACCGGGTGACCGCGGTCGCGCTGCAGGCGGGCGCGCTGTCGCTGCGGGCGCCGGACGAGAAGACCGAGCAGGCCGCGGAGACGATCCGGGCCACCAGCGCCACCGCGCTGGACGAGCTGCGGGGCATCCTGCGGGTGCTGCGCGACGACGCCCCTTCCGGTTCCGGCGAGGCGAACCCGGGCGTGCTGGCATCGTTGGAGGACCTGGTGGAGGAAGTCGTGACGACCGGCGCCCGGGTCGAGCTGGAGCTGCCGGACCCGCTGCCCGCGGTGCCGGACCAGGTCGGCCGGGCGGTGTACCGGGTGGTGCAGGAATCCCTGACCAATGCCGGAAAACACGCGCCGCACGCCGCCGTCGACGTCCGGCTGGCGGTCACCGGCGACCGGCTCGCGGTAGAGGTCGTCAACCGGCTGACCCCGCACGGCAGCGCCGTCCCGGGGTCCGGTTACGGGCTGGTGGGGATGCGGGAACGGGTGGAGCTGGCGGGCGGTGACCTGCGGACCGGCCCCACCGGCGACGGCCGGTTCCGGGTCTTGGCTGGGTTCCCGGTGGGGGAGGCTTCGTGACGGTCAAGGTTGTGCTGCTGGAGGACGAAGAGCTGGTCCGCAGCGGCATCCGGATGATCCTCGAGTCGGCCGACGACATCGAGGTGGTGGCCGAGGACACCGACGGCTCGCGGGCGGTGGAGCTCACCGACCGCCACCGGCCGGACGTCGTGCTCACCGACGTCCAGATGCCGAAGGTCGACGGCATCGAGGTGGTCCGCCGGCTGGCCGGCCACCCGGCGGCCCCGGCGGTGGTGGTGCTGACGACGTTCGACGTGGACGAGTACGTCTACGCTGCGTTGCGCCACGGAGCGGCCGGGTTCCTGCTCAAGGACACCCCGCCCCGCGAACTCGTCAACGCGGTCAGGGTGGCGGCCCGAGGCGAGGCAATGCTGTCACCGAAGATCACGAAGCGGCTGTTGACGGACTTCGCCGCCGGAGGCGGGACTTCCCGCGCCCGCGCGAAGCTGGCGGCCCTGACCCCGCGCGAGCACGACGTCGCGGTCCACATCGGACGCGGGCTGAGCAACGCGGAGATCGCCCGGTCGCTGGTGGTGAGCGAGTCGACGGTGAAGGTCCACATCGGACACATCATGGCCAAGCTGGCGGCGGGGAACCGGACCCAGGTGGCGATCCTGGTCCACGACGCGGGCTTGAGCTGACGCCGGTGGTGCTGCCCGGGCTTACCGAGCCGCCCGCCGGTCCAGGATCTTCACCGACTGCTCGCACCACCGGAGGTTCTCCCGCTCGAACGACAACCCCCGCATCAGCGTCAAGTACGGCCCGACCCGCTCGGTCTCCGCGAGGTAGTCGTCCTCGAACCGGCCGTCCAGGAGCCGGGCCCGCAGCCGCTCGTAGCGGGCGATCTTGTCCTTCGCGCGGGTCATCCGCTCCTCGAGGGCGCGCCGGACCGCCGGCTCGTCGCCCGCGTCGACCGCCTGGACCTGGACCAGCAGCTCGTCGCGGATCACGCTGGGCCGCGGCGGGCGCGCCGTGAACTCGTGCAGGGACCGCTGCCCGGCCTCGGTCAGCGAGAACAGGCGTTTGTCCGGCCGCCGCTCCTGGTGGACGAGGCGGGCGTGGACCAGGCCGTCCGCCGCCATGCGGTCGAGCTCGCGGTAGAGCTGCTGAGGGGTCGCCGCCCAGAAGTTGGCCACCGAAGCGTCGAACCCCTTGGCCAGGTCGTAGCCCGATGCCTCGCCTTCGAGCAGCGCCGCCATCAGGGCGTGGCGCAGTGCCATACTCACCTAGTTGAGTGCTTCGCGCTGGATCTGCTCGAACTGCGCGGCCATCGCCTCCGACAGCGCCTGGGCGGCCGAGAGCGGGCGGACCATCACCGTGAACTCGTCGATCAGGCCGTTTTCGTCCAGGTGCAGGAAGTCGCAGCCCTCGACCCGCACGTCGCCGATCCTGGCTTCGAAGACGAGGGCGTGGTCACGGCCTTCATCGCCGGTCAGCTCGCGCACGTAACGGAAGTCTTCGAAGACCCGCAGCACTCCACGCAGGATCGCGGCCGTGATCGCCTTCCCCGGGTACGGGCGGAACGCCACCGGGCTCCGGAACACCACGTCGTCCGCCAGTGTCGCGGCCATGGCGTCGGGATCACGGGCTTCGACGGCCTTGCGGAAGCTGCTCATGTCGCACCTCACCTAGTCAATTAGTTGAGTATCAGCGTAGCGCCTTGCCGTCCGTGACCGCTCGGCGACGCACAGCTCTGCCACAGGCCTGGCACAGCTGTGGTCGCCACGCTCCCCAAGGCCGGGTCAGGCGGAAGTCAACCGGCCATTACCGAACTGTGGAAGGACGAACATGGGACACGATCACGAAGGGCAGCGGGTCAGCAGGCGCCGGATGCTCGCCGGGGTGAGCTCGGTCGGCTTGGGCGCGCTCGTGACGGCGTGCGCGGGGAAGAGCCCGGTCACGACGTCGACCGGGGAAACCGTGACGCTGGCCGCGGTCACCGACGCCGACCTGACCGCGCTCTTCACCGGCGCGCGGACCTGCACCCTGACCCCCACCACCACGCAGGGCCCGTACTACTTCGACGCCGACAAGATCCGCAGCGACGTCCGCGAGGACAAGCAGGGCGCAAAACTGCGGCTGGCGCTGCAGGTCCAGGACAGCGAGACGTGCAAGCCCATCCCGCACGCGGTTGTCGAGATCTGGCACTGCGACGCGGGCGGCCTCTACTCCGGCGCGGAAGCGGCGTCGGGTGGTGGTGGCGGCACTCCGCCGACCGGCCCGCCGCCCACCGGCACCCCGCCCACCGGGACGCCGCCGCCCGGCGGTGACCAGGACCTCGAGCCCACCGACGACAAGCGGTACCTGCGCGGCGCCCAGGTCACCAACCAGCGGGGGATCGTCGAGTTCACCACGATCTGGCCGGGCTGGTACCGCGGCCGCACGATCCACGTGCACGTGATGGTCCACGTCGGCAACGAGAAGACGCTGACCACGCAGCTGATGTTCGACGAAACGCTCAACACTCAGGTGATGGCCACCGAGCCGTACGCGCAGCGCACCGGCCGGGACACCTTCAACGACGGTGACTCGATCTACCAGCCGAGCATGCTGCTGAAGGTCACGAAGGCGCGTGACGGCTACGTCGGCTGCATCGTGCTCAACGCCGACCCCGACCACGACGGCGCCTAACCCGTCAGCAGTTTTGTGTAGGGACAACGGGTTTTTGCGCGTTCGACCAGGTCTGACGCCACGCCGGTGACCACCACGCCGGCGCGCACCCGGTGGCCGCCGGCCGGATCACGGCCGACGGCCACCGTCACCGCGACGGTCAGCGCGGCCGGGTCGACGCCGGCTTCGCGCGCGAGCACGCTCAACGTGCCGTGCAGCGAGGCGGCGTACCCGGCCGCGAACAACTGCTCCGGGTTGGGGCCGGCACCGCTGCCGCCGAGCCCGGTGGGAAGCCGGACGTCGACGTGCAGCCCGGCGTCGGTGGACCGCGCCCGGCCGGACACCCGGCCGTGCGCGAGCGGGCCGCCGGTCACCGTCACGGTGGTGGTGTAGAAGGCGGGGTCACGGCCGGGAATCGTGGGCCAGCCAGGCGGCCAGGGTGGTCTCGGCCAGGTGCGCGCCCGGCCCGGGCAGGAGGTCTTCCGGTCCCGGGACCGCGCCGAAGTACGGCGCCTGCGGGTCGGTGACGACCTGGCGGGGGTCGGAGCGCGCGGTCAGCACGGTGCGCACCCACTCGTCGAGGCCGAGCACGTCGGGGCCGGCGACCTCGGTGATGCCGCCGAGCGGGCTCCCGGCCGCGGTCCGGCCGACGGCGGCGGACACGTCGGCGGCCGCCATCGGCTGCACGCCGGCACCCGGCAGGTGCACCACGCCGTCGGTGGTCGAGGTGTCCGCGATCCCGCCGGCGAACTCGAAGAACTGGGTCGCGCGCACGATCGAGAACGGCAAGCCCGACTCCGTGATCAGCTGTTCCTGCGCGACCTTCGCGCGGAAGTACCCGACGTCCGGCTGCCGGTCCGTGCCCACCACCGACAGCGCGACGTAGTGCCCGACACCCGCTTCCTTCGCGGCTTCGGTCAGGTTCCCGGTCGAGGTGCGGAAGAAGGCCATGACGTCGTCGTCGGCGAACGACGGCGAGTTCGACACGTCGACCACGACGTCCGCACCCTGCAGCACCTCCTTCAGCCCTTCGCCGGTCAAGGTGTTCACCCCGGTGCTGGGGGCGGCGGGCACCGCCTCGTGGCCGTGCTCGGCCAGCCGTGCGACCAGGTTCGTGCCGATCAGACCGGTTCCGCCGATGACGACGACCTTCATGTCCGTTCCTTCCGCTCGGCGCGGTCCCGGCGGACCCGGGACGACTGCGCACCCACTACGACAAGACAGCGGGCGGGTTCGTGACAAAGCCCCGCACCTTCACCGGGTTGAGCACCACCCACAGGTCACTGATCACCCGATCGGGGGCCCGCCAGACGACGATCGCGCCGACGTGGCCGTCCACCTGCACCACGAGACCCGTGCCGCCGTTGACCGCGCACCGATGCAGCTTCGTGTCGGGCCGCGGTGCCAGCAACGCCAGCACCGCCGTGGTCACCGCGGCGCGGCCGCGCACCGGCCGGTCCGCCGTGCGCACCTTCCCGCCGCCGTCGAACCACGCGGTGACGCCGGGCGCCAGCAGTGCACCCAGCGCCGTGGCGGATTCTTGTTCGCAAGCAGCGCGGAACCGGCCGGCCAACTCGTCAGGCGGGCAGGCGGCAGCTCGGTACGGCACGGGCGGCCGGGGTGCGGACGGCCGTGGCGGGGGAGCGGCGAGACTCCGGACGCAGTGACGTCCGGCCGCCCGCGTCAGCCAGGCGAGCGGTGATCCGATGGCGGCGCGTTCGGGCGCGGTGAGCGCGTACCAGGCGCGGTACGCCTCGTCGGTCACCAGCTCGGCGCCCGGCCCGGCCAGCCACTCCGCCACGTCGAGCAGGTGCCGGCGCTCGGCGAGCACCTCCGCCAGCGCGGGATCGGCCATGGCCGCGCTCCTCTCGGTCGTCCGTACCGACAAGGCAGCCCGCCGGGATGTGACGCACGTCGTGTCACAACTGCGGCACACGCCTTGTCCTGACTGAGCGAGCCGACTTTCAGGGAGGAACCGATGACCACCCACGACGTCACCCACCCGCACGCCGCCGGACCGCCGCCGAAGCTGGAAGTGGTCGCGACCGTGCCGGGCGCGCCGCAGATCCATGAGAACGCCGAGGCCATGACGATCCTCGTCACGCTGCCGCCGGGCAGCCCGGGCGCGCCGCCGCACCGGCACTCGGGCCCGGCCTACGGGTACGTCGTCCGGGGCGAGATCGTCTTCGAGCTGGAAGGCGAGCCCGAACGCGTTGTCAAAGCCGGCGAAGCGTTCTGGGAGCCGGGTGGCGACGTCATCCACTACCAGGACGGAAACCACCTGGCCGACACGGAATCCGCCTTCGTGGTGACGATGTTCTGCGTGCCGGGGCAGCCGATGCTGGTGCCGGTGAGCGCGGAAGAGCTGGAGCAGCGCCGCGACCGGCGGGCACCGCGGCCCGTTCGCCCCAACGGATGATCACCGGCATCGCCGGTCCCGGGAACCGGACGGCGGCGGGTACGCTGCCGTCCGGCCGGCCCGCCGCCCCGAAGGGATCCGCACGCATGGAGGACCTCGACGACGCGGCCGCCGTCTTCGCCGAGGTGCGGCCCCGGCTCTTCGGGATCGCCTACCGCATGCTGGGCAGCGCCGTCGACGCGGAGGACCTCCTCCAGGAGGTGTGGCTGCGCTGGCAGACCTGCGACCGGTCCGTCGTGGCCAACCCGGGCGCCTACCTCGCGACGACGACCACGCGGCTGGCGATCAACGCGACCCGCACGGCCTACGCGCGCCACGAGACCTACATCGGCCCGTGGCTGCCGGAGCCCGTCGACACCTCGGCCGACCCCCAGCTCGGCGCCGAACGGGGTGCCGCGCTGGAGCTCGCCGTGCTGCTCCTGCTGGAAAAGCTCACCCCGACCGAGCGCGCGGCCTACGTGCTTCGTGAGGCCTTCGACTACCCGTACCGCCAGATCGCCGAGATCGTGCAGACGACCGAGGTCACGGCGCGCCAGCTGGTCAGCCGGGCACGCAAGCACCTCGCCGCGGAACGGCGCACGCCGGCCGAACTGCCCGAGCAGCGACGGCTCCTGACCGCGTTTGTCGCCGCCGCCCAGGCGGGCGACTTGTCGACGCTCGAGAAGCTGTTCGCCGCCGACGTGATCAGCTACTCCGACGGCGGCGGCGTGGCGCGGGCTTCGCGCATCCCGGTGCGCGGCGCGACAACCGTCGCGAAGTACGTCCGTGCGTTCGCCGACCGGTTCTGGGCCGGCGTCGTGGTGACACCCACGATCGTGAACGGCGCGCACGCGATGCGGCTTTCCCGCGACGACGAGGTGTTCGCCGTGGTCACCGTCACCGCGTCGGCCGACGGCCGCATCGACCAGGTGCTGTGGATGATGAACCCCGGCAAGCTCTCGGCCGCCGTATAACGCCCTACACGGCCGCGCTCCGCGGCTCGTACTGGGCGCGCAGGGCCTTCTTGTCCGGCTTGCCGAGCCCGGTCATCGGCAGGGACGCGGCCACGATCACCTGCTTGGGCACGTGCACCGGGCCCTTGCGTTCGCGCACCGCCGCCTGGATTTCGCCGGTGAGCCGCTCGATCGCCGCGTCGTCGGAGCCGGCGTCCGAGCGCAGCACGACCACCGCCGTCACCGCCTCGCCCCACTTGTCGTCGGGCGTGCCGATCACGCCGACCTGCGCGACCGCGGGGTGCTCGGCGACAACGTCCTCGACCTCGCGGGGGAACACGTTGAACCCGCCGGTGACGATCATGTCCTTGACCCGGTCGACGATGAACCAGAACCCGTCCTCGTCCTCGCGGGCGACGTCGCCGGTGTGCAGCCAGCCGTCGCGGAACGTCTCCGCGGTGATTTCGGGCAGGTTCCAGTAGCCGGCGGCGAGCAGCGGCCCGGCCACGCAGATCTCGCCGGGTTCACCGGGGGCGACCGGGTTCCCGTCGTGGTCGAGCAACGCCGTGCGCAGGAACGCCGACGGCCGCCCGCAGGAGGCCAGGCGTGCGTCGTCGTGGTCACCCTTGGCGAGGTAGCTGATCGCCATCGGCGCCTCGGACTGGCCGTAGTACTGCGCGAAGATCGGCCCGAACCGGTCGATCGCCTCCCGCAGCCGCACCGGGTTGATCGACGCGGCGCCGTAGTAGACCGTCTGCAGCGACGAGAGGTCGCGGGTGCGCGAGTCCGGGTGGTCCATCAGGGCGTAGAGCATCGTCGGCACGAGCATGGTCGCGGTGATCCGCTGCTCTTCGATGATGCGCAGCACCTCGGCGGGGTCGAACTTGGGCACCACGATCAAGGAACCGCCCTTGAGCAGAGTCGGGGCGAAGAACGCCGCACCGGCGTGCGAAAGCGGGGTGCAGATGAGGAACTTCGGCGCCTCGGGCCACTCCCACTCGGCGAGCTGGATCTGGGTCATCGTCGCCATCGCCTGCGCGGTGCCCATGACACCCTTGGGCTTCCCGGTCGTCCCGCCGGTGTAGGTGATCGAGACGACGTGGTCCGGCGGCAGGTCGGCGGGCGCCAGCGGGCGCGGCTCGAACGTCGCGGCGGCCGCGGTCAGGTCCTCGCCGACGGGGGCGAGCTGCTCCGGCACCGGCCCGATGGTGAGCACCTTGGACAGGCCCGGGACCTGCTCGAGCAGGCCGAGCGCGCGGTCGACGAAGGCCGGCAGCGGGTCGATGATCAGCGTGGTGATGCCGGCGTCGCGCAGGACGTAGGCGTGGTCGTCGAGCGAGCCCAGCGGGTGCAGCGCGGTTCGCCGCGAGCCCTGCATCTGGCCGGCGGCGATGATCAGCAGGACTTCGGGGCGGTTCGACGACAGCAGCGCCACCGCCGCGCCCGTGCCGGCCCCGAGCGTCTCGAAGGCCTGGGCGTACTGGCTGACCTGCTCGGCGGTCCGGCCCCCGGTCATCGTGGTCTCGCCCAGCACCATCACCGGCGCGTCCCGGTGGCGCTTCAACGCGGCGACGACCAGGTGCCCGAGGTGGTTCGGGTACCGCATCGGCTGCTCGTCCATCCCGGTCCTCCCACGGCGTAAACTAGAACACGTTACTGTTTTCGGCACTATACCCGCACGGCGCAAGAGTTGTCCGTGCCGACGGCCGGTGGAACGCGTTCCCGTGCCGGAAATGACCCCTTAGCCCGGCCGCCGGGCCCCGCTAGCCTGAGCGGAGCCACTTCCTTGTGTGCCGGTGACCGGGCCGACTAGGTTCGGCGGCCAGCAGCCGATTGTGGGGACCACGGTGGCGAGGTCGGTGCGCATCCAGGTGCTGGGTTCGGTGCGGGCGTGGCGTGACGGCACGGAGCTCGATCTCGGGCCGCCCGGCCGCCGGGCGGTGCTCGGGTTGCTCGCGCTCGCCGGCGGCGACGCGGTGGCCCGGCGGGAGCTCGTCGACACGCTCTGGGGCGACCGGCCGCCGCCGAGTGCGGTGAACGTCGTCCAGACCCACGTCAAGCACCTGCGCCGGCTGCTCGAGCCCGGCCGCGCGCCACGATCCGGCAGCGGAGTGCTGCCGCACATCGGCGGGGGTTACGCCGTGCGGCGTGACGCCGTCGACGTCGACCTGTGGCAGTTCCGGGCGCTCATCGCCGAAGCGAACAACGCCCACCGTGACGCCGATGCCGTCCGTGTCACCGCTTCACTCGGTGAGGCACTGCGACTGTGGCGCGGCCGGCCGCTGGCGGATCTCCCGTTGCTGGCCGCGCATCCGAAGGTCGTGTCCCTGATCGCGGAGCGCCGGGAAGCGTTTACCCGCTTCGCCGACGCGATGATCACCGTCGGGTCGGCGGCAGAGGTCCTGCCCGGGATCGCCGAAGCCGCCGCCGAGCAGCCGCTCGACGAATCCGCGCAGGCCCTGCTGATCCGCGCGCATCACGCTCTTGGCCAGCGCGGCGAGGCGTTCCGGCTCTACCGGCAGGCGCGGGCGCGGCTCGTCGAAGAGCTCGGCATCGACCCGGGGCCGGAGCTCCTCTCCGCCCACGCCGCACTGCTGCAGGACGACGGCGTCACGGCACCGGGGCCCGCGGAAACCCGGCCGGCGCAGCGGATCCCGAAGCAGCTGCCCGCCGGGTCCGACGGGTTCACCGGCCGCACCGCCGAGCTGTCCTTTTTGGACGGCACGGTGGCGGCGGGCGGGACGATCGTCGCGGTCTCCGGCACCGCCGGCGTCGGCAAGACGGCGCTGGCCGTGCACTGGGCCCACCGCGTCCGCGACCGGTTCCCCGACGGCCAGCTCTACGCGAACCTGCGTGGCCACGCCGAGGGCGCGCCGGCGCCACCGGTCGAAATCCTCGCCCAGTTCCTGTCCGCGCTGGGGATCCCGGCCGAGCGGGTGCCCGCCGACGCGGAAACCGCCGCGGCCCTGTACCGGACCCTCACGACCGACCGGAAAGTGCTGGTGCTGCTGGACAACGCGGCCGGCCCGCAGCAGGTCCGCCCGCTGCTGCCGGCCGGGCCCGGGTGCCTGGTCGTGGTGACCGGCCGCGACCGCATGACGGGTCTGGTGGCCGTGCACGGCGCGCGCCGGCTCACGCTCGACGTGCTGAACCCCGAAGACGCCGTCGAGCTGCTGGCCGGTGTTCTCGGCCGGGATCGGGTCCGGGCCGAAGCGGAGGCGGCCGTCGAGTTCGCCAAGCTGTGCGTGCACCTCCCGCTCGCCCTGCGGATCGCCGCGGCCAACCTCGCCGACCGGCCCGGGTACGGGATCGAGGACTACGTCGCGGAGCTGCGGGAAGGCAACCTGCTCGCCGCTCTCGCCGTGCAGGGTGACGAACAAACCGCCGTGCGGACCGCCTTCGACCTGTCACACGCCGCGCTGCCCGCCGATGCGCAGCGGCTGTTCCGGCTGCTGAGCCTGGTCCCCGGCGCGGACGTCGGCGCGGAAGCCGTCGCCGCCCTCGCCGGCACCGAGCCGGCCCGGGCGGGCGCGCTGCTGGAGCGGCTCGCCGGCGCGCACCTGGTCGAACACCACACGCCGGGCCGCTACCGCTTCCACGACCTGCTCCGCCGGTACGCCGCCGACCAGGCCGAACGCCTCGAGCCGGTCGAGGAACGCGAGCGCGCGCTGCACCGCCTGTTCGACTGGTACCTGGGCGCGGTGGACGGCGCCGCCCGCCTCCTCTACCCGCACATGCTGCGGCTGCCGGTGCCCGAAACCCGCGGGCCGGCCGGCATCACCGAACTCGCCGAGGCCTCGGCCTGGCTGGACGCCGAACGCGGCAACCTCGTCGCGGCCGTCCGGCACGCCGCGCACAGCGGACCCGCGCCGATGGCGTGGCTGCTCGCCGACGCGCTGCGGGGGTACTTCTGGGTGTGCATGCGCCGCGTCGAGTGGCTGGCGACCGCGGAAGCCGGGCTGGCCGCCGCCGAAGCGGCCGGGGACCCGCGTGCGCAGGCCGCCACCCGGCTCAGCCTCGCCGACCTCCACTTCCGGCAGGGCCGTTACCGGCCGGCCGTCCGGCACTACACGGCCGCGCTGCTGTTCGCCCGGCAGGCGGGCTGGGTCGAAGCGCAGGCCGCCGTGCTCGGGAACCTCGGGTGCGTCTACTGGCAGTCCGGGCGGCTCGCCGACGCCGCGTCGCGGTTCGAACGCGGTCTCGCCCTGAGCCGGCGGACCGGGCAGCCCGCCGGGGAGGCCGTCGCGTTCGGCAACCTCGGGCTCGTCCACTGGGAGATGGGCCGGCTCGCGCGGGCCGCCGACCACTACGCCCAGGCGTTGCGCCGGTACCGCCGGATCGGCTCCCGCTACGGCGAAGCGATCAACCTCGCCAACCTCGGCCAGGCCCAGCGCGCCCGCGGGCGGCCGGCGGAGGCGGCCGAGCTGCTCGGCCGGGCGCTGCACCTGCACCGCGAGGCGGGCAACCGGGGCGGTGAAGCCGAAACCCACTGCCGGCTCGCGCTGGCGCACGGCGACCTCGGCCACCGCGCCGAAGCCCTCGACAGCGCCCGCGCCGGACTGGCGCTGGCGCGCGAAGCGGGGGACCCGCGCACCGAGGCGGAAGCGCTCGCCGCCTTCGCGGCCGTGCTCCACCGGCTCGGCGACCGGCCGGGCGCCGCCCGCCGCTACGGCGAAGCCCTTGACCTGATCCGCGAAACCGGTGACCGCTACCCGGAGGTCGACGCGCTGATCGGCCTGGCGACGGCCACCGCCGACCCCGGCCCCGCGCGGCAGGCGCTCGCGCTGGCCGAGCGGGCGGGCTACCGGGCGTTGCAGGGCCAGGCGTTGACGGCGCTGGCCGTCGTCCAGCTCGCCCACGGCGAGTCCGCCGCCGCCGAGGAGCACGCGCGCCGGGCACTGGCCGTGCACCAGGAGACCGGGCACGGCACCGCGGAGACGGCTGCCCTCCTCGACCGCCTTCTGTGACCACTCTGCTTGACTACGGCTTGATTCCGGTGGCGTCGATCGTGTACGTGCCGTCCGCACGCAGGTTGATGATCACCCACGGGTTGACACCCTTGGTCCCGATGTCGGCCGGGCAGGAGAACTCGCTGAGGTTGAACGCGGTGCGGGTGCCGTCCGGGGCCTTCGTCACCGACTCCTCGATGCTGCCGACCCAGCTGCAGACCGGGTCGAGCACCGCGTAGGTGACCGTGGGATCGACCCAGGTGATCTCCGAACCCTGTGCGCACCACGAAACCTGGTAGGTGTAGCTCCACGCCTGTTCAACACCGAGCTGCACCACCTCGGTGCTCCAGCACCGGTCCTCGGCGGCGCCGGCGGTGGCGCCCGTGGCGAACGGGAGGGCGGTCAGGAATCCGGCTGTCGCGGCTGCGAGCGCGGTGAGTCTTCGCATCATCTACCCCCTGAAATCGTGTGCTCCCAATCTCTCGGCTGCGCGTGAGGGCCGCAAGACACCGATGGGCCCAGTCCAGCCGACGTCCAATGGATGTCCAGTTCGCCCGAATAGCTTCCTGTCGCCTACCGAAGCACAGGAGGGGACGAACGATGAAGACCCGGATGAAGAGATGCATCACCGCCGCGGTGGCGGTCCTGTCGGCCACCACCGCCATCACGATCGGCACGGCGGGCAGCAGCGTGGCCCAGGCCACCGGCCTGCGCGCGTTCGGCATCACCGCCGACGGCACCCTGATGGCCACGTTCACCACCGACCGCCCCCAGGTGCTCGACTGGGTCCGCCTGGTCACCGGGCTCTCCGGCGACACCGCCCTGATCGGGATCGACTTCCGCGTCCAGAACAACACGATGTACGGGGTCGGCAACCAGGGCGGCATCTACACCATCACCACCCCGGTCATCACCACCCCGCCGTCGAACACCGACGTGATCGTCAAGAAGGTCTCCCAGCTCGGCGTCCCGCTCTACGGCACCAACTTCGGCGTCGACTTCAACCCGGCCGCCGACCGGCTGCGGGTGGTCAGCGACAACGGCCAGAACCTGCGGCACAACCTCAACGACGGCACCACGGTCGAGGACACCACCCTCACCACCCCGCCGCTGACCGGCCCGGCCCGCGGCGTCACGGCGTCGGCATACACGAACAACGACCTGAACGCCGACACCGCGACCACGCTGTTCGGCGTCAACACGACGACCGACCAGGTCGTCATCCAGTCGCCGGCCAACAACGGCACCCTGGCCCCGACCGGCGCCCTCGGCCTGGACGCCGGCCCGAACGCCGGGCTCGACATCTACAGCGACCTCGTCAACGGAAAGACGGTTTCGGCAACGGCGTTCGCGACGCTGGTCCCGGCCGGCGGCTCGGCGACGCTCTACAGCGTCAACCTGCTGACCGGCGCGACGACGAATGCCGGCCAGCTGCCGCTGCCCATCACCGACCTCGCCCTCGCGCTCGACTCCTACTGAAACCCCCGGCCGCGGGGGGGGGGGGGCCGGGGGGGGGGGGGGGGCGCCCCCGGGGGGGGGGGGGCGCCCGCGGGGGGGGGGGGGGGCGGGGGCGCCGGGGGCGCGCGGGGGAGGCCCCCGCGCGGAGGTCGCGGGCGGGCCGGCGCCCCCCCCCCCCCCGCCCCCGCCGCCCCCCCCCCCCCCCCCCCCCCGGGCCCCCCCCCCCCCGGGGGGGGGGGCCCCCCCCGCCCCGGTAGGTCCGAAGTGGACACAGGTCTGCCTCACGGTGCACCTCGGCGGCGGCAGGGGAGGGCACCCAATGTGGCGTTCGGTGCGTTGGATGCACCCAACGCCACATTGGGTGCGTCCGAGTCTCGACCGGCGGTCAGCGGCTCGCGCCGGTCACGGCACGGGAGCGGCCGCGGCCCGGGCCACGGCCTCGGCACGGTCGGCCGGCAGCAGGTACCCGGACCGCACCGCCCGGTCCGCCGCCGCGGTGAACTTCGCGACGTAGGTCGTGTGGTCCGGGTACAGCTGCCGGATCCGCTCCGGCGGCAACGGGGTTGTCGTGCCGAGCAGCAGGCACGCGCCCGCCACGTTGCCGCCGCTGTTGTTCGGCGCGTACGCCGCCACGGGAGCGTCGAAATCCGGCAGCCGGATCCCGCCGAGGGCGTTCTGGTCGGCGTCGCGCCGGATGATCAGCCCGAGCAGCATCGAGATCGGCGGCGCTGTCGGCGGGGCCGCCCCGCCGCGGGCCCAGCGGTCCAGGTGCGCGAACGCGGCGTTCTCCGCGTACCGGAACGTCATGCTGTTGACCGGCTTGTCGCACGTGGTCGGGGCGCCGTTGTTGATCCCCTTGTCGCGGGCGTTGGCCGCGTCGTAGAGGTCCAGCCCGTACCGGTCGGCGTGCGCGGTCCCGGCGACCTCCCACGTCCGCACCCGCGCGGTGTCCTGCCGGACCGAAGCCGACGCCACGACGTCGGTTTCCGACTGCAGGACGACCACCGGAACGCCGAGGTCGGTGCGGATCCTCGCGGAGAGCGGGCCGAGGACACCGTCGCCGATCGGGGCCGCGAGCGCGGCGCGGCCGTGGATCAGGAAGCCGTCGTAGGCGCGGCTCACCGGCTGGATCGCGTTGGCGTAGGTGGTCAGCCGCAGCGCCGACTGCGAGTGCCCGCTGCCGAGCACGACCGCCGGCGCCCGGCCGCCCAGCACCTGCGGATTCGCCCGGATCGCCCGCGCGGCTTGGGAGAAAACGTCGTAGGAGAGCGCATCCCCGGCGAAGTCCACTGCGCCGTAGCGTGCCGGGTCGAGGCTCTTCAGCTTGTCGGCACCCGCTTTCTGCGTTGTCACGCCGACGTAGGCGTAGCCTTCGCGGGTGAAGTGCTCGTACGACTGAGAGAAGTCGACGGGGATGTCGACACCGAAGCTGACGTTCAGCCATTCGACCACCACCGTGCCGTTGAACCGCGCCGGCTCCTTCGGCCGCACGACGACCATCCTTGTCGTGTAAGCGTTTCCGGAGGTGTCGACGCGGGTCGCCCAGCGGCCGTCGTCGGTCCACAACCCCTGTTGGGCGAACGTGTCCGCGTGACCGGACAGCAGGTACTCTTCCTCGACGTACCCGCGGGCGGCGAGGTCGACGACACCTTCGGCGCCGCTGACCGGCCAGCCCTTCCCGGCGTTCTCGGGCACGGCCGTCACCGAAGGCGGGTCGGCGGCTCTCGCCACTCCGGTCACCAGGACCAACGGCAGGAGCGCGGCCAGCAAAAGACTTGAGGCTCTGCGTAAGGGAGTCACGCCCTCGTCTTCTACTCGCCGGTAGGAAACCGGGCAACGGGGTGCCGGCGAAGCAGCCGGGAAACGCTCAGGGAACTGACAAACATCCCGTGGCAAAGCCGGAACCTTGCGCCGAGTCACTCGTTGCGCCACCATGCACGGTGATCTGCACGTGCACTAGCACGTTCCGAGGGGGTCGAATGACCGAAGTGCTTCCGCCGGCGGTGGCCGGGACGAGAGACGTCCCGAGCGACGCGGCCATCATCGAAGCGGTGCGGGGCGGGGACATCACGGCGTACGCCGAGCTGTACGACCGCCACTACGGCGCCGCGCGGCGAGTGGCCGCCACGATCGCCGACGGTGAGGCGGAACGGGACGACCTCGTCGCCGAAGGATTCACCCGCGTACTACGGATTCTGCGCGCCGGCGAGGGTCCGGACGAGGATTTCCGGCCGTACCTGCTCACCACCATCCGGAACACGTTGATCAGCTGGCGCCGGCGCGACTCCGCCGTCTCCCTGGTCGCCGAGGTGCCGGACGTCCTGCCCGGCGCGGGAAGCGACGACGGGGTGGGCAGCCGGATGCACGCCACCGTCGCCGCGGACGCGTTCGCGAGCCTGCCCGAGCGGTGGCGGACCGTGCTGTGGCGGACCGAGATCGACGGTGAGTCACCGGCCCGGATCGCCGAGGACTTCGGGATGACGCCGAACGGCGTCGCCGCGCTGGCCTACCGCGCCCGGGAAGGGCTGCGCCAGGCTTACCTCGACCAGCACGTCCCGGCCGCCCACCGGCGCAACTGCCGGATCGTGTCCGGCCAGCTCGCGCGCTGGGTGCGGGACGACATCGGTGACCACAAGGCGAGCCGGATCACGACCCACCTCACCCGCTGCGTGGACTGCCGGGAGCTGGCCAGCGGCCTGCGGCAGCTCAACGAGGAGCTGCCCGCCGCCGTCGCGCCCCTCATCCTGGGCGTCCCGGTCGTCACGCAGTGGTTGTCCGCCACGGGGTCCCTCGCGTCCTCCGGCGCCACGGGCGCGTCCGCGCTGTCGTGGGCCACCGCGGCGAAGGTGGCCGCCGCGGGTGCGGCACTGGCGACCACGGTGAGCATCGGCGCCAGCACCTCCGCCGTGGCGCCGCCCCCGGAGGCCGGGAGCGGCACCACGACGGTGCAACCGGTTCCGGCTCGTCCCGGGGGTGCGGTGCCGTCCGACGGGGACCCGCGCGGCACCTCGTCGGCGCAGCTCACTTCGGCGCCGCCCACCTCGCCCGACGAGACGGCCGCCGCCGCGGAGCCGGAGTCCGCGCAGGAGACCGGTGAGGCCACGAACGACAAGCAGGCGGCGAAGGAGTCGAAGCAGGCCGCGAAAGAGTCGAAACAAGCGGCGAAAGAGTCGAAGAAGGCCGAAAAAAAGGCGTCCAAGACGGCAAAACCCGAGAAGACCAAAACCCCGGAGGGATGACCCGGCCCCGCGGGGCCGGGTCATCCGCTCAGCAGGGCTGCAGCAGCCAGCAGAGCCGGTACTTCGCCTGGTAGGTCGCCGACGTCGGCGGCGCGACGACGTTCTGCGCCCGCGCCCCGCCGTGCGCCCAGCTCGTGAAGGCGTACTTCAGGTTGAGCGGCGGCAGGTTCTGCGGGCTGTCGGCGCTGATCGAGTTGGTGGACCCCGCGATCACGGTCCGGGAGAACGGCGTGCGCTGCTGGGTCCCGCCGACGGTGAGCAGCGCCTGGTTCGGGCTCGACGTGAAGTTCAACGTCACCGTCTTCGGTTGCAGGTCGACGGTCTTCGAGCCGGTGCGGCCCGTCGAGTCCGTCGCCGTCAACGTCAGCTGCAGGTACGACGGGTACTCGTGGTCGGGCGCGACGAACGAGCCCGAAGCCACGCCGGGGAAGTCCTGGACGTTGTGGGTGTGGCAGGTGCCGTTGGCCGCGCAGTGCCGGATCGCGAGCCGCCAGGACAGTGCCGAGGGCGGCAGGGTGCCGTCCTGGGCGTCGATCGCGCGGCCGGCGAAGGGCACCGTCTGGCCGACCGACCAGTTCAGCGTGGCGGCGGGGGAGTCGATGACCGGCACCGGGTCGAGGCCGGCCGGGTTCCCGACGGTGACGCGGACCGTCGTGGTCGCCGTCGCGCCGTGGGAGTCCGTCACGCGCAGCCCCGCGTCGACGGCCGCCGCGGCGGTGTAGGTCCAGGTGGGGTTCGGGGCCGCCGAGTCGTCGTACGCGCCGTCGGCGTCGAGGTCCCACGCGTAGGACAGCACGTCGCCGGCGTCCGGATCGGTGGATCCGGTGCCGTCGAACTGGACGGCGAGCGGCGCCGGTCCGCTGGACGGTGTCGCGGTGGCCACCGCGACCGGCGGCCGGTTGGTGCCACCGGGGTAGCTCACGCGGCGGAGCTCACCACTGCCCAGCGCGACGTAGAAGAGGTCACCGCCGGGACCGGTGAGCACCTGGACGGGTGCGTTGACCCCGGTCACGAACGGCACGATCTTGCTCGGGCTCGGCTGGCCGGACGCCGTCTGCATCGCCCAGATGCAGCCGCGCGAGGAGTCGGCGAAGAACAGCGCGCCGGCGTACGCGGCCGGGTAGTTGCTGCCCGCCTCGAAGGTGATCCCGCTGATCGAAGAACCCCCGGTGGGACACGGATCGCTCGCCACGACCTTGGCGTTGTGGTTGTAGGCGTAGTACGGCGCGGCCTGCCCGCCGGCGGAGTACAGCGACTCGCACCGGTCGAGGTTCGCGCCGTCGTACCCGGCTTGGCGTGCGGTGCCTTCGAAACACGGCCAGCCGAAGTTCTCCGCGACACCGTCGCCGGCGTTCGCCACCCGGTTGATCTCTTCCCAGGTGTTCCAGCCGACGTCACCGGCCCACAGTTCACCGGTCCCCGGCCGGAACCCGAACCGGAACTGGTTGCGCGAGCCGTAGGCGATGACACGCCGGGCGTTGGCGTCGGCGCTGCTCGCGAACGGGTTGCCGGGCAGCCCTTCGCCGGTGTCGGGGTCGAGGCGCAGCAGCGTCCCGTTGAGCAGCACCGGTTGCCCGGCGGCGCGTCGCGGCGACTGCGAGCGGAGTGCGCCGCCTTCGGCCGCGGGCGGCGTCAAGTTGGTTCCGGCGGGTGAGGGCGGGTCGGCGCACGGGTTCTCGACCTGGCCGTAGTCGGCGAAGTTGAAGCTGGCGCCGTCTCCGCCGCCGGCGTACAGGGCGCCGTCCGGGCCGAAGGCCAGGGAACCGACGGAGTGGCTGGGGTACTGCTGGCACCAGCCGGTCACCAGCGGCTTCTCGCTGACGGCGGTGCCGGCCGCGCCCATCGTGAGCTGGGAGACCCGGCCGGTCACCACACAACCCTGGTCGGTCGCGCCCGGCGGGGTCGGGCAGGTGTCGCCCCACTGTGGCGCGGCGCCGCCCGGCAAGGCGTCGAGCGTGTAGGAGACGTAGACGTACGGGCGTGCCGGGAAGGCGGGATCAACCGCCAGCCCGAGCAGGCCGCGGTCCCAGAAGTCCTGGGTCTGCGTGCGGAGGTCGGCGAACACGGTCGGCGTCGCGTCGGTGAGGGAGTCGAAGACCTTGAGCAGACCGCTCTTCTCGGCGATGAACACCCGCCCGTCGGGGGCGAAGGCCGCCGCGGTCGGCGAACTCAGGCCGCTGATGGCGACGGTGTCGACGAACCCGGTGGGGACGGCGGCAGCGGCGGGTGCCGCGACGGCGACGGTGAGGGCGCCGGCCAGTGGCAGCACGACAGCCGCCGCCAGGGCACGCCGGGATCTTCGGGACGAGGAACGCATGACGAACTCCTGAACGCCGGGGACCGGACAAAAGCGTCGAAGCTGTCCGATATGCCGTCGGACGTCCGGAAGTTGTTACGCCGGAGCCGAAAATGCGCACGAAACGCGTAAACCCCTCGAGGGGGAATAACTCACCGGCGGCCCAGCCACTCCGCGAGCAGCGTGCGTTCGGCTTCCGAGAGTTTCGCGGGCGTGACGGGGAAATCAGTGGGCGTGTCGGTGAGGATCAGGCGCGTCACGGCTTCGTACATCGTGTCGGCGAGGCCGAGGTCCCGGTCCTCCGGTGGGCTCTCCAGGAGGGTGAGCACGGCGCCGGTGCCGGCCGCGTGCACCAGTTCGACGGCGCGGCGCTCGGGCACCCGCAGCCGGCCCGCTTCCGCGACGCGGTGCACCCGTGCGCGCAGGACCGCGAGCCCGGCCTCCGCGGCCGGCGAGACGCGCCCGGGGGAGACGAGCAGGCCGAACAGCGCCGCGTTGGCGAGGCCGAAGCCGATGTGCGCGTCCCAGCCGGCGCGGAGGGCGGCGCCCGGGTCGTCACCGGTGTCGGCGAAGGACTTCCCGGCGACGTAGGTGGTGAAGACGTGCTCGGCGACGGCGTCGAGCAGCGCGTCCTTGTCCTCGAAGAACCGGTAGATCGCCGGTGCCTGCAGGCCGGCGGCCTGGGCGGCCGCGCGGATGGTGAGCGCGGCCGCGCCCTCCTCGCTCAGGAGCCGCGCCGCGGTCTCGACGATCTTGGCCCGCGTTTCGCTCCGGTCCTTCACCATGGTTCCGATGATAACGCACACTTGCTAGCAGTGGTGCTAACGTGGTTAGTATCAGTGGTAACCAATCGAGAGGGTGCACCATGATCGTGATCACCGGGGGAACCGGCAAGCTCGGCTCCCAGGTTGTCGACCAGCTGCTTCACCGGGTTCCGGCGGGCGAGATCGGTGTCAGCGTCCGCGAGCCCGGCCGCGCGGCCGGGCTCGCCGAACGCGGAGTGCGTGTCCGGCGCGGCGACTTCACCAACCCGGCTTCGCTCGCCGAGGCGTTCGAGGGCGCTTCGCAGGTCCTCGTCGTCTCGACGGACCAGAGTGGCGAGGCCGCGGTTTCGCACCACATCGCGGCGATCGAGGCCGCGCGCGAGGCGGGCGTGAAGCGCGTTCTCTACACCAGCCACCAGGCCGCCGCCGAGGATTCGCTGTTCGCGCCGATGCCCGACCACGCGGCGACCGAGCGTCACCTCGCGGCGTCGGACACGCCGTTCACTTCGCTCCGCAACGGCTTCTACGCCAGCACGGTCCCGCTATTGCTCGGCCGGGCGCTCGAGACCGGCGAACTGGTCGCGCCCGCCGACGGGCCGGTGTCGTGGACGGCGCACGCCGACCTCGCCGAAGCCGCGGCGATCGTGCTCGCCGCCGACGGCCGGTTCGACGGGCCGACTCCGCCGCTGACCGCGCCGGTCGCCCTCGACCTCGAGGACGTCGCGGGCATCCTGACCGAGCTCACCGGCCGCAGCGTGCGGCGGGTCGTCGCCGGTGACGACGAGTGGGTGGCCGGCTTGACCGCGCACGGTGTCCCCGCGGGACAGGCGGCGATGCTGCTCGGCATGTTCCACGCGGCTCGCCGGGGCGAGTTCGCCACCACCGGTCCGGACCTCGAAGCCCTGCTGGAGCGGCCGGCGACGCCGTTGCGCTCGGTTCTCGAGGAAGCCATCCAATGATCACTATAAACTCCGGCTATACACACCGTGTACAGTCCTCGGCATGTCGATCGGACTCACGTTGCTCGGGCTGCTGGAGAACGGCCCCCGGCACGGCTACGACCTGAAACGGGCCTATGACGACCGGTTCGGGCACGACCGCCGGGTCCACTACGGCCAGGTCTATTCGACCCTGGCCCGGCTGCTGAAGCAGGGCCTCGTCGAGGCCGACGGCGTCGAGGTGGACGGCGGCCCCGAGCGGAAGCGCTACGCGATCACCGACGCCGGGGTCGCCGACGTCGGCAGCTGGCTGGCGACCCCGGAGAAGCCCGACGCCTACCTGCACAACACGCTCTACACGAAGGTGGTGCTGGCGCTGCTGTCCGGGCGGCCCGCCGCCGAGGTCCTCGACGTCCAGCGCGCGGCCCACCTCGACGCCATGCGCGAGCTGACCCGCCGCAAGACCGCGGGCGACCTCGTCGACCAGCTGATCTGCGACCACGCGCTGTTCCACCTGGAGGCCGACCTCCGCTGGCTGGAGCTGACCGCGGCCCGGCTCGACCAGCTGGCGAAGGAGATCTCGTGAGCGCCGAAGCGGTTCTGCTGGAGGCTGCCGAGGTCCGCAAGGCGTACGGGCCCACCGAGGCGCTGGACTGCGCGAACCTGCGGGTGCGCGCGGGGGAGATCGTGGCGCTGATGGGGCCGTCCGGGGCGGGCAAGTCCACGCTCCTGCACTGCCTGGCCGGCATCGTCCGGCCCGACGCCGGGACGGTCCGGTACCAGGGGGCGGACCTGGCGGCGCTGTCCGACCGCGGGCGGTCGGCGTTGCGCCGCACGGACTTCGGGTTCGTCTTCCAGTTCGGCCAGCTCGTCCCGGAGCTCACCTGCCTGGAGAACGTGGCGCTGCCGATGCGGCTGAACGGCGAGCGCAGCCGGCCGGCCGCGGAGCGGGCCCGGGAGATGCTGGCGGAACTCGACCTGACCGACGTGGCGGCAAAGCGGCCCGGCGAGGTGTCCGGCGGCCAGGGCCAGCGCGTGGCGGTGGCCCGCGCCCTGGTGACGCGCCCCCGCGTGGTGTTCGCCGACGAGCCGACGGGCGCCCTCGACTCACTCAGCGGCGAGCAGGTGATGCAGCTGCTGACCGCGGCGGCCCGCGAGCGCAACACGGCGGTGGTCCTGGTGACACACGAGGCCCGCGTGGCGGCGTACTCCGACCGCGAAGTAGTGGTGCGCGACGGCCGGACGCGAGAACTCGAGGCGACCCGATGATCCGGCGCCGGAGGACGGACCTCCTGCTGGGGATGCGCCTGGCGCTCGGCGGCGGCGGTGCTGCCCGGACCGCACTGGTGCGGCACGACCCGACCGCCGCCGGGTTCGGCCTTCGCGTGCGGGCGCAGGAACTCGAGGTGACCCGGTGATCCGCCGCTGGACCTCCGACCTCCTCCTCGGGATGCGCCTGGCGCTCCGCGGCGGCGGTGCCCGGACCGCGTTGGTGCGCCTCGGGCTCACCGCCGTCGGGGTCGGGCTCGGTGTGGCCGTCCTGCTCACCGCGACGGCGCTGCCGAACATGCTCGGCGCCCGCGACGACCGGGGTGCCGCGCGCATGCCGGTCGCCGGGGCCGTCGGCGGTGTTGATCCGGCGTACGTCGTCCGGCGGGACGACGAGTTCCGCGGCCGCGGACTGCAGGGTTACCTCGTGCAGCCGACCGGTCCGCGGACGCCCGCCGCGCCGGGTGTGGACCGGCTACCCGGGCCGGGCGAAGCCGTGCTGTCCCCGGCGCTCGTCGCACTCCTCGACTCCCCGGACGGCGAGCTGCTGCGGCCGCGGTTTTCGCAGCGGGTGATCGGCACCGTCGGTGATGCCGGGCTGACCGGGCCGAACGAGCTCTACTTCTACCTCGGCTCGGACTCCGTGGCCGGGCAGCCGGAAGCCGCGGCCGTGAGCGGGTTCGGTGGTACGGCCGACCGGCGCGGGCTCGGGCCGATCGAGCTGCTGCTCGTCGTGGTGGGCGCGACGACCTGCCTCGTGCCGGTGTTCGTCTTCGTCGTCACGAGCACGCGGCTGGCCGCGGCGTCCCGTGACCGGCGGCTCGCCGCGTTGCGCCTGGTCGGCGCCGACCGCGGTCAGGTGCGCCGGATCGCGGCCGGCGAAGCACTGCTCGGGTCGCTCGCCGGCCTCGTGCTCGGCGGGGCGCTGTTCCTGCTCGTGCGTGTGCTGGTCCCGAAGATCACCGTGTCCGGTTTCCGCGGTGGTCTCTTCGGCGCCGACGTCGTGCCCGACTGGCTGCTCGGTGTCCCGGCGCTGCTGGTGCTGCCGCTGCTGGTGTGCGCGGCGGCCGTCTTCGCGCTGCGAGGAGTCGTCATCGAGCCGCTGGGTGTCGTGCGGCGCGCGGCGCGGGCCCGGCGGAGGCTGGCGTGGCGGCTGCTGCCGGTGCTCGCCGGCGGTGTCCTGCTGGCTACCACGCTGGGCACCACGGAACCCGGCGCCACCGACCCGGCCGTGATCGGCGGTGTGGTGCTGATCCTGGCCGCCGTCCCGGTGCTGCTGCCGTGGCTGGTCGAGCGGTTCGCGGGCCTGCTGCGCGGCGGTTCGCCCGCCTGGCTGCTCGCCGTCCGCCGGCTCCAGCTGGACAGCGCGACGGCGGCGCGGCTGGTCAGCGGGATCGCGGTGGTGCTGGCCGGATCCATCACCCTGCAAGGTGTTTACGCCCGGGCCGAAAGCGACCGGCCGCCGCCCGGGAACGTCAGTGTGCTCGCGAACTCCTACGCCACGCAGCTCGCGGACGTCCGGGACTTCACCGCCACCCTCCGAGCCCTCCCGGGACAGGGCACCGTGCCGGTGCGAACGAGCGGCCTGGTGGAAAACGCGACGGGGAAGCGGACCGCCGTTGTGGTCGGCACCTGCGCCGAACTGCACTCCGACACCGGGCTCCGTGACTGCCGCGAAGGGGACGTCTACGCCGTCGGAACTCCGGCTCCCGACGTCTACCGGCCGGCGCCGGGGGACCGGGTCTGGTTCGGCCACGCGCGGCGCGCCGAACCCGCCGTTCCTCCACAGTGGACGATCCCGGCGGACCGGTTCCACACCGCGGTCGCCCCGCCGGACAACGGGGCGGCGCTGCTGGTGACCCCGGCGGCGCTCGCGACGGCGACGAGTGTCGGGCTGACGTCGTCCGCGATCCTCCCCACCACGGACCTGGATCTCGTCGAACGGGTCCGCAACACCGTGGGGTGGCACGGAACCGTCTACTCGCTGGGCACCGGCCGCGACGGCACGTACGCGCTCATCACCCGGGTGCTGTCCGTGGGTTCGGTCCTGATCCTGCTGCTCGCGGCGGGCAGCCTGCTGATCGCCGCGTGGGAGCAGCTTCGGGAACGGCGGCGCAGCCTCGCCACCCTCCGGGCGAACGGCGTCGGGCGCGGGGTGCTCGCCCGGTCCCTGCTGTGGCAGCTGGTGATCCCGGTTGCGGTGGCGGTCGTCGTCGCGGTGCTCGTCGGCCTCGGCCTCGACTGGCTGCTGCTCACCCTGGTGGTGCGCCGCCCGATGGTCGTCGACATCGGGACGATCGCGCTCCTGACGGCGTCCGCGGCCGCGGCGGTCCTGGTCGTCACCGCGGTGACGTTGCCGGCGCTGTGGCGGACGTCGAGCCTGGAGCACCTGCGGGAGGAATAGCGCGGTGTGCCAGCCTGGACGCATGAGCAACCGCCCGTTCCGCTTTGGTGTCAGCCTGTTCAACGTCGGCTCCCGGCAGGAGTGGCAGGACCGCGCGCGGGCGGTCGAGGACGCCGGGTTCGACGTGCTCCACGTCGTCGACCACCTCGGCTGCCCCGCGCCGTTCCCCGCCCTGGTGGCCGCGGCCGCGTCGACCACGCGCATCCGGGTCGGCACCTACGTGCTCAACACCGGCGTCCACAGCCCGGAGTTCCTGGCCCGCGACGTAGCCGACGTTCACCGCCTCACCGACGGCCGCCTCGAGCTGGGCCTGGGCGCCGGGTACATCGAAGCCGAGTTCGAGGCCGCGGGTGTGCCGTTCGGCACCGGCGGCGAGCGCGTCCGGCGGCTGGCGCGGACCTTGGCCGGCACGCTGGCCCTGCTGGCCGACGAGCCCGACAAGCCCGTCCCGCCGATCATGATCGGCGGCGGCGGCGACCGCGTGCTGCGGCTGGCCGGGCGGGAAGCCGACATCGTCAGCTTCCCGCCCGAGACGGCCGGTTCGGAGGAATTGCTCGGCGAGCGGGTCCGGCTGGTGCGCGAGGCCGCCGGCGACCGCGACGTCGAGTTCAACCTGCTCCTGGTCGCGGTGGGCCGGAACCGCGACGAGCTCGCCTTCGGGAGGATTCGCGGCGCGACCGGCGTGGCGGACGACGAGAAAGCCGTGCACCTGCCTTGTGTGCTGGTCGGCTCACCGAGCGAGATGGCGGATCGGCTCCGGGACCTCCGCGAACGGTTCGGCATCAGCTACTTCAGCGTCTTCGAGCCGGACATGGCCGTCTTCGCCGAGGTGATCGAGCAACTGCGCTGAGCTCTCAGGCGGTTGCCCACTCCGAGCACCACCACGCGTTCTGCTTCTGGCAGGCGCGGAACTGGGTCACCGGGTTGGCCGACGATCCCGGGGTGACCGAGCTGCAGCCGGAGCTGCTGCCGTTGGCGTCGTCCACGAAGCTGCTTCCGCTGCGGAGCCGGTACTCGGTGCGGAAGCCGTAACCGTCGCCCGCGGTGTCGCACGAGTAGACGCGGGTGTGGCTGTTGGTCACGCCGCCGTAGCCGCAGCGGAACTGCCCTTGATACAGGCAGCCGTAGACGTCCCGGCTGGTGTCGTGCGCCGACGCCGCGGGCGCGAAGGTGACGGTTCCGGCGAGGGCGAGGAACGCCGCGGCGGCGACGGTGAGCAGTTTGCGGTTCGGCACGCTTCCTCCTGGTGGTCCTGGACGCGAAGTGCGTGCGGACCACTCCGGAGTCACCCGACCGGTTGGTGCGCCCGGACCGGCGTCACCTGAACGGCTCAGCTCAGCCGAGGTGGGCGCGGAGGAACGCGATCCCGTCGCCGGTGACTTGCTGCAGCTTGCGCTCGCCGTAGAAGTGGCCGGTGCCGTCCAGCCGGACGAGGTCGGCGTCGGCACCGGCTCGCCAGTACGCGGCGACCAGGGCTTCGCTGTGCGCGATGGGGATCCCGATGTCGTCGGTGCCGTGCACCAGCAGCAGCGGGGCCGCGCCCGCCGACACGTGGAAGAGCGGGCTCGCCGTCGCGTCGGGGCGCCAGTCGTGCGGGTCGTGCCCGGTGCTGTGCAACGCGAACCCCGCCGGGGGCGGCGGGATGTGCGTGAAGTCGGTCGGCGGGCTCCAGGCGATCGCCGCGGCGACCCGGCTGGACGGGCCGGTGATGCCGAGGTCCCCGTCGAAGCCGGGGTCGTCCGCCGTCACCGCCAGCATCGCGGCCAGGTACCCGCCCGCCGAATGACCCCAGGCGGCGACGCGCCCGGCGTCGAGCTCCAGGTCGCCCGCGTGGTGCCGCACCCACCGGACGGCGGCCTTCACGTCGTGGATCTGCGCGGGGAAGGGGGCTTCGCGCCCGTGCCGGTACTGCGCCCGCGCGACGGCGAACCCGGCCGCCACCAACCGATCCGTCACCTGGTCACCCAGCCGGCTGTGCTTGTGGGAGCCGGCCGCCGGCGCGCCGCCGTAGAGGAACACGACGACGGGGTGGCCGCCGTCGGGCGCCGGTCCGGCCGGGACGACGAGGTCGAGCAGCAGCGGCCGGTAGCCGGCGAGGGGCGCCACCAGCGCGTCGCGATAGGACACTCGTGCCGCGGTTCGTTCGGCCGGTGGGAGGGTGAGCGGTGCACGGGAAGTAAGCACGGGACCACTATCGGCACCGGTGACGGGCGCGGCCAGCCGTATCAGGATGCGGGAGATATGCCGCCGTTGGGCAGTTCGTCCGCGGCTCCCGGAGGTGACCACCCCGGTGCTCTCCGTGCTGTGTTGACACGGCCGCGCGACGAGTGTCAGTATCGGGATTAATCCGATTGGAAACGTTTCCAAGTCCGGCTTTCGAAGTTGGAAACGTTTCCAAAGTCCACTCCCGAGGTAGAGGCGACGATGACGTCAACACGCGCCACGCTGCTGCAGGTGGCCGAGCGTGCCGGGGTCTCCCTGGCCTCGACCTCCCGCGCGCTGCACGGGACCGGCGCGAGCAAGGCGATGGTCGAGCGGGTCCGCGCCGCGGCCGCCGAGCTGGGGTACAGCGCGGACGCGATCGGCCGGTCGCTGCGGCTGAAGCGGACCTTCCAGGTCGCCTTCGCGGTCGCGGACATCGGCAACCCGGTCTACGTCGAGATGATGCGGGCCATCCACGCGGTGCTGGAGCCGCACGGCTACCGGGTTGTCGTGATGACCACCGGCGACACCGCGACGTCGACGACCGAGCTGGTGCGCAGCCTCAACAGCGGGTTCGTCGACGGCATGATCGTCAGCCCGCTGCGCACCGACGACCGGCTGATCCGCGAGATCCAGCAGGCGCCGGTGCCGGTCGTGGTGATCGGGCGGGCGATGGACGACCGGGGCATCAGCTCGGTGTCGACCGACTCGGCCGGCGGCATCGGCGCGGCCGTCCGCCACCTGCATGCGATCGGCCGCCGCCGGATCGGCTTCCTCAACGGCCCGGTCGACACGACGCCGGGTGCGTCCCGGCAACGCGGCTTCGACGCCGTGGCGGGTGAGATCACCGCCGACCGCGTCGACAAGGAGACCGCCGCCGACTTCACCGTCACCGCGGGCCTCGAAGCGGCCCGGCGGCTGCTCGCCCGCGGCCGGCTGGACGCGCTCGTGGCGGCGAACGACCTGCTCGCCATCGGGGCCATCCGCGCCGTGCGCGAGCTCGGGCTGTCGGTGCCGGAGGACGTCGCGATCACCGGGATGGACGACACCGAGCTCGGCCGGGTCTTCCAGCCGAGCCTGACCAGCGTGTCCCTCGGCTCGACCGAACGCGGGCGCGCGGCGGCGCGGATCATGCTCCAGCTCGCCGACGACCCGGACCACGAAGCCCAGCAGATCACCGTCGGCCCGGAGCTGATGGTGCGCGAGTCGACCGGAGGTGCGCGATGACCGCGACCCTGACCCGCCCGTCGCCGGTGACGCCGCGGCGGAAGCCGGCCCTGGCCCGCACCCGCCGGCGCGAGGCGATCGCGCTGGTGCTGCCGTCGCTGATCCCGATCCTCGTGCTCAGCGTCGCGCCGCTCGTGGTCGGGATCTTCCTGGCGTTCACCGACGCGCGCCTGGTGCGCCACCCGGACTACGGCTTCGCCGGGGTCGACAACTTCGCGAAGCTGGCCGACAACACGCTCTTCTGGGACTCGCTGCGGATCGGCATGATCTGGACCGTCGGCGTCACGGTCCTCCAGCTGGCCGCCGCGATGGGACTGGCGCTGCTGCTCAACTCGGGCCTGCGGCTGCAGGGGCTGACGCGGGTGCTCGCGCTCGTGCCGTGGGCGATGCCGCCGGTCGTCGTCGCGATCATGTGGCAGATGATCTACTCGGCCAACGGCGGCCCGCTCAACGCCTTCCTCGGCAGTGTCGGCCTGCCCAGCGACATCAACTGGCTCGGCGACTTCTCGGTCGCGCTGCCCGCGGTGATCGTCGTCGGCGTGTGGGTCGGCATGCCGCAGACGACGGTGACGCTGCTGGCCGGCCTGCAGCAGATCCCCGCCGAGCTGCAGGAAGCCGCCGCGATGGACGGCGCGGGCGCGTGGCGCCGGTTCACCGCGGTGACCTGGCCGAGCCTGCGCCCGATCGTCACTTCGATCACCTCGCTGAACTTCATCTGGAACTTCAACTCGTTCTCGCTGGTCTACGTGCTCACCGCGGGTGGGCCGGGCGGCAAGACGATGGTCCCGGTGCTGTTCATCTACCTCGAAGCCTTCAAGAACCGCGAGATCGGCTACGCCGCCGCGATGGGCCTGGTGCTCGTCGTTGTGGTCGTGCTCATCCTCGCCGTCTACCTGCGGTCGCAGTTCCGCGACGACCGTGCCGTGAAGGGGCGCTGATGAGGACTCTGGTACGCCCGGCGCAATACGTCGCCCTCGCGCTGTACATCCTGTTCCTCGGTTTCCCGTTGCTGTGGCTCATCTCCGCGTCGGTGAAGTCGTCGGGTGAGCTCAACTCGCTGACGGTCAGCCTGCTGCCGAGCGAGTGGCACTGGGACAACTACACCCAGGCGCTGGAAAAGCAGGGCCTGGTCCGGTCCGCCGCGAACAGCCTGATCGTGGCGCTGGCCTCGACCGCGCTGTCGGTGGTCATCGCTGTGCCCGCGTCGTACGTGCTCGCCCGGCTCAAGGGCAAGGTGCGCGCGGCCGGCGTCGGCTGGATCCTGGTCAGCCAGGTGTTCCCGGTGGTGCTGATCATCCTGCCGCTGTACCTCATCCTGCGGACGCTCGGCCTGGCCGACAACCTGGCCGGCCTGACGCTCGTGCACACGACGTACATGCTGCCGTTCGCGCTCTGGATGCTGCAGGGGTACGTCGCCGCGATCCCGGTGGAGCTGGAGGAAGCGGGCGCGATGGACGGCGCGAGCCGGCTCACCGTGCTGCGCACGATCGTCTTCCCGCTGCTGGCGCCCGGGGTCGTCGCGACCGCGATGTTCAGCTTCGTCTCGTCGTGGAACGAGTTCTTCTTCGCGCTGGTGCTGCTGCAGTCGCCGGAGAACTACACCCTGCCCATCACGCTCAACATGTTCGTCGGCGGCGAGGGCAAGGTCGCCCTCGGCCCGCTCGCCGCGGGCGCCGTGCTCGCGGCCATCCCCAGCATCGTCTTCTTCAGCATCCTGCGGAGGAAGCTCACCAGCGGCCTGATGGCCGGGGCGGTGAAGGGATGACTTTCCCTACCCCTCAAAGAGACAGTTCGAAAGGTCGGTCGATGAAGACACGACGTTTGCTCGCCGCCGCCTCCCTGACGGTCGCCGGGTTGCTGCTCGCCGCGTGCGGCAGCGGCAGCGGGGACAGCGGGGACGGCCCGGTTTCCCTCACCTTCCAGTCCTTGTCCGACCAGCCCGCCGCGATCGCGGCGACGCAGAAGATCGTCGGTGACTGGAACAAGGCCCACCCGGACGTGCAGGTGAAGATCGTGCAGGCCGGCTGGGACGGCGTTTACGACAAGCTGATCACCCAGTTCAACGCGGGCACCGCGCCGGACATCGTGCACTACGAGGCGGCCGGCATCGCGCCGTTCGCCGCCGACGGTTACCTCGCCGACCTCACGCAGTACCTGCCGGAGCAGAAGCGTTCGGACATCCCGAAGGGGGTGCTCGACTCGGTGACGGTCGACGGCAAGGTGATCGCCGCCCCGACCGAGCTGCAGTCCTATGTGGTCTTCGCGAACAAGACCCAGCTGCAGCAGGCGGGCGTCACGATCCCGGCCGGCGCCACGATGACCTGGGACCAGCTGCGCGACATCGCCAAGGCGACGACGAAGGACGGCAAGTTCGGCCTCGGCTGGGGCCTGTCGAGCCCGACGGCGGCGTTCGTCGCGCTGGCCCCCGGCTTCGGCGGCAAGTACTTCGAAGGCACCGGTGACAGGGCGAACCTGACCGTCGGCCAGGGTGAGCAGGCGCTGCCGCAGCTCGTCGACGCCATGGCGCACCAGGACCACTCGATCCTCCCGGTCACGCTGACGCAGTCGGGCACCAAGGCGCTCGCGCCGTTCTACGCGGGCCAGGTCGCGATGACCGTCCAGGGCTCCTACCAGGCGGCCAACATCGCCAAGGACGCCCCGAAGGACTTCGACTGGGTCGTGCTGCCCCCGCTGGCCGGCTCGGCCGGGCCGGCGCAGGCCGCCAACCCGCAGACGTTGTCGGTGAACAAGGACTCGGCGCACGTCAAGGAGGCCGCGGAGTTCGTGGACTTCTTCACCAGCACGGAAAACCTGGCCGCGATCAACGAAGCCGACGCACTGATCCCGCCGACGACGTCGGCGCGGAAGGCACTGGCCACCAAGCTCGCCGGGAAGAACGGCTGGGACGCGATCCTCGCGTCGGGGGAGCACCTGACCTCGGCGCCGTACCTGTTCGCCGGCAAGTACGCGCAGTGGAAGGACACCGTCGCGACCCCGGCGTACCAGCAGTTCCTCGGACAGAAGATCGACGCGGCCGGCTTGGCCAAGCAGCTGGAAGACGGCTGGAAGAGCGTCAGCAAGTGACAGGAGCGGATTCTTGACCTGGCTGGAAGACCGGGCCGTCGCGGTGATCACCGGTGCGGCCGTCGGGGACGCCCTCGGCGGCGCCACCGAAGGGTGGACGCCCGAGCAGATCGAAGAGCGGCACGGCGGGCGGGTGACCGGCATCGTCGGCCCCTGGTACCCGGACTGGCGGGACGCCCGCCCGATCGCGCCTTACCACAAGGGTGACGGGCACGTCACCGACGACACCCTCATGACGCGGGCGCTCGTCGAGGTGTACGCGAAGCGCCGCGAGCACCTCGACGCGTACGCGATGGCCGAGGACCTGGTGCCGCTGATGATCGGCGAGCCGCGCTGGGTGCCGGAGCTGGAGTCGACCGCGCTGCTGCTGCAGCGGGTGTTCCTCGCGGAGAAGTGGATCGTCGCGAGACTCCACTACGGACACGTCGACCCGCGCGAAGCGGGGGTGGGCAACGTGGTCAACTGCGGCGCGGCGATGTACGTCGCCCCGGTCGGGGTGGTGAACGCGGGTGACCCGCGCGCCGCCTACGCCGAGGCGATCGACCTCACCGGGGCGCACCAGTCGAGCTACGGCCGCGAGGCGGCGGGTGTACTGGCCGCGATGGTGGCGGCCGCCGTCGCCCCGGGCGCCTCGCTCGACGACGTCGTCGCGGCGGCCTTGGACGTCGCCCACGACGGGACCGCGGCGGCGCTGCGAGCCGTCGTCGCCGAGTTCGGTGGCCGGACCGTCCCCCCGGCCACCGACGACGAGGAGCGCGCACTCGCCGCGCTCGTCCGGGAAACGGTCGCGCCGTACGACTCGGTGGGGCCGCACTACCGGCAGATGTCGATGGACGCGCGGCGGCCGTCGCGGACGAAGGCCATCGAGGAGCTGCCGGCCGCGCTGGCGTTCGTCCTCGCGCACCAGGGTGACTTCCGCGGCGCGGTGCTCGCCGCCGTCAACTACGGCCGCGACGCCGACTCGATCGCCGTGATGGCCGCGGCGATCTGCGCCGGGCTCGGCGGCACCGCCGTCGTGCCGAAGGAGTGGGTCGACGAGATCGGCGAGGCCAGCCGGATGGACCTGCGGGAGACGGGGCAGCTGCTCGGGTCCGCGGCCGCCGACATCCTCCGGGCCGACCGGGAGCGGGCCGCCGCGCGGGTCGCCTTCCTCGGGGAGCCGGCGTGAGGCTGACCTGGGCCCGGCCCGAGGACCTGCTCCCGCACGAGCTGGTCCAGTCCGCGGTGGAGGGCAAGGACGTCGCCGCGGTGCGGGCGCGCTGGGTCGCCGCCGGGGGTGACCCGACACCGGCTGTGGGCGGTGCGGGACCCGAGGAGCCTTCGCTGAGGCCATTGGCGCGGGAACTGCTCGACGAACTCGACGCGCTCCCGGCCGCTCCGGCGTTGGACGACTGGGAAGCGATTCTCGCGTCCTTGCCACCGGCGCCCGACCTGTCGCGGGTGGGAAGGGGCCGTGAGCTGGGCGCGTGGACCGGCCGGGCCGCCGGCTGCCTGCTCGGCAAGCCGGTCGAGAAGATCCCGCGGGAAGGCATCGAGGAGATCCTCCGCGCGACCGGCCGCTGGCCCCTGACCGGCTGGTTCACCGCGGTGGGCCTGCCGGCCGAGGTGGCCGCGCGGTGGCCGTGGAACCGGCGCTCGGCGCCGACGTCGCTCGAAGAGAACATCAACGGGATGCCCGAGGACGACGACCTCAACTACCCGATGCTCGCTCTGTCGTTGCTGGAGGAGCGCGGCCGGGACTTCACCACCGAGGACGTCGCGCAGCTGTGGCTGGACAACCTCCCGGCGGGCCGGGTGTTCACCGCGGAGCGCGCGGCCTACCGCAACCTGCTGGACGCCCGTCCGGTGCCCGAGACGGCGACCTACCGGAACCCCTTCCGGGAGTGGATCGGCGCGCTGATCCGCACGGACGTGTTCGGCTGGGTGTCCCCGGGCGACGTGCGTGCGGCCGCCCGGCTGGCGTGGACCGACGCCCGGCTCAGCCACACCCGCAACGGCGTCTACGGCGCGATGTGGGCGGCAGCGCTCGCCTCGGCGGCGATGGTCTGCACCACCGTGGACGAGGTCCTCGACGCCGCATCGGCGGTGGTCCCGCCTTCGAGCGACCTCGCCGCGGTGGTCCGCCTGGGCCGCGAGGCGGCGGCTTCGGGCGACGTCCGAAGTGGACTCGACCGGCTGCACGCGGCCTACGGTGACCTGCACTGGGTGCACGTGCTCAACAACGCGGCGGTGATCGCGTACGCCCTGGCCAAGGGCGGGGGCGAGTTCGGGCCGAGCGTCTCGATCGCGGTCACGGCGGGCTGGGACACCGACTCCGCGGCCGCGACGGTCGGCGGGGTGGCGGGTGCGCTGAGCGGAGTCGACGAGTACTGGGCGAAGCCGCTGGACGGCCGGATCGCGACGTCGCTGCCCGGTGGGGAACGGCGGATCGCGGACCTGGCGGCCCGGACGGCGGCGCTGGCGGAGGCCGCGCGATGACCGGGCGGGTGGTGGTTGTCGGGTCGGCGAACGTCGACCTGGTCGTCGACGTGCCCCGGCCGCCGAAGGCCGGGGAGACGATCCTCGGCGGCCGGCTGCGGCGCAGCCCGGGCGGCAAGGGTGCGAACCAGGCCGTCGCGGCCGCCTGGGCCGGGGGAGCGGACACCACCTTCGTCGGCGCCCTCGGTGAGGACGAGGCCGCGGACCTGATCCTCGTGTCGCTCGGCGGCGCCGGGGTCCGGACCGACCTGGTCGAGCGGGCCGACGCGCCCACGGGCACCGCGTTCGTCACGGTGTCCCCGGACGGCGAGAACGCGATCGTGGTCGCGCCGGGCGCGAACGACCACGTCCGGATCGGCGCCGCGCAGGCCGAGCGGATCGCCGAGGCCGACGTTGTGCTGGCCCAGCTGGAGATCCCCCTCGACGTGGTGGCGGCCGCCGCCGCGGCTGCACGCCCGGATGCCGTCCTGATCCTCAACGCGGCGCCGTCGCGGGAGCTGCCCGATTCGCTCTGGGAGGTCGTCGACCTGCTCGTGGTCAACGAACACGAAGCGGCCGACCTCGCCGGTGAGCCCGAACTGCTGCTGAAGCGGGTGCCCGCGGTGGTGGTCACCCTCGGCGGTGAGGGCTGTGCCGTGCTCCGCCGGGACCAGGAACCCTTGCGGGTCCCCGGGATCCGTGTCGACGCCGTGGACACGACCGGCGCGGGCGACACGTTCTGCGGTGTCCTCGCGGCCGGGCTGGCCCAGGGCCTCGACCTCCCCAACGCCGCGCGGCTCGCCTCCGCGGCCGGTGCGCTGGCCGTCACCCGGCCCGGCGCCCAGGAGGCCGTCCCCACCGCCGTCGAGGTCGCCGCGCTGGCGGTCGGAGGAAAGGCACGATGACCTACACGTTCGACCCGCTCGTCCCGCGGCCGATCGACCGGCCGACCGAAGTGCGCGGCCCGCTGTCCGAATTGGACGAAGCGAAGATCTTCGCCGCGCCCGCGGATCCGGCCGACCGGCCCGCGTGGCGGGAGAAGCTGCACGCGTGGCGCGAAGACGCCCGCCGCCGGCACGGCTACACGGGGTCCGCCTACGAGCGCCCGGGCGGGGCCTGGGCCGCGACCTGCCGCACGGTCGCCCAGGTGTGGCTGTGGGACGAGCTGCTGTACTCCTTCGCCGAACACCGCTTCACCCCCGAGCGCTTCCTCGCCGACGCACACGAGCGCTTCGGCGGGCTCGACGCCGTGGTGCTCTGGCACGCCTACCCGGTGATCGGCCTCGACAACCGCAACCAGTGGGACTTCTACCGCGACGTCCCTGGCCTCACCGAGCTCGTCGAGACCTTGCACACCAACGGATTGCACGTCTTCGTCGACTACAACCCCTGGGACGTCGGCACCCGCCGGGGTGACGACGACCTGACCGAGCTCGCGGCGCTGGTCGCGGATCTCCGAGCCGACGGCGTCTTCCTCGACACGCTCAAGAAGGCCGAGCCGGACTTCGTCGAGCGCCTGGAAGCGGCCCGGCCGGGTCTCGTCCTGGAGGGCGAGTCCAAGCTGGCGGTCGAGCGGATCGAGGACCACGCGGCATCCTGGGCCCAGTTCTTCGCCGACTCTCCGGTGCCCGGCGTCCTGCGCGCCCACTGGTACGAGCGGCGCCACATGCAGCACCACGTCCGCCGCTGGCACCGTGACCACACCGAAGAACTGCAGTCCGCCTGGCTCAACGGCGTCGGCGTCATGGTGTGGGAAGTCGTCTTCGGTGTGTGGGTCGGCTGGTCCCGCCGGGACGCCGCGACCGTGCGCCGGATGGTCACCGTCCAGCGCGCGGCGGCCGACCTGCTGCTGAACGGCGAGTGGACACCCCTGGCCGAGCTGGCGCCCGAGGCGGAGGCGGCCGGGGTCTACGCGTCCCGCTGGGAGCTGGCCGGCAGGACACTGTGGACGCTCGTCAACCGCGGCGAGACCGACTACCACGGCCCGTTGCCCGGCACCGACCTGTTCGGCGGGGTGCCGGCCCGGGGCCTCGGCGCCGCGGTGCAGGGCTGGCTGCCCGAGCTCCCCGAGCTGCCCCACGACCCGGACTCCCGCTTCCCGCACCGGATCGCGACGCGGGTGAGTCCACAAAGGACAATTGGCGCGCCCGAACCGGACGCCGTGGTCGTCCCGGCCGGGCCATACGTGCTGACCGTCCGGTACCGCGCCCGCGAGACCGGGATGTACCAGGGTGCGCCCTATGTGGACGAATGGAAGCCGCTCGCGCCGCGGCTGCACGACGCCCGCACGCTCCAGCGCGAAGGCTCGCTGGCCACGGCGGTCGCGGTCGCGGCCACCGAGGTCACGAATGCGCAGTTCGCCGAGTTCGTGGCGGCCACCGGCTACCATCCCGCGTACCCGCATCGTTTCCTGGCGCACCAAGGACTTCCGGACGAACCGGTGACCTACGTCGACCTCGACGACGCCCGCGCGTACTGCGCGTGGCGCGGCGGCCGGCTGCCCACCGAGGACGAGTGGCAGCTGGCCGGGGAGACCGGCGGGCTGCGTCGCGGCACGCCCGCCGTCTGGAACTGGACCGAGAGTGAACACTCCGACGGACGGACGCGCTTTGTGATGCTCAAGGGCGGCAGTGACTACCGGGCCGAAGGCTCCGAGTGGTACGTCGAAGGCGGCCGCCACGAACCGGATTACACCGTGAAGCTCCTGTTGCCCGGACTCGGCCTCGCGCGTGGCGCGACGGTCGGGTTCCGGTGTGCCTGGGAGGTGACGGCGTGACGGTCTCCCGTGACCCCGCGGACGGCGCCCTCGCCGGGCTGCGCGTGGTCGACGCGTCCACGCTGTTCGCCGGCCCGATGGCCGCGATGCACCTGGGTGACATGGGCGCCGAGGTGATCAAGGTCGAGCACCCGCGCAAACCCGACCCGTCGCGCACCCACGGCGCCGCGAAGGACGGCGTCAACCTGTGGTGGAAGACGCTCGGGCGCAACAAGCGCACGATCACCGCCGACCTCGGCAGCGAAGGCGGCCGCGAGGTGTTCCTCGCGCTGGCCACCACGGCCGACGTCGTGATCGAGAACTTCCGGCCCGGCACCCTCGAACGCTGGAACCTCGGTTACGACGAGCTGGCGAGCTGGAACCCGAAGCTCGTCCTCGCCCGCGTCACCGGGTTCGGGCAGCTCGGCCCGTACCGGACCCGGCCCGGCTTCGGCACCCTCGCCGAAGCGATGAGCGGGTTCGCCGCGACCACCGGGGAACCGGACGGCCCGCCGACGCTCCCGCCGTTCGGCCTCGCCGACGGTGTCGCGTCGCTGGCCACGGCGTACGCGATCATGGTCGCGCTCGCTTCGCGTGAGCGCAGCGGTCGCGGGCAGGTGGTCGACACCGCGATCATCGAGCCGATGCTCGCCATGCTCGGCCCGCAGATCACGCGCTGGGACCAGCTGCACACGGTCCAGCCGCGCACCGGCAACCGGTCGACCAACAACGCGCCGCGCAACACCTACCGCACCGCCGACGGGCAGTGGGTCGCGGTGTCCACTTCGGCCCAGTCGATCGCCGAACGGGTCGTCCGCATGGTCGGCCGGCCGGACCTCGTCGACGAGCCGTGGTTCGCGAGCGGCGCCGACCGGGCCCGGCACGCCGACGAACTCGACGAAGCCGTCGGCAAGTGGATCGCGCAGCGCACCCGCGACGAGGTCGTCACGGCGTTCGAACAAGCGCAGGCGGCGGTCGCGCCGATCTACGACGCCGAGGACATCGTCGCGGACCCGCAGTTCCGCGCGCTCGGCACGATCCACGAGATCGAGGACGCCGAGCTGGGGCCGATGCTCATGCAGGGCCCGCCGTTCCGCCTGTCCGGCCACGACGGTGTCATCGGGTTCACCGGGCGCCCGCACGGCGCGGACACCGACACCGTGCTGGGCGAGCTGGGCTTCTCGCCGGAGCGCGTGGCCGAGCTGCGCGAACGGGGTGCGGTGTGAGCCCGCCGCTGACGTTCCTCTACGCGCCCGCCGACCGGCCGGACCGGGTGCGCAAGGCCCTGGAGTCCGCGGCCGACGTGGTACTCGCCGACCTCGAGGACGCGGTGGCCCCGGCGCGCAAGGACGAAGCCCGGGCGAACGTGCTCGAGCTGCTCGGATCGGTGTCCAGGCCGGTGCAGGTGCGGGTCAACCACCCGAGCACACCGTGGCACGAGGCCGACCTCGCGACGGTCGCGAGCCTGCCCCTCGAGGTGGGCGTGCGGCTGCCGAAGGTCGAGTCGCCCGAAGAGGTCCGTGCCGTCGCGGCCGCGGTGCCGGGCCGGGCGCTGCACCCGCTGATCGAGTCGGCGCTGGGGATCGAACGCGCGCTGGAGATCGCAACAGCGTCACCGCGAATCGCGTCGATCGGCCTCGGCGAAGCCGACCTGCGCTCGGACCTCGGCGTATCGGACGACGCGGGGCTGACGTGGGCGCGCAGCCGCGTGATCGTCGCAGCACGGGCGGCCCGGCTTTCGCCACCCGCGATGTCGGCCTATGTGAACGTCCGCGATCTCGAGGGGCTGGCGGTGTCGTGCCGGGCGGGCCGCGCCCTCGGGTTCCGCGGCCGGACCGCGATCCACCCGGTGCAGCTGGAGACCATCCGCGCGGCGTTCCTGCCGACGCCGCAGGAGGTTTCGCGGGCCCGCGAGGTCATCGCGCGAGTGGCCGGCGCGACGGCCGCCGGGGTCGGCGCGATCGCCCTGGCTGATGGGACGTTTCTCGATGTCGCGATGGTTGAGCAGGCGAGGACGGTGCTCTCGCTCGCCGAGTAGAGCCGCTTCAACCGGCTCGGCTCGCTGCCGCCGACGAGGCCGGGTTTGCGCGGAGCCGGTCGCCTGGTGCTGTCGCGTTCGGCACCGCAGCTGCCGAACCGATGTGTGTCCGGACGCGCCGCAACGAACCTGCCGGGCCGGGCCGGAGGTGATGAAGCGCGGCAGCGTCGCCCTGGCGGGCTTGGAGCCGAGGCCTGCCGTCCAGGGGGCGGTGGTCAGGCCGGGTTTGCATCGCAGCGCCGAACCGGTCTGTGCCAGGACGTATCCATACCTGCTCAGGCGAGGCGTAGGTGACGAAAAGTGGCAGCGCGACGGGCTCGGCGCGCAGGTGTAGGCCCGGAGCCGGTGGCTGCGGGCCTACACCCGTGTTCGGTTGTTCACGCCGCGAACGGCAACGGTTGATGAAGGTTGTTGCGCCGAGGTTTTCGGCGCTTGTCCAAGAACACCGGCGGTAAGA
>NZ_JBITCJ010000012.1:0-404846 GCF_044453095.1 Amycolatopsis sp. NPDC051758 | reverse complement strand
GCCCGGTCCCATTCCGAACCCGGAAGCTAAGCCTGATAGCGCCGATGGTACTGCAACCGAAGGGTTGTGGGAGAGTAGGACACCGCCGAACTTACTTGAGGAAGGGTCTGGGCCCGGTTGAGACGCAAGTCTCCCGGCCCAGGCCCTTTCTTCATGCCCAAAAACAGATCGTGTCGTCCACCCAGGCACGCGAGCCGTCCTTCTGGGTACGCAAGCCGACCGTCCAGGTACGCGAACCGACTCTCTGGGTACGCGAGCCGACCGTCTGGGTACGCGAGTTCCGTCTTCAATCACGTGAATGACGGCCCGGATCACGCGAGTCCCGTCCCCGATCACGCGGAAAGCCTCAGACCGAACCCGGCCGAGCCGGCGGCCGCCGCCGCAACGGGGACGACAACACTAGGGACGTCGTCGTCTCCCCGTACCGCTGCACCTTCTCGACCAGCTCCTCCAGCTCCGCCGTGTCCCGGCACAGCACCCGCAGGATCCAGCACTCGTCTCCCGTGACGTGGTCGGCCGCGACCACCTGCGGCAGCGGCAGCACCGCCGTCCGGAACCGCGGGGTGTCCAGGCTGCGCACTCGGGCCCGCACCAGCGCCTCGATCGGCAACCCCAGCTTCGTCGTGTCGATGCTCGCGGCATAGCCGGTGATCACGCCGCGCTCCTCGAGACGGCGGACGCGTTCCGTCACCGCCGAGCCGGACAGCGAGACCCGGCGGCCCAGCTCCGTGAAGCTCAGCCGGCCGTCGGCCTGGAGGAGCTCCAGCAGGTGCCAGTCGACGTCGTCGAGGTCCACCACGATTCTCCCGGGTGAGCAGGGGTAGAACAGGGAAATCTCCGGCAGACCCGGGCCCCTGCCCCGATTCTGCCCTGTGCCTGGACGTCCGTGACCAGCAGGGTTGACGTCATGACCACCACACGCACGCTCACCGTCCCCGCGCCGGCACCCGAAGCCGCCATGAACTACTTCGGCGCCGAACTCGCCTTCGAGGTTGATCCCGACGACCTCGTCCGGGACTTCGAAGCCGGCCACACCGAGGGTTACGTCGTGGTGGAAACCCGAGCGGAGGAAGCCTTTGCGCAGGTGCGCATCCCCGGCGCGATCAACCTGCCCTATCGGGACATGACGCCGGAAAGCACCAAGCACCTCGACCGGGACCTCGTCTACATCTGCTACTGCGAGAGCAGCAACTGCAACGCCGCCACCAAGGGCGCGCTCAAGCTCGCCGAGCTCGGCTTCCGGGTGAAACGGCTCTCCGGTGGCATCACCAGCTGGATCGCCACCGGCTACCCGGTGGAAGGCAGCCAGGAAAATGTGAAGCCAGGCGGGATCCGCTGCGCCTGCTGAGCCACCTACCCTGAAAAGCGTGACACGACTGCTGATCATCCAGCCGGACGCCTCGGACCCGCTCGGCCCCCTCGGTGACTGGCTGACCGAAGCCGGCGCGGACCTCGACGTCCGGCTGCTCCCCGGCGACGGTCTGCCCGCGGACCTCGACGGCTACCGCGGTGTCGTCTGCCTCGGCGGCGGCATGGCGGCGGAAGACGACGCGAAACACCCGTGGCTCGCCGACGTCCGGCGGCTGCTGTCTAAGGCCACTGCCCAACGGCTGCCCACCCTGGGGATCTGCCTCGGCGCGCAGCTGCTGGCCGTCGCGACCGGGGGCCGCGTCGAGGTCGGCCGCGACGGGCCCGAGGTCGGCCCGCAGCTCGTCGCCAAAAAGGACGCTGCCTGGACCGACCCGCTGTTCGCCGACCTCCCCCTCATGCAGGACGTCCTCCAGTTCCACAACGACGCGATCACCCGGCTCCCGCCGGGCGCCGAGTTGCTCGCTTCCGCTCCGCGCTACCAGAACCAGGCGTTCCGGTTCAACCGTTGTGTCTACGGTGTCCAGTTCCACATCGAGACGACACCCGAGATCGTCGAGAGCTGGGCCGCGGACGAGCCCGAGATGGCGGAGTTCGCCCGGCCGGGGTCACTCGAACACGACAAGTTGATCACCGTGCACAGCGACATCGCCGAGACGTGGCGTCCGTTCGCGCAGCGGTTCGTCCGATTGGCATCGGGCGAGCTCCAGCCGGCCGCCGACAGTCAACGCTCGTTACCGCTGGCTTAACGGACAGCGTCACAAACGGCAACGGGCTGTTAACAACCCGCGTCACTCGTCAGGTACCTTGCGGATAAGTCCCCACAAGGGTTCGGAGGTCGGGGTGGAGCCCTCGTTGCTGGTCGTGCTCGTCGTCGTCACGGCTTTGGTTTTCGATTTCACGAACGGGTTCCACGACACGGCGAACTCGATGGCGACGTCGATCGCCACCGGGGCGCTCAAGCCCCGGGTCGCGGTCGCGATCTCCGCGGTGCTGAACCTGGTCGGCGCGTTCCTGTCGGTGGAGGTCGCCAAGACGATCTCCAGCGGGCTGGTGGACGACACGAAGATCGGCCCGTCGATCGTCTTCGGCGGGCTGATCGGCGCGATCGTCTGGAACCTCGTGACGTGGTTCGTCGGCCTGCCGTCGAGTTCGTCGCACGCGCTGTTCGGCGGCCTGATCGGCGCCACGTGGGTTTCGGCCGGGACCGACTCGGTCCACTTCGGAAAGATCGTCGAGAAGGTCCTGGTTCCGGCGGCCGCGTCGCCGGTCATCGCCGGTCTCGTCGCGATGGCCGGGACGTACCTGGTCTACCGCTTCCTGGTCCGGGGCCGCCCGGCCACGCGGGGGTTCAAGGTCGGCCAGATCGTCTCGGCGTCCCTCGTCTCCCTCGCCCACGGCACCAACGACGCGCAGAAGACGATGGGCGTCATCACGCTCACGCTCGTCAGCGCCGGCAGCCTGCCGTCGGGCGCGGCCCCACCCGTCTGGGTGATCATCAGCGCCGCCTGCGCGCTGGCGGCGGGCACCTACCTCGGCGGCTGGCGCATCACGCACACCCTCGGCAAGGGCCTGACCGACATCGAAGGCCCGCAAGGCTTCGCCGCGCAGACGAGCTCGGCGCTGGTCATCCTGGTCTCGTCGCGGCTGGGTTTCCCGCTGTCGACGACGCACGTGTGCTCCGGCGGGATCGTCGGCTCCGGCGTCGGCCGGCGGGACGCGCCGGTCCGCTGGCGCATGGCGGGCCGCATGGTCATCGCCTGGCTGTTCACGCTGCCCGCGGCCGCGATCGTCGGCGCCGTCTCCGGCAAGATCGCCTCGCTCGGCACCGCGGGCACCATCGCCGTCGGTGTGGTCGGGATCGGTGTCGGCCTGGGCATCTACCTCCTCTCACGGCGCCACCCCGTCACCGCGCACAGCTTCCAGGTGCCCGAGCCGACGCCCGCCGAGACCGAACCCGGCCGGCTCGCCGCCTGAGCGGAGTTCCCCGGCTACGGTGTTCTGTGATGGCAGACCGCGCGCGAACGACCGCTTCGGCGGCGAGGTACGGCTTCACGGATTCCCGTGCCGAGGGTCAGTTGCGCGCGGCCGGCTGGTGGGACGACGCCGGCCCGGTCGCCGCCGCCGCCGACGTGCTGTCCGCGTTGTCGCGCACCGCGGACCCGGACCTCGCGCTGCGCGGGGTCGACTGGATCCGCGAGGCTGACGAAGGCGGCTGGACCCGGCTCGAAGAACAGCTGCGTGCCAACCGGACCTTCCGCGGCCGCCTCCTCAGCGTGCTCGGGACGTCGAGCGCGCTCGCCGACTTCCTCGCCGCGAACCCGGAGCAGTGGCAGTCGCTCACCGGCGACAAGTGCACGGACGCCGCGTGCTACCGGGAAAACCTGCGCGCGTCGCTCGTGCGTGACGACGGTTCGGTGCTCACCGGGCTCGAAGCCGAGCAGGCCCTCAAGATCGCCTACCGCGGCCAGCTGCTCGGCATCGCCGCCGCCGACCTGGGCCACCTCGTCGAGGCCGGGCTCGAGCACCCGCGCTACGCCGAGGTCGCGGCGCAGCTGACCGAGCTGGCCGAAGCCGCACTCGCCGCCGGGCTCGTCGTCGCCGAAGCCGAGGTCGGCGCGCCGGCCGAGGGCAACCTGGCGATCGTCGCCATGGGCAAGTGCGGTGGCCGGGAGCTCAACTACGTCAGCGACGTCGACGTCATCTTCGTCGGCGCCGATGACCTGGGCGTCGCCACGAGGCTCGCGAGCACGATGATGCGGGTGACCGGGAAGGCGTGTTTCGACGTCGACGCGGCGCTGCGTCCCGAGGGCAAGGCCGGCGCGCTGGTCCGCACGCTGGAAAGCCACCAGGGCTACTACCAGAAGTGGGCCAAGACCTGGGAGTTCCAGGCGCTGCTGAAGGCGCGTCCGGTGGCCGGCGACGCCGAGCTCGGCCGGCAGTACGCCGAGATGGTGGCGCCGCTGGTGTGGTCGGCGGCCGACCGGGACAACTTCGTCGGCGAGGTGCAGCAGATGCGCCGCCGCGTCGAGGGGCACGTGCCGTCCGAGCACGCCGAACGTGAGCTCAAGCTGGGTCGCGGCGGCCTGCGCGACGTCGAGTTCGCCGTGCAGCTGCTGCAGCTCGTCCACGGCCGGGTGGACGACGAGCTGCGGTCGCCGTCCACGATGGACGCACTCGCGGCGCTCGGCGAGGGCGGTTACGTCGGCCGTCAGGACGCCGCCGAGCTGGGCGCGTCGTACGAGTTCCTGCGGATGATCGAGCACCGGCTGCAGCTGCGCAGGCTGCGCCGGACACACCTGTTCCCGGCCACGTCGGACACCGCCGAGCTGCGGATCCTCGCCCGCGCGAGCGGCGTCAAGGCGGCCGGCGGCAAGAGCCAGGGTGAAGCGCTGCTGGCGGAGTTCCGCAAGCACGCCAAGGGCATCCGGCGGCTGCACGAGAAGATCTTCTACCGGCCGCTGCTGCAGTCCGTCGCGAACGTGCCGACCGAGGCGCTGCGCCTGACGACCAAGCAGGCCGCCAGCCGGCTCGCCGCGCTCGGCTACACCGCGCCCGACGGCGCGCTCCAGCACATCAAGGCCCTCACCTCGGGGGTTTCCCGGCGCGCGGCGATCCAGCAGGCGCTGCTGCCGGTGCTGCTCGACCTGCTCGCCGACACCCCCGATCCCGACGGCGGGTTGCTGTCGTACCGGAAGGTGTCCGAGGCGCTCGAAGACACCCCGTGGTACCTGCGTGTGCTGCGCGACGAGGGCACGGTCGTGGAGAACCTGGCGGTGCTGCTCGGGACGTCCCGGCTGGTGCCCGACCTGCTGGTCCGCGCGCCGGAGGTGCTGCAGCTGCTCGGCGACCCGGCCCGGCTGCTGGGCCGCACGCCGGCCGAAGTCGCGACGTCGCTGCGGGCCGCCGTCCGGCGTCAGCCCGGCTTGAACCCCGCCGTCACTGCCGCGCGGTCGCTGCGGCGGCACGAACTGCTGCGCATCGCCTGCGCGGACCTGCTCGGCCTGCTCGAAGTGCCCGCGGTGTGCGAAGCGCTGTCCAGTGTCTGGGTGGCCGTGCTCCAGGGCGCGCTGGCCGCGGCGTTCCGCCAGCGCCAGGCGGAGCTCGGCCGGACGCCGGCCCACATCGCCGTGATCGGGATGGGCCGGCTCGGCGGCGCCGAACTGGGTTACGGCTCCGACGCCGACGTGCTCTTCGTGTGCGAACCCGCAGAAGGCGTCTCGGATGCTGACGCGGTGAAGTTCGCTTCGTCGGTCGCGGAGACCGTCCGGAAGATGCTGGGCGCGCCGAGCTCGGACCCGGCCCTGGTGGTCGACGCCGACCTGCGGCCGGAGGGCCGGAGCGGGCCACTGGTGCGGACCCTCGAGTCGTATCGCGCCTACTACGCGCGGTGGGGCGAGGTGTGGGAGGCGCAGGCGCTGCTGCGCGCCCGGTTCATCGCGGGTGACGACGACCTCGGCGAGCGGTTCATCACGATGATCAACCCGATCCGCTACCCCGAAGGCGGCCTCGACGGGACGAAGGCGCGCGAAATCCGCCGCATCAAGGCACGCGTCGAAACCGAGCGGATGCCGCGCGGCGCCGACCCGACCCGCCACACAAAACTGGGCCGCGGCGGCCTCGCCGACGTCGAGTGGACGGTGCAGCTGCTGCAGCTCCAGCACGCTTGTTCGGTGCCGGGCCTGCGGACGACGTCGACGCTGGACGCGCTGGCCTGCCTGCCGGAAGCGGGACTGGCTACGGAGTCCGAGGCGGAATCACTGCGCGAGGCGTGGCTGCTGGCGACCCGGGTGCGCAACGCGGGAATGCTGGTGCGCGGCAAGGCCGTCGACGAGGTGCCGGGCGGCGGGCGAGACCTGGCCGCGGTGGCGCGGGTCCTCGGCCAGTCGGCCGCGGACGACCCCGGCGAGTTCCTGGACACCTACCGCCGCATCACCCGCCGGGCGCACACGGTGGTGGAGCACCTGTTCTACGAGGCTGATTAAGGTGAAGCGCGTGACCGATCGAGAGCCGTTCCGGACCCGGATCAAGGTCCGCCACTACGAGCTGGACACCCTGGGCCACCTCAACCACGCCGTCTACCACTCGTACGGCGAGCTCTCGAGGCTGGAGCTGCTGGAACAGGCGGGCGCGCTGCACAGCCTCAAGGGCTTCGCGGCGGTGCTGCTGGAGTCCCACATCGTGTTCCGCCGCGAGATCCGCGCGGGCGACGTCGTCGACGTGACCTGCGACGCCAAGTTCGGCAGCGGCAAGACGTTCTCGATGGACTCGAACATCTACAAGGAAGACGGCACCCTCGCCGCGGAGATCACCTGCACGCTGGGCCTGATGGACCTGGAACGCCGCAAGCTGACAGCGGACCCGCGAGGCCGCTTCGCCGAGGCGGGCGCGGACATGAAGCTCCTGTCGACGGCCGAAGGCGACTGACCAGCGCCAAAAGAAACGCCGGCGACGAGGGCGTTTCCGCTCCTCGCCGCCGGCGTGCCCAAGGGACGCGTCAGGGGATCACACGTCGTAGTACAGGGCGAACTCGTACGGGTGCGGGCGCAGCCGCAGCGGGTCGATCTCGTTTTCGCGCTTGTACGAGACCCAGGTCTCGATCACGTCCGGCGTGAACACGCCGCCCTCGAGCAGGTAGTCGTGGTCGGCTTCCAGCGTGTCGAGGACCGTGCCCAGGTCGCCCGGGACCAGCTTGACGTTCTTGGCCTCTTCCGGCGGGAGCTCGTAGAGGTCCTTGTCGATCGGGTCGGCCGGCTCGATCTTGTTCTTGATGCCGTCGAGCCCGGCCATCATCATCGCCGAGAACGCCAGGTACGGGTTGCCCGAGGAGTCGGGGCAGCGGAACTCGGCGCGCTTGGCCTTCGGGTTGTTGCCCGTGATCGGGATGCGGACGCAGGCCGAGCGGTTGCGCTGCGAGTAGACCAGCGAAACCGGGGCCTCGAAGCCCGGGACCAGGCGGTGGTAGGAGTTCACCGTCGGGTTCGTGAAGGCCAGCAGGCTCGGGGCGTGCTTGAGCAGGCCGCCGATGTAGTGGCGCGCCGTGTCGGACAGGCCCGCGTAGCCGGACTCGTCGTGGAACAGCGGCGTGCCGTCCTTCCACAGCGACTGGTGGCAGTGCATGCCCGAGCCGTTGTCGCCGGCGAGCGGCTTCGGCATGAACGTCGCGGTCTTGCCCGCGGCGAACACGGTGTTCTTCACGATGTACTTGAACAGCTGCAGGTCGTCCGCAGCGTGCAGCAGCGTGTTGAACTTGTAGTTGATCTCGGTCTGGCCGGCGGTGCCCACCTCGTGGTGCGCGCGCTCGATCTCGAAACCGGAGCCGGTCAGGTTGCGGACGATCTCGTCGCGCAGGTCGGCGAAGTGGTCGACCGGCGGGACGGGGAAGTAGCCGCCCTTGAACTTCGTCTTGTAACCCTGGTTGCCACCGACCTCGTCGGCGCCGGTGTTCCACCAGCCCTCGACGGAGTCGATCTCGTGGAACGAGGCGTGCTCGGCGGAGTCGAAGCGGACCGAGTCGAAGATGTAGAACTCGGCCTCGGGGCCGAAGTACACGTTGTCGGCGACGCCGTACTCCGCGATGTACTGCTCGGCCTTGCGCGCGATGTTGCGCGGGTCGCGGCTGTACGCCTCACGGGTGAAGGGGTCGTGCACGAAGAAGTTCAGCGAGAGCGTCTTCGCCTTGCGGAACGGGTCGATGCGCGCCGTCTCGGGGTCCGGCAGCAGCAGCATGTCCGATTCGTGGATCGACTGGAAGCCGCGCACCGAGGAGCCGTCGAACGCGAGTCCCTCTTCGTAAGCCTCTTCGGTGAAGGCCTTCGCGGGGACCGTGAAGTGCTGCATCACGCCGGGCAGGTCGCAGAACCTGACGTCGACGACCTCGACGTCTTCGTCCGTGATGAGGCGCTGGATGTCGTCTGGAGTAGTGGGCACCCTCGGTGACTCCTTCTCGTTCGAGCTCGTGCGGCAGTGCTCTCTTCGGCTCACGCTAAAAGCGCGGTGTTGCCCGACCGTCACCCGTATGTTTCGCCGGTGTTAACGGGTGGTCGATATCGGGTATCCGACCAGGTCGGATGTGCTCTGCGCCACCGGCATACCCTGGACGGGTGGCGAGATGGACAGGCGAATGGCTGCCCGGCACCGGCGACGGTGGTCAGAGTACTGACCAGCACGGCTCGCGCTGGCCGGGGGAGAAGTTCGGTTTGCCCGAATCCGGGGTCGGTTCGGCGGCGAGCGGCGGGGCCCGGTTGCTCGGGCTGCTCGTCGACCTCGTGATCGCGGCCCTGGTCACGGCCATCTTCTTGCACCCGAGCCTGCAGGACCCGGTCGCGATGCAGAACTTCAACCTGTGGTCCGGCGGCGTGTGGGCGGTCATCTCCGTCCTCTCGGCCGGCTTCTTCGGCTTCACCCCGGGCATGGGCGTCGTCGGCATCCGCGTCGCCCGGCTCGACGGCGCCGCGCTGGTCGGCCCGGTGCGGGCGCTGGCCCGGGCGGTGCTGACGTTCTTCATCATCCCGGCCGCGGTCCGCAACACCGACGGCCGCAGCTGGCTTGACCGGCTGACCGGCACCGTCGTCGTCCGGCTGCGCTGAAACGAGAAAGGCCCCGTCCACCGGACGGGGCCTTCGTCGTCTGCACGGGTCAGCGGCGGCGGATCGTGCGCTGGACGTTGCGCATCTTCGCGCCGGCGGGCATCGGGCCCTTCGGCATCGCGGCGCCGCGGTTGCCGAGCGCGGCCAGCTTCGCCTCGAGGGCGTCGACCTGGGCCGGCTTGAGGTTGCGCGGCAGCTTCATGAGGAAGCCCTGCAGCTTCTTCAGCGGGATCTGGCCCTCTTCGTGGCCGATCGTCACGTCGTAGATCGGGGTGTCGCCGATCAGCCGGGAGACGCGCTTCTTCTCCTGGGCGAGCAGCGTCTTCACGCGGTGCTGCGCGCCCTCGGCGACGAGCACCACACCCGGGCCGCCGAGCACGCGGTGCACGGCGTCGAGCTGGGTCGTCGCGGCGACGGTCGGCGTCACCTTCCACTTGCCGCGGAGGTTCTCCAGCGCCCACGCCGCCGCGCCGGGCTGGCCGTCGGCCTTCGAGTAGACCGTCTTCTGGACACGACGGCCGAAGATGATCATGGCGAGGAGCGCGCCGAGGACGATCCCCAGCGGGAGCAGCACCCACTGCGAGTCGAAGAAGAAGCCGATCCCGAAGGCCACACCCGCGACGACGACGATCGAGCCGACCATCCAGGGGATGAGCCAAGGGTCTTCCTTGCGCTGCATCTTGAAGGCCTCGAAGAGCTGGCCACGCCGGGCCTTGCTCGCCGCGCGCTTCTCCTTCTTGGCCTGCTTGGCCGCTTCCTTGTCCTGCTGTCCCGCCATATGACCAGGATACGGCCGCGTGCCCCTGCCCGGATTCCCCGTCCCCCTCTGCGAGGATGCGGGACGTGACTGGCGTACTTTCCCCGAAGAGCCGCACCCGTCTGCTCGATGGTCTCGACCCCGAGCAGCGCGCCGCCGCCAGTGCCCCCCGGGGGCCGGTCTGCGTGCTCGCCGGGGCCGGCACGGGCAAGACCCGCACGATCACCCACCGCATCGCCCACCTCGTTGGTTCCGGGCATGTTTCCGCTGGTCAGGTGCTCGCTGTCACGTTCACGACGCGGGCCGCGGGCGAGATGCGCACCCGGCTGCGGGGGCTCGGCGTCGAGGCCGCGCAGGCGCTGACGTTCCACGCCGCCGCCCGCCGTCAGCTGCGCTACTTCTGGCCGCGCGTGGTCGGCGACCGGCCGTGGGACCTGCTGGAGAACAAGCTGCGCTACGTCGGCCAGGCCGCGAACCGGGCCAAGCTCGGCACCGAGGTCGAGGTGCTGCGCGACCTGGCGAGCGAGATCGAGTGGGCGAAGGCATCACTGATCAGCCCGGACGACTACCCGGCCGTCACCGCGCGCGCCCAGCGGGACATCCCGGCGCCGGCCGCGCAGGTCGCCGAGGTCTACCGCACCTACGAAGAGCTGAAGAACGCCGCGCAGGTGCTCGACTTCGACGACCTCCTCCTGCACACGACCGCGGTGCTCGAGGAGCACGGTGTGGTCGCCGAGGAGTTCCGCGACCGCTACCGCTGCTTCGTCGTCGACGAGTACCAGGACGTCACGCCGCTGCAGCAGCGCCTGCTCGACGCGTGGCTCGGCGGCCGCGACGACCTGACCGTCGTCGGTGACGCCAACCAGACCATCTACTCCTTCGGCGGCGCGTCGCCGCGGTCGCTGCTGGAGTTCACCCGGCGGTTCCCGGAGGCGACGGTCGTCCGGCTCGAACGCGACTACCGGTCCACCCCCGAGGTCGTCTCGCTGGCGAACCAGGTGATCGGCGCCGCGCGCGGTCGTCCCGCGGGCTCGCGGCTGAAGCTGATCGGCCAGCGCCCGTCCGGCCCGGCGCCGCGCTTCGCCGAGTTCGACGACGAGTCGGTCGAGGCCGGCGCCGTCGCGCGGCGCGTGCGCGAGCTGCTCGACGGTGGCGTCGCGGCGAGCGAGATCGCCGTGCTCTACCGCGTGAACGCCCAGTCCGAGGCCTACGAGTCGGCGCTGGCCGAGGCCGGCATCCCGTACCTGGTCCGCGGCGGCGAGCGGTTCTTCAACCGGACCGAGGTCCGGCAGGCGATGTCGGCGCTGCGGGCCGCGAGCGGCGACGTCAGCTCCGACCTGGTCACGACGGTCCGGTCGGTGCTCGCCCGGGTCGGCCTGACCGAGTCGCCGCCCGCCGGTGGCGCGGCGAAGGAGCGGTGGGACGCGCTCCTGGCGATCGTCGAGCTGGCCGAGGAGCTCGCCTCGACGGTGGCCGACGCGGACCTGCCGCGCTTCAACATGGAGCTGGACCAGCGCGCGGCGGCGCAGCACCCGCCGACGGTCGAGGGCGTGACGCTCGCGTCGCTGCACGCGGCCAAGGGCCTGGAGTGGGACGCGGTGTTCCTCGTCGGCCTCGCCGAGGGGACGGTCCCGATCCTGCACGCCGACGGCGACGAAGCGGCGATCGAGGAGGAACGGCGGCTGTTCTACGTCGGCGTCACCCGGGCTCGCGAGCACCTGTGGCTTTCGTGGGCGCTGGCCCGCACGCCGGGCGCGCGGCGCAACCGGCGGCGCAGCCGGTTCCTGTACGGCCTGATCCCCGAGGACCACCCGGCCGCTCGGGTGGCGCGCTCCCAGCAGAAGCCGGCGACGCCGGTCAAGACGCGCTGCCGCGTCTGCGGCGGGCCGCTGCTCGAGACCATCGACGTCAAGCTGGGCCGGTGCGGGCGATGCCCGTCCACAGTGGATGAGGGCCTGCTGGAGCGGCTGAAGACGTGGCGCGGCGACCGGGCCCGGGAGCTGAAGGTGCCGCCGTTCGTCGTGTTCACCGACGCGACGCTGATGGCCATCGCCGAGCAGCGCCCGGTCGACGAGGCCGCGCTGGTGTCGATCTCCGGGATCGGCGCGACCAAGCTCGAACGCTTCGGCGCGGAGATCCTCGGCGTCGTCCGCGCGTCGGCGGCGTCCTGAGGTCCTGACGATCTTGATGTGGTCTTGACCGCGTCCGGACCATGATCCACGCGGCGAACCCGCTGCTCAGGGGCGATCTTCGTAACTTCGAGGATTTTCCCGTAATTAAGTTGCCCCGGTGTGGTGGGGGGCAATAACCTGCCAGTACCGAGCCGGAACGGCTCGGCTGGGGATCCACGAGATGTGCCGCGCAACGCGGCCACGTGTGCAGAGTACAGACGAGGAGGTGCCGGTGAAATGACCATCAACCTGACGCTCACGAATCCGGGCACCCGTCTGTCCTGCGCCGCGGAAGTTGCGGCTGCTCAGCGCCCGGGCACCACTGTGCCGGTGAGCGCGCACGGGATCCGTGGCATGCGGCGCGTCGAGCGTCGTGCCACTGGTGCTGTCGTCTTCGGGACCGAGGGTGTTCTCGCCACCGTCCCGCAGGCCGATCTGCCGACCATCAAGCAGTTCCGTGTTCCGTTGTCGATACGGGAGCGAAGTTCCTGACCTAGTCAGGACACGAGGCTCACGAAGGCCGCGGAACCGGATAACCCGGATCCGCGGCCTTCGTGTTTTTGGCTGCACAACCCAAGAGGAACAGCGTTGCCCAGCTCCATCTCCCAACCGAAAACCCGTACGACACAAGGAGGAACACCCATGTCTTCGGCCGTCGCCTACACCTCGGGTGAGGCAATATTCGCCGACCTGCTCGACCCGATCGCCGTGCCGGACGCGGCGCTGCCCTGCCGTTCGGGCGACGCGGACCTGTGGTTCGCGGAGTCCCCGGCCGAGCTCGAGCGCGCCAAGGCGCAGTGCGCCGACTGCCCGGTACGCGAGGCCTGCCTGGCCGGCGCCCTGGCCCGTCGCGAGCCCTGGGGCGTTTGGGGTGGCGAGATCTTCGAGCGCGGTGTGGTGATCGCGCGCAAGCGGCCCCGCGGCCGCCCGCGCAAGAACGCCGCTGTCGAGCCGGCCAAGGCCGCCGGCGATCACCGGAGCGCCGCCGCATGAGCGTCGAACCGGTCACCACGAAGGACTACGAAGCGCAGATGTGCAGCCCGGAGCTGCAGTTGACCAAGACCGAGATCGAGGAGATCAGCGAGATGTTGCTTTACGAAGAACTGTCCCGGGCCCGAATACGGGATCTGGAGGAAGGGGTCCGCGCCCAGCGGGCCCGAGGTAGCGCACGTGCCGTCCGCCGCTGGACGCGAGTAGCCCGCTGGGCGAACCGCCGGGTGGAGCGGCACCAGGACCAGAGCTGAGCGTGAGGCCCCTGCCGCCCGTTTCGGGTGGTGGGGGCCTTCGTGCTGGGCGGGGTCGTGGTCGGGCGGCGGGCTTGCTGGTGGGGCCCGGTGGTGCGGGCGCCGACGGGCTGACTTGGCTCATCCCCGCCCCGCCCCGCCCCGCCCCGCCCCGCTGTGAGTGTCGGTTCTTTGGCCTCCTTCGGGTGGTCGGTTTCGGTGGGGTCGCCCGTCGCCGTGGCTGGTGTTGAATGGGGTGATGGCCGGACACAGCCACGACGACATCGACTGGGCGGACCGCCTGGCTCAGCTCCGGATGGCCGACACCCTTGATGCCGGAGCGCTTGCGCCCGTTGCGAGGCGGCTTGTCGGCCGGTTGCCGGAGCGGCCCGTTGTGGTTGATGTCGGGTGTGGGGCCGGTGGGATGAGCGTGCTCTTCGCGCGTGAGCTTGCTCGTGGGGGCGGGGGCACCGTTGTGCTTGTCGACGCCACGCCTGAACTGCTCGCCGAGGCTCGGCGGGCTGTGTCCGGGGTTGCCGGCGAGACCGTTGAGGTTGTGGGTCTGACCGGGGACCTTGCCGATCCCGGGCTGGGCGGGCAGGTGCCTGCCGCTGACCTGGTGTGGGCGTCCGGTGTTGTCCACCACGTGGGTGATCAGCAGGCTGCCTTGCGCACGCTTGCCGGGCTGTTGCAGCCCGGTGGGGTGCTCGCCATCGGCGAGGGTGGGCTCGAGATGCGGTGCCTCCCTTGGGAGCTCGGTGTCGGCCGGCCCGGGCTGGAGCAACGGTTGCTTGCCGCGCGGGGTGCGTGGTTTGCCCGGATGCGTGCCGGGATTCGGGGCAGTGTTGCCATGCCCTACGGCTGGCCGCGCGCGCTTCGTGAGGCCGGGCTCGAGGACGTCGAGTCGTTCGGGGCGCTCATCGACCACCCGATGCCAGGCTCGGACCTGCTGCGTGAGTACGTGGTGCACCGCGTCGGCTGGCTTGCGGGGTCCGTCGGGGAGTGGCTCGACGACGATGACCGCGCTGCCATCGCCGCGCTCACCGATCCGGACGGTCCGGACTTCCTCGGCAAGCGGGACGACCTCTCCCTGTTCGGCGCCAAGGCGATCCACTGTGGACGGTTGCGGTGAGCGCGCCGGAGACCGTCGTCTGCACGCGCTGCGGTCGCACCCGCAGTGCTGACGACGACCCCGCTACGGCGCTCGCCTGGGTGTCCACCCGTGAGCGGGGTGCGCTGCGGTGGTTGTGCCCGGACTGCGCGCGGCAGCACGTGCGGGACATCGAGGGGAAACTGCCGGACGAGTACTGGTGAGGGTGCTCATGCCGCGTCTCCGATCGGGGTCATCGGGACCGCGCGGACCCGGGGACGGGGTGTGCGGGACGCGTCGCCGAACGCCCCGGCCAGTTCTCGGGCCACTTCGCCCGGGACCTGACGCAGCTGGCGGACGGTGCAGCGGACCAGGACGATGCCCGTCGCCGCCAGGGCGAGGTGGCTGAAGCCGCCGCTCGAGCCCGGGCCGCAGCGGTACTGCCAGGCCAGGCCGATCTCGTCCCACCACGCGTCGGCCTCGCCGATGCGACGGCCGCGGCGGTCGCAGATCGTCACGTCCCAGTTCGGCGGCGGGAGCCGCGCCACGTCGAGGATGCGGGTCGCCAGGCCGTGGGCCTGGATCGGGCCGTCGTCGAGTTCGCGGAGCACCTTCCGGACCGCCGCCGTGCCGCGCTGGGGCCCGGCGTCGAGCTCGGCCAGCAGCTCCTGCCGGTCGCACAGGCCCCAGTACAACGGCAGCGTCAGCAGGTGCCGGATCCGCGCCGGGTCGGGTTCGGTGCGCGCCAGGTCGAGCGTGGCGCGGGACGGCGGGGCGAACGGCAGGCCGTCGACCTCGACCGGCGCCGGCATCCGGGCCGTGCGCGCCGCGCTGACACCGTCGCAGGCCGCGACCCGGCAGTGCTCGGGCACCAGCACCTGGATTTCGCCCGCCGCCGGGCACTTCACGCCGTGGGCCTGCAGTGCGTCGGCGCCGGTGATCACCACCCGCGGCCCGTACCGCACCAGCGCGGCGTGCATCAGCTGGTGCCGCGTCGGGGCGGTGTTGCGCAGCAGGACGACCCCGGGGTGCAGGCGGCGCCACGGCCCGCCGGGGCCGCAGAGCCGCCGGGTTCTTCGGTCGGACACCCCCGCCCGGCGTAGCTGTTCGAGGTTCATCACCTCGCAGCTGCCGGGGTTACTGAGGGCCAGCGGATCGGTGCGTTGAGTAGCTGTCATGCACCGAGCATGGCTGCTCGGCCAACCGGGTGGAACCCCGTTCCCGGCGACTGTGGACAACTCGCCCGGATTCCGCCGTTCGCGGCCCGGCCTGTGGACAACTCAGGCGGCGAAACCGGGCTGCCAGCGCTCCACGATGCCGCGGGCCGGGATCTCCGCGTCGAGCTGGCAGAGGATGCCCGTCGACCCGGCGGTGACCCGGTGGATCATCAGGTACTCGGGCGGCAGGTTGAGCGAACGCCCGACGCGGAAGTCGTTGCCGCGGCTGTCGCCGACCCGCCACGCCTGCTTCTGCATCCACCGCCGCGTGAAGTGGAACGTCGGCTCGGCCAGCGGCTCGGTGAACGGCGCCAGGTACGCGAGGACCTCGTCCGCGGCCAGGTCGCTGTCCGGCCGGATGAACCGGTTCTCCCGCAGGAGGCGCATCAGGTCGGCGGATTCGCCGTCGAGCGCCAGCCGGGTCATCTCGCCCAGGTGGCGGGGGATGCCGTCGGGCAGCCGGGCGACACCGCCGAAGTCGATGACGCACAGCCTGTCGTCGGCGGTGATCATGAAGTTGCCCGGGTGCGGGTCCGAATGCAGCAGGTGGACACGCTCCGGCGAGGAGTAGTGGAACTCCGCCAGCAGCCGGCCGGCCAGGTTCCGGGTCTCGCGGTCGCCGTCCGCGATCACCTTCGACAACGGCGTGCCGCTCACCCACTCCGTCACGACGACCTTGGGCGCGCTAGCCACCACCCGCGGCACCAGGATGCCGGGATCACCATCGAACGCCTTCGCGAAAGCCCGCTGGTGCTGGGCCTCGGCCTGGTAGTCGAGCTCCTCGTTCATCCGGTCGGCGAGCTCGGCCAGCAGCGGCTTGACCTCGGTGCCGGGCACGAACGCCTGGAACAGCCGGCTGAACCGCTGCAGCTGCCGCAGGTCGCTGCGCAACGCCTCGTCGGCGCCCGGGTACTGCACCTTGACCGCGACTTCGCGGCCGTCGTGCCAGACCGCGCGGTGCACTTGCCCGATGCTCGCGGCCGCCGCCGGCTCGTCGTCGAACGAGGCGAACCGGCTGGTCCAGGTGCGGCCCAGCTGCTCGGCGAGCACCCGGTGGGTCTGCCGGACCGACATCGGCGGCGCGGCGGCCTGCAGCTTCGTCAACGCCTCCCGGTACGGCTTCGCCATGTCGTCCGGCACCGCCGCCTCGAACACGCTCAGCGCCTGGCCGAACTTCATCGCCCCGCCCTTGAGCGTGCCGAGCACCTCGAACAGCTGCTCGGCGGCCTTCGCCGAGAGTGTCGCGTTCACCTGCTCCGCGCTCTGGCCCGCCAGCCGCTTGCCCCACCCGCCGACCGCCCGCCCGGCGATCCCGAGCGGGAGACTGGCGAGCTTGGCGGTGCGGGCGGCACCCTTGCGCGGCATCGCGGTGTCACGATCGGCCGGGTCACGGAAGTCGGTCACACTGGCGATTCTGCCTTGCGCACGCGATGGCGCGCAGCCTGCTCGCGGCGTCTTAGTGGCCTACGTCTCTTGGGGTACGGCTCGCGGACCACAGCCGCACCTCGGGTGCGGCGGCCAGCCGCGGTGGCGGATGCGGCCGTCGAAGGCATCGATTTCGAGGGTCGTGTTCCACGCCGGCGGCGCCGGCGTGGCCGGGGAGAGCAGCCGCATGGCCTGGGCGACGGCCAGCGACGCGCAGGCGTGGACCGAGCCGAGGTCGGGGCGCTGGTGCCGGCCGGCGAGCTGGCCGGCGACGCGGGGCCAGCACGGGTCGAGGTCGGTCCGGTGCAGGTCGGCGCAGCGCAGGCACGAGCTGCGGCCCGGCACCACCAGCGGCCCGACGATGCCCGTGCCGTCGCGGACGCGTGCCGTCAGGTGCGGGACGCCGTCCTCCATCAGCTCGGTGACGACCTCCGGCGCCGGCACGACGGCGTCGGTGAGCAGCACCAGCTCCGGGTACCGGTCGTGCAGGCGGGTGACGCGGACCTCGGGATCGACGCGGCGCAGCAGGTCGGCCAGCGCCTGCCGGCGGGGCCGCCCCAGGTCCGCGTCCGTGAAGCCCGAGCCGAGGTCGTGCTCGGTCACCGTGCCGGGCAGCTGCAGCTCGACGTGCCCGATCCCGGCGTTGGCCAGCAGCACGGCGGCGGCGACCGCGATCCGGCCGTCGCCGTGCACCGTGACGGCCGCAGCGCGCCGCCGGTCCGCCATGGCCGGCTGGTGGTGGCGGGCCCGCAGCGACCAGAGGCCGGGTTCGCCGCGGAAACCCGGCCCGCCGGGCCGGCCGGCGTCGGTGACCAGGCCGAGCGCGGTCAGCTGCCGCAGCAGCGTGCGGAGCTGGTCGCGGTGTTCGCTCTCCGCGAGCAGGATCCGCTCGACGGGCCTGCTGCCGTCGAGCGCACGCAGCTGGGCGACGAGATCGGGTGGCAGGCCTTCGACAACGACGCCGTGGCGCGGGTCGAGCCCGATCTGGATCTCGCGCGAGCCGCGTTCCAGCACGGTGAGGCCCGGGAGCAGGGCGGGGTGGGCCGGCAGCAGCACCGGTGGCATGTCCGCGGTCGAGAGGAGCATGTCCGCAGGATGGCACCCGGCGGCGTCGGTCCGGCCCGGGAAGCCGCCGGAACGGCCGAGTTGTCCACAAGTGGAACCGGCTGTGGACAACTCGTGTCTGTGACCTCAACGGACTCGGAGTTGTCGGTGCCTGGCCTTACCGTTGTCGGGTGGTCGAAGCACGGACACCCTCACTGAGAGGGACGGGGGACACGAGCCCCCCGTCGGACACACCCGGACACAAGGTCGAAGTGCGGCGCAGCCAGCGCCGGCACCGGACGGTCACCGCGTATTGGAACGACGACACGCTCGTCGTGCTCATCCCGGCGCGGATGACCAGGGCGGAGGAAAAACACTGGGTAGCCGAGATGGAGCGCAAGCTGCAGCGCTCGGAACCACGTCGCCCGGCGTCCCCGAAGACGTCGGACGAAGCCCTGCTGGCGCGCTGCGCGCTGCTCTCGGGCAAGTACCTGGCCGGCACCGCGGTGCCGGCCAGCGTCCGCTGGGTGCCGCCGATGCGCACGCGGTGGGCGTCCTGCACGCCGGTCGACGCGACCATTCGCGTGAGCGACCGGCTGCGGAAGGTCCCGCCGTGGGTGCTGGACTACGTCCTGCTGCACGAGCTGGCGCACCTGCGCGAGCCCGGCCACGACGCGGCGTTCTGGGCACTGGTGCGGCGCTACCCGAAGACGGAACGGGCGATGGGATACCTCGAGGGGTTGTCCGCCGCCGCCGGGTGGGGGATCGACACCGAGGAATGAGCGGATGAGGTGACCGGGGTGATCCGCTGGTGCGGGTCACCCCGGTTGCGTCGGAGCCTGGTGACGGCCCCGAACGGCGAACTCGCGTGCCTGGAGGGTCGGTTCACGTACCGGAATGGTCGGTTCGCGTGCCTGGAGAGTCGGCTTGCGTGCCTGGAGGGTCGGCTCGTGTGTTTGGCGGGTCGACACGGCGGGTGGGCTGCATGCAGAACCGGGCGCCTCGCGGATCGCGAGACGCCCGGCCCGGGATGAACTCAGTTCTTGTTGTCGCCGTCTTCGGTGTCGTCCCCGGCGGAGTCCGAGGGCTTCGCCTTCTCGCGCTCTTCGCGCTCCGAACGCTCGGTGCGCTCCAGCTCGGCCATCGGGTCCAGGTCGTCGATCGAACCGCTCTCGCCGACGCGGTCCGCGAAGTCGATCGGCTCGTCGAGGTCCTCGGCCGTCGGCATCAGGTCCGGGTGGGACCACAGGCCGTCGCGCTTCTCGAGGCCGTGGCGGTCGCCCACCAGCTTCCACAGGTTCGACGCGTCCCGCATGCGGCGGGGCCGCAGCTCCAGGCCGACCAGCGTGGCGAACGTCTGCTCCGCCGGGCCGCCGGTCGCGCGGCGGCGGCGCAGGGTCTCGCGCAGCGCGTCCGCGCCGGGCAGCCGGTCGCCGACCGCTTCGGCCACCACCACGTCCACCCAGCCCTCCACCAGGGCGAGCAGCGTCTCGAGGCGCCGGAGCGCGGCCTTCTGGTCTTCCGTCGTCTGCGGCTCCAGCAGCCCGGACGACATCGCTTCTTCGATGCTCGCCGGGTTGGCCGGGTCGATGCGGCCGGCCAGCGACTCGAGCGCGGAAGTGTCTACCGAAATGCCGTGCGCGAACTCCTCGACCGTCGCCAGCAGCCGCTGCCGCAGCCACGGCACGTGCGTGAACAGGCGCTGGTGCGCGGCCTCGCGCGCGGCCAGGAAGACGAGGATCTCGCTGCTCGGCAGTTCCAGGCCCTCGGCGAACTTCTCGATGTTCGCCGGCAGCAGCGCGGCCGTCCCGGCGGGGGCGAGCGGCAGGCCGATCTCGGACGCGGTCAGCATCTCCGACGCCAGCTGGGCGAGCGCGTTGCCGAGCTGGGAGCCGAAGGCCATCCCGCCCATCTGCCCCATCATCTGGAGCAGCGGACCGGCGGCTTCCTTGGCCTCCGCGGGCAACGCTTCCATCCAGGCGCCCGAGATCTGCCGGGCGACCGGGTCGCACAGCCGCTGCCACGTCGGCAGCGTCTTCTCGACCCAGGTGCGCGGCGACCAGGCGACGGCCGACGTCGCACCGGCCGGGAACTGGGTGGCCGCGTCGAGCCACAGCTCGGCGAGGTGGGCGGCGTCGCGGACGGCGGCGTTCGAGTCGTCGCCGCCGGAGAAGCCGAGGCGGCTTTCACCGGTGTTGCCGGCGCTGCCCAGGGTCTGCAGGGCGATCTGCTTGGCGAGGTCGTAGTTCACCGGCCCGTCGGAGCTGCCGGCCTGGCTGAGCATCTGGCCCAGCTGGCTCAGCATCTGCCCGAGCTGGTTGAAGGCCTCGGCGCCGGACTGCTGCCCGCCCTCCGAGGGGTCGTTCTCACCTCGTTTGTCGGGATCGGAAGGTCCGAAGCCGAACGGGGGTTTGCTCATGGGTCCACCGTACGCGGGTCGGAAGGCCTCCAGCGCGTCATGTGCGTGGCCTTCACCGAGAAGCGAACACCGTCACCGTACGCTGTCGGTCGTGACCAAGTCCTCCGAGGAGACCGCCCCCGCGACGAGCGCCCCGGACCCGGCGGCGGAGCCGGCCGGCGAGGCCCGGCGGATGACCCGCCGCGGCTGGACGCTCGTGGTCAGCGGCTCGCTGTTCCTGATCTTCGTGGTGCTCGGCTCGGTCGTGCCGGTGCCGTTCGTGGCGATCAGCCCGGGCCCGACCTACGACACGCTGGGTCGCGACGCGGCGGGCAGCCCGGTCATCCAGGTCGCCGGGCACGAGACCCACGAGACCACCGGCGAGCTGCGGATGACGACGGTCTCGCTGCACGACGGCGTCACGCTCTTCCAGGGCCTCGGTTTCTGGGCCAGTGGCCGTTACGCGCTCGCGCCGCGCGAGGAGTACTTCAAGCCGGGCGAGACGAACGAGCAGGTCAAGCAGGAGAACATCCAGCAGCTGCAGGACTCGCAGACGAACGCGCAGGTCGCCGCCCTGCGCGAGCTGGGCTACCCGATCAAGGTGCTGGCGAAGCAGATCGTCTCGGGCAGCCCGGCCGACCACGTGCTCTCCCCGGGCGACCGGCTGATCACCGTGAACGGCAAGAAGATCGTCGAAGCCGCCGACGTGCGGGCCGCGCTGGCCGGCACCCTGCCCGGCCAGACCGTGCAGATCACCTTCCAGTCCGACGGCCAGCCCGAGCGGACCGTGCCGCTCACGCTCGCCTCGCGCCCGGACCGCAAGGAGGGCTTCATCGGCCTCACCGCGGCCGACCGCGCCGATGCGCCCTTCACCGTCAACATCTCGCTGCAGGACGTCGGCGGCCCGTCGGCCGGGCTGATGTTCACCCTCGCCATCATCGACCGGCTCAAGGGTGACGACATCGCCGGCGGCCGGCACATCGCCGGCACCGGCGAGATCACCGAGACCGGCGAGGTCGGCCCGATCGGCGGGATCTCGTTCAAGGTCGTCGGCGCGCGTGAGGCCGGCGCGACGGACTTCCTGGTGCCCGAGCACAACTGCGCCGAGGCCAAGACCACCGCGCCCGACGGGCTCAACCTGATCAAGGTGTCCACACTGGACGACGCGCTCGCCCAGCTGGGCAACCTGAAGGCGGGCCGCCCGACGGCGTCCTGCTAGGGCTGGAGCGTGGTCTTCAGCGCCTCGACCAGGTTCGGGGCCAGGTCGGGGCTTTCCACGATCTCGTCGACCGTTTCGTCGGTGCCCTCTTCGGTGCCGATGCCGCGCAGCCGCATCACGCACGCGCCCTCGCCGTCGCGCAGCACCGCGGCCACCAGCCGGGCTTCGGTCCGCCGCGGGTGGTCGGCGGCCGCGCGCCGCAGGCTGTCGGCGTCCGCCTCGGCGACGTCCGGCAGCTCGGACTCCGCCCCCGGCGGCAGCACGATGATCTCCTGGGCCAGCGCGCACCCGATGACGAGGTCCGGCCACGCGATCCGGGCCAGCGCCTCGGCGAGGTCGCCCTCGGGCAGCGCTTCCTGCGCCACCGGCGTCAGCGGGTTCGCCCGGTCCAGCTGGCCGGCCAGCTCCGGCTGCTCGTCCAGCAGCGCCGCCGTCGGCACCAGCGCGAACAGCTGCGGCGGCTGGTTCCAGCCACCCGCGGCCATGAACTCCTCGATCTCGCGGGCGAGAGCGGCCACTCCGGCCTGCTGCGATTCCATGCGCACATGGTTGCAGAGCCTTGTCCTGGTCAGCTCGCCACGCCCCGAACGCTGGCCGCGCGGGTCCGCGCCGGAGCCATGTGGCGGGCGACGGCTGGACAAGGCTCTGCAGGCCGGTCTGCGCGACCACGCCGCGAGTCCGGTTTGGGCGGGTCCCGGGAACTTCCCCGGGCATCCGTAGAGTTAGGGAATCAGGGGGCGCGTGCGCCCCTGCTCAAGTGCTGACGAATGACAGGAGCGTGCACCGTGGCGACTCGGCCCCCGGTGAGCCTGCCGAAGCTGTCCCGGCGGAGCCGGATCCTCCTCATCATCGCCGCGGTGATCGTGCTGGCGCTCCTGCTCGGGGCCCGCTTGCTCGACACGTACGTCGACTGGTTGTGGTTCGGAGAGGTCGGCGCGCGGTCGGTGTTCACGACGCAGGTGGTCACCCGCGTCATCCTGTTCTTCGCCGTCGGGTTGCTCGTCGGCGGCGCGCTCGCGATCAGCCTGATGATCGCCTACCGGAGCCGCCCGGTGTTCGTGCCGATCTCCGGCGCCGACGACCCGCTGGCCCGCTACCGGTCCGCGATCGTCGCCCGGATCCGCCTCTTCGGCATCGGCATCCCGGTGCTGACCGGCCTCATCGCCGGGCTGTCCGCCCAGGGCGACTGGCAGGTCGTGCAGCTGTTCCTCAACGGCACCTCGTTCGGCCAGACCGATCCCGAATTCGGCAACGACGTCGGCTTCTACGCCTTCGACCTGCCGTTCTACAACTGGCTGCTCGGCTGGCTGTTCATCACCGTCGTCATCTCCTTCTTCGGCGCGCTGATCTCCCACTACGTCTTCGGCGGCATCCGGCTGGCCGGCAAGGGCGGCCAGCTCGCCGGCCCGACCCGCGCGCAGCTCGCCATCACCGTCGGCCTCTTCGTGCTCCTGAAGGCCGCCGAGTACTTCTTCGACCGGTACAACCTGCTGCTGTCGGATCGCGGCGCGCCGCTGTTCATCGGCGCCACCTACACCGACCTGAACGCGGTCCTGCCCGCGAAGCTGATCCTGCTGTGCATCTCGGTGATCTGCGCGGTCGCGTTCTTCGCCGGCGCATTCCTGCGCAACCTGCAGCTGCCGGCGATCGCGCTCGTGCTGCTGATCCTGTCGAGCATCCTGGTCGGCGTCGCGTGGCCCGCCATCCTCGACCAGTTCTCGGTGAAGCCCAACGCGAACGAGAAGGAAGCGGCGTCCATCCAGCGCAACATGGACGCCACCCGCAAGGCGTTCGGCCTCACCAACGTCCAGTACCAGCCCTACACGGGCAAGACGGACGCGACGCCGGACCAGATCAAGACCGACACCGGGACGATGTCGAACATCCGGCTGCTCGACCCGAACATCCTTTCCGACACGTTCACCCAGCGCGTCGGCCGTGAGAACTTCTACGGCTTCCCGGCCAAGCTCGACATCGACCGGTACACGATCAACGGCGTGACGCAGGACTACATCGTCGCGGCCAAGGAGATCAAGACCGAGGGCCTGACCGGCAATCAGACCAGCTGGATCAACAAGCACCTCGTCTACACCCACGGCAACGGCTTCGTGGCCGCGCCCGCGAACACCATCGACCGCGCGGTCAAGGACGCCAACTCCGACGGCGGTTACCCGATCGCCACCACCAGCGACACCCAGAACCCCTCCGGCGCCGGTTCGCCCGCCGCCGGGGGACAGGGCATCGAGGTCAAGGAACCCCGCACCTACTACGGCGAGCTGTCCGCCGCGGACTCCGACTACGCCATCGTCGGCGGCACCTCCGGCAACGCGCCCGGCGAGTACGACACCGCGACCGACCGCTACACCTACAAGGGCACCGGCGGCGTCCCGATCGACAACTGGTTCAACCGCCTCGCCTTCGCCGCCGAATACGGCGAACGGAACATCCTGTTCTCCGACGCCATCGGCGACAACTCCAAGATCATGTACAACCGCGACCCGCGCGAGCGCGTCAGCAAGGTCGCGCCGTGGCTGACCCTCGACGGCGACCCGTACCCCGCGGTCGTCGACGGCAAGATCCAGTGGATCATCGACGGCTACACCACGATCAACAACTTCCCGTACTCGCAGCAGACCCAGCTCGGCGCGGCCACCAACGACTCGCTCAACGGCGTCGCCCGGCAGGCCAACAGCTCCATCAACTACATCCGGAACTCGGTCAAGGCCACGGTCGACGCCTTCAACGGCACCGTGAACCTGTATTCGATCGACGACAACGAACCGGTGCTCAACGCCTGGGAGAAGGTCTTCCCCGGGCTCGTGAAGCCCAGCTCCGAGATCTCGCCGGACCTGCGTGCGCACTTCCGCTACCCCGAGGACCTCTTCAAGATCCAGCGTGAGCTGCTCTCGCGGTACCACGTCAGCAATCCGCAGGAGTTCTACTCGCAGCAGGCGTTCTGGAGCGTCCCGCAGGACCCGACCGCCGAAGGTGGCTCGAACCCGGCCGCGGCGGGCGCCGCCAACCAGCCCGGTTATTACGTCCTCGCGGACACGCCGGGCCAGACCAAACCGACGTTCCAGCTGACGAGCTCCCTCACCGGTCTCCAACGGCAATACCTGGCGTCCTGGATGTCGGTGTCTTCCGATCCGGCGGACTACGGGAAGATCAGCGTCCTCCAGCTACCCAGCGCGGCGACCGGAGCAACTCAGGTCGACGGTCCGGTCCAGGTCCAGAACCGGTTCCAGAGTGACCCACGCGTGGCGCAGGACCGCACGCTCTTCAACAACCCCAACGTCATTCCCATCTACGGCAACCTGATCACGCTGCCGGTCGCGGAAGGGTTCCTCTACGTGGAACCCGTCTACATCCGGCAGCGCAACCAGAACAGCTATCCCCAGCTGGCCCGTGTCCTCGTTTCGTACGGGCCGAAGGTCGGTTACGGCGCGACGCTGCAGGAAGCCCTGGACCAGGTCTTCGGCGCCGGCATCGGTGAGGCGACCACAACGCCGCCGCAGGCCGGGCAGCCGACAACGACGCCGACCACCACGCCCACCACCACACCGACAACAACGCCACCCAACACCGGCGGCGGCAACGCGGCGCTGGACAAGGCGGTGACGGACCTCGACGCGGCCCTCGCCAAGCTGAAGTCCGCCAACCAGTCGGGCAACTTCACCGAACAGGGCGCGGCGTACACCGCGCTCGGCGCAGCCATCCAGGCATACGAAGCGGCCAAGAAAGCGGCCCCGACCAGCGCTCCGCCGTCGAGCACGCCGCCCGGAAGGTGACTTCGGTAACGCTGATGGCACCTGCTTTGCACCCCCGGGAAACGGGGGCGTAAGGTAGGTGTCACGACGCGGGGTGGAGCAGCTCGGTAGCTCGCTGGGCTCATAACCCAGAGGTCGCAGGTTCAAATCCTGTCCCCGCTACAGAGGAAAAGCGCGGTTGGCGAAATCTGCCAGCCGCGCTTTTTCGTTCGTCAGACGAGCCAACCGGCGACGGAACCTGTCGTCGAGGCCACGTAGCCGTCCGGGCGGACCAGCACCGTCGTCAGGTCGGGCCAAGGCAGTGCCGGCACCTCCACCACGATCACCTCCGGGTGTGGTGGTGCCGCCTGGGTCGTGGTCAGGAGGACGAACTTTCCACTGTGGAACAAGTCGCTCGCGAATCCGTTGCCCAGTGGGAAGTCGGGGAGGCGTGCACCTGCTGCTGCGTGGGCGTCTTCTTGTGCATAGCGGATGGCGAGGCCGGAGACCAAGCCCGACAGGTGGTGCTGGACCTCGGGGAGCGCCGTCAGGTCGCGGAACAGGGTGCGCAGGGCCAGCTGGTCCGGGGTCACCGGGATCAGCGCGTTCTGGGCCCCCACGTTCTGCAGGACGCCGGCCGCCACCGTGCGGCGTTCCGATTCGTAGGTGTCCAGGAGCCCGGACGGCGCTCGGCCGCGGAGTTCCGCCGCCAGCTTCCAGCCGAGGTTCATCGCGTCCTGGACACCCAGATTCAGGCCCTGGCCGCCGGCCGGGAAGTGGATGTGTGCCGCGTCGCCGGCCAGCAGCACCCGGCCCACCCGGTACTTCGCGGCCAGACGGCTGTCGTCCGAGAAGCGGGACGCCCAGCGGATCTCTTCGATCGCCACCTCGCCGCCGAAGCGTTCGTGGACCACCGCGCGGACTTCCTCGTCCGTCACCGTCGCGCGGAGGTCCGCCGGACGGCTCAGGCGGTCGCCGTAGCTCAGGCGGTACAGGTTCGGCTCGCCCAGCGGGATCAGGCCGACGAACGTGCCGGGCTTCAGTGAGGTCACCATGTTGCTCATCGAGCGCCACTCGGTCGGCGCTCCCGGCGGTGCCGTGCGGAACAGGACGTCGGCCGAGACGCCGTAACCGCGGCCCTCGGTTCCGTCGAACGCGAGGTTCAGGGCCTTGCGCACCGCGCTGCGGCCGCCGTCGCAGCCCACCAGGTAGGCCGCCCGGACCCGGAGGTCGCCCGCGGTGACCGTCACGCCGTCGGCGTCCTGCTCGAACCCGGTCAGCTCGTGGCCCCGCAGGACCTTCACCCCTTGTTCGGCCAGCCGTTCCTCCAGCGCCGCCTCGACCTGGGCCTGCGGGATGCCCAGCTGGTACGGGTGCCGCGTGTCCCAGCCGGTGTAGCTCACCGGGATCACGGCGAAGTGTCCGTCCGCGACGGTCGCGAACGAGCGCTGTTCCGCCCGGCCCAGGAGGCCGCGCAGGTCCAGCACCTCCGCCGTGCGCGGCTGCAGGTTCAGCGCCTTCGACAGGCCGGTCCGGACGGGCAGCCGCTCCAGGACCACGACGTCCACTCCGGCCAGTGCCAGTTCGTTCGCCAGCATCAGGCCGGTCGGGCCCGCTCCGGCGACGACCACCTCCGCGGTCAGGTTGTCCATCCCCAGCTCCTTAACAACGTTAAATTGACCTGTTCCGAGGATGCCCTTAACATCGTTAAATTGTCAACCCGGGATCAGGAGGAGACCTCGAAGATGGCTCTGAACAGGCAGGACATCGCGCGTGCCGGCCTGAAGCTGCTGAACGACGTCGGGCTCAACGGGCTGACCCTTCGGCTGATCGCCGCCGACCTCGGCGTCAAGGCGCCGGCGCTCTACTGGCACCTGAAGAACAAGCAGGAGCTGCTCGACGAGATGGCGACGCAGATGTACGCCGATTCCGCGGCGGACCGGCAGCCGCCGGCGTCGCTGGGGGAGTGGGAAGCGGTCGCGCACAGCGCCCGCGCGCTGCGCAAGATGATGCTGGCCCACCGCGACGGCGGGAAGGTCTTCGCCGGCACCTACCTCGGCGACACGAGCCTGGTCGGCGAGCACCCGCTGCGGCGGAGCATCGAGGCCGGCCTGGACGAGGCGCGGGCGAGCCAGGGGATCTTCACCGTCTACTGCTTCGTCATCGGCTTCGTGATCGAGGAGCAGGCCGTCCGCCCGATGCCGGGCGAGTTCGACGAGCGGTACGCCGGATCGGCGGGCCAGGCGGTGCTGGGTGACGCCGACGCCCGGTTCGAGGACGGCCTGGTGATGGTCCTCAGTGGAGCGCGCCAGTGGCTCGAAGCGGGGTAACGCCTGGTCAGCCGGTTTGGCCACCCCGGTGTGAACGACGTTGCGACCCCGTGTAATCTATTCAAGTACCACAACGGCGCGGGGTGGAGCAGCTCGGTAGCTCGCTGGGCTCATAACCCAGAGGTCGCAGGTTCAAATCCTGTCCCCGCTACCACGAAGAGGCGGGTTTCCGGAAAACCGGGAACCCGCCTCTTTTGTCATGTTCGCACGACTTTCACCACCGACTTTTCGGCGAAACTGTCGAATGGCTGCGAATCCCACGATGTGAACCCTGTTTTCCGATGGTTGCGGTGCGTGTCCGCGGTGCGCCAGCCGGGGCGTGCCGCCCGGCGAACTCACCTGCCTGGTGGTTGCCGGGACCGTTCGCATGCGGCTGGTCGGACCAATGTGTGGCCACGGTGGTTGCACAGCGTGTCCGCGGTCCACTGTGGACCGGTCCGGATTGGGCCGAACGAGGGGATCTCACTAGCCACAATGGACAGATCCGCTGACCACTGTGGACACAGCGGCCGATAAGTGGGAATCTAGGGGACGTGTCCGAATTGAATGCAACAGCCGCCGCCCTGCTCGGTCTGCTCCACGACGGTCCCGCCACCGGCGGGCAGCTCGTCGCGGGGGCCGGTGAGCGTTTCGGCGCCTTCTTCAGCGTCACCCGCAGCCAGGTGTACCGGGAGCTCCCGGCGCTGTCCAAGGAAGGCCTCGTCCGGCTCGGCAAGCAGGGCCCGCGCTCCAGCCAGCAGTACCTGATCACCGCCGCCGGCAAGAAGGCCTTCAAGGCCTGGCTGACGTCCGAGGCCGGTCCCGACCACCTGCGCAGCCCGCTCATCCTGCGGCTCGTGCACGCGGCGTCACTGACCGCGAAGCAGCGCCAGACGCTGCTCGAGTCGGCGCGGACGAGCTACAGCCAGCAGCTCGACGACGCGAAGGCGGCCACCAAGGCCGCCGACGGGCCGTACGAAAAGGCGGTCGGCGAGTTCGCCCAGGCTCAGGCCAAGGCCGCGCTGAAGCTGCTCGACGCCATCCCCGCGGCCTGAGGTTCGCGCGCCCACGACCGGTCCTCGCAACCGGTCGTGGGTTTTGCCGTAACCTTGACAAACGTGAGTGATGAGTTCGACGCGGCACTGAAGGACCTGACCGGCAAACTGACGCAGATCGAGTCGGTGATGGACCTCGACGCGTTGCGCGCCCAGGTGGCCGACCTGGAGCAGCAGGCATCGAGCCCCAACCTCTGGGACGACCCGGAGGCGGCGCAGAAGGTGACGAGCCAGCTGTCCCACCGGCAGGGTGAGCTGCGCCGGGTCAGCGAGCTGCGCCAGCGGGCCGACGACCTGGCAGTGCTCTACGAGCTCTCCGAGGCCGAGGGTGACGCCGGCAGCATGGGCGAGGCCGAAAGCGAGCTCGCCGACCTCGGCAAGGCCATCGACGGCCTCGAGGTCCGCACCCTGCTCTCCGGTGAGTACGACGACCGCAACGCCGTCGTCACCATCCGCTCGGAAGCCGGCGGTGTCGACGCGGCGGACTTCGCCGAGATGCTGCTCCGCATGTACCTGCGCTGGGCGGAGCGCCACGGCTACCCGACCGACGTCTACGACATCTCCTACGCCGAAGAGGCGGGCATCAAGTCGGCGACGTTCAAGGTCACCGCCCCCTACGTCTACGGCACCCTCTCGGTCGAGCAGGGCACGCACCGGCTCGTCCGGATTTCGCCGTTCGACAACCAGAGCCGCCGCCAGACGTCGTTCGCGCACGTCGAGGTGCTGCCCGAGGTCGAAGAGGTCGACCACGTCGACATCGCGGAGAAGGACATCCGCGTCGACGTCTACCGCTCGTCCGGCCCGGGTGGACAGAGCGTCAACACGACCGACTCCGCGGTGCGCATCACACACCTGCCGACCGGCATCGTCGTCTCCTGCCAGAACGAGAAGTCGCAGCTGCAGAACAAGGCCGCCGCGCTCAAGGTCCTCCAGGCCCGGCTGATGCTGCGGAAGAAGGAAGAGGAGCGCGCCGAGATGGACGCGCTCAAGGACGGCGGCTCCAGCTGGGGCAACCAGATGCGCTCCTACGTGCTGCACCCGTACCAGATGGTGAAGGACCTCCGGACCGACTTCGAGGTCGGCAACCCGTCGGCGGTGCTCGACGGCGAGATCGACGGTTTCCTCGACGCCGGCATCCGCTGGCGGAAGCAGTCGGCGGCCGTTTAACGGCGCGAGGGGTGTTCGCGCGACCGCTCACCGTGCGCAAACGCCCCTTGCTCCACCCGGGTGGCCCGGGCAACCGGGGCTTCACGAGACCGGTGGGTAGTATGCCGAATCGTGATCCGGCTCGAAGAGGTTTCCAAGGTCTACAAGACCTCGACGCGGCCCGCGCTCGAGCGGGTGTCCGTCGACATCGAAAAGGGTGAGTTCGTCTTCCTCATCGGTCCCTCGGGATCGGGGAAGTCGACCTTCCTCCGGCTCCTGCTGCGCGAAGAGACGCCCAGCAAGGGCCGTGTGGTGGTGTCCAACTTCGACGTCGCCAAGCTGGCCCGCCGCCGGGTCCCCCGCCTGCGGCAGACCATCGGCTGCGTCTTCCAGGACTTCCGCCTGCTGGCCAACAAGACCGTCGCGGAGAACGTCGCGTTCGCCCTCGAGGTCATCGGCAAGCCCGGCCCGACCATCAAGAAGGTCGTCCCCGAGGTGCTGGAGCTCGTCGGCCTCGACGGCAAGGCGGACCGGCTGCCCAACGAGCTCTCCGGTGGTGAGCAGCAGCGCGTGGCGATCGCGCGCGCGTTCGTGAACCGGCCGCTGGTGCTGCTCGCCGACGAACCGACCGGCAACCTGGACCCCGACACCAGCCAGGACATCATGCTGCTGCTGGAGCGGATCAACCGCACCGGCACGACCGTCCTGATGGCGACCCACGACCACGGCATCGTCGACTCCATGCGGCGCCGCGTCGTCGAGCTGCAGCTCGGCCGGGTGATCCGCGACGACGCCCGCGGCGTCTACGGCATCGGTCGCTGACCGCCCACCCCCGCCCAGCCCCCGACCCCAAGGACCAGACCCCGACATGCGCGCCAGTTTCGTCTTCAGCGAGGTCATCACCGGCCTGCGCCGCAACATCACGATGACCATCGCGATGATGCTGACCACGGCCGTGTCGCTCGCCATGCTCGGCGGCGGCCTCCTGGCCGTGCGAACGATCGACAAGATGAAGTCCAACTTCCTCGCCGACGTCGAGGTTTCGGTCTACCTCACCGACGACATCAGCTCGACGGACAAGAACTGCACCCAGGCGCTCTGCCAGTCGCTGCGCTCGGACCTGCAGGGCAACGACGGTGTCGAGTCGGTCGTGTTCGAGAACCGCGACCAGGCTTTCGAGCGCTTCAAGAAGATCTTCGAAAGCCAGCCGGAGCTCGTCCAGCTGACCGGACCGGAGTCGCTGCCCGCGTCACTGCACGTGAAGCTGAAGGACCCGGACCGCAGCGAGTCGATCGTGCAGGAGTACTCCGCCAAGCCGGGTGTGCGGAAGGTCGACGACCAGAAGAAGTTCCTCGACCGCGTCTTCAACGCCTTCAACGGTGTCCGCAACATGGCGTTCGGCGCCGCGCTCATCATGGCCATCGCGGCGCTGCTGCTGATCGCCAACACGATCCAGGTGTCCGCGTTCACCCGGCGCACCGAGGTCGGCATCATGCGGCTCGTCGGCGCGACGCGCTGGTACACGCAGCTGCCGTTCCTCTTGGAGGCGGTGGTCGCCGGTGTGGTCGGTGCGGTCCTCGGGATCATCATGCTGGTGCTGACGAAGGCGAGCTTCCTCGATTCGGTGTTCACCGGGGACGTGTTCCCGAAGATCACCATGCTGGAGCTGCTGTTCCCGGTCGCGCCGATCCTGCTGGGCGTGTCCGTGGTGATCTCCGCCATCACCGGTTACGTCACGCTGCGGCTGTACGTCCGGCACTAGTTTTAACCTGCTGCTGGTAACTCCGGGAATCACGTAGAGTGGTCGTATGCCCAAGGAACGTGGCCAGAAGGTGATCGTGTCGAACCGCAAGGCGCGGCACGATTACTCCATCCTCGACACCTACGAGTGCGGTCTTGTGCTCGTCGGCACCGAGGTCAAGAGCCTGCGCGAGGGCAAGGCGTCGCTGGCGGACGCGTTCGCGACCGTCGACGACGGCGAAGTGTGGCTGCGCAACGTGCACATCCCGGAGTACACGCAGGGCACGTGGACCAACCACATGCCCCGCCGGACCCGGAAGCTGCTGCTGCACCGGCGCGAGATCGAGAAGCTCATCGGCAAGACCAAGGAGAGCGGGCTCTCGCTGGTGCCGCTGTCGATGTACTTCAAGGACGGCAAGGTCAAGGTCGAGATCGCGCTGGCGCAGGGCAAGAAGGCCTACGACAAGCGGCAGACGCTCGCCAAGCGCGACGCGGAGCGGGACATCAGGAAGGCCATGGGCCGCGCGCTGAAGGGCCGGTTCACGGAGTGACGGCGGGTCCGGCGGACGACGGTGACATTGCTCGCTGGACGGCGTCGCTGGGCCTGCCGGGCCTGGTCGACCTGCACGTCCACTTCCTGCCGAAGCCGGTGATGGACAAGGTCTGGGCGTACTTCGACCAGGCCTCGACGCACTACGGCACCTCGTGGCCGGTGCACTACCGGACGTCCGAAGAGGAGCGTCTGGCGACACTGCGGTCACTCGGTGTCCTGAAGTTCGCGCCGCTGGTCTACCCGCACAAGCCGGGGATGGCGCAGTGGCTGACCGACTGGGCGCTGGAGTTCGCCGCGCGCGTTCCGGACGCGGTGCCGACCGGCACGTTCTACCCGGAGGAAGGCGCCGGGTCCGCTGTGGACGGTGCGCTGCGGGCCGGCGCCCGGGTGTTCAAGGCGCACGTGCAGGTCGGCGCGTACGACCCGCGTGACGAGTTCCTGAAGCCGGTGTGGGGCTCGCTGGCCGACGCGGGCGTGCCCGTCGTCGTCCACTGTGGACACGGTCCGTTGCGGGGCGACTTCACCGGGTTGGCGGTCTTCGAAGAGGTCCTGGCGCGGTACCCGGACCTGACGGCGGTGCTCGCGCACGCGGCGATGCCCGAGTTCGGCGCGGCGTTCGACCTGCTGGCGAAGTACCCGCGGGTGTACCTGGACACCACGATGGTCGGCGTGCCGTTCGCCGAGGCGATGTCACCGCTGCCGCCGGACTGGACGGCGCGGCTGGCCGAGTTCGCCGGCCGTGTGGTGCTCGGCACGGACTTCCCGAACATCCCGTACTCCTACGCGACGCAGCTGAAGGCGATCGCCGGCTGGGCGGCAGCCGACGATCGCCTGGGGGAGCCGTTCCTGCGGGCCGTCCTGCACGACACCCCGCTCGAGCTGCTCAGCGCCTGACCGCGGCCCGTTCGGTGACGGCCACCGCGCGGCCCAGCAGGTCGGTCACCGGGATCTGCTTGCCGGCCACCAGGAATCCGGCCGTCGCGAGGACCACCCACGGCACCGGTCCGTGCGCGATGCCGTCCGACAGCGGGGCGAACCCGTGCGCGGCCAGGCCGAGCAGGCCACCGGAGATCATCAGGCCGGCGACGACCAGCTGCGGCAGCCTCGCCGTCAGGACGGCGGTGTCGCGCTGCGTCTCGAAGTGGGCGAACAGCCGGAGCAGACCCAGCAGCACCAGCCCGCACACCGCGAACCACGCGGGCGCCATGACCAGCCAGAACACCGTGCCCGGCGCCGGGGTTTCGTAACCGAGGCCGTACACCGTCACCCCGGCCACCACGATCAGCGCCGGCATGTGCCACAGGTAGACGCTCATGAACCGCGCGCCGAGCCAGCTGAGGGCGTTGCCGATGCCGGGGCGCTCGGCGAGCGCGTTGAGCTGCGGGCGGAACGCCAGCAGCAGGCCGATCTGGCCGACGGCGAGGAAGGCGAGCAGCACGGTCGGCGGGCTCATGTTCGACACCGGCGCGCCCGGCATCCCGATCATGCTGGCCGGGTACGGGCCGAACGCGACCATCAGCGCGGTGATCCCGAAACCGGCTGCCGACAGGCCGAGTGCCGCGCGGCGGGTGAGTGAACCGAGCCGGCCTTCGACGTAGTGGAAGCCCAGCTGGTGCACCGCGACCCAGACGAACACGGCGTTGGCGTAACCGACGTAACCGAAGTCGTTGAAGCGCGCGACGTCGACGAGCACGCCGGCCACCGCCATGACCAGCGGCACCTTCAGGCCCCAGCGGCGGTGCGCGGCGACCATCAGCGGCGTCAGCAGCACGACCAGGACGTACACCGCGAGGAACCACAGCAGCTGGGCGGCGATCGCGCTGGCGACCTGCAACGGCTGCGGCGGCACACCCAGGCCGCGCAGGAAGTCCGGCATGACCAGCCAGACCGCCATCAGCGGCAGCACCGGGACCATCAGCCGCCGGATCCGCGCGGCGAGCCACTGCCGCGGCGAGCCGGCGCGGCTCAGCGAGATCAGGTTGGCGGCGCCGCCGGCGAAGAACACCAGGGGCATCACCTGCGACAGCCAGGTGACGACCCACCAGCCGGGTGTCGCCAGCGCGTTGCCGGTGGCGAGGTGACCGTCGGAATAGGAGAGCACCGGCATGACCCAGTGCTGGGCGATGACGGCGAGGATGGCCCCCGCCCGTACGACGTCGAGAAACCGGTCCCGGCCGCCTCGTGCGACCCCCTGGCTTGTCTGCATGCAGTAGAGCTTGGCCGCTTCGACCTGCGGGAACAGCGGTGCTGACCGGCGTCTTCGGGGTGCTGTTGACCCCCGCTCGGACCGGGGGTTCTCCCTACCTCAGGTAGTCCTGCTCGGGTTCGTGCCGCGACGCGGCGACGCGGTACTCCCAGCCGTGCTCGGTGAGGCCGAGCTCGTAGCGCGTCTCGATCTTCGGGCCGCCGTGCAGGTGGATGTGCCGGATGACGGTGCCGGGCACCGGCTCGGTGTCACCGAGCTCCTGGACCCGGCCGTCGAGCGGTCCGCCGAAGAAGCGGACGCAGCGGGTTTCGCCGGCCATCTGCGCGCTCCTCTCTGCGGCGGGTCCGCCCATGGTAGGTGAGCAGTGGCAGGGGTGCCGCCCGCGGAACGGGTGACCCTACGTCCACCCTACGGGACTTTTGGTCACCGTCAGTCGCTCAGCGACCCAGGTAGGTGAGGACCGCACGAACGCGACGGTGTTCCTCCGCGCTGGCTTCCAAGCCGAGCTTCGAGAAGATGTTGCCGATGTGCTTCTCCACCGCGCCGTGCGAGACGACCAGGGAGTTCGCGATCGCCGTGTTCGACAGGCCCTGCGCCATCAGGCCGAGGACCTCGGACTCGCGGGCGGTCAGCGCGTCGAGGGGGTTGCGGCGGCCGCGGGCCATCAGCTGGGCGATGACGTCCGGGTCGATCGCCGTGCCGCCGTTCGCCACCCGGCGGACCGCGTCGAGGAAGTCGGCGACGTCCGCGACGCGCTCCTTCAGCAGGTAGCCGACCCCGCCGGCGCCGCCCGAAAGCAGCTCCACCGCGTACGACTCCTCGACGTACTGCGAGAGCACCAGCACCGGCAGCCCCGGGATCTCCTTGCGCGCCGCCAGTGCCGCGCGCAAGCCCTCGTCGGTGAACGTCGGGGGCATCCGGACGTCGACGATGGCCAGGTCAGGGCGATGTTCGGTGACCGCGCCGAGCAGGTCGTCCCCGTTGTCGACGGCTGCGACCGTCTCGATGCCTTCGTCGGCGAGCAGGCGGGTCACCCCGGCCCGCAGCAGCACGGCGTCCTCGGCGATGACTACCCGCATCCGGCCCCCAAGCTCGTGGATGAACGGGGTCCAGCCTATTCACCACTGGCAAGGGAGGTCAGCCCGGATTACGGTCGGCCCGCCCACCGGGCTGACCACGGTGATCACGCCGTCGATGGTCGCGGCGCGGTCGGCCAGGCCGGCCAGCCCGCCGCCCGGGCGCACCTCGGCGCCGCCGTGACCGTTGTCGATGATTTCGACCACCACGTGGTCGTCGGTCCGCCACACCTTCACGCCCGCTTCGGACGCTCCGGAGTGCTTCGCGATGTTCGTCAGCGTCTCGCCGACGATGAAGTACGCCGTCGTCTCCACCGCGGCCGGCGGCCGCGGGTTCACGTCCACCTGCACGTCGACCGGGATCGGCGACTTCGCCGCCTGCGCCGACAGTGCCGCGTCGAGCCCCCGGTCGCCGAGGACCGCCGGGTAGATGCCCCGCGCCAGGTCCCGCAGCTCCGACACCGCGAGCTTCGCGTCCGCGTGCGCCTCGTCGATCAGCGCCCGCACACCCTCCGGGTCGTGGTCGAACTTCGACTTCGCCCGGCCCAGGCTCATCGCGACCGCCACCAGCCGCTGCTGCGCGCCGTCGTGCAGGTCACGCTCGATGCGCCGGCGTTCGGCCTCCGCCGCGTCCACCCCTCGCGCCCGCGAAGCCTGCAGCCGTTCGGCCTTCTGCTCGAGCCGCTTCGTGCGGTTCGGGCCCAGCAGCGCGACACCCAGCTCACCGTGCAGCCAGCCCAGCCACGGCGTCACCCAGATCGCCATCGGCAGCAGCACGATCGACGCCAGCGCGATCCCCAGCTCGACACACGCCAGCGGGAACGCCGCCATCAGGTAGGCCAGGTCCCGCCACGTCGTCGGGTCGCTCAGCCGCGTCATCCACCGGCGGACCAGCGCCATGCCCTCGACCGGACGCCGCTCCACCGGCGGCAGCGGCACCTGCAGCATCGACCCCAGCCAGCCCCGCTCCCGGTCCGCCGACCAGCGGACGAAGCTCGTCGTCGCCAGCAGGATCGGGAACCCGACCCACACCACGACCGTGCCGACCCCCACCGCGATCCCCGTCACGATCAGCACGAACTGCAGGATCCGGAAGACGAAGCTCACGATCATGTAGACGATCGTGCGCGCCGGGTTCGGCCGCGGGTGGTCCAGCTGCTGCACCTCGGTCATCCCGCCACCAGGTTCTTCTCTTCCGCTTCTTCCCACCAGCGCTCCATCCGACGGCGCTGCGCCACGGTCGGCCCCAGCAGCGCACCCGCCAGCTGGGCGTGCACCCCCGCCAGTGCCTTCGTCAGCGCCACGGACAACGCGATGAACAGCACCCCCAGCGCCGCCCACGGTAGCGCTTCCACCGTCGAATCCACGGTCAGCCACCGCACGTCGAACGACGGGAAGTAGTACGCGCCCTCCGGCAGCCACCGGAAGTAGATCGGCAGCCCCGCCAGCGCCAGGCTCGTCGACCAGAACGCCGTCACCAGCACGAACTCGACCAGGCCCAGCGGGAACAGGACGAAGAAGTACAGCAGGTCCCGCCACGTCGACAGGTCCTTCAGCCGCCCCTTCCACCGGTCCTTCTGGCCACCGGCCGGCAGCGGCAGGTACGGCAGGTCGATGTACCGGTCCAGCAGCGCGTAGACCCGCGCACGCTCCAGGCGGGCGGCCCCCCGCACCGCCAGCACGACGAGCGCGAGCAGGCCGACGCCCACCCACACCACCGCGGTCCCCAGCCCGGCCGCCGTGAACGACGTCAGCAACGTGAACGCCAACACCCCCAGCGGCAGGTTCATCAGCAGGAACACCACCGAACCGCCGAACGGCGGATCCCGCCTCTCGTTGCCCATGACCGGGCTCCCTTCATCCCACGATGGCTCCCAGCCTCGCGTTTCCGGGCCCCGTCCGACATGGTGCGCGCGGGCATCCTCCTGGTAGGGCTGGCCCTACCCGCCTGGAGTAAAGAGATGGCGGGACGCGTTATAGTGGAGAGGTTGTGTTCCCACCAAGGGGGTGAACGGTTTCGACTTTGGACGTTGATTCAGGAGAAGCGTGCCGGTGCAGGCGAGAGACCACCGTAAGCGTCATCGCAACCAATAAGCGCCGGTTCTAACCAGCGCGAGTACGCCCTCGCCGCCTGAGCGAGTGCGTCTCTGTCGGCCCGGGTTCGCCTCCGACCCGGGTACCGGCATCAGCTAGGAGGCTCAGCGGCTGTCCCGGCCACGGGGAACAGTCGTGAAGCAAACAGTGGCTGGGCTCGTCACCTCAGCTTGTTCGCGTGACTGAGGGTGCCAAGTAGAGACGTAGCGGACTGCGCACGGAGAAGCCCTGTTGATACGCCAGAGGACCCGGGTTCAATTCCCGGCACCTCCACTGCGAGAAGGCCCACGCCCCTTCGGGGCTGGGCCTTCTCTTCGTTCTCGGGTGCTTGTCTGGGGGTCGGACCCCCAGGCCCCCGCCAAGGGGCTCCGCCCCCTGGACCCCTCGGGGCTTCGCCCCGGGCCCTCCTCTGGGGCTTCGCCCCTTGCCCCCTGGTGGTTGCGTGGGTGGGTGGGGGGGTGGGAGTGGGGGGCGGGGGTGCCGGTTACCGCTTGCGGGGGGCCGTCCGTCGACTGTGTGGTGGGGGCCACTTGTGGGTGAAGATTGTGTGAGTGTCATGCTGGGGGTCCGACCATGGCTCCGCACCCGCTGGGGCCGGAAGTAGGTGGCCAGATGACCTGGGCCCGGCACAATGGCAGCTCTACCGCCAATGATGAAGACAGCCGTATGGGTGTCATACGCGCTGAGGAGGCGGAACGGCTCAATGAGCAGAATGATCGGGCTTTGATCACCGTGGCCGGGCACTCCTCGGACTCGCAGGAGTGTGCTGAGCTGCTCGCCATGCTGGGGCTTGATGTCGGGCGGCGGCAGCGGGCTTCTGCTTGATCTTGTCGATCTTGCGGTTCAGGGTGGGTCCGGTGCGTTGACCACCTTGTTCCGGCCTGTTGCTTTGGCGTTGTAGAGGGCGGTGTCTGCCGCGTCCAGGAGGCGCTGCAGGGTTGTTCCCGTTCTCGGGTAGCGCGCTACGCCTATCGACACCGACAGGCCCGTTATGGACCTCTGTCCTTGCGGGACTGTCAGGATGGCGATCGCCTGGCGGATTCGTTCGGCTATTGCCGTGGTTTCCGGCTGGTTGATGCCTGGGAGCAGCACTACGAACTCTTCGCCGCCGAAGCGGCCTACCGCGTCTTCGCGGCTTCGGACCGCTGTGGTGATTGTTTGGGCTACTGCTCGGAGGACCGCGTCGCCGGCCAGGTGGCCGTAGGTGTCGTTGACCTGCTTGAAGTGGTCCAGGTCCAGCATCAGCAAGCCGAACGTGCTGTGGTGGCGCTTTGCTTCCTTCAGCTGTCGTTCGGCCAGGTGGCGCCAGCCTCCCGCGTTGTGGAGGCCGGTTTTTTCGTCGCGGTGCGCTGCCACTTCCCACTGCTTTGCCAGCACCGTGCGGTGCAGCAGCAGGACCTGGGGCAGGACCAGCACGACGAGACCGGGCAGCGTCGCCAGCGTGAGGGCGTTCAGGACGCCCAGGCACAACGTTGCCAGCTCCAGGCCGTTGTCCGACCAGGTGCCGAACAGCGCCACCGGTGTCCGGCCCGGTTCGCGACGGGCCGGGAGCACCAGCAGGGCGTTCACCACGAAGAACGTCACCACGGCCGTGGCCACGGCGAATGTTCCCGTCCGGCCGTGGGCCACCGCCGAGTGGATGTCGTTGATGCCGGTCTCGCGCAGCACCGCCTGGGCCGCGTGGCACGAGAGCAGGATGATCGCCGCGTTGCTGATCGTCCGCCAGGCCGGCAGCAGGCGGTACCAGCTGCGCACCGCCAGGTGCAGGTACAACCCGGCGACCAGGGCCGCGAGCAGTGCCGGGGGGAGCAGCAGCACCCCGGCGAACGTCCACACCGACGTCATGTTGATGTGCGGCGCCTTCGACATCCGGCGCTGGTTCCGCTCCACCCGGCGTCCGGCTTCCGCCTGGACCACGCCGAGGGCCAGCAGCGCCGCGAGTACGGCCAGGGTTCGCCGGTCGACCACGATCGGTGCCGGCCGCAGCGCCAGCACCACCGCCGTGGCCTCGCTCACCAGGCAGTACGCGGCCACCCGCGGTCCCTGCCCCCACAGCGCCCAGCGCCGGAGCCCGATCCTGTCCATCGCCCCTCGAAACGGTAGATACCGTGCGGAGCGGAATCGAGCCGTCCGGTGACAGTTGCGCCGTTCGGCCGCAGGGCGTCAGCCCGGGTGGCCGCCGATGCGCGTCGTCAGCTCGGCGGCCGTCGCCGCCACTTCGGCGGCCAGCTCGGGCCAGGTTTCCGCACACGGTTCCGCCGTGCAGTGGTGGCGCAACGTCACGCTGATCGCCGCCATCGGGCGGGCGCCGTGGTCGAAGACCGGGCAGGCCACCGAGGCGAAGCCGTCGGTGACGTGCCCGTCCTCGACCGACCAGCCGAGCCGCCGCTCCGCGGTGAGGGTGCGGCGCAGCTCGGCGAGCGTGCGCGGGCCGCGGCCGGTGCGAAGCACGAATTTCGAGGCCGACGGGAACAGCGCCCGGACGTGCGGGGCCGGCAGGTGCCGCAGGATCGCCCGGCCGGACGCGGTCAGCTGCGCCGGCAACCGGACGCCGACCTCGGTGACCAGCGTTTCCGGCCGGGCCGGACGTTCCTTGATCAGGTAGAGCGACTCGTTGCCGTGCAGCACGCCCAGGTGCGCGGTGTGCCCGGCGCGGTCGACGAGCTTGCGCAGCAGCGGCCCGGCCAGCCGCTCGAGGGGGTCGTGACGCAGGTACGCCGAGCCCAGTTCGAAGGCCGCGATGCCGAGGCCGTAGCGGCGTTCCGACGGTAGGTGGACAACGAAGCCGGCGGCCTCGAGCTCATTGAGCAGGTGGTACGTCGTCGAGCGGGGGAGCCCGGCTTCCCGCGCGATCGCCGCCGCCGTCACCGGGCCCGGGCGCGTTGCCAGCAGCCGCAGCACGGCGAGCCCGCGCCGCAGCGCCGGAACTTCACTGCTCTCACCCACCGCTCACCTCCCGCGGCCATGCGCCCCAATGTGGCGTTGGGTGCGTCCAACGCACCCAATGTGGCGTTCGGTGCGTCAGATGCACCCAACGCCACATTGGGGCGTTCGGGGCCAGGGTAACTCGGGTGTCTGGGATGTCAGACGGAACCACTCCGTGGGGCGTCCCACCAGCGGGAAGGACGATGTCCAATGGGCCCATGCCGGAAAAAGTGCTCCTGGGCCCGGAACCCCTGACCGCCGCCCAGGTTGTCGACGTCGTCCGCGGCCACGCGCCGGTCGGGCTCAGCGACGCGGCCGAGAAGAACCTCGCCGCGACCCGCCTGCACATCGAGAACCTCGCTCACGCCGTCACGCCGACCTACGGCGTCTCGACCGGCTTCGGTGCGCTCGCCACCCGCCACATCCCGGTGGAGAGCCGGACCGCGCTGCAGCGCAGCCTGATCCGCTCGCACGCCGCCGGGGCCGGGCCGGCCGTCGAGACCGAGGTTGTCCGCGGGCTCATGCTGCTGCGCCTGCGGACCCTTGCCAGTGGCTACACCGGCGTCCGGCCGGGTACCGCGCAAACGCTTGCGGCCCTGCTCAACGCGGGCATCACCCCGATCGTCCACGAGTACGGCTCGCTGGGCTGCTCCGGCGATCTCGCGCCGCTGGCCGCCGTCGCGCTGGCGCTGATGGGGGAGGGCGAAGTCGAATACCGCGGTGCGGTCATGAAGGCAGAAGAAGCGCTGAAGCACGCCGGCATCGAGCCGGTCGTCCTCGCCGAGAAGGAGGGCCTCGCCCTCACCAACGGCACCGACGGCATGCTCGGCATGCTCCTGCTCGCCGCCGCCGACCTGCACCGGCTCTTCGACATCGCCGACCTCACCGCGGCGATGAGCGTCGAGGCGCTGCTCGGCACCGACCGCGCGTTCGCCGCCGACCTCCAGGCCCTGCGCCCGCACCCCGGGCAAGCGCTGAGTGCTGCGCGGATGTGGAAAGCGCTGCAGGGTTCGAAGATCGTCGAGAGCCACCGCGGCCCGGACTGCAACCGCGTCCAGGACGCCTACTCGCTGCGCTGCGCCCCGCAGGTCCACGGCGCCGCGCGCGACAGCCTGACCCACGCCGAACTCGTCGGCGACCGTGAGCTCGCGTCCGCTGTGGACAACCCGGTCGTGCTCGCCGACGGCCGGGTCGAGTCCAACGGCAACTTCCACGGCGCGCCCGTCGCCTACGTGCTGGACTTCCTGGCCATCCCGATCGCCGACGTCGCCAGCATCGCCGAGCGCCGCACCGACCGGATGCTCGACAAGGCGCGTTCGCACGGCCTGCCGCCGTTCCTCGCCGATGACCCCGGCGTCGACTCCGGCCACATGATCGCCCAGTACACGCAGGCCGCCATCGTCAGCGAGCTCAAGCGGCTCGCGGTGCCCGCGTCCGTCGACTCGATCCCGAGCAGCGCCATGCAGGAGGACCACGTCTCCATGGGCTGGTCGGCCGCGCGCAAGCTGCGCAAGGCCGTCGAAGGCTTGACGACCGTGCTCGCGATCGAGCTGCTGACGGCCGCCCGCGCGCTGGACTTCCGGGCGCCGCTGACACCGTCCCCGGTCACCGGCGCCGTCCGCGACCTGCTCCGCACGAAGGTCGCGGGCCCCGGCCCCGACCGGCACCTGGCGCCCGAGATCGCGGCCGCCGAAGAACTCGTCCGCTCCGGCGCCGTCCTCGACGCCGCCCGTCTGGAGGTCTGATGTCCCGCGTAGTCCGTGCCGCCCGCGGCACCCAGCTCACCGCCAAGTCGTGGCAGACCGAAGCCGCGCTGCGGATGTTCCACAACAACCTCGACCCCGACGTCGCCGAGCGGCCCGAGGACCTGGTCGTCTACGGCGGCACCGGCAAGGCCGCCCGCAACTGGGCCAGCTTCGACGCGATCACCCGCGAACTGACCACTTTGGACATCGACGAGACGCTGCTCGTCCAGTCCGGCAAGCCGGTCGGCGTGTTCCGCACGCACGAGTGGGCGCCGCGCGTGCTGATCGCCAACTCGAACCTGGTCGGCGACTGGGCGACCTGGCCCGAGTTCCGCCGGCTCGAGCAGCAGGGCCTGACGATGTACGGCCAGATGACGGCCGGCTCGTGGATCTACATCGGCACCCAGGGCATCCTCCAGGGCACCTACGAGACGTTCGCCGCCGTCGCGAAGAAGAAGTTCGGCGGATCCCTTCGCGGGACGCTGACCGTGACCGCCGGCCTCGGCGGCATGGGCGGCGCGCAGCCCCTCGCCGTGACCATGAACGACGGTGTCGCGCTGGTCATCGAGTGTGACCCGCAGCGCGCGCACCGCCGCGTCGAGACCCGTTACCTCGATGAGGTCGCCGACGACCTGGACGACGCCATCGCGCGCGTCACCAAGGCCAAGCAGGAGAAGCGCGCGCTGTCGGTCGGCGTGGTCGGCAACGCCGCCGAGGTGCTGCCGGAGCTGCTCCGCCGGGGCGTCGAGGTCGACATCGTCACCGACCAGACGTCCGCGCACGACCCGCTTTCGTACCTGCCCAAGGGCGTCAGCGTCGACGACTGGCACGACTACGCGGCCAAGAAGCCCGACGAGTTCACCGACCGCTCGCGTGAGTCGATGGCCGACCACGTCGACGCCATGCTCGGCTTCCTCGACAAGGGCGCGGAGGTCTTCGACTACGGCAACTCCCTGCGCGGCGAGGCGAAGCTCGGCGGCTGCGAGCGCGCGTTCGACTTCCCCGGATTTGTGCCCGCCTACATCCGCCCGCTGTTCTGCGAGGGCAACGGCCCGTTCCGCTGGGCAGCGCTTTCCGGCGACCCGGAGGACATCGCGGCCACCGACCGCGCGATGCTGGAACTGTTCCCGGAGAACGAATCCCTGGCCCGCTGGATCAAGCTGGCCGGCGAGCGCGTCGCGTTCCAGGGACTGCCGGCGCGCATCTGCTGGCTCGGCTACGGCGAACGCCACTTGGCCGGCCTGCGGTTCAACGAGATGGTGGCCAGCGGTGAGCTGAAGGCGCCGGTCGTCATCGGCCGTGACCACCTCGACTCCGGCAGCGTCGCTTCGCCGTACCGGGAGACCGAGGGCATGGCCGACGGCTCCGACGCGATCGCCGATTGGCCGTTGCTGAACGCGCTGGTCAACACCTCGTCCGGCGCCAGCTGGGTCTCGATCCACCACGGTGGCGGGGTCGGCATGGGCCGCTCGATCCACGCCGGGCAGGTCAGCGTGGCCGACGGGACGGCGCTGGCCGCGCAGAAGCTGGAGCGCGTGCTCACCAACGACCCGGGAATGGGCGTCATCCGGCACGTCGACGCCGGTTACGATCGCGCGGCCGACGTCGCCGCCGAGCGTGGCGTGCGGGTGCCGATGCAGGAGGATGCGTGACCGCTTCTGAGCTTCTGGCCGAGATCGACGACGTCGGGCGCGACCCGAAGCGCGGTGGCTACTCCCGCCACGCCTTCGACACGCCGGAGCACGACCTGCGCACGTGGTTCGTCGACCGCGCGCTCGGGCTCGGGCTGGACGTCGAGACCGACCGCAACGGCAACATCTGGGCCTGGTGGGGGCCGCCGGGGCGCAACGCCGTGGTCACCGGCAGCCACCTCGACTCGGTGCCGGGTGGCGGCGCGTTCGACGGCCCGCTCGGTGTCGCCAGCGCACTGGCCGCCGTGGAAGCCTTGCAGGCCAAGGAGTTCCGGCCGCGCAAGCCGATCGCCGTGGTCGTCTTCGCCGAGGAGGAGGGCGGCCGGTTCGGCGTGCCCTGCCTGGGCTCGCGGCTGCTCACCGGCACCATCGACCCCGACAAGGCGCGCGGCCTGCGTGACGCCGACGGTGTGACGTTCGCCGAGGCGGCCGCGAAGGCCGGCGTCGACCCGGCGCGGATGGGGCCGGACGGCGAGCGGCTCGGCCGGATCGGACGGTTCCTCGAGCTGCACGTCGAGCAGGGACGCGGGCTGATCGACCTCGGTTCGCCGGTGGCCGTCGGCAGCACGGTGATCGCGCACGGCCGGTGGCGGTTCTCCTTCTCGGGACAGGGCAACCACGCCGGGGCGACCCTGCTCGCCGACCGCACGGACCCGATGCTGCCCGCCGCCGCGACGGTCACCGCCGTCCGGCGGCTGGCCGCGAACGTGCCGGACGCGCGGGCGACCGTCGGCCGGCTCGTGCCGACCCCCGGCGGGACGAACGTCATCGCGTCCACAGTGGACCTCTGGCTCGACGCGCGGGTGCCCGGCGAAGGCACCCCGGGACTGGTCGCCGAGATCAGCCGGGCGGCGTCGGACGCGGCGAAGGAAGAGGGCTGCCAGGTCCAGGTGACCCGGGAGTCGTACTCCGGTGACGTCGTGTTCGACGAAACCCTGCGCCGTGACCTCGGTGGCTGGCTCGGTGGGGTGCCGGAGCTGCCGACCGGCGCCGGCCACGACGCCGCGATCCTCGCCGGGTTCGTCCCGGCGGGGATGCTCTACGTGCGCAACCCGACCGGCATCAGCCATTCGCCGGAGGAGTTCGCCGAGGCCGACGACGTCGAGGCGGGTGCGCAGGCGCTGGCGACGGCGCTGGAAGAGCTGGCGCGATGACTTACTGGTGCGAACGGGCCTGGCTGCCGGACGGGATCGCCGACGCGGTCGCGATCGAGGTGTCCGACGGCCGGATCACTTCGGTGACGGCGGGTGCGCCGCGCGGTGGCGACGTCCTGAGCGGACTGACCCTGCCGGGGTTCGCGAACGGGCATTCGCACGCCTTCCACCGGGCGCTGCGGGGCCGGACGCACCACGAGCGCGGCACGTTCTGGACGTGGCGCGAACGGATGTACGCACTTGCGTCGCGGCTCGACCCCGGCACGTACTACCGGCTGGCGCGCGGGGTTTACGCCGAGATGGTCCTGGGCGGGTACACGAGTGTGGGCGAGTTCCACTACCTGCACCACGCCCCCGGCGGAAAGCCGTACGCCGACCCGAACGCGATGGGGGAGGCGCTGCGGCAGGCCGCCGCGGACGCCGGGATCCGGCTGACCCTGCTCGACACGTGTTACCTCGCGGGCGGAATCGGCGTCGAGCCGGACGAGGTCCAGCGGCGCTTCTCCGACGGCTCGGCTTCGGCCTGGGCGGAGCGCGTCGCGTCCTTGAAGGAAGACGACCTGTTCCGGGTCGGCGCCGCGATCCACTCGGTCCGCGCCGTTCCGGCGGACCAGTTGTCGCTTGTGGACAGTGCGCGGGTCGTGCACATCCACCTTTCCGAGCAGCGGGCCGAGAACGAGCAGTGCCTGGCCGCTTACGGCTGCACGCCGACCGAGCTGCTGCACAGCCGCGGGGCGCTGACCGAGCGGCTCGTCGCCGTGCACGCCACCCACCTGACCCGGCTCGACATCGAACGGCTCGGCGCCGCCCGCGCCCGCGCGTGCTTCTGCCCGACGACCGAACGTGACCTCGGCGACGGCATCGGCCCGGCCCGCGCGCTGCGCGACGCCGGGGTGCGGCTGAGCGTCGGCAGCGACAGCAACGCCGTTGTCGACGCCTTCGAGGAGACTCGCGCGCTGGAGCTGGACGACCGGCTGGCCAGTGAGGAACGCGGCCGGTTCAGCGCCGAGGAACTCCTCGAAGCCGGGACCGACCACGCTGCCGTCGGCTGGCCCGAGGTCGGTGCGCTGGCCGAAGGTCAGGGTGCGGACTTCGTCACCGTCGGCCTGGATTCGGTGCGGACGGCCGGGATCGAGCCGTCGGGTGTGGTGTTCGCCGCGTCCGGGGCCGACGTCCGGCACGTCGTCGTCGCGGGCCGCGAGGTTGTGCGGGACGGCTCGCACCTGCTCATCGAACGACCGGAAACCTTGCTGGCGAAGGAGATCGAGGCACTGTGGCAGTCCTGATCACGGGGATCGGCGAACTGACGACGAACGATCCCGAGCTGGGTCGCCTGACCGATGCCGCCCTGGTGCTCGACGGCGCCGAGGTGGCCTGGGTGGGGCCGGCCGGCCAAGCGCCGGACGCCGACGAGCGGGTCGACGTCGAAGGCCGCGCGGTGCTGCCCGGCTGGGTCGACAGTCACACGCACCTCGTTTTTGCCGGGGACCGCACCGCCGAGTTCGAAGCCCGGATGGCGGGAAAGCCGTACACCGCGGGCGGGATCGCGATCACCGTCGGCGCGACGCGCGAGGCGTCCGACGAGCAGCTGGCGGCGAACCTGCGCCGCCACGTCGAGGAGGCGGCCCGGCAGGGGACAACCTGCTTGGAGACGAAGACGGGCTACGGGCTGACCGTCGCGGACGAGGCCCGGAGCGCCCGGATCGCCGGGGAGGTGGCCGACGAGGTCACGTTCCTCGGCGCGCACCTGGTGCCGCCGGGTGCCGACGCCGAGTCCTATGTGGACCTGGTGTGCGGCGAGATGCTCGACGCCGTCGCGGAAAGCGTGCGCTGGGCGGACGTCTTCTGCGAGACCGGCGCGTTCGACGAGGCCCAGTCGGCACGGGTGCTGAAGGCTGCCGCCGGGCGCGGGCTCGGCCTGCGTGTGCACGGCAACCAGCTCGGCGAGGGTCCGGGCGTGCGGCTGGCCGTGGAGCTGGGAGCGGCGAGCGTCGACCACTGCACGTACCTTTCGGACGCCGACGTCGAGGCGCTGGCCGCGTCCGGCACGGTGGCGACTTTGCTGCCCGCGTGCGATTTGTCGACCCGGCAATCACTCGCCCCGGCACGGCGGCTGCTCGACGCGGGCGCGACGGTCGCGCTGGCCAGCAACGCCAACCCGGGCAGCTCGTACACGACGTCGATGGCGTTCTGCGTTGCGACGGCGGTGCTGCAGATGCGGATGACGATCGAGGAAGCCGTCTGGTCGGCCACGGCGGGCGGTGCGAAGGCGTTGCGCCGCGACGACGTCGGCGTGCTGCGGCCGGGCGCCCGGGCGGACATCCACGTGCTCGACGCGCCTTCGGTGACGCACTTGGCGTACCGGCCGGGAGTACCGCTGACAAAAATGGTGTGGCGCGCCGGGGATCGCGTGCGCTAACGTCGGAAACGAGGACGCGCGAAGACACAGTCCGGTATGGGTTAGTCCGGGCACCGAAGAGCAGGCTTACCTGTGCGTCCCTTCCTCGGAAGCGACGAAGGGACAGCTGTGTCCGTGATCATCATCGGTGCCGGTCTGGGTGGCCTGTGCCTCGCCCAAGGCCTGCGGCAAGCCGGAATCCCGTGCCAGGTCCACGAACGTGATCCCGCACCGGAGTTCCGGAAGCAGGGTTACCGCCTGCACATCGACGGCGCCGGCGACACGGCGCTGAGCGAGGTGCTGCGTCCCGAGCTGCACGAACTCTTCCGCGCCACCGCGGGCCGGGCGCTGCCGCACACGAACGTCTACGACGAGCAGCTGCGGCTGCTCACACGGCTGGAAGACGAGGGCACCCACCTCAACATCAACCGCTTCACCCTGCGGCAGATCCTGCTGCACGGCCAGGAAGTCCACTACGGCAAGCGATTCACGCACCACAAAACCGATGATGACGGCGTGACAGCGTTTTTCGCCGACGGGACTTCCGCGCGCGGCAGCCTGCTGGTCGGCGCGGACGGGGTCAATTCCCCGGTGCGGCGGCAGCACTTGCCGCACGCCGAAGTCGTCGACGCCGGGCTTGTGCACCTCTACGGCCGGATCCCGCTCACCGCGGACACCCGGCGGCTGTTCGACCCCGAGATGTTCGCGATTTTTTCGATGGCCGTCTCGCCGGAGCGGACGATGGCCGGGTTCGCGCCGGTCGACTACCCGGAACCGGTCGCGAGCGCGGTGGTCCGGCTGGTGCCGGACATCAAGCTGCGCGACCACGACCCTTACATGACGTGCGCGGTCGGCACGCGGCGGGAGGTCCTCGGCCGGACCGATGCCGAACTGGCCGCGTTGTCCCCGGATGACCTGCAGAAACTGGCGCTCGGCCTGGTCGACGGCTGGCATCCGCGGGTCCGCGCGTTTGTCGAGCACTGGGACGTCGCCGCGACGTTCCCGCAGCCGATCCGCACGAGCGTGCCGATCGGGCCGTGGGAACCGTCGCGGGTGACGCTCGTCGGTGACGCGATCCACGCGATGAGCCCGGCCGGTGGCGCGGGCGCCAACACCGCGTTGCGCGATGGTGCGGCGTTGGCGTCCGCGCTGGCCGGGGCTCCGCTGCTCGAGGCCGTGGCGGCCTACGAGTCCGAGATGGTGGACTACGGGTTCGCCGCCGTGCGGGAGTCCGCGGAGAACGGGCGCCGGTTCCTCGGGCAGAACCCGCTCACAACGGGAGCGTGAACGGCGTGCACTTCGGTGTGTAGGACGCATCGAGCGCGTGCAGGATCAGGCCGGTGACGTTCGGGTCGATCGCCTGGCTCAGGTGGCCCGAAGCATCGGCCGAGCAGAAGTCCTGCAGCACGATGTCCGTCGCGCCCGGCTCGTTCAGGATGCCGCTGGTGTACGGGGTGACGACCTCGTCGTACTTGCTCACGATGCTCGTGTACGCCGGGCCGGCGACGTGCACGCCGCCGCGGGCGAGGTCGTCCAGGAACGCCGACGGAGCCAGGTATTCGGTGCACGCCCCGCACGCGGTCTTCAGGATCGCCCGCAGGCCGGGCACGGTCGTCAGGAGTGCTTTGGCGAGCGCGTCGAGGCCGCCGAGGGTGGTTCCGCGGTAGTTGGCGCCGAAACCGACGAAGTGCTCGACCTTCGCCGCGCCGCCGAGGAACTTGAGGTAGTACGCGGGCATCGTGCTGCCTTCGGAGTGCCCGACGATGTCGACCTTCGCCGCGCCGGTGGCGGTGCGGACGCGGTCGACGAACCGGCCCAGCTGCGCCGCGCTGTCCCGCATGGACGCGAGCCCGCCGACCCCCGGGCCGAGGATGCCGGTGCCGTAGGTCAGGGAGTAGACGCAGTAACCCTGCGCGGCGATCTTCGGCGCGTGGAAGAACCAGTTGACCGTGTTGTTGGCGCCGAGGCCGTGCACGAGCACCACCGGCTCCGGGTGCTGCGCGCTCGGCGCGCACGACCAGTTGTTCCAGCCGCTGCCCGGCGCGGCCTCGGCGACCGCCGGAGCGGCCACGCCGAGGGTGACCGCCGCGACCAGCGTGGTCAGGATTCGCTTGGCACCGCCGTTGGTGACCCGCATCTTCCGTTGCCTCCAGTTACCCGTCAGTAGTGACGGAAGTCATGATGTGACACAGCCGGCCGGGCGCGACATGGGACGAAGCTCAGAGTTGACCGGCCGCCATTGTGATCGATCACAACGGCTTGGGCCCGGTCACAACCCGGACGAGTGAATCTTGAGCCCACTCCCAGCGCAGGCGGGGCGGTCTCCGGCCGATCATGGTCGTCTACTGTTCCGACGGCGAAACAGGAGAACGTGATGCGACGGCTGTGGTTCCTGGCGCTCTTGACGGTCCTGCTCGTGATCCCGCAGCCGGCGCAGGCCGAAACGGCGAGCTGGGACCAGCCCGGGCCGTTCTCCGTCGTCACCGAAGCCCTCGACGCCGGCCACACCGTCTTCCGGCCCGCCGACCTCGGCGGCGGCCGGCACCCGGTGATCGTCTGGGGCAACGGCACCGGCGCGATCCCCGCCGTCTACGCGCCGCTGCTGCGTCACCTCGCGTCGCACGGCTTCGTCGTCGCGGCCGCCAACACGCCGAACTCCGGCACCGGCCAGGATATGCTGGCCGGCGCCCGCACGCTCGTTGCGGAGAACAGCCGGCCCGGCAGCAAGTACTACGGCCGGATCGACACCGCGCACGTCGGCGCGACCGGGCACTCCCAGGGTGGCGGCGGGGCCATCGCCGCGGGCGCCGACCCGCTCGTCACCACCACCGTCCCGATCGAGCCGGGACCGCTCGGGTCCGTGCCCGCGCTGCACGGCCCGGTGTTCTTCCTCGGCGGCCAGTTCGACACCATCGTGCTGCCGGGGCTGCTGGTGATCCCGCGCTACTACGCCGCGTCGCACGTTCCCGCGGTCTACGGCGAGCTCGCCGGCGCCACCCACTTCACCCCGGCCGGTGACGGCGGTGGCTTCCGCGGCGCGATCACCGCGTGGTTCAGCTACTGGCTCAAGCGTGACGCGCAGGCGCGCGGTGTCTTCTTCGGCCCAGGCTGCACGCTCTGCGCCGACCCGGCGTGGTCGAAGGTGCTACGCAACACCAAGGCGCTCGAAGTCTGACGCCTTGCGGGCGCCCACGACGATCCCGGCCACCGCGACCAGGCCGCAGAGCCAGGCGAACCAGTCACCGAAGCGCGCATAGAAGGTCTTGCCCGAGCCGACCGGGACGTCGGCGACGACCACCGTGAACGGGCGGCCGCCGGTGTGCGCGTCGGCCAGGACGTGGCCCCGGGCGTCCGCGAGCATCGGCGTGCCGTGGGCCGCGCTCCACGCCACCGAGAAGCCGTTCTCGACACCGCGGATCAGGGCTGTGCGGCTGTGCACCCAGCCGTCGACGTTCTCGTCGGACGCCGGGATGAGGACCAGCCCCGTCCCGGCGTCGCCGTAGTCCCCGCTGGGATCGGCGAAGTTGACGTCCATGCACACCATGAGCCCGATCCCGGCGAGGTGCGCGAGCTCGGTGCCGTCCGCGATGTTCTTCGAATCCCCGTTGTGCCACTTGTGGTATTCGACCGGCGCACCGGACGGCGGCACGGCGAGCGCGGCGTTGAAGCGGCCTGCGGAGGTGGTGTCGAGCACGCCGGTGACCACGTCGAGGTTCCTCGTGCGGGCGACATCGGCGAAGGCGTCGACGAGCCGAGGACGGCTGGCCTGGTCCACCGCGAAGGCCGCTTCGGGGAGCACGACGGCCTGGGCGCCGTCCGGCAGCCGGCGGATCTGGTCCACATAGGACTGGACGAGCGCCTGGCCGTCCGGGGTGGCGACGTCGACCGCCCAGCGGCTCTGCCCCGGCGCGACCAGGGCGATCCGCGTCGACGGCCCGGCGGGCGCCGGAACGCTCCAGAAGACGAGCGCGCCCAGCGCGGCGGCCACGGCGACGAGCCCGGTCAGGCGGGATCGGGCGCGGACGCCGGGGGCGAGCGCGGCGGCGACGGCGGCCGGGACGAACAGCACCAGGAACTCCACCCCCCAGCCACCGGTGACCGCGGCGATCCGCAGGACGTCCGGCCGGTCGGCCTGGGTGGTCATCAAGGTGCCCATCAGCCCGGTCGGGTTGAGCAGCGAAACACCGTAGAGCGCGACGGTCCACAACGCGGGCGCGGCGAGCGCGGCCAGGAAGCCATGGCCGCGCCGGACCAGCAGCCGGAAGAGGCCCGCGGACAACACGAACAGCAGCGCGCTCCCGCCCAGGATCGCGATCGCCGCCGGGCGCGGAACCGCCAGCGAGTGCCAGAAGTAGCTCCAGCTGCCGGCGCTGCCCGCGAGGTAGGCGACAAACGCGCAGCCGAGCGCGGCCGCACCGGGGACGCGGGGCGCGAGCAGGAGGATCGGCAGCGGCGCCAGCCACGCGAGCTCGGGTACCGGATCCAGGCCCGTACCGAAGAAGAACAACACGGCCGACGTCACCGTCGCGACGACCGCCCACCCCAGCTTGTTCATCGATGCCCCTTTCGTCCGGCATCGACGGTTGCAGCCATCCGGGGTGGGCGCACTGGGCCAGACCACCGGGTGAGGGGTCGGGTTTGCCCTACCACCGCCCGAAATGTCGGCCTTGTCGAGGAAGCGCTTACGGGTTCATTGAGAGTTCAGCCAGCCGTCACGCGCTCGGGATCGGGGCCCGGGCACCCCGTGGGTAGCGTCGTATCCGACTTCTAGACGGGAGAGCCGCCCATGGACTTCTCGCTGATCGTGCTGGTGGTGATCGTCGCGGCACTCGCTTTCGACTTCACCAACGGCTTCCACGACACCGCGAACGCGATGGCCACGTCCATCGCCACCGGCGCCCTCAAGCCGCGGGTCGCGGTCGGGGTGTCCGCGGTGCTGAACCTCGTCGGCGCGTTCCTCTCGGTCGAAGTCGCGAAGACGATCTCCGGCGGCATCGTCGACGACACGAAGGTGACCCCGGTGATCATCTTCGCCGGCCTGGTCGGGGCCATCGTGTGGAACCTGGTGACCTGGCTGATCGGGCTGCCGTCGAGCTCGTCGCACGCGCTGTTCGGCGGGCTGATCGGCGCCACCTGGATCGCTTCCGGCTCGGACGCCGTCCACTTCGGCAAGGTGGTCGAGAAGGTCCTCATCCCGGCGCTCGCCTCGCCGATCGTCGCCGGGATCGTCGCGACGCTGGGCACGTTCCTCGTCTACCGGATCACCGCCCGCGCGAAGCAGGACACCGTGGGCAAGACGTTCAAGGCCGGTCAGATCGCTTCGGCCTCGCTGGTGTCGCTCGCGCACGGCACGAACGACGCGCAGAAGACCATGGGTGTCATCACGCTGACGCTGATCGCGTCCGGCTCGCTCGCCCCGAACTCGGGCCCGCCGCTCTGGGTGATCCTGACCGCGGGCACCGCGATCGCGCTCGGCACCTACCTCGGCGGCTGGCGGATCATCCAGACGATGGGCAAGAAGCTCACGGAAATCCAGACGCCGCAAGGGTTCGCGGCCGAAACCAGCGCCGCGGCGGTCATCCTCACCTCGGCGCACCTCGGGTTCGCGCTGTCCACCACGCACGTCTGCTCGGGCGGCATCATCGGCTCCGGCCTCGGCCGCAAGCTCGCCGAAGTCCGCTGGGGCGTCGCGGGCAAGATGGTCGTCGCCTGGGCGCTGACGCTGCCCGCCGCCGCGATCGTCGGCGCGATCGCCGCCGAGGTGTCGACGCTCGGCACCTGGGGCACGGTCCTGATCGGCCTCGCCGGGGTCGTCATCGCGGTGGGCATCTACCTCGCGTCGCGGCGGAACCCGATCAACGCGAATTCCATCACCGAGCCCGAGCCCGCTGTGCAGCAGCCGGCCAACGCCTGAGGAGCGCCGTGAACATCGACTGGGGTTCCCTCGGCATCGTCTTCGTCATCGCCCTCGGCTCGGTGGTCGTGCTGACGAGCCTGTTCTCCTTCGGGGTGGTCGGGCTTTCGCAGCGCGACTCGGCCCGTGCGGCGGGCGGCTCGGGCACCGGCCCGCTGGCCGGCGCGGTCGTCTGCTTCACCGTCTGCGCGGCGATCGTCGCCTTCGGGATCTACTTGATCGTCGCCTGAACACGTTCCCGCAGGCCGTCGGGCAGGCCGCCGGCCATCGGCTTCAGCGTGGCCCGGCGGTCTTCGCCCAGGTGGGTCAGCAGGTCCAGCGCCGGGGTCCAGAGGTCCTCGTCGGCGGCCGCCGCGGTGAGCAGCCGGCCGAGCCGATGGGCCGGGAGCAGGCCGACGACGTGGTCGATGCGGTTCTTGTCGTCGAGCACGAAGGCGATCCGCAGCAGGCCCGGGTCGTCGATTTCGTCGAGGGCCCGGCGGACGGTCGGGTCCGGCAGGTGGCCGACGAACCGGCCGAGGGTGATCCAGTCCTCGCGCCGGGCCAGCTCGGCGGCGACCGCGAGGACGGTGTCCAGCGGGATGCGCGAGATGATCGCGCTGGCCCGCCGCGGGTCGAGGTCGGCGGCGACCTCCGCCAGGAACCGGGGGCTCAGCCGCTTGGCGACGTCGACCCCGCGCGAGACCTCGACCAGGCCGGCGATCCGGGCGCACAGCAGCGGGCCGAACACCTTCTCGGCGATCTTGGCGAGCACCCCGCCGGGCAGCAGCCGTGCGGCCAGGGCCATCCGCTGCAGCACGGCGATGTTGGCGTCGAACAGCGTGTCGGTGACCTGGTCGCGGAACGCCCGCAGGTCGTCGGCGTCGACCCGCGCGAGGTACTCGAGGCGCTCCGGCTCGACGCCGAGGACCCGCGCCAGCTTGAGGATCTCGGCCTCGGCTTCGTAGTAGGCGGTCACAGCCCGACCGCCTTCCGGACCGCTCCGCGCAGCAGCGCGGGGACGTACCGGAGGCCTTCTTCGCCCGCTTCGGCGAGCGCCTTGGCCTGCCGCCTGCGTGCGTCGCGCAGGGCGTCGGCGAGGTCCTGCCGCTCGTGCTCTTCGAGGGCCTCGATGCCTTCGGGGAGGTAGCCGCCCAACTGCTCGGCGAGTGTGCGCTCGGCCATGGTGGATCATGATGCATCATGCGGACATGAGCATCGAGACGTCCACGGTCCGTGTCGGCGACCTTTCCGCGTACCTGGCCCGCCCGGCCGGCGGGTCAGCGTCCGGGCTGCTGCTCCTGCCGATGATCACCGGCATCGGCGAGCAGGTCCGAGCCTGGGCCGACGAGCTGGCCGGTCGTGGCGTCACGGCGCTGACCTGGGACGTCTTCCACGGCGCGAGCACCGACAACACGCCCCGCGAGGACCTCGGCGCGAAGCTCGGCGAGCTGCGTGACGAGGCCGCGCTCGCGGAGCAGACGATGTTGCTCGACCACCTGCTCGGCGACCTCAGCTGCACGTCGGCCGGAGTCATGGGCTGGTGCCTCGGCGGCCGGTTCGCGCTCCTGCTCGCGGCCCGTGACCAGCGGCTTTCCGGTGTGGTCGCGTACCACCCGACGGTCCGCGACCCGGCGCCGCCGAACCACGACCTGGACACCGTCGCCCTGGCCCCGGAGATCACGGCGCCGGTGCTCGTCGCGTACCCGGAGGCCGATTCGGTCGTCTCGCATTCGACGTTCGCGCGGCTGCAGACGGCGTTGCAGTCCCGGCCCCGGGGCGCGACGTTCACTCAGCACTTCCCGGGCGCGGAGCACGGCTTCAGCGACTCGGCGCGGCACGGCACCGCGGTCAATGCCGATGCCTTCGCGCTGTCGTGGCCGCAGACCCTGGCGTTCGTGGACAGCCTGAAGGGTTGACTTTCGGCGCGGACGATCCACAGCCCGGCGATCGCCGGTACGGCGAGCACGATGATCACCGCCAGGGTGCGCACGGTGTTGGGCGTGCTGGTGACGATCCGCTCGAGCAGCCCGACGACGGTCGGCCGGCGTTGTCTTCTCGGCATGTCGCGTTCCTTCCCGGCTAGAGATCGCCGAAGAACCGTGCAGCCTGGTCGCGGATCTGTTTCAGCCGCTTCGAGACGGCGCTGTGGTTGCGATAGCCGAGAACGTCAGCGACTTCGGTCAGCTTCGTGTAGCCGCTGGTGAGCAAAACGACGATCTGCCGGTTGGGCGGGTCCAGCAGGGCGAGGAAGTCCGCCGAAACGAGCCTCCCTTCGATCTCCGTGTCCGGGCCCTGCACCGGGATGGTGTCGGTCAGCTCGACGAAGCGGACCTTCACCTTCGACCGGGTGCGGTGGAGCTTGCGCTCGAAGTCGATGCGGGCGTTGGACCAGCGGTCCGAGAAGTCGTCTTCGACCCGGTTCGCGCGGACGGCTTCCAGGATGCCGCGCAGCCGGCCGCCGGAGTCGGCGGCTTCGACGGTCTGCTCCACGACCTCGGCTGCCTCGGCTTCGCCGCACCACAGGTCGCCGGACACCCGGGGCCTCGCCGCCGTCAGGCCTTCGCACCCCGGTTGTGTCGGGTCGATGCCGTTGTCGACCAGGGGGAATTCGCGGAGGATCTCCTGCACCACCGTGGTCACCGGAGGAATCCAGAAGTCCAGGTTGTGGGCCAGCAGCCGGATCGGGTCGTCCTTCGAGAACCCGCTGAGCGGAGATCCGGAGTTGAGGTGCCGCCAGACGGTCGACGCCCAGGCGCGAGCGAGCCGGGTTTCGAAGTCGGCAGGCAAGTGACTGTCGACGTCGAGAGCGCCGACCACGAACGGCCAGTGTCCTCCGCAGAGGCGGGGAAGCCCGAACCGGTCCAGGGTGCCGCCGGGGATCAGATGGGCCAGCGGGGAGTACTCGTAGTACCGCGACCGCGTGCGCGGGACGAAGGCCACATTGGTTTCCTCGAAACCGACGACCGATCGGAGTTCGGTCGCGAGCTCCTCGTCGTCGTAGAGGTGAATGCGGAACTGCGCGGTTTCCCAGAGCAGATTCCAGATACCGACCGCGCTCGTCAGTTCGACGAACTTCGTGGCCGAGAACGGAATTGTCACGTACTCCAGCGGGAAGGGCCGCTCGGCGCGCAAGACCGCGTTCGAGACGGTTCCGGCCGACATGGCCCACATCCGGGGGAACACCCCGGGCGTCAGGTGCTCGGGCCTTGATTCGAGCAGGCCCCGACGAGCACTCCGGTCGATCTCCTCGGCCGTCAGGCCCGGCTCGTCTTCGGTCGTCATCAGGTCCGAGGCGGTGAAGGTACTGGTCATGTTCACCCTACGACAGAGCGTCGCCGATCCGTTCCGGTCGCCGCGAAACAGCAGGCCGGCGCGGGTGAACGCGGAAGGTTGACTTTCGGCAGTGGTCCGCGCCGGAGCCGCCTTGTAGCTTCGAACCTGTGCGGGAGGTGACGAAGCGCAGGTGGCGGGTGGTGCTCGACGTCGCCCTCGGGCTGTTCCTGGCGTTCACCGTGCTCTCGGACAGCGTGGCCACCCGGTCGGCGTGGGAGCTTGCCGGCGGCCTCGCGGTGGTCGTGGGCTCGGTGGCGACGGCCCGGCGGTATCCCGTCGTCTCGCTCGGCATCGCGCAGGTCGGGACCCTCGCCGTCCCGTTCCCGTACGGCGACCACGTGCCGGTGTGGACGGTGTTCGTGCTGGTGGCGATGAGCTACCAGGCCGCGCTGCGGATGGAACGGGCGCGGCCCGCCCTGGTGATCGGCGCGGCCGTCTCGGTGCTGGGCATCCCGCTGTCGCTGCTCGTCGCGCCGGACGGCCTCGGCGACTGGGCCGCGATGATGGCGATCCTGGTGTTCGCCGGGCTCTCGCCGTGGCTGCTCGGCCGGTACATCCGGCTGCGTGGTGAGCTCGCGCGCACCGGCTGGCGGCGGGCCGAGGAGATGGAGAGCCGGCAACGGCTGGTCGCCGACCAGGCGCGGCTGCGCGAACGCGCGCGGATCGCCAGTGACATGCACGACTCGCTCGGCCACGAGCTGAGCCTGATCGCCGTCCGCGCGGCGGCGTTGGAGGTCGCGGGTGGTCTGGACGACGCGCAGCGCGGTGCGGCCGGGCAGCTGCGGACCAGCGCCGCGGCGGCGACCGAACGGCTGCGCGAGATCATCGGCGTGCTGCGCGAGGACGCCGCGCCGGTCGAACCCGTGCAGGGTGACCTCGGCGAGCTGATCGCGCGGGCGAGGGCGTCCGGGCTGCTCATCGAATCCACAGTGGACAGCGCGAAGGCGCCGCCGATGGTCGCCCGCGCCGCCTACCGCGTCGTCCAAGAAGCCCTGACGAACGTCGCGAAGCACGCGCCGGGCGCCGCGGTCATCGTCCAGGTGCGCAGCTCCGGTGAGCTGACCGAGGTGAGCGTGGTCAACGCCACGCCGCCCGCCGGCCCGCTGCCCGGCGCCGCGTCCGGCCGCCTCGGGCTGATCGGCCTGCGCGAGCGGGTCCGGCTCGTCGGCGGCACCCTGCGCGCCGGCCCGCGCGAGGGCGGGTTCGCCGTCACCGCGACGCTGCCGCATGACGCCGCGCCGGTCGAGGAGACGGCCGAGCTGCGGGAGGCCGCCGACGACGAAGTCGGGCAGTCGACGTCGGCCCGGGAGCTGGCACTGGCACGTCGCGACGTGCGCCGCAGCCTGATCCAGGCCGTCACCGTTCCGCTCGCGCTGTTCGGGGTGGTCCTCGCGGTCAGCGGGATCGTGTTCCTGTACCAGTGGAACTCGTCGGAGCTGCCGAGCCCGGCCTACGAGCGGATGCGGATCGGGCAGGCGCGCGCCGACCTGGCGCCGCAGCTGCCGGAGCACCAGCGCTCGGCCCGCCCGGTGCGCGGCGAGCCGCCGCTGCCGCCGGTGGGCGGGGTCCTGTGCGAGTACTACGGCACGGGAAGATCTTGGCTGGACGACAACTACGCCGCTTACCGGCTGTGCTTCGCCGAGGGGAAGCTGGTCGCCAAGGACGAGTTCGCCGAGGGGGCATCGTGATCAGGGTGGTACTGGCCGACGACGAAGCAATGATGCGGGCGGGGGTGGCGGCGATCCTGGGTGCGGACGCCGGGATCGAGGTGGTCGCCGAGGCCGCCGACGGTCGTTCCGCCGTGTCGCAGGCGCTCGCGACGCACCCGGACGTCGTGCTGCTGGACATCCGGATGCCGGGGCTGGACGGCCTGGGCGCGGCCGCCGAGATCCGGCGGCTGCTGCCCGCCGTCGGCGTCATCATGCTGACCACGTTCGGCGAGGACGACTACATCGAGCGTGCGCTGGGGCTCGGCGCGGGCGGGTTCCTGCTGAAGTCCGGTGACCCGCGCGAGCTGCTGGCGGGCATCCACGCCGTCGCCGACGGGGCCGCGTTCCTCTCCCCGAAGGTGGCGCAGCGGGTGATCGCCCGGCTTTCGGGTGGCCGGCTTTCCCGGGCCGCCGCGGCGCGTTCGAAGGTCGAGGTGCTGACCCCGCGCGAGCGGGAAGTGCTGACACTGGTGGGTTCCGGACTGTCCAATGCGGACATCGCGGCGAAGATGTTCGTCGTCGAGGGCACGGTGAAGGCGCACGTGAGCACGATCCTGACCCGGCTCGGGGTGAAGAACCGGGTGCAGGCGGCGATCACGGCGTACGAGGCGGGGCTGGTCGGGGGAGACGCGGAGGCCGCCAGCCGCTGATCGAGGCGCCGGAGCGGGCCGCCAGCCCGGCCGGGAGGAGGCGCGCCAGCGTGGTGCGCAGGGCGATCGCGACCGGGTTGGTCAGCTGCGGCCCGGCCTTGCCCGCCCGGACGGAAGCGTGCGCGACCCGCTGGCTGCGCGGCCGCCGTTCGGTGTCGTAGGTCTGGAGTGCTTTTTGGACGGTGTCCTCCGTGGCCACCGCGTGGGCGAGCACCACGGCGTCTTCGAGGGCCTGGCAGCCACCCTGGCCGAGGAACGGCGGCATGGCGTGCGCGGCGTCGCCGAGCAGCGCGACCCGGCCGCGGACGTACGTCCCGAGCGGCGTGCCGAGGTGGTAAAGGTCGTGGTGGAGCAGGGCTTCCGGCGGTGTGACGTCGATCAGCTCCGGGATCGGGTCGTGCCAGCCGCCGAAGTGCTCCTTCAGGTACGCCTTGAGGTCGGCCGGGCGCGCGTCCGGCTCGGTGACGTAGGAGACCCACCAATAGACGTCACCGCCGGTCAGCGGGAGGATGCCGATCTCGGTGCCGCGGTCGAAGCTGGTGCTCAGCCCGGGGATCCGGGCCGGCCGGGCGATGCCGCGGAACGCCGTGCTGCCGCAGTAGACCGGCTCCGGGCAGGCCGGGAAGAGCGCGTGGCGGATCGGGCTGCGGATGCCCTCGGCGGCGACGACCAGGTCGGCCTGCAGCTCGCCGCCGGTGAAGCGGACCAGGCCGTCTTCGGTCACTTCGGTGACCTTGACGCCGGTGCGCAGGCGGTCGGCGGGGAGGGCGTCGCGGAGCCCGGCGATGAGGTCGGCCCGGTGGATCCCGGTCAGCGGCCGCCCGTGGTGCCGTTCGAAGGCGGCGGCGTCCCAGCGGGCGAGCCACCGGCCACGGCGGTCGCGCAGGCCGCCCTGGGTCTGGACGGCGAGGTGTTCGCCGAGGTCGACACCGAGTTCGTCCAGGCAGCGCAGGGCGTTCGGCCAAAGTGAGATGCCGGCGCCGACGTCCCCGAACTCGGGCGCCTGTTCGAGGACGGTGACCGTCCAGCCGGCCCGGTGCAGCCCGATCGCCGCGCCCAGCCCGCCGATGCCCCCGCCGACCACCACTGCGTGCATGACCCCTCCTCTACATCTGTAGAGCACTCTACACCTGTAGAGTGCGCTTGTGGAACGACTCGAGGTGATCGGTGACGCGGCGATCGAAGTGATCGCGGCCGAGGGCATGCGCGGCCTGACGCACCGGGCGGTCGACCGCGCGGCGGGCCTGCCGATGGGCTCGACGTCGTACTACGCGCGCACGCGGGCGGCGCTGCTCGAGCTGACGATGGCGCGGATCGTCGCGCTGGACCAGGTCTCGCCGCGGCCCGGCGGGCTGGCGGAGTCGATCGCGGGTTTCGCGTTCGAGGCGATCACTTCGGGGCGGACGCGGATGCTGGCGCGGTACGAATTCGCCCTGGAGGCGACGCGGCGGCCGGAGCTGCGGGCGGTGTACGACGAGGGCGGGCTGCTGATCCGCCGCCTCGCGGTGGAAGCACTGGCGGCGGCGGGCTCGACGGCCCCGCAGCGGCACGCGACCGTGGTGGTGAACTGGCTGGAGGGAACGATCTTCGACTCACTGGCCGGGACGGGGTCTCTCGCGCCGCCGACTTTCGAGGCGTTGGTCGACAGCGCTCGGGAGCTCCTCACCGGCATCGGTGTGGGCTGAGGCCTGGTTGTCCACATCCCCGCCGTGATGTGGAGAACCAAGCCTCGGCAGTGGCGTTTTCCGGCTTTTGTCGGAGGGGCCCGATACGCTGGAAGCGGGGACGCCCCCCAGGGAAGGGCGGGGCGTTTCGCGCAAAGTCGGTAGCCGGCCCGCGATGGCCTGCTCCGGTATCCCAGGGTTCCTGATCGTGGGCGGTGACAGGTGATGCACCCAATGTGGCGTTCGGTGCGTCAGATGCACCCGATGCCACATTGGGTGCATCACGCCTCGAGTTGCGGCCGCGCGACCAGGTTTGAAGGTCGTTCAGCGGCAGCGGCAGCGACCGCGATGGGTCGCCCTCCGGAATGCAGTGAACGACTCTTTCATGGCGTCGGACAACAGGAAAGAGTCGTTCACTGCATTCAAGCGTCGCGGCAGCCGGCCGCTCGAGGTCCCCGGCGCGTGGTCGCTTGACCGCGACTTTGCCGGAACCCCGCCAGGGAAGGGCGGGCGGTCAGGCGTCCCGGCGGCGCAACACCGCCGCACCCGTCAGCAGCCCCGCCGCGGCCCAAGTCGCGCAGATCGCCAGCCCGACCCAGGGTGCGTACGGCGCCGGTGTCATCGTGATCGGGTTCGGTTGCCCCGCCTCGACCATCGCGTTCACCCCCGCGATCCCCGGGAAGTACGACACCAGCTCCGGCAGCCCCAGCGACGCCACGATCAGCGGCAACGGCAGCAGCAGCACGATCACCGTGACCAGCGTCCCGGCCGCGCTGCGCAACGCCCACCCGATGCCCGTGCACAGCAGCCCCAGCAACGCGAAGTACCCGCCCATGCCGGACGCCGTGGTGAAGCCGGCTTCCAGTGACGTCGGCAGGCCGTGGCCGTCCTTCACCGCGGCGGACAGGGCCATTCCCGCGCAGGAAAGCACTACGCCGTAAGCGAAGAGCACCGGCAGCAGGATCGCTGCCTTCGCGAGGACCACCCGTGAGCGCACCGGTGTCCACAGCAGCGTCGAACGGATGCCACCGCCCGCGTACTCGCTCGTCACGAACAGGGTCGCCAGCGCGATCACCGCGAACTGCGTCAGGTAGAAGCCGCCGCCGAGGGCGATGGTGTTCGCTGCTTGGGGGTCGTCGTCGAAGCGCTGGGCGATGCCGGACAGGGTGCTGTAGCCGAGCATCAGCGCGGTTCCCGTGATCAGGCACCACCAGGTCGCGCGGACCGACCAGAACTTCGTCCACTCCGCGGCCACCGCGCCGGACAGCCCGCCGCCGCGCACTCCCGAAGACGTCACCGTTGTCATGCCGACACCCCGTACTCCACCGAAGAAGCCGTCAGTTCCATGTACGCCTGCTCGAGCGACGCCGTCCGCTCGGCGAGGCCGTGCACGCGGATCCCCAGTTCGTGTGCGAGGTCGCCGACCCGGGTGACGTCGAGGCCGTCGACGACGATTTCGCCCGGCTCGCCGGGGTGCGTGAGACCGCCCTCGGCGCGCAGCCGCTGATCGAGCGTGTCGCGTTCGGCGTCGACCGGGATGCGCACCGAGACCGTGGCGCGCGAGTTGCCGGCGATGAACTCCGCCACCGGTGCGTCGGCCAGGAGCTTGCCGCGGCCGATCACCACCAGGTGGTCGGCGGTCAGCTGCATCTCGCTCATCAGGTGGCTCGAGACGAACACCGTCCGCCCCTCGGCGGCGAGCGACCGCATCAGCTGCCGCACCCAGCGGACGCCGTCCGGGTCGAGGCCGTTCACCGGCTCGTCGAACATCAGGATGCCGGGGTCGCCGAGTAGCGCGCCCGCGATGCCGAGGCGCTGCCCCATGCCGAGCGAGAACTGCCCGGCCCGCTTGCCCGCGACGTCCGAAAGCCCGACCGTCGCGAGGACTTCTTCAACCCGTGAAGCCGGGAGCCCGTTGCTGCGCGCCATGGCCAGCAGGTGCCTTCCGGCACTGCGGCCGGGGTGCAGCGCCTTGGCGTCGAGCAACGCGCCGACCTCGCGCAACGGGTGCCGCAGCTCGGCGTAGCGCCGCCCGCCGACGAGGACTTCGCCCGCCTGTGGGTGGTCGAGCCCGACGGTCATCCGCATGGTCGTCGACTTCCCGGCGCCGTTGGGGCCGAGAAACCCGGTCACCTGGCCCGGCGCGACGTCGCAGGTCAGTGCGTCGACGACGGTTTTCTCCCCGTAGCGCTTCGTCAGACCTCGAAGCGTGATCATGATCCCTCCCGGTGTTCGCCTGTACCGGGAGTCTGGGGTTTCCGGGGGTGCCGGGACATCGGACGTCGGTCGCGACCGGCCCCCGACTTTCGGCGGGGGTCAGCCGCGGCGGCGGGTGTGCCGGGTCGGGACGGCGGTCGCCGGATCCTCCGGCCAGGAGTGCTTCGGGTAGCGGCCGCGCAGGTCGGCGCGCACCGCCGGGTAGCCGGTGGTCCAGAAGCTCGCGAGGTCGGCGGTGATCGCGGCCGGGCGGCCGGCGGGGGAGAGCAGGTGCAGCACGACCGGGACGCCGGCGAGCGTGGGTGTGCCGGTCCAGCCGAACGTCTCCTGCAGCTTGACGGCGAGGACGGGCTGGTCACCGCGGTAGTCGACGCGGATGTGCGAGCCCGTCGGCACTTCGAGCCGGTCCGGGGCCAGGTCGTCCAGCTTGGCCGCTTCCGGCCACGGCAGCAGGGCCTTCAACGCGGTGCCGGCGTTGACGTTCGCGAGGTCGGCCTTCCGCCGGGCGCCCGAGAGGTCCAGCCAGCTGTCCACATCGGACAGCAGGGTGGCGTCGTCGACCGCGGGCCACGGCGAGCCGAGCACGCGGTGCAGGAAGGCCATCCGCTCACGCAGCCGGGTCGCGTCCTGGCTCCACTTCAGGAGGTTCAGCCCCTCGGCCTTCAATCCGGCGACGAGAGCGTCGTGGACGTCGGCGTTCTGCAGGGGCTTTTCGGACAGCGTGATGGCGCCGATCCTGCGGACGCGCCGGGCGACCACGTCGCCGTTCCAGGTGACTTCGTCCACTTCGGACACCGGGGTGACGCGGGTGGCGAGCCGTTCGTCGGCGGCCGCGGCGAGCCGGATGGTGCCGTGCACCCGCCCGGGATCCCGGGTCGCCTCGGCGACGGCGAGCCATTCGGAGCTCAGGCCGCTGCCGGCCGGGAGTTCCGCGGCGGTGCCACCGGCCATGAGGTAGACGGGAGCGCCACCGGGACGGCGCCGGGCGAGCCGCTCGGGATGCGCGAGGGCGACCACGAGCGCGGGATCGGGCCGTCCGCCGGCCCGGCGGTCCGAGACCAAGCCTTCGAGGCGCCGGGCGTCGCGCTTCCAGCGGCGGGCCCCGTCGTCACTCGCCGAGCGGAGCCGCCGCAGCTCGGCTTCCACATCCGTGAGCGTGGCGCCCGCGTCCAGCAGCGCCACCACTTCCGCCGCGTTCCGGGCGCCGACCTCTTCCGCGCCGTCGAGCAGCGCCCGGGCCAGGCGCGGGTGCAGGCCCAGCTCCGCCATCCGCCGTCCTCGCGCAGTCACCGCTCCGTCAGGGGAAGTTGCGCCCAGCGTCACCAGCAGCGAACGGCCGGCCGCCAGCGCGCCTTCGCCCGGCGGGTCCCACCAGGCCAGGCCGCTGCCGTCCGGCGTCGACCAGCACGCCAGCTCCAGCGCCAGCCGGGCCAGCTCGGCCGTGCGGATCTCCGGCTCGGGGTACGCCGGGAGCAGCGCCTGCTCGTGTTCCGCCCAGCAGCGGTACGCCCGCCCCGGCGCCTCGCGGCCCGCGCGCCCGGAGCGTTGCACGGCCACCGCCGACGACACCCGGACCGTCGCCAGCCCCGGCAACCCGCGCCGGTGGTCGACCCGCGGTACGCGCGCCAGTCCCGAATCCACCACCGCGCGCACACCCGGCACGGTCAGGCTCGACTCCGCCACCGCCGTCGCCAGCACCACCCGCCGCCGGTCGCGGGGGCGCAGCGCGTCGTCCTGGTGCGCCGCCGACAGCCGTCCGTGCAGCGGCAGGACGTCCACATCGGACAGTCGCAGCAAGCCCGTGGTGCGCGCGATCTCCCCGGCGCCGGGCAGGAACGCCAGGACGTCACCATCCCCGGAGGACAGTGCCGTCCGCACCGCGCGGGCCACGGAAGCCTCGACGCGCTCACCTCGTGCCGGGGGCAGATACGACATCACCACCGGGAACGTCCGGGCCGTGGCCGTCACCACCGGCGCGTCCCCGAGCAGCGACGCGAGCCGCCCCGCCGCGACCGTCGCCGACGTCGCCAGCAGCCGGAGGTCGTCGCGCAGCCCCGCGCGGACGTCCAGCAGCAGCGCGAGCAGCAGGTCCGCGTCCAGGTGCCGCTCGTGGCACTCGTCCAGCAGCACCGTCGACACACCGGGCAGCTCCGGATCACCCTGTACGCGCCGCACCAGCAGCCCGGACGTCACGACCTCGATCCGGGTGCGCGCCGACACCTTCCGGTCGCCGCGCACGGCGTACCCCACCGTCTCGCCGACCGGCTCGTCCAGCAACGCGGCCATCCGCGCCGCCGCGGCCCGCGCCGCCAGCCGTCGAGGCTCGGCCACCACGACCCGCCCACCCGAAGCAGCGAGCGCGAGCGGCACCAGCGTCGTCTTCCCCGTCCCGGGCGGCGCGACGAGCACCGCCGTGCCGTGGGCGTCCAGCGCCGCGACGACGTCCGGCAGCACCGCACGGACCGGCAGGTCGGGCAGTTCGAAGGACTTCACTTCTCGGTGACCTCGGGGGGAGCGGGCAGCTGGTAACCGGACGGCCCGATGTTCTCGTTGAGCGAGCGCAGCCACTCGCCGGAGGAGATCATCTTCCGGATCGCGTCGTCGACCGCGCTCACCCCCTGCGTGTCCCCCTTGCGCAGGCCGACGCCGTAGTTCTCCTTCGAGAACGGCTTCCCGACGACCTTCAGCAGCTCGGGATCACGGGCGACGTACCCGGCGAGGATCACCCCGTCGGTGGTCACGGCGTCGATCTGCCCGGCCAGCAGCGCGGTGACGCAGTCCGGGTACCGCGGGTACTCGACCAGCTGCACGGCCTGGGCGAACTTGTCCTTGACCTGCTGCGCCGGCGTCGAGCCGGTGACCGAGCACAGCCGCCGCGCGTTGAGCGTCTCCGGCCCGGTGATGTCGGCGGACGTGCGGCGCACCAGCAGGTCCTGGCCGGTGGTGAAGTACGGCCCGGCGAACGACACCACCTGCTTGCGCTTGTCGGTGATCGAGTAGGTCGCCACGACCAGGTCGACGGCGCCCGCGGTGAGGTCGGTTTCGCGCGTCGCCGACGTCGTCTCGCGCCACGTGATGTCCTTCGCCGCGACACCCAGCTCCGAGGCGACGAATGTCGCCACATCGACATCGAATCCGACGAACCTGCCGTCCACGGTGCGCTCGGAAAGCCCCGGCGCGTCGAACCGGATGCCGATGGTCAGGTGATCCGTGGCACTGGCCCGGGTCACCAGCGAGTCGCTCGGCGACACCTGGGCCGGGCCGCACGCCGCCGCCGTGACCAGCAGCAACGCCGCACCGAGGAGCGTTCGCCACCGCATCGCGCCCCGCCTTCCGCCGTCGCCGTGCCCTCACGTGGTTCTCAGGTCCTCCCGTTAGCCTAAGTGCGTGGTGCGACCGTCCCAACCCGTGCTGGACGCCGTCGGCACGCTCGCCCGGCTCGGGCTGGCGGCCGTCTGGCTGGTTTCCGGTGCGCTGAAGCTGGCCGATCCGGGGCAGACGCTGATCGCCGTGCAGGCGTACGACGTGCTGCCGGACGCACTCGAAAACGTGGTGGCCATCGCGCTGCCGCTGGTCGAACTCGTGCTCGGGCTGTTCCTGCTCGCCGGCCTGGCGACCCGCTGGGTCGCCGGCGCCGCGCTGGTGCTGCTCGTCGTGCTCATCGCCGGGATCGCCCAGTCGTGGGCACGCGGCCTGAGCATCGACTGCGGGTGCTTCGGCGGCGGTGGCCAGGTGTCGGCGGGGCAGACCGAGTACCCGCAGGAGATCCTCCGTGATTCCGGGTTCGCGCTGCTGGCCGGTTGGCTGCTGGCGCGGCCGCGGACCTGGCTGTCGGTCGACGGCTGGCTGGCGCGAGGTCGCGGGAACTCCGACGAGCCCGAACCCGACTACTCGGGTATCGCGGAAGGGAACTGATACACAGTGGGTGGAGCTGAGCGGACCGCTCGGAAGCGTCGTCAGGCCGCGCAGGCCGGGGGAGCCCGGGCGGTGGCCCAGGCCAGGGGCGCGTCCGGCGACAAGCGGAAGTGGATCATCGGGATCGCCGCCGTGGTCGTCGTGGCGGCGCTCGTGATCGGCGGCGTGATCTGGACGATCTCGGACAAGAACAAGACCGAGGGCCAGGTGATCAGCCCCGGGGCGAGCACCAGCGCGCTGGCCGGCGACGTCGCGCAGAAGCGCGACGGAGTGGCCGTCACGGTGGGCAAGCCGGGTGCGAAGGCCTCGATCGACGTCTACGCCGACTTCCTCTGCCCCATCTGCGGTGAGTTCGAAAAGCAGTACAAGGGCCAGATCGAGCAGGCGGTCAACGACGGCGAGCTGCAGGTGCGCTACCACATGGTGCCGCTGCTGAACACGAAGTCGGACCCGCCCGGCTACTCGCTCGACTCGGCGAACGCGGCGCTCGCCGCGGCCGACGCCGGCAAGTTCGTCCAGTTCCACGACGCGCTGTTCGCGAACCAGCCCGAAGAGGGCAAGCGCGGCTACGACAAGGCGCAGCTGATCAAGCTCGGCCAGGACGTCGGGATCACCGACCCGAAGTTCGCCGAGACGGTCAACGCCGGCACCTACGAGCAGCAGCTGAACACCGCGTTCCAGCAGATCGAGAGCGACCCGAAGCTGGCGCAGGACTTCGGTGGCGGGCAGAGCGGTTTCGGCACGCCGACGGTCACTTCGAACGGCACGATCGTGTCCTGGCAGGACCCGGACTGGCTCAAGAAGGTCACCGGCTGAGTCCGGGCAATTCGCCCACCCGGGTACGGACCGTGGTCTAGGCTGAATCCCGCAGCAGGGGAACCGGGGGTCGCGCGCGCACGTCGCATCCCTGGTGACAGGGAGGGCCAGTGGACGGTTCACATCAGGGGTTTCACGTCGACGACGGCGCGTACAAGCGGTACGCGCACGAAGTCGACCCGCTCGGTGACGACGTCAAGGGTGCCGCGGACAAGCACGTCGGCCCGCACGTGACGCTCGGCGGCCACGGCTTCTCCGAGATGGGCGGCGAGTCCGGCTTCTCCGGCGCCTACAGCGGCCGGATGCGCACACTGCAGGAGAAGATGCACCGCGTCGGCGGCGGCTGGCGGCAGGTCGGCGAAGCCGCCCGGCAGACCGACCGCAACTACTCGGCGGTGGAGGCCGAGCACGGTGACGTCGTCCGGCGGCTCGGGCAGGACCTCGCGTGACCGAGCACGCCGACCAGCTCGTCCGGCACGGCCTGGAGCCGACGAACCAGTTCGCGCAGAAGCTGCGCCACGACCCGGCTGCGATCGGCGGCGCGCGGGACGCGCACGTCGCGCTGCAGACGTCGGTGGGCCGGACCCGCGACGTCGCCTCCGACCAGCGCGTCAACCTCGCTTCCGCCAGCTCCGGCTCGACGACGGACCGCGCCACCGCGACGTCGAAGAGCCTGGAGCAGGAGGTCCAGGACCTCCTCGACGAGAGCGCCGAGATCGAGAAGGCGGTCGCCGAGGCGGCCGAGACGCTGAACCTGGGCGAGATCAAGAACGACCAGGTCCGCGACCAGATCATCAAGGAGATCTCGGCGTCGATGAAGGCGCTGGCGGCGGTCAAGAACATCCAGCCGCCGGAGAGCCGCGGCGCCGCGTCGCGCGACATCCTGATGAAGCTGCAGACCAAGATCAGCCAGCTCACCGGTCAGGCGGCGACGTTCAGCGAGCAGACGATCAACCAGCTCACCGACATCGGCACCCGGCTGGGTGGCCCGGAGCAGACGACGTCGTCGAGCAGCGCGGCCGAGACCAAGGTCGGCCAGTCGTTCAACACCAACAGCGGCTACTCCGGCGGCGGGGACTCCGGTGGCGGTGGCGGCGGGGGAGGTGGCGGCGGTGGTGGCGGCGGCTCGGTCAGCAAGCCGCGGCTGCCGGTCGCGATCCCGCCGCAGCCCGGCTCCGGCGTCGCGATCAACCTGCCCGGCGGCAAGCAGGTCATGGCGCCGAACGAGACCGCGGCCAAGGCCGTGCGCAACGCGCTTTCGCAGCTCGGCGTGCCGTACGTGTGGGGCGGCACCGCGCGTGGCCAGGGTCTCGACTGCAGCGGGCTGACCATGACGTCGTACCAGGACGCCGGTCTGCAGCTGCCGCGGACGGCGAAGCAGCAGACGGTCGGCGCCGAGGTGCCCTCGATCGACCAGCTGCTGCCCGGCGACCTCGTGGTGTGGTCCGGGCACGTGGCGATGGTGATCGGCGACGGCCAGATGGTCGAGGCCGGCGACCCGGTGCAGATCAGCAAGATCCGTACCACGAACGCGGGACAGCAGTTCATCGGCTTCTACCGGCCGACGGGGTAACTTCGCATCGTGGCTGAATTCGACGTGGATCTGGCGGTGTCCCGGGTCGCCGAACAGGCGGACCGGGCCGGCGCGGAGGCCGAAGCGCGCTTCGCTCGTTCGGGCCCGGTGGTGGGCAAGGCGTCCGCCGACGGCATCGAGGTCCAGGTGGCGCCCGGCGGGCTGCTCACCGGCCTGACGATCCACCGGTCCGCGCTGCGGCACGGGTCGACGGTGCTCGCCGATCAGATCCTCGAGCTGGCCCAGCGCGCGACCCGCCGCGCGGGCGACAAGATGTACCACGCGCTGGCGCCCGTCGTGGACGCCGAACAGCTCGAGACGCTGGGCTACGAGCCGATCCCGGACGACGATCCGGACGCCGACTCCTACTCCTACGGAAGGTGAGCGCGATGGACGAAGTGCCGATCACGCTCACCACGCGGCAGCTGATTTCCCAGGCCCGCGCCCGCGAAGAGGCGATGAGCCAGGTCGAAGAGCTGATGGCGCAGGCCCGCGGCACGGCCCACGACGTCGACGGCCAGGTCGAGATCACCGTCGACGCACGCGGCAAGCTCCTGCGGCTGTGGCTGGCGCCGTCGGCGGTGAACCTGGGTGACCAGCTCGGCCCGCTGGTCGTCGAGATCGCCCAGGTGGCCATGCGCGAGGCGACCCAGGACGGGTACAACAAGGTCGCCCTGCTCCTCGGCGAGGACATGACGTCCATGATCGAGCAGATGACCGGTCTCCCGGCGCCCGCCCGGGCCGAGGACGACGACCCGGGCATGACGGTGGCGGAGTTCCAGCGGCAGCGGGCCGAGCGGCTGGGATCTTCGCCCGAATCCGCGCCCGCGCCGGCGCCCGCGTCGAGTGTGGAAGACGAGGACGCGTACTGGGACTCCTTCGACCCGGCTTCCCTGCGCTCGGACCGCTAGTTCACCCCGGCGGTGAGCTCGCCGAAGAGGCGGTTCGCCGCGGGTGAGGTGAACTGGCGCTGCAGCTCCGCCCGGGCGACCTGCTTGCGGAATTCTCCTTCGTGCGACGGGTCTCCGGCGTTGTGCATGACCTCGGTGATCCACGTCGCGAACGCCTGGTAGTTCCAGACGTGCCGCAGGCAGGTCTCGGAGTAGGCGTCGAGCAGGCTCGGATCACCGTCCTCGGTGTGCTTGATGACAGCGCGGGCGAACACCTCGGCGTCGTGGAGCGCGAGGTTGATTCCCTTGGCGCTCATCGGCGGGACGATGTGGGCCGCGTCCCCGAGCAGGTACAGCTTTCCGTGGTGCATCGGGCTGTGCACCACGCTTCTCAGCGGCACGAGCCGCTTGTCCGCGATCCGGCCGGTCGCCACGGGTTTGCCGAAGCGGGCTTCGAGCTCGCTCCACACGCGCTCGTCCGGCCACTGCGCGAGCGTGTCGTCCACCCGGCACTGCAGGTAGATGCGGCTGGCGTGCGCGCCGCGGGGGATCATCCCGGCCAGGCCACGGGAATGGATCGCCATCCCGGAGGGATCGGTCGGCACTTCGGCCAGGACGCTCAGCCAGGAATACCCGAACTCGTGGGAATACCGCGTGAGCGCACCGGCGGGGACGGCCGTCCGGCTGACCCCGCGGTCGCCGTCGCAGCCTGCGATGAAGTCACAGCTCAGGACGGTTTCTCCGGACCGGACAACGGGATGTTCGCCGCTGATGTCCGCCAGGGAAACGCCGTCGGCCTCGAACCGGAGGTCTCCGCCGCCGCGGAGGAAGAGGTCCGTGAGGTTGCGGACGAGAACCTGCTGGGGGCAGAAGATGCTGTCCTTGTTGTCGTCCTCGGCGAAGTCGATCGGCAGCTCCTCACCGTCGATGAAGAAGCCGCTTTCGACCTCGGGGAAGGCGTCGCTCTCCACGACCTCCTGCAGGCCCCAATCGCGGAACATGTGCACGCCACGGCTGTCGACGGTCCCGGCGCGTTGCCGTTGTTCGACGTGGCCGCGGTGGTGCTTCTCCAGTACTACGCACGCGATTCCGTTGCGCTGCAGCATGTTTCCGAGGGTGAGGCCGGCGACCCCGGCCCCGATGATGGCCACGGTGGTGTGTTCGGTCATGAATCCCACCCTGACCCCGCTGGCGCGCGCCGCCCACCGGTGACGGGACACGGCGTACCGGAAAGCCGCCAACCTGCTACTGCTGCCTCAGCTCCGCCTGGTAGCGGCCGGGGGTCTGGCCGACGACTTCGGTGAACGCGTCGATGAAGCTCGACGGGTTGGACCAGCCGCAGGCCATCGCGGTGTCGGTGACCGACCGGCCGCCGGTGAGGTGGACCAGCGCGTGGTGGATGCGCAGGACGGTGCGCCAGCGGTGGAAGCTCATGCCGAGCTCGGTGGTGAACAGGCGGCTGAGGGTGCGTTCGCTCGCCCCGGCGGCCCGGCCCAGCTCGGCCAGCGTGGTGGTCCGGGCGGGGTCGGCGTGCAGGAGGTCGGTGACGGCGCGCAGCCGGTCGTCCCGCGGTTCGGGCAGGTGCAGGGACAGCTCGGGGGTGTCGGTCAGCTCGTCGAGCAGGACCGCGCGCAGCCGTTCGTGGGCGCCGGGACGGATCTCCGTCCGGTCGGTCAGCGCCAGCAGGACCTCACGCATCAGCGGGCCGACCGCGAACACGCTGGGGTGCGCGACCACTCCGCCGCACAGCTCGGCGGGGATGGCGACGAGCCGGACGTCCGTCCGGCCGTAGAAGCGGTGGGAGTGGTCGAACCCGGGCGGGGTCCAGGTGACGCGGTTGGCCGGGGCGACCCAGGTCCCGCGGGCGGTCGTGGTGGTGAAGGCGCCGGCGGCCGCGTACACGAGCTGGCCGTCGGTGTGGCGGTGGCTCCCGAGGTGGAAGCCGTGCGGGAGCCAGCCGCCGCCGCGAGGCGTGGTGCCCCCCAGCGTCACGGGCAGCGGGGACGGGTGGCGGGTTTCCGGCATCGGAACCCAGCTTACCGCCGCCATGACGTGCGGGAAGCCGTCAAGCCAGCTGGGCCGTGGAGTTCGCGCCGTCCAAGGACTCGCGGATGATGTCCGCGTGGCCCGCGTGCTGGGCCGTCTCGTGGATCAGGTGCAGGACGATCCGGCGGGCCGACCAGAACTGCGGCTCCGGCGGTGACCACGGTGTCGTCGGCAGCTGCACCTCGACGTCCAGTGACGGCAGCGAAGCCACGTACGCGTCCGTCTCGGCGGCAGCGGCCGCGTAGGCCGAAAGCCAGTGGGACAGCGTTTCGCTCATCGAGTACTGCGCTGTGTCGAGCATGCCGTCCGGGAGCGAGCCGTCGGCGTTGCGCAGGACCTGCAGCCACATGCGCTCGCCGGTGGCGAGGTGGCGGATCAGGCCGCCGAGGGTCAGTTCGCTGACCGTCGTGCGCTTCGCCGCTTCGGCGTCCGAAATGTCCCGGACCGGGATCAGCAAGCGCTTCCGCACTTCCGCCAGCCGGCCGAGGAGTTCGTCGTGTTCGCGAGTCATGGGGTGACCGTAGAACCGAAGTAGGCCAGATCCTGACCGGAATCCACAATCCCGCTGAGCGGAAACCGAGTTCCCGCAGAGGTCTGGACCAACGCCCAAAGCCTATGCATTAATTCAAGGCGTGAATTTTGGTCTCTCGACGAGGAGGACCCGGATGGGTCTCGGCCGCAGACTGGGCATCGGCGCACTGGCGGTGGGGCTGCTGCTGACGTCGGAAACCCCCGCGCTAGCCGGAAACAGCCCGGCGTACAAGGATTCCTGGCGTCCGGTGAAGGTCCGCGTGAGCGACCTGATGTCCCGGATGACCCTGGACGACAAGCTCGGCCAGATGATGCAGGCCGAACGGCTCGGCGTGAAGTCGCCGGACGACGTCACCACCGGCCGGCTCGGCTCGCTGCTCTCCGGCGGCAGCTCGCAGCCGACCCCGAACACCCCGGTGACCTGGGCCGACATGTACGACGGTTTCCAGAAGGCCGCGCTCGCGACACCGCTCGGCATCCCGCTGATCTACGGTGTCGACGCCGTCCACGGTCACAATGGCCTCTACGGCGCCACCGTCTTCCCGCACAACATCGGCCTCGGCGCGACGCGTGATCCGCGGCTGGTCGAGAAGATCGGCCGCGCCACCGCGGAAGAGGTCTCCGGCACCGGCATCGACTGGGACTTCGCGCCCTGCCTGTGTGTCGCCCGCAACGACCGCTGGGGCCGCACCTACGAGTCGTTCGGCGAGGTCCCGCAGCTGGCCACCGAGATGACGTCGATCATCACCGGCCTGCAGGGGCGTTCGCTGAACCGGCCCGGTTCGGTCATGGCCACCGCCAAGCACTACGTCGGTGACGGCGGCACGACCGGCGGGGTCAACGAGGGCAACACCGAAATCAGTGAGCAGGAGCTGCGCCAGATCCACCTGCCGCCGTTCAAGGCCGCGATCCAGCGCGGCGTCGGCTCGGTGATGATCTCCTACAGCAGCTGGAACAGCGTCAAGATGCACGCCGGCTCGTACCTGATCAACGACGTCCTCAAGAAGGAACTGGGCTTCCAGGGCATCGTCGTCTCGGACTACAACGGTGTTGACAAGATCGACGGCAAGACCGGCTTCACCCCGGAAGAGGTCGAGGCTTCGATCAACGCGGGCATCGACATGGTGATGGTGCCCTACGAGTGGCAGAAGTTCATCGACACCTTGCGCACGCTGGTGCAGCAGGGCCGCGTGCCGATGTCGCGGATCGACGACGCCAACAAGCGCATCCTCACCAAGAAGTTCGAGCTCGGCCTGTTCGAGCACCCGCTGACCGACCGCCGGTACCTGAACACGATCGGCAGCAAGCAGCACCGCGACCTGGCGCGTCAGGCCGTCCGGGAGTCCCAGGTGCTGCTGAAGAACGACAACCACGTCTTGCCGCTGTCCAAGCGCGAAAAGATCTTCGTGGCCGGCAAGAGCGCCGACGACATCGGCAACCAGTCCGGTGGCTGGACCGTCGGCTGGCAGGGCACCAGCGGCCCGGTCATCCCGGGCACCACGATCCTGCAGGGCATCAAGAGCACTTCCTCGAAGGTGACCTTCGCCAAGGACGGCGCCGGGATCGACCGGAGCTACGACGTCGCCGTCGCGGTGGTGGGGGAGACGCCGTACGCCGAAGGCAAGGGAGACCGTCCACAAGGGATGGGACTGGACGCGGCCGACCTGGCCACGCTGCAGAAGCTGAAGGACTCCGGCGTGCCGACCGTGGTCGTGCTGGTGTCCGGGCGGCCGCTCGACATCGCGGCGCAGGTGGGCGACTGGGCCGGGCTCGTCGAGTCCTGGCTGCCCGGCAGTGAAGGACAGGGTGTCGCCGACGTCCTCTTCGGCGACTACAACCCGACCGGCAAGCTGCCGGTGACCTGGATGCGCAGCGCCGACCAGCAGCCGATCAACGCCGGCGACGGCAAGCCCGCGCTGTTCCCGTACGGCTACGGGCTGCACTACCCACGCCACTGGTGATCGTTTCCCCCGTCCCCCACCGGAAGGAACACGCATGCCGTCCAGAACCCGCCGCCCGCTGATCCGGATCCTGGCGTTCTTCGCCGCACTGCTGGGGCTCAGCCTCGGCGGCCCGACGGTGCAGGCCGCCCCGGCCGCGACGCCGTTCAAGGTCTTGGCCTTCTACAGCGGCACGTACGACGCCGCGCACATCAGTTTCGAGAAGGAAGCCAACGTCTGGTTCCCGCAGCAGGCGGCGGCCAACGGCTTCACCTACACCGCGACGACCAACTGGAACCAGCTGACGTCGATCACCCCGGACCAGTACCAGGTGGTCCTGTTCCTCGACGACCAGCCGCAGTCGCAGGCGCAGTTCCAGGGCTTCCAGCGGTACATGCAGGCCGGCGGCGGGTTCTACGGCTTCCACGTGACGGCGTACAACGACAGCTCGACACCGTCGTACGCCAACTGGTTCCACAACGACTTCCTCGGCACCGGCCGGTTCACCACGAACACGTGGGGCCCGACGCCGGAGACGCTGAAGATCGAGAACCGCACGCACCCCTCGACGGTGAACCTGCCGGCGACGATCAAGTCGTCGACGTCGGAGTGGTACGCCTGGCAGAACGACCTGCGCCAGAACGCCAACATCACCATCCTGGCGTCGATGGACCAGTCCACGTTCCCGATCGGCACCGACCCGAGCCAGACCTGGAACAGCGGGTACTACCCGATCTCGTGGACGAACAAGAACTACAAGATGATCTACTCGAACTTCGGCCACAACGCGATGAACTACGACACGAACACCGCGCTGTCGTCGACGTTCGAGAGCGCCGACCAGAACCGCTTCCTGCTCGACGGCCTGAAGTGGCTCGGCGGCGGCTCGACGACCCCGACCGACCCGGGCACGATCGACCCGTCGGCCTGGTACGCCGTGACGAACAAGGCGTCCGGCAAGTGTGTGGACGCGCGGTCCGCGGCCAGCGCCAACGGCACCGTGATCCAGCAGTACACCTGCAACGCCACCACGGCGCAGCAGTTCCAGTTCGCCCCGACCAGCGGCGGCTACGACCGGATCAACAACCGGACGAACCCCGCCCAGGTCATCGACGTCACGAACGTGGCGACGACCGACAACGCCGGGGTGCAGCTGTGGTCCTACAGCGGCGGGAACAACCAGCAGTGGCAGCCGGTGTCGGAGGGCAGCGGGTACTACCACTTCGTCGCCCGCCACAGCGGCAAGTGCCTGACCGTGCCGGGATCGTCCACTGCGGACAGTGTCCAGCTGGTCCAGGCGACCTGCAACGGCAGCGCCGCTCAGTCGTTCAAGGTCGCCTGACTCAGCGCCAGGTGGTCTGCAAGCGGACCACCAGGACGGCCAGTGTCAGCAGTGCGACGGCGATGAGGGTGCCCGCGACGCGAGAAGTGTCGCGGGCACCCCACGTCAGTGCCGCCGGCAGCACCACGAGTGACGTCACGAGGTAAGCGAGATGCGTGCCCGGTTCGGCCGGGTGGTGCTCGCTGACCAGGTCCGCGATCGCTTGGACCACCAGCGCGAGTTCGACCAGCACGACCAGGGGACGCCACCGCGGCCAGTGGTAGCGGCCGGCCGGGCTCACGACGAGGGCCGTGAGCCCGCCGAGCAGGCAGACCACCGTGGTCGCGAAGGCCAGTGGCTCGATCACGCCCGGCGTGCTTTGCGGCGCCGGCGTTTGGTGCCGAGGCGGAAGAGCCACGTCGAGATGCCGGTGAGCATCAGCGCCAGCGGCGCCAGGCCGAGGACGACCCAGACGAGCCGCCACCAGCCGTCGACCAGCCAGCCGAAGTGTGCGGCCTCGAACACCTTGCTGTAGAAGCGGTTCGCCGTCGGCTCGGGTGCGGCGTCCACCGAGGACACATGGGCGACGTCGTGGCTGTCGACGTACACCGTGCGGTCGCCGCCGAAGAACGCGCGGGCGCCGTAGGGCTGGTAGCCGTCGTCCGCGATCGAAACCGTGTAGTAGCCCGTGCCCTCAGCCGGCGGGACGAGGTAGCGGACCGTGCCGGGGGACGCGGCGAGCGCGGCCGACGACGCCTGGTCGATGCTGATTTCCGGGGTGCCGGGTGCGGCCGGGTTCGCCGTGAAGCTGTACTTCGCCTCGTTCGGGGTGGAGCCGCCGGTGATCGCCAGCCAGGCGTTCTCGACCGGCGGCAAGTAGAACGCGGCGCCGGTGACTCCCCACATCAGCACGAACGGCACCGACACCAGGCCGATCACGTTGTGCAGGTCGTAGTCACGCGCGAAGCGGCCCTTGCCGAGCCGGACGCGGAAGCCGTGGGAGAACTTCTTGAACCCCGGCCACCAGACGACGAGCCCGGTGATCGCCAGCAGGACCATCAGCAGCCCGAGGACAACCAGGATCAGCAGCCCCCAGTTCGTCCCGGCCGGCCACTCGAAGCCGACTGACGGCACCGGCGCGGCCAGCCACGACACGTACCCGGGGTCGTCCTTGCAGGTGAACGCGCAGTCGTGGAGGTTCGTGAGCCAGCCCATGACACCGTCGGTGAGCTTCTGCGGCCCGGTGATCCGCCCGCTGCCGGGGTCGACGGCGTAGGCGGTGGTGTAGTCGGTGTCGCCGACCGCGATGACACCGCCGTCGTTGCTGACCCAGGCCGCGGAGAACTCCGGGTGTGCCTGTTTGACCAGGTCACGGGCCTGCTGCAGGCCGATCGGGTGCGCGCTCTCGGTGTGCGCGTAGAAGTCGGGGTGCGTGGCCCGGAAGTACTCGGCGCGGTAGAGCAGGATGACGCCGGCGGTGGTCTCGAGGACGAGCAGCAGCCCGAGCACCAGCGACGTCCACCGGTGCGTGACGACCAGCGCCCGGCGCACGGGCTTGCGCCGGTACCAGCGCCGCTTCGCCCTTTTGGGCGGATCGGTCCTGGTCAGCTCGGGTGCTTCGGCGATCACGGTGTCCCCCTCACGCGGTCAAGATCGAAGTGAGGTTAGCCTTGCTTTAGCTTCCACGTCTTCCGTCCATCGGGGGATGTGCGACGTCTCACCGCTGGCTAACATGAAGTTCCTTCATGAATGGGGCAGTGATGCGGCGCAGCGTGGTGCTTGTGGTCCTGACGGTGCTCGCGGGTCTCGTCGCGGGCGTGTCCCCGGCGGTCGCCGTCACCCAGCCGTTCTTCTGGGGTGTCGCGACCTCGGGTTACCAAGCCGAGGGCTCGGCGCCCGACAGCAACTGGCGTCGTTACGAGCAGGCGAAGACGTCGTCGATCAAGGAGCCCTACCGCGACTCCGTGGACTTCCGGCACAACTACGTCGCGGACATCGACCGCGCGAAGCAGCTCGGTGTGAACGTGTTCCGCTTCAGCGTCGAGTGGGCCCGCATCGAGCCGCGGCCCGGCCAGCTGGACCAAGCCGAGCTGGCGTACTACGACGACGTCGTCCGGCACGTCCTCGACGCCGGCATGCGGCCGATGATCACCCTCGACCACTGGGTCTACCCCGGCTGGGTCGCCGACCAGGGTGGCTGGGACAGCGACCGCACGGTGGACGCCTGGCTCGTGAATGCCCGCCGGGTCGTCGAGCGGTACAAGGGGCTCGGCGCGCTGTGGATCACGATCAACGAGCCGACGGTCTACCTGCAGAACGAGACCACCAACGGCGGGCTCGCCGGGTGGAAGCTGCCGTGGGCGCAGGCGCGGCTGGTGACGGTGCACCGCGCGGCGTACGACCTCATCCATTCCCTGGATCCGGGCGCGCTCGTGTCCAGCAACACGGCCTACATCCCGGCCGTCCAGGGGGTGCTCGACGCGTCGTTCCTCGACCGGGTGCGGGACAAGCTCGACTTCGCCGGTGTCGACTACTACTACGGCGCGAGCCTCGACAACCTCAGCGCCGTGCACGCGGCGAGCGGCGAGTTCTGGAAGGTGACGCCGCAGCCGGACGGGATCTACTACGCGCTGCGGTACTACGCGCGGAAGTTCCCGGGCCTGCCGCTGTACGTCGTCGAGAACGGCATGCCGACCGACAACGGCAACGCGCGGCCGGACGGCTACACACGCTCGGACCACCTGCGTGACCACATCTACTGGGTGCAGCGGGCGAAGGCCGACGGCATGAACGTGATCGGCTACAACTACTGGAGCCTCACCGACAACTACGAGTGGGGCAGTTACCAGCCGCGGTTCGGTCTGTACACAGTGGACGCGGCGACCGATCCGGGGCTGGTCCGCAGGCCGACCGACGCCGTCACGGCGTACCGGCAGCTGATCGCGGGCCACGGTGTCCCGGCCGGCTACACGCCGGTGCGGCCGCCGGGGTTCTGCTCGGTCGTCGACGGCCTGGGCAGCTGCCTCGACCCGGCGCGCTACCCGGGACCGCTGGCTCCGTTGGGCTGATTTTGTGCCGCTGACCTGCTGGTCCGCGGTCTCCTCTTGATAAATACATGCCGGTCTGTATGTTTGTTGCATGGCGAACAAGGTGTACGTCGTCGGCGTCGGGATGACGAAGTTCGAGAAGCCCGGGCGGCGCGAGAACTGGGACTACCCGCAGATGGCTCGTGAGTCCGGCACCGAGGCCCTCGAAGACGCCGGCCTCGGGTACGACGCCGTCCAGCAGGCGTACGTCGGCTACGTCTACGGCGAGTCGACGTCCGGGCAGCGTGCGGTCTACGAACTGGGCATGACCGGGATCCCGGTGGTGAACGTCAACAACAACTGCTCGACCGGCTCGACCGCGCTGTACCTGGCCGCGGAGGCGATCCGCGGCGGCCGCGCGGACTGCGTGCTGGCGCTGGGCTTCGAGAAGATGAAGCCGGGTTCGCTGGGGTCGACGTTCGACGACCGCGAGCAGCCCATGGGCAACCACATGCAGGCGCTCGCCGAGATCTCCGAGGTGCTGTTCCCGCCCGCGCCGTGGATGTTCGGCGCCGCCGGGCGGGAGCACATGAAGGCGTACGGCACCACGGCCGAGCACTTCGCGAAGATCGGCGAGAAGAACCACCGGCACTCGGTGAACAACCCGTACGCGCAGTTCCAGGACGTCTACTCGCTCGACGACATCCTGGCGTCGCGGATGATCTACGACCCGCTGACCAAGCTGCAGTGCTCACCGACGTCGGACGGCTCCGGCGCAGCCATCCTGGCGAGTGAGGCCTTCGTCGAGACGAACGGCCTGGCCGAGCGGGCGGTCGAGATCGTCGGGCAGGCGATGACCACGGACTTCCGCAGCACCTTCGACGGCAGTGCGAAGAACATCGTCGGGTACGACATGACCCGGCAGGCCGCGCTTCAGGTGTACGACCAGGCGGGGCTCGGGCCAGCCGATTTCCAGGTGATCGAGCTGCACGACTGCTTCTCCGCCAATGAGCTGCTGACGTACGAAGCGCTCGGGCTCTGCGAAGAGGGTGACGGCGGTTCACTCGTCGACTCCTGCGACACCACGTACGGCGGCCGGTGGGTCGTGAACCCGTCCGGCGGCCTCATCTCGAAGGGGCACCCGCTCGGCGCGACCGGGCTCGCGCAGTGCGCCGAACTGACCTGGCAGCTGCGCGGCGACGCCGACAAGCGGCAGGTTTCGGATGTGCAAGCCGCGTTGCAGCACAACATCGGACTCGGTGGCGCCGCCGTCGTCACCGCCTACCAGCGAGCTTAGGAGCACCATGGGCCAGATCAGCGCGTCCGTCGAACTGCCCGCCCCGCCGGACAAGGTGTGGGCGGAGTTCTCGAACCCCAACAACTTCGAGAAGTGGCTGACCATCCACACCAAGTGGAAGGGGGACGTCCCCGCCGAGTTCTCGCAGGGCTCGCAGGTGTCCGAGGTCGTCACGATGCTCGGGATGGCGAACACGATCACCTGGACCGTCGACACCTACGAACCGCCTGCTCGGCTGGTCATCTCCGGAACCGGGATGGCGGGGGTGAAGATCCAGTTCTCGCTGTCGGTGGCGGCGGCCGGCGCGGGGTCGGCCGCCTCGATCGACGCCGAGTTCACCGGCCAGATGATCGTCGGCGCGCTCGGCAAGGCCGTCGAGAAGGACGGCAAGAAGAACCTCGACGAGTCCCTCGAGAAGTTCAAGGCACTGGTCGCATGAAGTTCGACGCGGCCGGGCTGGACAAGTGGACGTCGCCGGTGTTGTTCGACGTCACGCGCGAACGGCTCGTCGAATACGCGCTGGCGACCAACGACCCGATCCCGGCGCACCGCGCGGGTGACGTCGCGAGCCCGGTGTTCGCGATCGTGCCGGTGTTCCAGTCGCTGCTGGAGCCGGCGCTGGAAGTGGTGCCGACGTCGTTGTTCGGCAAGGTGCTGCACGGTGAGCAGGACTTCCGGTTCCACCGGCCGATCCGGCCCGGTGATTCCCTGATGTCGCGGGCGAAGATGACCGGGTTCGAGGGCCTGCCGAAGGGCACACGCGCGACCGTGTACCTGGAATGTCGCTCTTCTGACGGCTCGTTGGTGAACGAGCAGTACGTGACTTTCTTCGTGCGCGGTTTCGACACCGGTTCCAAGGAGGGGGTTCTCGGCCCTGGCCACCGGCTCGACGAGGCGTTGCGTTCTTCGTCGCCGGTGGCGAAGGTCAGCCAGCACGTCGACGACGACCAGACGTTCCGCTACGGCCCGGCCGCCGGCGATCCGATGCCGATCCACCTCGACGAGGACGTCGCTCGTGCCGCGGGATTGCCGGGGATCATCGCGCACGGGCTCTGCACGATGGCGTTCACGTCCTGGGCGTTGCTGACCGAGGTCGGTGAGTCCTCGGTGGACCGACTGCGGCGGCTGGCCGTGCGGTTCGCGGCGCCGGTGCTGCCGGGTCAGGACCTGTCGACGTCGATCTGGGCCGCGGGGCCTGGTTCTTTTGCCTTCGAAACCACCGTGGGGGACAAGGTTGTGGTCAAGGACGGCCTCGCCGAGATCGGAGACAGCTGATGGGTGCACTCGACGGGCGCGTCGCGCTGATCACCGGTGCGGGCCGGGGGATCGGGCGGGAGCACGCGCTGTTGTTCGCCCGTGAAGGCGCGCGGGTGGTCGTCAACGACCTCGGCGGTGACAACGACGGGAGTGGTGCTTCTTCCGGGCCCGCCTCCGACGTTGTCGAGGAGATCCGGGCCCTGGGTGGTTCGGCGGTGGCGAACACGTCGAGCGTGACGTCGTGGCAAGGCGCGTCTGAGCTGGTCGACCAGGCGGTCTCGGAGTTCGGGCGGCTGGACGTCGTGGTGAACAACGCGGGCATCCTGCGCGACGCGTTTGTCGCGAGCATCACCGAGGAGCAGTGGGACGCGGTGATCGCGGTCCACCTCAAGGGGCACGCGGCGGTGCTGCACCACGCGGCGGCGTACTGGAAGTCTTGTTCGAAGGCGGGTTCTCCGGTGGCTGCCTCGGTGGTCAACACGGCGTCGGCGTCGGGCGTGACACTGCCGAACGCGGGCCAGGTCAACTACGGCGCGGCGAAAGCGGGCATCGCGGCGATGACCCTGGTGGCGGCGGCCGAGCTGGAGCGGTACGGCGTGCGGGTCAACGCGATCGCGCCGATCGCCCGGACCCGGCTGACGCTGGCGACCCCGGGGATGGGCGCGATCTTCGCCGCACCGGTTTCCGAGGGTGAGTTCGACGCGTTTTCGCCGGCGAACATCTCACCGTTGGTGGCTTATCTGGCGTCCGAGAAGTGCACCTTGACGGGGAAGGTGTTCGCGGTCCAGGGCGGCGCGATCTCGGAACTGGCCGGCTGGCACGACGTGAAGGTGATCGAGACCGAAGGCGCGTGGGCGATCGACGACATCGCGGCGAGGCTGCCGTGATCGAGTGGTCCGAGACGGACCTGCTGGTCCGCGACTCGATCCGGGAGTTCATCACCAAGGAGATCCGGCCGCAGCTGGATGCGCTGGAGAGCGGTTCGCTGCCTCCTTACGACATCATCCGGAAGCTGTTCAAGGCTTTCGGGCTGGATGTTCTCGCCGCGGATTCGGTGTCTCGCCTGCTTTCTCGCTCGTCTGGTTCTTCTTCCTCGTCGCTGGGTGGGCAGGAGACCCTGGCCCTTGTTGCGATCAGCGAGCTGGCCGGGGTGAGCCTGGGAATCGTGGCTTCTCTCGGTGTTTCCCTGGGGCTGACGGCGGCGACGATCCTGTCGAAGGGGTCTCAGGAGCAGAAGGAACGCTGGCTGCCGGGCTTGGCGACGTTCGAGAAGGTCGGAGCGTGGGCGATCACCGAGCCCGACTCGGGTTCGGACGCGTTCGGCGGCATGCAGACCACGGTCCGTCGTGACGGCGACGAGTACGTGCTGAACGGGCGGAAGACGTTCATCACGAACGGGCCGTACGCGGACACGGTGGTGGTGTACGCGAAGCTGGACGACGGCTCTTCCGTTTTGCCTCGCGACCGGCCGGTGCTGGCGTTCGTGCTGGACCGCGGGATGCCGGGCTTCGTGCAGGGCAAGCCGTTCAAGAAGATGGGGATGATGTCCTCCCCGACGGGCGAGCTGTTCTTCTCCGACGTCCGGCTGGGCGCGGATCGGCTGCTGTCGTCGTCGGGTTCTTCGGACGCGCGGGAAAGTTTCGCGGCGGAGCGTGTCGGTGTGGCGGCGCTGTCGCTGGGGATCATCAACGAGTGCCAGCGGCTGTGCATCTCGTACGCCAAGTCGCGTCGTTTGTGGGGACAGGAGATCGGGCGGTTCCAGCTGATCCAGCTGAAGCTGGCGAAGATGGAGGTGGCGCGGATCAACGTCCAGAACATGGTGTTCCAGACGGTGGCCAAGCTGCGGGCGGGGAAGCGTCCTTCGCTGGCCGAGGCTTCGGCGATGAAGCTGTATTCGTCCGAGGCCGCGACCGAGGTGGCGATGGAGGCGGTGCAGTTGTTCGGGGGGAACGGGTACATGGCGGAGTACCGGGTGGAGCAGCTGGCTCGGGACGCGAAGTCGCTGATGATTTATGCGGGGAGCAACGAGATCCAGGTGACGCACATCGCGAAGGCCCTGCTGCCCTGACCGGCGCCGGCCAGGGCCCGCCCTATCCCGGGGGTTGGCCCCCTGGCCAGTCTATCGGCGGTGGCCGACAAAACCGGCGATCCGAGCGAGCGGCGGCGGAGTTGTCCACATCAGCCCGAGGCTGGGGACAACTCCGCCGATAGCCGTCAGTCTCGCTCGATGAGGTGGCCGACCACGTCCGGGCCCGGGTGGGCGTGACCCGACCCGTCCCGGCGCACGTCGATCTCCGGCAGCTCCACCGGGTCCCCGTTCCGAGCCGCTCCCGCCGGACGCGGGCCGATCCAGGCCACCCGCAATGCCGTCTCTCCCTTGAGGAACCGCTGGGCCCGGACGCCGCCCGTGGCGCGCCCCTTGGCCGGGTACTCGCTGAACGGCGTCACCTTCACACTGACGCCCGTTGCCGTGATCACCAGGGGCTCGCCGTGCTCGTCGTCGTCCGTGCGGACTGCTCCGAAGAACACCGCTGTGGCGCCGCCGGTCAGGTTGATTCCGGCCATGCCGCCGCCCTTCAAGCCCTGGGGGCGGACCAGCGATGCCGCGTACTTCAGCAGTGATGCTTCCGACGACACGAACGCCAGTGTCTCCGAGCCGTCCGTGAGCCAGGTTGCGCCGACCACCTCGTCGCCGTCCTTCAGGCTGATCACTTCGAACTCGTCCGAACGGACCGGCCACTCCGGTGAACACACCTTCACGACGCCGGCTCGGGTGCCGAGCGCGAGGCCGGGGGAGCCTGCTGCCTGCTCGCCCAGGGGGGCGATTCCGACGACGGTCTCGCCCTTTTCCAGTGGCACCAGCTCGCGCGCCGCCATGCCGCCGCGCAAGGACACCGTGCCTGCCTGCTCCGGGAGCACCGGCAACGGCAGCACGTCCGTCTTGAACGCGCGGCCGCGGCTCGTCACCAGCAGCACTTGGCCACGCGCGGTTGTGTGGACCACCGCCGACACCGCGTCGTGCTTCACGCGGCCGTTGCGGCGGCGCGTCTCCGTCGACTCCTCCGACTCCGCCGCCGTGCGCGCGACCAGGCCGGTTGCCGACAGGATCACCTGGCACGGGTCGTCGGTGACCTCGAGCGGGCCCGAAGGCTTCGACGCGGCCAGGACCTCCTTCAGGTCGCCGTCGATCAGGGCGGTGCGGCGCTCGGTCGGGAAGTCCTTCGCGATCTTCGCCAGCTCCGACGACACGAGCTTCTTCAGCACCGACTCGTCGTCGAGGATCTTGGACAGCTCGGCGATCTCCTCGCGCAGGCGGTCCTGCTCCGACTCCAGCTCGAGCCGGTCGTACTTGGTCAGCCGGCGCAGCGGGGTATCGAGGATGTACGTCGCCTGGATCTCCGACAGCTTGAAGCGCGTCATCAAGCCGTCCTTCGCGGCCTGCGCGTTCTCGCTTTCGCGGATGAGCTTGATCACCTTGTCGATGTTCAGCAGCGCGACCAGCAGGCCGTCGACCAGGTGCAGCCGCTCTTCGCGCTTCCGGCGCCGGTACTTCGTGCGCCGCGTGACGACCTCGTAGCGGTGCCGGAGGAAGACCTCCAGCAGCTCTTTGAGGCCCAGGGTCTGCGGCTGGCCGTCGACGAGCACCAGGTTGTTGATGCCGAACGACTGCTCCAGCGGTGTCAGCCGGTAGAGGTCGGCCAGCAGCGCCTGCGGGTTGACGCCGACCTTGCACTCGATGACCAGCCGCGTGCCGTTCTCGCGGTCGGTGAGGTCCTTCACGTCGGCGATGCCGGTGAGCCGCTTGGACTTGTTGACCTCGTCGGTGATCTTCTCGATCACCTTCTCCGGGCCGACGCCGTAGGGCAGCTCGGTGACGGTGATCGCCTGCCGCCCGCGGCTGCCTTCGAGGGGGCCGGTCTCGCAGTTCGCGCGCATCCGGACCACGCCGCGGCCGGTCTCGTACGCGCGGCGGACCTCGTCCAGGCCCAGCAGGCTGCCGCCGGTCGGGAGGTCGGGGCCGGGGACGAACTCCATCAGCTTGTCGAGCGTCGCGGACGGGTGCGTGATCAGCCACCGCGCCGCCGCGACGACCTCGCCGAGGTTGTGCGGGATCATGTTGGTCGCCATCCCGACCGCGATCCCGGACGTGCCGTTGACCAGCAGGTTCGGGAACGCCGCCGGCAGCACGGACGGCTCTTCGAGCGAACCGTCGTAGTTCGGGCGGAAGTCGACGGTGTCTTCGCCGAGCTCGCCGACGAGCTGCATCGCCTCGGGCGACATGCGTGCTTCGGTATAACGCGAAGCAGCCGGTCCATCGTCTGGGCTACCGAAGTTTCCGTGCCCGTCGATGAGCGGTGCGTTCAGCGAGAAGTCCTGCGCGAGCCGGACCATCGCGTCGTAGATCGCCGTATCACCGTGCGGGTGGTACTTGCCCATGCAGTTGTGGACGACAAAACCCTCGGCCGTGAACTCGTGATCGTCGGTGCCGACCTGGATGTCGTAGGTGATGTCCGGCTCGACTGCTTCGACCGAGACGACTTCGAGGAACGAGAACCCCTTCAGCGCGTCGAGGTTGTCGGCGAGCGGGGAGCCGATCCGGCGCAGCTTGTCGATCCAGCCGTCCTGGCAGGCCTGCGGAAGGGGGAATGCGCGATCGGCCAGAGCGATGCCGCCGCCGGTGTGGGCGGCCGAGAACTCGGCCATGACCGCCTTGGCGGGCAGCCGGTCGTGGCCCTGCTTGCCGCCGTAGCCGTAGGCGATTTCCGTGAGGTTTTCCAGTGCGCTCTTCTTGTAGCCGATCTTCGTCCACGGCCGCAGGACGCGGGCCAGCGCCGCGGCGTCCGATCCGCTGACGGACAGGCCGAGCAGAGTCTTGTGGCCGTCGGCCTTCGGGTTGCTCCAGTGATGCCCGTGGATCCCCAGATCCGCGAGCATCGCGTAGACCTGCCGGACGAGCGTTTCGCTCGTGCTGACGTAGACGATCTCGCGGTGGTTCTTGCGGATGTAACCGTCACCGTCGAAGATTCCGGCGAGGAACGGCGCCCACGAGGACCGGTTCGCGAGGACTTCCGCCGGAACGGCTTTCGCGTCGCTGAGCGGGCTCCCGGCCGCGAGCAGACCATCGTGGCGGGAGAAGGTGAGGATGTGCTGGTCGCGCCATTCCGGCTTCGCCGCGGCGCGAACTCCGCGGGAAACACCGAGACCGTTGGCCGTCGCCCATTCGTACACCGCGTCGAGCGGCTCGACGTCGCACATGTGGATCCGGACCCGGCCGTCCGCGTCGCGGTTCCGGTCGACCGCGAAGCCCTCGGCGGTGATCAGGCCGAGGAGGTAGGCGTAACGATCGCCGCCCGCCGGCCGCTCGTCCCGGCGGGCGTTCCCGTAGGCGACGGTCAGCCGCCCGGTGAGGTCACGGGCGTCGGTCCAGGTCAGCGTCGAGTCTTCGGCCACGGTCCGGAACCGCTGGCCGGGCGTGACGAGCATGGTGTGCCCGTTCGACCACGTGATCCGAACGAGTTCGGACACCGGGTTCTCGTAGACCTCGGTGACCGGAACGGCTCGGCCCCGGCTGTCGAGGACCTGCTCGCCGATCTTGATCTCTTCGATCGGACGTAGTCCGTCCGGGGTCGACACCAACGCGCCGCGGACGAAGCAGTCACCGACGACGCGGGACGACTTCACATACGCGTGCGTGGGCCGGTAACCCTGCTCGTGCATGGAAAAGAGGATCCGGCGGTGCACCGGCTTCAGCCCGTCCCGCGCGTCCGGGAGGGCGCGCGAGTGGATGACCGAATACGCGTACTCCAGGTACGAATCCTCGATCTCGGTCTTCAGCGAGTTGTCGAAGACGTTCGCCCCGGCGGAGTCGAACGCGCTGGGATCGACCTTGGTGGTGGGGCCCTTGCGGCGTGCCACGGCAGAACTCCTTGGTAGCTACGAAAAAATCAAGCGTCGATGGCGTCGCGGTCGATCCGGTCCGAGGAGGCGACCAGCCAGTTCCGCCGGGGCTCGACCTTCTCACCCATCAGCAGCTCCAGCGCACTCTCGGCGGCCTCGGCGTCGTCCATGGTGATCCGGCGGACCGAGCGGCTGGCCGGGTTCATGGTGGTGTCCCACAGCTCGTCGGCGTCCATCTCGCCGAGGCCCTTGAACCGCGGCACCGGGGTGACGATGCTCTTGCCCGCCCGCTCCAGCTCCGCGTACTTGGACTCCATCTCCTGCTGCGTGTACGTGAAGTGCGTTTCCGGGTTGCGGCCCTTGGTGACGAGCTTGTGCAACGGCGGCATCGCCGCGTACAGCCGGCCGTCCTCGATCACCGGGCGCATGTACTTCGCGAACAGCGTGATCAGCAACGTCCGGATGTGCGAGCCGTCGACGTCCGCGTCCGCCATCAGGATGACGCGGCCGTAGCGCATCGTCGTCAGGTCGAACGTGCGGCCGGTGCCCGCGCCCAGGACCTGCACGATCGACGCGATTTCCGCGTTCTTCAGCGTGTCGCCGAGCGACGCCTTCTGGACGTTCAGGATCTTGCCCCGCAGCGGCAGCAGCGCCTGGTACTCCGACACGCGCGCCATGCGCGCCGACCCCAGCGCGCTGTCACCCTCGACCAGGAACAGCTCGCTGCGGGAGACGCCGGTGGTGCGGCAGTCGACCAGTTTCGGCGGCATCGCCGCGCCTTCGAGGGCGGTCTTGCGCCGGGCTGCGTCCTTCTGCTGCTTCTGGGTGAGCCGGACGCGGGAGGCGTCGACCACCTTCTGCAGCACGACCTTCGCCTCGGACTTGGTCTTGCGGTCCTCGGTCCAGGCCTTGACGTGCTTGTCGACGATGCCCTGGATGACCCGGGTGACACCGGCGGTGGACAGCTCGTCCTTCGTCTGCGACGTGAACTGCGGCTCCGGCAGCCGGACGTGGATCACCGCGGTCATGCCCTCGAGGACGTCCTCGATCGTCGGCATGTCCTCCTTGGGCTTGAGCAGCCCGCGGGTCTTGGAGATGGCGTCCTGCAACGCCTTTGCCATCGCGCGGTCGAACCCACGGCGGTGCGTGCCGCCGTGGACGTTGCGGATCGTGTTGGTGAAGCACTCCACCGTGCGCTCGTAGCCGGTGCCCCAGCGCAGCGCCACCTCGATCTCCGCGCGACGCTCCACATTGGACTGCATGACGCCCGCCGCGTCCGCCGCGTTCTCCTTGTACGTGCCCTCGCCGGTGATCAGCAGCGTGCCGCAGACCGGCTTCTCGCCCGACGGCGTGAGGAAGTCGACCATGTCGACCAGGCCGTGCGGGAAGTGGAAGGTCTCTTCGTTGATGGTGTCTTCGATCGCCGTACGCAGCACGTACGTGACGCCCGGGACCAGGAACGCGGTGTTGCGCATCTTCGCGCGCACGCCCTCGACGTCCAGCGCCGCGCCGGACTCGAAGTACCGCGAGTCGTACCAGTAGCGGATCGAGGTGCCGCTGCGCTCGCCGCGCTTCATCTTGCCGACGAGGTTCAGCCCGGAGCGGCGGGTGAACTTCGCCTTCGGGCCGGGCGCGTCGAAGGTGCCGGGGACGCCGTGTTTGAACGACATCTGGTGGACCTTGCCCTCTTGCTTCACCGTGACGTCGAAGCGGTGCGACAGCGCGTTGACCGCCGAAGCGCCGACACCGTGCAGGCCGCCGGAGGTCTTGTAACCCGAGCCGCCGAACTTGCCGCCGGCGTGCAACCGGGTCAGGACCAGCTCGACGCCGGACAAACCGGACTTGGCGTGCGTCCCGGTGGGGATGCCGCGGCCGTCGTCGTCCACCTGGACGCTGCTGTCGGCGTGCAGGGTGACGACGATCTTCGTCGCGTGGCCGGCGACACCTTCGTCCGTGGAGTTGTCCACCACTTCGGAGAAGAGGTGGTTGATACCACGGCTGTCGGTGGAGCCGATGTACATCCCGGGGCGTTTGCGGACGGCTTCGAGACCCTCGAGATGGGTGAGGTCGTCGGCCCCGTACAAGGTCTCGGCAGTCACAGGGTCGTTCTCCCGGATCGTGGCTCGCGAAAGGTCAGTGAGGTGCGGACTCGGCCTGCACCGTACTGCAGGATATCCGCCTGCCCCGACAACTTCCGCGCGCTCCCTGTCCCGGAGTGGCGCGCGCCGCCCGCTAGCGGGGGTCGTAGCCCAGGTCGGGCCACAGGCCCAGCAGGGCTTCGATCTTCCGCGGGACCTGGAAGCTGTTCCGGAAGTTCGGCTTCTCGCCGATCGTGGCGAGGCCCTTGCGGAGCTCCCCGAACGCCGGTTTCGCCGCCGTCTCCCGGGTCAGGAGATAGCAGTACGTGCGGCGCGGGTAGGCGAACTCGTCGGTGTACGCCTGCAGCACGAGACCGGGGGGTTCGGTCCGCGAGCCGACCAGGGCCCGGCCCTGTTTCTGGCTGTAGACGCGGATCACGTGCACGCCCGGGCGGAGCGTGCGCGGCGGGTCCTGGCCCTGGCCGTCGTCGGCCCAGAACAGCTCGACGCGGAACGGCGATTCGCCGTTCTCGCCCGGGTGGGTGTACTCGCGGGTCAGCTCTTCGAGCCGGTACTCCGCCTCGGCCGACGGCTCGCCGCCTTCGACGAGGCTGACGAGGTACAGCTCGGCCGGACGCGGCCAGTTCGGCCGGGGCACGTCGGGCGTGTCGCCGGCTTCGGTTTCGGCCGGTGCCGCAACCGGTTCCGGGGTCTCGGCGGGGGTGACGGCGGTGTCCGCCGGGGCTTCTTCGCGGTCCGAGTGTTCAGTGGCCACCGGCTCGACCGGGGCCGGCGGTGCCGCCTCGGCGACGGCCGGGCGAACCGGTGACACGGCAGGCGCGGCCGGGCGGACCGGCGTCTCGGCGGGCCGGACCGGCGACGGGGGAGGCGTGACCACCGCAGGCCGCACCGGCGTCGCCGGCCGGCTGGTGACGACCGGCCGGGCGGGTGTGGCGGGCCGGGTCACGGCCGGGCGTGGCGCGGTGACCGGCTTGCCGGCGCCGTACTGCTCCAGGAGCGGCTCCAGGTCACCCGCGGTCAGCGCGGGCCCCGCCAGGTCGCACCACTCGAGCCAGGCTTCCTGCGCCTCCTCGACCGTCTGCTTCTCGTGCGAGACGGTGACTGCTTCGAACAGTTGCCGCGGGCCCGCGGCAGTGACGTCGGCCGAGCCGACCACGACGAACGACGGGTCGTCCTCGGCGATCACCAGCTTCGCGTTGAGCCCGCGCAGCGAGTGCACGAGCACGCCCGCCTTCACCCAGTGCAACAGGGCGTGCGGACTCGTCGCCCCGGACAGCACCGTGTCCAGGCTCGCGTCCGTGATCACCGTGTCGCCGGGTTCCAGCGGCAGCAGCGCCGCCGCGCCGGGACCGACGTGGCCGAAGGCGGCCACCAGGTTCCGGCGTGGGGCGAGCAGTGGGGTGATCGAGGCCCAGATGTCGCGGCCCGTGAGAAGTCGTACCGAACGTTCTGCCAGACCCAGCCGACCGAGCTCCGCGTCCATGCCCTTGACCTTACTTGGTACCCCTCGGGGGCCTGACGGCCGGAATATCTCTTGCTTGGAAGTAGTTGAACGCGCATGTAAGATGGGCTCGCGAAGGGAGTCAGGTCATGCAGTTCGGAATCTTCACGGTGGGCGACGTCACGACCGATCCCACGAACGGCACCACACCGACGGAACACGAGCGGATCAAGGCGATGGTCCGGATCGCGCTCAAGGCCGAGGAGGTCGGGCTCGACGTCTTCGCGACGGGCGAGCACCACAACCCGCCCTTCGTGCCGTCGTCCCCGACGACGATGCTCGGGCACATCGCGGCCCGGACGTCCAAGATCATCCTCTCGACGTCGACGACGCTGATCACCACGAACGACCCGGTGAAGATCGCCGAGGACTTCGCGATGCTGCAGCACCTCGCCGACGGCCGCGTCGACCTCATGATGGGCCGCGGCAACACCGGCCCGGTCTACCCGTGGTTCGGCGAGGACATCCGGCAGGGCATCCCGCTGGCCATCGAGAAGTACGCGCTGCTGCGGCAGCTCTGGCGCGAGGACGTCGTCGACTGGCAGGGCAAGTTCCGCACGCCGCTGCAGGGCTTCACGTCGACGCCGCGCCCGCTCGACGACGTTCCGCCGTTCGTCTGGCACGGCTCCATCCGCAGCCCGGAGATCGCCGAGCAGGCCGCGTTCTACGGTGACGGCTTCTTCGCCAACCACATCTTCTGGCCGAAGGAGCACTTCCAGCAGCTGATCGCGTTCTACCGCCAGCGCTTCGAGCACTACGGCCACGGCCAGGCGGACCAGGCCATCGTCGGTCTCGGCGGCCAGGCGTTCATCCGGCCGAAGTCGCAGGACGCCTGGAACGAGTTCCGGCCGTACTTCGACAACGCGCCGGTGTACGGGCACGGCCCGTCGCTGGAGGAGTTCACCGAGCAGACGCCGCTGACCGTCGGCAGCCCGCAGGAGGTCATCGACAAGACGCTGACCTTCCGCGAGCACTTCGGCGACTACCAGCGCCAGCTGTTCCTGATGGACCACGCCGGCCTGCCGCTCAAGGTCGTCCTCGAGCAGCTCGACCTGCTCGGCGAGCACGTCGTCCCGGTGCTGCGCAAGGAGCTCGACGCGCTGCGCCCGGCGCACGTGCCGGACGCGCCGACCCACGAATCCCTCAAGTCCGCTGCTCTCGTCGGGAGTGAAGCATGAAGCTCGCGGTGGTGACGGCGGGGCTGTCGGTCCCGTCCTCGACCCGGCTGCTGGCCGACCGGCTGGCCGCGGCGACCGTCGCCGCGGCCGGGTCGCCGGTCTCGGTGGACGTCGTCGAGCTGCGCGACATCGCGCTGGACGTGACGAAGAACCTGCTGACCGGCTTCCCGAGCCCGGCGCTGCGGACGGCCATCGAGACGGTGACCGGGGCCGACGCGCTGATCGTGGTGACGCCGGTGTTCACGGCCGGCTACAGCGGCCTGTTCAAGTCCTTCTTCGACGTGCTCGACGCGGACTCGCTGGTGGGCAAGCCGGTGCTGCTCGGCGCGACCGGCGGCACCGAACGGCACTCGCTGGTGCTCGACTACCAGCTGCGGCCGTTGTTCGGATACCTGAAGGCGGATCCGGTCGCGACGGGCGTGTACGCGGCTTCGTCGGACTGGGGCAATGGGGAGGGGGCGCTGCAACGGCGGATCGAGAAGGCCGGCGGTGAACTGGCCGCGCTGGCGGCCGGGCGGGTGGCTGTGGCCGCCGAGCCGGACTTCGTCCCCTTCGACCAGCTGCTGGCGGAAGTGTCCACTCAGGACCGGTAGTGCACCCGGTAGCTCAGGTGCGTGACACCGTCCCCCGCGACGACCTCGACGCGCTCCAGCTCGGCCTTCCCGGCGTCGACGTGCTCGAAGTAGCGCACGCCCTCGCCGAGGAACACCGGCACCAGGTCGATCTTCAGCTCGTCGAGCAGGCCCAGGGCCAGGCACTGCCGGGCGATCGACGGGCCGGAGACGCCCACGTTGCCGTCGCCGGCCGCCTTCGCCCGCTCGATCGCGCTCGCGACGTCCGCGCAGAACGTGAACGGCGCCAGGTTTTCGGCGGACCAGTCCGGCGCCGGGCGGTGGGTGACGACGAACGCCCGGCCGCCGCCGGGTGGGTTGCCGCCCCAGCCGTGGGTGTGGTCGAACACGCGGCGGCCGCAGACGAACGCGCCGTGCCCGGCCTGGGCCAGGTGCCGCTTCAGGTAGCCAGCGCTCGCTTCGGCGACGTGGAACGTGATCGGGTAGCCGACCATCGGCACCTCGACGTCGCCGCCGTTGTACCAGTCGAAGAGCGGCCCGACGCTGTTGTCGGGCCGCGCCACGAACCCGTCGAGCGACATGCAGAAGCTCGCCATCACCGTGGACACGTCAGCCCTCCTTCCCGAGGACCTCGTCGAGGCGCTCGTACCCCTCGACGATGCCGTGTTCCATGCCGCTCTCGACGGCCGCGTCGCGGGCTTCGACGGACGGGAACACCGAGTGCCCCTCCAGCCGGGTCCGGCCGGCGCCGAGGTCGGTGAACGTCATCGTCTCGAGGCAGACGTCGCCGGGCGCGCCTTCGTACTCGAAGGTCTGGATGATCCGCTCGCCGTCGTCGACGCGGTGGAAGACGCCGCGGAAGCGGTACTCGCCCCGGTCGTCGCGGTGGACGTAGTGGTAACCGCCGCCGGATCGGGCGTCGAACTCGAGGATCTCCATCTCCAGGCCGCGCGGGCCGAGCCACTGCTTGACCAGGTCGGGCTCGGTGTGGGCGTGGAACACGGCGGCCCGCGGCGCGGCGAACTCGCGCGTGACGGTGATGAACGGGGTGCCGGGCTGCGCGGTGATCGTGGTGCCGGTCATGGCTGCTCCTTGAAGGTGTCGAGGACGGCGTCGAGCCGCCGGTAGCCGGCTTCGGTGGCCAGCCGGTAGGTGTCGATCCAGCTGGTCAGCGCTTCCAGGGCGGCCGGCACGAGGTGGCACGGCCGGCGCTGGCCGTCCCGGCTGCGCGTGATCAGCCCGGCCTGTTCCAGCACCTGGATGTGCCGGGAGATCGCCTGCTTGGTGATGGCGAAGGGCTCGGCCAGCTCGTTGACCGTCGCTTCGCCGCGGGACAGCCGGGCGACGATCGCCCGGCGCACCGGGTCGCCGAGCGCGGTGAACGCCCGGTCGAGCGCCTCGTCGTCCATTTTGTCAACCAATCTGTTTATCAACCGATTCGTTGACTATAGGTCGGATGTGAACCACGCGTCAAGAGCTGCCGAAAGTAGGGGGCCGGTCCCGTCCTCCGGCAGCAGTCACCGCACCCCCGCGCTGCCTACGTTGACCCGCATGACCAGGCTCTTCCTCGTGCTCGCCGCCCTGCTGCTCGGGACCGCGACCCCGGCCGCCGCGGCGCCGGCCCCCGACGTCGACGGGTACGTCCGCGCCTACCTCGACCACACCGGCCTGCCCGGCGCCGCGGTCGCCGTCACCCACGGCGGCGACGTCGTCCGCGTCGCCGGTTACGGCCACGACGCGGCGGGCGCGCCGATCACCGCGTCGACCCGGCTGCCGATCGCGTCGCTGAGCAAGTCCATGACGGCGTTCGCGGTGCTGCAGCTCGCCGAGGCCGGCCGGATCGGGCTCGACGATCCGGTGACGCGTCATCTGCCGGAGTTCCGGCTCGCCGACCCGCGCGGCGCGCGGATCACCGTCCGGATGCTGCTGGACCAGACGTCCGGGATGGCCGACTCGGCGTTCCCCGACCTGAAGCTGCCGCAGCCGCACACCCTCGCCGGAGCCGTCGAGCGGCTGCGCGACGCGGGGCTCGCCGACGAGCCGGGTGCGAAGTTCCACTACCACAACCCGAACTACGAGGTGGCGGCCCGGATCGTCGAGGTCGTCGCCGGTCAGCCGTTTGCGGAGTACCTGCGGACCCGGCTGTTCGGGCCGCTCGGGATGACGTCGAGCAGCACCGTGGAGGAGCCGCCCGCGGACCTCTCACCGGGGTACGTGCGGGCGTTCGGGTTCGCGGTCCCGGTGACCGAGCCGGACTGGTTCACCGGCGGCAGCCACGGTGTGCTGAGCACCGCGGACGACCTGGCGCGGTGGCTGGTCGCCCAGCGCGACGGCAGTGGCGCGCTCTCGCCGTCGTCGGTCGCACTGGCGCACACCCCGGCGCCCGGCCGCGACTACGCGTTCGGCTGGGGGACCTACCGCCCGGGTCAGCTGTCCCACAACGGCGAGTGGTTCAGCCACACCGCCGCGCAGATCCTGCTGCCGGACGGCTACGGCATCGTGGTGCTCGCCACCACCGGGCTGGCCCTGGACAACGACGCCGACACGCTGGCGCAGGGCCTCGCCGCGCTGGTCCAGGGCGGTTCGCCGGAGCTCGCGCTGCCGGCCGGCGTGGTCGCGGACCGGGTGCTCGCCGGGCTGATGCTGCTTTCGCTGCTGCTCGCCGTGCTCGGTGTCGTCCACGCACGACGGTGGGCCGCCCGCCGCGGCGGCTGGGGGCCGGTGACGCTCCGGCTGCTGCCGTGCCTGCTGCCCGGTCTGGTCCTGGTGTTCCTGCCGGACCTGATGAGCGTCGTCTTCGCGGGCCGCCAGGGGACGTTCGGGCAGATCCTCCACGTCTGGCCGGGCGTCGTGGCCTGGCTCGGATTCGCCACGCTGTGCGCGTTAGTGGTGGTCATCGCGCGGGTACGCGCGGTCGTGAGTGGCACGACCCGGCCCCGACGGGAAGAATCGGGCGAAACGACGGGAGTGGTCGCGTGGGGATCGGCAAACAGGCGAAGCGGATCCTGATCACGGTCGCGGGGGTGATCCTGCTGGTGGTCGGGGTGGCGCTGCTCGTGCTGCCCGGCCCCGGCCTGCTGCTGGTGCTCGCCGGGCTGCTGCTGCTCGCGTCGGAGTTCCCGGCGCTCGAGCGGTACGTCGACCCGGTCCAGGAGCGGGCGATGAAGGCGGCCGAGGACAGCGTGTCCTCGCCGCTGCGGATCGCCGGCTCGGTGCTGGCCGGGCTGGCGCTGTTGGCTGCGGGGATCGTCTGGGGCACGGTGAAGTCGCTGCCGTTCGCCGGCTGGAGCACCGGGTCGAGCCTGATCCTGTCGTCGGTGATCCTGTTCGCGCTGCTGATCTGGAGCTATCGGCGGGTGAAGTCGCGCCGGGCGCAGACCGCGGCGACCGACCGGTAACCTCGGCGCCATGAGCGCCGGATTCCAGCGCGCCCGCCGGCCGGAGCAGATCGAGGCGCGGCGCACCGCGATCCTCGCCGCCGCGCGGGGGCTGCTGGCCGAGCGTCCGGTCGCCGACATCAGCCTGCGGGAGCTCAGCTGCCAGGTCGGACTCGCGAAGTCCAACGTGCTCCGGTACTTCGACAGCCGCGAGGCGGTTTTCCTCGAGGTCCTCGACGGCGAGTGGGCGGACTGGCTCGACGACCTGGCGGAGACCCTCGGCGGCCCGGAACCCGCGGACCCGGGCTTCGCGCGTGAGGAGCGTGTCGCCGGGGTGATCGCGACGACGCTCGCCTCGCGGCGGTTGCTGTGCGAGCTGGTCAGCGCGATGGCGCCGGTGCTGGAGCGCAACATCCCGGTGGAGTTCGCCCGCGACTTCAAGACCCGCGCGGCGGCGAACACCGAGCGGCTGGGCTCGCTCGTCCGGGTCCGGGTGCCGGAGCTGTCACCCGAGGGCGCTCGTCACTTCGCGCTCGGCGTGGTGGTCCTGGTGTCGGGGGCGTGGCCGTTCGCCAACCCGACCGAGGCGGTCGCGGTGGCGGCGGCCGAGCTGGGCGGGGCGCCGGCGTTCGCGACCGCGCTGGCCGAGGGCCTCACGAACCTGCTGGCCGGGCTGGTCGCGCGGCGGCGGTGATGTCGGTGTTCTCCAGGACGGGCTTCCGGTAGCCGTCCGCGGCCACCGCGATCATCGCGCGGCCGATGTCCTCGGTGGTGGTCACCATGCGCGGGAAGGCCCGCCGCAACACCGGGTACAGCGGCATCACGACGCGGTAGAGCGTGCGGTACAAGGTGGTCTTCGACGTGATCCCGTGCAGCGGCTGGATGTAGCCGGGGCGGAAGGCGAACGTCCGCAGCGGCAGCTTCGCAAGCGCGTTCTCCGTCGCGCCCTTGACCCGGGCCCAGCGGACGCGGCCGCGTTCGGTGCTGTCGGTGCCCTGGCCCGAGACGTACACGAACGTGGTGTTCTCGGGCAGCTTTCGGGCCACCGAAAGGGTGAGCTGGTAGGTGATCCGCTCGTACTCTTCCGGTGCGACCCCCACCGAAGACACGCCGAGGCAGAAGAAGCAGGCGTCGTAGCCGGTGATCGGCTCGAGCGCGAAGAGGTCCTTCTCGACGATCTCGGTCAGCTTCGGGTGGCCGGCGCCGACCGGCGACCGGCCGACCACCAGCACCGCCTCGACCCGCTCGTCGAGCAGGCACTCCCGCAGCACGCCTTGCCCGACCATGCCGGTCGCGCCGAACAGGATCACCCGCACGAGCCCACCTCAGTCCCCGGTCACCGGCAGCAGCCCGCGCTCACCGAAGACCTTCTTCGCCGTGAAGGTCGCGTTCAACGCCTTCGGGAATCCACAGTAGACGGCGGAGTGCAGGAGCGCCTCGACGATCTCGGCCGGCGTGAGCCCGACGTTGAGCGACGCGTTGACGTGCACCTCCAGCTGCGGCTCGCACCCGCCGAGCGCGGTGAGCATGCCGAGCGTGACGAGCTGCCGGTCGCGCGGCGCCAGCCCGGGCCGGGAGTAGATCTCGCCGAACCCCCACGACACGACGGCGTCGGCCAGCGCCGGAGAGATGTCGGCGAGGTTGTCGATGACACGTTGGCCGCTCTCGCCGTCGATCTCGGTCAGGGTCTTGAGGCCACGCTCGAAGCGATCTTCAGTCATGGCTTCGACGTTAAGGGCTGGAGCGCGCTCCAGGGCAAGCGGTGACGGCCACCGCGGCGGGCAGCCGCGGTGGCCGGCACGCGAACTGCGTCAGACGGCCTTCGTGCCGCGGACCGCCGTGGTTTCGTCCACCCAGAACGAGGTGTAGGACGGATCGGTGCGCTGCCCGGCCGCGTTGGCGCTCCAGGCCTGCACCGGCAGCACGTACTGCGTCCGGTCCGCCGGAACCGTGAACTCGAACGCCCCCGCGCCGTCGGCGTCCGGCTGGACCGTCGCCTCCGGACCGGAGTCCACGACGTAGCCGTACGACGCGAGACCCGGCTGCACCGGCGTCAGCGTGCAGTGGACCACCTGACCGGGCCGCAGGTTCCCGTTCACGTCACAGGTGAGCGGCGGAGCCGCGGAGCGGGCGGAATAGTAGTAGTACGAGGACGCCGAGACCGTCCCGTCGGCGAACGTCGTGGTCGCCTCCAGGAACTGCCAGCCGAGGGTGAGCGGCGTCAGGACGGCGCTCGCCGTCCCGTCCGGGCCCGCGGGCACGGTGACCGGGTTCGTGCCGCCGGGGCGGTAGGTGTAGCTCACCGCGCCCGGGACCGGCGAGGTGAACGTGAAGGTGCCCGGGGTGGTGACGTAGGAGCCTTCCGCGGCCTCCGGGTACTCCGCGCTCGCCATCGTGGGCCCGTTCGTGGCGGCCTGGACGTCGACCGCGTTCGTCCCGGACACCAGCCCGGCCGCCGTCGTCGTGCGTGCGTGGAACCAGTGCTGACCGGCGGTGTCCGGGACGACCGTGACCTGGGCGGTGCCGTCCGGTCCCACCGGGACCGTGGCGGCTGTGCCCGAGTCCCAGTCGTAGGTGAAGGAGGTGGAACCCGGCAGCGTCGCGTGCAGCGTGAAGACCGCGGGCCGGCCGACCATCAACCCGGCCGGCACGTCGACGGCGGGCAGGCCGCGGTCCATCGGGATCTGGCTGGTGGCACTGCCCGACAGGTTCCCGTTGGTCAGCCGCGCCCGCACGGCGACGTCGTAGCGCTTGGTGGCGTCGGTGGGCGTGACGGTGATCGTCGCGGTGCCGTCCGGTCCGGCGGGCACGGTGACCTCGGGTCCGTTGTCGATCTTGTAGAGGTACTCCGTGGCGGCGTCGCCCGGGTGCGGGCTGAACGTGCACCGGCGCGGCTCACCGAGGAACGCCTGCGGCGAGGCGCAGGTCATCGACGGGCCGTTGCGGTCCACCCAGAACCGGTAGTACGTGACGGGTGAGAAGTTGCCGCCCGCGTCGATGCCGTGCACCACCAGCCGGTTGATGCCGCTGGACCTGGGGGTGAACAGGTAGGTCGCCGTGCCGCCGGGCCGGTCGGCCTCGACGTAGACGGGCGGGACGGACTCGCCGACGGCGAAGCGGACGACGTCCGGGTCGCCCTGGGCGTCGAACGTGAACACGCCGGGTTCGCCGATGCCGCCCGCGGGGTGCTGCTCACCGGGGTAGTCGGCCGAAGTGACCAGGGGCCCGGTTGCCGGCGGGGTGAAGTCGGTGCTGAACCGGCAGGTCCCGCTCCACGGCCCGGTCGCCCGGTCGTCCGTCGCGCGGACCTGCCAGTCGTAGGTGACACCGTCGGCGAGCCGATCCTGGCCCAGGTCGAACCAGAACGGCTGACCCGTCAGGACGCCGAGGGGCTGCGTTTGCCGCTGATCGGGGTGGGCGACCGGCCACCACGCGAACTCCGCGTCGACGAAGGTGTCGTCCGGATCGTCCACGACGGCTTCGAGCCGCGTGTCACCCAGCCCGACGACCGGGTTTTCCGCGCAGGCGCGGCGGTCCGTGGACAGCTGGTGGGGGACGCCGGGCGCCTGGTTCTTTTCGGTGTTGATGGTCAGCTTCGGCAGGTGAGTGCGGCCGAAGCGCGGGTTGTGCTGCTGGCCGTCCGGCAGGCGCAGCACAACGGTCAGCGAGTCACGGCCGGCGTCGATCGCCTGCTGGAGCACCGTCGCGGGATCCCAGCCGAGGTAGTCCGACGGGCAGCCGTAGACGGTGCCCGGCCCGGAGATCCGGGCCAGCTCGGCGGGCTGCTTCTCCCACGTCGGCGGCTTCGTCACCGGTGCGGTCACCCAGAGCTCGGTGCCCCGCGCCGCCGAGCAGTCGGTGACCGCGGTTTCCCGGCCCCACAGCTGCGCGGACACGATCTTCGCGCCGCGCAGGCCGGTGAGGTCGAACGTGAAGTAGGATTTCGACACGTGCTTGCGGCCGTCCGGCGTGACGTGTGCCCCGACCGGCGCGTCACCGGCCGGGTTCACGAAGCTCGTCTTCGGCTGGGCCGAGTCGATGTAGGACCACGATGACGACTCGACGTACGTGCTGCCGGTCGCGGCGGCCGGGACGGCCGTCCCCGCGGCCAGCAGCGCGGTCGTCACGGCCAGGAGGCCCGCTCTCGCGAGCCGGGCCGATCTTGTGGAGCCCAACGGGCTCACCCCCTGTTTCCTCCCCTGAGCCGCCGGGGACGGCGGCTTCCGGTCCCTACACGCGCGAAGGCGGCGGACGGTTGGGGCGGGGGAACAAAAAATCCGGGGAGGCCGGAAAACCGGCCTCCCCGGATCCGGGAGTGCCTTACTTGCCGCTCGAATACAACGCGCTCACGTCCGCGTCGGACAACGCCCGGTCGTAGACGTGCACCTGGTCGACCGCCCCGTTGAGGTAGTCCACCGGGCCGCCGCCGTACTTGCCGCGGCCGATCACCGTGTGGCCCGTCGACGCGTCGCCGAGACAGACGCTCTTCGTCGCCGCCAGCTGGCCGTCCACGTACAGCTTCAGCGTTCCCGCAGCCGCGTCACGGACGCCGACGACGTGGTACCAGCGGTTCGCTTCCGGAGCCGTGGGCGCCAGGGCCCGCGTGCCGACGAAGCTCATCGCCAGTCGGTGGTCCTGGCCCGAGTACTGCAGGAAGAACGCGCTGGTGTTGTCGCCGTCCTGGCTCACCACGGTCTGGAAGCCGTCACCCACGGCGTTGAACTTCACCCACGCCGCCGCGCTGTAGCTGCCTTCGGTGTTCACCAGGGACGCGCCGGTGTCGGCGAACTGGCCGGAACCGTTGACGGCCAGGGCCGAACCGCTCTTGCCCTCGGTCCAGGACGCGCCGCCGACGAGCGTTGCGTCGTGGTCGCCGACCGCGTCCGCGGCCACCGTGCCCGTGTTCTCGTCGAACGGGTACGCCGCGATGCCGTCGATGCCCGGCGTTCCTGCGGGGACCGAAGGTCCGGAGGTGACCGGGGCGCCGGTGGCGCCCTTGATCACCGCGAGGTTCGCCGCGCGGACCGCCGCGAAGTCCATCTTCTTCACCTGCCGGTCGTAGGTGAAGAAGCCGTTGACCTCCTTCTCGACGTCGGTGGTCTGCGTGTAGACGCCGGCCGAGACGCCGCACCGCTGGGCGACCAGCAGCAGGCGCTGCTGGAGCTCGCCGTAGCGCCGGGTCAGCGTCGCGCTGTCGGGCTCCATCTCGTAGGCGAAGCTGCCCGCCGGGTCGAACTCGTGCCCGGCGACCTTGAGGCCGAGCCCGCCGTACTCGCCGTCGACGGCTGCACGCGTTCCGGTTTGCAACGGCGTTCCGGGACCGGTGTAGGTGTGGTCGTCGTAGATGTCACCCTTGCCGCTGTCCGGTTCGGACCGGCAGCAGTTGACGCCGGATTCGGCGTTCACCAGCCGCGACGGGTCCCAGGACTTGACCTCGTCGGCGATGCGGCCGACCTCGTAGTCGCCCCAGCCCTCGTTGAACGGCACCCACGTGACGATCGACGGGAAGCTGCGGTGCTGGTCGATCATCCGCTTCATCTCGGACTCGTAGTTGACGCGCGAGGCCGCCGACGGCTCGACGTCGTCCTTCATCGCCGGCATGTCCTGCCACACCATCAGCCCGAGCTTGTCGGCGTAGTAGTACCAGCGGTCCGGCTCGACCTTGATGTGCTTGCGCACCATGTTGAAACCGAGCGCCTTCTCCTGCTGCAGGTCGAACTTCAGCGCCGCGTCGGTCGGCGCGGTGTAGATGCCGTCCGGCCAGAAGCCCTGGTCGAGCGGGCCGACCTGCATGACGAACTTGCCGTTGAGCAGCATCCGCTGCTTGCCGTCGGCGGTCTTGCCGACGCTGATCGACCGGATGCCGAAGTACGAACCGACTTCGTCGCCGCCCGACAGCTTGACGCGCAGGTCGTACAGGAACGGGTCGTCCGGCGACCACAGGTGCGGCCGGTCCACCTTGAGCTTCAACGGCTTGTTCGCGTCCCCGCTGACCCGCCCGACCGGGCGGCCGTGGTCGTAGGCGACGGCTTCGACGCGCTGCTTCACCGGCCCGCCGACCACGGCGTTCACCGTGACCGACCCACTCGCGACGTCCGGGGTGATGTCGAGCCGGTCGATGTGCGCCGAGGCCACCGGCTCCATCCACACGGTCTGCCAGATGCCGGAGGACGGGGTGTAGAAGATGCCGTCACCGGGCTGGCGCTGCTTGCCGATCGGCTGCCCGCCCTGGTCGTTCGGGTCGGCGACACCGACGACGAGCTCCTGGGTCTTGGCGGTGGTCAGCGCGTCGGTGACGTCGACGGACCACGCGTCGTAGCCGCCGGTGTGGCGGCCGACGGTCTTGCCGTTGACGATGACCGTGGTGTCGTAGTCGACGGCCTGGAAGTGCAGCTGAAGCCGCTGACCCTTGCCGATCTGCCAGTTCTTGGGGACCTCGAATGTGTGGCGGTACCACATGTTCGTCTCGTGGCGCATGATTCCGGACAGCGCGGACTCGACCGGGTACGGCACGAGGATCCGCTCGCCGAGCGTCTTCCCGACCGGCGCGGCCTCACCCGGGGTCGCCTTGGCGAACTCCCAGACGCCGTTGAGGTTCTGCCACCTGTCGCGGGTCAGCTGTGGCCGCGGGTAGTCGGGGAGGGCGTTCGACGGCGAGACGTCCTTAGTCCACGGCGTGGACAGCGGGGGAGTCAGCCGCTGCCACTGTGGCGCGGGCGCGGCGCTCGCGGCGGGTGCGGTGCCGAGGCCGGCTACCGCGACGGCGAACGCCGCGACGGCGAACGCCGCGGCGGCGGTCAGCCATCTCCGGGATTTTCGGGCAGGGCGGAACATCGTTGAGACCTCCTGTGGGGGGACGGGGCTCAGCGGGTTCGGGAACGCGCCAGCAGGCGCTGGATCACCACGACGACGAGCAGGAAGGCCCCGCTCACCACCGTCTGGTAGTTGGAGTCGAGGGTGCCGATCTGGTTGATGACGTTCTGGATCAGCGTGCGCAGCAGCACGCCGACGAGGGTGCCGATGATCGTCCCGGCGCCGCCGGTGAGCAGCGTGCCGCCGATGACGACGACGGAGATCGCGTCGAGCTCGGTGCCGACGCCGATCACCGTGACGCCGGACTGCAGGTATGCGGCGGTGAGGACGCCGGCGAACCCGGCGAGCGCGCCGCTGAGGGTGTAGAGGCTGATCTTGGTGCGGGCCACCGGAAGGCCCATCAGCAGCGCGGACTGCTCGGCGCCGCCGATGGCGAACACCGACTGCCCGAACCGGGTGCGGCGCAGCAGCAACCCGCCGAGCGCGAACAGGACGAGCGTCAGGTACACCGGCACGCCGACGCCGAAGATCGTGCCCTGCCCGAGCCAGAGGAACGCCGAGCCCGGGTCCACTTTGTACGTCGTCGCGCCCTCGGACGTCAGTGCCAGCAGCAGGCCGCGGGCGAACAGCAGCGTCGCCAGCGTGACGATGAACGGCGCCAGCCCGGTGCGTGCGATGAGCAGGCCGTTGATCAGCCCGATCCCGGAGCACACGACCAGCGGCAGCAGGATCGCCACGAACAGCCCGTACTGCGCGCCGTACGCGGCGAGGACACCGCCGAGCGCGTAGTTCGAGCCGACCGACAGGTCGATGCCGCCGGAGATGATCACGAACGTCATGCCGAGCGCGATCACCGCGAGGAACGAACCCTGCAGCACCAGGCTGCGCAGGTTGTCCGCGGTGCCGAAGTGCGGGAACGCGAACCAGGAGGCGAAGATGCCGAGCACGAGCACGACGGCCGCGCCCTGGCGCTGCAGGACACCGGCGAACGCCGCGTTCCGGGCGTTCGTCTGGCTGGTGGTGGCCGTCATCGGCTGCTCCGCTCGCGCGCGACGTAGACCGCGACGACGATGATGGCCGCCTGGACCATCTGCGCGGTGGAGTCCGGCAGGTTGTGCTTGATCAGGGTGGCTTGCACGAGCTGCATGAGCAGCGCGCCGAACACGGTGCCGAGCACGCGGACCCGGCCGCCGGTCAGCGGCGTGCCGCCGACGACCACCGCGGTGATCGCGGACAGCTCCATGAGCAGGCCGACGTCACTCGGGTCGCTGGCGCCCAGCCGGGACGTCGCCAGCACGCCGGCCACCGCGGCCAGTGCCCCGGAGATCACGTAGACGCTGATGAGCACCCGCTTCACCGGCAGCCCGGCCAGGGTGCTCGCGGCGCGGTTGCCGCCGGTCGCGACCAGGTGCCGGCCGAACGTCGTGCGCTGCACGACCAGCCCGGCCAGCACCGCGAGCACCCCCGCGACGATGACCATGATCGGCACGCCGAGGAAGTCGCCGGTGCCCAGCTCCAGGAAGTCCTGGTTGCGGACCTGGACGAGCTGGCCGTGGGCGATCACGAGCGCGAGTCCCCGCCCGCCGACGAGCAACGCGAGGGTCGCGATGATCGGCTGGATCCCCAGGTACGCCACCAGGTAACCGCTGAACAGGCCCGAGACGATGCCCGCGATCACCGCGACGATGATCGCCATCAGCGGGCCCGCGCCGAGGTAGAGCGGGATGAGCGCGGCCGAGATCGCCATCACCGAGCCGACCGACAGGTCGATGCCCTCGGTGCCGATCACCAGCGCCATGCCGAGCGCGACGATGCAGACCGGCGCCGCCTGCACCAGCTGGGTGCGGAAGTTGGCCGCGGACAGGAAGTTCTCGGTGAACAGGACGTTGAACAGCAGCAGCACGACCACGGCCAGGTAGACGCCGTAGTTCTGCAGCCACGCGGTGACCTTCGCCCGGTCCGGTGCCCGGGTCAGGGTGGCGCTAGACATCGTTGTCACCCTCCGCTGCGATCGCCGTCAGGACGTTCTCCTCGGTGATGCGGTCGCCGGTCAGCTCGCCGACAACCGAGCCGTCACGCAGCACGACCACCCGGTCGGAGCCGTCGATCAGCTCTTCCAGCTCGGACGAGATGAGCAGCACGCCGAGGCCTTCCTGCGCGAGTTCGTCGATCAGCCCCTGCACTTCGGCCTTGGCGCCGACGTCGATGCCGCGCGTCGGCTCGTCGAGCAGCAGGATCTTCGGGCCGGTGGCGAGCCAGCGGGCGAGCAGCACCTTCTGCTGGTTGCCGCCCGACAGCTCGGACACCTTCTGCTCCGGGCTGGACGCCTTGATCCGCAGGCGTTCCATGAAGATCTTGACCACCTTGTCCTGCTTGGCCTTGCTGACCAGGCCGAACGGCGAGAGCGTCGGCAACGCGGCGAGCACGATGTTCTCGCGGACCGACAGGTTCGGGATGATCCCGTCGGTCTTGCGGTCCTCGGCCAGCAGCGCGATCCCGGCGCGCATGGCGGCGGCGATCTTGCCCTTCTTCAGCGGTTTCCCCGCGAGCAAAACACTTCCGCCGTCGAGGGGGAACGCGCCGACGATGGCCCGCGCGGTTTCGCTGCGGCCCGAGCCGAGCAGGCCGGCGAGGCCGACGACTTCGCCGGGCCGGATGCTCACCGAGACGTTGTGCAGCTTCCGCATGCCGGACAGGTTTTCCGCCTTGAGGAGCGGCTCGCGCTCGACGTCGTGTTCCTCGCCGAACGCCGTGACGCCCTCTTCGCGGATCTGTTTGATCTCCCGGCCGAGCATCTTCGACACGAGCTCGATGCGCGGCAGGTTCGCCAGCGGTCCACTGTGGACGACCCGGCCGTCGCGCAGCACGGTGACGCTGTCGCAGACCCGGTACAGCTCGTCCATCCGGTGGCTGACGTAGACGATCGCGATGCCCTCGGCGTGCAACCGGTTCAGCACCTCGAAGAGCGTCTCGACCTCGCGCGGCTCGAGTGACGACGTCGGCTCGTCCATGATGACGACCTTGGCGTCGGTCGAGACCGCGCGGGCGAGCGCGACCATCTGCTGCGCGCCGACGCCCAGGGAGTGCAGCGGGCGCTTGACGTCGTCGTTGATGCCGTAACCCTTGAGCAGCTCGCGGGCGTCGGCGTACATCTTGGACCAGTCGACGAGCCCCGCCTTGGTGCGCGGCTCGCGGCCGAGGAAGACGTTGCCGGCGATGCTCATCAGCGGGACGAGGTTGACCTCCTGGTAGATCGTGGAGATCCCGGCCCGCTGCGCGTCGATCGGCCGCTTGAACGTCACCGGCTCGCCGAGGTGGCGGACCTCGCCCTCGTCGGGCTGGTAGACGCCGGTGAGCACCTTGATCAGCGTGGACTTCCCGGCGCCGTTCTCGCCGACCAGCGCGTGCACCTCGCCCGGCCGCAGCGCGAAGCTGACGTCGTCGAGCGCGAGGGTGCCGGGGAACCGCTTGGTCACCCCGGCCACCTCGAGCACCGGTGCGGTCGTCATGGCGACGTCCTCCTCGGTGGCTGCCGTCATCAGTACGCGTTCCCGACCTTCTGGGAGGCGTTGGTCTCGTCGTACTGGTCGTCGGTGATCACGATGCTGGCCGGGATCGCCTCGCCGCTCTCGAACTTCTGCAGCGTCTGGAAGGCCAGCGGGCCGAAGCGCGGGTTGGACTCGATCACGGCGTTGTAGCTGCCGTCGGCGATGAGCTGCACGGCGTTGCGCGTGCCGTCGATCGAAACGACCTTGACGTCCTTGCCCGGCGTCTTGCCGGCGGTCTTCAGCGCGTTGACGGCGCCGACGCCCATTTCGTCGTTTTCGGCGTAGACGGCGGTGATGTCCGGGTGGCTCTGGATGAGCTGCTCCATCACGGCCTGGCCCTTGGAGCGGTCGAACTCGCCGGTCTGCTCGGCGACCACGGACAGGCCGGGGGTCTTGGCCAGCTCGTCCTTGAAGCCCGACGTGCGGTCGGTGGTCACGTTGTTGCCGGACGCGCCGAGCAGGATCGCGACCTTGCCGGTGCCGCCGGTGACCCGCGCCATCTCCTGCGCCGCGCGCTTGCCCTGCTCGACGAAGTTCGAGCCGATGAAGGTCAGGTAGTCGGTGCACGGCTGCGACGTCACCTTGCGGTCGATGGTGACGACCGGGACCTTCTTGGCCTTCGCCGCGTCGAGGGCGGGCTGGAGGCCGTCGGAGTTCAGCGGCGCGACGACGAGCAGCTGGGCGCCGCGGTCGAGCATCGACTTGATGTCGCTGATCTGCTTGTTCAGGTCGCTCTGGGCGTTGGTGACGAGCAGCTTGTCACCCGCGATGCCGAGCTTGGCGGCTTCGTCGCGAATGGACTGCGTCTCGGCGATCCGGAACGGGTTGGCTTCCTTTTCGGACTGGGAGAAACCCACCACGGCGGTCTTCAGGTCGACCTTGGCGTAGCCGGTCTTCTCGAGCGTGCAGCCGTCGGCGGACGGCGCGGCCGACTGGGCGCTCGCGGCGGGGCCGCCACCGCTGGACGGGGCGGCCGGGGTCTCTTCCCGGCTGGTGCAGGAGGTGAGGGTGAGCGCGGCGGCGGCCGCGGTGACCAGGACCAGGCGGGGACGGGTGGACAGCGGCACGGTGACTCCTCGGGCAGCGACGGTGGGGCCCGCTCACCGGGGTGATCGGAGTCACCGCGGGAGCCTTGAGGTACTTTTTACATCGTTGGAACAACGTTGTAAACCGGCAAATTTTCGCTATGCTGCGTGCTCACCATCCAGAAGGAGCCGCCCGTGACCGTGACGCTCAAGGACGTCGCCACGCTCGCCGGAGTGTCGGTGAAGACGGTGTCGAACGTGGTGAACGGCTACGCCTTCGTCAAGCCGGAAAACCGCCGGCGGGTCGAGGAGGCGCTGGCGGCGACCGGCTACCGGCCCAACGTCGGCGCGCGCAACCTGCGCCGCGGCCGCACGGGGTTCCTGGCGCTGATGGTGCCGGAGCTGTCGATCCCGTACTTCGGCGAGCTCGCCGGCCTGGTCATCACGGCGGCGCAGAAGCGCGGCTGGAGCGTCCTGATCGAACAGACGCAGGGCACGCGGTCCCGGGAGCGCGAGACGCTGTCGTCCCTCGGCCCGCACCTGGTCGACGGCGCACTGGTGCACCCGGAAGCGCTGGAGGCGGCGGACTTCCCGGCGGACCCGGGCGGCATCCCGCTGGTCATGCTGGGCGAGCACGCGGTGGACGTCCCGATCGACCACGTCGCGATCGACAACGTCCTGGCGGCGCACACGGCGGTGTCCCACCTGGCGTCGTTGGGACGCACGCGGATCGCGGCGATCGGCCGGAACCCGGCTCGTGGGACTTCTTCACAGCGTCTGGCGGGATATCGCTCGGCTTTGTCCTTGGCGGGTCTGTCCTATTCGGACGCCTTGGTGGCCCCGGCGGAGAAGTGGCACCGCTCGGTGGGGGCGGCGGCGATGCGGTCGTTGCTGGCGCTTCCGTCACCGCCGGACGCGGTGTTCTGCTTCAACGACCTCCTGGCGATCGGCGCGTTGCGGGCGGTGGCGGAGCTGGGGCTGCGGGTGCCCGAGGACGTGGCGATCGTGGGTTTCGACAACAACGAGGAGAGCGCGTTTTCGCTGCCTGCGTTGACGACGATCGCCCCGGACAAGTCAGCGCTGGCCGAGGCGGCGATCGATCTGGTGCATCGGCGGATCACGGGTGAGAAGACGTTGCCGCCGCAGGACATCCAGACGCCGTTCGCCCTGGAGATCCGCGAAAGCACCCAAGGCCGCTGACCTTCAGCAGGGCGCGACGGCTCCGGTTTCTCCTGCCGCGCACCAGCCGGGGTGAGTGGCGAGCCAGGCGTCGCGTTCGCGCTCGACGTCTTCTTGGCTGAGGCCGCGGGCGGCGTTCAAGCAACTGCCGGTCTGGCAGTCCTCGGCTCTGGGCCGGGTGGTCTTGGGTGCGGCCTTGGTTTTGGTGACCACGCTGGTCACCGTCGTGGGCACGGTTTCGGTCGTGGTGGCGGTGACGGTCACGGGCTCGGCCGTGACGGTGGTCGGCACCGGCTCCGGAGTCTGTGCTTGGGGTGCGGCCGTGCAGCCGCCGACCAGCACGCCGACGGCGAACAGGCCGGCGATGGCGAACGGACGCATGATCAGGATCTTTCGGGTGCGGCGGACGATCCACCCACGATCCGCCCGCTGTGGCCGGGTGACCAGGGCCGTTGGACCCGAGTCGACTTGCGTACCCGGAACGCCAACTCGCGTACCCAGAGGGTCGGCTCGCGTACCTGGAGGGTCGGTTCATGAGCCGACCGTCCGTGTACGCGAACCGACTGTTCCGGTACGCGAGCCGACCGTCTGGGTACCTCGGTCAGCGGGTGGGCCAGTGCCAGGACGGGCGGTCCAGGCGGCCTTGGCCGACCAGCTTCGTCTCGCCGTACTCCTTCTCCAGCTCCAACGCCCCGACCTCGGCGACCTCGGACAGGGCGCGGGTCAGGGAAGTGGCGTGCGAGACCACGACCAGCTGGGTCTCTTTCGCCGCCGTCGCGATCAGGCCGGCCAGGGCCGGGAGCAGGTCCGGGTGCAGCGAAGTCTCCGGTTCGTTGAGCACCAGCAGCTCCGGGGGCCGCGGGGTCAGCAGCGCCGCCACCCAGAGGAGGAAGCGGAGCGTTCCGTCGGACAGCTCCGCCGCCGACAGCGGGCGCAGCAGGCCGTGCTGGTGGAACCGCACCGACAGCAGGCCGTCCTGGGAGACGACCTCCACGCGTGATCCGGGGAACGCCGCATCCACCACCGCGGCCAGCTCCGCGGCGCGGCCGATCTCGATGATCGTCTGCAGTGCCGCCGCCAGGTCGGCGCCGTCGTGGGACAGCACGAACGTCCGGGTGCCGGTGCGGGACTGCCGCGCCGGGGCCAGCGCGTCCGTGCGGAAGTGGTCGTAGAAGCGCCACGAGCGGATGCGCTCCCGCAGCACCAGCAGCTCCGGGCACGCGCGCGGGTCGGCGAACTCGCTCAGCATGCTGTCGGTCAGGCGGATCTTGAACCGGTCCTCACCCCACCCGCCGGACTCGACGCGCGTGCGCACCGACGGTCCGGCCCGGTCGGCCAGCAGTGCGGCCGGCCGCAGTGTCGGGCCGGCCCACACCGCCTCGCGCTTGAACTCCGGGTCGAGGTTGAACATCGTCTCGGTCGGCACCGGCAGCCCCAGGTCGAGCGCGTAGCCGAACTCGTCACCTGCGAAGCCGAGCCGCAGTCCGACGGACTTGGTCCGCACCGTGCCCTGGACTGGCGCGCGCCCCTCGCGCACTGCGCGCCCGACCGTCTCCGGGCCCGCCCACAGTGTCGACGGCAGCCCGCCTTCGCGCGCCAGGGCCGCCACGGCGCCGTTGCGTGACGCGTCCGCCAGCAGCCGCAGCGCCCGGTACAGGCTCGACTTTCCGCTGCCGTTCGGCCCGGTGACGACGGTCAGCCCGGACAGCGGCAGCACCAGGTCGCGCAGTGAGCGGTAGTTCTCGACGGCCAGCGTGGTGAGCATGCCCCGAACCTAACCGCCACCCCCGACAGTCCAGGATTCGTCCGATCTTTGTCTGATCGAGCCGTTGACACCGCAGGGCTCTCACCGTGACAATCACCAACCGTAGATCCTATAGGATCCACGGTTCTGCGAAATCAGGCCGCGGTCCTCGGATGTCTGGCGTAGTCCCCACCGACCTCGAAGGAGTGGTCATGGCAGCACCACGCGGAGCCCGCGGCAGACGGGCCCTGGGTGTCCTCGGCGGACTGACGGTGATCGCCGGCCTGCTGACGGCGCCCACGACAGCGGCAGCAGAACCGCAAAACCCCGAGCCGGTCGCCAGGCAGCCCTACCTGGGCTGGAGCAGCTGGAGCCTCGAGTCGACGAACTACCCCGGCGTCAACCCGACCGGCCCGGCCAGCTGGCTCACCGAACAGCACATCCTGCAGCAGGCCGACGTCCTGGCCGCGAAGTTCAAGCAGCACGGCTACACCTACGTCAACATCGACGCCGGCTGGTCCAACTCCTTCGACCAGTACGCGCGCCCGGTCGTCAACCCCACGACCTTCCCGGACGGCATGAAGTACGTCGCCGACCACGTCCACAAGAAGGGCCTCAAGCTCGGCTCCTACCTGGCCGTCGGGCTGGACCTGAAGGCCTACAACGACGGCAACTCGCCGATCGCGGGCACCACGAACTGCCACACCAAGGACCTCGTTTACCCCGACCTGCGCAAGACCAACGGCTGGGACTCCGCCTACAAGATCGACTTCGCGAACCCGTGCGCCCAGTCCTACGTGGACTCGGTGGCGCAGCTGCTGGCCGGCTGGGGTGTCGACTTCCTCAAGCTCGACGGCGTCGGCCCCGGCTCCTTCAAGGGCGGCGAGAACTACACCAACACCACCGACGTCGAGGCGTGGCACAAGGCGATCGCCAAGACCGGCCGCCCGATGGAGTTCGTCGTCTCGTGGGCGCTGAGCCACCGCCAGGCGGACGTCTGGAAGACCAACACCAACGGCTGGCGCGTCGACACCGACGTCGAGTGTTACTGCGACACCCTCGTGACCTGGAACAACTCGGTCAAGCAACGCTGGAACGACGTTGTGCAGTGGATCCCCGACGCCGGTCCCGGCCACTGGAACAACCTCGACTCCGTCGACGTCGGCAGCGGCAAGATGGACGGCCTCACCGAAGCCGAGCGCCAGAGCTACATGACGCTCTGGGCAATCGAGGCCGCGCCGCTCTACATCGGTGACGACCTGACCCAGCTCGACGACTACGGCGTCAAGCTCCTGACCAACGATGAGGTCATCGCGGTCAACCAGGCCGGGATCCCGGCCAAGCCGGTGAGCCAGACCAGCGACCAGCAGGTCTGGTACAACCGCAACACCGACGGCAGCTACACGGTGGCGCTGTTCAACCTCGCCGCCACGCCCGCCCGCGTCGCCGCGGACTTCGCGCAGCTCGGCATCACCGGCCCGGTGCAGATCCGGGACCTCTGGGCGCACCAGGAGGTCGGCGCCGCATCCGCCGACCTGCCGGTGCACGGCTCGCGCCTGTTCAAGGTGACGCCTCGCGACCGCACCGCACTGCAGGCCCCGGCGGTGGTCCACGGCACCGCGGCGACCGGCACCAGCGTCTCGCTCGCCTGGGACGCCTCGAAGGGCGCGCAGAACTACGACGTCTTCGCGAACGGCCGCAAGGTCACCACGACGAACACCGCGAGCGCCACAGTCACCGGCCTCAAGCCGTCGACGGCGTACGAGTTCACCGTGGTCGCGAACCAGCGCTACGGCAGGCCGTCGGCAGCGAGCAAGAAGATCAGCGTGACCACACCGGCCGCCGAAGGGCCCAAGGCGTACGAGGCGGAGAACGGCACCCCGCAAGGCGGCGCGACGGTCTACGACTGTGCGTGCAGCAACGGCAAGAAGGTCGGCTACCTCGGTGGCAGCGGGTACGTCGTCCTGCCGACGGTCACCACCGCCAAGGCCGGCACCTACCTCATGCAGTTGTCCTATGTGGACGGCGACTCCAGCCGTACCGGCATCGTCACCGTCAACGGGACGTCGTTCCCGCTGCCGGTCGCCGGGAGCAACGACAACGACTGGAACACGCCGCAGACCGTGACCGTTCCGGTGTACCTGCAGGCCGGAGCCAACACCATCCAGATCGGCAACCAGGCCGGTTATGTCTATGACGTCGACAAGATCACCGTCTAGGGGCCGGGACGCGCCGATCGCGTGGCTGCTCATCACCCCCGCGCTCGCCGGGTTCGCGGTGTTCTTCGCCTACCCGACCCTGCGCGGGCTCTACCTGAGCTTCACCGAGTTCCACGTCCTCACCGAGCCGCGCTGGATCGGCCTGGGCAACTTCCAGGAACTGCTCCAGGACGGCGAGTTCTGGCACTCCCTGCTCGTCACGATCTACTTCGTCGCGCTCTCGGTGGTCCTGGGTGTGCTGGTTTCGCTGGTGACGGCGGTGATCCTGCACCGGCTCGCGGTGTCGGCCACCGTGCGCGGGCTGATGATCCTGCCGTTCCTCATCTCCGGGGTGGTCACCGCGCTGGTCTGGTCGTGGATGCTCGACCCGCAGCTCGGCATCGTCAACGTCCTGATCACGAAGCTCACCGGCGAACCGGTGCTGTTCTTCGGCTCGGGCGGCTGGGCGGTGCCGACGCTCGCGGGGCTCAACGTCTGGAAGTCCATGGGTTACAACGCGGTGCTGATCTTCGCCGGGCTGCAGACCATTCCGTCCACTGTGTACGAAGCCGGCCGGATCGACGGCGCGAGCGAGCTCCAGATGTTCCGCCGGCTCACCGTGCCGCTGCTGCGGCCGATCCTGGTGATGGTCGTGGTGCTGACCGTGATCAGCTCGTTCCAGATCTTCGACATCGTGCAGGTGACCACCAAGGGCGGGCCGGCCAACGCGTCGAAGGTGCTGCAGATGTACATCTACGACAAGGCGTTCGGCCAGTTCGACTTCGGTTACGCCGCCACCATGTCACTCGCCCTGTTCGTGCTGCTGGCCGCGGTGACTTTCGCCCAGCTGCGGATGGCTCGCGCCGGCGAGTCCGACACCAACTAGGAGGGATCGTGCGCACCCGTTTCTCCCCGGGCCGGGTCGTCGCCTGGGCGTACCTCGTGCTCGTGCTGGTCGTCACGATCTTCCCGTTCTACTGGATCGTGCGGACCGCGCTGTCGAACAACTACGCGATGGCCACGGACCCGTCTTCGCTGGTCCCGGTGGACCTCACGGCCGGCGCGTTCAAACGTGCGCTCGGCCTGGCGACCCCGGCGGAAGCCGCGGCGCAGGGCGGCTCCGGCGCGTCGCTCGACCTGCTGTCGGCGCTGCGGAACTCGGTGATCTACGCGGCCCTGCTCACCGTCTGCACGGTGTTCTTCTCCGCTCTGGCCGCGTTTGCGTTCTCGCGGCTGCGGTGGAAGGGCCGCAACGCCGTGTTCGCGATCCTGCTGACGGCGCTGATGGTGCCGCAGGTGCTGACGCTGCTGCCGAACTTCGTGCTGGTCAAGGACCTCGGCCTGCTCAACACCTTCGGCGGGATGATCCTGCCGACGGCGTTCTTCTCCGCGTTCAACATCTTCTTCCTGCGCCAGTTCATGCAGGGCCTCAGCACCGAGATCGAGGAGGCCGCGATCATCGACGGCGCCGGCCCGCTGCGCGTCTGCTTCCGGATCGTGCTGCCGATGAGCGCCGCGCCGATCGCGACGCTCGCCCTGCTCACGTTCATCAACACCTGGAACGACTACCTGTGGCCGCTGCTGGTCACCAACGACAACACCGTGCGCCCGCTGACCTTGGCGCTGGCGGTGTTCAAGCAGTCCTCGCCGCAGGCGGCGCTGGACTGGGCGGGCCTGATGGCCGCCACGCTCGTTTCGGCGCTTCCGATGCTGCTGCTGTTCGTGGTGTTCGGCCGCCGGCTCGTCAATTCCATCGGCTTCACGGGGTTGAAATGACGGATCTCCTGCTCTCCTGGCCGCACCCGGCGACGGACTGGACCGAGGCGATGCCGGTCGGCAACGGCCGGCTCGGCGCGATGGTCTTCGGCGGCGCCGGCCGCACGCGCGTCCAGGTCAACGACGCCACGGTCTGGTCCGGCACCCCGGGTGGTCCGGCGGCCGCCCTGAGGGACGTCGACGCCGGACCGAACCGGCTCGCCGAGGTACGCGAAGCCGTGTTCGCGAAGGACTTCCGGCGCGCCGAAGAACTCCTGATGGCGTTCGAAGGGCCGTACAGCCAGGAGTTCCTGCCCTACGTGGACCTCTGGCTGACGCTGCCTGAAGGCGCCTCGCACGGCCGGACGCTCAACCTCGACAGCGGCGTCACCACCGAAAAGCTGACCGTCGACGGCCAGGACGTCGAGCGGACGACGTGGGTGAGCCGTCCCGCCCAGGTGTTGTGCGTCGCCCTGTCCGGCTCGATCGATGTTGATGTCGAGGTGTCGACACCGCTGCGGGAGGTGTCGCGAGACGGCCTCGACCTGGGTATCGAGATCCCGGTCGACGGCGCGCCACGGCACGAGCCGCAGGTCGCCGAGCCACTGCGGTACGGGACCGTCGAGGGGTACGACCCGTTCGCCGCGGTTGCCGTCCGGGTGGCCAGGACGGCAACCGGAGTCTTGATCGTCCTGGCCAGTTCCACCAGCGCGTACGACGCCTGGATCGGCGACCGTCAGCACACCCGCGACGAGCACCGGCGGCGGGCTGCGGTACTGGCCGAGCAGGCCCTGACGACCGGGGCAGCGGAGTTGCGGCGGGCGCACGAAGCCGACTTGCGCCCCCTGCTCGCTGCGTCGTCGCTGCGGATAGGGGAGCAGCGCGGCGGCACCCACGACGTCGCCGAGCTGCTGTCCGGAAAGGACGAACAGCTGATGGCGACCGTGCTCTTCCAGTACGGCCGGTACCTCCTGGCGAGCGCGTCCCGGCCCGGCGCGCCCCCGGCGAACCTGCAGGGCATCTGGAACGACGATCTCCGCCCGGCCTGGTCGTCCAACTACACCGTCAACATCAACACCCAGATGAACTACTGGGCCGCGGAGACGACCGGGCTCGGCGAGTGCCACCTGCCGCTGTTCGACCTGCTCGGCAAGCTCGCGGTCACCGGCGCCGACGTCGCGCGCGAGCTGTACGGCGCCCGCGGCTGGGTCACCCACCACAACACCGACCCGTGGGGCTGGGCGCTGCCGGTCGGCATGGGGCACGGCAACCCGTCGTGGGCGCTCTGGCAGCTGGGTGGCGCCTGGCTGGTCCAGCACGCCTGGGAGCACTGGGACTTCACCCGCGACCGCGTCTTCCTGGCTTCGACGGCGTGGCCGTTGCTGCGCGGCTGCGCCGAGTTCTGCCTGGACTGGCTGGTCGAAGGTCCGGAAGGCTTCCTCGACACGTGCCCGTCGACGTCGCCGGAGAACCTCTTCCTCTCCGAAGCCGGGACGAAGGAGTCACTGACCTACTCGGTGACGATGGACGTCGTGCTGATCCGGGCGGTGTTCGAGCGCACCCTCGCCGCCGCGGAAGCGCTCGGTGTGCACGACCCGCTGTGCGCCGAGATCGATCTCGCGTTGCCTCGCCTGCGCCCGCTCGCCGTCACGGAAGGCGGCTGGCTGCAGGAATGGGCCGAGGATCTCCCCGAGGAAGACCCCGCGCACCGGCACATGTCGCACATGGTCGCGCTCTACCCGCTCGGGCAGATCGACGCCGTCACAACGCCGGACCTCGCCACGGCGGCGCGGAACCTGCTGGACCGGCGCGGACCGGGCGCGATGGGCTGGTCCTGGGCGTGGAAGATCGCGCTGCGGGCCCGGCTCGGCGACGGCGAGACCGCGCGGAAACTCCTGAGCGAGGCGTCGCAGCCGTTCACCGGTGACCGCCACCGCGACGCGCCCGTCGACGGCTCCGAGTGGGGCGGGCTGCTGCCCAACCTGTTCAGCACCCACCCGCCGTTCCAGATCGACGGCAACTACGGCTTCCCGGCGGGGCTGGCGGAACTGGTGCTGCAGAGCCAGAACGACGTCGTGACGCTGCTTCCGGCCTTGCCCGCGGACTGGTCCACCGGGGAAGCCCGCGGCCTGCGGTGCCGCGGTGGGCTCGCGGTCGACGTCGAGTGGCGTGACGGCGAGCTGGTCTACGCCGTCCTGCGGCGGCTGTCCGGTGACCCGGCCGAGCCGATTCGCGTGCGTTACCGCGGCCGCGAGACCGAGCTGCGGCTGCGGTCCGGCGAATCGACCGTCCTGAAAGGACTTTGATGCTGACCGACCTCGGCCGTGACGCGTTGTGGGAGTATCGCAGCGACTACGAAGCACCGCCGGACTTCGACGAATTCTGGACGTCGACGCTCGCCGAAGCCCGGGCGCACGACATCGGGGTCCGGTGCACGCCGGTGGACACACCCCTGCGGACGCTCGACGTTTTCGACGTCACGTTCGCCGGCTTCGGCGGGCACCCGCAGCGGGCCTGGTTGCGGGTGCCCCGCGGCATCGAGACGCCGTTGCCCGCGATCGTCCAGTTCCACGGTTACGGCGGCAGCCGGGGCAGCGCGCTGCAGGAGCTGCACTGGGCGTCCGCCGGATATGCGCACTTGCAGGTCGACGTGCGCGGCCAGGGTGGGGTGACCCCCGACCCGGTGGGCAGCGGACCGGCGTACCCGGGTCACCTCACGCGCGGCATCGAGAGCCGTGAAACCTACGTCTACCGGCGGATCTTCACTGACGCGGTCCGCGCGGTCGACGCCGTGCGCGCACTTCCGGAGGTTGATCCGGCGCGGGTGGCGGTGCTCGGCAACAGCCAGGGCGGCGGTATCGCCCTCGCCACGGCGGGGCTCGTTCCGGACGTAGCGGCCCTGCACGCTCAGGCGCCGTTCCTCTGCGACTTCCGGCGGGCCAGCCTGGTCGGTGGTGAACGGCCGTACGTCGAACTGTCCCGTTACCTGGCCGACCATCGTGACGCGGTCTCGCGGGTGTTCGACGTGCTGTCCTATTTCGACGGTGTCGGGTTCGCCGCGCGCGCGACGGCGCCGGCCTGGTTCAGCGCCGGGCTGATGGACGGCATCGTGCCGCCGTCCACGGTGTTCGGCGCCTACCACGGCTACAAGGGACAGAAACAGCTCGCCGTCTGGGAGTACAACGGCCACGAAGCCGGTGGCCCCGAAGACCTCCAGGCGGTGCTCGAAGGATTCCGGCCCATTCTGCGTCCACAATGGAGTTGACATGAAGTTTCGGGTAGTGGCGGCCACCGGACTGGTGGCGACCCTGGGAGCGCTGGTGGCGGCCTGCGGTGGCGGCTCGGCGAGCGGCAGCGGCAACACCGTCAACTGGTGGACCTGGGACGACAAGCAGGCGGCGGCCTACCAGAGCTGCGCGTCGGCGTTCGAGAAGGCCAACCCGGGCACCACGGTGAAGATCACGCAGTACAACGTGGACGACTACTTCACCAAGCTGACCGCCGGGTTTGTCGCGGGCACCGCGCCCGACGCGTTCCAGAACAGCGTCCAGTACTTCCAGGCCTACGCCTCGCAGCACCAGTTGCTGCCGCTGGACGACCTGATCGCGCGGGACAAGTTCGACCTCAAGCGGTTCTCCGTCGGCGTCGACTCGTGGAAGTTCACCGACGGCAAGCAGTACGCGCTGCCGCTGGACTGGTCCGCGACCGGGCTGTACTACAACGTCGACACCATCACGAAGGCCGGTTACACGCCCAAGGACATGGCGAAGCTGACGTGGAACCCCGACGACGGCGGCACGTTCGAGAAGGTCGCGGCGCACCTGAGCGTCGACAAGAACGGCGTGCGCGGTGACCAGCCCGGCTTCGACAAGGACCACGTCGCCACCTACGGCACCGGGCAGCTCGCGTCGCGCGACTTCATCGGCGAGTCGACGTGGAGCTCGTTCGCCATGACCACCGGCTGGCGGCTGGCCGACAAGCAGTCCTGGCCGACGAAGTTCAGCTACGACGACCCGGTGTTCGCCAAGACCCTGCGCTGGGTGCGGTCGCTGACCGACCGCGGGTTCGCGCCGAAGATCGGCACGTTCACCACCGGTGGCCAGGCGACGATCAGCGACACCGATCTCATCGGCTCCGGCAAGGTGGTGATGGAGACGGCCGGCTCGTGGACGGCGGGGACGTTCGCGAAGCTGCCCGGCGTGAAGGTGGGTATCGCGCCGACCGTGCTCGGGCCGTCCGGGAAACGGGCGCTGCTGTCCAATTCGAACGGCAACAACGTCTGGGCGGGCACGAAGAACCCCGACCTGACCTGGAAATGGGTTTCGTACCTGGGTTCGCCGGAGTGCCAGTCGGCGGCGGGGGCGTCCGGCACGTTCTTCCCGTCGATCCCGGCGTCGATGGACGCGGCGGCCGCGGCGATGAAGAGCCAGGGGGTCGACCTGTCGGTGTTCACGACGATGCTGAAGGACGGTTCACTCGTCCCGGCGGTGGTCTACGGCAACGGCGCGGCCCTGCAGGACGCGGAACGGCCGCTGTTCGAGGCGTACTTCGCACACCAGCGCGACGACGACGTGTTCGCGGAGATGGCGTCGAAGAGCCAGGCCGTGCTGGGCAAGCAGTAGCCTGTAGTCACAACACGTGAGGGGAGTCAAGGTGGCGGGTCGACGCCTCGAGGCCCTGCCGAACCGGCAGGTGCTGGCGGACGGCGTCTACGAGCAGATCCGGGCGCTGATCATGAACGACGGCATCGAGCCGGGCGCGCGGGTCAACATCGACGAGATCGCGCGGGAACTCGGCGTCTCGGGCACCCCGGTGCGCGAGGCGCTGGCCCGGCTGGAGTCCGAGGAGCTCGTCAGCAGACTCCCGCTGCGCGGCTACCGCGTCACGGAACTGCTGGACCGCAAGGAAGTCGACGACATGTACGCGCTGCGGCTGCTGCTGGAGCCGCCGTCCGCGGCGTTGGCGGCGGCGGCGATGTCGGACACGAACGTCGCGGCGCTGGAAGCCGAGCTGGCGACGTGCCCCTCGGCGCCGGCCGAGGACGCGTACAGCGACTACAAGGCGTTGACGGCGCACGACGCCCGGCTGCACGAGCTGATCCTGCGCATGGCGGGCAACACCGCGGTCGAGCAGGCGTTTGCGCGGACCCACTGCCACCTGCACTTCTTCCGGCTGAACTACAACCAGCCGTTCGGCGAGCAGACGATCTCCGAGCACCGGGTGATCGTCGACGCGCTGGTGGCGGGGAACGCGGCAGGGGCGCGAAAGGCGATGACGGACCACCTCGAGGTGGCGCGGGACCGGCTGCTGTCCCGCCTCTGACCCCGGGTCACCGCGCGGGGCCTGCGGGAGCCGGGGCCGGACGTGCGAAGGCCGCACCGGGCGTACCCGGTGCGGCCTCCCCCGACGACGTCAGACTTGCGTCACTTGACCGGCATGGTCACTTCGTAGACGCGGGTCGGCGCCTTGCGCGCGCCGGTGAATCCGTTGGCCCACAGGGACTCCACCTGCGAGGACTCTTCGGAGTTCGGGTTCGCGTTGGTGCACGACGGGCCGGGGCCACCACCCGACATCAGCTCGGAGCACGGACCTTCGTAGTGGTCCGGCAGGCCCAGCGCGTGCCCGGTTTCGTGGGCCGCGATGCGGGTCTGGTTGTACTGCTCCGCCTGGGTGTAGTCGATGAAGATCGTGCCGCTGCCGTGGCCGTCGGTCTGGGCGTACGAGCCGCGCGGGTCGTTGCCCTCCGTGTAGTGCAGCGACGCACCCGAGGAGCTCTCCTCGAGCTTGACGTTCGACACCGCCGCGTTCCAGTTGGCCGCGCCGGCGTTGATCACGTCGCGGAAGGTCGGGGCGTCCGAGGTGTCGTAGTAGACGATCGTGGCCGCTTCCGGCGCCGCGAAGGCGGGGCCGGCGGTCAGCGGGGTGGCGATCATCGCCAGCGCGACGGCGGCGCCGGGCAGCAGGTACTTCCGGGACATCGGGACGACTCCTTGCCGTGGGGAATTTGCCGGGTTTGCGCGCGCTGGGGTCCTAACTTACGGAATCGCCCGGCTCTTGTGACCCGACTTTCGTACTGCACGGCGAACGGTGATTTACCAACCATCGCGGAGTCTTGACATGCGTGATGACGCATACGAGGATGCGCCATCCGGCTCAGCCGACCGGGTCCGCCAGCGGGATCGTGCCCTCGCGCAGCCGTGATCCGCGCCACGCCAGATCGTCCCTGACCAGCGGTTTTCCGCAGCTGTCGCAGGTTGTGCCCGGCCGGGTGAGCTCACCGCAGCCGACGTGCACGAGCTGCATCGGACCGGCTGCGTCCTCGGACGCCGTGTACGCGTCACCCCACGCGCCGAGCGCGTGCAGCACCGGCAACGCATCCGAGCCGGCCTTCGTCAGGCGGTACTCGTGCCGGGTCCGGCCGCCGTCGCGGTAGGGGAGCTTCGTCAGCAGTCCGCGGTCGACGAGCTTGGCCAGCCGGGTCGTGAGCACGTTGTCCGCGATGCCGAGCTGGGTGCGGAAGTCCTCGAAGCGGGTGGTGCCCGCGGTGGCGTTGCGCAGGATCAGCAGCGTCCACGGCTCGGCGAGGACGTCGGCGGCGCGGGCGATCGGGCAGGCGGTGCCCTCCCAGGTGATGCGGCGGCTCATCGTGTGATCCCTTCGAGCTGACTTGCTACGGACAAGTTTACGCCGTAGGGTCGGCCGTAGCTAGCTTGCAACGAGCAAGCCAGGTGCGAGAGGAGCTCGTCATGGAGATCACGGGTGCGGTGGCGCTGGTCACCGGAGCCAACCGGGGGCTCGGCCGGCAGTTCGCCGCCGCTCTGCTGGAGCGCGGCGCGGCCAAGGTTTACGCCGCCGCGCGGAATCCCGAGTCGGTCGACCTGCCCGGGGTGGTGCCGCTTCGCCTCGACGTGACCGACCCGGCGTCGATCCGCGCCGCGGCCGCGGCGGCCGGCGACGTCACGCTGCTGGTCAACAACGCCGGGTCGTCCACCGGGGCGTCGGTGCTCGGCGGTTCCCTGGAAGACATCCGGCTGGAGATGGACACGCACTACTTCGGCACCCTCGGCGTGACGCGCGAGTTCGCGCCGATCCTGGAGCGCAACGGCGGCGGTGCCGTGCTCAACGTTCTTTCGGTGCTGTCCTGGTTCACCTCGCCGCAAGTTGCGGCGTACTCCGCGGCGAAGTCGGCGGCCTGGTCGCTGACCAACGCGCTGCGCCTGGAGCTGGCGGCGCAGAAGACGCAGGTGACCGGGCTGCACGTCGGGTACATGGACACCGACATGGCCAAGCACGTCGACGGGCCGAAGACCGATCCGGCGGTCGTGGCCGGGCTCGCCCTCGACGGGGTCGAGCAGGGCCGCTTCGAAGTGCTCGCCGACGACGTGAGCCGAAACGTGCGGGCCGGACTGTCCGGTGATCTCGCCGGGCTGTACCCGGTGTTGCTTTCTTGAGTGTTTTTGCGCTTTTCCGACCCCGGAACACGGGTGGGCCGGCCGCGGGCGTATGAATGGGCGGGTGGCGGAGAAACTCGAAGCCGGAATCGGGCGCAAGAGGAACCGCTGGGGCGAAGGCGAACGGCTGCGCGGGGAGATCCTCGCGGCGGCCGCTCGCTTGCTCGCCGAGCTCGGCGGCGAGGACGGCCTGACGATCCGAGGGGTGGCACGCGCGGTCGGCATCGCCCCGGCGAGCATCTACCAGCATTTCGCCGACCGCGCGGAATTGGTGCGCGGTCTGCTCGACCACGAATACGACCGGTTGCGGGAATCGATGCGCGCGGCCGAGGAGTCACTCGGCGAAACGGACGTGGTCGGCCGTGTCCGGGCGCAGATTCACGCGTACTGCACGTTCGCCATGGAGAATCCCGGCCATTACCGGCTGATGCTCGCGAAGGGCGCGTCCCGGCCGACGCCTGGTGCCCGCGCGGAAGGGCCGCTTCTGGACGTGATCGATCGCCTCGCGGCGGGCTTCGAGCGGTGCGTCGAGGCCGGTTATCCGCTGCGGGTGACGCCTGGGCGGGCGGCGGCGATGGTGTTCGTCGGGGCGCATGGGCGGGTTGCGTTGTTCCACAGTGTGCTCAATCGGACCGGGGCCGAGCTGGTGGAGCCGTTCGTGGACGAGCTGGTGTCGCTGGTCTTCGCCTGATCGGCCGTGTCGGCTCCTTGGTCGCCGTCACAGCGTTAGCTCGCTGCGCCGATCCCGCGGCAGCATTCGGCGGGCGGGCGGACGGCTCTCGGCGCGAGTGTTCCCCGCCTTCGCCTGATCGGCTGTGGCGGGATCGCCGGAAGATGCTTAGCATAGCTATGTAAATTTCCGGCGACTTCGGGAGGTACCCGGTGGACGGCGTTCCCGCGTTTCCGATGACCCGGCGGTGTCCGTTCGACCCGCCGGCCGAGCTGGGTGAGCTGCCGCCGGTTTCCCGGGTGCGGCTGTGGAACGGCAGCACACCCTGGCTGGTCCGGCGCTACGACGACGTGCGCGCGCTGCTGCGCGACTCGCGGATCAGCGCCGACTCGGACCGGCCCGGTTATCCGCACCAGAGTGCCGCCTCGGCCGCGCGGCGGAAGCGGGCCAAGTCGTTCATCACCATGGACGGCGCCGAGCACGCGGCGCAGCGCCGGCTGCTCACCGGCGACTTCCTGGTCAAGAAGATGGAGGCGCTGCGCCCGGCGATCCAGCGCATCGTCGACGACCTGGGTCGACGACCTGCTCGCCGGTCCGAAGCCGGTCGACCTGGTCACGGCGTTCGCGTTGCCGGTGCCGTCGCTGGTGATCTGCGAACTGCTCGGCGTGCCCTACGAGGACCGGGTGTTCTTCCAGGACATCACCAAGGTCATGGTGTCGAGGACCGCCACCCCCGAGGAAGCGGTCAAGGCCACCGAAGACCTGCTCGGTTACCTCTCCGGCCTGGTCGAGCGGAAGGCGTCGGCCCCCGGTGACGACGTCTTGAGCAAACTGGCGACGTCGCAGTTCGCGACCGGCCGGATGACCGCCGAGGACGTCGCCTCGATGGGCCAGCTGCTCCTGGTCGCCGGCCACGAGACGACGGCGAACATGATCGCCCTCGGCACGGTTGCCCTCCTCGAACACCCCGACCAGCTGGCGCTGGTGCGTTCCGGGGACGCCGACCAACTGCGTCGCGCGGTCGAAGAACTGTTGCGGTACTTGAACATCACCCACACCGGACGCCGCCGGGTCGCGGTCGAGGACATCGAGATCGGCGGTGAGGTCATCCGTGCGGGCGAGGGTGTCATCGCTGCCGGTGACGTGGCGAACCGCGACGAGGCGGCCTTCGCCGAGCCGGACCGTCTGGACGTGACGCGCGAAGCCCGCCACCACGTCGCGTTCGGGTACGGCGTGCACCAGTGCCTCGGGCAGACGCTGGCGCGGGTCGAGCTGCAGGTGGTGTACGGAACGCTTTACCGGCGGATCCCGGACCTGCGGCTCGCGGTGCCGGTGGAAGAGCTGGCGTTCAAGGACGACATGCTTGTCTACGGCGTGCACTGCCTGCCGGTCACGTGGTGATCGCGGCGAGATCCTTGGTCAGGTGGGTCCGGACGAACCGCGCGCGGTCCGCGTCCGAATCCTTCCGCGGGGTCATCTCCACCAGCATGATCAGGTCCAGGTAGACGCGGTACAGCGCCAGCCGCCGGCGGGCGGGCAGGTTGAACGAGGCCGGGCCGCCCGCCGCGCGGTAGCCCTCCACCAACGCCGGGTCCAGGTCGCGGAACAGCGTCAGCGACACGAACTCCGCCACCGGGTCGCCCCAGAACGCGCGTTCCGCGTCGATGATGCCGGACACCGCGGTGCCGTCGAGGAGGATGTTGCCGTCCCACAGGTCGAAGTGCACCAGCACCGGCGTGGTGACCGATTCCAGGAGCGGCTCGTGCCGGCGCACCAGCTGCGCGATCTCCGCCGCCGGCCGCGGCAGCTGCACCCCGTGCGCGACGGCGTCCGCGAGGACCGCGTCGGCCATCGCCGTGAACGCCGCCGGCCACGTCGGGTGCGGTGGGTCCTGCGGGTAGCCGAACCCGTCGCCGGTGACGCCGTGCAGCCCGGCGACGATCCCGCCCAGTTCGGTCCGCAGCCGCGGGCCGGTGCCGGGCACCTGGGACCAGGGCACGCCCGGGAGCTCCGTCATCAGCAGGAACCCCGGTCCGGCGCCGACGACGGACGGCAGCGGACCCGAGACCCGGCGGTAGTACTCCGCCTCTGTCGCCAGCAGGTCGTGCTCGTAGGACAAACCCGGCGCGTCCGGTGCGATCTTGAGCACCAACCGCCGGCCGTCGGCCAGCTCCAGCCGGACGGCCGTGTTGTAGGTGCCCCCGCCGATCTCCTCGGCGGAGACCACCGAAGCCGGGTTGATGCCCGCCGCTGCCAGCGCCGTCTCCGTCCGCACGAGCCGAGTCTGGCACGGCCTCAGCGCTTGCCGGTGGAGCCCGCCCAGATTCCGTCGCCGGCGTAGGACGCCGAATACCCGAGCAGCGCCGCCAAGCCTTCCGTCAGCCCACCGCACGAGGCGACGCCGCTCGTGTTCGTCGTCGCCGAACACAACGTGCGGCCGCCCGCGGTGAACGTCAGCATGCGTCCCGGCACCGTGCGGCCGAACCGCGTGTCCGTCAGCGTCCCGCTCACCGCCGGTGAGCCCAGCCGGGCGGGAGCCACCGAGATCGACGTCGGATCCGGCACGTTCGAGAACACCGAGGCCGACGCGCGAAGACCGGAGGTCCCGATGGTTCCCGGGGCGAACAGGTACTGCACCGCCGAGTCGGGGCCGGCCGGCGCCGGGCAGCCGGACCCGGTCGTCGCGACGTCGATCGTGGGGTCCGTCCGGTAGCGGCCCGGGGCCGCGCCGGCCGCACGCGGCCAGCAGACGAACTGGATCGACTGCGGCGGGGTCGGCGGCGGCGTGATCCGGGCCGGGCCGGTGCCGGTCAGGCCGTAGGACAGGGTCGGCCCGGCGGTGTTGTCGGCCAGTGCCACACTGTCCACACCGGACAGTGTGAGCTCACGAGTTTCCGAAGTGGCGAACGGGTTGTACGCGCCGGTCTGCAGCACCGGGCCGTCGTCGGCGCCGGCCGCGGTGTCCCAGAGGTACTGGACCTGGAACGTGTCGGTAGTCTCCCCGGTCACCGTGGTCGTCACCTCGACACTCGAGTCCGCGACCGTGGTGCCGTGCACGACGACCTGCTGGTCGATCTCGAACGAAGCGCCGTCACCCGGCGTGCTGGTCGAGTCGAACCACCGTGTGCGCATTCCGGTGGTGCCGAGCGGGGTCTGCGTCCAGTACCGGACCGAGTCGAGCGCGACCTCCGTCGCCGTGGTCAGGTACTGGCTCTGCAGGTAGTCGACGCCGGAGGTCAGGTCGCGCACCGTCATGAACGACGTCCCGGGCACGTCACCGCCGAACAGCACGTCCCGGCCCGCGCCGGCCGGGTGGTCCGGCCCGGTCCGCACGCTGAACGAGCCGACGCCGAGCCCCTGCGTCCGCTGGACGACCACGCGGAAGACGCCGTTCCCGAAGCTCGGCACGGCGGCGAGCGCGCGGGCGGCCGCCGCCTGCGTTCCCGCCTTCCACTGAGCCGGTGAATCGGGTGCGGCCTGGGCCGGTGTGGCGCCGGCCAGCAGCAGCGCCGCGGCCGCGCACAGCAGTCCGGTTCGGTTCATCAGATCCTCCACAGTGGACTCGTCAGAAGGTGAGGGCGTCGGCGTAGACGAGCCGCGCCCCGCCCTGGTCCGGCCGTTCGCTTTCGGTCAGCACCAGGCGGAACGGGCGGCTGCCGCGGGCCGCGGGCAAGGTGACCGTGCCGGTCCAGCCCGTGCTCGAGGCGGTCAGGGCAACCGGGGAGCCGCTGGCCTGCCAGGCGACGTTCCCGCTCAAGGCCGGGTCGGCCACCTGCAGCTGCGCGCTCAGCTCGGTGGCCGGCGCCGGCATCGTCCCGGTCACCGTGAGCCGCACGGCCGTCGGCGACGTGAACACCGCCGTCGCGATCCGGTCCGGCGACAGCTGGGCGAACTGCGCCTGCACCACCGCGGACAGCTCGACGTCGGGTACCGACACCGGCTGGTAGCGGGCCAGCGCCAGCCGCACGAACGGCGTGTACGGCGAAGGCTGCGGAGCCGCGAAGGTGATGTCACAGAACCAAAGCTTGCGCTCGGCGTCGTAGACGACGTCGTGCGGCGCGACGGCAACCCGCGAGACGGCGCCCTCGACCAGCTTCAGGTCCGCCCGCGGGTGCACGGCCAGAGGGAAGTCCCCGAGCTGAGGCGGCCGGGTGAATGCGGCCGACTTCCACGCCGGGTCCTGCGCCCAGTCGGTGACGTACCGGTTCAGGTCCGCCGGCACCGATGGCCCGTCGGCCAGCAGCACGCCGAGCTGTTCGCCGTCGCCGGAGGAGTACCACGGCCGGTTGAGGAAGACGCGCAGGCCGTTGCCACGCCGGGTGCTCGTCACCTGCGACGCCGTGGTTTCCGTGGTCCAGCCGAACGTCGGCACGACGTAGGCGATGTCCGGCGCGGACGGCCGGGCCGAGCTCGGCACGTCGACCGTCAGCGCCGCGCCCGCCCGCGTGATCGGCGGCGGCACGTAGGCGACCTCCACCGACGCGGGCGCCGGCGACGCCAGCCACGTGACCGTGCCCTGCACGTAGTCGACGGTGTAGTCGGCGCCGCGGACGTAGGTGATCGAGCCCGTCCGCACGACGTCGGACGCGGGCACGATGCCGCCCTTGTTCACAACGACCGCCGACGAGCCCGGCTTCACCGTCGCACGCTGCAGGAAGTACTCCGCGAACCGGGAAGTGCCGATCGGCGTGTACGTCACGCGCCGGTACTTCGTGTCGTGGAACTCGTGCCGCTCGTCGACCGGCAGCACCTGGCCCACCGGGTCGGCGGGGTGCGCCACCACGCCGAACGCCGCCGCCGAACTCGCCTGCGGCACCGGTGCGGGCAGCGCCGGCGAGTCGACCTGCTCGGTCCACGCCGCCTGCAGGTCGACGCGGCTGGTGCTCGGCCGGTCGAAGCCGAGCCGGTCGATGATCCGCGCGGACGTCTCACCCGGCCGCCGCACCGCGAGCGGCTTGACCAGCGCGGGCGGGGTCAGCGGCTGCTTGATCGCGTGCACGAGCGTCAGCGTGCGGAACGGCGTCAGCTGCCACAGCCGGCCCTGCCGGGCCAGCGCCCGCAGTGAGGCGAGCGTGGTCCCGGCCGGCAGCGTCACCGTGCCGGCCGCGACCGCGTCGGTCAGCCACTTCCACGGCCCGAGCAGGTCGACGTCGGCGTCGGCCAGGATGCTGCTGTAGCCGACGTCGAAGGTGCGGCCCTTCGGCACCTGCACGGTCAGCACGCGGAACAACGCGTCGAACTTCGGCTTGCCGGTGCCCTCGACCACCCGCAGCCGGAACGGCCGGTAGTCCGGCCAGGAACCGAGCAGCGGCACGGGGTCGAAGTCGCCGGTGACCACCTCACCGTCGGCCGTGCCGGGCAGCCCGGTGAACGCGGCGCCACGGCTGAGCACGTCCGGCAGGTACGGCAGCGCGAGCTGGTCGACGTCGTAGTACGGGATGCCGTACGCGCCGGGGTCGGGGGTGCCGCCCTGGTCGAACGAGCCGGTGTCCTTCTGCTTGATCCGGCCGTAGGCCGGCTTGTTCAGCATCGGCGGGGTCAGCAGGGTGGCGGGCAGGTCGAACAGGCCGTGCTGCTCGGCCAGCAGCTCCGCGATCCGGACCGGCGCGAGGTGGCGCTGGCAGTCCGCGGTCGCGGCGGTGTCGAAGTTGCTGCGGATCACCATCCGCTCCACCGACTCGCCTTCGGTGCGCGGCTTGCGGAACAGCAGGTGCGGCGACACGACCGGTTCGAAGCGGGTGTACTTCACCGGCGCCGTCGCCCCGGCGTCCCCCGCGACGTCGCCGAGGGCCGGGCCGTTGCCCGCGAGGTCGGCCGTCCGGGCGCGGAACCTGTACGAGCGCCCGAACCGCAGCCGTGGCAGGCTGCCCGGCTCGGCCTTGAACTTCACGCCGAGCGGGAACGCCGGATCCGGCTCGGTCCCGTCCCCGGCCACGAGTGCGCCGTCGTCGGCGACGGCCTTGCCGGGACGCGGCGCGACCAGGCTGTAGCCGCTCCAGCGGGCCAGCGACTCGTGGAGGAACAACGTCTGCGTCGGGTCGCCGGGCTGGGTCGTGTGCGCAGTGGTGACCACACCTTCGTCACCGGCCGAGATCGCCGTCCCGGCCACGGTGTAGGTGCCCTGCCGCCGGCAAAGGCTGTGCCAGTTCTTCGAAACGTCGTCCCAGACGTCGATCCGCAGGCCGCGGGTCAGGTCTTCGGCGCTCGCGGCCGTGCCGCCGGCGAGCTCGCCCACCTGGCCCACGGCGGCCCAGATCCGCTTGGCCCGCCCGGTTTCGGTGATCGAGAAGCCGTTGCTCTGCAACGCGGGCGGCGCGGCGGTGTCCGGTGCGTCGCTCGCGGGCTGCCCGTCGATGCCGCCGTACGGGTCGAGCCGCGCAACGCTCTCGCCGAAGCCGAGCAGCTTCACCGCGGCGGAGTCGGGGTCGACTTCGGTGACGTCGAAGTCCGGGCCGCCCAGCTGCAGCAGGCCGCCGGAGAGCAGCGGGGTGCGGGCGTTCGCGGTGAACGTGGTCGCTGTGATCGTGCAATCGGTCCGCGGCGCGGTCACCGTGGTCGGCACCCGCGGCGCCGTCAGCACCGGGGTGACCGTCACCCAGACCGGCCCGGCCGGCAGCGGGTTCGGCAGCGGGATCCGCAGGTCGCGGACCAGGCCGAACTTCCGCAGCAGCGCCGGGTACTGGCCGAGCGAGCCGACCACCGAGTGGAAGTTCGGCGGCTCGGGCACCACGGCCGCCCGGAACGGGTTCGCGACCCGGGACGCGCCCGGGTCCGGGCGGGCCTCCGGGGTCCGGCCGTGGAAGTGCTCCGAGAGCAGGAAGTCGAGCTGCTGGTCGCTCAGGTAGTGCCGGTCGCGGATCTCGTCGAGCCGCGGGTCGTCGCGGTCGATGTACTTGGCGGCGAAGAAGTACTGCGCCAGCTCCCGCGTCACGGCGGCTTTCGTCTCCGGGTACAGCCAGGTGTCGTGGAGGCGGTAGCCGGTGCCGCAGCGGTTCCCGCTCACCCGCTTCGCCGCCAGCCCGCCCGGCCTGCCGACGTAGTCGACGATCGTCGGGTGGTCGGTCGGGTTGTTCGCCGCCATCAGCGCGTACTGGTCACGGACGAAGTTCCGGACGTTGCGCACCGGGTAGGACCGCACGAACGTCTGCTCCGGCGGCATCGGGGGCGCCGTCGCGGCGCCCACGGCCGCTCCGCCGCCGAAGAGCTTCTTCCACAGGTCCGATCGCAGGTCCTGCGGCAGCTTCTCGGCGCGCACGACCGTGCCGCCGATCGAGACGTCGAACTCGATCCCGGCGGCGGGCCAGTCGAGCCAGTCGGGGAATCCGGCCAGGGTGTCCGCCCCGGCCAGCCGGGGGGAGAGGAACGCCGAGAGGTGCAGGGAGGTCTTGCCCTGCTCGGTGCGCACGCCGTGGGGCAGCGCGGTGCTCAGGATCGTCTGGGTGGCCATCACTCGTCTCCTCAGGCCGCGAACGCGTCGCAGTAGGTGTTCCAGTCGTCCTGGCTCATCTGGTCGCCGAAGGACGGCGAGCCGGCGGCCGGCAGCGCGGCGGCACCGCGGGCGGCCAGTGCCGAAGAACCGGGACCGGCGAAGGACTTGTGCACGGTGAGCGTGACCGACTTCGAGAAGAACAGGATCTCGATCTCGACGGTCAGCGAGGCCTCGCCTTCGACGATGTTCTGCCCACCGGCGTTGGTGTAGCTCAGTCCCAGGTAGAACTCGGCCGAGATGGTGATCAGGCCGAGCACGTTGAGCGAGCCGTTCGCGCGGACGTACCCGGTGAGCGTGATTTCGTCGATCTTCTTGTCACCGTCGCCGATCTCCGCCGGCCGGCGCTCGAGCTTGAAGTAGATCCCGGCCATCACCGAGACGGATCCGCTGGCCACGCCGAGGTTGAACGCCACCGCGCCGCCGAACTCGATCGACGCCTCCATCAGCTCGAAACCGTCGGTGCCCAGGGCCAGCGCGAAGAACCCGCCGCCGCCGAACAGCGAGACGCTGAGCGTGAACGGGTGTTCCCGGCTGCAGAACGCGAACCGCGCCCGCGCCGGGGTGCCGTCGAACGGGATCGACAGCCCCGCGCTGAACGCCAGGTGCTGCAGCGCGAACACGCCGATGCCGACGTCCGGGATCGCCAGGGTGTAGCCCGCGGTGATGCCCGAGGGCTGCACGTCGATGTTGAGGCCCTTGCCGGTGCTGACCAGGAACTGCTGCAGCGTGTTGACGAAGTTCAGCGGGCCCTTGAACTCGATCTTCGCCAGCTCGACCTGGATCACCGGCTTGGCGCCGTTGTGCTGCTCGAAGGCGAACCGGCGGAAGGTGAGCTTGATGAACGACAGCGCGCTGTCGTCCCCCTTGACCAGCTCGATCGCGAAGTTGCGCAGGTCGCCCTTGATCGTCGACGTCGTGGTGACGCCGCTGCCGCCGAACACGGTCCGGTTCTCGCCGTGCAGGGTGAGGGTCGCGTGCGTGCCGTCGTCGAGGACGGGGTGGAAGACCTCGGCGGTGAGCTTGTCCGGCAGTTTCGGCTGCCAGTCGAGGATCGTCGTGACGGCGGTCGGCGGGTGGTCCCGGCCGTTACCGTACTCGGGAGTGGTGACGATCTTCGGGCCGTTCTCGATCGGCAGGGTCAGCGCGTTCGGCAGGTCCGGGTCGAAGCCGAGGATCTCGGCGAGGCTGAGCCCGCCGAGCAGCTTCGCGGACTTGGGGAAGAAGTCGCCGGGGTTGAAGACGCCGTCCTTGGCGATCTGGCTGATCGTCGCCGCGGGCCCGGAGAGCGGGCCGAGCGAGCGGGACAGTCCGCGGATGTCCAGGTCGGGCGCGGCGACGCCGCCGAGCCGGGCGACGTTCGCGCCGAACTCGGCGGTCACGGCGCCGACGTCGGGCAGCGGCTGACCGGTGGTGATCGCCTGCACCAGCTTGCCGACGTCCGCCACCGTGGGGCTGACGCGGGCGAAGAGCTCGCCCTTCACCTGCCCGAAGGAGCTTTTGACGTACTCGGGGTCGTAGCCGATGGCCGTGGCGAGTTCCTTGCCACCGGCCAGCGCTTCGACGGCGGGCATCCGGATCTCGGCGGCGAGCATCTGTGGTGTGAACCCGGCTTCGCCGGCCACGGTGACTTCGCGGCGCTTCATGTTGAGGTGCAAGCGGACCGCGGGGAACGCCGTGTTGCGCGGGGCGCCGTCGTCCACCGCGGCGATCAGGCCCCGCTTCGCGTCAACCGTGCCGGTGACCGGCGCGAAGGCGACCTTCTGCCCGCCCAGCTCATGGGTGCGGCGCGGGTGGACGGTCTCGTACTGGGCCGGGTCGGCCTGCTTCTGCAGCGCGTCGAGAACTGCGGGCTTAGTGGCGTCGTCCTGGTAGACGAACGCGAGGTGGGCGACGGATTCGAGCCGGTTGCCCGCCCAGTCGGTGGCGACGATCGGGAACGGGATGTCGACGGTCTTGCCGTCGAGGGTGTACTGCACCCAGAACGCGCTGGTGGACCCGATCACCTCCCGCATGCCGGGAGCGGCGAGGTTCGGGGTGGTGGTCATCCCGATCTCGACCGACCGGAACGGCAACCCGTTGTCCTCGAAGGACTTCACGGGTTCCTGTACCCGGACGAACTGCCGCCGCAGCAACCGCGCGGCACCGCCCGCGATGGTGCGCTCGGTCTCGGTGATGAGGGTTGCCCGGTGCCCGTGGGGGAAGAGGAACCCGCGCTCCTCGATGCGCACGTAGTTGTCGCGGCCGAGCACCGAGCGGTGCTGCCAGGCCGCGAGCGTGCCCTCGGCCCACTTGCCGTCGAGCTCGAGTGACGAGCCCAGCGCCGAGAGCAGGACCAGGTCACCGCGCACCGCACCACGCGTGTTGGACTGCGTGACGATGTCCGTGAGCGTCTGGGGCCGGCTGAGCAAGTTGTTGAACCGGAGGTCGTCCTGGGTCTGCGCGGCGACGGCGCGGATTTCGGCCGGGCCGAGCAGCGGGTCCGGCCGGCCGAACTCGTCCCGCGGGGCGAGGCGGGTGTGCCACAGCTCGGTGCGGCCCGCCGACGTCACCGGATGCGTGACGTGCGCCCACGACGCGTACTGCTCCGGCGTCAGGTGCAGCCAGTCGACCAGCAGCAGGTCGGTGTCCAGCTGGGCCGGCTCGGCCGGCGCCGTCTTCGGCACCACCCGCATCACCCAGTTCGACCAGGCGAGCAGGCCGTCCTCGGTGTACGGCAGCTCCTTGACCGTCGACGGCACCAGGAACACGATCCGGCTCGGGCCGACCGCGCGGGTGGCTATGTCGCCGGGTGCGGGCAGGTTCGCCGGCGGGGCGCCACCGGGGTCGGTGACGGTGGTCGTCTCCTCCATCAGGTGCTGGCTGTCGAACCGGACGATGACGGCCGACTGCGCGGTCGGGTCGATCGGCACCAGCTTCGGCGGCCCGGCGGCCGTCGAGCGCCGCAGGTTGAAGAACTCGAAGTGCAGCTTGAGCATGTCTTCGCGGCGCAGCAGGTCGAGCGTGAGGTCCGGCGTCGCGTCGGCGGCGAGCACCGCCGGCAGCGGCGAGTCACCCGGCAGGTTCGCCAGCAGCAGGGCCGCGCCGCCGGCGACCAGGACCGTGCGCCGGTCGACGCCGCGCCGCCAGAACGGCTTCGGCGGGACGTCTTCGAGAGGGTGCGGAGTGGATTCGGGCATGGCTGGGGACCTCCCCGGTGCGAACTGAGCCCGATCACCGTCGCCCCGGGGTGCCGCCCCGGCAAGCAGCCGGGGCGGATACCTCCCCTTGGGGCAGTCTTGTCCGCCCCCTCGGCCCGTCAGCCGCCTTGCGACGCCAGCTTCTCGGCCGCATCGGCCAGATCTTCCGGCGTCGGCGCGTCGTCCTGTGTCAGCTTGCGCCGCCAGTAGCCACTGAACTCGATGTCACCCTTGCCGAAGCCGCGCTCACCCATCAGGTGACGGCGCAGCGCCCGCACCATCCCCGCCTCACCCGCGATCCACGCGGCTACCGAGCCGTCGCGGAACTTCGCCCCACGCACGGCCGCCAGCAGCTTCGCGCCGTGCTCGGCGCCGTCCCGGTGCAGCCACCGAATGTTGCCGGGCAGCGGCTGCTCCTCAGCGGCGTCCGGCACCTCCAGGAACACGACGGCATTGTCCACTTCGGACAGAAGCGTCGTGATGGCGGGCAGCGCGGTCTCGTCCCCGGCCAGCAGCACCGTGTCCGCTTTCGGCACCGGACGGCGGTAGGCGGCGTCCGGGCCGTAGCGGCCGAGGACGTCACCGGGAGCCGCTCGCCGGGCCCAGCTCGTGGCCGGGCCGTCGGAAGCCGCGTCGGAATGCAGCACGAAGTCGACGTCGATCGTCTCGCCGTCCCGGCCGCGCACCGTGTAGCTGCGCATCACCGGCCGCTCGTCTTCGGGGATCGCCAGGTACGCCTGGTACCAGCGCATGACGTCGTTGTCACCCGCGGGCAGCCGCACCGGGCGGCCCGCCGGCGGGAACAGGAGCTTGAGCTGCTGGTCGGGCCACGACTCCCACCCGCCGGCGCCGGTGAACGTGACCCGCACGGTGCGCGGGGTCGGCCGGCGCACTGCCGTCACTTCGAGCAGTCCGGTCGGGTTCACGGCTTCCCCAGGTATTCACGCAGGTGACGGGCCGTGAGTGTGCTCGCCTCGGAGACGAGCGCAGCCGGGGTCCCTTCGAACACCACGCGGCCGCCGTCGTGCCCGGCGCCGGGGCCGAGGTCGATCAGCCAGTCGGCGTGGGCCATCACGGCCTGGTGGTGCTCGATGACGATCACCGTGTTGCCCGCGTCGACGATCCGGTCGAGCAGCGCGAGGAGCTGGTCGACGTCGGCGAGGTGCAGGCCGGTGGTCGGCTCGTCGAGGATGTAGGTCGAGCCCTTCTCGGCCATCCGGATCGCCAGCTTGAGCCGCTGGCGCTCACCGCCGGACAGGGTGGTCAGCGGCTGCCCGAGCGTCAGGTAGCCGAGGCCGACGTCGGCGAGGCGGTCGAGCACCACCCGCGCGTTGCCGGTCGGGAAGAACTCGCGCGCCTCGGCGACCGACATCGCAAGCACCTCGCTGATGTTCTTGCCGCGCAGCTGGAACAGCAGCACCTTGGGGGTGAACCGCTTGCCCTCGCACTCTTCGCAGACCGACGCGACCCCGGCCATCATCGCCAGGTCGGTGTAGATGACGCCGAGGCCCTTGCAGTGCGGGCAGGCGCCTTCGGAGTTGGCGCTGAACAGGCTCGCCTTGACGCCGTTGGCCTTGGCGAAGGCCGTGCGGATCGGGTCGAGCAGGCCGGTGTAGGTCGCCGGGTTGGACCGCCGGGACCCGCGGATCGCCGACTGGTCCACCACCACGACATCGTCGCGGTGGGCCAGTGAGCCGTGGATCAGGGACGACTTCCCCGAGCCGGCCACGCCGGTGACGACGGTCAGCACGCCGAGCGGGACGTCGACGTCGACGTCACGCAGGTTGTGCAGCTTGGCGCCGGTGATCCGGACGTGCCCGGTCGGCTGCCGGATCTCGTCTCGCAGGGTGACCCGGTGGTCGAGGTGGCGGCCGGTGAGCGTGCCGGACGCGCGCAGGCCGTCGACGCTCCCGGTGTAACAGATCCGGCCGCCGGCATTGCCCGCCCCGGGACCGAGGTCGACAACGTGGTCGGCGATCCGGATGGTCTCCGGCTTGTGCTCGACGACCAGGATCGTGTTCCCCTTGTCCCGCAGGCAGAGCAGCAGGTTGTTCATCCGCTCGATGTCGTGCGGGTGCAGCCCGACGGTCGGCTCGTCGAAGACGTAGGTGACGTCGGTGAGGCTGGATCCCAGGTGCCGCACCATCTTCACGCGCTGCGCCTCGCCGCCCGAGAGCGTCGCGGATTCGCGGTCGAGCGAGAGGTAACCGAGGCCGATCTCGACCAGCGAGTCGAGCGTGTCGCGCAGGTTGCCCAGCAGCGGCCGGATCGACGGCGCTTCAAGACTCCGGACGAACTCGGCGAGGTCGCTGATCTGCATGGCCGCGCAGTCGGCGATGTTCTTCCCGTCGATCTTCGCCGACAGCGCGGCCTGGTTCAGCCGGTCGCCGTCGCACTCGCCGCAGGTCTTGAACGTCGCGGCCTTCTCGATGAACCCGCGGACGTGCGGCTGCAGCGAATCGGTGTCCTTCTGCAGGTAGAGCCGCTTGATCTTGACCGCGAGGCCTTCGTAGGTGAGGTTGCTGGTGCCGACCTTCACCTTGCACGGCCCCTTGTGCAGCAGGTCGTCGAGCTGCTCCGGCGTGAAGTCGCGGATCTTCGTGTCCGGGTCGAAGAACCCGGAGGCGACGTAGATCTGGACGTACCAGCTGTCGGGCGCCCAGCCGGGGACGATGACCGCGCCCTCATTGAGCGAGCGGTCGAAGTCGAGCAGCGCCGTGACGTCGAGGTCCGACACCCGGCCGAGGCCCTCGCAGGCCGGGCACATGCCTTCGGGCAGGTTGAAGCTGAACGCGCCCGACGTGCCGACGTACGGCTCGCCGAGCCGAGAGAAGGCGATCCGCAGCATCGCGTAGGCGTCGGTCGCGGTGCCGACCGTCGAGCGTGAGTTCGCGCCCATCCGCTCCTGGTCGACGACGATGGCCGCGCTGAGGTTCTCCAGCAGGTCGACGTCCGGCCGCGACAGGCTGGGCATGAACGACTGGAGGAAGGCGCTGTAGGTCTCGTTGATCAGCCGCTGCGACTCGGCCGCGATGGTGCCGAAGACCAGGGACGACTTGCCGGAGCCGGACACGCCCGTGAACACCGTGAGCCGGCGCTTCGGGATGTCCAGGTCGACGCCGGTCAGGTTGTTCTCCCGGGCCCCCCGGACCTCGATCACGTCGTGGGTGTCGGCGGCCCGCCTGGGTGAGGTCATACCGTCCTTCTTTGATACTTTAGGGCGTAAAGTGATTCTCGATCGTACAATACTTTAGGGTGTAAGGAGTCGGCAAGGTGGTCGTCTTCGCGGGTCAGGGCGACGCCCGCCGGTCCATGGAGCTGCTGTGGGGGCCGCGCGTGGTCGCGCCACGCACGGGGCCGGGGCCCAAACCGGGCCTGTCCGTCGAGGCGATCGTCGCGGCCGCGATCGACATCGCCGACGCCGAGGGCATGCCCGCGCTGTCGATGCGCTCGGTCGGCGAACGGCTCGGCCGGACGGCGATGGCGCTGTACACGTACGTGCCGGGCAAGACCGAACTGGTCGACCTCATGTACGACCGGACGCTGGGGGAGCTGCCGGCTTCGTACTCGGTCGCCGGGGGCTGGCGCCCGGCGGCGCTGGAGCTGGCCGGTGCGCTGTGGGACCTGCACCTGCGCCACCCGTGGCTGCTGCAGGTTTCCCCGGCGCGCCCGGTGCTCGGGCCGGGGGAGTTCCACGTCCAGGAGACGCTCCTGCGGGTCCTCTCCGAGACCGGCCTGCCGCTGCCGCGGGTCCGCTGGGTGGTGTCGGCGCTGTTCAACGTCGTCCGCGGCTCGGTCCAGACGGCGGCGGAGTCCCGGCAGGCCGCGCGCGAGACCGGACAGTCCGAAGAGGACTGGTGGGACGCCCGGTCGGCGCTGCTCGGCGAGCTGGTCCCCGACCTGACGGCCCGCTTCCCGACGGTGTCCCGGCTGGGTTCGGAGGGCGAGTACGACTCGTCGTCCGACGAGCCCTACCTGGAGCGCGAGGCCCGGCTGTCCTTCGAAGCGGGTCTGGAGCTGCTGCTGGACGGCGTCGAGACGGCGATCGTCAAGGCTTCCGGGCCTCGATGAGGAACCGTGCCGTGTGGGCGACGAACGGGCCGTCGCGGGTGATCTGCTCGTGCAGTTCGCGCAGCCTGTCCCGGTACTGCCCGACCGTGAACCCCGGGACCATCCAGATCACCTTGCGCAGGAAGTAGACCACCGCGCCGATGTCGGAGAACTCGGTGCGCAGCGACTCCGACCGCAGGTCGACGACCTCCAGGCCGGCTTTCGCAGCCTCCGAGACGGCCTGGTCGGGGTGCCGGCCGTTGCGCACCGACGGCGGCTGCGGGCCGAGGAAGTACTCGACCAGCTCGAACACGCTCGCCGGGCCGACCTGCTGGGAGAAGTACGAACCACCCGAGCGCAGGACGCGGGTGATCTCGGCCCACGCCGTTGTCACCGGGTGCCGGCTGGAGACGAGGTCGAACACGTCGTCGCCGAAGGGGATGTCCTCGGTGGCCACGACGACCACCCCGCGCGGCCGCAGCCGGGCCGACGCCTTGGCGACGTTCGGCGGCCACGACTCCGTGGCGGCCATCAGCGGCGGGAGGGAAGGGCAGCCGTCGAGGACCTCGCCGCCACCGGTCTCCAGGTCGAGCGCGGCGTGCACACCCGCGAGCCGTTCGCCCAGCAGCCGCTGATAACCCCAGGACGGCCGCTGTTCGGTGGCCCGGCCGTCGAGCCAGGAGAAGTCCCAGCCGTCGACGGACACCGCGTCGGCTTCGGCCACCAGCTCGTCGAACATGGCTCCGATGGTCACAGGGCCGGCGGCGGCCCGCCACCCGATTTCCGCACCGGCGGCGGTGGCACCGGCTTGGCGAGCGCGACGGTCTCGAAGGCGACGACCACCGGGCCGCGCCGGGTCTCCACCGTGCACGTGGTTTCGTCGCGAGCCACCAGGTCGCCGAGCGCGTCGGTGAACCCGCCTTCGATCCGGTAGCGGACGACCACCCGGGTGCCGAGCGGCAGCTCCCGAAGCAGCTTCACAGCCGCGCGCTCAGCTCGTCGTCCGACGGCTCGACCAGGAACGAGCCGTCCTCCCAGACGATGGTCGGGATCTTGCGCGCGCCGTCCTGCAGCTCGCGGACCCGGCGCTCGGCGGCCGCGTCGGCCTCGACGTCCACATAGGAATATTCGACGCCTTCGCGGTCGAGCAGGGCGCGGCTGCGCTTCACGTCCGGGCACCAGCTCGCGCCGTACACCGTCAGCTTCACGAAACAACCTCCGTCGCTAGCGAGGCGGCGGGCGCCGCCGGTTCCGGGTGCCCCAAGTGTGTCAGCCAGCCGCGGAACACCTGGTGCAGCGCCTCCGCGCCGATGACCTCGCCGAGGGGCGGGAACTCGCGCGGGTGCACGACGAAGCCGCGCTGCTGCGGGCCGCCGAGCCCGCCGTGCGAGCCCACGTGTGTCTCGAATGGCGACGCCTGGTCCGAGTCCGGGTCGTACCGGCTGTTGATCATCACGTCCGCGCAGTGCGGGTAGGTGTCGACCCGGCGGACCAGGTCCGCGGCGTGCGGGCCGTAGGGCAGCAGCGGATCTTCGCCGATGACAACACCGGTCGCGAGCCGGTGCAGCCCGTCGCGGCCCAGCACCACCGGCCCGAACTCGCGGCTGCGCACCAGCATGAACCCGACCCCGGGGTGGTCGACCAGCGACGGCAGCAGGTCGGGGAACTCACGCTCGATCGTCTCCAGCTCGACGCGGCCTTCGTGCTCGGTGAACGAGACCATCGCCGTGTGGCCGGACACGACCACCACCACACCCGGCGCCACCCGGGTGACCGCGCCGGGGGAGCCGGACGTCGTGCGCGGCCGGTCTTCGGCGCATTCCGCGTCCTCCACGCGGGCCCGCAGCCGGCGCGCGATCAGGCCACCGCTCTTCGTCGCCTCCGCCAGCGCCGCGTTGATCTGCCAGCTCTCGGCCTGCCGCCGCTTGCCGGCGGACGCCGAGGGCGAGCCACCGCACAGCCGGCCGACGTACGCCTCGATCGTCTCGCCGAACCGCTGTGAGAACGCCTGTCCCTGGGTCTGGCCGTGGTCCGACAGCGCGACGACGTGGTAGCGGCGCGGCGCCAGCCGGCTCGCCCGGTGCAGCCGCGCGATCTGCTGGTCGATCGAGCGCAGCACGGCGAGGGTGTCGAACCGCTCGATGCCGGAGTGGTGCGCGACCTCGTCGTAGCCGAGGAAGTCCGCGTACACGACCGGCCGCCCGGCCAGCATGTCACCGAGGATCGCCGACACGACGACGTCACGCGCGATCACCGTGGTGCCCGGCCGGGCCAGCGGGTACCAGCCGCCGCGCGGGACCCGCGGGACCACCCCGGCGCGGCGCTGGCGGACCGAGGCGTTGACCTCGCGGAAGACGTCGGCCAGCGCGACGGCGAACGTCCGCAGCGCGTTGACCGGGTTCGCGAAGTAGGCGTAGTAACCCGCGCCGAGGCGGTCGCGATGCCGGTGGCGCAGGCCCTTCGGCACCAGCACCGGGATCGAGCTCATGGTGAGGCTGACGTGGTCGGCGTCGCCGGAGAACAGGTTGCCGCGGCTCGCGCCGTCCCCGGAGAGCAGGCCGCGCCCGTCGGAGTGCCGCCGCTCGATCTCGGCCGCGTCGGTCGGGTGGGCGCACGCCATCACGTGGTCGCGGTCCTTTTCGTACCAGCGGAACCCGAGGATGTCGTGGTTGGAGCCGTGCAGGATGCCGCAGACGCTCGCGCCGGTCTGCGAGCTCCAGTCGGTCTGCCACGGCGTCAGCGTGTGGCTGTCTTCGGCGAGCCACGCGGCGAACGTCGGCATGTCGCCGTCGCGGATCGCGCGGCGGACGGTGTCGTACCCGAGGCCGTCGATCTGCAGGAACAGCACGCCGGGCGGCAATTCGCCCTGGCCGGGCGCGACGGCGTGGCAGCGCCGGCGGCGGTTGGCGCGGCGGAAGAAGATCTCGTCCTCGTCGATGGCGAGCAGGCTCGAGATCAGCGCGCCGACGGCGGCCATGCCGAGCGTGACGATCACCGCGGTCCGGAAGTCGGCCAGCTCGACCCCGGGCACGGTGTGGAACACGGCGAGCGTCCCGGCGCCGAGCAGCAGGAACCCGAAGAGGCCGAAGGTGAAGAACGCCAGCGGGTAGGCGATCCGCATGACCAGCGGCCAGCCGACGGCGGCGAGCAGCCCGAGCAGCAGCGCGCAGACCGTCGGCTGCCACCAGTGCGTCATCCGGAAGCCGGGCAGCAGCACGTCGAGCAGCCGCAGCGCGCCGGTCACCGCCACCCACACCAGCAGGACGCGGGCGACGACCCGGCCACCCCGCAGCAGCCGGCCCTTCGGCGCGGACGTCGTCAAGCCCGGTCTCCCGTCTTCTCTTTCGCTTCGGCCTTGGTGCGCCGCCACCGGGCGATCAGGTTGAGCAGCACGGTGACCAGCAGGACCAGCACCGTCGCCAGCACGGTCGCGATGATCGGTGAGTCGAAGATGCCCCCGCTGACGATGCCGAGCAAGCTGTACGCGACCGCCCAGAGCACACACGCGACAAGCGCGGCGGGCAGCAGGCGCCGCCACGGGTAGCTCAGCGCGGCCGCCGCCAGCAGCACCGGGATCCGGCCGGCCGGGACGAGCCGGCCGATCACGATGAGCTGCCAGCCTCGCCGGGCGAACTGGTCACGGGCCTTCTCGAGCCGTTCGGCGGGCTGACGGCGGCTGATCCAGCGGAAGGCGGCTTCGCTGCCCAGGCGCGGGATCCCGAACGTCACGACGTCACCGACGTACGCGCCGAGCGTGGCGAGGACGATCACCAGCGGCAGGGACAGGTGGTCGGTGGTGGTCGCGACGGCGGCCGCGGCGCCGACCACCGCGCCGGTGGGCACGATCGGGATGATCGAGCCGAGCAGCACCCCGCCGAACAGCGCCGGATACCCGATGGCGGCCGGGTCGGTCCAGTTCACGCGCGGTCCGTCTGCGCCGGGAGGACAACGTCGGCGCCGGGCTCGGTGAACAGCACTTCGGTGGCTCCTCCGGCAGCTTCGACTTCGGCGGCGAACACCCGCGGCGGATCGGCGAGCAGCCGTCGCATCCGCGCGGTGCGCTTCAGCCCGGGCAAGGCGAGCGTGCCCCAGTGGACCGGGACGGCCGCCCGGGCCTGCACCCGCTCAGCGGCCTTCGCGGCGCGGGCCGGGTCCAGGTGGCCGGGACCGAGGTTCGGGCCCCAGCCCCAGACGGGCAGCAGCGCGACGTCGACCGGGCCGAACGCCGCCATCCCGTCGAAGAGGTCGGTGTCGCCGGCGTTGTAGATCTTCTTGCCGTCGCTCTCGATGAGGTGCCCGAGGGCGGGACTCTGCGGCCCGTGGGTCAGCCGCGGCCCCCACCGGTGTCCGGAGTGGACGGCTTCGGTGGCGGTGACGGTGAGCCCGCCGTCGTTGAGCGTCTCCCCGGGCGCGATCTCCTCGACGGCTTTGAAGCCCTTCTTCGCCAGCCATCCGCCCGCCCCGCGCGGGACGACGATCCGGGTGTTCTTGCCGAGCAGCTTCAGCGACGGCAGGTGCAGGTGGTCCCCGTGCAGGTGCGAAAGGAGCACGAGGTTGACGTCGGCGTAGCTTTCCGGCGGCGGGAGGGCGACCACCCGGCTCAACCCACCCACACGCGCGGTGAGCACGGGATCGGTCAGCACAACCCGGCCACCGAGCTCGAGCCGGACGGTCGAATGGCCGAGGAAACGCAGGTTGAAGCCGCTCACGCTGTCGAGTATCGCCTCATGCCGGTGCAAATGCCCGGCGGAGTGGCACGAGCAACGCTGCTCAGTGACCCGCGGGCCGTGTCGACCCGTCAATCACGCGTGCCGGCATTCCGATCACGTCGGATCCTCCGCGACAAGCGCGCGAGCCTGGCGCGAAGGAACCAGCGTCCCCGGCGCCACCGCGCACGCAGGTCCGTGCGCAACGCCTGCTCCGCCGCCTCCGGCATGCCCGCCGCCCGTAGCACCCGCGCGATCTTGACCCGCTTCGGTGACCCCAGCACGTCACCCACCGGCCGGCAGCAGTGACGAGATCCGCAGTGACGAGGTCCCGATCCCCGTCGGCCCGAGGAAAGCCGTGGCCGCCGCCGGGTGGTAGTTGAGCTCCCGTTCCGTGTAGCGGCCGACGTTCTCGTGCCAGTTGACGATGCCCGCCATCCAGTTGCGGAACTCCTCGACGTACTCCAGCAACATCTCCTGCACGTCGGGCGCGATGGCGTAGTCGCGGAACAGGGCCGGCAGCTCGATCGCCGCCGCGTGCTTGAACTCCGCCAGGCGGGCCGACATCAGGTTGCCGACCACGCCGAACGCGCACTCCTCGGAACAGCCGAGGAAGTTCTGCACCACCAGGACGGCGTTGTGCAGCTCGCCTTCGTACTGGATCTCCTTGCGGTAGGAGAACAGGTCGTTCACAAAACAGCTGTAGTCGGTCGCCGCGTGCTCGATCGCCTGGACCGGCCGTGTGCGGTACAGCTCGGGCGGCACCGCGCGGCCGTGGGAGAAGCGCGAGAGGCTCATCGTGAGGTCGGAGCCGAACGTCCGCCGCCGCATCTCGACGTAGTCGATCGGGTCCGGGATGCGGTTCTGCGCCTGGTTGACCAGCTCCCACAGCCAGCTCGACGTCATCGTGTCGACGGCTTTCCGCACCGCGCGGCGGTTTTCCGGCGTCATCCCGGCGGTCGTGCGCGGCCAGACGTCGGCCAGCCCGGCCTCCAGTGCGTTCGCCGGCGTCGGCGTCGGTTCGCCGTCCACCGGCATGAACAGCGACAGCCGCTCGTTGCACGCCTTCGCCGCGGCCAGGTCGCGGGTCGCGCCGAACACGATCGGGTAGTAGTCGTCGGCGTAGGTGCCCCAGGTGAGCCAGTCGCTGGTGACGTCGAGCTGATCGGCGTCGGCGTCCGGGTGGATGCCGGCCGCGCACAACGGGAGGTCGGTGGCGCGCAGCTTCCGCTCGTCCCACACCACGCCGTCGAGGAAACCCAGCTGCCGCGCCCAGTCGACGTTGCGGACGCGGCACGCGTCCAGGTGCGGGCTCAGCCGCAGCGGGAACGGCAGCTCGATCGCCGGCCGCTCGACCTGCGCCGCGCGGAACGGCGTGCTCGAGTACGACCGCAGCCGCTGCGGCGCGGTGGCGAGCACCGAGGAGAAAATGCGTGCCGCGGACGTCCCGATGCCGGTCGCGCCGCCCAGCTCCGGGCCGCCGCGGCTGGCCAGCGCCCCTTCGTTCATGTAGCGGCTCGACCGCAGGTGCCACTCGTGCCCGCCGGATTGCCAGTCCTGCAGGCCCTTGACGTAGGCGAACGTCGCCGCGCGCGCGGCCGGGTCGACGGCGTGCTCGTCGAACAGCCCGGGCACCTCGGTGAGCGCGGTGTGCTCGAACTGGTGCAGCCGCGAGGTGATCAGGTCGTTGACGGCGTCGGCCGCCTGCTGCGTGGTCAGCCCGAGGAACTTCTCGAACACGAGGACGCCGTTGGACAGCTCACCCTCGTCCTGCACCTCCCGCTGGTAGGAGAACAGGTCGTTGCGCAGGTGGACGCCGTCGGCGAAGCAGTCGCGCAGGACCTCCATCGGCCGTGACGCGGCGATCCGATCCGGCACCTCGGCGTGCACCGAGTGCTCGACGAGGTTCGCCGACCACGGCGCGCCGCCGACCTTCCGGCGCATCTCGATGTATTCGATCGGGTTGGAGAGCCGGCCTTCGTTGATGTTGGCGAGCTCCCACAGCGACTCCTCCAGGAGCGCCTTCGTGCTCTCGATGAACCGGCGCCGCCAGCCGTCCGTGCGGTGCGGGACCGTCCGGTTCCACAGGTCGGTCAGGCCGGCCTCGACGGGGTTCTCCGGCGTCGCGGTGATCGCGCCGTCGGCGGGCATGAACAGGTTGAGCCGGTCGAGGTAGGTGCGCGCGCTGTCGATGTCGCCGGTGCGCTTGTACAGCTCGAGGAAGTGGTCGTCGAAGTAGAAGACCCAGACGTACCAGTCGGTGATGAGGTCGAGCTCTTCGGCGCCGGCGTCCGGGTGGGTGTAGGCGCAGAGCAGCGCGTAGTCGTGGGAGTCGAGGTCGTGCTCGTCCCAGATCACCGTGCCGTGCTGCGGCACGTCGATCATGTCCATCTCGTACGCCCACGCCTTGCTGTGCGTGCGAGCGCGCTCGAGATGCGGGTTCAGCCGCGCGGGGTAGGGCATGTAGAACTCGGGGAGGACGAACGGCTGCTGCTGCACGCGGCCCTGGCCTTTCCGTTGCGGCTTCCGACCCGTCAAAGCAACCAGCCGGCGCGGGGTCAGCCAAGGGGCGCAGCCGGGTTGCACACGAACGGGCCGGGCACGTCCCCCGGCCGGCCCAGCGGAGCTCACGACCCCGTGAGCGCGCGACGGCCGGGCGTCGCACGATGGGGGAAGGCATGGCGCCGGTCCGGCGTTCCCCCGTTATCAACGAAGGAGAGCTGATGGCCGACGAGACCCGAGTGGTCGACAACCCCGACGAAGCCCGTTACGAGATCTGGGCGGGCGAGAAACTGGCGGGCTCCGCGTACTACGACCTGCGCGGCGAGCTGACCGTGTTCACCCACACCGAGATCGACGACGCGTTCGGCGGCCAGGGCCTCGGCAAGGTGCTGGCCGCGGCCGCGCTGGACGACGTCGTCGCGAAGGGCCGGACGATCGTGCCGGTCTGCCCGTTCATCGCCGGGTACCTCAAGAAGCACCCGGACTACGAGGCCCACGTCCGCTGGCCGAAGGGCTGACTCGAGGAGCGGCCCGCCGCGCCGGACCGCAGTGAACGACTCTTTCACCGCGTCCGACGACATGAACGAGTCGTTCATGACGTCGGGGCCGGCGGAACCTCGGCAGATGCCTCCTCCCACCGAATCCCCGGCCACTCCGCCCGGGCACCGGGCTGGGGATTTGTTACGCCGAAAGCACCAGTGGCACTGACCCGTACGGGTCCAGTACGCGAGTTATGTCCGGATCTGCTGGTTATTAACCAACCTTCGTCGGTGTTGCGTTGGTTGCTCGGCAACGAAAGTGACCGGCGCAGGCTTCGTACCGGCAAACTGGAGGAAGTTGATGACTCCCCGGAAGACCGCTCTCAAGACCTTCGCCGTCTTGTCGGCCGCCGCGCTGACGACCGGCGTGTGCGCGTCCGCCGCCACTGCGTCCCCACAGGCCTTCGCCGACGTGCAGGCCGCCGCGGTCAGCAACGCCACGCAGGTCGCGAACTCCCTCGGTGCTGCTTCCGGTGGCATCTACCTGGAGAACGGCAAGGCCGTGGTGAACGTCGTCGACGACGCGGCCGTCGAGAAGGTGCAGGCCGCCGGCCTCACCGCGAAGAAGGTCAAGCACACCTTCGCCGCGCTCACCGGCGTCAAGAACCAGCTGGACTCGGTGAAGAACGTGCCGCAGACCGCCTGGGGCATCGACACCAAGACCAACCAGGTCGTGGTCAAGATCTACGACTCGGCCAGCAAGGAGACCGCCGACAAGGTCGCCGCCGCGGCCGCGCAGCACGGCGACAGCGTCCGGGTCGAGCACCGCACCGGCAAGCTCGAGCTGCACATCGCCGACGGTGACGCGATCCAGAACAGCCAGGGCCGCTGCTCGCTCGGCTTCAACGTGACGCGCGGCGGGGAGCCCTTCCTGCTCACCGCGGGCCACTGCACCAACCTCGGCGGCACCTGGTCCGGCGGCGACGTCTCCGGTGCCGAGGTCGTCGAGAGCGACTGCCCCGACGCCGACTCCGGCCTGCTGACCCGCCCGAACGGCACCGGCCCGGGCGAGATCAACACCGGCCAGGCGATCACCAGCGCCGCGGAGCCGACCGTCGGTGAGCAGATCGAGAAGCAGGGCTCGACCACCGGTGGCGGCAGCGGCGAGGTCACCTCGGTCGACGAGTCGGTCAACTTCGACGTCGGCGTCCTGAACCACGAGTTCGGCACCACCGCGCACACCGACCACGGTGACTCGGGTGGCCCGGCCTACGACGGTTCGAAGGGCCTCGGCACGCTGTCCGGCGGCGACACCGTGACCAGCTACTTCTACCCGCTCACCCTGGAGCTGCAGGCTTACGGCCTCGAGCTCGCCTGAAAATAAAGACCCGCGAGGGCTCCTTCACACGCGTCGAGGGCGCGTGAAGGAGCCCTCGCTGCTGTTCAGAGGCGCTTCGCGCGGTAGACGGCGTCGGTGTGGTGGCCCTCGCCGCGCGTCTCGCACGTCTCGACGATCCACTCCCAGGCGTCGCCGAGGAAGTTCGTGATCTCCTCCGGCTCGAAGAACAGCTCCTCCGGCGGCTTCTGGCCGTCGAACTCCCGCATGGCCTTCGGCGAGTGCCCGACGACCAGCAGCGACCCGCCGGGCCGGACGGCCGCCGCGGCCGCGGTGAAGACGTCGCGGCGGAGGTCCGGCGGCAGGTGCATGTACTGCGCGGAGATCAGGTCGTACTGCTCCTCCGGCTGCCACTTCAGGATGTCGCGGTGCAGCCAGCGGACCTCCACGCCCGCTTCCTTCCCGGCTTCCTCGGCGCGGGCGAGCGCGAGGGTCGAGATGTCGGCGCCGTCGACCGTCCAGCCCTGCTGGGCCAGCCAGATCGCGTCGCCACCCTCGCCGCAGCCGAGGTCGAGCGCGCGCCCGGGTTTCAGCCCGGTGACCTCGGAGCTGAGGTTGCGGTTGACGTTCCCGCTCCAGATCCGGTGCTCGTCGCGCTGGTAGAGCGCTTCCCAGAACTCCTGCTTGAGCATGTTTTCGACGGTCATCGGCTCGTCGTGCGTGTGGGACATGGCTCCTCCTCGGTGACGTCCCCAGCATGCGGAGAACGTCACCGAAGAGGCAAATCGTGTTGCCGATCCGGCAACTCAGGCCGTGCCGTACACCTGCATTTCGTACAGCGAGTAGCCGTACGACGTTCCGCGCGTGACGCCGTTCATCCGCACGTAGCGGCCGCTGCCGGCCAGGCCGGTGAGGTCGTCGGTGGCGCCGTTGCCGGTCGTCGTGCTGTAGATCGTCGTCCAGCTCGTGCCGTCGGCCGAGGTCTGGATGCTGTACCCCTTCCCGTACGCGGCTTCCCAGCTCAGCTTGACGTGCGAGATCGACTTCGACGCGCCGAGGTCGACCCGCAGCCACTCGGCGGCGCTGCCCTCCTTGGACGCCCAGCGCGTGCTGGTCAGGTTGCCATCGACGGCCGCGCTCGCCGGGTAGGACGACGATTCCGTCGACGACGCCGTTGCGGTTTTGCCCTGCGACAGCAGCGTTTCCGTGCCACCGCCGCCGGTGACGGTGACGCCGAGCGACGCCGTCTTCGTGCCGCCCGTGATGGTGACCGTCGCCGAGCCGGGGGCGGCGTTCGCGGCGGCGGCGACCGTGACGGCCGAGGTGCCGCCGGCCGGCACCGACGCCGGGGAGAAGGACACGGTGACGCCCCCGGGAGCGCCGCTCGCGGACAGCGTGACGGCGTCCGTGGAAGTGACGGTGGCCGTCGCCGCGCCACCCGGTGCGACCGACACCGCAGACGGCGTCACACTCAGGCTCGAAGGGCTGCCGGCCGCGGTGAACGTCCAGCGGGCCTGGGTGCCGGAGCAGCTGCCCGCGGTGAGCGTCGTGCCCGAGGCGCGGAAGCACTTCTTGCTCGTCTGGATGTCGGAAATGGTGCCGTCGGGGTTGATCGACCACTGCTGGGCCGGCCCGCCGGTGCAGGTCTGCAGCACGATCGAGCTGCCGGAGATGCCCGCGCACTTGTTGTTGATCACCAGGAACGCGCCGTGGAAGGTGAAGCGCTGGGCGTCACCGGTGGTGCAGGCGGCCACCTTCAGCGTGGTCCCGCTGCTCGGGGCTTCGAGGCAGGTGCCGGTGGAGTTGTTGCGGTACTGGCCGACCGTGGTGTTCGGCTGTGCGCCGCCCCAGCATTCCCCGGTGCTGGTGTTGAAGATCGGCGTGGCGTCGTAAGGCTCGTTCGACGGCGGGTCGACGACCACCGGCTCCATGACCGGTGTGCTGTCGGCGTTGTAGTGCGTGAGCGCGTCTTCGCAGTCGATCGCGTCGAAGGCGCTGCCGCCCTTGCCGCCGAGCCAGAGGTCGATGTGCCGCAGGCCGGGGCCGCCGTTCGGGCCCTCGCTGTTCCAGTCGTCGGAACACTCGTCGCAGCCGTCTTCCATGATGAAGTACTTCTTCACCCGTGGCACCCACACCTTGGTGCCGGGTGCGAGTTCGTCGCTGCTGGTGGCGAAGGTGATCGGGTCGGCGTAGCTGCCCTTGCCGCCCGCGGTGTCGTGGATCCGCGGGTAGGCGATGTCGCCGCCCGGCGGGGTGTTGTCCCACCAGCCGTAGAAGGTGAGGAAGGTCTGCTGCGTGGTCGCCGCGCTCGCCGTGCCGCCGGCGAGCGCTGCGGTCAGGGCGAGGAACAGGGTCACGACGAGCACGAGCGCGCGCCGGGTCATGCTGCCTCCGGGAAGGAGTGGGGACGATGACTGCGGCGTCCCTTCAGGTTCGCCGGACGGCGCCTCGGCGTCAAGACTTGTTCGTAAAGTTTCCTAACTAACTGGGCGAATGTCCCGGCAGCCGGGAAAGTGGTCCCGCCCAGGGCTTTCCTCGGTCAGGATGACGGGTATGAGCGAACAGCGGGAAATCGTGGTCACCGGGGGCGGCACCGGTATCGGGCTGGCGGTCGCCGCCCGGTTCGCGGCGGCGGGTGAGCGGGTCACCGTCACCGGGCGTCGCAAGGACGTGCTCGAAGCCGCGGCGGAAAAGATCGGCGCGCGGGCGGTGGCCTTCGACGCGAGTGACCCGGCGGCGGTGCGGGCCGCGCTGGCCGAACTGCCCGGGCGGGTGGACGTCCTGATCAACAACGCCGGCGGCAACACCGACCGGGTCCGCGAGGCGCCCGCGCCCGGTGACCTGCAGGGGCTCGCGGACGCGTGGCACGCGAACTTCGACGCGAACGTCCTTTCGGCCGTCCTCGTGACAGCCGCGCTGAAGCCGCGCTTCGCGGACAACGTGCGCGTCGTGACTCTCGGTTCTGTAGCGGCGAAGCAGGGCTCCGGCTCGTACGGCGCGGCGAAAGCGGCAATCGAGGCGTGGAACACCGACCTCGCGCGGCAGCTGGGCCCGGCCGGGGGCAGCGCCAACGTCGTGGCGCCGGGCGTGGTCCTCGACACGGAGTTCTTCCACGGCACGCTCACCGAAGAATGGCTCAGCTCCCGGATTTCGGTGGCGTTCAACCAGCGGGCCGGCACGCCGGACGAGGTCGCGGAAACCGTCACGTTCCTGGCCTCGCCGGGCGCGGGCCACGTCACCGGACAGGTGGTGCACGTGAACGGCGGCGCTTACGGGGCCCGCTAGGCCATCCGGGTCGGAAGTGGGTCGAACGTCCCACGACGGCCCCGGTTCTCTCCATGGTGGAAGTGTCCGAACCACCGGCAGAGAGGTGTGATCCGCCGTGACGGCGACATCCGAAACCCCGGCCCTCCCGACGGCACGACCGGCCGGATGCCCGTTCGACCCGCCCGAAAACTACGCCGCCCTGCGGGAAACCGCGCCGACGTCGCAGGTGCGCTGCCCGGCCGGCATGGACGCCTGGCTGGTGACGCGCTACAGCGACGTCCGCGCGGTGCTCGCCGACCGCACGATGAGCTCGCGCGGCGCGTCTTCGGTGCACGTCAACCCGAACGCCGACCTCGACGAGGAGGTCAGCCCGGGCTCGATCATCCAGCTCGACGGTCGTGCGCATTCGCGCATCCGCAAGATGGTGATCGCGGAGTTCACCGTGCGGCGCGTGGAAGCGATGCGCGCCTACGTCCAGGGGCTCGTCGAGAGCCACCTCGACACGATGCTCGCCCGGCCCGGCCGGGCGGATCTGGTGCAGGACTTCGCCTTGCCGATCCCGTCACTGGTGATCTGCGAGCTGCTCGGCGTCCCGTACGCCGATCGCGAGCGGTTCCAGCACCAGAGCACGGCGCTGGTCAGCACCGACACCACCCGCGAAGAAGGACAGCAGGCGTACGACGAGCTTTCCGGCTTTCTGGCGGACTTGTTCACCGAGAAGCAGCGGAATCCGCAGGACGACCTGTTCAGCAGGCTGATTTCCCGCGGTGCGGCCACCGGTGACCCGCTCACCATGGAGGAGCTCGTGGTGCTCGGGCTCAGTCTCCTGGTGGCCGGGCACGAGACGACGGCCAACATGATCGCGCTCAGCACACTCGTGCTGCTGGAGCACCCTTCGCAGCGTGACGTCGTGCTGGCGTCGCCGGAGCGGGCGGTCGAGGAGCTGCTGCGGTACCTGTCGGTGGTGCAGTTCGGCGTGCTGCGCTACGCCACCGAAGACGTCCAGGTGGGATCGCGCGCGGTGAAGGCGGGGGAGTGGCTGGTCGCCGCGCTGAACTCGGCCAACCGCGACGAGGAGCTGTTCCCGGGCGGGGACAAGCTCGACTTCCACCGCGAGTCGCCGCGCACGCACGTCGCCTTCGGGTTCGGCGCGCACCAGTGCATCGGCCAGCAGTTGGCACGCGTCGAGCTGCAGGAGGCGCTGATCCGGCTGTTCCGCCGGGTGCCGGACCTGCGGCTGGCCGTGCCGCGGGAGTCGTTGGTGTACAAGCACAACACGCTGGTGTACGGCGTCCGGGAGCTGCCGGTCGCCTGGGGCTGAAAAATCAGCGGTGTTTTGGCGGCGAGCGGGCTACCGTGGCCGTCAACGCGCTGATGGAGCCGAGTAACCCCGGGAGCGCACGGGTCCAGAGAGCCGCCGGCAGCTGGGAAGGCGGTCCCGTGTCCCGGGGTGAAGACCCTCCGGAGTGCGGGGAGGAACGGCGCCCGCGCGCCCCATGCCCCGCCGGCCGGCCCCCGTCACCGGGCCACGACGAGGCCGCCTCCGGGCGGTGAAAGTGTGGTGGCACCGCGATCTCCCTTATCGCCCGCACTCCCGAGGGGTCCGTGTTGGGAGGGTGATGAGTTCTCGAGTTCTGGCCGCCGACCTGCTGAAGCACGTCGGCGCCCGCGTCCGCGTCGCCGGGTGGGTGCACCGCCGCCGCCGGCTGAAATCGGTCACGTTCGTCGTGGTCCGCGACCGTTCCGGGTTTTCGCAGGTGGTGCTGCGCTCGGGCGAAGCGCCGCCCGAGGAGACCGTGGTGGAGGTGCACGCGACCGTGACGGCCAACCCGCGCGCACCCGGCGGTGTCGAGCTGACCGAGCCGGTGGTGGAAACGGTCTCGGAACCGGCGTTGCCACCGCCGTTCGACCTCTACCGGCCGGCGGTCACGGCGGCACTGCCGACGATCCTCGACCACGCTTCGGTGGCGCTGCGGCATCCTGCGCTGAAGGCGCGCTTCGCGCTGTCGGCGGCCGCCGTGCGCGGCTTCCGGTCCACTTTGGACGCCCTGGGGTTCACCGAGACGCACACGCCGAAGATCGTGGCGTCGGCGACGGAGTCGGGCGCGAACGTCTTCGGCATCGACTACTTCGGCCGCCCGGCCTACCTCGCGCAGTCACCGCAGTTCTACAAGCAGGCGCTGGTCGGCGTGTTCGAGCGGGTCTACGAGGTCGGCCCGGTTTTCCGCGCCGAGCCGCACGACACCGCGCGGCACCTCGCGCAGTACACCAGCCTGGACGCCGAGCTGGGGTTCATCCGGGACCACCACGACGTCATGGCGGTGCTGCGGGAGGTGCTCGCGGGCATGGCCGAGGCGGTTTCGCCGTTCGACGTCCAGGTCCCTGAGGTGCCGGCGCGGATCCCGGAGATCCATTTCGCTGACGCTTTGAAGCTTGTCGGCGCTCCGGCGGACGAGCCGGACCTGGCGCCCGCGCACGAACGGGCGCTGTCGGAGTGGGCGCGGCGCGAGCACGGCTCGGAGTTCCTGTTCGTCACCGGTTATCCGATGGCGAAGCGGCCGTTCTACACCCACCCGGACCCGGCCCGCCCGGAGTACTCGAACAGCTTCGACCTGCTCTTCCGCGGGCTGGAGCTGGTGACCGGTGGCCAGCGGCTGCACCGGCACGAGGACTACCTCGCCGTGCTCGGCGCTGCTGCCGCGGAGTACCGCGACTACCTGGCGGCGTTCGCGCACGGCATGCCACCCCACGGCGGTTTTGCGATCGGCCTGGAACGCTGGACGGCGCGGCTGCTCGGCGTCGCCAACGTCCGGGAGGTCACGCTGTTCCCGCGCGACCTGCACCGGCTCACCCCCTGAGTCACCCCTGAGTCACCCCTGAGGAGCGGACCATGACAGCACGCCGGCTCTGGGCGGCGGTCGAGCCGTTGCACGCAGTCGTCTACTTCGCGCCCGAAACGGCGTCGGCGGCGAAAGCGGTGGGCCTGCGCGGCTACTGGATGGGCTACTTCGCGGGCCGCCTGGCGCCACTGGGCCCGGTCGGCCCGGCGCCGGCGACGTCGATGTTGTTCGGCTTCGCCCCGGCGATGGTGGCGCGGGCCTTGCCGGACGCGTGGTCGTTCGCCGGTCCTGCGGACGTCCTCCAGACTCGGCTCGACGCGGTCGAAGCCGCTTTGAGCCGAGCCTTGGGGCCGTCCGACGACCATGAGGAGCTGGCCTCGCTGCTCTCCCGGGCAGCGGACGCGTGCCGTTTTGACGGCCGTCCGCTGGCGGCGGGCTGGGCGGCGGTCCCCCGGCCGTCGAGTGCGCTCGGCCGCCTGTGGCTGGCGGCGACGGTGCTGCGCGAGCACCGCGGCGACGGCCACGTCCTGGCGGCGGCCCACGCGGGGCTCGGCGGCCTGGAGACAACACTGACCCACATCGGCGACGGTGTGCTCGGCCGCGGTGACGTCCAGCCGCACCGAGGTTGGTCCGACGAAGACTGGGACACGGCGGTCTCGCGGTTGCGCGGCCGCGGTGTCCTGGATCCCGACGGCCGGTTGACGCCTTCCGGAACCGAGCTGCGCCGCCGCGTCGAAGCGGACACGGATCGGCTGGCGTCAGCCCCGGTCGAAGCCCTGGGCGACGATCTGGATCGGGTCCTGGAGCTGGCGGTCCCGCTCAGCCGGGCGGTGATCGACGCCGGTGTGATCCCGGTGCCGAACCCGATGGGCGTGCCGCGCCCTTGACGTCACCCGGGCCGGCGGGCAGCCCCAGCCCGCCGGCCCGGGTCCCCGGGTTCCCCCGAGGTCACTCGTCCCCGCCGCGCCGCCGCAGCAGGTCGTACTGGCAGCTCAGCTCGTGCGCCTGGTCCTCGTACTCACGCTTCGCCGTGAGGAAAGGACGTACGCAGTCGCTGTAGTGGCGCAGGTCGTCCTGCTCCAGCGAGCCGTCGCGGAACGCCGTCCAGAACACCAGCGTCGCCGAGACGACCATGACCAGCGCGACCAGCACCGCCATCAGCACGGCCAGGTCGTTCATCCCGGACAGCACACCCTCGGTGTAGACGCGGACGAACATCACCACGCCCATCAGCCCGACCAGCAGCCCGACCGTGACCAGGCTGAGCTTCGAGCCGAGGGACAGCTTCGCCCAGTCCAGCTGCCGCTTGGCGTTCTTGTGCTGGCGCTGGTTGTGGCCCAGGTGGTGCAGCGCGGTCGCCGCGCCACCGGTGGCCAGCACCGAGATGACGATGCTGATGGCCAGCGGCAGCCCCAGCGGGTCGCTCCAGTCGACGTTGAACACGGAACTGGCCAGCCACAGCATGATCGGCAGGTCGACCACGGTCACCGTGAGCAGCGTGAGCACCCGCGTCAGCCTGCCCACGCGCCGGTGGCGCAGGCTCCCGCGGATCTGCTCGAGCTCGATGAGCCGGTCGATCAGCTCGGCGCGGGCCTGCGCCTCGCCGACGGTCAGGTTCTGGCCGTGCGGGCCCACCACGTGGCCGTCCATCGCGCGGGCGGCGCGATAGGTCAGCTCCTGGACCCGGGCCTGCAGCAGGTCACCCGCCGGGGTCTCGACGCGGCGGCGCGGCTGCGGCAAGGGGAGGTTGCGTGTTTCGTCGATGCTGGTCATGACTTGCCTCCTGGTCTGGCTACGAGCTCGGGCCGGGGCCCTGGTACGTGATCTCCACCCGCCTCATCCGGGCCGCCGCCGCTTCGTCGAACCGCCCGCCGGTCACCGCGGTGACCCCGGGCTGGGTGCCGGTGCCGGTGGCGTCGACCCGCTGGGTCAACCCGGCCTCGGTGAGCGCGCCGGCGACGGCACGCGCTCGCTGTTCCGCCAGTTCCCGCCGCCCCGCGTCGGTCGACCCCGGTGGATCGGCCGCGAAGCCGCGGACGGTGACCGGCGCGTTGCCGCGACCGGCCGTGATGCTGCCCGCGAGCGACCGCAGCAGGTCGCGGGCAGATTCGGAGAGCACCGCGGAGTCCCCGGCGAAGCCGAGCGCGGCATCCGAAACCGTGGTGGTGACCTCGCCCCGCGGGCCGGTCACCGAGGTGACTCCGGGCACCGGCACAACCGGCGTCGTCACGGTCGCCCGCGACGGCTCGGCCGGCACCCGGCTCTGGTCGACGTCACACGCCGCGGCGCCGGCGGCCCGGCAGATCGCCTGCCAGTACGCGGCCAGCCGGTCGCGGGCCGGCGCCGGCAGCGGCGGCTGGACGCCGGCCACCGAGCCGAGCCCGGCGAAGAGCACGTGCCAGCCGTCCAGCCGCGGCAGCTGCCCCGCGGCGGCCAGCTGCGCCGCGATGGCGGCGGGGTCGGCCGCCCAGCCGACCTGGCGCAGGTCGAACGCACCGGCGGTGCTGAGGCCGCTGCTGTCGACCACCAGCGTCCCGGCAGGCACACCGCGGACGGCGTCGGAGATGCCGGCGAGCAGGTCCAGCCCGGTCTTGCCCGCGGCGGTGGCGCTGATGGTGTCCGCGGCGCTCGTGACGTTCCGATCGATCAGCGACGGCCGCGAAAGACCGTGTTCCAGCGAACCATCGGCCCGCCGCGGCGTGAGCACGACCGACCGCCGATCTCCGCCGTCCGCGGCCGACACCAGCACAACACTGCTCTTGCCCGAGCCCTGCTGGGAGACGTTCCCGCTGTTCGCGGCGTCGCGCAGCACAGTCCGGACGGCGTCGGTGACGGCCGGGCGGGGCTCGTTCGCCGTCCCGCTGACGACCACGACGACCCGGTCACCACCGCTGGGCGTCACGGCCCGCGCCGGCAGTGCACAGCCGCTCAGCACGGCGCCGAAAACGATCACTCCGGCAAATGCCGCCCGAGTGACACGCGTGGCCTGCGATGTCGCGCTCCGCAGGTCCGGGCGGGTGTTCGACGGCCGGACTCCCCATGCCGACCAGGTGTTCAAAGGCTGCATGACGACCTCCCGAGGGTCCATGAGCACCTTCAGCGTGGCATTTGCCTAGTAACGATGTCAATTGACAATGCGATGACATCGGTAAGGATTCTGCTGGTCGAAGCGATTAAGCCGCCCTTCGTTCGACACGCGGTCTCCAAACGCGGCACCCAAACGCGCCGAATGGAGTAACTTCCCGAGGTGCCGTGGCGCAAGTGCCATCCGGAGAAGGGCAAGTGACAGGCGAAGGGTAGGCTAGGACGATGGCGAGGTACGACGCCAACGTCGAGGGCGTCCGGAGCGTCTTCCTCAAGCTGAGGACGCGCAGCGGGCTGACTGTCGAGCGCCTCGACGCGACCGAGGTCGACGTCCGGCTGCTGGCCGAACTGCCCGTCGTCCGCCGGCGCGTCCGCGAGACCGGCGAGCCCGAGGGCGAGGCGATCGTCCACGTCGTGACCGCCGCCGTCGCCGCGCTCGACCCCACCGACCTGCTGATCGCGGACGCCGCGCTGGCGCTCGGTGTCCTCCGCGAGCGCGTGGGCTCGGCTGCGGAGTTCGGGGGGCTGTACGCGGACGACCTGGGGGAGCGCCGCCGCGCGTTGGCCGAAGGCTGGGTCGCGCTGCACGGGCTGCTCGGTGCCACGAGCGACTACCCGGCGCCGACGGTCCGCAGCCTGCGCGGCTCGATCGAGACCCGGACGCTGGGCGTGCTGGCCGACCGCTGCGTCCACGACGTCGAGCCGGTCGAAGTTCCCGCGGGGGAGACCGTCGGCACGGTCGTGGTGGTCGGCGGTGCGACGACCGACCACGTCGTCGTCGCCGACGGGTGGCCCGACGTCGGCAACGCGGTCCAGGCCCAGTCGTTCGACGTGAACCCGGGCGGGAAGGGGCTCAACCTGGCGGTGGCCAGCCGCCGGCTCGGGCTCGAGGCCCTGCTCGTGGCCGCGGTCGGTGGTGACGCCCAGGCCCGGGACCTGGTCGAGTACCTGCGGGGTGAGGGGTTGTCCACCCAGCTGGTCAAGGAGACCCCCGGCGCCGCCAACCCGCAGGCGCTGGTGCTGGTCGACCCGACGGGGCAGGCCCGGTACCTCGGCTGGATGAACGAACTCGAAGTCTCTCTGTCCAGAGAGGACCTTCAAGCGCCGGGCGTGCGGGCCGCGATGGCCTCGGCGGACGCGGTGCTCGTCACGCTCGAACCCCCGATGGAAACGATCAAGTGGGCGCTTTCGGTCGCGGCCAAGCAACCGAAGAAACCCTTGGTGCTGCTGCAGGCTTCGCCGTCCCGCGAAGCGCCCCAGCAGCTCTACCGGCTCCTGCGCGGGGTGGACTACGTGGTGGGCCGCGAAGGCGAGCTGCGCGCGCTGCTGTCCGATCCGGACAGTCCGCGCAACGTCGACGAGCTGGCCCGCTCCCTGCTTGCGCTGGGGGTGGGTGCGGTCTGTGTTGTGGAAAGTTTCGGATGTAGGATCCGCTCGAGCGCGATCTCCCAAGACATCGAGGGCCCGCCGGTCCCGCTCGACGACGCACCAGGCGTTCGCGAAGCCTTCTCCGCGGCGCTGATCCAAAAACTCATTCAAGAGGGTACCGGCCGGAGTCGTGAGCAGGCCCTGAATTGGGCGATCGCGGCGATGGCAGCGAACCCGACGCTCGACGAGATCGCCGGCTCCATGCCCGTTCTCGACGAGGTCGAGCGCACCCTCGAGACCGACGAGAGCCTGGAGAACCCGTGACCGGATCAGTGGTCCACGACTTGGAGGCGAGCGGCCGGGGGTTCCGCGCGGTCGTCCTGGCGGACGGCACCGAGCGGATGAACCCGCCGAGCGCGGCGGTCTACGGCGAGCCCGCCGACGGTTGTCTCGTCCGGATCCACTCCCGCTGCCTGTACGGCGAGGTGTTCGAGTCCACGAACTGCGACTGCCGCTGGCAGCTGCGGCAGTCGCTGCGCATCATCCGCCGGCGCGGCGGCGTGCTGGTGTACCTGGACCAGGAGGGCCGCGGCGCGGGTCTGCTGGCGAAGGCGGAGGGGTACCGGCTCTCGCAGGAGCAGGGGCTGGACACCTTCGCGAGCTACTCGGCCCTGGGATACAAGGCGGACAGCCGGTCCTATGCGGACGCTGCTGCGTTGTTGAAGCAGCTCGGGCTGTCCGCGGTCCAGTTGCTGACGAACAACCCCGCCAAGGTGTCCGCCCTCGAGGTGGCCGGGATCAAGGCCGAGATGCGCCAGCTGGTCCAGCGGAAGCCGAGCAACGAGACGCTGAAGTACCTGACCGCCAAGGAGACGTACGGGCACGCGATCCTGTCGGGTGAGCGTCCGGCCTGAGCTGTCGATTCCGCCGGGTCCCGTTCGACGCACGGGTGAAGGAACCCGGACATCGGAGGACGCATGACGCTGCTCGAAGGCAAGAACGCGATCATCTACGGGGGAGCCGGCCGGATCGGCACGGCTGTGGCCACGGCGTTTGCCGAGGAAGGCGCGAAGGTCTTCCTCGCCGGCCGCACCCGCGCCCGGCTGGAGGAGGTCGCCTCGCGGATCCGAGCCGCGGGCGGCTCGGCCGAGACGGCGGAGGTCGACGCCCTCGACGAGCGCGCGGTCGACGAGCACGCCGACGCGGTCGCCGCCCAAGGCGGGGTCGACATCTCGTTCAACCTCATCGCCCACGGCGACGTCCAGGGGACGCCGTTGGTCGACATGTCGCTCGCGGACTACGAACGCCCGGTGCTGACGGCCGTCCGCACCCAGTTCCTGACCGCCCGCGCGGCGGCCCGGCACATGGTGAAGGAGGGGGCCGGGGTGATCCTCCTGTTCGGCGGTGACGGCGAGCCGATGCGCGAGTTCGCCGTCGGCGGGCTGCAGGTGGCGTTCCACGCACTGGAGGCGATGCGCCGCCAGCTCGCCGCCGAGCTCGGCCCGCGCGGGATCCGCACGGTGACGCTCCGGACGGGCGGCATCCCGGAGGCGCTCCCGGCCGACTTCCCGGGCCGACGGGCGATCGAGGAGAACATCGCGGGCAAGACGATGCTCGGCCGCGCGGCCACCCTGGCCGACGTGGGCGCGGTGGCAGCGTTCGTGGCCTCGGACCGCGCCCGCACCATGACGGCGTCCACGGTCAACGTGAGCTGCGGAGCCCTGGTCGACTAGCGCCGGGCTTCGCCGCCGGTCGGCGGTTTGCTGTCGACGTCACTTTCGCGCGGTGATTTGCTGAATCGTCCACTGGTTGCCGTCGGGGTCGGCGAAGTGCACAAAACCCACGTTGTTCAGGTCGGCCTCGCCGTCCCAGGTGCCCATTCCGTAAACCTGGACTTCGCTGACCTCGACACCCCGCTCGGTGAGTATCGCGTGGGCCTTGGGCAGGTCGTTGACCACCAGCTGGAGTCCCTTGAGCGAGCCCGGCGGCATCTCCGGCACCGCGCCGCGGCCGAACACCACCGAGCAGCCTGATCCCGGCGGGGTCAGCTGGACGATCCGGACGCCCTCGACCGGCGCCGTGTCGTGGTCGAGGGTGAATCCGAGCTGGTCGGCGTAGAAGGCTTTTGCGCGGTCCACATCGGACACCGGCACCACGACCACTTCGAGCGTCCAGTCCATCGTGCGTCCTTCCGTCGACCGGCTCGGCGGACCACACGCTACCCGCGCCCGACGTGTTCGCGCACCGCTCGTCAGTCCTCCGCGATCAGCCGCCGGACCGCGTCCACCACGAGGGCCCGCCGCTGGTCGCGGGGGATCGTGGTGCGGACGCCGAGCTCCGAATTGGTCGTCGTCCACGCGGTCGAGACCGACTGGATCAGCACCAGCAGCTCCATGGGTGAGTAGTGCTTGGACAGTCTCCCTTCGTCCTGTGCTCGTTTCAGGTCGTGCAGCCGGATCTCGTTGGCCAGCACGATTTCGGTCACCCACTTGCCTTCGGGGCGCTCCAGCCGGTGCCACACCGCCAGCCGCAGCGCGTCCGGCCGCTCTTCGTACCGGTCGAAGAGCTTGCCGGCGTAACCCGGCAGGTCGTCGGCGTCGAGCGGGACGTCGATGACGAACCGGCCCACCGACTCGCCGAACACCGCGTCGAACAGCTGGTCCTTGCTGCCGAAGTAGCTGTAGATCATCGCCTTGTTGCACTCGGCGGCCGCCGCGATCCGGTCGACGCGGGCGCCCGCGATGCCCCGTTCCGCGAACTCCTCGGTGGCGGCGGCCAGCAAGCGCCGCTTCGTCTCCGCCGCGTCTCTCATGTCTGCCACCCTATCAACCAACTGGTTAGTTGACAAACTTGCTCGGCCGGTGTTTCTTGGAGGCAACCAACCGGTTGGTTATCAGCCGGCAGAGCGAGGAGAGGGCATCATGAGCAGGACGTGGCTGATCACCGGCAGTTCCCGCGGCTTCGGGCGCGAGCTGGCCCGGGTCGCACTGGAGACCGGCGACCGGGTGGTCGCGACCGCGCGCCGGCCGGAGCAGCTGAAGGATCTCGTGGCCGAGCACGGTGACGCGGTCCGCGCGTTCGCGCTGGACGTCACGGACCCAGCGGCCGCGCGTGAGGCGGTCGCGTTCGCGGTGAAGGAGTTCGGCGGGCTCGACGTCGTGGTCAACAACGCCGGTTACGCGAACAGCGCCCCGATCGAAGACATGGCGGAGGACGACTTCCGCGCGCAGGTCGAGGCCAACTTCTTCGGCGTTGTCAACGTCACCCGGGCGGCCCTGCCGGTGTTCCGCGAGCAGGGCTCGGGGCACTTCCTGCAGTTCTCGTCGGTCGGCGGCCGGGTCGGCGGATCACCGGGGCTGAGTGCCTACCAGGCGGCGAAGTTCGCGGTGGAAGGGTTCTCCGAGGTGCTCAACGCGGAGGTGAAACCGTTCGGCGTCAAGGTCACGATCGTCGAACCGGGCGCGTTCCGCACGGATTGGCAAGGTGTCTCGATGGAGCGCGCCCCGGTCCGCCCGGAGTACGACGCGTCGGTGGGCGAGATGCACCGCCTGCGCGACGCAAGCGACGGCAAGCAACCGGGCGACCCGGCCCGGGCGGCCCACATCCTCACCGACCTGGTCCGCCTCGACAGGCCACCGCTGCGCCTGCTGCTCGGCGCGGACGCGGTCGAAGCCGTGCAACGGTCGGAACGAGCACGCGGAGCGGAGGTGGCCGAATGGGCGGACGTGAGCCGCTCGGCGGTGTTCCCGACGGAGTGACCGGCACTGCGGGGAAGGCGCGGTCCTAGCTGCCCGGATGGGGTGCTGCCCCGAAATGCCTTGGCGGGCATGGTCTGGATCCGCCTTGCCGGCCGGGCGGCGGTCCTGGGTGGCCGTTCGCGCCGGCAGGGCTAGCAGGTGAGCGGGCGCTGTTTGCCGAGGTGGCGGTCGCGGGTGGCTGTTCGGATCGGCGGGGCCAGCAGGTGGGCGGGCATTGTCTGCCGGGTGGCGGTTCTCGGTGGCCGCTCGGGTCGGCGCGGTCGCCAGGTGGGCGGGGGTCCTTTGCCGGGGTGGTGATCCTGGGTGGCCGCTCCGGGAGGCGGGGTCGCCGAGCGGGCGTTGGTTGCTGGGTGGCGGTCCCCAGTGGGCGCTCCGGGCGGCAGTGCCACGAGGCGGGCAGGCAGGCGCTGTCTGCCGCGTGGTGATCCTGGGCGGCGCTCGGGTCGGCGGGGCCACCAGGAGGGCGGGTGTTGCCTGCCGGGGCGGCGGTCCTCGCCGGCCGCTCCGGACGGCAGGGACACCAGCTCCGCGGCCGCGTCGACAGTGCGCCCGGCCATGCTGCCGCCCCCGGGGCGCGCCCACCGGGCCGCCGTGCCAAGCGAGTCGGACTACGCAACCAGCCGTCCTAGGGACCGCCGGTCAGGACCGTCCCTGCGAGGTCTCCCGCTGCTCAACGACCAACCGCTGGTGCCGGGCCGCACGAACCCGGTCGCCGCAAGTGGTCGAGCACCAGCGGCGGCGGGCGTGCTCGCGGAAGAAGAACCGTACGCAGCCGTGTGCCTCGCACGGGCGCACCAGCCCGCCGAGGTCGCCGGTGACCACGTCGATCGTGTCGCGGGCGAGGGCGGCCATGGCCTCGTCGGCACTGCCGGGGCGGGTGCTGTGCCACTCGCGGCGCGGGCCGGCCGGCCAGGTGAGCTGGGGTGCGGCCGCGTCGGCGCGGGCGGCCGCGTTCACCGTCTCCAGGGCGCGGGCGTCCGGTGCGCGATCTTCCGTCACCGCGGCCAGCAGTTCGCGGACTGCGGCGCGGAGGTCCGTCAAGCGGCTCAGGTCGTCCGCGCCGATGGTGGCCGCCGGGAGTTCGTGCCGGCGCAGCCACTCGGTGGCGTCGCGGGGCTCTGCGAGGTCGTCGACCTCTTCGCCCGCGTTCAGCCGCCGGGTGTTGACCAGCGCCAGGGCCGGCGAGCGCTCCTCGCCGGGTGCTGCAGTGACCACGTTCGCCTCCCGAGTCCGGCCTTCAGTTTCCCCGACCCGTTGACAGCCTACCTCGTCTCATGGATAAATAAAAAAGTATCCATGAGACGCGAGGAGAAGACCCATGGTCACCGTGCATCACCGCTCCGCCACCGTCGCCGGGCACCGGCTGTTCTACCGGGAGGCCGGACCCGCCGGCGCGCCCACGATCGTGCTGCTCCACGGCTTCCCGACGAGCTCGCACATGTACCGGCACCTCATCCCGGCGCTGGCCGACCGCTACCACGTCGTCGCGCCCGACTACCTGGGTTCGGGCGCGTCCGACGCGCCGCCGGTCGGCGAGTTCGCCTACACCTTCGACGCGCTCGCCGAGCTCACGCTGGGCCTGCTCGACCAGATCGGCCTCGACCGCTTCGCGCTCTACATCCAGGACTTCGGCTCCCCGGTCGGCCTGCGCATCGCGGCCGGGAACCCGGACCGCATCACCGCGATCGTCACGCAGAACGGCAATGCCTACGTCGAGGGCCTGGGCGCCGGGCTGCCCCAGAAGCTCGCCGCCGGCACGCTCACCGAGGAGGACCTGCGCGGCATGGTCACCCTCGAGATGACGAAGGCGCAGTACCTGGACGGCTCGCCCGACCCGGAGCTGGTCAGCCCGGACGTCTGGATCCACGACCAGGCCTTGCTCGACCGGCCCGGCGGCGCGGAGATCCAGATGGCGCTGCTCGCGGACTACCACCACAACATCGGCCTGTACCCGAAGTTCCACGAGTACTTCCGGACCACCCAGGTCCCGCTGCTGGCGGTCTGGGGCGGCAACGACGAGATCTTCATCGCCGACGGCGCCCGCGCGTACGCCCGCGACCTGCCCGACGCGGAGATCCACCTGCTCGACGCGGGCCACTTCGCGCTGGAGACGCACCTGGACACCATCGCCGGGTACGTCCGGGGCTTCCTGGGGCGGGTGGTGCCGAACTGAACTTCCTTCTCCCTCAACGGGTTTCACCGCGCTGCCCGGTGAGCGGGACGCCGGTCCGGCGCCGGTTGACCGGCCGGACGTTCCGCTCGTAGGGTCTCTCCCGAGACCGCCCTGACCCCAGGTCGGTCCCGGTCCCGGAGAACCCCGCCGTCGTTGTCAGGCATCCGCCTCTGCCTGCGCCGACGGGTCGTTCGCCGACGGGCCCGGGCGCGTGTGGCAGACCGGGGTCGTGGCGGCACGACTGTGTTCCGCGGAGGCGTGTCGAGTCGTCGATCCTCCGCACCGGCTGTGTGGAGGACGGGATGACCGGACGGGTTCGGGTGGGGATGATCGTGGCCGCGGTGGCTGCGGTCGTCGCCGGAATGATCACCGCGGCAGGACCGGCGCAGGCCGCCGACCCCTTGCTGTCGCAGGGAAAGCCGGTGACGGCGTCCTCGGCGGGCGGGTGCTGTCCGGCGCCGGACGCGGTCGACGGCAGCTCGACGACCCGGTGGGCGAGCGCGGCCGGCGTTGATCCGCAGTGGATCTACGTCGACCTCGGCGCGGCGGTGCACGTCAGCCGGGTGCGGCTGCAATGGGACGCCTCCTGCGCCACGGCCTACGAGATCGACACCTCCGCCGACCACGTCACGTGGACGCGGATCTACGCGACCACCGCCGGAAAGGGCGGTGTCGAAGACCTGACCTCGCTCGACGGCACCGGCCGCTACGTGCGGATGTACGGCACAAAACGCTGCCGCACCGACGCGTCGAAGGGCTACTCGCTGCAGGAGTTCGGCGTTTACGGCTCGGCCGGGGACGTCGTGCCGCCGTCGCCACCCGGCACGCCGACGCTCGTCGGGGTCACTCCCACCAGCGCGACGATCGCGTGGACCGCGGCGACCGACGACGTCGGCGTTGTGGGGTACGACGTCTATCGGGACGGTCAGCTCTGTGCCAGCACCACCGGCGCTCTGACCGCGACCTGCGGCAACCTCGGCCCGAACGGCAACTACGGCTTCTACGTCAACGCGCGTGACGCGGCCGGGAACGTGTCGCAGGCCAGCGGCACGCTCGCGGTGAAGACGCCGCCGTCCGACGACCACACGCCGCCGTCCGTGCCGGGGAACGTGCACACCACCGCGGTCAACAGCACGTCGATCGGCCTGGCGTGGACCGCCTCGACCGACGACGTGGGGGTCACCGGCTACCGGATCTTCAACGGCGGCAACCAGATCGGCACGTCCGACACGGTGAGCACGACACTCGGCGGGCTGACCCCGGACACCGCCTACCACCTGCAGGTGCGGGCCGTCGACGGGAACGGCAACCTGAGCGAGCCCAGCACGCCGGTCCTGGACGTCACCACCACCGGCGGCTCGAACTGCTCACCGTCGCAGGGCGTGTGCGGCGCCACGCAGGTCGGGACCGACGACGACGTCGTGTGGGGCCTGGTCACCCTGCCGGACGGCACGATCCTCTACAACCAGCGTGACGCGCACTCGATCGTCCACCTGAACCCGAAGACCGGGGCGAAGAAGACGATCGGCACCGTGCCGAACGTCCAGAGCACCGACGGTGAAGGCGGCCTGACCGGGCTGGAGATCAACCCGGCGTCGTTCGCCGCCGACCACTGGCTGTACATCATGCACACTTCGCCGAACGACAACCGGATCGTGCGGATCAAGTACGACCCGGCCGCCGATTCGCTGACCACGAGCACCGAGCAGATCCTGCTGACCGGCATCGCGCGCAACAAGTTCCACAACGGCGGCCGGCTGCGGTTCAGCCCGGACGGCCGGTACCTGTTCGCCGGCACGGGGGACGCGCAGAACGGCGACAACGCGTCGAACACCAGCAGCCCCAACGGAAAGGTGCTGCGGATCAACCCGGACGGGTCGATCCCGGCGGACAACCCGTTCCACAACGCGGTGTGGAGCTACGGGCACCGCAACGTCCAGGGCCTGGCGTTCGACTCGCAGGGCCGGTTGTGGGAGCAGGAGTTCGGCAACAGCGTGATGGACGAGACGAACCTGATCGTGAAGGGTGGCAACTACGGCTGGCCTTCGTGCGAGGGAACGTCGGGCACGTGCGGCACCGCGGGGTTCCTCGCGCCGAAGAAGACGTACCCGGTGGCGCAAGGGTCGTGCAGCGGCATCACGATCGTCCGCGACGCGCTGTACGTCGCCTGCCAGCGTGGCACGCGGCTCTACCGCGCGGTGATCAGCGGCAGTTCGCTGACGAACTTCCAGACGTTCTTCAACGGAACGTACGGCAGGCTCCGCACGGTCGAACCGGCCCCGGACGGCCAGCTGTGGCTGGCGACCAGTGTGGACGGTGACAAGGACAGCACCCCGCACAACAGCCACAACAAGATCCTGCGGGTGACGGTCGGGTAGCCCCGCGCGGGGCTTTGATCGTCAGCCGCCGAGGAGGCGCGAGAGTGCGTCCCGTGCTCTCGCGTCCTTCTCCGCCAACGTCTTCAGCTCGTGCGCCAGTGCCGCCAGCCAATCGTCCACAGTGGCCTCCTTGCGGCTGATCACCACTCCGCGGACCACCTGGCGGATCTCCGCGGCCACGCCGCCGTGCTTGCCCGCCGAGAGCACCAGCACGCGGTCCGGGGTGGTCACCTGGACCGAAACCGCCTGTCCGTCGCGGCCCGCCACGCGGTCGGCGAACGTCTTCCGCCGCGAGACCTCCACCATGCCCGGAGGGAGCGCGTCGCCCAGGGTCTCCGACAGGACGCGGTGGTAGGACTCGACGTCCGCCCGGTCCGTGCGCAGCGCCGCGACCAGCAGGTGGAACTCCAGTTCGGCGCCCATCAGTCGGTGAGGGGCAGCACGAGCTGCGGCTTGGCGATGTGGTGGTCCTCCCGCAACGGCTTCACCGCGGTGCCGATGGCGAAGAACTCGGTGGTGTGCCCGCCCCAGCGGTGCGGCAGCGAAAGCAGCTGGACGCCGACGATCCCTTCCGCTTCAAGCTGTTCCGCCTCGGTCTGCATCCGCGACATCGCGAGCTCGCGCGCGTCGTAGAGCGCCTCGGTGTACTGCGGGATCTCGACGTTCTGGCCGATGTTGCCCACCATCTGCCGGAACCGCTGGTGCGCGATGTGGTAGACGCAGGTGCCCATCACCATGCCCAGCGGCGCGTAACCGGCCTGCACCAGCGTCCAGAAGTCCTGGCCGGACAGGTCCGACGTGAACGGCTTGCCCGTGTTGTTGCGCCACTCGCCCGGTTCGTCGGCCTTGACCGCGGTGCCGATCGCGATGAACTCGGCGAGGTCGCTGCCGAACTCCTTGAACTCGATCTCGAGCCGGACCGCGACGATGCCGTCGGCGCCGAGGACGTCCGCCTCCGCCTCCATGCGGGACATCGCGAGCTCGCGGGCGTGGTACATCGCCTGGGAAAGCCGGTCCAGCTCCTGGTTCTTGCTCCAGCGGCCCATCTGGAACCCGACGTGGTAGATGCTCGACCCGAGCACGAGCCCGAGCGGCCGGAACCCGGCTTCGCGCACGAGCAGGAACTCGTTGACGCTCAGGTCCGAGGTGAACAGGCTGGTCTTCTGCCCGGGTCGCATCTCGGCGAGCCGGCGCATCGCATCGTCGGGGATGTGCTGCGCGGCGGGGTCCGCGGTGGTCACGAAGCCTCCTCAGGAACGGTTCAGCGGAAGGATCTTGAGCGCGCTGGTCGGCGCGGCGCGGCCGGTGTGGAAGCGGGCGATCGCGGTGCCGGTCACGGTGGCGATGCCGGCCACGGCGACCTCCTGGACCGGCCAGGACTGCAGGGTCATGGCCGAGACGATGCCGCCGTCGGCGCCGCAGTCGCGGATGGCGCGCGCGAACTCGGCGCGGGCCGCGGCGCGGACCTCGGTGACGACCTTCGTGGGCGCGTCGACTTCGGTGTTCCCGGCCCACGCGACGGTCTGGTTCGGCATGTTGTAGTCGTACGCCGCCCGGCCGGCGACGCCGATCGCGACGCTCACCGGGACCCAGCCCGCCTGCATCAGCTTGCCGACGTCCTGGCCCGCCAGCCCGGTGGTGAACGGCCGCCGCGGCCGCTGCTCCGACTCGGCGCGGACGGCGGTGCCGAGGGCGACGAACTCGCGCATCACTTCGTCGAGGGGCGTGACCGTGAACCGGATCCCGAGCACCCCGTCGGCGCCGAGGGCGGTCGCTTCCTGGGCGATCCGGTCGAGCGCGGTCGCGTAGCCCTGCCGCAGCATGCTCGACAGCAGCTTGACCTGATCGGCGGCCCAGGTGCCCGGCCCGGTCCAGCCGACCCGCTGGACGACGCAGCCCATGACCTCGCCGACGGCGGTGAAGCCGGCCACCTCGGCCCCGACGGCGCCGGGCACGGTCAGCAGCGAGGTCTTCAGCCCGGAGGCGGCAAAGCGGTCGACCCGGGCCCGCGCAACGGGCGGCAGGCCACGACCGTCCCAGTCGGGCACTTCGGACCTCCTTCGGCCGGATCTCCTCCCATCGTGGCACGGATCCGCACCCGGGCGAGGTGGCCGCGGGTGATCGACGGGGTATGTCCGGAAGGTCCCGCTCGTGGTGAGGGGTGTGCGAGGGCAGAGCACGCCACAGTCAGCCGCCCGGAAGCCCGCCATCGAGTGGCAGCACCGCGTGAGCCTCCGTCGACGCCGGCCCTGCCCGGAACCGGGCGATCGCCGTGCCGAAGACGCCGGCCACCGCCGTTGCTCCCGTGCGGCCCAGGGGCCAAGCGTGCAACGTCGTTGCCGACACCAACCCTCCGTCCGCACCGGACGAACGCACCGCCGCCAGGAACTCCTCGCGCGCGGCCGCGCGGACGCGGGTCACCAGTTCCGTCGGCGCCGGCATCTCCCGGCCCGGATGGTCCTTCATCGCGATGTCGTACACCGTGCCGCCGTGGACGCCGATCGCCAAGGTCACCGGCACCCAGCCCGCCAGCAGGAGCTTCGCCACGTCCGGGCCGGGCAGGCCCGTCGTGAACGGCTGCCGGGGCCGCATCCCCTTCGCCGCGCGGACGGCCGTGCCCAGCATGACGAACTCGTGCACCGTGCGGCGAGGGCGGGTCACCGTGCAGCTGATCGCGAGGACGCCGTCCGCGCCCAGGTCGCGGGCCTCCGCGCGCAGCCGATCGAGGGCGGTTGCGTAGCCGCGGCGCATGCTCGACGTCAGGTCCTCGGCGTGCTCGACGACGCAGCCCATCACCTCGCCGATCGGCCGCAGCCCCACCGCTTCGGCGCCGACCGCGCCCGGCACCGACAGCAGGGACGTCCGCAGGCCGGACGTCGTGTAGCGGCGGATCCGCGGGGCGGGCATCAGCGCCAGTTGTCGTCGCCGAAGCCGAGGGTCACCGGGCCGCGGCGGGTGATCGCGGCGATGGTTTCGGCGGGCAGGACGTCGTCGAGGAACGCGTAGTCGGGACGCCGGGTGCGGGCGTGCCACTCGGCGATCTCGTGCCAGCCGGGGGCGGCGAGCGCGCCGCCGAAGTGCTGGACCGACAGGCTTGCGGTCAGGCACGCGAACCGGAGCCGCTCGGCCAGTGGCCAGCCGGTCAGGGTGGCCGCGACAAAACCGGCGCCGAAGACGTCGCCCGCGCCGGTGGCGTCGAGCACGTCGACCGGCAGTGCCGGGACCGCCGCCGTCTCGCCGGTGATGCCGTCGACGGCGAGCACACCTTCGCCGCCGCGGGTGATCACGGCGATGGGGACGAGTTCGGCGAGGGCGGCCAGCGCCGCTTCGGGTGTGTCGGTGCGGGTGTAGCGCATGGCCTCGACGTCGTTCGGCAGGAACGCGTGGCAGCACGCCAGCTGCTCCAGCAACGCCGGTGACCAGGCCTCGGACGGGTCCCAGCCGACGTCGGCGAACACCAGGCTGCCGCCTTGGTGCGCGGCGTGGACCCACTCGGCGGTGTCGAGGCCGATGTGCGCGACCGTCGCCAGGCTCGGCGGTGGTGACCCGGCCAGCTCCGCGACCGGCATCGGCGGCGGGTGCCCGTGGGTGACCATCGCGCGGTCGCCGGCGTAGGCCAGCGACACCGTGACGGGGGAGTGCCACTCCGGGAACTGCCGCGAGCGCGACAGGTCGATGCGCTCCTGCCGGGCCAGCACGTCCCAGCAGTAGCGCCCGTAGACGTCGGTGCCGAACGCGGCCGCGAGCGACGTCCGCAGGCCGAGCCGGCTGAGCGCGACCGCGAAGTTCGCGATGCCGCCCGGCCCCGAGCCCATGCCGCCCGTCCACACCTCCGTGCCCGGCGCCGGCGGTTGTTCGAGCCCGGTGAACACCAGGTCGAAGAACAGCAGGCCGGACAGGAAGACGTCGACCTCGGGTGCGGGCTCAGGGGTCACGGGCGCCTCCACGGATCGCGCAAGGGTGCGCACGAGCGTGCTTCAGATGCGCAAAATGCGCAAGCTCCGCGCAAACTTGCCCGTGAGGTGAGCGAGTTTGACTGCTATGGTCGCCGGATGCTGCCCCAGCGTCGCCACGAGCTGATCCTGCGGGCCCTCCGCGCGGACGGGCCGGTGCCCGTCGGCGCGCTGGCCGAGCGGCTCGGCGTCAGCCAGGCCACCGTGCGCCGCGACCTGGTGCAGCTCGACCGCGAAGGCCGGTTGACCCGGGTTTACGGCGGGGCGATGGCGGCGGCCGAGGACGACGAGCCGTTCGCCCGGGTGGCCGCCGAGCGGGCCGACGAAAAGGACGCCGTCGCCCGGCGCGCGGCCGGTCTGGTCGGCGACGGCGACACCGTGCTCCTCGACATCGGCACCACCGCGCACCGCCTGGCGCGGCACCTGCGCGACCGCGCGCTGACCGTGATCACCAGCAGCCTCGCCGTCTACGACGAGCTGAAGGACGCCGACGACGTCCAGCTCGTCCTGCTCGGCGGCGTGGTCCGGCGCAGCTACCACTCGATGGTGGGCTTCCTGACCGAGGACGCGCTGCGCCAGGTGCACGCCGACACCGTTTTCCTCGGCGCCAGCGGTGTCCGCTGCGACGGCCACGTGATGGACTCGACGGTGGTCGAGGTGCCGGTCAAGCGCGCGATGGTCGCCGCCGGTGACCGGGTGGTGCTGCTCGCGGACGCGGGCAAGTTCCCCGGCACCGGGCTGGCCAAGGTCTGCGGGCCCGACGCGCTCGACGTCGTGGTCACCAGTGCCGGCGCCGACGAGCCCACCTGCGCCGCGCTGGGTGAGGCCGGGGTCGAGGTGCTGCGGTGAGGCTGGTGATCCTGGGCGGCGGTGGCTTCCGCGTGCCGCTGGTGCACGGCGCGCTGCTGGCCGGCGGTGACGTCACCGAGCTGGTCCTGCACGACGTCGACGCCGGGCGGCTCGCCGCGATCGAGCGGGTCCTGGCCGAGCAGGCGGCCGGAACGGCGAACGCGCCGCGGGTGCGCACGACCACCGACCTCGCCGCTGCACTGTCCGATGTGGACTTCGTGTTCTCCGCGATCCGGGTCGGCGGGCTGCGCGGCCGGCGGCTCGACGAGCAGGTCGCGCACGCGGAAGGGGTGCTGGGCCAGGAAACCGTCGGCGCGGGTGGCATCGCCTACGGGCTGCGGACGGTCCCGGTCGCGGTGGATCTCGCGCGGACGATCCGGGAGCTGGCGCCGCGCGCATGGGTCATCAACTTCACCAACCCGGCCGGGATGGTCACCGAAGCGATGGCCGCGCACCTCGGCGGGCGGGTGATCGGCATCTGCGACTCGCCGGTGGGCCTGTGCCGCCGCGTCGCCGGGGCCCTCGGGATCAACCCGGCGACGGCGGAGTTCGACTACGCGGGCCTCAACCACCTGGGCTGGCTGCGCGCGGTCCGGGTCGGCGGCGAAGACGTCCTGCCCCGGCTGCTCGCCGACCCGGCCGCGTGCGAGTCGTTCGAGGAGGGCAAGCTCTTCGGCGCGGACTGGTTGCGTGCCATCGGTTCCCTGCCGAACGAGTACCTGCACTATTACTACTTCGCCCGCGAAGCCGCCGGCTCGGAGTCGCGCGGCGCCGTCCTGCTGGAACAGCAACGCGGCTTCTACGCGGAACCTTCGTTGACGTCGTGGGAGCGCACGCGCTTGGAGCGCGAAGCCACTTACATGGCCGAGACGCGCGAAGGCGAGCGTGACGATCTCGAGGGTGGCGGCTACGAGAAGGTCGCGCTGGCGCTGATGCGCGCCCTCGCGCACGGCGAACGCACCACGCTGATCCTCAACGTCCGCAACGGATCCGCGCTCCCGGGCCTGCCGGAAGACGCGGTGGTCGAGGTGCCGTGCGTCGTCGGCACGAACGGCGCCCGCCCGATCGCCACCGGGCCGCTGCCGGACCACGCGCTGGGCCTGGTGACCGCGGTCAAGGCCGTCGAGCGGGCGACGATCGAAGCGGCGGCAACGGGTTCACGCGACGCGGCGCTGCGGGCGTTCGCGCTGCACCCGCTGGTCGACTCGGTGTCGGTGGCGCGGCGGTTGCTCGACGGTTACGTCGCCGCGCACCCGGAACTTGCTTACCTGGCCTAGGAAGCCAGCTCGCGCAGCAACGGCGCCAGCCGAACCGCCAGGTCGGCGTCGACCCGCTCGATCTCTCCGATGAAGAGCTCGGTGACGGCGCGGAACGGCCGGCCGAGGTCGCCGAGCCCGCCGACGAGAGTCTCCTCGAAAGGCCGCGTGACGTTCGTGGGCAGCTGGTCGAGCCCACGGCCTTCGCCCGCGGGCAGGCCGTGGCGGACGCAGGCCAGCGCCAGCGTGTGCTCCCGGACCCGGCCGATCATGTACTCGGCCTGCCAGCCGCGGCCGCGTTCGATGCTCGACCGCACGTGCAGCGCGTGCAGCCAGGCCAGGTCGATCAGCCGCCGCGCGTCCGGCGGCGGTGCCGGCTCGCGATCGTTCGCCGTTCCGAAGAGCAGCCGGAACTTCGGTGTGGTCGCGCCGAAGTCCGCTTCCGGCCAGAACGCCAGGTCGACCTGCAGGGTGTTCGCCAGCAGGAACACGCGGAACACGGTCCGCTCGAACACGACGTCCATGTGGTGCACGGCATCGTGGTCGCGGTACATCCGGGTGGTGAAGTCCGCGAGGACCGGCCCGGGATCCCCGCTGACGGCGAAGGCGAGGTCGATGTCCGACCATTCGTCCTCGGCGCCGAGCGCGGCGGAGCCCGTCACGGCCGCCCCGGTGACACGGTCGTCCGCGCGGGCCGCCGTGATCAGGTTGTCGCGCAGCAGGTCCCGCTCCCCGGTCGTGAACATCGGCCCAGGCTAGCGGGCTCACAGCGGCCGCTGCACGCTCACCGCGGCGGGGGGGGCCAGGGTGACCTGACCCCCACCGACGACTCCAGCTACGTGACGGCCGTCAGGCGGTGACCCCGATGAACTCCGCTTCGGCTTCGTCGCGTTCGACGTGGAGGGACCACGCGCGTTCGGCGATGTCGTCCGGATCGAGTGTGCCGGCCGTGAAACCGTGGTCCTGCTCGGTGAACACCCGGTGGATGTCACCGCCCTTGATGAGCCCGCCGATGGTGAGGGCGCCGGCGTAGACACCCGTGTCGCGCAAGGCTTCGTTGAGCGTCAGGACGTACATGCGCAACGCCGCCGACGCCGGGGCGAAGCTGCCGAGCAGCGGCATCGGGTACTTGCCGCTCAGGCCGCCGGCGAACAGCAGCGAGCCGGCGCCGCGGTCCCGCATCCGCGGCAGCACGGCCTGGGTCAGCTGCGCCGCCGGGAGGACGAGTGCCTCGAACGGCACACGCAGGTTGTCCACGCCGGCTTCGGGCAGCGGGGCCATGGCCGCGCCGACCCCTTGGTCCGCCGGGCCGAAGTACACCGTGTCGATTTCGCCGGCGTCGGTCCGGATGCGGTCGAGGACGGCGCCGAGCTGGGCTTCGTCGGTGACGTCCGCGGCGTAGGTGTGCGCGGTGATCCCGGCTTCGGCGAGCGAAGCGCGGTAGGTCGCGTGACGCGCGTCGGTGCGCGAGACCAGCGCCGTCGTGAAGCCTTCGCGGCCGAACCGGTGCGCGATCGACAGGCCGAGCCCGGGACCGACCCCCAGGACGGCGATCACTTGGGACAAGAGGACCTCCTATGGATAACTTGAGAACGTCCTCAAGTTATCCATAAGATGAGAGAGTCGTCAACTTATGAGGTGAGTGCGCCGAATGTCGTCCGCGGTTGGCGCCACCGGCCGAACGCGGGCACGCAAGGCTGCTCCAAGCGGGTAGAACATGTTTCAGTTTCGCGCCGGTGTCGACACCATGACCTTCGCCGTTCCGCGAGCGAGGAGTGCGCCATGGAAACCGACCTGACCCGCCGCCAGATCCTGCGCGGCACCGCGGCGGGCGTGGGCCTCGCCGTCACGTCCGGGCTCGCGGCGGCGCCGGCGGCGGGCGCCGCGCCACTGCTGGGGGAGTACGACGTGGTGGTGGTCGGCTCCGGCGCGGCCGGGATGACCGCGGCGCTGACGGCGGCGAAGCGCGGGCTGAGTGTCGTCGTGCTCGAGAAGGCGCCTACTTTCGGCGGCTCGGCGGCCCGCTCCGGCGCGGGCATCTGGATCCCGAACAACCCGGTGCTGCTCGCCGCCGGTGTGCCGGACACGCCGGCGAAGGCCGCGCAGTACCTCGCCGCGGTGGTCGGCTCGGACGTCCCGGCCGCGCGCCAGGAAGCCTTCCTGCGCAACGGTCCCGCGATGATCGCGTCCGTCATGGCGAACAGCCCGCTGCGGTTCCGCTGGATGGAGGGTTACAGCGACTACTACCCCGAGCTCCCGGGTGGCCTGCCGAACGGGAGGTCCATCGAGCCGGACCAGTTCGACGGGAACCTGCTCGGCGCCGAACTGGCGAACCTCAACCCGGCCTACCTCGCGACACCACCTGGGCTCGTCGTGTTCAGCGCCGACTACAAGTGGCTGAACCTGGCCGCGGTGAACGCCAAGGGCGCCGCCGTCGCCGCCGCGTGCCTCGCCCGCGGCACGGCCGCCGCGCTGGCCGGGCAGAAACCGCTCACCATGGGCCAGGCGCTCGCCGCCGGGCTGCGGGCCGGCCTGCTCGCGGCGAACGTGCCGGTGTGGCTGAACACCCCGCTCGTCGACCTGAACGTCGAAAACGGCGCGGTCACCGGGGTTCTGGTGCCGAACGGGCTGGTGCGGGCCCGGCGCGGCGTCATCGTCGGCTCGGGTGGCTTCGAGCACAACGCCGCGATGCGCGCGCAGTACCAGCGGCAGCCGATCGGCACCGCCTGGACGGTCGGGGCCAAGGAGAACACCGGCGACGGCCACCGCGCCGGCCAGCGCGCGGGCGCGGCGCTCGACCTGATGGACGACGCCTGGTGGGGCCCGGCGATCCCGACCCCGGGCGACCCGTACTTCTGCCTGGCCGAGCGCACCCTGCCCGGCGGCCTGATCGTGAACCAGGCCGGGCAGCGGTTCGTCAACGAGGCCGCGCCCTACAGCGACGTCGTGCACACGATGTACGACAAGAACCCGACCGCGCCGGACATCCCCGCGTGGCTGGTCGTCGACCAGAGTTACCGGAACAAGTACCTGTTCCGCGACATCCTGCCGCTGCTGCCGTTCCCGGACGCCTGGTACAGCGCGGGTGCGGTCTTCAAGGCGTCGAGCATCCAGGACCTCGGCGCGAAGATCGGCGTGCCGCCCGCCGCGCTCAAGTCCACAGTGGATCGATTCAACGGGTTCGCGTGGGCCGGTGTCGACCGCGACTTCCGCCGCGGCGCGAGCGCGTACGACCACTACTACACGGATCCGCTGGTGCTGCCCAACTCCTGCCTCGCGCCGCTGTGGGCGCCGCCGTTCTACGCGCTCAAGCTCGTCCCCGGCGACCTCGGCACGAAGGGCGGCATGCGCACGGACGCCCGGGCGCGCGTGCTCCGCCCGGACGGCTCGGTGATCCCCGGCCTGTACGCGGCCGGCAACGCGAGCGCGGCGGTGATGGGGCACAGTTACGCCGGCGCGGGTTCGACCATCGGCCCGGCGATGACGTTCGGCTACATCGCCGCGAACGACGTCTAGAACTCCTTTTCCACCAACGGAAGCACTTCGGTGCCGAGCAGCTCGATGGCCCGCATGACGTCCTTGTGCGGCACCCCCGACCAGTCCATCTGCAGGGCGTACCGGTCCGCGCCGGTGAGCTTGCCGACGGTGATCAGCCGCTCGGCGATCTCCTGCGGGCTGCCGACGAACAGCGCCTGCGCGCCCTGGGTGTACTGGTCGTACTCCGCGCGGGTCGGGACCGCCCAGCCGCGGGCCTTCGCGCCGTACTTCATCGTCTCGAGCCAGTACGGGTAGAACTTCTCCTTGGCGTCCTGGGAGTTCTCGGCGAGGAACCCGATCGCGCTCATGGTGACGTGCAGGTCTTCTTTGGTGTGCTCACCCGCTTCGCCGGCCTGGCGGTAGAGGTCGACCAGCGGGGCGAAGCGCTCAGGACGGCCGCCGATCACGGCGTACACCACCGGCAGGCCCAGCAGCCCGGCGCGGATCGACGACTCGGGGTTGCCGCCGGTGCCGATCGAGATGCGCAGCCGCCGGCCGTACGGGCGGGGCAGGATCCGCGCGTTCTCCAGCGGCGGGCGGAACTTGCCGGACCACGTCAGCGGGTCCTCGCGGTCGATGCGCAGCAGCAGCGCGAGCTTCTCCTCGAACAGCTCGTCGTAGTCGCCGAGGTCGTTGCCGAACAGCGGGAACGACTCGGTGAACGACCCGCGCCCGGCGAGCAGCTCGGCGCGGCCGTGGCTGAGCTGGTCGAGCGTGGTGAACTGCTGGTAGACGCGGACGGGGTCCTCGGTGCTCAGCACGGTCACGGCGGAGCTCAGCGTGATCTGGCTGGTGACGCTCGCCGCCGCGGCCAGCACCGTGCCCGGGTTGGAGATCGCGTACTGGTCGAGGTGGTGCTCACCGAGGCCGTAGAAGCCGAGGCCCAGCTCGTCGGCGAGCTTGATCCGCTCGAGGGTGTTTTCCAGCGTCGTGGCGACGCTGGGCTGCTCGCCGGTGCGCGGGTCCGGCGCGCGGTCGCCGAAGCTGTAGATGCCGAGTTTCATAGAGCGTTCAACTATCTGGGAGGGTGATTCGTTCCCGCGGCCCACCGGAGGATCTCCCGGGCCGCCCGGATCGGCGCCTCCCGGGGCAGGAAGTGCCCGACGTCGTCGAAGACCACCCGCTCGTACTCCGCGGCGAACAGGTGGTCCTTCCCGGCGCTGGTCGACGGCAGGTTGTCGGTGTCGTTCGCGCCGTGGAGCACCAGCGTCGGCACCCGGACGCGGGGCGTTTTCGCGAGCTCACGCTCCAGCTCGGCGTAGGCCGGGTCGCCGTCCTCCTCACCCCAGCGGTGGAGGTAGGCGGAGACGGTGATCGGCGGCCAGTCGTTGTTGTCCCAGCTCGCCGCCGCTCGCTCGAAGTCCGCTTCGGCGAACTTCCAGCCCGGTGACCAGGTTGTCCACAGGTAGCGGCAGAACGCCCGCCGATCGTCGCGCATCGCGTCCTGCCCGCGTTTTGTGGCGACGAACCACTCGTACCAGTACGCGTGGGCGAGCGCGTAGTCCAGCGGGGTGTCCGGGCCGCTCGCGCCGAGGCCGGCCGACATCGCGACGAGGCGCGACACCCGCTCGGGGAACATCGCCCCGACGACGTACCCGGCCCGCGCGCCCCAGTCGTGCCCCGCGACGACGACGTCCCGCAGGTCGAGGGCGTCGAGGAAGTCCCGCAGGTCCTGGCCGAGCGCTCCGGACTGGCCGCTGCGCGGTTTGCCCGGCGCGCGGAAGGTCGTCGGGCTGAAGCCGCGCAGGTACGGGCGGAACACCCGGAAGCCGGCTTCGGTCAGCTCCGGGACCACCTCGTCCCAGCAGTGCACGTCGTCCGGCCAGCCGTGCACGGCGACCAGCGGCCGGCCGTCCGGCGGCCCGTCCACCTCGTAGCCGATCTCCAGGTCCGGGGTCCGCACGAACTCCGTCATGGCGTGCTCCGTTCGCCGAACCGGGCCTGGATGGCCTCGAGATTCTTCTCCGAAAGCTGCAACGCGGCGGCGCGGAGGCTGAGCCCGTCGAGCGTGGCGCGCTCGAACATGCCGGTCACGAGTTCGCGCATCCGCGTCCGGACCTTGCCGAAGGCCTCGTCGGCATCCGCGCCGACGTCACCGAAGAGCGTCCACCACCACCAGGAGTTGGTCGCCGAGTTGGCCACGAAGTCCGGCACCACCCGGATGCCGCGGGCGGCCAGCAGCTCTTCGGCGTCCGCGGTGACGGGCATGTTCGCGGCCTCGACGATGAGCTTCGCGCCGATCTTGGCCTGGTTGTCGGCGTCGACGCAGTAGGAGATCGCCGCCGGGACCAGCACCTCGGCTTCGACGTCTAGCCACGCTTCGGGCGGGAGGAGGCTGTCACCGGGCTTCAGGTGGTCGCGATCGATGCCGCCGAAGCGGTCACGGTGTTCCAGGAGGTTCTCGACGTCGAGGCCGGCCGGGTTGGTCACGACACCGCGGACGTCCGAGACACCGACGACCCGCAGCCCGGCTTCGGCGAGGAACCGGGCGGTCGCGCCGCCCATCGAGCCGAACCCCTGGACGACGGCCCGGCTGGTTCGGGGAATCCCCAGCATTTCGAGAGCCGTGAGGGTGGCCTGCGCAACGCCGAGGCCGCCGACCAGCTCGTCGAGCCCCAGCCCGCCGACCTCGATCCGGAACGCGTCGGCGAGGCGCTCGGTTGATTCTTCGCGGTCTTCGAGCAGCGGGTAGACGGCTTGGATCGAGCTGAGCAGGCCGATCTCCGTCAGCACGCCGTTGATGACGTCCTGGCGCAGGCCGAGGTCCTCGCCCATGGTCCAGTAGCGCTCGATCAACGGCCGCATGGCGTGCAGGTAACGCGCGACGACGTCGCGGGCGCGGTTGTCGTACGGGTCGAAGTCGATGCCGCCCTTGGCTCCGCCGAGCGGGACGTAGCGGCCGTCCGGGTCGTAGTTGAGGCCCTCCTTGAGCGTCATGCCCCTGGCCAGGCCCCGGACTTCGAAGAGCGTGCAGCCGCGGCGCATCCGCAGGCCGCCGCTGGCGACCCCGCGGACCAGCCGGTCGATCACCAGGTAACCGCGGCACCCGGTGACCGGGTCGGTCCACGCCACCTCGAGCAGTGCGGGTTCGGTCATGGCGCCTCCCGGCCGATCTCGTTCGCCAGCGCCTGCTCGACCCACCGCGCACAGTCGGCGGCGGTGACCGTGCCCTCGCGGGCGACGATCTGCACCGCGAGCCCGTCGAGCAGCGCGGTCAGCCGCCAGGCGGCGCCGTGCGGATCCGCGCACCGGAACTCGCCGGTGCCGATGCCTTCGATGATCAGCGCGACCACGGCGTCCCGCCACCGCAGGTCCAGCCGCTGCAGCACGGCCCGCAACTCGGTGTCCCGCAAGGCTGCCGCGCCTGCTTCGAGCCACAGTTGCCAGCCGTTGGCGGGATTGGTCGGGCCGTAGAGCGCCAGCACGGCACGCAGGCGGGCGCCGACCGGGCCGTCGCGCTCGAGTTCGTCGCGCAGGGTCGCGAGGTTCTTCTCCGCGGCCTGGCGGAACGCCTCGATGATGAGCGCTTCGAGGGTCCCGAAGTGGTAGAAGATCAAGGCGGTGCTGACGTGCCGGGCCTTGGCCACGTCGGCGGCCCGCACCCCGGCGATGCCCCGGGCCCGGACCTGCTCGAGCGCGGCGAGCACGATCTCCTCCCGCCGCACCGCAACCGCCTTCCGTGCCATGCGGCACACCGTACCGAGGCCGTCCACCGCACGGCTTCCGCTGACGAGCGCTCGGGGGCCGGGGCGGGTTCGAAGTGGCTTGCGGATTGCCGGTGGACCGAGGGCTGCGGTGGGCGAGCGCGAAGGTGGGCTTGGTGTGCATTCGGCAGTGGCTGGGTTGTTGTGGCTGGTTGGTGGTGGAAGCGGAGAGCCGGGGAAGCCGGGCGCAGCGGGTTGCCGACGGGCCTTGGCAGCTTCTCGGCAACCCGGTTTCAGGCTTTCCACGGTGGATCGCGGCTCAGGTGCCGGAGCGGTGTCGAGGCCGCGTTGTCGTTGCGGCCGTGGGCGGGGTGCGAAGGGCGGGCGGGGCGGTTTGAAAAGTGGTTGCCAGTGAGCCGAGGGGGTTTCGTTCGCGGCCGCGGTTGGGCGGACGCGAAGGTGGGCTTGGCGTGGTGCGATGCCGGCGTGGCTGGTTGGTGGAGGCGAGTGCGGTGGTCGTACCGCTGTGGCGGGATGGTTGAGCGAGCGCGGTGGTCATCCCACCATGACGGGATTGTCGAGCGAGCGCGGTGGTCATGCTGTTGTGGCGGGATTGTTGAGCGATCGCATCGTCGCGAGCAGTGGCGGAAGCGGGGCGCAGAGTTGCCGGCGCGGCTCGCCGGCAACCTGGCCTTGGGGCGTCCACGGTGGATGGCGGTTCAGGTGCCGGAGCGGTGTCGAGGCCGCGTCGTCGTTGCGGCCGGGGCCCGGCGTGCGGTCGGAAGCGGCGTGGTTGCTCGGTGGCGGCAGTGGAGCGCCGTGGAAACCCCGCGCAGCGAGTTGCCGAGGAACCCTCGCGGGCTCCTCGGCAACCGACTGCCTCAGGCCGTCCACAGTGGATTGCGGCCCAGGTAGCGGAGCAGCGTCGACACTGCGTCGTCGTCGGCCGGGCCTTCCAGTGCGGCCGCGTAGGCGAAGCCGCGCAGGGGTTCGGCCAGTTCCTTGGCCACCGGCAGCAGCGCCGAGGCCAGTTCCGGGGTCAGCGGGGAAGGGCGGCCCGATGCCTTCGCGATGTCCCAGGCGTGCACCGCCGCGTCGAGGGCTGCCGCGCCTACCGCCACCGGGGCCGGGAGGGCGCCCTGCGGCAAGGGTGTCGGGACCTCGGTCGCCGTGGGGGACACCGTTGCGAAGGCCGCGACCGCAGCCGCGAGCGTGGGCTCCAGGAAGTCGCCGGCCGGGCTGTTGAGCTCGCCTGAGGGGGAGAACGGGTCGAAGTCGGGGCCGCCCGAGCCCGTGATGAATGCTGCGTAGCCCAGCTGGTCGCCCGCTGCGTGCTGGAGAACCTGCGTGACGTTCCAGGCGTCGCACGGGGTCGGGGCCGTCCAGTCGGCGACGCCCGCGACCGCCGCGCGCAGGGCCTGGTGGGCCTGCGCGAGGATCGGCCACGGCGTCAAGCTCGCGAAGAACCCGCGGATGTCGGCCACCAGGATCTCCGGGGCCTCGTGTGCCGCGTAGTGGCCCGCCGCGTCGCGCGGGCCGCCGTTGCCGGTGGTGGCGTCGTACGCGTTCCAGCTGACGATGTTCGCGTGGTCGCGCTCGGCGAAGCGGCGGATCGACTGGAAGTCGCCCTTGAACATCGCCAGGGCGGTCGGGACCGTGGTCGGCTCCGTGGGGTGCGACGGCGTGTGCGCGTCCTCGTAGTAGAAGCGGATCGACGAACCCGCCGTGCCGGTCAGCCAGTACAGCGCCACGTTCGCCAGCACGAAGTCGGCGTCCAGGTGCTCGCCGAACAGCTGCGCGTTCCACGCCAGCAGGCCCAGCGGCGAGTCGGCGAGGGCGAACGCCAGCGTGTGCGGCTGCTGGCTGTGCAGCTGGTTGAAGGAGAACATGTTCTCGTAGAACCACTGCAGGTGCGCGAGCGCGGCCTGGTCGGCCTCGCTCAGGTCCGCCATCTCGGCCGGGTCGCCGGAGGGGAACGAGAACAGCTGCGTGACGTGCACGCCGACGACCTTCTCCGGCGCCAGCCGGCCGATCTCGGGCGAGATCATCGACCCCGCGTCGTTGCCGACCGCGCCGTACGACTCGTAGCCCAGCCGGCTCATCAGCTCGGCCCACGCGGCCGCGGTGCGGTACTTGTCCCAGCCCGCCGCCTTCGTCGGGCCCGAGAAGCCGAACCCCGGCAGGGACGGAATCACCAGGTGGAACGCCGGCGCGTCGGGCGACTCCGGCTCGGTCAGCGGGCCGATCACGTCGAGGTACTCCGCGACCGACCCCGGCCAGCCGTGCGTCAGCACCAGCGGCGTCGCGTCCGCCCGGGACGACCGGACGTGCAGGAAGTGGATGGTCTCGCCGTCGATCTCGGTCAGGAACTGCGGGTGCGCGTTCAGCCGGGCTTCGAAGGCCCGCCAGTCGAACTTCTCCAGCCAGTACGCGGCCAGCTCGCGGATCCGCTCGTTCGTCACGCCGTACTCGGCGGGCAGGTCGTCCGGCCAGAGCGCCCGGCGGAGGCGGCCGTCCAGGTCGTCGAGGGCGGACTGCGAGATCTCGGCGCGGAACGGGCGAAGGGCGGGGACCGGCATGGTGTGCTCCTCAGACTGGAACGGAATGCTTCGTTCCGAACTGTACCAGAGCGGAACGATCCGTTCCAGTGCTAATCTCCAGGGCATGCCCGAGACAGCCCTGCCCGGCCGCCGCGGCCAGGCCGCCCGCAACGACGTCGTCATCCTCGATGCCGCCCGCCAGGTCTTCCTCGTCGACCCGAAGGCGCCGATCTCGCACGTCGCCGAGCGCGCCGGGGTCGGCATCAGCGCGCTCTACCGGCGGTACCCGAGCAAGGAGTTCCTGCTCTGCCGGCTCTGCCACGACGGCCTGCGCAGGTACATCGCCGAAGCCGAGACCGCCGCCGAGGAGCCGGACCCCTGGACGGCGCTGACCGCGTTCCTGCGCCGGGTCGTCGACGCCGACGTGCACTCGCTGACCGTCCACCTGGCCGGCACGTTCACCCCGACGGCCGAGATGGGCGACGACGCCCGGCACGCCGGTGAGCTGTCGGCGCGCCTCTTCGAGCGGGCGCGCGAAACCGGGCGCCTGCGTGCCGACGCCGTCACCGAAGACCTCGGCATGATCCTCGAGTGCTGTGCGGCGATCCGCGTCGACGATCCGGAGCGCACCGCGCAGCTGCGGCGCCGCTACCTCGCGCTGCTCGTCGAAGGCCTGGCCGCGGGAAAAGGTGAAGAACTGCCGGGGCCGCCGCCGCGCCCGGGTGAGATGAACGGCCGCTGGCGTCCGTCCTGACGGCGGGTGCGCGACACCGCCGGATGGCGGTAACGAATTCCGGGAGTGCGACGACTGATCAACGTCGGCTGTCCACGAAGACGACGGAAACATCTGTCAGAGCGGCATTCCCCGGACGGAACAGCGAGATCACGACTATGCAACGAAGCTGGCGACGGACCACGATCCTGTCCTCGGTGGCCGCACTGGCCACGGCGTTCATCGTTATGGCGCCCGCCGCGGAAGCGGCCCCGCCCCCCAGTTCTGTCGAAGTCAGCACCACCACGGTGCTGCCCGGGCAGACATTCACGGTCACGGAAACCCTTTACAACGAACTCGATTTCGCGGTGGAAGGCGGGAAAGCCGCGATCTCCGCGAGACCGACGCCACTCACCGACCTGTCCGACCTGGTGACCTGCGTCGACACCACCGCGGACTGCTACACCTACGACGGCAGCTACCGCGCGCCGGTCGGCAACGTCGAGCCGGGCGGGACCAGGACCGTCACGTTCACCTTGCAGGTCAAGGAAACCGCCGCGCCGGGGCAGTTCACGCTGCGCCACCAGTTCGTCGGTGACAACTACGCCTTCGAGAGCACCGACGGCCCGGTGATCACCATCGGCCAGTCGACGACCGCCGCCGACGTCAAGGTCGCGCTCGGCGCCACCGGCCACGGCGGACTGAACGCGCGCTTCGACTACACGCTCACCGTGACGAACAACGGCCCGTCCGCGGCCGGCGGGATCCGTGTCGTGGCAACGTATCCGGCGGGCCTGTCGTTCGGCAGCGCCACCGGCTGCACCCGCGTGGGCACCACCCGGACGCTGAACTGTGACGTCGCCTCGCTCGCGAGCGGTGCTTCGGCCACGGCCAAGTTCTCCCTCAACGGCGGCCTGCTCGCCATCGGCTCGTACACCACTTCGGTGAAGCGGACGGCGAGCGCGCCCACGGATCCCACCAGCGCCAACGACAGCGCGTCGAAGACGTGCTCGGCGTTCACCGGGCTCATCGTGTCCTGCTGAAGGCCGCGATAGGTGAACCGGGCTCGTGTCCTCCGCCAGGGACACGGGCCCGGTCCGCGTTTCAGCCGTTGGCCGACGCGTAGAGCTTCGCGATGTCGTCGTCGAAGTACGCGCTGTAAGAGACGTCCGGGGTGTCGCCGCCGAGCTGGTAACCGCCGATGACCCCGATGACCGCGCCGCCGTCCACCCACGGGCCGCCGCTGGTGCCGTCGGGGAAGCCGGGGCAGGCCACGCGCAGCTGGTAGGTGTCGGACCGCGTCGTGTCCCCCTCGCAGACCACCGGGGAATCGGTGGTGTCGGGGTAGCCCGTGAGGGTGATCCGGTGCGTGAATCCGCGATCGGTGCCGAGCACGTTCGCGCCGGTGAGGCTTTCCAGCGACGCCGGGTTTCCGGGCTGCTGAACGGTCAGGAACGCAAAATCCAGATCGGGGTCGGCCGAGGCGGTCCAGCCGTCCGCGACGGCGACATCGGTGACCGTCCACATTCCGTACGGCGCGACGCCGTCGTGATATCCCGGCGCAAACGCCATCCCGTCCTTGACGCAGTGCGCGGCGGTCAGGACGAGATCACCGGTTCCGGAATGGACCACGCTCGCCGTGCAGAAATGGCTCCCGTTCGCGAACAACGCGCCGACCGGGGCAGCGGTTTTCGCCGGGGCAGCGGTTTCTGCCGGGGAAAAGGTTTTCCCGGGAGAAGCGGAGGCCGGCGTTCCCGCGGCGTAGGCGTCGTCGGTCGCGGTGTGCGTGCCGGCGACCAGGCCGGTCACCACGACCAGCCCGGCCGCCGCGGTCGCGAGCGCGGGCCGGAGGAACTTCACCACCTCAGATCACCACAGTCCGGCCCGGTCGGCAGCTCGGCGAGGGAGATCCACAGCGACCTCACAGCGGTGGCCCGCAAGCGCGGAGTCCGGCCGCCGGCCGCCGGATGTCGTTAGCCTCGCAGGCAGGTCGAGCACGGTCAGGTCGCCGGACGGGACGGTTGTCGGGTTCGAGACGGCGGGGGACGGCCCGCCGATGGTGCTGGTCCACGGCACCGGCGCCGACCACACCCGCTGGACGGCGGTCCGCGAGCAGCTGGCCCGCCGGTACCGCCTGTACCTCGTCGACCGCCGCGGCCGGGGCCTGAGCCGGGACGAAGCGGGCGCCTACGACATCCGGCGTGAGGGTGCGGACATCGCCGCCGTCGCCGAGGCCGCCGGAGGCGACGTCTACCTCATCGCGCACTCCTACGGCGCTTTGTGCGCGCTGGAGGCCGTCCTGGCCACCGGCGCGGTCAGCCGGCTGCTGGCGTACGAGCCGCCGCGACCGAAGCCGGGGGAGTTCGTCGTCGGACCGGACGCGCGCCGGCGCATGGCGGCCGCCTCCGAGCCCGAAGAGATCCTGGAAATCTTCCTGCGGGAAGCGCTCAGGCTCACCGCGGTGGACGTCGAGGCGATGCGGCGCACCCCGGTCTGGCCGGCCCGCGTGGCGGCGGCCCCGACGATCCCGCGGGAGCTGGCGGTGGTCGAGGCGATGGTGTTCGGCGAACGGCTGGGCGAGATCTCGATCCCGGTCCGGCTGCTCGCCGGCACGGAGAGCCCGGCCTACCTGCGGCTCGCCGCCGAAGCGGTGGCGGAGCGCATTCCGGGCGCCGGCGTCGTGCCGCTGCACGGGCAGGCGCACCAGGCGATGGACTTCGATCCGGACCAGTTCGTGAAAGCCGTCTTCGACTTCAGCCGGGGGTGACGCCGCGGCGGTGCACCCAGGCCGCGACCTCGGTCCGGTTCGCCAGGCCGAGCTTGGCCAGCACACTCCGGACGTGGCTTTCGACCGTGCGCTCGGACAGCACCAGCCGCCGGGCGATCTGCCGGTTGCTCAGGGCTTCGGCGACCAGCTCCGCGACCTCGCGCTCGCGGCCGGTCAGCGGGTCGCCCGCGTGCCGGGCGCGCTCGAGCAACGCCGTCGCGTCGCGCAGCCAGCCGGGCATCCCGAGCCGCCGGGCTTCGTCGGCGGCCTGCCGGGCCAGGGTCTCCGCGCGCGGCAGCGCACCGAGGGTGACGAGCTCGGCCGCCAGCCGGACCCGGTTGTGGACGACGTAGGGCCGGGCGCCGAGCCGCGCGTCCCACCCGATCGCGTCCTCGAAGAGCGGCACGGCCTCGTCGTGGCGGCCGAGGAGCGCGGCGAGCCGGGCGGACGAACTGGCGGAGCAGTCACCACAGAACGTGCCCGCGCCGCCGGAGCCGAACGGCGGTTCGCCGGCCAGCTGTTTCGCCAGCCAGTCCGCGGTCTCGAGGTCCTGGAACTCCTCCAGCAGCGGCACCAGGTTCGGCCCGATCCCGGGTGAGTGCCCGATGAACTCGGCGTCGCGCAGCCGCGGGCGCAGGGCGTCGTACCCCGCCTGCGCCTCGTCGCGCCGGCCGGCGACCAGCGCGGTGAGCGGGCGGGAGACGATCGTGATCGGCAACGGCGGCGCGATCGCCAGCAGCTCTTCGTAACCCTCGGGCAGCTCGGCCGGGTCGCCGACGACGAGCGCCAGCTGGAGTGCGAACGCGAACGACATACCGGCCGCGGAGCGGTCCTCGGCCAGCTCCGCCACCGCGACCTCGCCCGCGAGCCGGTTCAGCTCGCGGGCCTCGGCGAAGCCGCCCCGATAGGCACAGACGGACGCCCGCAGCCGCAGCTCGTGCCAGCGGATCAGCGGCAGCCGGGTGGTCGCCGCGAGCGCGGAGATCGCCGCCAGCTCGGCGTCGACGACGGGGATCGTGCCGACCTCGAACGCCGCGTCCACCCGCCACTTGTGGCCCCACAGCGCCACCAGCGGGCGTCCCGTGCCGCCGAGGGACACCGCGAGCGCGCCGAGCCGCAGCCGTTCGGCCAGGGGCAGCTCCCTCGGGCGGATCTTCAGCCGCGCGCGGACGGCGTCGATCCGTGCCTCCGGGTCCCCGGCGAGCTCGGCGAGCGCCAGTGCCTCGTCGGCGGTCTTGGCCGCTTCCCCGGTCTTCCCGTGGTCGGCGGCGACCGCGGCCGCCTGGGCGAGCAGCTTCGCGCGTATCGCCGGGTCCGCGTCCGGGCCGGCCGCGGCCAGCGCGGTCGCGGTGAGCTCGGCCATCCCGGCCAGCAGGTCGGGCGCGGCGACGTCCCGGACGACCAGCGCCGCGGCGACGACCAGGGCCGGGTCGTCCGTCAGCCCGGCGGCCTCGCGCGCGTGCTCGAAGCTGCGGGCGAACCGGCCCGCGCGGTACTCCGCGGTCGCGAGCTCGACGAGCAGGGCGGCCATGCCGTCCCGGGCGCCACTGCGGCGACGGCAGTCGAGGGCCAGCGCCAGGAACCGCGCGGCTTCGGTGAAGGCGAGCGAGCGGGTGGCGTCCCGCGCCGCCGCCCCGGCCCAGTCCGCGGCGCGGGTGAGGGCGTCCGGGGTGGCCGCCGACCGCAGCCAGTGCCCCGCCACCACGCCGGCGAGGGCCGGATCGGGGCGTTGCTCCAGGGCCGCCGCCGTCCGGGCGTGCAGGTCTTCGCGGACGCCCTGGTCGAGGTCGGCGTAGATCCCGTCGCGCACGACGGCGTGGGCGAACCGCCGGGACCCGGCGACGGCGGGCAGCAGCACCCCGGCCCGCACCGCGCGGTCGAGTGCCACGACGACGTCGGCCGCGGGCTGCCCGGCCACTTCGGCGACGACGTGCGCGTCGACCTCCTCGCCGACGACCGACGCGATCGCCAGCAGCTCGCGGGCTTTCGGGTCGAGCCCGGAGACCGTGGTGCGGACGAGGTGATGCAGCTCGGCCTCGCCGCCGCCGGTCGCCGAGGAGCGGGCGACCGCCTTGAGGTAGAGCGGGTTCCCGCCCGAGCGCCGCAGCGCGTCCCGGACGTCGACGCCGGTCCGGCCGACCTCGGCGAGGTAGGCGCGGACGTCGGGCTCGGTGAGCGGGGTCAGCCGCAGGCTTTCCGTGGCCGGCCGTCCCATCAGGTCGGGCAGCGCCTCGAACAGCGCGCCCGCCGAGCCGGTGTCCCGGTAGGTCGCGAGCACGGCCAGCCGCGACCGGCGGATCTCGCCCGCGAGGTGCCGCAGCAGCCGCAGCGACGCTTCATCGGCCCAGTGGACGTCCTCGAGGACAACCACCAGACCGGCCGGCTCGGCCGCGGCGACCAGGGCGTCGGCGGCCACCGCGACGAACCGGAACCGGGCCGCGACCAGGTCCGCGCCGTTGTTGTCGTCAAGCTCGGCCAGCGCGCGGGAGACCTCGGCGCCGGCCTCCGGCAGCGCCCGGAGCACCCGCCGCCATGGCCACAGCGCCGGGGCGCCCGGGTCGTCGACACACCGGCCCCAGACGGCCGTGCGGTCGGTGACCGTCTCGACCAGGCGGGTCTTGCCGATCCCCGCCGGGCCGCCGACGAGCACCAGCGCGCCGGTGCCCCCGGCCGCCGCCGCGAGCCACGCGCGCAGGTCGGCCGCGGCACCGGCCCGCCCGACGAACGGCTCGCTGCGCGTCATCCGAGCAGTATCCCTCCCGTGTCCGGTTTCAGTGTTGTTCTCCGTACTGGCACTGATGCCCGCGGCGCGGCTCCGGCCGAGAGTCGTCCTGGTACGACGACCAGTGAAGGAGCACGACATGCACGCCACCGTCCACCAGTTCCGGGTCCCGCTCGGGCCCCTGGACGCCGACCCGGCCGCCGATCTGGCCGGGGACGCGCTCGGCACCTGCACCCTCTCCCAGGTCGGCGGCCTGGCCGGCGCCGTGGTCGCCTTCTGGCCCGACGCCGCCACCGCGGGTGAAGCCGCGGCCCGCCGGCCCGCCGGGACCCGGTGGCTCGACACCGGCGTCTACCGGGTTGCCGAGGTGCACCCGGGCGACCCCGCGGCCGCGTTCGCCCAGGTCACCTGGTTCGACGGCCCCCGCGGCGCCGACCAGTCGGCCGCCGAGCTGCGTGCGGGCCGCGAACGGATCGAGCCCGCCGTCCGTGACCTCGACGGCGTCGGGACGACCTACGTCCTGATCGCCGAGGACCGGGCGCTCGTCGTGGTCAGCCTCGCCACGTCGATCGAGACGATCGAAGCGATGCAGGCCGCGATCATGCGCACCGACCTGCTACCGGACGAGGACGCCGCGCTGCTGCCCGGCCCGGACCGCGTCGACCTGCACCGCGTGCTGCACGCGACCCTGCCGGCGAAGGCGGGTGCGCGATGAGCCCGCACACCGCGCCCGCGCTGCGCGCCGGGACCTGGACCGTCCGAAGTGGACGGACGACGGCGGCGTTCGAGGTCCGCAACTTCGGCTTCAACCGCGTGGGCGGCACCATCCCGGTCCGCTCGGGCGCCGTCGAAGTGACCGGCGGCGAGGTGACCGCGGTCCGGGCGGAGCTCGACCTCGGCGCGCTCGACACGCAGAACCCCAAGCGTGACGCCGACCTGAGGAAGCCGAACCTCCTCGACAGCGGTGCCCGCCCGGACATGACGTTCACCTCGACCGGCGTCCGGCGGCTCGGTGACGGCTGGGAAGTGACCGGCGAGCTGACGCTGCGCGGGACGTCGTGCCCGCTGACGCTGACCGTCGAACGGGACGGCGAAGGCGTTCGCGCGACCGGGACGCTGGACCGCGCCCCGCTCGGCATGCGCGTGCCGCGGGTGATGGTCGGCCGGTACGTCGGGATCGTCGTCGACGCGGAGCTCGAGCCGCCTAGGTGAGGTCCTTCGGCAACAGGGTGGTCGCCGCGTCGGGGGCGGCGACCGCCTTGGGCCGCCGGTCGCGGAACAGCCAGCCGCCGATGATGCCGCCGGCGAAGCCGAACATGTGGCCCTGCCAGCTGACGCCCTCTTCGGTCGGCAGCAGGGAGGCGAACTGGTAGGCGAAGCAGAGGGCCATCACCAGCCCGATCACGATGTCGATCAGGTGCCGGTCGAACAGCCCGCGCACGATGATGTAGCCGAAGTAGCCGAAGACCAGGCCGCTGGCGCCGACCGTGACCGAGTTCGACGGCGAGATGAACCAGACGCCGAGACCGCTGGCGACGATGATCAGCACGCTCACGCCGAGCCACTTCTTCACCCCGCGGTAGGCGGCGAGGAAGCCGAACACGAACAACGGCCCCGAGTTGCCTTCGATGTGGGCCCAGCTCTGGTGCATGAACGGCGCGCTGAAGATTTCCGGCAGCGACGCCGGGTCGCGTGCCTCGATGCCGAACTCCCGGCTCAGGTCGTACCCGGTGGGCGCGTTGACCAGCTGGACCACCCACAGCACGGCCAGCAGGCCCACCATCACCCACAGGGCCTTCTTGGCCTCGGCGATCATGGCTTCGGCCTCGTTGCGGGCCGGGCCTTCGCTCATCGTGCTCACTTCGTCCACCCCCGGATCGGCTGGCCCCGAGGATAACCGGCCCGGGGCCGCGCGCGTGGTGTTCCGGACCGAGCCGTGACCTGGCCGGGGTGAAGTCCGGACCGCACCCCGGCCGGTCCTCTGTGGACTACACCGGACGCAGCCGCCAGAGTGACGTGACCTCGGCGGCCCGGGCCCGGTGCAGCGGATCGGCCGGATCGAGCGCGCGGGGGTGCCGCGGCGCCGTCTCGACCCGGCCGGCGACCGCCAGACCCGCCGCCGCGACCCAGCCGAGAAGCTCGGCGCGGGTCCGCAGCCCCAGGTGCTCGGCCAGATCCGACAGCACCAGCCAGGCCTCGCCGTCCGGGGTCAGGTGCCTTCGCGCCCGGTCGAGGAAGCCGCGCAGCATGCGGCTGCCCGGGTCGTACACCGCGTGGTCGAGCGGGGTGCGCGGGCGGCCCGGCAGCCACGGCGGGTTGGTCACCACCAGATCCGCCCGGCCCGGCGGGAACAGGTCCGTCCGCACGACTTCGGTGCGCGCCCCGAACCCGAGCCGGGCCAGGTTCTCGGTGGCGCACACGACGGCGCGGGGATCGGCGTCCGTCGCCACCACCCGGCCGACCCCGCGGTGGGCGAGCACGGCGGCGAGCACCCCGGTGCCGGTGCCGATGTCGAACGCCCGCGCGCAAGCGGGCAACGGCGTTTCCGCGACCAGGTCGACGTATTCCTGCCGCACCGGCGCAAAAACGCCGTAATGCGGATGGATTCGCGCGCCGAGGGCGGGGACCACGATGCCTTTCCGCCGCCATTCGGCGGCACCGAGCACCCCGAGCAGCTCCCGCAACGGCACCGCCGCAGGGACTTCGAGCGGGCCGTAGACCGCGGTGCACGCGACCCGGACGTCCGGCGCCCGGCGCAGCGGAATGACGTGTCCCGGGTCCAGCGGCACGTACAGCTGGGAAAGCAGCCGCGCCCGGCGCGCGCGGTTCTCCCGGTAGCGGGGGAAGTCGTCCGGGGGCGGCGCCGGGATCCGCCGGGACATCGCGTCCAGGAGCTGCCGCGCGGCCGGGTAGCCGCCGCGCCAGAGGAGTGCGGCGCCGGCGGCGAGGGCCGCGTCGGCGGACAGGCGGTCGTCGGCGAAGACCGCTCGCCGGGACGGCGGGGAAAAGAGCCGGCGATCAGGTTCGCCGGGCAGGACGAGGTGAGCCACGAAGAAGGGTTCCGTTCTTGCTGCGGGCACGCTGAAGAACCCGCGAAAGGAGGCGGGTGGTGCGGGATGACCGGAGCGGAACTAGCTCAGGACAGCAGCATGAACGGGTGTCGTCACCCTCCGACCATAGCGCCGGAACCGGTGCCATGGCGTACAAAGGACGAAGAGGTGATGCCGGATGACGCCCTCGGCGGTGCGGCACGAAAAGCGGCGCCGCTGGGCGGTCGTCGCCGTCGTGACCGCGGTGCTGGTTTCCGTGCCGTCCGTCGTCGCCGCGCTGGCCCCCGCGGGAGAGCCGGCCGACCCGGCCCGGTTGCGCGCCCTCGTGCTGGGTTCCGCCGGACGGCCGTACCAGGGATATGCCGAAAGCTCCGGCTCGCTGGCCCTGCCGGAGCTGCCGAACCTCGCCGCCGCCACCGCGCTCTTCTCCGGGCGGACGCCGATGCGCGCGTGGTACGCCGCGCCCGACCGCTACCGCGTCGACATCCTCGGCACCGCCGGTGAGCACGACGTCTACCGGCTGCCCGACGGCGAATACACCTGGGACTACGGCGACAACACGCTGACCAGGCTGATCGGGGAGCCGGCCGTCCGGCTCCCGCGCGCCGGGGACCTGCTGCCGCCCGAGCTGGCGCGGCGGGTCCTCCAGGCGGCGAAGGACGACCCGGTGACCACGCTGCCCGGGCGGAACGTCGCCGGCGTCGCCGCGTCCGGGCTGCGGCTCGTCCCGGCCGATCCGGACACGACGATCGGGCAGGTGGACGTCTGGGCCGATCCGGCGTCCGGGCTGCCGGTGCGGGTCGAGGTGACCGCACGCGGCCAGCAGGCCCCGATCCTGGTGACCGAGTTCCAGCAGCTCGAACAGACGACGCCGGTCGTCGAGGCCCCGCGGCCGGTGCTCGGCTCCGGCTTCACCGTGGCGAGCGCCCCGGACGTCTCGGACACCCTCGGCGCGTTCAGCCAGGTGCCCCTGCCCGCGTCGCTGCGCGGGCGGCCGGTGGCGTCGTCGAACTTCGGCGGGATCGCGGGCGCCGCGCTCTACGGCGCCGGGCTCGCGTCGTTCGTGGTGGTCGCGGTGCCGCGGAACGTGGCGATCGCGGCGAGCGACGCCGCCGGGAAGGCGGGCGGCACGCAGGTCAAGCTGCCCGTCGGGACCCTGGTGCAGCTGTCGATCACGCCGTTGTCCCTCGCGATCGTCCGCTCGACCGTCTCGCGCCGGTCGTACCTCCTGGCCGGCACGGTGACGGCCGACGTGCTGAAGTCGGCCGCGGACGAGCTGTCCCGGCTGCGCCGGAGCGGCCGATGATCGTCACGCGTGCGTTGACCAAGCGGTACGGCGCCACCGTCGCCGTCGACTCGGTCGACCTGGAAGTCCGCGAAGGTGACCGCTACGGCTTCCTCGGCCCGAACGGCTCGGGCAAGACCACGCTGGTCCGGATGCTGCTCGGCCTCGTTTACGCCACCAGCGGGGAGATCGAGGTGCTCGGGCGGCCGGTGCCGAAGCGGGTCGCCGAGGTGCTGCCGCAGGTCGGCGCGCTCGTCGAAGGCCCGGCTGCGTACCCGCACCTGTCCGGGCGGCGGAACCTGACGCTGCTCGACGCCGCCGGGCGCGGCGGCACCCGGCGGACCCGGCGCAAGCGCATCGAAGAGGTGCTGGAGCAGGTCGGCCTCGGCGGCGTCGACCAGCGGCCGGTGAAGGCGTACTCGCTCGGCATGCGGCAGCGGCTCGGGCTGGCCGGCGCGCTGCTGCGGCACCCGCGGCTGCTGATCCTCGACGAGCCGACGAACGGGCTCGACCCGCAGGGCATCAAGGAGATCCGCGAGCTGCTGGTCGAGCTGAACGCGGGCGGCACCACGGTGTTCCTGTCCAGCCACCTGCTGGCCGAGGTGGAGCAGCTGTGCACCCGCGTCGGCGTGGTCGACCGCGGCCGGCTCGTGCTGGAGGAGGACCTCGGCACCCTGCGCGCGGCGACCGGCCGGATCCTGGTCGGCACGCCGGACCCGGCCGCGGCGGCCGCGGTCCTCGACGGGCAGCTCGAGTCCCGCGACGGCGACCGCCTGGTGATCCGGCACGGCGACCCGGCGGCGCTGAACGCGCTGCTCGTCGAAGCCGGCGTGCGCGTGACGTCGATCCACGCCGAGCAGCGGACGCTGGAACAGGTCGTCCTCGACGTGACGGGTCCGGGCTCGGACCGGTTCGGCGCGGCCGGATGATCGGCGTCGAGCTGCGGAAGCTCGTGCTGCGCCCGCGGGTGTGGTTCAGCGTGCTGCTGCTGTGCCTGCTGCCCGCGATCGTCGGCGTCTTCCTGGCGACGGCCGACTTCGCGCCCCCGCCCGGGCAGGGTGGGGCGTTCCTGTCGGCGGTGGTGAACGACGGCGCGCTGTTCCCGGCCGCGGCGCTCGCGCTGGTGCTGCCGCTCTTCCTGCCGATCGCGGTCGCGGTCACCGCGGGCGACTCGATCGCGGGTGAGGCGTCCACCGGGACACTGCGCTACCTGCTGGTGCGCCCGGTCGGCCGGACCCGGTTGCTGGGCGCGAAGATGGTGGCGCTGGCGGTGTACGTGACCGCGGCGATCGTGATCGTCGTGCTGACGTCGCTGGTGCTCGGCGTGATCCTGTTCGGCACCGGCGGGACGCCCGGTGTCGCCGGGCCGGGCGGGCAGCCGACCGGGGTGACGTCGCTGTCCGGGCAGTCGCTCAGCTCGTCCGGGCTCGGCCTGCGGCTGCTGGGCGCGGTGACCTACGTCGTGGTGTCGATGCTCGGGTTCGCGGCGATCACGGTGTTCCTGTCCACGGTGACCGACTCGGCGCTGGGCGCCGCACTCGGCGGGCTCGCCGTGCTGATCACGAGCTCGGTGCTGGAGACCCTGGACGCGGCCGCGTCGGTGAAGCCCTACCTGCCGACGCACTACTGGCTGTCCTGGATCGACTTCTTCCGGGATCCCGTGCTGTGGCGCAACATCGACCACGGGCTGCTGCTTCAGGCCGGGTACATCGTGGTGTTCTTCGGGGCCGCGTGGGCGAACTTCGCGACGAAGGACATCACGAGCTGAGGCAGTCCGCCGGCGCTTCGAGCGGGCCGGTGCCGAGGGCCTGGAGGACGAACTCGGTGACGGCGGGGTCGGTGGGCAGGTCGCCGTGCCCGGCCAGGTTGCCGGGGCAGACCTGCTGCAGGGCGACGTTGACCGCGCCGTCGAGCCTCGCCGAGTCGGGCGGGGTGACCGTCTCGTCCCGTTCGGTCCAGACCGACAGCCACGGCAGGGTGGACGGGATCGGCTCGCGGTCGAGTTCCTGCAGCAACGCGCTGCCCGGGGCCAGCTGGATGCACGCGGCGGGACACGCACCCGGGACGAGCGCGCCACCGGCGGTGGCGAGGCCGGTGCCGTGCATCGGCGCGCCGAGCGTGACGACCCGGCGAGCCTGGTGCTCACCGCCTTCGCGGCTGACCCACAGCCGCGCCACCACACCGCCCGCCGAGTACCCGATGACGTCGACCGAAGGCGCTCCGCCCGCGTAGGCGCGTTCGACGGCGTCGGCGAGGACGGCGGCCTGTTCCACGAGGTCACCGGTGCCGTCGCCGGCCAGGGTGAGCACCTCGGTGGTGCGACCGGTGGACTGCCGGATCTTCGCGGCGAGCGTGTTGAGCGCGCCTTGGCCACCGCCGTAACCGGGGACGAGCAGCACCGGACCCGGCCGGTTCTGGTCGGGGGTGCCGGCCCGCGGCGCGGCGCTGGTGCCGGAGGTCGCGACGACGGTCGCGGCGACCACGACCACCGCGGCGACGGCGACACCGCCCATCAGGAGGCGCCGTCGAGGGCTGATGCCGCGCCACCAGGCCGTGATCCGCACTTCCCCATCATGACCGCGGTGGCGCAAGGACGCCGTGTGCTCAGCGGCGGAGTTCGCCGCGCAGTGGGTAAACACCGCTGCCGAGGTGGTGACGGCGGACCGTAACGCCCGACGGTGGCCGGGAGACTCTGGTGGGCACACGCTTCGCCCCGCCGGAGTACTGAGGAGGGCTTGTGCCGCCATCAGGGACTCCCGTGCGTTCACACCCGAAGCGCACCGTCGCTGTCCTCGTGCTGGTGGTCGCGGTGGTGGCCGGCGGGCTGGCCGTCTGGCTGAGCAGGGACACCCCTGGCCCTTCGGCAGACGTGGCCACCGGCTCGTTCCGCGACCTCGGCAGCGGCGTGAGCGTCTCGGACGGCGCGCCATCGTCGATCAGGGCCACTCCCGACGGCAAGGTGGCGAAGCCGTCGTTCACGGGGATCGAACCGGTGAACGGCGTTGTCCACCTCACGCCGGATGGTGATCTGCCGGCGCCGGTCACTCTCCGGTTCGCGCTGAACCGCCAGGTCGAGGGCGCGGACGTGATTGTCGCGGTCAACCGGACCGGGGTCGCCGAAGGCTGGGAGCTCGTCGCACCCACCAAGGTGGAGGACGGATTCGCCTACGTCACGACCGACCACCTGTCGTGGTGGGACCCGCTGGTCCGCAGTTTCACCAACCTGGTGGACGCGGCCAAGGCCGAGCTGAAGAAGAGTTTCGACACCTTGACCGGTGATGCCTTCGCCGAGGCGGAGAAACCGAAGTGCGCAGGCGAAAGGGACGCCCGCACCCAGGGGTACTCCATCGGTTCGAAGGGCAGCGATCCGCTCTACTGGTGCCTCGGCCTCGAGGGCGGAAAACCGATCGTGAGGATCGTGGACAAGCGGCGCTACCCGGTCTTCGTGAACCACGCCGGCCTCACCGTCGCCGAGCGACCGAAGGAGAGGTTTCTCCTGGAGTGGGTGGCCCAACAGTCCTTTAGCGACCAGCGCACCGTCCTGATGCCGTTCGACCAGGCCGCGCTGAGCTTCCCGCTCGGCAAAGGCCGGAGCATCAGCTTCACGACCGAGTACGACGGCTTCGCCGAGTCCCTGTACCAGCTCGAGTTCGGTCTGACGTCGTTGATCAACATCCTCACGCGGTTCGGTGCCGGCGGCGGCACGATCAGCAACGGCGCCCTCAAGATCGGTGAGTACGACCGGGTCGTCGAGAAGGTGGCGAAGGCTCTGGGTGTCAAGGAGTGCGCCACGGCCGTCGACCAGCGCACGCCGGACGTCGGCGCCATCCTGAAAGGCTGCTTCAGCCCGGCGGCCCTGGCGGACATCTTCGGGTGGCAGGGTGTGCTCCTGGGCGCGGTGATGGTCGCCGGCCCGGCCGCCGAATTCTTCCGGAGCCAGTTCGAGACTCTTCGAGATCTGCTCGGAGGTCGTGACCAGGAGACCGTGACGGTCGGCTACAACCCCAGAACCAGCGTCCCGGATCCACATGTCGTCCGGTTCGACGGGATCGGCCCGCTGAACATCGGCCTGACCGCAAAGGACCTTCGCGGGCGCGGATACACCGACCAGGGCAATGCCTACGACCAGAGCGCCCCGTCGTGCGTGCGGTACGCCAAAGATGGTCAGGCTCTGAGTCTCAGCGTCGAGGCCAGGACGGGCCGGGTCCTCGCGGTGCGCAATTTCGGCGGTGACCAAGCCTTGCGGACCCAGATCGGCGGGATCAGGGTGGGCTCGACCTTGGCCGAGCTGCGGAAAGCGTTCACCGGCTACAGCATCGACGAACAACTCGACCTCGACTTCGGGCAAGGCTCCAACGGCGTCGTTGTCAGCTCCGCCCAGGGCGCCATCGGGTTCGGCCTGGAAGACGGCTCTCCCGGCGACTACGCCGCGGGCCGGGCGAAGGTCACTTACCTCGCCGGTGTCGGCTCGCCGGGACATGCGCCGACCAACCGGGAGGACGGCTGCTGAGCGCGCCCTGGTCGGTCCAGGTCCCTCGCTTCGGGCCTTCGCTCGGCTTGCGGACCGTCGGGCGTCAGGTAGGTGCCGGTCCGGTGGCCGGAAACGCCTTGCGACGTCTTTCGGTCGAGTCATCGGCAACGGTGCAGCGTGTTCGACGGGCAGCGTCCGACCACGACCCGGAACTCAGAGACCGGCCCAGCCGGTGGTGACCGTGGTGCCGTCCGCCGCCGTCACCCGGACGCGCGTGGTGCCCCGCGGCAGACCCGCGGCGGTGAACCAGCCGTCGTCGTCGATCGGCCGGGTGTGCCGTTCGCCCGCCACCTCGATCACCGCGTTCCCGGTCGCGCCGGTGACCAGGCCGCGCAGGACGACGCGGCCGTCCGCGTACTCCACCTGCAGCTCCACCGACACCCGCGGCGACTCGAACGACAGCAGGCGGACGTCGTCACCCTCGGCGCGGACCGCGCCCGCCGCGGCCAGGGCGGAGTCGAAGGCGAGGTCGGCGAGCTCGGCGTCGAGGTCGCGGGTGGCGAGCGCCGCGCGGGCCTGGCGCAGCACGAGGTCCGGCACCGGGTCGGCTTGGGCGGCGGCCGCGCGCAGCTCGTCGAGCAGCTCTTCGTCGTTCACGCGCCGTCCTCCGTTCCGAGCCCGGCGAGGCCGGCCCGCTCGCGCAGCCGGCCCAGGCAGCGCTGCCGGGTCGGGCCGATGCTGCCGACCGGCATGTCGAGCGCGGCCGACACCTCCGCGTACGACGGCGGGGGAGTGGCCATCAGCACCCGCAGCCGCTGCCGGCACTGCTCGGACAGCGTCGCCAGCGCACGCCACAACGTCGCGTTGCGTTCCTCGAGCAGCAGGGCCGCGTCGACCCCTGAACCCGGCGCGGGCTCGGCCTGCCACGGCTCCTCGTCGGTCGGGCGCTCCCGGTCACCACGGCGGATCTGGCGGAGGCACTCGTGCCGCGCGGTGGTGGCCAGCCACCCGGGCAGCCGGTCCGGGTCCTTGATCCGGCCGAGGTTTTCGACCAGCTTCAGCCACGTCGTCTGCACGACGTCGGCGGCGTCGGCGTCGGAGAGCCGGTGGGCGCGGGCGATCGACCAGAGCAGGCTCGCGAACCGGTCGACGAGCGTGTCCCACGCCGCCTGGTCCCCGTTCGCGGCCGATTCGAGCAGTGCCGTGGTGTCCACATCACCTCCGGTTGACCCGCTCAGCCTAACCAAGAGCGGCCCTTCGGACCTGTACGCCATCGGGGGACTCCTTCGCCGTTTTCCCCCATTCCGCCGATCCTCGAAACGGCCGGGAAATACACCCGATCGCGCTGAACCGGCTCGCGCCGGCCGCCGTGTCCCGAGTTGGGAGTGTGGAGACCGAAAAACGGGGTGAGCCGATCATGCGGATGCGGATTACTGCGCTCGTCGTACCGTTGCTGGTGCTGGAACTGTCCGCCTGCGGGCAGCCGGCGGTCATCGTCCGAACGGGCACGGCGATGCCCGTGCCGGCGCTCACCGGGGAACCGGGGTGTGCGTCGTTTCTGGGGGACACCCCGGTGGTGCCGGAGAGAGTGATCGTGAAGCTTTAGCGGATCTTGCGGGCGTAGTGCTTCGCCCTTGGGCGAAGACGACGGCGGCGAGCACGATCGCGGCGCCCAGCAGCTGCCACGCCGTCAGCCGCTGGCCGAGCGCGAGCCAGCCGAGCAGCGTCGCGACGACCGGGCTCAGCAGCCCGAGGAACGTCACCTGCGTCGCGGACAGCGCGCGGATCCCGCGGAACCACAACGTGTACGAGAGCGCGGCGCCGATCAGCGCGAGGTAGCCGTAACCCGCCAGGTTCGCGCCGGACAGCGTTGCGGGCGGCGGGCCTTCGACGGCGAGCGCGACCGGCACGAGCACCAGCCCGCCGGCGACGAGCTGCCAGCCGGTGGTCGCCAGCAGCGGCGCGGGGGACGTCCAGCGCTTGCTCAGCACCACACCGGTGGCCATCACGACCGCGCCGCCGGCCGCGGCGGCGACCCCGAGCGCGTCGAGTCGCGCGTCCGCCTGCAGGACCAGGAGGCTGACACCGGCCACGCCCGCGACACCGGCGAGCAGGGTGCGCGGCCTCAGGCGTTCGCCGAGCAAGCCGGTGGACAGGCCCGCGACGAGCAGCGGCTGCAGCGCGCCGAGGGTCGCGGCGACGCCGCCGGGCAGCCGGTAGGCGGCGACGAACAGCAGCGCGAGGAAGGCGCCGATGTTCAGCGTGCCCAGCACGAGCGAGCGCCACCACCAGTCGCCCTTCGGCAGGCGCCGGGTGAGCGCGACGAGCAGCAGTCCGGCGGGCAAGGCGCGGATCACCGCGGCGAGCAGCGGGCGGTCGGGCGGCAGGAACTCGGTCGTGACGAGGTAGGTGGTGCCCCAGATCGCCGGAGCGAGGGCGGTGAGCATCTTGTTTAGCACTAAGACAGATTACCTCAGCGCTAAGGTAAAAGGCCAATGCTCACTTAGCGCTAAGCAATCGGCTACGCTGGGCCGATGGCCGACCACCTGGACCGGGTCCTGGCGCAGTGGCACGCCGAGCGTCCCGACCTCGACGTCTCGCCGATGGCGGTGATCGGCCGGCTGTCCCGGCTGAGCGCGCTGGTCGATGCGGAGCTGCGCCGCACGTTCGCCCGGCACGGCCTGGACCGCGCGACCTTCGACGTCCTCGCGACCCTGCGCCGCAGCGGCCCGCCCTACCGGCTGACCCCGACCGAGCTGATGCGCTCGTCGATGGTGACGTCGGGCGCGATCACCCAGCGCCTCGACAAGATGGAGGCCCGCGGCCTGGTCGAGCGCACGCCGAACGAGGCGGACGGGCGCGGGGTGCGCGTGGCGCTGACCGACGCGGGCGGCGAGCTGATCGACCGGGCGCTGCCGGACCACGTCGAGACCGAGCACCGCATCCTGGCCGCGCTGGCCGGCGAGGAGCGCGACGAACTGGCCGCGACGCTACGGCGACTGCTGGAGAGCCTGGGCGGCGCGGGTTCCTAGCTTGGAGCCCGGGCTCAGGAGATCCGGCGGACCGGTTCGCCGTCCAGCAGGTAGTCGAGGTCGATCCGGCCGCCCGCGGCCGCGAGGACCGCGTCGATCGCCAGGTCGACGTCCAGTTTCCGGTGGTGCTGGTCGGCGTACGCGCGCATCAGGTTGCCGATGTGGCGCTCCGGGTTGCGCCACGTCGGCCAGCGCAGGGACGCCTGGTGCGCCAGCTTCGTGAAGTCGGTCTGGCGCGCCGTCACCTCCAGCAGCCACTCCAGGTAGACGCGCATCCCGTGCACCGCGGTGTGGCCCGGCGTCGCCACCGGGCCGTGGCCGGGCACCAGCGTGCGCGGGCGGAACGTGTCCTGGAGCCAGTCGAGCGCCTCGAGCCAGCCGGGAACCGAGCCGTGCACCGCCATCGGCGTGCTGCCGACGAACACCAGGTCGCCGGTGAACAGCGTGCCCGAGCGCGGCTCGTACACGACGAGGTCACCCGCCGTGTGCGCGACGCCGGGCACCGCGACGACGTCGGCGGCCGCGCCGCCGAGGTCGAGCCGCCGCCAGCCGGTCACCGGGCGGACCGCGTCCGGCTCCGGCGGCTCGAGCACGCCCCACCGCGTGTAGGTGAAGACGTTGCCGTAGGTCTGCGGTCCGGCCTTGACCGCTTCGACGCTGCCCGGGGCGGCGAGCGCCGTCCCGCCTTCACGCAGCGCGACGCCGAGCCCGTTGTGCCGCTCGCCGTGCGCGTGCGTGATGACGACCGTGAGCTCCTGGTCACCCGCGTACTTGCGGACGTCGCGCAGCAGCTCCAGCGTCGCCTGCTCCGTCCCGCAGGTGTCGATCAGCACGACCCCGTCGGTGCCCTGGATCCAGCCGCTGTTCGCGACGAACCAGTCGGCCGGGCTCTTCACATACGCCACGACTCCCGGCCGCGCGTGCCGGAGCGGGACGATGTTCGATGTGACGGCCGGCATGACTTTCCCTCCCTCAGCGAAGCCGTGAGGACGCGGCTTCGCAGCGTACCGGCGCTGTCCGCAAGCGAACAGCAACCGGCGATGCGGTTAACGACGGTGGCCGGACCAGGTTGCGCGGTTTTCCGGTAACGGTCAGGCCGGCACCTGCCAGCGCTGGTTCGCGGCGGCCGAGCAGGTCCAGATCTGCAGCCGCGTGCCGTCGGCCGACGCGCTCCCGGTGGCGTCGAGGCACTTGCCGGACTGCGGGTTCAGCAGCGTGCCGTCGGAGCGGGCCTGCCACGTCTGCGCGCCGGTGTTGTTGCAGTCCCACAGCTGGACGAGGGTGCCGTCGGCGGTCCCGCTCGACGCGACGTCCAGGCACTTGCCGAGGGCACGCAGGGTCCCGTTCTGCTTCGTCCACCGCTGGGCGCCGGTGTTGTTGCAGGTCCACAGCTGGATCGCGGTGCCGTTGCCGGTGTTCGACGAGCTGACGTCGACACACTTGCCGCCGAGCCCGGTGACGGCGCCGGCGGGGTAGGGCGTGCCGCCGGTGATGAGGTACGCGCTGGTGGCGACGTTCCAGTGGGTCGCCAGGTAACTCCCGGGCGCCGGATTGGTGTTGAAGTAGTCGTCGCCGAGGCAGTCCAGCTGGTTCTCCGGCGCGCCGGGGCAGACCTTCACCAGGCCGCCCGGCGGGTTCGGCAGGCCGCCGTCGTCGTAACACATGATGTCTTCGTCGTCCCAGCAGTGCCCGAAGGCGCTGGAGTGGGGAGCGCTGCCCTGGACGGCGCCGAGGGTGTGCAGGAGCTCGTGCCCGGTCGCCTGCCACGACCAGCAGCCGGTGCCGACGGTCGCGTAGTGCGGGCCGGCGTTGTACGGGTTGGCCGAGCCGGGGCTGTCGTTGCCGCCGTTGCCGAAGGCCAGGCCGCAGCCGTCCTTGTCGTACCAGACGACGTACTTGCGGTCGGCGCGGTTGTACCCCTGGGCCTTGATCGCGTTGGTGATCGTGTCGACGGTCGACATGTCACCCTGGGCGATGGTCACGTTGTTCACGGTGGCCCGGCAGCTCGAGTCGGTGACGAACCGGACGTGCCGCACGCCGCCGCCGAGCCGGCTCGCGGCCTCGACGAAGGAGTCGTCGATCTGGTTCGCGAAGGTCTGGAACTGGCCGACGAGCTGGGAATATCGGTCCGCTTGACCGCTGCCGCGGACGTAGAGGGCTTGGACGCGCTTCCCGCTGGTGCCGTCGCCGTCGCAGACGGTCGAGAGCGGCCCGGCGGCAATGGTGGCCGACGGCGTCCGGAGGTGGTCGGGGAGCTGCTCGGTGTCGTCGGGCGCGGCGGCGGCCGAAGGGAGCAGTGCGGTGGCGAAGACGAGGGCGGTGCTGAGCGCGGCGAGGCGCCAGGTCCTTGCGGTCACGAGACTTCCGCCTTTCCCGGTACGGCAGTGGACGAGAAGTGCGGTCTAGACCAATGGGAATGATAGGAGCGGGCCCGGGGGCTGTCACTGACAAGAACGGACAGCCTGGAGTGAATCGCTCACGGGGTGTTTTTCGATCGGCTGACCGGTCGATGATCTTTCCGGCCCGCTGAGCGGTACGGGTCTTGACAGTCGATCACGACCGCCCATACTGGTATATACCTTTATGGGAGGGTCCGGGGTAATTGAAGGGGGCTTCGCGCTCGCGGGCCGACGGAAGGTCTGAGGGGTCCTTCCGTCGGCCGCGCGAAGCCGGCGGCAATGCCGTTCACGAGGCAGGCCGGTCACGGGCAGTGTTGACACGGCTACTGGGGCAGAACCAGGATGTCTCCTGCCGTCCGGGAGGAGAAACATGGCGGGGGCACACGTCCGGATCGACAACCGGCTGATCCACGGGCAGGTCACCGTCGCGTGGACCCGCCGGCTCGGCGTCCGGCGGCTGGTCGTCTGCAACGACGACGTCGCCGCCGACGAACTGCAGCGGATGCTGCTCCCACAGGCCGCACGCGGCCTGCCCACCGACGTCTTCACCGTCGCCGACACGCTCACCGCGTCCGCCGGCGCCGGTGTCATGATCATCACCAAGGACCCCGAAGACGCTTTCCGCCTCATCGAGGGCGGGCTGCGGCCGGAGGTCGTCAACGTCGGCAACGTCGCGCCGCGGCCGGGCACCGGCTACACCATGGTCACCCGCTCGATCGCCGTCACCGCCGACGAGGCCGACGCCTACCGGAAGCTGGCCGCGACCGGTGTCCCGCTGGTCACGCAGCTGATGCCGCAGGACAAGCCGGCCGAATTCGTCCCGTTGCTCGACCGGAAAGGGCTCTAGCCCCGCATGCTCGTCGCGCTGGCCCTGACCATCTGGGCGATCTACTGCACCTACGACGGGCTCGGCCCGTTCCTCATCTACGCCCAGCGCCCGCTCATCGCCGGCTCGGTGGCCGGGCTGATCACCGGGCACCCGCTGCTCGGCCTGCTGATCGGCGCGACGCTGGAGCTGGCGGCCCTCGGTGTCTACACCTACGGCGGCGCGACCATCCCGGACTACCAGACCGGCGCCATCGTCGGCACCGCGCTGGCCGCGGGCGCCGCCGGTGACGTGTCCGCGCAGGTCGCCGTGGGCATCGGTGTCGGGCTGCCGGCGGCGATCCTGCTGTCCGCGCTCGACCCCGTCGGCAAGATGGTCACCACCGGGCTGGTGCACCGCGCCGACTCCTACGCCGCCGACGGCAACGCGCGCGGGATGGCGATGATCCACTGGGTCAGTCTCGTGCCGTGGGTCGCGGTGCGCGCCATCCCGACGTTCCTCGCCGCGCTCGCCGCGTCCGGCAGGCTGGTCAAGGACATCACCGCGAGCATCCCGGCCGGGTTCGTGCAGGGCATGACGCTGGCCGGGTCGCTGCTGCCGGCGGTCGGGTTCGCGCTGCTGCTGGGCATGATGGAGCTGCGGCGGTACTGGTACCTGCTGCTGATCGGGTTCGTCGGGTTCGCCTACCTGCACCTGCCGGTGCTGGGGATCGCGCTGATCGGCGTCGCCGTCGCGATGCTGTTCGTGACGCTGAAGCGCGAAGAGCCGGCCATCGCGGTTCCCGAGACGACCGAAGAGTCCACAGTGGACCCTCGGTTGACGAAGCAGGACCTCAAACGCGTCTACCGCCGCTACTTCTGGGCGAGCCAGATCTCCTGGAACTACGAACGGATGCAGGCGCTCGGGTTCGCGTACGCGATGGAGCCGGTGCTGCGCCGGCTCTACCCGGAGAAGGCCGACTACGTCGCCGGCCTGCAGCGGCACATGCAGTTCTTCAACACCTCCGTGCTGGTCGGCGGCCCGCTGATCCTCGGCTCCACCGTCGCGCTGGAGGAGGCGGGCACGCCGAAGTCGGCCGCGAGCACCAAGGTCGCGCTGATGGGCCCGATGGCCGGCATCGGCGACACCGTCGTCTTCGCGCTGTACAACAGCATCGTCTTCACCATGGCCGCGTCGTGGGCGCTGCAGGGCAACTGGCTCGGCCCCGCCTTCGCCGCCGTCATGGTGCTCGTGCCGTACGCGCTGGTGCGGCGCTGGCAGTTCGGGTTCGCCTACCGCGAGGGGAAGCGGCTGGCCGGGCACCTCGCCGCGGGTGCGCTCGCGCGGGTCGCCCAGGGCGCGACCGTGCTCGGGTTCGTCGTGCTCGGCGGGTTCATCCCGTCGATCGTCAAGGTCGTCACCACGCTGACCTACCGGCAGACCACCACCGTCCAGGGGCAGCCGGTGACGCAGTCCGTGGCGATCCAGGACCGGCTCGACGAGCTGGTCCCGTTCCTGCTGCCGGTGCTGGTCACCGCCGGGGTGTACCTGCTCACCGCGAAGGCCCGGCTGCGGCCGGTCTGGGTCATCACCATCGTTGTTGTCGCCGGGCTGGTTCTGGGGTGGCTCGGCTGGTTCGCGCCGGCCCCGGCGAAGAGTTGAGGGAGCTCACCATGACCGTCCCGATCATCCTCGCCGGGCACGGCAGCCTGCCGTCCGGAGTCGGCGAAGCGGCCGAGATGATCCTCGGCCCGCAGTCGCGGCTGAAGGTGTGCGAGCTGAGCCCGCACGACAGCCCGGAGGAGTTCGGCGTGCGGGTGCACGAGCTGGCCGGCGCCGCCGCCGCGGTGCTCGTGCTCGCCGACCTGCACGGCGGCTCGCCGTTCAACGCCGTCCGCGCGCTCGCCGCGACCCGGCCCGGTTTTGAGCTGGTGTCCGGGCTCAACCTGCCGATGCTGCTGGAAGTCCTGCTGCACACGACCGGCGACGTCACCGAGCTCGCCGGGGTGGCGCGCGCCGCCGGCCGCGACGGTGTGGTCGACGTCCTGGAATCGACCTGGTGACCGCCGCGCTGCTGCTGTCCGCGCAAGACGTCCGGATCACGCCGGGACCCGGGCACCCGCTCGGCGGTTACCTGGCGAGAGACGGCGTCGCGACGGGAACGCACGACGAGCTCGAGGCGTCGCTGATCTGGCTCTCGACCGAGGACGACCCCGGGGTGCTGTGGGTGGCCTTGGACGCGCTCGCCGTCGACGCCAGGCTCACCCGCACCCTGGCCGACGCCGTTGCCGCGGCGGTGGGCATCGACCCGGCGCGGGTGCTCGTCTGCGCGTCACACACGCATTCCGGGCCCGAGGGCTGGACCGGCCCGCTGCACCCGGGGCTGCCGGGACGGCGCGACGCCGGGCTGGTCGGCCGGATGGCGGAGCAGGTCACCGGTGCGGCGCTGCGGCTGCGCGCCGGGCGCGGCCGGGTGCGGGCCCGCTGGCACGCGGGGGAGACCGAAGCCGTCGGCGGCAACCGCTACCGGCCGGACGGGCCGCACGACACGTCGTTCGGCGTGCTCGAACTGCGCCGCGAAGACGACACCCCGGCCGCGCTGCTGTTCGACTACGCAAGCCATCCCACGGTGCTCGGCCCCGAGAATCTCAGCTGGTCGGCGGACTGGCCGGGCGCCACCCGGCGTGAGCTGGCCGCGCTGATCGGGCAGCCGGTCGCGGCCTTCCTGCAGGGCGCGGCGGGCGACGCGAGCTCACGGTTCGTGCGGCGCGGCCGTGGTCACGACGAGGTCCGCACGCTCGGCGGCCACCTCGCGACGTCGATCTCCCGCACGCTCGCCGCGGCGACGTCGTCGGCGGCCTCCGGCCCGGTGCGGCTGTCGCGGTCGGTGTTGCACCTGCCCTACCGCGACGTCCCGTCGATCGAGCACAGCCTGGAGCTGCGGGAGGCGGCCGAGCGGGAGTGGCAGCGCGAGCTGGCCGGCCACGGCGAGGACCACCCGGCGGTGCGGATCGCGCAGACCCGCTATGAGGGGTGCGCGATGCTCGCCGCGATGGCGGCCAGCGCCCGGCCCACCGGGTGCGCGGAGGTGCCGGTCAGCGTGGTGTCGCTCGGGGAGATCGCCTGGCTGCACACGCCGTTCGAGCTGTTCGCGTCGTTGGGGCTGCGCATCCGGCGGGGCAGCCCGTTCCGCCACACGCGCGTGATCGGCTACACCGACGGTTACCTCGGCTACCTGCCGGACGCCGACGGGCACCGCGACGGGATCTACGAGTCGTACGTGACGCTGTTCGGGCCGGACGCCGCCGAGGTGCTGGTGGAGCACTGCCTGCGGCTGCTCCGCGCGCACCACGTCAGCTGGAGCTCCGCCGAGCCTGCGTGAAGACGGTGTAGCGGTCGGCCCGGTACAGCGAGCGGCCCGCTTCGATGACACCGCCGCTCTGGTCGTGCAGGGTGCCTTCGATGATCAGGCACGGCTGGCTGGCTTCGATGCCGAGCAGGCCGGCGTCGTGGGTGTTGGGAAGGACCGCGGAGATCGCCGTGTCGTTCCATTCGGCGTGCACGCCCCAGCGTTCCTCGAGGGTGCGGTGCAGTGACTGCGTTTCCCAGTCGAACAGCTCGATGTCGGGGAACCGGTCGACGGACAGGTTGGTGCGCTCGACCGCGAACGGCTCGTCTTCGACGTAACGCAGCCGCTCCAGCCGGAAGACCTTCGCGCCCGGCGGCACGTTCAGCCGCCCGGCGATCCGGGGGCCCGCGCTCTCGACCTCGGCGTGCAGCACCTTGGTCTTGGGCACGACGCCGCGGGCCTTCATGTCCTCGGTGAACGAGGTCAGCATGTCGATGTGCGCGGCCTGCCGCTGCGCGGTGAAGGTCGCGGTGCCGTGCTGGCGGTAGAGGACGCCGTCCGCGACGAGCCGGTTGATCTCCTGCCGCACGGTGCCGCGCGCGACCTGGAAGTGCTCGGCGAGGAACCGTTCGGACGGCATCAGCCGCCCGGGCCCGGCCTCGGTCGCGACACTTTCCAGGATCTCGCGGAGCTGGTCGCCTTTCGGCCGCCCCGGCTCCAGTGCGTCCGGGAGGCGGAGATCGCTCGCGGGGACGTGCTTGGGACGGGGCATGGTGTCAGTATCCCGTGCGGCCCGGCCGGTGGCGCGGCGGGCGAAACGGCTCGGCCACCGGGTGGGGTCGGCTCGGCCGGATGCCATGAACGACTCGTTCACCGCGTCAGACGCGGTGAAAGGGTCGTTCATGACGTTGCCGAGCCGCCGCTCAGCCCGTCGCCCGCCCGCCGAGGTCGCGCAGGAACTCCTCCGCCAGCGCCTCCCCGGTGACGTGCCCGACCGCCCGGTACAGCGCCCGCGACTCCCGGGCCGTCCCGTCGGCGAGCATCGACCGCCCCGCCGCCGCTTCCACCGCCGCCAGTCCCAGCAGCGCGTCCGCCTCCACCACGCGAAACCCGCCCGCTCGTGCCGCGTCCAGCGCCGCACGCGCGTGCTCGCCCGCCTCGGCAACCCGGCCGCTCGCGGCCAAGACCCGCGCGAGCGTCGCCGACGCCTCGGCCTGCTGGCCGCGCAACCCGGACTCCGCCGTCAGCTCACGAGCCTCCCGCAGAACGCGCTCGGCGACACCCAGATCGCCACCCTCCGACGCGCGGCCCAGGGCGATCAGCGCCGCCGCCTCCACCTGGCGGTCGCCGTCGCGGCGGACGCACTCCAGTGCCGATGAGGCCGTCCGGACCGCGGAAGCCGCGTCTCCGCGGGAATGCTGCAGGGCGCTGATCGCGGTGAGCGCCGTGGCCTCGCCGAAGCTCGACCCCAGCTCGCGGAACGCCGCCAGGGCCTCGCCCAGGACCTCGTCCGCCTCGGCCGGGCGGCCCGTCGCGAGCAGGAGCCAGCCGAGGTCGGCGAGGTTGGCCGCCGCCCAGAAGGCGAGATCCTCCTTGCGGGCCAGCGCGATCGCCTCGACCAGGCAGTCCTCGGCCTGCTCCAGCCGGCCCAGCTGCCGGTAGTGGCAGCTCAGCGAGTTCAGCGCGAGCGCTTCGCCCGACCGGTTGCCCAGCTCGCGGAACAGCTGGATCGCGCGACGGCTGTGCTCGACGGCCTCCGACAGCCGGCCGGTCCACTCCAGCATCGACCCCAGGTTCGCGACCGCCGTCGCCTCGCACTCGCGCCACCCGCACGCGCGGCTGGCCAGCACCGCCTTCTCCGAGTGCCGGATGCCCGCCTCGTGGTGGCCTTCCCGGAAGTACGCGCCGCCGATGGACAGGTGCACGAGCGCCTCGGCCGGCTGGGCGCCGTGGTCCTGCGCCGCGCGCAGCACGATCGGCGCGAGCTCCAGCCACTCCGCGCGGCGGCCGTGGTCGTGGAAGAACCGCCGCAACGCGTCCGCGAGGTACCACGCGCCGGGGTACGGCCCGCGGGTCGCGGCCTGCCGCAGCGCGGCCGACAGGTTCGGCACCTCGACGTCCAGCCACGCCACGGCTTCGGCCGCGTCGGCGAAGGCGACCGGGCTCGGCGCGGCCGGCGCGTCGTCACGCGGGAGCGTCACGATCCGCGCGCCGAGCAGCGCGACGGCGGCGTCCGCGGCCGCGCAGTAGCCGGTGAACAGGCGCTCCCACGCGCGGTCACGCGAGAGCTCGTCTTCGTCGGCGCGGACGCACTGCTCGGCATAACGCCGGGCCAGGTCGTGGAACCGGTAGCGGCGGGGCGCGTGCGCTTCGAGGAGGTTCGCCGCGGCCAGCCCGCGCAGCCGCCGGCTCGCTTCCCCGGCCGGCACGTCCAGCAGCGCTGCCGCGGCGACCGCCGTGAAGTCGGCTCCCGGCACCAGTGCGAGGAGCCGGAACGCCTGCCGCAGCCCGGCCGGAAGTGCCTGGTAGGACAGGGAAAACGCCTTGGCGACGGCGCTCTCCTCGGCGCCGTCGAAGCCGAGCCCGGCCAGGAGGTCACCGCGCAGTTCGTCGACCAGCTCGCCGATGCTGGCGCCGCCGGTGTTCGCCGCGGCGATCCGCAGCGCGAGCGGGTGGTGGCCGCAGAGCCGGGCCAGCTCGTCCGCCGCTTCGGGTTCGGCCGTGGCTCGCTCGCCGAGCAGGGCCGTCAGCAGCGCGCGCGAGTCGTCCTCCCGCAGCTGCGCCAGGGCGAGCGACCGCGCGCCGGTGCGGGCGACGAGCTCGTCGAGCCGGTGGCGGCTGGTCACCAGCACCCGGCCCGACGACGGCAGCAGCGGCAGCACCTGTGCCGCGTCGCGGGCGTTGTCCAGCACCACCAGGGCCTGCCGGTCGGCCAGCAGCGAGCGGTAGAGCTTGCTCTGGTCGTCGAGGCCCGGCGGCACGTCCCGCAGGTCGACACCGAGGGTGCGCAGCAGCTGCGCGAGCGCGGCGGCGGGGGTCAGCGGCTCGTCGTCGGCGTCGAACCCGCGCAGGTTCACGTACAGCTGGCCGTCCGGGTAGCGCGCCCGTGCGGTGTGCGCCCAGTGCACGGCCAGCGCGGTCTTGCCGACGCCGGCGGTGCCGGTGATCACCCAGACGTCGCCCGGCTCGTCGAGCGCGGCCAGCTCCGGCGCCCGGCCGGCGAACCCGCGGACGTCCAGCGGCAGTTCGGCGGGCCGAGGCGCGACGGGCGCCACGACCGGCGCCGGTTCCCCTTCGCCCCGCAGGAGCCGCAGCTGCAGGTCCTGCAGGGCCTGGCCGGGCTCGATGCCCAGTTCGTCGACGAGGAGGGCGTGCACCCGCGCGTACGTCTCGAGGGCCTCCGGGGTGCGGCCGCAGCGGTGCAGCGCGAGCATCAGCGTGGCCCGGAGCCGTTCGCGGAACGGGTGTTCGTCGACGAGCTGGCGCAGCTCCCCGACCACCTCGCCGTGCCGTCCCGACGCCAGTTCCTGCTCGTACAGCTCTTCCAGCACGACGAGCCGGCGTTCGGCCAGGGCCGGGCCCTGGTGCGCGGCGAGCGCCTCGCTCACCCCGCCGAGCGGCGTGCCGTCCCACAGCGCGAGCGCCGTCCGCAGGTGTGCGACGGCTTCCGGCCCGGACGTCGCCCGCGCCCGCGCGACCTCGTCGTCGAACACGTCGAGGTCCCGCTCACCGGGTGCGACCTCGATCACGTAGCCGGGCGCACGCCGGAGGATGACGTCGCGGCCGAGCAGCTTCCGCAGTTCCGAGATGTGCACCTGGAGCCGTCCGCGGACGCTGGGCGGCGCGTTTTCACCCCAGGTCAGGTCGATCAGGCGGTCTTCGGTGACCACGCGGTTCGGGTTCAGCAGCAGCGCGGCCAGCACGGACGTCTGTTTCTGGCCGCCCGGCCGGACCGCACCCGCGTCGCCGAAGACCGTCACCGGCCCGAGCAGGCGGTAGCGCACGTGTTGCCCCCAGAAGGCGGACCGAAGCGGAACGGAAGTGCTGTGGTCGACCCTAACGTGCCGATGGTGACCGATCCGACTGCTTCCGGCCGGATCGGTGACGCCGGGCCGGGAGGAAAAGGAGGCCGCCGGTGGACACCGCTGATCCGGACCGCACGTTGCTGGTCTGCTTCCCGGACGTCGCCGAGGTCGCCGGTCGCTACCGGGCCTGGCGTGATCCGCGGGTCGCGGTGCACGTCGTCGAGCTGCCGGGGCGCGGTGAGCGCCGGGAGGAGCACCCGTACCGGGACATGTGGCTGCTCGTCGAGTCGCTGGCGGGGGAACTGGCCGGCGTGCTCGCCCGGCCGCACGTGCTGTTCGGCGCCGGGCTCGGCGCGCTGGTCGCCTACCGGCTGGCGCAACGACGGGTGGCCGCGGGGCTGGGGGTCTCGCGGGCACTCGTCGTGGCGCACCAGGCGCCGCCGGCCCGGGCCGCGCGGGCGGTGCCGGAGCGGGCGGACCGCGCCGACCTGAGCCTGCTGGCCAGCGACGCGCACCTGCCCGTCGCCGCGCCGCTGCCGTGCCCGATCCGCGGGTTCGGCGAGCCGCACGTGATGGCGGGCTGGGGTGAGCACACCGGCGCGGGGTTCGTGCTCACCCCGGCACGGGCGCAGGACAGCGCCGCCCTGCTGCGCGACGCGGTCCTGCGTGCGGCCTACCTGATCTCGGCCCTGGCGGTGCCGACGGCGGGCGCGACCGGCTTGGGCACGTCGCCGATGTAGGGGCCGCCCCCGACTCCGCCGACCGGCGAGGGGTCGGTCGGCGGACCCCCCGCTGCCGCGGCGGCGGGCGCGAAAACGACGATCCCCAGCAGGGCCGTGCCGATGACGGCCTGGATTGCACCGGCTCTCATGACGCTCTCCTCTTGTGTTCGGTTACCACCGACCTTGCCCGAACCGGCTTCCAAAGTGCTTCCCTTCGCTGCTGGTGCCCGCGCGGTCACACACTGTCCCTTGTGGAGCTGCGATGATCGGCGTCATGGGGAACGAAATCTTGCGGATGGCCGGCTTGGCAACACCGATGGCGATCCGGGTGGCGGTGACGCTCGGCCTGCCGGACCGGCTCCGCGATCGAAGTGCCACTGCTGACGACCTCGCGGCCGAACTCGGCGTCGCGCCGGTGCCGCTCGAGCTGCTGCTGGGGCACCTCGCGACCCTGGGTTTCCTCGAACGGGCGTCCGGCGGCTACCGCACCACCGAGAAGGGCGAGGAACTCTGTGGTGCCGGCTTCACGAACCTCCTCCTGCGCCTGGACACCGCCGGGGGCCGCGCCGAGCTGGCGTTCGTCGAGCTCCTGCACAGCGTCACCACCGGCGAGAGCGGTTACGCCCACCGGTACGGGCAGGACTTCTGGGCCGACCTCGCCGCGCACCCGCAGCTGCGCGCGTCGTTCGACCGGCAGATGGAGCTGCGCTTCCGCAGCCAGATCCCGGGCATCGTCGCCGGTCACGACTGGGCCCGGTTCCCCACGATCGTCGACGTCGGCGGGGGCACCGGCGAGCTGCTGGCCGCGATTCTCACCGCCTGCCCCGGGACGCGGGGCACGCTCGTCGACCTCGAACCCACCGCGGCCGGCGCCGAGCGCACCTTCGAGGCGCACGGGCTCGCCGACCGGGCCGAAGCCGTCGCGGGCAGCTTCTTCGACCCGCTGCCGGCCGGCGCGGACGCCTACCTGCTGAGCGACATCCTCCACGACTGGGACGACGAACAGGCCCACCGCATCCTGGCGCGGTGCGTCGAAGCCGCGGCGCCGGACGGCCGTGTCCTGGTCGTCGAGCCGGTCGGTGGCCGACGGGCGAACTCCGAGATCGACCTGGCCATGCTCGTGATCTTCGGCGGCCGCGAGCGGCGCGTCGAGGAGTTCCGCGAGCTGGGTGCGGCGCACGGGCTGGTCCTCGGTTCCGTGGTCGACCTGGCGGCCGACCGGTGCCTGCTGGAGTTCCGCCGGGAAACTGTATAAGCGCTGTTACAATCCGGCGGTGTCCCTGACCCGCGCCTTCGTCGACCTGACCCCGCTCCGGACGTCACCGGCCTTCCGGCGGCTCTGGCTGGGCCGGGTCTTCTCCGGCTTCGGCGCCCAGATGACGCTCGTCGCCGTGATGTTCCAGGTCTGGGAGCAGACCCGGAGCACGGTGTGGACCGGCGCCGTCGGGCTCGCCCAGGCGCTGCCGGTCATCGTGTTCGGCCTGTTCGCCGGGTCGCTGGTGGACCGGGTCGACCGGCGGAAGTTCGCCCTCGTCACCACGACGGGCCAGGCCGTCTGCTCGGTTCTGCTGGCCGTGCAGGGGTTTCTGGACGACGTTCCGGTGCTTGCCGTGCTGGGGCTGGTGGCCGCGCAGTCGTGTTTTGTCGCCGGTGGCGGGCCGGTCGCCCGCACCTTCGTCCCCCGGTTGCTGCCGCCGGAGCAGCTGCCCGCCGGGCTCGCGCTGAACCGGATCGCCTTCCAGGGCTCGATGCTGCTCGGCCCGGCGCTCGGCGGGCTCGTGCTCGCCCGGTTCGGTGTCGGGGGCTGTTACCTCGTCGACGCGCTCACGTTCGGCATGGCGTTCTACGGCGTCCTGGGCCTCCCGGTCATGCGGCCCGACGGTGAGCTGTCGCGCCCCGGGCTGCGAGGTGTGCTCGACGGCCTCGCCTTCCTGGTGCGGACCCCGGTCGTGCGCGGCGCGCTGCTCACCGACCTGGCCGCGACCGTGCTGTCCATGCCGATCAGCCTCTTCCCGCTGGTCAACGAAGAACGCTTCGGCGGTGACCCGCGCACGCTGGGCCTGTTCCTCTCGGCGATCGCGGTCGGCGGGGTGGCGGCGTCGGTGTTCTCCGGGGCGTTCACCCGGCTGCCCCGGCCGGGTCTGGTGATGCTCGCCGGCTCGATCGTGTGGGGTGCCGCGCTGACGGGGTTCGGCCTGGCGCCGGATCCGTGGCTGGGGCTGGCGTTCCTGGTGCTCGCGGGCGCGGCGGACACGGTGTCGGTGGTTTCACGCGGGGCGCTGGTGCAGCTGAACACCCCGGACGCGCTGCTGGGCCGGGTGGCGGCGGCGGAACAGATCGTCGGCCAGGCGGGCCCGGACGTCGGCAACATGCGCGGCGGTCTCGTCGCCGGGGCGACGTCGGGCGGGTTCGCGCTGGTCAGCGGCGGACTGCTGTGCGTGGCGGCGGTGGTGCTGGTCGGTGTGGGAACCCCGGGATTGCGCCGGTTCACGACGCCGGCCAAGGCGGCCGCGGGTTAGCGGTGCACGGGGAGACCCGAAGTGTGCACGCCCGGTCATCCGGTGGGCTTCCGCCCGGAAGGCCTGCCCGGTAGTTCTTTTCCGGACGGCACCAAAGCCGTCCGGAAAGGACCAGAATGTTGCTCTCCAATGTCAAACGCGCCTGCGCGGTGGCCCTGCTGGCCGTCGCGGCCGGCGGGCTCGCCGCCGCACCCGCCGAGGCGACCGTCCAAAGTGGAAGCGGCACCATCAACGACCCGTGGGTGCCGGCCCGCGCCGCCCACATCACCTGCGCCACCGCCACGCTCTTCGGCAACTACACCCCCGGCCAGGGCCACTCCGACCCGATCGCGACGCTCGTGCAGGGCAACTACATCGGCGTCCGCTACATCACGTCGGACCAGAACTCGGCCGACGTCTTCTGGCACGGCACGAGCAAGTGGGGCTTCGTGCTCCGCAGCTGCTTCTCCCTCAACTGACCGGAAAGGAGCGCCATGACCACCGCACGCATCACGGCGGCCGCGGCCCTCGCGGCCGCCGCGGCGATCACCTTCGCCCCCGCCGCCTCGGCGGGCACCGTGCACGAAATCTGCGCCCAGGACCTCTACGTCCGCACGCAGCCGGCCGGCGTCATCATCGGCACCCTCTACCGCGGCGACCACTTCGAGCTGTCGCGGTACTCGCCCAGCGGTGACTGGGCCGAGGGGTACGCGATGGGCCACGTGAACCAGCGGGGCTGGATCCAGGCCGGCTGGTTCTGCTGAGGCGTCACGGAAGTTTGAGCGACAGCACGTCCGGGACCGTGACGAGCTGGCCGTAGAGGTTCGCGCTCCCGCCGATCGCCAGCACCCGGTTCGGCCCCGCCGCGCAGACCAGCGACGCGCGGCCGTGGGGGAGCAGCGTGGCGAGCAGTGTCCAGTATCCCGTGCCGGTGTCGAAGACCTCGGCCGTGCGGTCCCGCGCGGTCGGGTCTTCGACCGGCGCGGGACCCCCGCCGACCACGACGATCCGGTCGCCCACCACGACGACTCCGGGTGCGCCGCGCCGCTTGTGCATCGGCGTCACAGCTTCCCAGGTGCCGGTGTCCGGGCAATACCGCTCGACGGAGTCGAGCGCGTCCTGCTGCCGGCTCGGCAGGCCGCCGACCGCGTACAGGTGCGTTTCCGTGGCCACCAACCGGAACCGCGCTCGTGGGGTGAGCATCGGCGCCACCGGCACCCAGTGCGGCCTGGGTTCCCTCGGATCGAGGACGAGGACGGCGTCCGTCGCGTGTTCCTCGAGATCACCGTCGCCGACAAAACCCCCTGCCACATAAAGCTTCTCATCCAGTCCGGCCGCCGAGGCCGCGCCGAGCGGCACCGGGAGCGACGGAGCCGGGTGCCACTCGTCGGCCACCGGGTCGTAGCGGTCGACCGCGTCGACGGCGGCGTCGCCGGGGCCGATTCCGCCGGCGACGTAAACGCATCCGCCCACAACGCCGGCCGCGTGGTTGCCCCGCGGACCCCGCATCGGGCTGACGTAGTGCCACTCGCCGCTGCCCGTCACCTTGCGGGTCTCGACCGAGCTGTAACCGACGTTCCCGTCGGTGCCCCCGAGCACGAAGACGTCGTCGCCGACCGTCGCCACCTCGTGGGCGAACCTCGGCGACAGCATCGGCGGCCGGTACTTCCAAGATCCGTTCATCGTCCCCGCCCCTCGTTTCCGGCCAGAGTCTCCGTGGTGGCGGGGTTTGTTACGGAAGACAAAAAGCGGACATGGTGGTCCCACCGGATGCCCGGCGTCCTCGTTGGTTTGTTTCCCCTGGTCAGCGCGGTGCGGTGTGGGGGTTACCCGTTAGCCGTCCTGTCACTCTTTCGCGTGAACAGGGCGGTGTGCAGTTCTCGGCAACGTATTTGCGGACCCGGAAATCGTCATCTACAGTCCGGCGAATCAGGGCTCGAGGAGCCGGATTCCATGGTCGAAAAGATTCTTTTCCGAGGAGTGGCATGCCCAAACCCGCCACGACACGACGTTTCGCCGTGCTCGCTCTCGCCGTCGCCCTGCTGGGCGGATGCAGCCAGCGAAGCGGATCGGACAGCGGCGGCGCCGTCGAAAAGCCGTCGATCAAGGTGGCGATCTTCGCCGCCGTCGACCTCGCGTCGTTCTGGCTGGCCCAGGAGGGCGGCTATTTCAAGGCCGAAGGTCTCACCGTGCAGGCCGACGTCGGCGCCAGCGGCCAGGAGGCGCTGAACCGGATGACGGGCGGCCAGGACGACCTCGCGCTGTCCACCTACACCCTGTTCTTCCTGGCCAAGGGCAACGGCTCGGCGGACGTCAAGCTGATCGCCGACGCGACGTCGGCCAGCCCGCGCAGCAACGAGCTCGTCACCGTGCCGAACTCGCCGGTGAAGACCGTGAACGACCTGGGTGGCAAGCGGATCGCCATCAGCTCGAAGAACGCGGCTTCGGACGTGCTGACCCAGTCCGTGATGCGCGACCACGGGATCAGCAGCGACAAGGTGCAGTGGGTCCCGATGCCGCTGCCGGAGATGGGCGCCGCGCTGGCGCAGGGCAAGGTCGACGCGGCCTACCAGCCGGAGCCGTTCCTCACCCAGTCCGCCAAGGTGGCCGGCGCCTACCCGGTGGTCGACGCCGCCAGCGGCAGCACCCAAGCCTTCCCTCTCACCGGTTTCGGCGCCACGGCCAAGTGGGTCCAGGACCACCCGAAGACGATGCGCGCGTTCCAGCGCGCGATGCTCAACGCCACCCGCGCCGCGGTGGACCGCGCCCGGATCGAGCCGCTCGTGGTCCGCAACGCCAAAGTGGACCAGGACATCGCGAGCCTGATGGTGATGCCGGCCTTCGGGTCCACCTTGGACGCCCGCCGCATCCAGCGGGTGCCGGACCTGTTGCAGCAGCTGGGGGTCGTCCAGACGAAGATCGACGCCGCGTCGATGATCGTCCCGCAGGCCAGCACGGGCTGAGCGGAAGCCGGCGGCGAAGGGCGGGTGCGCGAACGAGCGCACCCGCCCTTCGCCGTTTTGTGACGTAAGGACTTTCCGCGCCACCAGGCCTTCGCGAAATTTTCGGACTGGTCACGAAGATCCCGTTATCGGCGGTTCGCACCTTGACACGACCAGCCCCGCGCTCCACCCTCTTCATACCGACCGCGCGGTACGGCCTGGTCCACATAGTGGGACGGGAGAGACAGGGAGTCGATGATGACACCTCTTGGTGAGGCTCTGCCCGGCGAAGACCTGCTCGTGGTCGACGGCCTCACCGTGCGCTTCGGCGGGCTGACCGCGCTGCACGACGTCCGGCTGAGCGTCGACGCCGGCACGGTCGTCGGGGTCATCGGGCCCAACGGCGCCGGCAAGACGACGCTGTTCAACGTCGTCTGCGGCTTCGTCCGGCCCCAGTCCGGCCGGGTGCTGTGGCGTGGGGAACCGCTCGTGCGGCACCGCCCCGAACACCTCGCCGGGCTCGGGATCGTCCGCACCCTGCAGGGCCTCGGCCTCTTCGCCGGGCTGACCGTGCTCGAGAACGTGATGGCCGGCGCGGGCCGCCACTCGAAAGCCGGCGTGCTCCCCGCTCTCGTCGGCGCCGGCCGCTCGGCGCGCGACGAGGGTGACCTGGCCGCGCGTGCCCGGGCGACGCTCGGGGAGCTCGGGATCGCCGACCTCGCCGACCGGCTGCCCGGCGTTCTGCCTTACGGCGTGCGAAAACGCGTCGCCCTCGCCCGGGCGCTGGTGGCCGAGCCGGACCTGCTGCTGCTCGACGAACCCGCCAGCGGGCTCTCGGCCGCCGAGCTGGTCGAGCTTTCGACGCTGATCCTCTCGCTGCGGCGGCACATGGCGGTGGTGCTCGTCGAACACCACATGGACCTGGTCATGCAGGTCTGCGACCGGGTGGTGGTGCTGAACTTCGGCGAGGTGATCGCGGCCGGCACCCCGGCCGAGATCCAGGCCGACCCCCGCGTGGCCGAGGCCTACCTCGGTGACCCCGCCGAGGAGGCGCCCGGTGCTTGAGATCGAAGAGCTTTCCGTGGCCTACGGCGCCGTCCGCGCGCTCGACGGTGTCGGCCTGAAGGTCGAGCGCGGCGGGATCACCGCCGTGCTCGGCGCGAACGGCGCGGGCAAGACGACCCTGCTGCGCACGATCAGCGGCCTGCAGCCGGCCCGCGCGGGCCGGATCACCTGGGACGGCACGGAACTGACCGGCCGGGCGCCGGACCGCATCGCGCGCGGCGGGGTCGCGCACGTGCCCGAAGGCGGCGGGGTGATCACCGAGCTGACCGTCGAGGAGAACCTCCGGCTGGGCGCGCTGTGGCGGCGTGACCGCGCCGACCGCGCGGCCGCCAAACGCGAGGTTTACGAGCTCTTCCCGCCGCTGGAAGAACGTTCGGCCAAACCCGCGTCGACGCTGTCCGGTGGTGAGCGGCAGATGCTGGCCATCGGCCGCGCCCTGATGAGCCGGCCCGAACTGCTGCTGCTGGACGAGCCGTCACTCGGGCTCGCGCCGCTGATCACCGCCCGGATCATGGCGATCCTGCGGGACCTGCGGAGCTCGACCGGGCTCACCGTGGTGCTCGTCGAGCAGAACGCGCACAGCGCGCTGTCCATCGCCGACAACGGTTACGTCCTCGCGCTCGGCAGCGTGGTGGCGGTCGACACCGCGCCGGAGCTGCTGGCCGACGACGGCCTCCGCCACGCCTACCTCGGTTTCTGACCCCTTTTCTCCGATCAGGAGGTGAACGGTCCGGTATGCAGGAATTCCTCGACCTGACCCTCGGCGGGATCTCCGCCGGCGCGGTCTACGCGGCCCTCGGGCTCGCGCTGGTCATCATCTACCGGGCCACCCGGGTGGTGAACTTCGCGCAGCCCGCCCTCGCGCTGATCTCGACGTACCTCGCGTACTCGGTGACGAAGGCGACGGGCAGCTACTGGCTCGGCTTCGCCGTCGCGATCGTCGCCGGGACCCTGCTGGGTGTCGCCACCGAGCGGCTGCTGATCCGGCCGCTGCGCCACCGCTCGGAGCTGAGCTCGATCATCGTGACCCTCGGCCTGCTGCTGGTGCTGCAGGCGATCGCGGGCATGATCTGGTCCAACGAGCCGCTGGCCTTCCCGTACGCCTTCGACTTCGTCGGCCGGTTCTCCGCCAACGACCTCTTCGTGGTGCTGATCGTGCTCGCCATCGCCGCACTCGTGCTGGTGGTGTTCAAGTACACGCCGCTCGGCCTGCGGATGCGCGCGGCCGCGTTCGCCCCGGACGTGGCCCGCACGCTTGGGGTGCGCGTCGGGCTGATGCTCACCGTCGGCTGGGGCATGGCGGCGGCCGTCGGTTCGCTGGCCGGGCTGCTCGCCACCCCGCCGTTCCTCTTCCCGAACGTGCTGGACGGCGTCTTCGTCTACGCGCTCACCGCGGCCGTGCTCGGCGGGCTCGACAACCCGCTCGGCACCATCGCGGGCGGGTTCGTGCTCGGCATCGGGCTGTCCTACGTGTCCGGCTACCTGGGCCCGGAGATGGTGACGATCGCCGCGCTGGCGATCCTCGTCGTGGTGCTGATCGTGCGTCCCAGCGGGTTGTTCGGCCGCGCGAAGGTGAGGCGGGTATGACCGTGCGCACGAGTCTTCCGGAGACTCCCGTGAAGGCCGCGAAGAAGGTCCGGGCGCTGCCGCCCCTGCTCCGCCACGTCCTGTTCGCGCTGGCCGCGTTCGCGGTCGTCGTCGTGCTGACGCTGGTCACCGACGAGTTCACCAACCTCCGGATCGCGACGATCGGCTACTACCTGATCGCGGTGGCCGGGCTGACCCTGCTGACCGGCCTCACCGGCCAGGTTTCGCTGGGCCACGGCGCGTTCATGTTCATCGGCGCCTACACGGTCGCGCTGCTGGTGCGCCGGGTGCCGACGTTCCCGCTGTGGGCCGACCTGCTGCTCGCCTCGGCCGCCGGTGGTCTCGCCGGGCTGCTGGCCGGGGCCGCCGCGGCCCGGCTGCGCGGGCCGTACCTGGCCGGGGCGACGCTGGCGCTGGCCGTCGGCCTGCCCGCGCTGACCCGCCGGTTCCAGGACTTCCTGGGCGGCAGCAACGGGTTGAGCTTCACCGTCCACAGCAGACCGTCGGGCCTGGCCGGGATCGTCCCGGAACTGCGCTGGCAGACCTGGATCGTCTGGTTCAGCGTGCTCATCGCGCTGGTGCTGGTGGTCAACGTCGTGCGCGGCCGGCTCGGCCGTGACTTCCGTGCGGTCCGCGACGACGAGGTCGCCGCGTCGCTGAGCGGGATCGCCGTCGGCCGCACGAAGATCCTCGCGTTCCTGATCAGCGCGGTCTGCGGCGGGCTCGCCGGTGGCCTGCAGGCGTTCCTGCTCGGCACCGCCGCACCCGGCTCGTTCACCCCCGCGCTGTCGCTGAGCCTGCTGGCGGCCGTGGTGCTCGGCGGGCTGGGCTCCCTGTGGGGCGCGCTGTGGGGCGCGGTCGCGCTCGTGTACTTCCAGGCCTGGTCCGAGGACCTCGCCGACGTGCTGCACCTGAACACCGACGTGGCCAACAACCTCCCACTCGCGGTGTACGGCGTGATCCTCATCGTCGTCGTGCTCGCCTTCCCGCGCGGCATCCAGGGTGGTTTCCAACGGCTGCGCGGGCTTCTCCGCCGACCCGCCGAAAAGAAGGAGAACCATGAGAACCACTAGAACCGTCGCGGGAATCGCGGTGCTGGCGCTCGCGCTCAGCGCGTGCGGCGGTGCGGGGGAGTCCGACACCAGTGGCACGCAGGCCGCGGACTCGGCGGTCGGCGTCACCAAGGACTCCGTCGTGATCGGCAGCCACCAGCCGCTCACCGGCCCGGCCGCCCCCGGGTACAGCAAGATCTCCGTGGGCGCCCGCGCGGTGTACCAGTCGATCAACGACGCCGGCGGGGTCAACGGCCGCAAGATCGACTACAAGGTCGAGGACGACGGGTACAACCCGACGAAGACCGTCGAGGTCGTGAAGAAGCTCGTCCTGCAGGACAAGGTGTTCGCGATCGTCGGCGGGCTGGGCACGCCGACGCACTCCAAGGTGGTCGAGTACCTCAACACCGAAGGCGTGCCGGACCTGCTGGTTTCCTCGGGCGCGCTCGCCTGGGACAACCCGCAGAAGGCGCCGATGACGTTCGGGTACCAGGTGGACTACACCCGCGAGGGCAAGATCCAGGGCAAGTACATCAAGGACACCTTCGCGGGCAAGAAGATCGGGTACTTCACCCAGAACGACGACGTCGGCCGCGACACCCAGGCCGGGCTCGACCAGTTCGTCAAGGACCAGACCGTGGTCCGGCAGGGTTACGACAGCGCCAACACCGACGTCACGCCGCAGCTGTCCGCGCTCAAGGCCGCGGGCGCCGAGGTCGTCGTCTGCGAGTGCATCCCGGCGTTCACCGCGCTGTCCATCCTGGCCGCGGCGAAGATCGGCTACAAGCCGCAGTTCGTGGTCAGCAGCATCGGCGCGGACCCGGCGACGCTGTCCGGGCTGCTGCAGGACTTCGCCAAGCGCGGCGGCGCCAGCGTCTCGAGCGCGCAGCTGCTCAACGGGCTGATCGGCACCGGGTACCTGCCCGACGTCGCGCAGACCTCCGACCCGTGGGTCACCTACTTCAAGGGCATCCACGACAAGTACATCCCGAAGGAGCCGCTCACCAACACCCTGTTCTACGGCATGGTGCAGGCCTACACCTTCGCGCAGGCCCTGAAGGCCGCCGGGCCGGACCCGACGCGCCAGAAGATCGTCGACGCCATGAGCTCGGGCGCCCTCAAGGGGCCGGGCCTGACGCCGTTCGGGTTCTCGAAGGACTCGCACTCCGGCTACACCGGGGCGTACGTGTTCAAGATCAACCCGGACACCACGACGACGGTGATCCAGCCACCGTCGGTCACCGACCGGGGCACCGGGGCGATCACGCCGTACACCGGTGAACGCGCCACCCCGGACCAGGTGAACCTGCTGGGCAAGTGAGGACCGGGCCGGCTCGCGGCGCCGCGCGAGCCGGCTCGCCCGCTCACATAGGGTGGCGACATGACGGTCAGGGAGAAGGTCGTGCGCGCGGCAGTGCGCCTGTTCGCCGAGAAGGGGTTCGGGGCCACGACGGTCCGCGAGATCGTCGAAACGGCCGGCGTCACCAAGGGTGGGCTGTACCACTACTTCGAGTCCAAGGACGACCTGCTCTTCGAGATCTACACCGCGATGCTGCGGATGCAGACCCGGCGGATGCGGACCATCGCCGAGTCGGACCTGCCGCTGCCGGAACGGCTGCACGCGATCATCGTCGACGTCGTCGTGACGAGCATCGCCGACCTCGACGCGGCGACCGTGTTCTTCCAGTCGTTCCCGCTGCTGGAGAAGTCCAAGCAGGTCCAGGTGCGGGCCGAGCGGCGCACCTACCACGAACGCGTCCGCGACCTGGTCGTCGAAGGGCAGCAAGCGGGCGTCTTCCGCGACGACGTCCCCGCCGACCTGGTGATCCAGTACCACTACGGCGCGATCCACCGGCTCGGCATGTGGTACCACGCCGACGGCGAGCTGACGGGGGAGCAGGTGGGCGCGCACTTCGCGAACCTGATGCTGCGCAGCCTCCGTCCTTAGTGGACGATCTATCGTGGGGTCATGCACATCGTCGCCGTCCTCGCGCTGGACCAGGTCGTCCCGTTCGACCTGGCGACGCCCATCGAGACCTTCTCGCGGACCCGGCTGCCCGGTGGCGGCCTCGCCTACGAGGTCCGGATCTGCGGCACCGGCGGTGAGCTCGACGCGGGCACCTTCCGGCTGCGGCCGCCCTGGGGGCTCGAGGGGCTGGCCGGCGCCGCCACGATCATCCTGCCCGGCCGCGCCGAGAACCCGCCGCCGGTGCCCGGGGACGTCCTCGACGCGCTGCGGGCGGCCGCCGCGCGGGGCACGCGGATCGCGTCGATCTGCTCGGGTGCGTTCGTCCTGGCCGAGACCGGTCTGCTCGACGGCCTCCGCGCGACGACCCACTGGGCCGCGGCGGCCGAGCTGGCCCGCCGGCATCCCGCGATCGACGTCGACCCCGACGTGCTCTACGTCGACAACGGCCAGTTCCTGAGCTCCGCGGGTGCCGCGGCCGGGTTGGACCTGTGCCTGCACCTGATCCGCCGCGACCACGGCTCGGCGGTGGCGGCCGACGCGGCCCGGCTGTCGGTGATGCCGCTGGAGCGCGAGGGCGGCCAGGCGCAGTTCATCGTGCACGACCCGCCGCCGACTCCGCGCGGGTCCGAGCTGGAGCCGGTGCTGGCGTGGCTGGAGGAGAACTGCGCGGCCGAGCTGACGCTGTCCGGCATCGCGGGGCACGCGGGGATGAGCGCGCGCACGCTGAACCGCCGGTTCCGGGAGCAGACCGGGACCACACCCCTGCAGTGGCTGCTGCGGGCCCGGGTGCGGCGCGCGCAGCACCTGCTGGAGGCGACCGGTGATCCGGTGGACCGGATCGCGGGACAGGTCGGGTTCGGGTCGCCGACGGCGTTCCGGGAGCGGTTCAAACGGGTGGTCGGGACGAGCCCGCAGGCCTACCGGGCGAGCTTCCGGACCTGAGTCACCCCGCGCTGCGCAGCAGGATGTCCCGCATCGAACCCATGCCGTACTTGTCGACGGTGCTGGAGAGTTCCGCGACTTCACGCAGGATCGGCCGGAGGTCCACCCCGTCCGCCCGCGCCTGCGTGCACAGGTCGTTCAGCGCCAGGAGCTCGTCCCGCGTGTCGTTGCCGTGGTCGCGCGCCGAAAGGTGCAGGAGCCGGGTGCGGAAGTCCGCGTCCGGCAGGTACACGGCCCAGCGGAACGACGAGTGGCGGTCGAACAGCTTCCGGACGGCGGCGCGCTGCCCGTCGTCACCGCGTTCGTAGTGGCCGAGCAGTGCTCGCAACGCTTCTTCGGCTTCGGTGCGGACGCCTGCCTCGTCGAGGGGCTCGGCCGCGCGCATCTTTTCGGCCCAGTCCGGGTCGGAGAGGTCGACCGGGCGCTTCGCGATCGGCTCCAGGGCCGCGTCCAGCCGTGCGACGGTCTCCGCCAGCTCCCGCATGCTCGCACCCTAACCGGTAAAGTCGGGCGCATGGGGAGCCCCGAAGCGTCCAGGACCGGGCTGTCGGTCATGCCGGCGGCCCGGTAGCTCCCGTATTTCCCGGACCCGGGTTCCCGGGTGACCACGAAGTCGTCTGCCGATCTCGTGTTCCCTGGAGTCCTCTGTGCCGTTTTCCGTGTACTTCCTCGCCCTGGCCGTGTTCGGCATGGGCACGTCCGAATTCATGCTGGCCGGGCTGGTGCCCGGCATCGCCGCCGCGCTGGACGTCTCCCTCGCGCAGGCGGGGTACCTGACGTCCGCGTTCGCCGTCGGCATGGTGGCCGGTGCGCCGCTGATGGCCGCACTCGCGCGTTCTTGGCGTCGGCGTACCGCGTTGCTCTGCTTCTTGGCCGTCTTCGTCGCGACGCACGTCGTGGGCGGCTTGACCACGTCGTTCGGCGTCCTGCTCGGGACGCGGCTGCTGGCCGCCGTCGCCAACGCGGGGTTCCTGGCCGTCGCGCTGACCGCGGCCACCGAGCTGGTGCCACCGGACCGGAAGGGCCGCGCGCTCGCCGTCCTGCTCGGAGGCACGACGGTGGCGTGTGTGGTCGGCATCCCCGGCGGGGCGCTGCTCGGGTGGCGTGCGGCGTTCTGGGTTGTCGCGGTGGTGTGCCTGCCCGCTTTTGCCGGTGTCTGGCGGATCGCCGACACCGCGCCGGGCGCGGCGCCGTCGGACCTTCGGGCCGAGCTGGCCGAACTCCGTCCCCTGGCCGGGGTGCTCGTGCTCGGCGCGCTGATCAACGCGGCCACGTTCGGCGTCTTCACGTACCTGGCGCCGGTGGCGGCCGGCGTCGCACCGGTGCCGGTGGTGCTCCTGGCGTTCGGCACGGGGTGCTTCGCCGGCGTCACGGCGGCGGGACGGCTTGCCGACCGGTGGCCCGGCCGGGTCGTGACGATCGGTGGTGCGCTGCTGCTGGTCGGATGGGTTGTGCTGGCCCTGGTTGCGGACGTGCCCGCCGCGTTGATCGGGCTCGCGTTCACGCAGGGCGGACTGTCGTTCCTGGTCGGCGGCACGGTGATCACCCGGATCCTGCACCGGGCCACCGGCGCCCCGACGATGGCGGGGTCCTACGCGACGGCGGCCCTGAACGTCGGAGCGACGGCCGGCCCGGTCCTGGCCGGCGCGCTCCTCGGCGCGGGCCGGACCGCACCGATCTGGACGGCGGCGGCATTGGTGACGCTGGCGCTGACCCTTCACGCCTTCCGGCGGCGGACGTAGAAGGTGATGAGCCCGGCGATAGCCGCGATCGCCACACCGCCGGCGACCATGCGGATCGTGAAGTCCAGTCCCACCAGGGGACCACCGGCGTTGACCGCGGAGGAGACGGCGAGGACCACCCAGAGGAGCGCGGCGGTCGAGGTGCGGGTGGCGATTTCGGTGTTGGTCATGAGGAGAAGATTAGGAATTCGCGGCGGCCGAAACGATGCCGTGCGCACCCGGAACCGGGGTGGTGCCTGCGCTACCCCGCGTCCCGGCCGAGGTAGGCGAGCACCGCCAGCACCCGCCGGTGCCCGCCCTCGTCGGACGGCAGTCCCAGCTTCGCGAAGATGTTCCGGATGTGCTTCAGGACCGCGCCGTCACTCACCACGAGCAGCTCGGCGATGGTCCCGTTGTTGTACCCCTCCGCCATCAGCGCCAGCACCTCCCGCTCCCGCGCGGTCAACGCCGCCAGCGGATCCGCGGCCCGGCGGCGGGACATCAGCTGGCCGATCACCTCGGGGTCCATCGCCGTGCCGCCCTTGGCGACCCGCTGGAGCGCGTCGAGGAACCGCTCGACCTTGCCGACCCGCTCCTTGAGCAGGTAACCGACCCCGCCGACGCCGTCCGCGAGCAGCTCGACCGCGTAGCTCGTCTCCACGTGGGCCGACAGCACCAGGACCGGCAGGCCCGGGTGGATTTCGCGGGCGCGGACCGCCGCGCGCAGGCCCTCGTCGGTGTGGGTCGGGGGCATGCGGACGTCCATCACGACCGCGTCGGGGCGATCGTTCTCGACAAACGCGAGGAAGTCCTCCGCGTTGTCGACCGTGGTGGCCACCTCGATGCCCGACGTCTTCAGCAGCAGCGACAGGCCTTCGCGCAGCAAAGCGTCGTCTTCGGCGATCACGACCCGCATGGCAGCTCCACTCGCAGCACGGTCGGCCCACCGGGTGGGCTGGTCAGGGTGAGGGTTCCGTCGAAGGCTTCGGCACGGCGGCGGATGCCGGCCAGGCCGCTGCCGCGGGACTCGTCGGCGCCGCCGCGGCCGTCGTCGCGGATTTCCAGCTCCAGCACACCGGGACTGCCGCCGAGGATGATGTCCACTTGGGACGCGTCGGCGTGCTTGGTCACGTTGGCCAGCGTCTCGGCGACAACGAAGTACGCCGCGGCCTCGACCGCGGCCGGGCGGCCGGTCTCGTACACCACGGTCACCGCGACCGGCACCGGGGAACGCTCGCCGAGCGCGCGCACCGCCCCGGCGAGGCCACGCTCGGTCAGCAGCGGCGGGTAGATGCTGCGCACCACCGTGCGCAGCTCGGCCAGCGCGTCGGTCGCGGTGTCCTGCGCCTTGACCAGCAGGTCTCGTACCGTGGCCGGGTCGCGGTCGTAGAGCTGCCCGGCGATGCCGAGCTGCAGCACGACCGCCGCGATCCGGGCCTGGGTGCCGTCGTGGAGGTCACGCTCGATGCGGCGCAGCTCGGCCCCGTGCGCCTCCAGCGCCGCCGCTCGTGTCGCGGTCAGCTCGGCGACCCGGTCGGCCAGCACGACGCCGGGCGCGGGGGCGAGCAGCCGCCGCGCGGTGCGGGCCTGCCAGCGCGCGAGCCGCGGCATCAGCAGCGTCAGCGCGGCGAAGGCGGCGCCGACGAGAAGGGTCAACCCGGCCCGCGGCCAGGAGTTCACCACGATCCCGACCGACCCCTCGATCCCGCCGGGCACCGCCGGCCAGGCGAAGGCCGTGACGATCTGCTGGACCACACCCAGCGGCAGGCCGAACGCCAGCGAGCCGAGGAACATCCCGGTCGCCGCGTGGATCGCGAGCCACGCGACGTCACGGCGGGTCGCCGGGTCCTTGATCGGGGAGCCGTCCCGGTAGGGCTCGGGGATGGCCTCGCCGAGCCGGCGCGCCGCGCGGCGGCGGTCGACGCCCACCGGCCACCGCGCCAGCCGGATCGCCGGCGCCAGCGACGGGATCCCGATGCCGAACGGGCACAGCAGCAGCACGACGAGCAGCCCGATCAGGGCGAAGAGCGACAGCAGCGAGGTGCCGGCGCCGACCACGAGGTACCGGACCGCCGACCAGACCTTCCGCAGGCGGGTCGTCACGCCGAGAGTGTCCCACCCCACCGCCGTGGTGGTGCTGGCGCTACCCCGGATCCACCTCTCCACCGGATCGATCTGCGGCCGTCGTGAACCTAGTTTTCCCTTCAGACACAACGAAGGGGACCAAGATGACCACAGCGTATGCGCTGGAGCTGGCCGGGGTGCGGAAGGTGTACGGCTCCGGCGACGGCGCCGTCACCGCGCTCGACGGCGTGTCGGCGGGGGTCGCGCGGGGGACGTTCACCGCGGTGATGGGGCCGTCCGGTTCGGGCAAGAGCACGTTCCTGCACTGCGCGGCCGGCCTGGACCGGCCGACGTCGGGGCGGGTGCTGCTCGGCGGCACCGAGATCGGCGGGCTGAAGGAGAGCGAGCTGACGAAGCTGCGGCGCACCCGGATCGGCTTCGTCTTCCAGGCCTACAACCTGCTGCCGTCGCTGAACGTGCTGCAGAACATCACGCTGCCGATGCGGCTCGCCGGCCGCAAGCCGGACCCGCAGTGGCTGCGCGAAATCGTCGAAGGCGTCGGGATCGCGAAGCGGCTCGAACACCGCCCGGCGGAGCTGTCCGGCGGGCAGCAGCAGCGTGTCGCGATCGCGCGGGCGCTCGTCACCCGGCCCGACGTCGTGCTCGCCGACGAGCCGACCGGCGCCCTCGACACCCGCACCGCGCGGCAGGTGCTGGACCTGCTCCGGGTGGTCGTCGAGGAGATGGGGCAGACCGTCCTGATGGTCACCCACGACCCGGTCGCGGCTTCGGCCGCGCACGGTGTGCTCTTCCTGGCCGACGGCAAGCTGGCCGGGCACCTCCCGCACCCCACCCCCGAGCGGGTCGCGGAGCGGATGACGCACCTCGGGGAGTGGTGAGCATGCTGGACCTGGCTTGGCAGACGATCCGGAGCCGGCTCGGCGGGTTCGCCGGCGCGTTCATCGCGATCCTGTGCGGCACCGCCCTCGTGGCGGCCTGCGGGATCCTCATGGAGTCCGGCCTGCGTGCCGGTGTCCCCACCCAGCGCTACGCCGACGCGGCCGTCGTCGTCGGCGGCGAGCGGAGTGTGCAGCCCCCGGGCGCCGATGCGCTGTCCGCCGAGCAGGTCGGCGAGGAGCCGTCGGTCCCGGCGGCGCTGGCCAACCGGATCGCGGCGGTCCCCGGCGTCCGCGCGGCGGTGGCGGAGCAGAGCTTCCCCGCGCGCGTCGTCACCGGTGACGGGCAGGTTCTCGGCGGCGCGCAGTCGTGGGGCCACAACTGGGACGCGGCCGTGCTGGCGCCGTTCCGGTTGAGCGCGGGATCGGCTCCGGCGGCGCCTGACGACGTTGTGCTCGACGCCTCGGTGGCCGGCCAGGCCGGGGTCGGCGTCGGCGGGCAGGTGCGGATCACGACCCGCTCGGCGCCGGCGGTGTTCCGGGTGAGCGGCGTTGTCGACAGCCTGTCGCGGCAGTCGGCACTGTTCTTCACGCCGGAGCGTGCCGCGGACCTGGCCGGGCGGCCCGGCCAGGCACACGCGATCGGCGTGCTGGCCGACCCCGGGGTGGCGCCGGACGCGCTGGCCGAACGGGTGCGCGCGGCCGTGGACCACGTCGAGGTCACCACGGGGGTCGAGCGCAGCAGTGTCGAGTTCCTGGACGTCAGCCAGACCCGCGTGCTGCTGCTGGCGATCGCCGGTTCGTTCGGCGGTTTTGCGTTGCTCGTCGCGGTGTTTGTGGTGGCCAGCACACTGGCGTTGACGATCAACCAGCGCCGCCGGGAGTTCGCGCTGCTGCGTGCGATCGCGGCGACGCCGAAGCAGATCCGCAAGCTGATCGGCACCGAGACGACGCTGGTCGCGCTGGTCGCCGGGGCGCTCGGCAGCGCGCTCGGGCTGGTGGTTGCGTCCGGACTGCGCGACGCGTTTGCCGCGATCGGCATCATCCCGGCGGACTTCGGGCTGGCGATCGGCCCGCTCCCGCTGGTCGCGGCGCTGCTGCTCAGCCTGGGCGCGGCCCGGCTGGCCGCGTGGGCGGCGTCGCGGCGGCCGTCGTCGATCCGGCCGGTCGAAGCGCTCGGGGAGGCTTCGGTGGAACGGCGTGAGCTCGGCCGCGGCCGGCTGCTCACCGGCTGGGGCCTGGTGCTCGTCGGCGTCGGCGGCGCGCTGGTGCCGCTGTTCCTGCACGGCGAGATAGCCACCGCGATCTCGACGATGGCGACGCTGATCGTCGTCATCGGCTTGGCCGTGGTGGGCCCGCAGGTGACCGGGGTCGTGGTGCGGGTGCTGGCCCCGGTGCTCGCGCGGGTCTGGCGGATCAGCGGGTACCTGGCCGGCGCGAACACGCAGGCGAACACCCGGCGCGTCGCCGCGGCGGTGACCCCGCTGATGCTGGCGGTCGCGTTCGCCCTCGCGACGTTCTACAGCCAGACGTCCAGCACGGCGGCCGCCGCGGAGGAGACGGCCCGCTCGACGACCGCCGACTACGTGATCAGCGGCGCGGCCGGCGTGTCACCGGAAGTGGCTTCGCTGGTGGCCCGCGTGCCGGGCGTGGCGGCGGCAACACCGGTGGTCCACACGTCGGTGATCACGGCGACGCCGATGGGCGACGACGTGAACGTCCAGCGGTCGCCTGCCCAAGGCCTGGCCGGCGACCACGTCCGGGGTGCGCTCGAACTGGGCGTCGACACCGGGCAGCTGACCGACCTGACCGGCGACACCGTGGCGCTGAGCCGTTCGGAAGCGGATTGGCTGGACAAGAAGATCGGCGACGAGGTGTCGTTCTACTTCGGCGACGGCGTGCCGGCGAAGCTGCGTCTGGTGGCGACGTACACGCACGACAAGGCATTCGGCGACTTCGTGCTGCCGGTGGAGCTGGCCCGGGCACACATCGGCGGCCGGCTGGACGACTCGGTGCTGGTCCGCCGCTCCCCGGGCGCGGACCCGGCGGCGGTGTCCGCGGCCGTGCGCTCGGTGTTGTATCCCGGCCTGACGCTCGCCCCGGCGTCGCTGGCGGCCGCCTCGGAAGGCGGCGAGCGGCAGGCGCAGTTCTACCTGAACCTGGTGGCGGTCGGCGTGATCGTCGGGTACCTGGCGATTTCGGTGGCCAACACGCTGGTCCTGACAACGGCCCAACGGAGCCGCGAGTTCGCGCTGCTGCGCCTGGTCGGCACCACCCGCCGCCAGGTGACCCGCATGATGCGGCTCGAGGCACTGGCCACGGTCGGGATCGCGGTCGTGGCGGGGACGCTGGTCGCGTTGGTGCCGCTGGGATTGCTCAACGTCGGACTGCGGGGAACCCCGCTCCCGTCGGGGCCATGGTCCGTCTACTTCGGAATCATCGGCGGCGCGGTGCTGCTCGGGATGGTCGCGATCGGCGTGGCGACATCGGTGACGTTGCGAGCGCGTCCGGTGGAAGCGATCGGGGTGGGGGAGTAGCGGCCCCGGGCGCCGTCCCCCTCGGCCGGCGCCCGGAGCCCCTCCGCCGCCCTGCGGGTCGACGTTAGCCGGGGGCGATGAAATCCCGATGAAACCGGGTCAAGGGCCGGTCGCCGGCCAGAGGCCGAGGCGGGTGAACTGCTCGCGGACGTGGCTGTGGACCGGGTCGTCGGTGTCCGTGACGAGCGCGATCGTCTGGCGGGACTCGTTCCACGCCTCGGCCTGCCGTCCCGTCGCCGCCAGTGAGCGGACCAGGGCGACCAGTGCGCGGACGACCCAGGTGTGGTCCGTGGGGGAGCGGGAGATGCCGAGCGCCTTCCGGGCGTGGAGCAGCACATCGGCGTGCTCGCCGGCGTCACAACCGACCTCGCTCAGCTCGACCAGTGCGGTGAGCGTTAGGTCGCGGCCGGCCGGGTGCTCGTCGTGCAGGGTGACGGCTTCGGTGAGGAAGCCGATCGCGTCGCTCGCGCGGCCGGCCCGGCGGCTCAGCAGGCCGAGCTCCAGCGCCATGGCGGCGCGACGCCGGTGGTCCTTGAGATCCGCGTACAGCATTTTGGCCTGGGACAGGTGTTCCGCGGCCTCGTCAAGACGATCCTGCCGGCGCAGGTGCGTGCCGAGCGCCCCGTGGACCGCGGCGGATTGGGCGGGCTCGTTGAGGCTGGCCTGGACCTTCAGCGCCTGGCGCAGGCAGGACTCGGCGTGCGCCGGGTCTGCCGAGTGGCTGGCGAGCAGGAGGAGGACCTCGGACCGGTCCCGGTGGTTGCCGGTGTTGCCGAAGATCGTGTTCGCCAGCTGGAGCGCCTCCTCGATCTTGGTGGGATCGTCGTGGACCCGGGCCAGCGCGGTCCAGGCCTGCCCCTCGGCGTCGAGGTCCTGGGCGGCCCGAGCCGCGAGCAAGACAGCTTCGACGGCGTCGCGCCAGCCGGCGCCGGGAGTGAGGTGGGGCCGCAGCAGCCGGAGCAACGGCACCGCCCGGGACAGGGAACTGCCCGCCGCCCGGCGGATCGTGGCGCACAGGCTCGCCAGCTCGGCGTCGAGAAACGCTTCCGCAACCGCAAAATCCGGCAGCTGCCCGGATTGTGGCAGCTCGGCGGTGCGACGCAGGGCCGGTGCCAGCACCTCCGCGGCGTCCGAAACCCGGGCGGTGTACCAGTCGAGCAGCCGGGCTTCGGCCTCCCGGCGGACGTCGGGAGGGTCGTCGGCGAGCGCGAGCCGCGTGCCGGCCGCACAGGTGAGGTCGTCCATCACGAACCGGCCGTCCCGCCTGCTGACCAGGTGCAGGGCGCTGAGCGCGGCGAGGGTCACGCGGGTCGTCTCGTCGTCGGTCCCGTCGAGCGCGCACACCGCGGGCAGGGGGAGGCTGGGGGAGATGTGCAGCGCGAGCGAGCGGAAGAGGCGGGCGGCCGCGGGACCGAGCGCGTGGTAGGACCACATCAGCGACGTCAGGATGGTGCCCGAAGCCAGCTCGCCGGCCAGGAGGAGCTCGGCCGGGCTCGGGAGTTCGCCGCTGCCGGGCAGGAGCTCGGCGAGGGTGCGGATGGCCTGCGGGGTGCCGCCGGTGAGCGTCATGGCCGTCGCCGGATCGGGGACCTCGGCCGAGGAGTCGCGCAGCAGGCCGTCGAGCAGCCGCTCGGTCTCGGCCTCGCTGAACCGGGCGACTTCCAGCCGGTAGGCGCCGTGGCCGGTGACGAGGTCGCTCAGCCGGTGCCGGCTGGTGACCACGACGACGCACTGCCCGCTGCCCGGCAGCAGCGGCACGATCTGCCCGGAGTTCCGCGCGTTGTCGAGGAAGAACAGCACCCGGCGCTCGTCGAGCAGGGTGCGCAGCATCGCGGTCCGGGCGCTCAGGCTCGCCGGCAACGTCGTGGCGGAGACACCCAGCGCGTCGAGGAATTCGGCCAGCACCTCGCCGGGGTCGCGGGGTGGGTCGCTGCCGTAACCGGCGAGGTCCGCGTGCAGCTGGCCGTGCGGGAACTGCTCCCGGACGGTGTGGGCCCAGTGCAGCCCCAGCTCCGTCTTGCCGACGCCGGCCGGCCCGGTGATCGCGACGATGAGCGTCGACGGCGGGTCGCCCATGCGGGAGCGCAGGAAGAAGTCGTCCAGGCGCGCGAGATCGGCGGCGCGATCGACGAATTCGCTTACCGTCGACGGCAACTGAGCGGGTGGCAACGCGCGGAGCGCGGCCTGGGTGCGATGCTGGTCGGCCGGGCCGAGCAGGTCCCGAGACTGCAGCAGCCGCCGGTGCAGCTCCTGCAGCTCCCGGGCGGGCCCGGTGCCGAACGACCGCGCGGACCGGTCGTAAACCTGTTTCCAGTAGGCGTCGAACTCTTCGTAGTGGCCGAGCCCGTCCAGCGCGGCGAGCCGTTGCGAGATGTACTGGGTGTCGAACTCGTGCTCGACCATGGCGACGTCGAGGATCTGCAGCACCTCACGGTAGTTGCCCCGTTCGAGCTCGACGGCGCACAGGGCCTGGTACCCGGTGACGCGGTCGTAGAGGTCGAGGTCCTCGCGCTTCTGCTCCATCCAGACGGTGCCCAGGTCCTCGACGGCGGGCCCGCGCCAAAGATCCATCGCTTCGTGGAGGGCGGCCGCGGCGTCGTCGAGCCGTCCCGCGCGCCGCGCGTTCCCGCTGTCGCGGACCAGGGTTTTGAAGCGGGCGTAGTCGAGTTCGTCACCCTCGGGCAGGAACTGGTAGCCGGCACGCTGGGTGACGATCCGCGCGGAGACGCCCGAGCCCCGCAGCGACGCCCGCAGCCGGCTGACGTAGGCCTGCAGGTCTTTCCTGGCGTGCGCGGGCGGGCTGTCGTCCCAGAGCGCTTCGATGACGGTGCGGACGTGGACGACCTTGCCGTGGTTGAGCATCAGCACACCCAGCAGCGAACGCTCCTTCGCCCGCCCGAGCGCGGCTTTCCGGTCTTGCCGGTCTCCGAGCCGCAGCTCGACGGGCCCCAGGATCCGGAATTCCATCAGGTTTCCTCGTCCACCCCCGCTCCCCGCCTGGCACCGTAACGCGCCGGCGGCGAGGTTTCGGCGCAGGTCAAGCGGCTGTCAAGAATTTGTCCAGCAACCGGCAACCGGACTGTCAACCGGGCGCGGTCACGATCACTGCTGACAACCGGTTCGGCGAGGAGGTGGCCAGATGTGGATACGACGATGGCTGCTCGGATCGCCGCCGCCGGCCCCGGAGCCGGTCGCGGATCCCGTGCACCACACCATTCTCGCCCTCGCGATCGACGGCTTTTCGGCGTTCGACCGGACGAACACGCACCGCCTGGCGTTGCGAGCCGGGTTGTACCGCGTGGCCGAGCAGGCGCTGAGGGTCTGCGGAGTGGAGTGGGAAGGCTGCTACCGCACCGATCTCGGCGACGGCGTGCTCGTCTTGGTCCCGGCCGGGTATCCGAAGGCGGTGTTCAGCGAGCTGGTGCCGGACGCGCTGGCGACGGCGTTGGGGGAGCACAATTCCGGGCACCGGCTACCGGAGCGGATCCGCCTGCGGGTGGCGCTGCACGCGGGCGAGGTGAGTTACGACGACCACGGCACGACCGGTGCCGCTATCGTGCATACGTTCCGGATGCTGCAGTCTCGGGTTCTGCGAGATGCTTTTGCTTGTGCGGTGGGGGATCTTGCGGTGATTGCTTCGGCTTGGTTCTACGACGAGATCATCCGGCACAGTCCGGTGAGTCGGCCTGATCGGTTCCGGCCGGTGCTGGTACAGGAGAAGGAGACGGCGGCTCGGGGCTGGATCCGGTTGCTGGGGCCGGGCGATCCGGGTGGCAGGACTTGGACGGACGAAAACGCAGTATAGTGATGAGGGCGCTCTGCGCCCACGCCCTCATCACCCTCTACTGTTTCGCCTCTGGCCTCACGTCGGTGAGGAAAGACGACCATGCGCTCGGCGAGAATGCGAGAACCGGTGCCCCGTCCTCCTCCTTGCTGTCGCGCACGCCGACTGAATCAGATGTGAATCGTGCTTCGACACAACTGGCTAACGCGTTGGAATGGCTGCTTTTGAACCATTCGCGGTCGCCGGATGGGTTGTTGTGTCGAGTTTGTGCGTCCAAGGGGCTTACCTATCGTTGAAGAGTCCTTCCGGTTACCCCGCTTTTGGCGGGTTGGGTTTCGGGTGCCGGGGGCCAGGGGTGCACGCCGGGGATGGAGGGTCCCGGCCGCCTCCATTCCCGCGTCTCATGAGGTTGACGTCAGGCTTCCTCCGGTGTCACGACCCGCAGGAACGTCGTCCACGCGGTACGGGGGAACTCGATGAAGGGCGAGTCGGGACGGCGATCCTTGCTGTCCCGAACGAAGGCGGAGCCGGGCTCGAACCGAGCTTCCACGCAGCTCCCGCCGGCGTTCGAGTGGCTGCTCTTGAACCAGACGCTGTGGCTCGCCGCGGAGGTGACTTTGGTGGTCAATCAAGTTCCTTGGTGTGATGCTGAATCATCTTCAGTGTTTGGCTCTTGTCGAGGGCCCGCCGATAGGCGTCCTCGTAGGTGGTCGTCAGATTCCTGACTTGCGTCGAGTCGTCGATGATCCCCCAGGTGGTGACGGTTTCCTGCCAGGCCAGAGTGGGCAGCTGCGGGTTGTCGAAGTCGATGAGGACGACGGTCGCCCCGCCGAAGAGTCCGCATGCGGTCGCCGTGAACGGGATGACGCGGATGTCGAGCGTCTCCGGATGCTGCTCGATCAAAGTCGCGAGGTGCACAAGCTGGTTCCGGAGCACCTGCCTGCCGCCGATCTGCTGACGGAGCGCCGCTTCACTGATGACAGCGGTGAACTTGAACGGATCACTCTTGTCGGTGAGCCGCTGCTGCCGGCGCAGCCTGGCCTCGACCCGCTGGTCGACTTCGACGGGCCGCATGGTCACATCGGGCAGCATGATGCCCCTGATGTAATCAGCCGTCTGCAGCAATCCGGGGATGAGCAGGTTCTCGTAGTCCCGGATGCTTCGCGCGCCTTGTTCCAGTCCGTAGAGCCGTTGGATCTCGTTGTCGAAGAGTGCTGAATAACGCGTCCACCAGCCGCGTTCCTTGGCGGCCGTGCGCAGGGCGAGAAGCTCTTGCTTCTCCTCGGCGTCGAACTCGAACAGCTCGATGATCCGCACGAGGCTCTCGGGTGAGAGGATTTTGCGCTCGTTCTCGACCGCGGACCAGTAGTTGCGGGAGAAGCCCAGCGCGTCGGTGATGGTCTTGACTTCGACGCCCAGCTGGTCACGCCGCCGCTTCAGACGCAGGGCGAGTTCCCACGACGCGACGACCGGTGACGACGGCGCTGACAACGTCGGGCTCCTTCTGCACGCGCAGACGCAGCTGCGAGGGGGCATTCTTGGTTACGGTAACCGAACGGTGCGACCAGTGCAGTAGTGATGATGTGTTCGGTTCCCTAACCTGAGAATAGACATCAGCACGCCGCGACACGCCCGACGACGCGCGCCCGATCGGCTGATGCGCAGTCGTTGCCGAAGGGAACGATGATGTCCGATCCCGAGACGACCCGGCCGCCCTCGGGGCGGCCTGGCGGGCGGACGCACAGCCGGCCGCGGCCCGGGCGGGCTCCTGGGGCCATCGGGATCGCGCCGGTCCGCGGGGACTCCGTGGACTGGCGCGGCAGTGTCGAGCTCAACACCGCTCACTGCACGATCGTCGTGGTCGACGTTGAAGGGTTCGGGCGGTACAGCCGCACGAACCCGAACAAACTCAGGGTCCGCTCCGGCATGTATCGCGCGATCGAACGCGCCTTCGCCACCGCCGGAATTCCCTGGGCCGGCTGCCGGCACGCGGATCTGGGGGACGGCGTGCTCGTGCTGGCCCCGGCGGAGATCTCCAAGACGCTGTTCGCGGACCTCCTCCTCGGCGCCCTCGCCGACGAACTCATCGTTCACAACGCGACGCACCCGGCGCAGGAGCGCATCCGGCTCCGGCTGGCGCTGCACGCCGGGGAGGTGACCTACGACGACCACGGTGTCACCGGCTCGGCGATCCTCCACGCGGAACGGCTGCTGGACGCGCCCGCGCTCAAGCGTGAACTGGCGAACTCCGCTGCGATCCTGGCGGTGATCGCCTCCGGGTGGTTCTTCGACGAGGTGATCAGGCACAGCGAAGACAGCCGCGCCGGTGCTTACCGGCCGGTTGACGTCGGGGGCGGGGAACGGCCGGCGACGGCGTGGATCCGGCTTCTCGCGGCGAGGGCCGTGCGGTGGCGGCACAAAGGCTGATCGTCGGGAAAGCCTGCCGTACTCCCGAAACTTTCCGAAAGTTATTGCCCCACCATTCCCGTCGAACGCATGCTTTCGCCATCCCCAGCCTCGACGAGGAGGAAGCATGCTCACCAAGAACCGGTTCCGGGTGTTCGCCGCCTGCGCCGCCCTTGTGTCGACCGTGGTGCTGCCCGGGGTTGCCCGGGCCGACACCGTCATCACCACCAGTCAGACCGGCAACAACAACGGTTACTACTACTCGTTCTGGACCGACGGTGGTGGCTCGACCGCCATGACGCTCGGCTCCGGGGGCAACTACCGGATGAACTGGAGCAACACCGGGAACTTCGTCGGCGGCAAGGGGTGGAGCAACGGCAGCCGGCGGACGGTGAGCTACTCCGGCAGCTTCAACCCCTCCGGCAACGGCTACCTCGCGCTCTACGGCTGGACGTCCAACCCGCTCGTCGAGTACTACATCGTCGACAACTGGGGCACCTACCGGCCGACCGGGACGTACAAGGGCACCGTGACCAGCGACGGCGGCACCTACGACGTCTACCAGACCACCCGCTACAACGCGCCGTCCGTCGAAGGGACCAAGACCTTCAACCAGTACTGGTCCGTCCGGCAGCAGAAGAAGACCGGTGGCACCATCACCACCGGCAACCACTTCGACGCCTGGGCCCGGTACGGCATGCGGCTGGGCAGCTTCAACTACTACATGATCCTCGCGACCGAGGGTTACCAGAGCAGCGGCAACTCGAACATCACGGTGGGCTGACCCGTGCGGACATGGATCACGGCGCTGGTCACCACCCTCGCCTTCACCGGGAGCGTCATGGGAAGCGAAGCGCACGCCGCCGCCGCGTGCAACGGCTACGTCGGCCTCACCTTCGACGACGGACCGTCGAGCTCGAACACTCCGGCACTGCTGAACGCGTTGCGGCAGAACGGCTTGCGAGCCACCATGTTCAACGAGGGCCAGTACGCCGCCGCGTACCCGGGGCAGGTGAGCGCCCAGGTGAGTGCCGGGATGTGGGTGGGCAACCACAGTTACACCCACCCGCACCTCACGCAGCAGAGCCAGGCGCAGATGGACTCCGAGATTTCCCGGACGCAGCAGGCGATCGCGGCCGCGGGCGGTGGCACGCCGAAGCTGTTCCGCCCGCCGTACGGGGAAACCAACGCGACTTTGCAGGCAGTCGAAGCGAAGTACGGGCTCCGGCAGATCATCTGGGACGTCGATTCGCAGGACTGGAACGGCGCGAGCGTGGACGCGATCGTCCAGGCCGTCGGCCGGCTCTCCAACGGCCAGATCATCCTGATGCACGAATGGCCCGCCAACACCCGGGCGGCCATCCCGCGGATCGCGCAGACCCTGGCGAGCAAGGGGTTGTGCGCGGGCATGATCTCGCCGCAGACCGGGCGGGCGGTCGCGCCGGGCTGAAGGGGACGGTGGCGCGGCGGGGTCCGGCCGCCGCGCCACCGCGCTCAGTTGACGTACCAGTCCACCCGGACGGCGTCCGGCGACAGCGTCCGCAGCCGGGCGCACACTTCGTGGGTGACCACGAGCCCGTTCGTCCGGCAGAGCTCGGTGTGCTCCGGGTCGGGCGAGGCCGTGAAGTTCGCGGCGGCGAGGTGCTCGCGCATGACGTCCGGAGCGCGGTCGCCGGTCGCCGTCATGACCCGCCAGCAGCCGCCGGAACCGCAGTCGCGGTCCTCCTGGATCTGCAGCCCGGCGGGCCCCGGTGAGACGCCTTCGTCGCCGGCCGCCGCCTCCAGCCCGACGAACCAGGCGGCGCCCGTGACGAAGAACCCGGCGCACACCAGGAGGGCCAGCCGGGCGCCTCCCCGCCGCGCGCCGACCGCGCACACCACCGCCGCCAGCGTCGTGTGCAGCCAGAAGATCTCCCGCCCGGCGGGCCACGGCCCGGCCAGGTTCAGCGCGCGGGGCAGCACGAACCACGCCAGCAGCACCAGCAGGACCGATCCGGCGATCAGCCCGGTCCGGCGCGACGGCGCCAGCCCGCACCAGATCAGGATCGGCAGCAGGCCGAACGCGCCGCTGAACACACTCGGCGAGAACGCCGCCACGACCACCGCCGGCACCACCAGAGCCACGCGCCACCAGTGGGTCTTCACACTTTCGTGGGTCAGCACGTGCCCATTGTGCTCAGCCGGGGAGAAGCCGGGCGACCCGGCCGGGTCCGGCACGTGCGAGGAGCTCGTACGACCGCCGCCGGTCGTGGTGGTCGTACACCGGGGTGGTCAGCATCAGCTCGTCGGCGCCCGTCTCGTCGACAACGGACTGCAGCCGTTCCCGCACCGTCTCCGGTGACCCCACGAAGAGCCGGTCGCTGAGGTCGGCGGGCTCGCCGGACTCGGCATCCGTCGGACTGGGCAGCAGGATGCGCTCACCCCGGAGCCGCCGGAGGACCTTCACCCGGGTCGGCCGGGCCAGCCACTCGGCCCGTTCGTCGGTTTCGGCCGCGATCACGGACACACTGACCACCGTCGTCGGCGCTGAAAGGGCAGAAGGCCGGAACGTCGAGCGGTACGTCCGCATCGCTTCGGCGGCGTCGCCCGGGTTGAGGTGGTGGGCGAAGGCGTAGGCCAACCCGAGCTCCCCGGCGAGCCGTGCACTGTCCGGCGACGAGCCGAGCAGCCAGATCTCCGGGGTGTTCCCGCTCGCCGGGATCGCCGGCCCCGGCTCGGCGAAGTACCCGATCAGCTCTTCGACCTGCTCTCGGAACCCCGGCGTGGTGCGATCCCCGCGGACGAGGTCGACAGCGTGCCGCGGACCGCCGCCCGCCCGGCCGAGACCGAGGTCGATCCGGCCGGGGTGGAACGCCGTCAGCGTGCCGAACTGCTCCGCGACCACGATCGGCGGGTGGTTCGGCAGCAGCACGCCGCCCGCGCCGACCCGGATGTGGCGCGTCGCCGCCGCGAGCCGCCCGGCCACGACGGCGGGCGCGGAGCTCGCGACACCGCGCATCCCGTGGTGCTCGGGCACCCAGTAGCGGTGGTAACCGAGCTCGTCGGCCAGCACGGCGAGGTCGACGGTGCCGGCGAGCGCCTGCCGGGCGGTCGAGCCGGCCACGATCGGCGAGGTGTCCAGAACGGACAGCCGGACGTCCACAGTGGACTAACCGGCGAACAGGTCCGGCCGGCGGTCGGCCAGGTAGGGGCTGAGCTCGCGGGCCTTCGGGATTTCGGTCAGGTCGATGTCCGCGATCCGGAGTTCGCCGTCGCCGGTGAGCACCCTCCCGTCCGGGCCGACGATCCGGCTGAGCCCGCAGTAGGTGAGGCCCTGGCCGCTGCCGGTCCAGTTGGCGTAAGCGATGAACAGCTGGTTCTCGAACGCGCGGGCCGGGACGAGCCCGGTGGCGACGAACCCGCAGGGCTCCATCAGCGCGGTGGGCACGAGCAGCAGCTGCGTCCCGGCCAGGGCGTGGGCACGCACGGCTTCGGGGAATTCGACGTCGTAGCAGATCAGCACGCCCAGCGTGAGGCCCTCGAACCCGGCTTGCACCACCCCGTCGTGGCCGGGGTCGAACGCGGCCCGCTCGATCGGCCCGTACAGGTGGCTCTTGCGGTAGCTCAGCAGGGTCCGGCCGTCGCGGCCGGCCAATCGGGCGGTGTTGTAGACGCGGTCTCCGTCGGATTCGGGCCAGCCGTGCACGATGGCGATCCCGGTCTCGGCCGCGATCGCGGAGACCTCCGCGCAGTGCGGCCCGGCCAGGGGTTCGGCGAGAGCACGCAGCCGCCGCGCGTCGGTCAGGTAGCCGGTGCCGGACAGTTCGGGTGTGACGAGCAGCGCCGCGCCCGCCGCCGCGGCCCGCCGGGCGGCAGCACGCAGCCGGTCGGCTGAGACGCCGTCCGGTTCGGCCTCCCAGCAGGCGATCTTCACCGCCCAAGGGTAAGCGTGCCGCCGAAAAACCGGCAACCCCTACTCTGCCCCACCACGGGGGGCCGGGTGGCCGGTGATGCGGCAGACTGCTGGTCATGGACAAGGTGCTCCGCGGCCTCCGGCTCCCCGAGAACGTGGCGCCGGGCTGGTTGGTGGTGCAGCTGCTGGGATCCGTGGTGATCCTCGCGACGCTGCTGACCACCGGGGAGACCCAGTCGTTCGTGTGGGTGGCCTACGGTGCGGCCGCCGCGTGCTGGGTGGGTTTTGTGCTCGTGAACGAGCGCCTGCCGCGGACGTCGGCGGTGCTGCTCGCCGCGGGAGCCACCGTCGTGGCGCCGGTGATCAGCCTGGCTTCGGACACCTCGGCGCTGGTCATCGGCGTGGTGATGCTCGGCCGGTTCGCCGCGCTGACCACGCTGGGCGTGCGGGTGATCGTCGCGACCGGATGCGCCGACATCGCGCTGTGCATAATCGGCGGCCTGATCGGGGACGTCGGGGTCGGCGAGACCCTCGGCAACCCGCTCGGCCTGGTGATCATCCTGCTGTTCGGGCTCAACCGGCGGCAGTACCGGATCCACCTGGCCCAGACGCGGGCGCTGCTGGAGCAGACGAAACGCGCGCAGGCCGAGCAGGCGCGCGCGGCGGCGCTGGACGAGCGCACCCGCATCGCGCGCGAGATCCACGACGTCCTGGCGAATTCCCTTGGCGCGCTGGTCGTGCAGCTCGAACTCGCCGAAGCACTGATGGAGAAGAACGAGGACGGCCAGGCGCTGGAACGGATCCTGGTCTCGCGGCGGTTGGCGGTGGACGGTCTGGCCGAGGCGCGCAACGCCGTCGCCGCGCTGCGCGCCGACGTCCCGCCGCTCGACCGGGCGCTGGCGGATCTTGTGCAGCGGCACCGCAAGGTGAACGCGGCCGAAGTGTCCTTTCGCACCGAAGGCGACCTCCGGGCGCCCGCTTTCGCGGTGGTAGCCTGCCTCGTGGCGACGGCCCGGGAAGCGTTGACGAACACCGCGAAACACGCGCCGGGCTGTCCGGTGACCGTGGTGCTGGGGTTCGAACCGCGGGCGATCCGCCTCACCGTCCGGAACCCGTTGTCCGGCGAGCCGCAGGAGGGGAAGGGCTTCGGCGTGACCGGGATGCGGGAACGGCTCGCCCAGGTCGGCGGCCGGCTGAGCGCCGGGCCCGAACCGGGGGCGTGGCAGGTGGTCGCGGAAGTTCCGGAACCCGCGCACAACGGAGGGGATCATGGGTGAGCCGCAGACGATCAAGGTGATCGTGGTCGACGACCAGCAGGTCGTGCGGGAAGGCCTGGTCGCGCTGATGAGCCTGCTCGACGACGTCGAAGTGGTCGGCTCGGCGGCGAACGGCGCGGAGGCGCTCGAACTGGTCGGCCGGCTCGACCGGCTCGACGTGGTGCTGATGGACCTGAACATGCCGGTCATGAGCGGCGTCGAAGCGACCAAGCGCATCACCCAGGACCACCCGGACGTCGCCGTTGTGGTGCTGACGACCTATTCGGACGACGAGTCGATCGCGGGCGCGCTGGCCGCGGGGGCGCGCGGTTACCTGACGAAGGAAGCGGGACGCGGCGAGATCGGTTCCGCGCTGCGGTCGGTGGTCGCCGGCCAGCTGACGTTCGGCGCGGACGTCTCACGCCAGGTGGTGAGCGCGCTGTTCGACTCCGGCGGCCAGGTCACCCCGAAAGCCGTCCCGCACAAGGAAGGCCTGCCCGACGGGCTCACCGCGCGCGAGGCCGAGGTGCTCGGCCTGATCGCCGCCGGGTTGAGCAACGGGAAGATCGCAGCCGAGCTGTTCATCGGCGAGGCGACGGTGAAGACCCACATCAACAACGCGTTTGCGAAGATCGGCGTGCGCAACCGGGTCGAGGCGGTGCGCTACGCCGTGCAGCACGGGCTGGAACGGGAACCGCGGTCGCGGTGACGTCGGGGGCGCCACCGCGACCGGGTGGTCAACCGGCGAGCACAGCCTCGCGGCGCGGCTTCAATGCGAGCTTCGGGTTGTGCGCCACGACTTTGAACTCCTTCGCCCGCGGCACCCGGCTGAACAGGTTGTCCGTCCCGCAGAAGTGCAGCTCGGTGACGTCGAGCCGGTGCAGGGACGCCGTGACCGACGGCCAGTCGATCGGCCGGTCGAAGGTGTCCAGCAGCATCGTGCGCACCTGGGCGGCCGTGGTCACCACCGTGCCGTCCTGATCGGTCACCAGGGGAATCTCGGGGTCACGCAAGGGACAGTCGCCGAACGCGGCGGCCGAGGCCCGGCGCCGCAACGCCTCGAACGCGGGCGCGTGCACCGGCGGGCGCATCGTGTACAGCGAATAGCCGCCGACCGCGCTGATCCGGCGGGTGAACTCTTCGAGTTCGCCTTCGTGCAGCGAGATCATGTGGAAGCCGTCGTCGACGACACCCGAGATCTCGTACCACGACAGCTCGCCGAGCACCGTCCGCCAGCCGTCTTCGGGCACGCGCATCACGGTGTGCGTGACGACGTCCTGGTGCTGTGAAGCGAAGTACTCCGCCTCGCAGTCGGCCTGGATCGCGGTCAGGCGCACGGCGTCGGCGAACGAGAGCGCGCCGGAGTACACCGCGGCGGCCTTCTGTCCGAAGCTCACGCCGGTGACGGCGTCCGGCCGGAAGGTGAGCGAGTCGGCGAGGGCGACGCAGCTGACCAGGAACGCCAGCTGTGCCGCGGCGGAGTAGTCGTCCTCACCGTCGGCGTAGGCGTCCAAAATGGAGTAGCCGACCACGTCGTCGGCCTCCGCGACACGCTGCCTCGCAGAGGCGTCGAGCACGAGGAACTTGGTCAGCTCGGCGAACTTGCTCGGCGCCATGCCGGGGAAAACGAATGCGGCGCTGCTCATGCCCCCGCACCGGCCTTGGCGAGCTCTTCCATGTGCTTCTTGTCCGGCTTCCCGTTGCGGTTCACCGGGAACTGGTCCACCACGACCACCCGGTTCGGCTGCTCGTAGGCGGGCAGCACCTCTGCGATCCGGTCGCGCCAGTAACCGCTTTCCCGCTGGTCCGGGTCGGCGACGAAGAACACGAGCTGGGCGCCCTTGCGCTCGTCGGGCAGCGAGATGATGCGGGTGCTGCAGCCGTGCGCGGCGACCTTCCGCTCGATGATCTCCGGGTGCAGCGTGTACCCCATGCGGTGCACGGCGGCCTTACGACCGGCGATGAACAGGTTCCGGCGCTCGTCCAGGTAGCCGAAGTCCCCGGTGGGGTACCAGCCCTGCTCGACCGGGGTGCTCGTCCCGTCTTCGCCGAGCAGCGCGGTCAGCATGTCGGGGCAGTCGATGACGACTTCGCCGATCTCACCGGCGGCGACCTCACGGCCGTCGTCGTCGAGGACCTTGACGCCGATGCCGGCCATCACCTGGCCGGTGCCGACCGGGTTGTCCAGCGTGGCGAACGCCAGGTTGCCCAGCTCGGTGCTGCCGTAGCTGTCCAGCAGCGTCATGCCGAACTCGGCCTCGTACTCGGCGACCACCGGGCTGTCCAGCGGAGCCGCGCCGCTGCAGAACATCCGGACCTTCGCCAGCGCGGCCCGGGCCTCGGGGCGCTTGCGCACGATGTTCAGCATGCTCTGGTAGGTGGTCGGCGCGGCGTCCACCACGGTCGCGCCGCACTGGCCGGCCATCCGCAGCGCGCGGTCGAGCCGGCGGTAGGGGGCGATCACCAGCGAACAGCGGGTCAGCCAGGCGATCATCACCATCGAAATGCCGTACTGGTGCGAGAAGGGCAGCAGCGGCAGCAGGACGTCGTCCGGCCGGTGCCCGACCTGGTCGGCGTTGCGCTGCATGTTCTTGAGGAACCGGGCGCCGTTCTTGACGATGCCCTTCGGTGAGCCGGTCGAGCCGGACGACCACATGATGATGCTGTCCGGCCGCTCGCACCAGCGGTCGAAGCTCAGCCGCTCGCCGGGTTCGGCGGGCACGGCGTCGGCGAGCAGTTCGTAGAGGTAAACGGGGTACTGGCCGTCCGGCAACGGGGCGTCGTCGTCCACGATGGACAGCCGGACCCCCGCGCGGTCGAGGATCTCCTGCGTCTGCTGCGGCTTCTCCTGCGGGTCTACCAGCACGATCGACACACCCAGGTGCATCAGCGCGAACAGCGTCGTGACGTAACCGGCGGAGTTGCCGGCCTTGAGCATCACCCGGTGACCGGGCAGCAGTCCCCGCGCGGCCAGCGCGTCGGCCACGCCCAGTGCGCGCAGCTCGAACTCGTCGAGGGTCTGCACCGAGTCCGCAGCAAAGAGTTTCGCCGGCATCGGCCCGTCCTTTCGGTGGAATTGACGAAGTGCCCGATCCAAGGTGTGTCCGAATATAGGAATGGCCGGTCGGCGTCCGCCACCCCTAACCCGGGTAGGGGTGTGCCGAGCGCCTCATCAGCAGGTCCAGCCCCGGATCGGACCGGCGGAAGCTAGGGGCGCTTAGGGGTGGGGACGGCCGCGGCGCCTCGGTAGCCTCCCGAGAGGGTGCGGGAATTCCCGCCAATTCCCGTCGGGAAAACGATCGCTGGAGAACGAGGGAAAAATGGTGAACCCCATCCGGGACCTCGGAGACCTTTCCGCCTACGACCGTTCCCGTGTCCTCGGTGAATTCGTCCGGGCGCAGCTGGCCGCCGTGCTCGAGGACTGGTCGGCCGGCGGTGCCGATGAGCACCGCTCCTTCCTGGAGCTCGGCCTGGACTCGGTCGCCGCGGTCGCGCTGCACGCGCGCCTGGTGGAGGCCACCGGCCTGACGCTGCCGGTGACGCTGGCGTTCGACCACCCGACCCCGGCTCGCCTGGCCGAGTACCTGCAGGACCGGCTGACGGGTTCGGGTCCGGCGCCGGTGGCGGAGCTGCTGCCGTCGTTCGACGGTGAGCCGATCGCGATCGTGGGCATGAGCTGCCGCTTCCCCGGGGGTGTCCGCACTCCCGAGGAGTTCTGGCGCCTGCTTTCCGAGGGCGGGGACGCAACTTCGGAGTTCCCCACCGAGCGCGGCTGGGACCTCGACGCGCTCTACGACGCCGACCCGGACCGCCCCGGCACGACGTACACCCGCCGCGGCGGGTTCCTGCACGACGCCGCCGACTTCGACGCGGCGTTCTTCGGCATCAACCCGCGCGAAGCCGTCGCGATGGACCCGCAGCAGCGGCTGCTGCTGGAGGCGGGCTGGCACGCGCTCGAGGACGCGGGCATCAACCCGCTGCGGCTGCGCGGCAGCCGCACGGGTGTGTACGTCGGCGCCGAGTCGAAGGACTACGGCCCCCGGCTCGAGGACGCGGACGGCGCCGAGGGCTACCTGGACATCGGCACCGCCGGGAGTGTCGCTTCCGGCCGCGTCGCCTACACGCTCGGCCTGGAGGGGCCCGCGATCACCGTCGACACGGCGTGTTCGTCCTCACTGGTCGCGCTGCACCTCGCCGTGCAGGCGCTGCGGCGGGGCGAGTGCGGGCTGGCGCTGGCTTCCGGCGTCGCGGTGCTGTCGAGCCCGGGCGGGTTCCTGTCGTTCAGCCGCCAGCGCGCGCTGTCGGAGGACGGCCGCTGCCGCGCCTTCGCCGCCGACGCGGGGGGCACCGGCTGGGCCGAGGGTGTCGCGACCGTGGTGCTGCAGCCGCTGTCCGAGGCCCGGGCGCAGGGCCGTCGGGTGCTGGCGGTGGTCAGCGGCAGCGCGGTCAACCAGGACGGCGCGAGCAACGGCCTGACCGCACCGAGCGGCCCGGCCCAGCAGCGCGTGATCGAGCAGGCCCTCGCCGACGCGGGGCTGCCGGCCACCGAGGTCGACGCCGTCGAGGCCCACGGCACGGCGACCCTGCTCGGCGACCCGATCGAGGCTCAGGCCTTGCAGGCGGTTTACGGCGCCGGGCGTCCGGCGGAGCAGCCGTTGTGGCTGGGGTCGGTGAAGTCCAACATCGGGCACACCCAGGCGGCCGCGGGGCTGGCCGGGGTGGTCAAGATGGTGCTGGCCATGCGGGCGGGAACGTTGCCGCGCACGCTGCACGTCGAGGAGCCGACCCCGCACGTGAACTGGGCCGGCGGCGGAGTTTCGCTGCTGACGGTCTCGCGTGCTTGGCCGGAGACGGGGCGACCGCGCCGGGCGGGGGTTTCTTCGTTCGGGATGAGCGGGACGAACGCGCACGTGATCCTGGAGGCCGCGCCGGAGGAACCGGCGACGGCCGAGGCCACCCCTTCGGCGAGCAGGCCGTCGGAGCCCGCGACCACAGCTGCGCAGCAGACCGGTCCTTTCCTCCTGCCGATCTCCGCAAAAACCGCCGCAGCCCTGCGTGCCCAAGCCGAAGCCCTCGCCGACCACCTCGACCGCCACCCCCTGGCCGACCTCGGCGCCGCGCTCGGCACCACCCGTGCCGCGCTCAAGCACCGTGCCGTCCTGGTCGCCGAGGACGCAGCATCCGCGCGCACCCAGCTCGAAGCCCTCAAGACCGGCGACGACGCGCCCGGCCTGGTCCGCGGCCGCGTCGCCGACGGCGGGCTCGCCGTCCTCCTCCGGGGTGAACTGCCGCCCGATGTCCGGGACCTCTACCGCACTCACCCGGTCTTCGCCGAGGCGCTCGCCGACGCCTGTGGCCACCTGAACCTGCAACTGGACACCCCGCTGCTCGGCGTGCTGCTGTCCGCGGCGCCCGAGCTCGACCGGCCCGAGTACGCCACCTCCGCGGCCTTCGCCGTGGACGTGGCCCGCTACCGGCTGGTCGAGTCCTGGGGCGCGCCCGCGGACGTTGTCGCCGGGCTCGGGATCGGCGGGGTTGCCGCGGCGCACGTCGCCGGGGTGCTTTCGCTTGCGGACGCCTGCGCACTGGCCGGGACCGTGGCCCGGGGCGCGGGAGAAGACGAGCTGCGGAGGCTCGTTCGGGCACTGACCTTCGATCCCCAGCGAAGGCCGGTGCTCGACGTCGTGACCGGTGACCCGGTGGAGGCGGCCGAACTCGCCGCCGCCGGGCACTGGACGCGGCTCGCGGAGCCGGTCCAGCCGGAAGCCGGCTGGCTGGACCGGCACGGCGTGCGCGCCGTGCTCGAACTCGGCGCGACCACGAACCTCGCCGAAGCGCTCGCCACGCTCTACGCCCACGGCGCCGACGTCGACTGGCACGCCTACTACGGTGACCGCGACGTCCGGCACGTGCGGCTGCCCGGTTACGCCTTCCAGCGCGAACGCTTCTGGCTGAACGCTACGGCCCGGCGCGACACCGGGCTGGTCACCACCGTGCTCACCCACGCCGCCAAGGACGAGGTGACGCTGAGCGGGCAGCTCTCCCTGACCACGCACCCCTGGCTCGGCGACCACCGCGTCCAGGGCGCGGCGATCCTGCCCGGCACCGCGTTCCTCGAGCTGGCCGTGCAGGCGGGCACGCACACAGGCTGCCGCACGGTGGCCGAGCTGACCCTGCACGCGCCTCTCGTGCTGCCCGAGAACGCTGGTGTGAGCCTCCAGGTGACCGTCGGTGAGCCGGACGCACAGGGCACCCGCCCGTTCACCGTCCACTCGCGACACGAGGGACCTTGGACGCACCACGCTTCCGGCTCACTCGCCGCCGAGCCCGTCACCGCGGGCGCCGACGTGCCGCAGCCCACCGCCGGTGCCGTCGACATCAGCGACGTCTACCCAAGTCTCGCCGAGACCGGCCTCGGTTACGGGCCCGCCTTCCGCGGCCTGGCCGCCGCCTGGCGCACCGATGACGACGTGATCGCCGAAGTCGTGCTGCCCGAAGGAGTTCCGGGCGGCTTTGCGCTGCACCCGGCGCTGTCGGACGCGGCCCTGCACGCCCTCGAGCTGTTCGAAGGCGCCTTCGGTGGGGACGGCCGTGCCTGGCTGCCGTTCTCGTGGAGCGGCGTCACCGTCCACGCGACCGGTGCCACCCGTGCCCGCGTGCGGCTCACCAAGACCGGCGACAACACGGTCGCGCTGACCATCGCCGACCTCGACGGCAGGCCGATCGCCACCGTCGAGTCCTTGACCCTGCGGCCGATGTCGGTGCCGGCCGAGCTGTTCACCACCCACTGGGTCCCGCTGACGGCGGACGAAGCCCGCCCCGAGGTCCCGGACTTCGTGCTCGCCCCGGTCACGACCACCGGGACGGGCGCCGCGGCCGTCCACCGAACCACGTCCGACGTCCTGGCCGTGCTCAACACCTGGCTCACGACCTCCCGGACGGCGGACTCCCGGCTGGTCGTGCTGACCACCGGCGCCCTTGCCGTCGCGGGCGGGGACGCCGTTCCCGGGCTCGCGCAGGCCACCGTCCCCGGCCTGATGCGGTCCGCGCAAGACGAAGAGACCGGCCGGATCGTCCTGGTCGACACCGACGGCAGCGCCGCGAGTGAGGCCGCGCTGCCCGCCGCGGTGGCGTCCGCCGTCGCCGCGGGGGAGACCGAACTCGCACTGCGTGACGGCGTCGCGCTGGTTCCGCGGCTCGGCACTCAGACGTCCACAATGGACGCCACGGCGCTCGACCCCGAAGGCACGGTGCTCATCACCGGCGGCACCGGGGTGCTCGGCGGCCTGGTCGCTCGTCACCTCGTGCGCCGCCACGGCGTCCGGCGCCTGGTCCTGCTGTCCCGGTCCGGCAAAGCCGACCTGACCGACCTCGACGCCGAAGTCGAAGTTGTGGCCTGCGACGCCGCCGACCGCGAGGCGCTGGCCGCCGTCCTCGACGGCATTCCCCGGCTCACCGCCGTCGTCCACGCCGCGGGTGTCCTCGACGACGGGGTGCTCGGCTCGCTCACCGCCGAACGGCTGGCCAAGGTGCTCACGCCGAAGGTCGACGCGGCCCTCAACCTGCACGAGCTGACGCTGGACCGGCCGCTCGACGCGTTTGTGCTGTTCTCCTCGTCCGCCGCGCTGCTCGGCGCCGCGGGGCAGGCGAACTACGCCGCCGCCAACACCTTCCTGGACGCGCTCGCCCAGCACCGCCACGCGGCCGGGCTGCCCGCGCTGTCCCTGCAGTGGGGACTCTGGGAACAGGCCAGCGGGCTGACCGCGAAGCTCGGCGACGCCGACCATGCCCGCCTGCGCCGTTCGGGGATCGCCCCGTTGCCGACGGACCGCGCGCTGGCGATGCTCGACGCGGCGTTGCAGACGACGGATCCCGTGGTGGCGCCGGTGATCTTGGACTACTCGGCGTTGAAGGCGAAGGGTGACGTCGTCCCGCTGCTGCGCGGGCTCATCCGCGCCACGCCGAAGCTCGCACCCGTCGCCGCTGCGCCGGCAGCGGACCTCACCGGTCTGGTGCGCGAGCACGTGGCCGCGGTCCTCGGCCACTCCGCGCCGGACGCCGTCGAGGTCGACCAGGCGTTCACCGAACTGGGCTTCGATTCGCTGACCGCCGTTGAACTCCGCAACCGCCTCGGCACCGCGCTCGGCCGCCGGTTGCCCGCGACGCTGATCTTCGACTACCCGACGCCGGCCGCGCTGGCCGCGTACCTCGCCGAAGGAAGCCGGGCCGTGGTGACAACCGCGTCCCCGAAGGTCGTTGACGAGCCCGTGGCGATCGTCGGCATCGGCTGCCGCTACCCCGGGGGTGTGACCGACGCGGATGGCTTGTGGCGGCTGGTCTCCGAAGGCGCGGACGCGATCGGCGACTTCCCCGACGACCGCGGCTGGGACCTCGACGCGCTCTACGACCCGGACCCGGCCGCGCCGGGCAAGATGTACGTGCGCAACGGCGCTTTCCTCCCGGACGCGCTCGAGTTCGACGCCGGGTTCTTCGGCATCTCGCCCCGCGAAGCGCTCGCGATGGACCCGCAGCAGCGTCAGCTCATGGAGGTTGCCTGGGAGGCCCTCGAGAACGCCGGGATCGACCCGGGCAGTCTCAAGGGCAGCCGCACCGGCGTTTTTGCCGGGATCATGTACCACGACCACGCGGCCCGGCTGCGCGAAGTTCCCGAGGAGCTGGAAGGTTTCCTCGGCAACGGCAGCGCCGCCAGCGTGCTCACCGGCCGCATCGCCTACACCCTCGGCCTGGAAGGGCCCGCGATGTCGGTGGACACCGCGTGCTCGTCTTCGCTGGTCACGCTGCACCTCGCCGCGCAGGCGCTGCGGCGCGGCGAGTGCACGATGGCGCTCGCCGGCGGTGTGACGGTGTTGTCCACCCCCGAGGTCTTCGTCGACTTCAGCCGGCAGCGCGGGCTCGCCCCGGACGGCCGTTGCCGCGCGTTCTCGGACGACGCCGACGGCACCGGCTGGGCCGAGGGTGTCGGCATGCTGGTGCTGGAACGGCTTTCCGACGCGCAGCGCAACGGGCACCCGATCCTCGCCGTGGTGCGGGGTTCCGCGGTGAACCAGGACGGCGCGTCGAACGGGATGACCGCGCCGAACGGCCCCTCGCAGCAGCGTGTCATCACCGCCGCGCTGGCGGACGCCGGGCTGGGTACCGCGGACGTCGACCTCGTCGAGGCGCACGGCACCGGCACCGCGCTGGGCGACCCGATCGAGGTCCAGGCCCTGCAGGCGACCTACGGCGCCGGCCGGGGTGCGGACCGGCCGCTGTGGCTGGGGTCCTTGAAGTCGAACCTCGGGCACGCGCAGGCCGCCGCCGGTGTCGGCGGCGTGATCAAGGTCGTGCAGGCGCTGCGGGCCAAGACGATGCCGCGCACGCTGCACGCCGAAACGCCGTCGTCGAAGATCGAGTGGGCCGGTGGCGGGGTCGAACTGCTGCGGGACAGCCGCCCCTGGACGTCGGACAAGCCGCGCCGGGCGGGCGTGTCCTCGTTCGGCATCAGCGGGACCAACGCGCACGTGATCCTCGAAGAGGCGCCGGCGTCCGACGTCGTCGAGCGCGAAGGCGAGGCAGCGGGTCCGCTGCCGGTCGTGGTGCACGCGAAGACGCCGGAAGCGTTGCGGGACCAGGCTTCCCGGCTGCGGGACCACGTTCTGGCGCACCCCGAGTTCTCCGTCGCCGACATCGGCTACTCCCTGGCCACCGGCCGGACCGGGTTCGCCCACCGCGGCGCGGTGGTGGCCGCGGATCGCGACGCACTCCTGAGTGGACTCGCGGAACTGGCCTCGGGTGCGGAGTCCGCGGTGACCGGCTCCGGCTCGGCCGACGCCCGGGTGCTGATGGTGTTCCCCGGTCAGGGTTCGCAGTGGGTCCACATGGGACTGGAGCTGGCGGAGCACGAGCCGGTGTTCGCCGAGCGGCTGCGCGAATGTGACGCGGCCTTGTCGGAGTTCGTCGACTGGTCGCTGTTCGACAAGCTCGCGGACGAGTCGTCGCTGGGTCAGGTCGACGTCGTTCAGCCGCTGCTGTGGGCGATGATGGTGTCCCTGGCCGCGTTGTGGCGCGCCTACGGTGTTGAGCCGGCCGGGGTGGTGGGGCATTCCCAGGGTGAGATCGCCGCGGCGACCGTGTCGGGGGCGCTGTCCCTGAGTGACGGCGCGAGGGTGGTTGCCCTGCGCGCGAGGGCGTTGCGCGCCCTGGAAGGCATCGGCGGAATGTCGTCGATCCTCGTGTCCGCCGAGCGGGCCGCGCAGCTGATCACGCCGTGGGGCGAGAAGCTGGCGGTCGCGGCGGTGAACGGCCCGGCGCAGGTCATCGTGTCCGGCGACGTCACCGCACTCGACGAACTCGCGAAGCTCTGCGAGCAGGAAGGCGCGCACTACCGGCGGATCGGCGTCTCGTACGCGTCGCACCACCCGCAGGTCGGGCAGCTGGCCGACGTCATCCTCGGTGACCTCGCGCCGGTGGCGCCGACGACCACCGAGATTCCCTTCTACTCCACAGTGTCCGGCGAAGCGATCAACACCGCCGCCTTGACCGGCGAGTACTGGCTGGAGAACCTGAAGAGCCAGGTCCGGTTCTTCCCGACCGTCGTCGAAGCACTCAAGAACGGCTTCACCCACGTCCTGGAGATCAGCCCGCACCCGGTGCTCGGCGCGCCCCTGGAAGAGGCGGCGCAAGGCATCCCGGTGCTGTCGACCCTGCGCCGCGGTGACGGCGGGCCCAGCCGGTTCATGACGTCGGTGGCCGAGTTCACCGTCGGCCAGGGCAGCCTCGACTGGACCTCGCTGTACCTGGACGCGGGTGCGCGCCGGGTTCCCCTGCCGACGTACGCCTTCCAGCACGAGCGGTACTGGCTGGAGGCACGCCAGGGCGCCCAGGACGTGGGCACCGTCGGGCTGAGCCCGGCCGGGCACGGCCTGCTCGGCGCGGTGATGCACGCCGCCGGCGACGGGACGGTCTTCCTCAGCGGCCGGTTGTCCCTGGCCGCCCACCCGTGGCTGGCCGATCACGCGCTCGGCGACACCCCGCTGCTGCCCGGTGCCGCGATGGTCGACATGGCCGTGCACGCCGGTGACCAGATCGGCTGCCCGCACCTGGAGGAGCTCACCCACCACGCACCGCTTCTGCTGCCGCGGACCGGATCCGTGGTCGTGCAGCTGATGGTGACCGCTCCCGACAACGACGGCCGTTGTGGCCTGACGCTGCACTCGCGTCCCGACGAGGACGGCGAGTGGGAGCTGCACGCGTCCGGTCTGCTCTGCCGCGAGACGCCGGAACGGCCGCAGGCCCCGGCTACCTGGCCGCCGGAGGGCGCGAAGCGGATCGAGACCGACGACGCCTACCGCGTCCTTGCCGGTCAGGGCTACGCCTACGGGACGATGTTCCAGGGGCTCGAAGCCGCGTGGCGTGCCGGCGACGCGCTGTACGCCGAGGTGAGCCTGGCGGAAAGCCTGGAGGAAGACGGGTTCCTGCTCCACCCGGCGCTGCTCGACGCCGCGCTGCACGTCATCAGCCTGGCGAACCCCGGTGAGGACACGGCGATCCCGTTCTCCTGGCAGGGCGTCACCGTGCACGCGAGCGGCGCCCGCCGGCTGCGCGTCCGCATCACCGGCGGCGCGGACGACACCGTCACCATCAGCGCGTTCGACGGCGCGGGCACCCCGGTGCTCGACGTCCAGGCCCTCGTCTCCCGGGCTCTCCCGCAGCAGGCGCTGTCGCAGTTCGTCAACATCCGGGACAGCCTGTTCCAGGTCGACTGGCCGGAGTGGACGGCCGAGAGCGGGTCGGCGGTCATTGTCGACAAACCGACCTTCGGGGTGCTGGACGACACCAGCGGCCTCCGGTCCTGGTTTGCCGAGGCCGGGTGTGAGCCCGTGCTCTACCGCGGCTGGGACGAGGTCGCCGTCACGCGCGAAACCCCGGACCTGGTGCTGTGGGACACCGCTTCGCTGCTTCGCAGTCCCGTCGACCTAGACGACGGCGCGGAGCTGGCGGACACGGCGGGCCGGCTGGTCGAAGCGGTGCTGATGCGCTTGAAGCGCTGGCTCGCGCTGCCGCAGTCCGAACGCACCCGGCTCGTCGTGGTGTGCTGGGGCGGCCTGGCCGTCGCCGGGATCAGCGGCCTGATCCGCTCGATGAGCTCGGAGTTCCCGGACCGCCTGGTCCTGCTGGACGTCCGCGGCAAGGGCACGGTCGACGTCCCGGGCCTGATGTCGGTGCTGGCCACCGACGAGCACGTGGTCGGCGTCCGCGACGGCGTGGTCTGCGTGCCGCGGCTCGAGCGGACGATCTCCGAGCTGGCCATCCCCGACGGTGAAGCCTGGTCGGTCGCGTCGGACGGACGCGGCACCCTCGACGGCGTCGGGCTTGTGCCTTCCGACGTGGCCACACGGGAACTCGGCCGCGGCGAGGTGCGCATCGCGGTGCGCGCGGCCGGCGTCAACTTCCGGGACGTGCTGATCAGCCTGGGCATGTACCCCGACGCGGGCGCGATGATGGGCAGTGAAGCCGCCGGTGTTGTGTTGGAAGTCGGCGACGACGTCCGCTCGGTGGAACCCGGCGACGCCGTGATGGGCCTGTTCACCGAATGCTCCGGCTTCGGCTCGCACGCGGTGACCGACGCCCGGATGGTCGTCCCGGTGCCCGAAGGCTGGACCTTCGAGCAGGCCGGCGCGGCCCCGGTCGTGTTCCTGACCGCGTTCTACGCGCTGCACGACCTGGGCAAGCTGGCCACCGGCAAGCGGATCCTGATCCACACCGCGACCGGCGGCGTCGGCATGGCGGCCTTGCAGCTGGCCCAGTACTGGGGTGCGGAGGTCTTCACGACCGCGCACCCGAACAAGTGGCCGGTGCTGCGGACGCTCGGTGTGCCGCGCGAGCGGATGGCCAGCTCCCGCACCGCGGACTTCGAGGCGGAGTTCCTCGCGGCCACGCGCGGTGCGGGCATGGACGTGGTGCTGAACTCGCTGGCCAACGAGCAGACCGACGCGTCCCTGCGGCTGCTGCCGCGTGGCGGGCGGTTCGTGGACATGGGCAAGACCGACGTCCGCGACCCGGAAGTCGTCGCGAAGGAACACCGGGGTGTCAAGTACCGGGCCTTCGACCTGATCGAGGCCGGGCCCGACCGGATCCAGGACATCCTCACCGCGCTGCACGAGCTGTTCACCGCGCGGGTGCTGCTGCCGCTGCCGGTGAAGGCCTGGCCGATGCAGCAGGCCCGGCGGGCGCTGCGGTTCGTGCGGGAAGCGCGTCAGATCGGCAAGGTGGTGCTGACGCTGCCGGAGGAGATCGACCCGGACCGTCCGGTGCTGGTCACCGGCGGCACCGGCACCCTCGGCGCGCTGCTGGCCCGGCACCTGGTCACCGAGTACGGCGTGCGGGACCTGGTGCTCACCTCGCGCCGTGGCCTCGGCGCGGTCGGTGCTGCGGACCTCCGGGACGAGCTGTTGGAGGCGGGCGCGGACTCCGTCGCCGTCGTGGCCTGTGACGTCGCCGACCGCGATTCGCTGGCCGGACTGTTCGAGCAGACCGGACCCGTCGGGGCGGTCTTCCACACGGCGGGGGTGCTGGACGACGGCCTGTCGGTGAACCTCAGCCCCGAGCAGGTGCGGCGGGTGCTCGCGCCGAAGGTCCAGGCGGCCACCTACCTGCACGAACTCACGCTGGACATGGGGTTGTCGCACTTCGTCCTGTTCTCCTCGGCCGCCGGTGTCCTCGGTGACGCCGGGCAGGCCAACTACGCGGCGGCCAACACCTACCTCGACGAACTGGCCGCGGAACGCCGTGCGCTCGGCCTGCCGGCGCTGGCGCTGTCGTGGGGCCTGTGGGCGGACGAGTCCGGGATGACCGGGCACCTCAGCGGTGTCCACCACGACCGGATGGCCGCGAACGGCATGCGCGCGCTGTCGGCCGACCACGCGCTGGGGCTCCTGGACGTCGCGATGACGTCGACCCATTCGCACTACGTCCCGATTTCGCTGAGCGTCGGGGCGCAGCGCGAACCGATCTTCCGGGCGCTAGTGCAGCCGAAGCGGGCCCAGGCCCGCGCGGGAAGCGCCGTCGCGGAGGACGGGCTCGTCGAACGGCTGTCGGTGCTCAACACCGAGCAGCAGCTGCAGCTGCTGGACAAGCTGGTGGCCGCGCAGGTCAACCTCGTCCTCGGGCACGCCGAGGAACACCCGATCGACCCGGACCAGCCGTTCACCGTGCAGGGCTTCGATTCGCTGACCGCGGTCGAGCTGCGCAACCGGCTCAACACGCAGACCGGGGCGCACCTGCCCGCAACGCTGATCTACGACCACCCGACCCCGCGGCACATCACGCAGCTGCTGCACCGGACCCTCGCGCCGGCGCAGGAGCCGCTGTCGGCCGACGACGAGGACAAACGGCGGCTGCAGGAAATCCTGGCCACCGTGCCGCTTTCGCACATCCGGGAGATCGGGCTGTTCGACGCGCTGCTGAGCCTGGCCGAAGAGCCGGACGGCGGCTTCACCGCCCCGGCGGCGAACGTGGACGACATGGACACCGACGCACTCATCGCGTTGGCGATGGAGGGATCCGAGAACTCATGACTGCTCCCGACGAGAAGGTCGTCGCCGCACTCCGGGCGTCGGTCAAGGAAACCGAACGGCTGCGTCAGCAGAACCAGCAGCTCCGCGCCGCCGCGCACGAACCGGTGGCGATCGTGGGCATGGGCTGCCGGTTCCCGGGCGGCGTCGGATCCCCGGAGGACCTCTGGCGGCTGGTCGCCGACGGCGCCGACGTCATCGGAGAGTTCCCCGCCGACCGCGGCTGGGACGCGGACGCGCTGTACGACCCGGACCCGGAAGCCGCCGGGAAGTCGTACGTGAAGACCGGCGGGTTCCTCCACGGCTCCAACGGTTTTGACGCAGGGTTCTTCGGCATCTCGCCGCGCGAGGCCTTGGCCATGGACCCGCAGCAGCGTCAGCTCCTCGAAGTCGCCTGGGAGACGCTCGAGAACGCCGGCCTCGATCCGGTGGCGTTGAAGGGCAGCCCCACCGGCGTCTACGTCGGCGTGATCCACAGCTCTTACGCCGACCGGCTGCCGTCGGTGCCGGGTGAGCTGGAAAGCTACGTGGACAACGGAAACCTCAGCAGTGTCGCGTCCGGGCGGATCTCCTACACCCTCGGCCTGGAGGGGCCCGCGGTGTCGGTCGACACGGCTTGCTCGTCGTCGCTGGTGGCGCTGAACCTCGCCGTGCGCGCGCTGCGCAACCGCGACTGCACCCTCGCCCTGGCCGGTGGCGCCACGGTGATGGCGAGTGAGAGTTCGTTCGTGAACTTCAGCCGTCAGCGCGCGGTGGCCCCTGACGGCCGGAGCAAGGCGTTTGCCGAGTCCGCCGACGGTTTTGGTGTTGCCGAGGGTGCCGGTTTCCTACTGCTGGAACGGCTTTCGGACGCCGTCCGCAATGGACACGAGGTCCTCGCGGTGGTGCGCGGGTCGGCCGTGAACCAGGACGGTGCGTCGAACGGCCTGTCCGCCCCGAACGGGCCCTCGCAGCAGCGTGTGATCACGGCGGCGCTGGAAGACGCGCGGCTTTCTGCCGCCGACGTCGACCTGGTGGAGGCCCACGGCACCGGCACCGCTTTGGGTGACCCGATCGAGGTCCAAGCGCTGCAGGCGACCTATGGCGTTGATCGCGCGGCCGACCGTCCACTGTGGCTGGGTTCGCTGAAGTCGAACATCGGGCACTCTCAGGCTGCGGCCGGGGTCGGCGGGGTCATCAAGATGGTGCAGGCTTTGCGGGCGGGTGTCATGCCTCGGACGCTGCACGCGTCGACGCCGTCGTCGAAGATCGAGTGGAACGGCGGTGGTGTTGAGCTGCTGCAGTCGGCGCGTGAGTGGGTTTCGGACGCTCCTCGCCGGGCCGGGGTGTCGTCCTTCGGGATCAGCGGGACGAACGCGCACGTCATCCTGGAGCAGGCACCCTCGGCCGAGGTGACCTCGGCCGATGTGGCGGGTCCGCTGCCGTTCCTGGTCCACGCGAAGACGCCGGAGGCACTGCGGGACCAGGCTTCCCGGCTGCGTGAGCACGTCCTGGCGCACCCGTTGCTGTCGCTGGGAGACCTCGGGTTCTCGCTGACGGGCCGGAGCAAGTTCCCGCACCGCGGTGCTGTGGTGGCCGGCGACCGTGACGAACTGGTCAAGGGTTTGGCGAACCTGGAGCTGGTCGGTTCGGGGTCCGGGCCGAGCCGGGTATTGATGGTGTTCCCGGGTCAGGGTTCGCAGTGGGTCCGGATGGGCTTGGACCTGGCCGAGCGTGAGCCGGTGTTCGCGGAGCGGCTGCGTGAGTGTGACACGGCTTTGGCGGAGTTCGTGGACTGGTCGTTGTTCGACAAGCTGGCGGAGGAGACCAGCCAGGTCGACGTGGTGCAGCCGCTGCTGTGGGCGATCATGGTGTCGCTGGCCGCGCTGTGGCGTTCGCACGGGGTCGAGCCCGCCGGTGTGGTCGGCCATTCGCAGGGCGAGATCGCCGCGGCGACCGTGTCCGGTGCGCTGTCGCTGCAGGACGGTGCCCGGGTGGTGGCCTTGCGGGCGAAGGCGTTGCGGGCCTTGGAAGGCATCGGCGGGATGGCGTCGCTGCGGGTGTCGGCCGAAGAGGCCGCGGAGCTGATCGACGAGCGGCTCGCGGTGGCGGCGGTGAACGGCCCGGCGCAGGTGATCGTGTCCGGTGAAGTGTCCGCTTTGGACGAACTGGCCCAGCGGTGTGAGAGCTACCGGCGCATCGACGTTTCCTATGCGTCGCACCACCCGCAGGTCGGCCAGCTCGCCGACGTCATCCTCGAAGACCTCAAGCCGGTGTCGCCGGAGAGCACGGAGATCCCGTTCTTCTCGACCGTGTCCGGCGAGCAGATCAACACGGCGACCCTGACCGGCGACTACTGGCTGGAGAACCTGAAGAGCCAGGTCAAGTTCTTCCCGACCGTCGTCGAAGCGCTCAAGCGCGGCTTCACGCACGTCCTGGAAGTCAGCCCGCACCCGGTACTCGGCGGGCCGCTGGAGGAAGCGGCCCAGGACGTCCCGGTGCTGTCGACTCTCCGCCGCGACGGTGGCCAGGAGCGGTTCCGGACCGCACTTGCCGAGCTGCACGTCCACGGTGGACACGTCGACTGGACGCCGGTGTTCGAGGGCGCCCGCCGGGTTCCGTTGCCCACTTACGCCTTCCAGCACGAGCGGTACTGGCTCGAGTCCGGCGGTGACGCCGGGGATGTCCGCTCGGCCGGGCTGCGTCCGGCGGAGCACGGCCTGCTCGGCGCGGTCCTGCACTCGGCGGAGTCGGGCTCGGTGTACCTCTCCGGCCGGCTCTCCCTCACGGCCCAGCCGTGGCTGGCCGACCACGCCCTCGGTGACACCGTGATCCTGCCCGGCGCGGCGATGCTGGAGATGGTGATCCACGCCGGTGACCAGCTCGGCTGCCCGCGGGTCGAGGAGCTGACCCACCACGCGCCCCTCACGCTCCCGGCGGACGTCCAGGTCACGGTCCACGCACCCGACGAGACCGGCCGCTGCGCCTTCTCCCTCCACTCGCGGTCCGCGGACGAAGACTGGGTCCAGAACGCGGAAGGCACCCTGGTCAAGGGCACGGCCGCCACCGAGACCGGGCTGTCCGTGTGGCCGCCCCAGGACGCGCAGCCGGTCGCCGTCGACACGTTCTACCCCGCGCTCGCGGACGCCGGGCTCAGCTACGGGCCGGTGTTCCAGGGCCTCCGGCGGGCGTGGCGCCGGGGTGAGGAGCTGTTCGCCGACGTCGTCCTGCCCGACGACCAGGCCGCCGACCGGTTCGTCATCCACCCCGCGCTGCTCGACGCCGCCGTCCAGGCCGCCGAGCTCGGTGACGGTGACGGCACCACCCGGCTGCCGTTCTCCTGGCGCGGGGTCTCGGTGTTCGCCACCGGCGCCCGCGCGCTGCGGGTCCGGGTCGCCCCGACCGGCGAGGACGGCGTCAGCGTCACGACCGCCGACTCCACCGGCGCCCTCGTCGCGCAGGTGGACGAGCTGATCTCGCGCCCCGCCCAGGCCGCCGGGCCCGCGGTGCGGCTGCGTGACGTGATGTACCGCGTCGACTGGCAGGACTGGACTCCCGCGCCGGTCTCGGCGTCCGCCGAGATCGTGCGGTGGCCGGTCCCCGGCGGGCTGACCGCGAACGAAGTCGTCAAGACCACCTTGCGGCGCATCCAGCAGTGGCTGGCGGAGCCGGGTGAGGCGCGCTTGGTCGTCGAATGCGCCGACATCCTCGAAAACGCGGGCCTGCCGGGCCTGGTCCGCACGGTCGCCGCCGAATTCCCCGGCCGGGTCTCGCTGCTGGTCACCGACGGGTCCGAAGTGGATGAAGCCGTCCTCGCCACCGACGAGCCCGTCGCTGGCGTCTTCGACGGGACGACGCGGGTGCCCCGCCTCGGCCGTGTCGGCGCCGAACTCACCCTCCCCGAAGGAGGCTGGCGGATCGGCAACACCGCCGAACCGGTGCCCTACGACGCCGGCGTCGCACCGCTGGAGCCCGGGCACGTCCGGGTCCGCGTGCGCGCGGCGGGGGTGAACTTCCGGGACGTCCTGGTCGGCCTGGGCATGTACCCGGACCCGGACGCGGTGCTGGGCAGTGAAGCCGCCGGCGTCGTGGTCGAGGTCGGCCCCGGTGTCGACTCGGTCCGCGTCGGCGACGCCGTGATGGGCATGTTCACCGAGTGCGCCACTTTCGGCGCTCTGGCCGTCACCGACGCGCGGCTGGTCGTCTCCATCCCCGACGGCTGGACGTTCGAGCAGGCCGGTGCGACCCCGGTGGTGTTCCTCACGGCCTTTTACGCCCTCGCCGACCTCGCCGAGCTCACGGCGGGGGAGCAGGTGCTGATCCACACCGCGACCGGCGGGGTCGGCATGGCGGCGCTGCAGCTGGCCCGGCACTGGGGCGCGGAGGTGTTCACCACGGCGTCCCCGGCGAAGTGGGACACCCTGCGTGGCCTCGACGTCCCCCTCGACCGGATCGCCAGTTCGCGGGCCCTCGACTTCGAGGCCGACTTCCGCGAGGTGGCCGGCGGGCTCGACGTCGTCCTGAACTCCCTCGCGCACGAGCACACCGACGCGTCGCTGCGGCTGCTGCGGTCCGGCGGCCGGTTCGTCGACATGGGCAAGACCGACGTCCGCGACCCGGAAACCGTTGCCGCGGACCACGAAGGAGTGTCCTACCGGGCGTTCGACCTCATCGAGGCCGGCCCGGACCGGCTGCACGAGATCCTCACCGAGCTGCACGGGCTGTTCAGCGCGGGCGTGCTCGTGCCACTGCCGGTCAAGTCGTGGCCGATGCAGCAGGCGCGGCAGGCGCTGCGGTTCGTACAGGCGGCCCGGCACGTCGGCAAGGTGGTGCTCACCCTGCCCGAGCCGCTCGACCCGGCCCGTCCGGTGCTGGTCACCGGCGGCACCGGCACGCTCGGCGTGTTGCTGGCCCGGCACCTCGTCACACGGCACGGCGTGCAGCACCTGATCCTCACCTCGCGTCGCGGCCCCGAAGCCGCCGGGGGACTCCAGGACGAACTGCTGGGGCTGGGCGCCGAATCCGTGGACATCGTCGCGTGTGACGTCGCCGATCGTGACGCAGTGCAGACGTTGTTCGCCGAGCACCCCGACGTGGGCGCGGTGTTCCACACGGCAGGGGTGCTCGACGACGGCCTGTCGGTCAACCTCACGCCCGAGCAGGTGGCGAAGGTGCTGCGGCCCAAGGTGGTCGCGGGCACGCTCCTGCACGAGGCGACGCGGGACCTGGCGCTGTCGCACTTCGTGCTGTTCTCGTCCGCGGCCGGTGTGCTGGGTGACGCCGGGCAGGCCAACTACGCCGCTGCCAACACCTTCCTCGACGAGCTGGCTCGCCGGCGCCGGGCGCAGGGCCTGCCCGGGCTTTCGCTGTCGTGGGGCCTGTGGGACGACGCGTCCGGCATGACCGGGCACCTCAGCGACGCCGAACGGTCCCGGATGGCCGCCGACGGGATGCGGCCGCTGTCGGCCGAGCACGCCCTCGGCCTGCTGGACGCGGCGATGACCTCGACCCACCCGCACTACGTGCCGATCGCGCTGACCGTCGGCACGCAGCCCGAGCCGTTGTTCCGCGCACTGACCAAGGCGACGCGGTCCAGCGCGCACACCGCCACGGTGACAACCGGTCTGGCAGGGCAGCTGGCCGCGCTCAACGCGGACCAGCAGCTGCACCTGCTGGAGTCGATCGTCGCCGCGCAGGTGAACCACGTGCTGGGGCACGCCGAGGAACACGCGGCCGACCTGGACCAGCCGTTCAAGACCCAGGGTTTCGACTCGCTGACCGCGGTCGAGCTGCGGAACCGGCTCAACGCCCAGACGGGCGTCCGGCTGCCGGCGACGCTGATCTACGACCACCCGACCCCGCGGCACGTCGCGCGGCTGCTGCACGCCGACCTCGCCCCGGAGCAGGCGGCGGGTGGTTCCCCGGTGCTGGACCGGATCGACAGCCTGGAGAGCGCGCTGGCCGGCGCCGTCGCCGACGAGGACCGGGCGGAGATCACCGAGCGGCTACGGGCACTGCTCGACCGCTGGACCGGCGGCACCGAGGCCACCGGGGACGACGTCGACGACGCCTCGGCCGACGAACTGCTCGACATCATCGCCAAGGAATTCGGAAGGTCCTGACCCATGCCGAACGACGAAAAGCTGCTCAAGGAACTGAAGTGGATGACCACCGAGCTGCGGCGCAGCCGCCGTCGGCTGGTGGAGGTCGAGGACGCCGCGCACGAGCCGATCGCGATCGTCGGTACGGGCTGCCGCTTCCCCGGCGGCGTGACGTCGGCCGAGGACCTGTGGCGCCTGGTCACCGAGGGCGCCGACGTGATCGGCGAGTTCCCCGCCGACCGCGGCTGGGACATGGACACGCTCTTCGACGCCGATCCCGACGCGGCCGGGAAGACGTACGTGCGCTCGGGCGGTTTTGTCCGGGATTCCACCAGCTTCGACGCGGGCTTCTTCGGGATCTCGCCGCGTGAGGCCCTGGCCATGGACCCGCAGCAGCGGCAACTGCTGGAGGTCGCCTGGGAAACCCTGGAGGACGCCGGGATCAACCCGGACTCCTTGAAGGGCAGCCTCACCGGCGTCTTCGCGGGGGTCCTGCAGAGTGACTACTCGACCCGGCTGGACACCGTTCCCGCCGACCTCGAGGGCTACCTCGACAACGGCAACATGGCCAGCACCGCCACCGGCCGCATCGCCTACACCCTCGGCCTGGAAGGGCCGACGATGTCGGTCGACACGGCCTGTTCGTCGTCGCTGGTCGCGATCGACCTCGCGGTCCGGTCGCTGCGGAACCAGGACTGCTCGCTGGCCCTGGCCGGCGGCGTGACGATCATGTGCACCCCGGCGACGTTCACCAGCCTCAGCCGTCAGCGCGCGCTCGCCCCGGACGGCCGGTGCAAGGCGTTCTCGGACGACGCGAACGGCTTCGGCGCGGCCGAGGGCATCGGGTTCCTGCTGCTGGAAAGGCTTTCCGACGCCGTCGCCAACGGGCATCAGGTTCTTGCCGTGGTCCGTGGTTCGGCGGTCAACCAGGACGGCGCGTCCAACGGTCTGACGGCGCCGAATGGTCCGTCGCAGCAGCGAGTCATCCAGGCTGCTCTCCGGAATGCACGTCTCGGCGCTGCTGACGTCGACCTCGTGGAGGCGCACGGAACCGGCACCGCGCTCGGCGACCCGATCGAAGTCCAGGCGCTGCAAGCGGTTTACGGTGCCGAGCGCTCGGCGGGCCGTCCACTGTGGCTTGGCTCGCTGAAGTCGAACATCGGGCACGCCCAGGCTGCGGCTGGGGTCGGCGGTGTCATCAAGGTGGTGCAGGCGTTGCGGGCCGGGGTCATGCCTCGGACGCTGCATGTGTCGACGCCGTCGTCGAAGATCGAGTGGGACGGCGGTGGTGTTGAACTGCTGCAGGAGGCTCGCTCGTGGGAGTCGGACGCGCCTCGCCGGGCCGGGGTGTCGTCCTTCGGGATCAGCGGGACGAACGCCCATGTGATCCTGGAGCAAGCGCCTTCGGGCGAGGTCACTTCGGCCGAGGTGACGGGTGCGGTGCCGGTGCTGCTGTCCGGGCGTACGCCGGAGGCGCTGCGGGACCAGGCCGCGCGGCTGCGGGACCACGTGCTGGCGCACCCGTCGCTGTCCCTGGGCGATCTGGGCTTCTCGCTGGCCACGGGCCGCGCGAGCTTCACCCACCGTGGCGCGGTTGTTGCTTCCGATCGCGACGAACTTGTCGCCGGACTGGACGACCTCGCGCTGGTCGGCACCGGGTCCGGGCCGAGCCGGGTGCTGATGGTGTTCCCGGGTCAGGGTTCGCAGTGGGTCCGGATGGGCCTGGATCTCGCTGAGCGCGAGCCGGTCTTCGCGGAGCGGCTGCGTGAGTGTGACGCGGCTTTGGCGGAGTTCGTGGACTGGTCGTTGTTCGACAAGCTGGCGGAGGAGACCAGCCAGGTCGACGTGGTGCAGCCGTTGTTGTGGGCGATGATGGTGTCACTCGCGGCTCTCTGGCGTTCCTACGGTGTTGAGCCTGCCGGTGTGGTGGGCCACTCCCAGGGTGAGATCGCCGCCGCCACCGTCTCGGGTGCGCTGTCGCTGAGCGACGGCGCTCGGGTGGTGGCGTTGCGGGCTCGCGCTCTCCGGGCGCTCGAGGGCATCGGCGGCATGGCGTCGATCCGCGTGCCGGCCGAGCAGGCTGCCGAGCTGGTCAAGCCGTGGGGCGAGAAGCTCGCCGTGGCGGCCGTGAACGGTCCGGCGCAGGTGATCGTGTCCGGTGAGGTGTCCGCTTTGGACGAACTCGCCGAGACCTGCGCGAGCTACCGCCGCATCGACGTTTCCTATGCCTCGCACCACCCGCAGGTCGGCCAGCTCGCCGACGTCATCCTCGAAGACCTCAAGCCGGTGTCTCCGGAGACCACCGAGACCCCGTTCTACTCGACCGTCTCCGGCGAAGCGATCGACACGGCGACGCTGACCGGCGACTACTGGCTGGAGAACCTCCGCAGCCAGGTGAAGTTCTTCCCGACCGTCGTGGCGGCCCTGAAGCAGGGCTTCACGCACGTCCTGGAGGTCAGCCCGCACCCGGTGCTGGGCGCGCCGCTGGAGGAGGCCGCGCAAGGCCTCCCGGTGCTCTCGACCCTGCGCCGCGAAGGCGGTCAGCCGCGGTTCCGGACCGCGCTGGCCGAGCTGCACGTCCGCCACGGCCGGGTCGACTGGGCGCCGCTGTTCGAGGGCGCGCGCCGGGTTCCCTTGCCCACCTACGCCTTCCAGCACGAGCGGTTCTGGCTTGACGCGCCCAAGTCGAAGGGGTCCACGGACGCCGCCGAGGCCGCGTTCTGGACCGCCATCCGTGAGGAGGACGTCGACGAGGTCGCCAAAACCCTCGGCATCACGGGTGCCACCCTCGGCCCGGTGCTCCCGGCGCTGTCCGATTGGCAGCGCCGGCGCGAGGAGCGGTCGAGCCAGGACGCCCTCCGTTACCGCGTCACTTGGACACCGCTGTCTCGGCCCGTCGCGGCCCGGCTCACCGGCCGGTGGCTGGTCCTGACCCCGCCCGGCGTCGAAGCGCCGCGGCTCGACAACCGGGGCGCCGAGATCGTCCACGTGGTGGTCGACGCGACCACGGACCGCGCGGCGTTTGCGGAACTGCTCACCGGCGAGCCGTTCACGGGCGTGCTTTCCCTGCTCGGCCTCATCCCGACGCTGCACCTGACCCAGGCCATGGGCGACGTCGAATCCGGGGCGCGCCTGTGGTGCGTCACCCGTGGCGCGGTCTCGCCGACCCGCGAGCCGGGGGACGTCGACCCGGTGCAGGCCCAGCTCTGGGGCTTCGGCCGCGTCGCCGGCATCGAGGCCCCGCAGCGCTGGGGCGGCCTGGTCGACCTGCCCGCCGACGCGGGCGACGACCTGCTGGTCGCCGCGCTCTCCGGCACCGAGGCCGAGGTCGCCGTCCAGGACGGCGAGTTGTTCGGCCGACGCCTGGTTCGCAGCCCGGTCGGCGGGGCCGCCGGGCAGGAGTACCGGCCGCGCGGGACCGTGCTGGTCACCGGCGGCACCGGCGCGCTCGGCGCGCACGTCGCCCGCTGGCTCGCCGGCAACGGCGCCGAGCACGTTGTGCTCACCAGTCGTCGAGGCGAGGCCGCGGAAGGCGCGGCTGAGCTGGCGGAAGAGCTCCGCGCGTGTGGCACCGGCGTCACCATCGCGGCTTGCGACACCGCCGACCGCGACGCCCTGCGCAGGCTCCTGGACGGCGTCGGGCCGCTCAGCGCCGTGTTCCACGCGGCCGGTGTCCTCGACGACGGCGCGCTCGACTCGCTCACCCCGGACCGGTTCACCACCGTGCTGCGGCCCAAGGTGGACGCCGCCCGGAACCTGCACGAACTCACGCACGACCTCGACGCGTTTGTGCTGTTCTCGTCCTTCGCCAGCGTCATCGGCAACGCGGGGCAGGCCAACTACGCCGCCGCCAACGCCTACCTCGACGCGCTCGCCGAACAGCGTCGCGCGGCCGGGCTCCCGGCGACGTCGGTGGCCTGGGGCGCGTGGGGCGGCACCGGGCTCGCCGCCGACGAGACGATCGCCGAGCGTCTCGGCAAGGAAGGCGTGGCCCCGATGGCCGCGCCGACCGGCGTCACCGCGCTCGGCCTGGCCCTGGACCACCAGGACGTCGCCGTGGGGGTCGCCGACGTCGACTGGCCACGCCTGGTCGAGCGGCACGGACCCCGGGCTTTGCTCGACCAGCTGCCCGAGGCTGTCCTGCCCATGACCGCGCCCGCAACCGCCGTCGCCACGGCGGACGCGGGAACGACCCTGCGGCAGCGGCTCGCTGACACACCGGCCGCGGACCGCGAGGGCGTGCTGCTCGACCTGGTGCTCACCCAGGCGGCCGCGGTGCTCGGCCACGCGTCCCCCGCCGCGATCGACCCCGGCCGCGGGTTCACCGAGCTGGGGTTCGATTCGCTCACCGCGGTGGAAACGCGGAACCGGCTGAACACGCTCACCGGGCTGCAGCTGCCGACGGCGCTGACGTTCGACTACCCGACCCCGGCCGTCCTGGCCCGGTACCTCGCCGGCCGGCTCGCCCCGGACGACTCGACGACGGCCGCGTCGGTGCTCACCGAGCTGGACAAACTCGGCCAGGCCTTCGCCGCGGCGGGCCCGGACGGCATCACCCGGGCGCAACTCAAGGTCGGCCTGCAGTCGTTCCTCGCAAAATGGATCGACGGTGAATCCGGTTCTTCCGGCGATTCTTTCGATTTCGGAACGGACGAAGAATTGTTCGAGTTCATCGACAACGGGATGACCGCCTGACCCGTGCTTCCCCTCCTGCGCCCCCGGCGAGCTTCCCCAGCTCGGCGGGGGCGCAGGGGTGTCTAGGGGAGAGCTAGGGGTTGTCGGCGCCGGGGCCGGTCCATAGCGTGGAAATTGGAATTCGCGGTCGTCGAACCGCCCGCCTGCGCCGAATGAGGTCGAAGCTGAAATGGCTGATGTCGAGAAGCTCCGCGAATACCTCCGCCTGGTCACCGCCGATCTGCAGCAGACCCGTCAGCGGGTGCGCGAACTCGAGGACCACGATCCGATCGCCGTGGTCGGCATGGGCTGCCGTTACCCCGGCGGGGTGCACGGCCCGGACGCGCTGTGGCAGCTCGTGGCCGACGAGGTCGACGCCATCGGCGCCTTCCCGGACGACCGCGGCTGGGACCACGACGCGATCTTCGACCCGGAGCCGGCCAAACCCGGCAAGACCTACGTCCGCCGCGGCGGCTACCTGCGCGGCGCCGACCAGTTCGACGCGGAGTTCTTCGGCATCTCGCCCCGCGAGGCCGTGGTCATGGACCCGCAGCAGCGGCAGCTCCTGGAAGTGTCCTGGGAGGCCATCGAGCACGCCGGCATCAACCCGCGCTCGCTGCGCGGCAGCCGCACCGGCGTGTTCATCGGCGGCTGGTCGGACGACTACACCGCCGCGGCCCGCGGGATCTCCGAGGAGTACGAGGGTTACCTGTTCACCGGCAGCGCGGCCAGCGTCATCTCCGGCCGGGTGGCCTACACGTTCGGCCTGGAAGGGCCCGCGGTCACCGTCGACACCGCCTGCTCGTCCTCGCTCGTCTCCCTGCACCTCGCGACCCGCGCCCTGCGCAGCGGCGAATGCACCCTCGCCCTCGCGGGCGGCGTCACCATCATGTCCACCCCGCAGGGCCAGATCGAGATCAGCCAGCAGCGTGCGCTGGCCCCGGACGGCCGCTGTAAGGCCTTCGGTGACGGTGCTGACGGCTTCGGCGCGTCCGAGGGGGTCGGGGTCGTGGTGCTGGAGCGCCTGTCCGAGGCCCGCCGCAACGGGCACGAGGTGCTGGCCGTCGTCCGCGGCTCCGCCACCAACCAGGACGGTGCGAGCAGCGGCCTGAGCGCCCCGAACGGCCCGTCGCAGCAGCGCGTGATCCTCGCCGCGCTGCAGGACGCAAGGCTGTCCGCCGCCGACGTCGACGTGGTCGAGGCGCACGGCACCGGCACGTCGCTCGGCGACCCGATCGAGGCCGACGCGCTGATCGCCGTTTACGGCAAGGACCGCCCGGCCGGGCGGCCGCTCCGGCTGGGCTCGTTCAAGTCGAACATCGGGCACTCGGCCGCCGCCGCGGGGGTCGGTGGTGTGATCAAGATGGTGCAGGCGCTGCGGGCGGGTGTGCTGCCGAAGACGCTGCACGCGTCGACACCGTCGTCGAAGATCGAGTGGGCCGGCAGCGGTGTCGAGCTGCTGCAGGAAGCTCGCCCGTGGGAGTCCGACGCGCCTCGCCGCGCGGGGGTCTCGTCGTTCGGGATCAGTGGCACCAACGCGCACGTCATCCTGGAGCAGGCGCCGGAGGCCGAAGCCGAAGAGCGTGCCGGGGTACCGGCCGGCGCGATCCCGGTGGTGCTGTCCGGCCGCACTCCGGAAGCGGTGCGGGACCAGGCGTCCCGGCTGCGCGAGCACGTGCTGGCGCACCCGGAGCTGTCCGTCGCCGACCTCGGTTTCTCACTGCTCGGCCGCACGGCGTTTGCACACCGCGGCGCGGTGGTCGCCGCCGACCGCGACGAACTCCTCGCCGGGCTGGCGGATCTGCCGCTGACCGGATCGGGTTCCGGCGCGCCGAGCCGGGTGCTGATGGTGTTCCCCGGCCAGGGCTCGCAGTGGGTCCACATGGGACTGGAACTCGCGGTGCTGGAGCCGGTGTTCGCCGCGCGGCTGCGTGAGTGTGACGCGGCGTTGTCGCAGTTCGTCGACTGGTCGTTGTTCGACAAGCTCGCCGACGAGTCCGCGCTCGGTCAGGTCGACGTTGTGCAGCCGCTGCTGTGGGCGATCATGGTGTCGCTGGCGGCTCTGTGGCGCTCGTACGGTGTTGAGCCCGCGGGGGTGGTGGGCCACTCGCAAGGGGAGATCGCCGCGGCAACCGTGTCCGGCGCACTGTCCCTTGAGGACGGTGCGCGCGTGGTCGCGTTGCGGGCTCGCGCTCTCAAGGCCCTCGAAGGCATCGGCGGGATGTCGTCGATCCTGGTGTCCGCCGAACGTGCGGCCGAGCTGATCGAGCCGTGGGGCGACAAGCTGGCGGTCGCGGCGGTGAACGGCCCGGCGCAGGTCATCGTGTCCGGCGACGTCACCGCGCTCGACGAGCTGGCCGTCGTCTGCGAGAACGAGGGTGTCCACTACCGCCGCATCGGCGTCTCCTACGCGTCGCACCACCCGCAGGTCGGGCAGCTGGCCGACGTCATCCTCGAAGACCTGGAGCCGGTGGCCCCGAAGTCCACCGGAATCCCGTTCTATTCGACCGTGTCCGGCGAGGCGATCACCACGGCGACGCTGACCGGGGACTACTGGCTGGAGAACCTCCGCAGCCAGGTCAAGTTCTTCCCGACGGTGGTCGAGGCGCTCAAGAACGGCTTCACGCACGTGCTGGAGGTCAGCCCGCACCCGGTGCTGGGCGCGCCCCTGGAAGAGGCGGCCGACGGCCTGCCGGTGCTGTCGACGCTGCGCCGGGACACCGGGCAGAAGCGGTTCCGGACCGCGCTGGCCGAGCTGCACCTGCACCACGGCCGCGTCGACTGGACGCCGGTCTTCACCGGTGCGCGCCGGGTTTCCCTGCCCACCTACGCCTTCCAGCACCAGCGCTACTGGCTGGAGCCGCGCCAGAGTAGCCAGGACGTCGCCACCGTGGGCCTGCGCCCGGCGGAACACGGCCTCCTCGGCGCGGTCCTGCACGCCGCCGACACCGGTGCGACCTACCTGTCGGGACGGCTTTCGCTCGCCGCCCAGCCGTGGCTCGCGGACCACGCCCTCGGCGACACCGTCGTGCTGGCCGGGTCGGCGATGCTGGAAATGGCCGTGCACACCGGGAGCCGGCTCGGCTACCCGCGGGTGGACGAGCTCACCCACCACGCACCGCTCGTGATCCCCGGTGACGGCGCGGTGGTCGTCCAGGTCACCGTCAACCTCCCCGAAGAGCGGGACGTCCGCGCGTTCACCCTCGCCTCACGCGCCGAGGACGAGGAGGAGTGGGTGGTCAACGCGACCGGTCTGCTCGCCCCGGCCGGCGCGGACGAAGACTCCGGCGAACTCGCCACCTGGCCGCCGCAGAACGCGGAAAGCCTGTCCCTCGAAGACTTCTACGAGACCATGGCGGACGTCGGGGTCCACGCGGGCCCGGCCTTCCAGTGTGTCGGCGCGGCCTGGCGGCGCGGCGACGACATCTTCACGGAACTCGCGCTGCCGCAGGACCTGCACCGCGAAGCCGGTTCGTACGTGCTACACCCCGCGTTGCTCGACGGCGCGCTGCAGGGCGCGTGGTTCGGTGTGCTCGGCGATCCCGGGCAGGGACGCGGCCCGTTCAGCTGGAGCGGTGTCAGCCTGCGCCGGCCCACCGGGACGACGCTGCGCGCCCGCATCCGCGCCACCGGTCAGGATGCGCTGTCCGTGCTGGTCAGTGACAAAACCGGCGCCGAGGTCGCCGCCGTGCGCTCGCTGGTCATGCGCCCGGTCGGCGACGGATCCGCGCCGGTCGAGCCGCCGCTGCGGGTCGACTGGGTCGAGCACCCGGCGGTCACGCCGACGACGTCCGGGACGTTCGCGCTCCTCGGTGCCGACGAGCTCAAGGTCACCGCCGCCCTCGAAGCGGCGGGCGCGCAGGGCGAGCGTCATGCCGACATCACCGCGCTGGCCGCCGGTTCCACGCCCGAGTACGTCTTCCTGTCGCTGCCGCCGCAGCCCTCGGCCACCTCGGCGCAGCTGGCCGAGCAGGCGTGCACCGCGACCACGGCGATGCTGAAGACCGTGCAGGAGTGGCTCGCCGAGCCGAACCTGCGGCATTCGCGCCTGGTGGTGGTCACCAGCGGCGCCGTCCGCATCGGCGAGCAGGACGATATCGACCTGACGCACGTTCCGGTGTGGGGCCTGCTGAGGTCTGCCCAGGCCGAGCACCCCGAGCGGTTCGTGCTGGTGGACACCGACGGCAGCACCGAGTCCACCGCCGTGCTGATCGAGACGCTGCTGGGCGGCGAGAACCAGTTCGCCCTCCGCGAGGGCCACGCGTCCGTGCCGCGGCTGACCCGGATTTCCTCGCCGCAAGGGGAAACCCCGAAGTGGGACCGCGGCACGGTGCTCGTCACCGGCGGTCTCAAGGGGGTCGGCTCGCTGATCGCCAAGCACCTGGTCACCACGCACGGCGTCCGGCGGCTGCTGCTGCTCGGCCGCCGTGGCCTCGACACCCCCGGTGCCGGCGCCCTGGTCGCGGAACTCGCCGGACTGGGCGCCGAAGCCCAGGTCTGCGCGTGTGACGGCGCCGACCGGGACGCGCTGTCGGCGGCGCTCGCCACCATCCCCGGCGAGTACCCGCTGACCGCCGTGGTGCACTCGGCCGGCGTGTTCGACGACGGCCTGCTCCCGGACCTGACACCCGGCCAGGTCGAACGGGTGTTCGCGCCGAAGGTCGACATGGCGCTGAACCTCCACGAGCTGACCGCCGGGTTCGACCTCGACGCGTTTGTCCTGTTCTCGTCGTTCGCCGGGACCTTCGGCGGCGCGGGCCAGGGCCCGTACGCCGCGGCCAACCTGTTCCTCGACGCCTTCGCCGCCCACCGGGTCGCCCGCGGCCTGCCGGCCACCGCGCTGGCGTGGGGGCTGTGGGAGGAGCGCAGCGGCATGGCCGGCGCTCTCGGTGACGCGCAGCTGCAGCGCTTGGAGGGCGGCGGGCTCGTCCCGATGACCGCCGAGCACGGCGCCGCCCTGTTCGACGCTGCCTGCGCGTCCGGTGAGACCGCGCTGGTTCCGGTGCCGTTCGACCGTGCCCGGCTGCGGGCCGACGCGAAGGCGGGGGCGCTGCCGGCGATCCTGTCCGGCTTGGTGCCCACGCCGGCGCGGGGGAGCGGGGAGACCCGGACCGTGGACGCGTCCCGCTTCCGCGCCGAGCTGGCCGCACTGTCCACCGAGGACCGTGAGAAGCGGCTCCTGGAGCTGGTCCGCACCACGGCCGCGTCGGTGCTCGGCCACGCCGGGGCCGCCGAGGTCGGCGCCGAACGCGCGTTCGGCGCGCTGGGCATCGACTCGCTGACCGCGCTGGAGCTGCGCAACCGGCTCACCGCCGCGACCGGGCTGCCGCTGCCCGCGGCCCTGGTCTTCGACCACCCGAACCCCCTGGCGGTGGCCCGGCTCCTGGCCGGTGAGCTGGGGGAGCCGGCCGTCGAGACCGCGGTGCCGCTGCTCGCCGAGCTCGACCGGCTGGAGGCCGCGCTCACCGCGCTCACGCCCGATTCGCTGGCCGCGCTCGTCCCCGACGAGTCCGAGCTCGCGCGCATCACCCACCGGGTGCAGGCGCTGCGCCCGCTGTGGGACCAGGCGCGGGGCGCCGCCGCCGTGTCCGGTGCGGACCTGGCCGCCGCCACCGGCGACGACCTGCTCGACCTGCTGGGCGACCGCTTCGGCTCGGCCTGACCGCCCCCGCTTTCGAACGAGGTGCAACACATGGACAACGAGGACAAGCTCCGCCGCTACCTCAAGCGCGCGGTCGCCGAGCTGGACGACGCCCAGGCGCGGCTCGCCGACGCCGAGCGGCGCGCGAGCGAGCCGATCGCGATCGTCGGCATCGGCTGCCGCTTCCCCGGCGGCGCGGACACGCCGGAGCGGTTCTGGGACCTGCTGGCCGCCGGCGTCGACACCGTCGCCGAGGTGCCGGCCGACCGCGGCTGGGACATGGACCGGCTGTACGACCCGGAGCTGAGCCGTCCGGGCACCAGCTACGTCCGCACCGGCGCGTTCCTCGACGCGGCGGGGGACTTCGACGCCGACTTCTTCGGTGTCTCGCCGCGGGAAGCACTGACCATGGATCCGCAGCAGCGAGTGCTGCTCGAGACGTCGTGGGAAGCCATCGAGCGGGCGGGGATCAACCCGGCTTCGCTGCGCGGCGAGCGGGTCGGCGTGTTCGCGGGCACCAACGGTCAGGACTACGGCAACCTGCTGCTGCAGGCCCCCGAGGGCGAGGGATATCTGTCCACGGGCTCGGCGGCCAGCGTGGTCTCGGGCCGGATTTCCTACACCCTCGGTCTTGAAGGCCCGTCCGTCACCGTTGACACCGCGTGCTCGTCTTCGCTGGTCACACTCCATCTCGCGGCCCAGGCCCTGCGTTCCGGCGAGTGCTCGCTGGCGCTGGCCGGCGGCGCGACCGTCGTCTGCACCACGGACCTGTTCGCCGAGTTCAGCAAGCAGGGCGGGCTGTCCCGCGACGGCCGCTGCAAGCCGTTCTCCGCGGCCGCCGACGGTTTCGGCATCGCCGAGGGCGCCGGGATGCTGCTGGTGGAACGGCTGTCCGACGCGCAGCGGCTCGGCCACCCGGTGCTTGCCGTCGTCCGCGGCTCCGCGGTGAACTCCGACGGCGCGTCCAACGGCATCACCGCGCCTAACGGCCCGTCCCAGCAGCGGGTGATCCGGCAGGCGCTCGACGCGGCCGGACTGTCCACTTCGGACGTCGACGCGGTCGAGGCGCACGGCACCGGCACGTCGCTGGGTGACCCCATCGAGGCCGACGCGCTCCTGGCCACCTACGGCCGTGGCCGGGACGCCGACCGGCCGCTGCACCTCGGCTCGGTCAAGTCGAACGTCGGCCACACACAGGCCGCGGCCGGGGTGGCCGGGGTGATCAAGATGGTCCTGGCGCTGCGTAACGAGGTATTGCCGCCGACCTTGCACGCCGACGAGCCGACCCCGCACGTCGAGTGGTCTTCCGGCGCCGTCTCGCTGCTGACTGAGGCCCGGCCCTGGCCGGAGGCCGACCGGCCGCGCCGGGCGGCGGTGTCGTCGTTCGGGATCAGCGGCACCAACGCGCACGTCATCCTCGAGCAGGCGCCCGCCGGCGAGTCTGCCGCTGTGCCGGAACCGGAGGTCGTCCCGCTCCCGCTGTCCGCGCGCACCCCGGAGGCACTGCGTGCGCAGGCCGGGCGGGTGCTCGACGCACTGCGGACTGCGCGGCTCACCGACGTCGGGTTCACCCTGGCGCGCAGCCGCGCCGGGCACGAACACCGCGCCGTCGTCCTCGGGGACCCGGAGACCGCGCTGGCCGCGCTCGCCGCCGGGGAGCCGGACACGAACGTCGTCACCGGGTCCACTGTGGACGGAAAGCTCGCGGTCCTCTTCTCCGGGCAGGGTGCCCAGCGGCTCGGCATGGGCCGCGAGCTCCACGCGTCTTCGGCGGTCTTCGCCCAGGCCTTCGACTCGGTGCTCGCGGAACTCGACCCCGGTCTGCGTGACGTCATCTGGGGTGACGACGCCGCCGCGCTCAACCGCACCGGGAACACCCAGCCCGCGTTGTTCGCGATCGAGGTTGCGCTGTACCGCCTGGCCGAGGCCCTGGGCGTCCGGCCGGACTTCGTCGCCGGGCATTCGATCGGCGAGATCGCCGCGGCCCACGTCGCCGGGGTGCTCTCGCTGGCCGACGCCGCCCGGCTGGTCACCGCCCGTGGCCGCCTGATGGAGGCGCTGCCCGAAGGCGGCGCGATGATCGCGCTGCAGGCCACCGAGGCCGAGGTGGTCCCGCTGCTCACCGACGGGGTGTCGATCGCCGCGATCAACGGCCCGGAAGCCGTGGTCGTGTCCGGCGCCGAGGACGCCGTGACCGCGATCGCCGCCCAGTTCACCGAGCAGGCTCGCAAGACCAAGCGGCTGCCGGTGTCGCACGCTTTCCACTCGCCGCTGATGGAGTCGATGCTCGCCGAGTTCCGCGCGGTGGTTTCCGGGCTCACCTTCGGCCGGCCCACGATCCCGGTCGTCTCCACCCTGACCGGCGGTCCCGCCGACCTGACCGAGCCCGAGTACTGGGTGCGGCACGTGCGTGAGGCCGTCCGGTTCGCCGACGGGGTCGCGAGCCTGCGCGAGGCGGGTGTCCGCACGTTCCTCGAACTGGGCCCGGACGGCGCGCTCTCGGCCTTGGTCGAAGGTGCGGTTCCCCTGCTGCGCAAGAACCTCGACGAACCCCGCGCGGTGCTGTCGGCGCTCGCCCGCCTGCACGTCACCGGGACCGTCGTGGACTGGGACGCCCTCCTCCCCGGCGGTCGGCTCGTCGACCTGCCCACGTATCCGTTCCAGCACAAGCACTTCTGGCTCACCCCGGGCGAGCCGGGCGGCGACGCCGGCGCGTTCGGCCAGGCCGTCGGCACCCACCCGCTCCTCGGCGCAACGCTGACCCTGCCCGACGGCGCGCTCGTCGCGACCGGACGGCTGTCACTGCACAGCCACCCGTGGCTCGCCGACCACGTTGTCCTGGGCACGGTGATCTTGCCTGCCACCGCGTACATCGACCTGGCCCTGCACGCCGGCGAGGGCGCGGAACTGGCGGAGCTCACGCTCGCCGCGCCCCTGGTCATCCCGGAGCAGGGCGCGGTCGCGATCCGGCTGCACGTCGGCCCGGCCGGTGAAGACGGCCGCCGCGCACTCCGCCTCGACTCCCGCCCGGCCGACTCCGACGACGACTGGACGGCCCACGCCACCGGCTTCCTCGGCACCGGCGGAGGCGAAGCGCCCCGGCCGTTGACCGAGTGGCCGCCCGCAGGCGCCGAACCGGTGGTCCTCGACGGCATCTACGACCGCATCGCCGACAGCGGCCTGACCTACGGCCCGGCGTTCCGCGGCCTCCGGAAAGCCTGGCGCCGCACCGAAGGCGACACCACCGAGATCTTCGCCGAGGTCGCGCTGCCCGAGCACGTCCGCTCCGACGGCTTCGGCCTCCACCCGGCCCTGCTGGACTCCGCGCTGCACCCGGCGGTCGGCATCCCCGGGCTGCTGGCCGAAGCCGCCGACGCGGGTCTCCCGTTCTCCTGGACCGGCGTCCGGCTGCACCGAGCAGGCGCCGACGCGCTGCGCGTCCGGCTGGGCGCCACCGGCACCCGCGGCCTCACCGTCGAGGTCGCCGACGTCGAAGGGAACCCGGTTGCCCAGGCGGAGTCCCTGGTTTCGCGGCCGCTCTCGCCCGAGCTGCTCGCCGGTGCCCGCTCCGAGAAGGACGCCCTGTTCACCCTCGACTGGCTCCCGGTCCGGGCGACGGCCGCCCCGCGCGGCCGCGTCGCCCTCGCCACTTCCGACGACGACCCCGCCTGCGCCTTCGCCGACCTCGGCTCGTTCGCCGACCTGGCCGCGCTGCTGACCGAGCTGGACGACCTCCCTGCGCCCAGCATGGTCTTCACCTCCCTCCCGGTCGACGGCACCGATGCCGCCGCGGCGCACGCGGCCGCCGAGCAGGCCCTGCACCTCGTGCAGGCGTGGCTCGCCGACACCCGGCTGGCCGGCACGCAGCTGGTGTTCGTCACCACCGGCGCGGTGGCCACCTCCGCCGGCGAGGACGTCCCGGACCTGGCACACTCGACGGTGTGGGGCCTGGTGCGCGCCGCGCAGTCCGAGAACCCGGGCCGGTTCGTCCTCGTGGACACCGACGGTTCCGCCGCCGAACTGGCCGCGGACGAGCCGCAGCTCGCCGTCCGCGGGTCCCGGCTCCTCGCCCCGCGGCTCGCGAAGGCCGACGTGCCCGAACCAGCCGAGACAGCCCGTCTCGGCGGAAAGGTGCTGGTCACCGGCGGCACCGGCGGCCTCGGCTCGATCGTGGTCCGCCACCTGGCCGCCGCGGGTGTTGAGCACCTGGTCGTGGCTTCGCGCCGCGGTCCGGACGCGCCCGGCGCGGCGGAACTGGAGAAACTCGGCGCGGAGGTGGTGGCCTGCGACGTCGCCGACCGCACCGCCGTCGAAAGCCTGGTCGGGAAGTACACCTTCAACGCCGTGGTCCACACCGCCGGTGTCCTGGACGACGGCCTGGTCACCAACCTCTCGGCCGAGCAGCTGCACCAGGTCCTGCGGGCCAAGGTCGACGCGGTGCGGAACCTGCACGACCTCGTCGGCGACGTCGACGCGTTTGTCCTGTTCTCCTCCGCCTCCGGCGTCCTCGGCAGTCCCGGCCAGGCCAACTACGCGGCGGCCAACGCCTACGTGGATGCCCTCGCGCAGCACCGCCGCGCCAACGGCCGACCCGCACACTCGCTGGCCTGGGGCTCGTGGGAACACACCGGCGGCGGCATGACGAGCACCCTCGCCGACACCGACCGTGGCCGCATCAACCGCAACGGCGTCCTCCCGCTGTCGATCGAGGACGGCTTGTCGCTGCTGGACCTGAGTGTCCGCGGCGAACTGCCGCTCCTGGTCCCGATGCGCCTCGACCTGCCGACACTGCGGGCGAAGGCCGGTGACGGCGTCCCCGCGCTGCTGCGCGGCCTGATCAAGGCGCCGAGGAAGAGCACCGTGACGGTCCAGCCGGCGACCCACCGGCTCGCCGGACTGTCCGGTGAGGAGCGTTCGAAGGCGCTGCTGGACCTCGTCCGCACGCAGGCCGCGCTCGCCCTCGGGCACAGCGGCCCGGCCGACATCGGCGCCGAGCGCGGGTTCCTCGACCTCGGCTTCGACTCGCTCACCGCGGTGGAGCTGCGCAACCAGCTCGACGCGGCCACCGGCCTGCGGCTGCCGGCCACGCTGATCTTCGACTACCCGAACCCGGCCGCGCTGGCGAAGTTCCTCGACACCGAGCTGCCCAGCGCCGAAGCCGAGGCCGGCGGGGCGCTGCGCACCGCGCTGGACGGGCTTGAAGGCTTGCTGACCGCGGTCGACGCCGAGGAAGCCCAGCGCGCCGCCGCCCGGCTGCGGACGCTGGCCGCCGAGTGTGTCGCGCGCTTCTCCGAGGACGGCGCAGACTCGCGGGCCGAGCTGGACTCGGCGACCGCGGATGAACTTTTCGACCTGCTCGACAACGAGCTGGAAAGCTAGGAGCTCGCGGTGGCGAACGAAGACAAGTACCTCGAATACCTCAAGCGGGCCACGGCGGATCTGCGCGAAACCCGGCGCCGCCTGCGTGAGGTCGAAGAGGCGAGCCGCGAGCCGATCGCGATCGTCGGGATGGCCTGCCGCTTCCCCGGCGGTGTGCGCACACCCGAGCAGCTCTGGCGGATCGTCGCCGACGGGGTCGACGCGGTCGGCGAGTTCCCCGGTGACCGCGGCTGGGACCTGGCCGAGCTCCACGACCCGGGCATGACACGCCCGGCCACCAGCTACATCAAGACCGGCGGCTTCCTCGACGACGTCGCCGACTTCGACCCCGCGCTGTTCGGCATTTCGCCGCGCGAGGCCCTGGCCATGGACCCGCAGCAGCGGCTGCTGCTGGAGACGTCGTGGGAGGCCCTCGAGCGCGCCGGGATCGACCCGACGTCGTTGCGCGGCAGCCGGACCGGCGTGTTCGCCGGGATGATGTACCACGACTACCACACCCGGCTCGGCCGGCTTTCCGAGGAACTGGAGAACTTCCTCGGCAACGGCAACTCCGGCGCGGTCGCGGCCGGGCGCGTCTCCTACACCTTCGGGCTGGAGGGCCCGGCGCTGACCGCGGACACCGCGTGCTCGTCGTCGCTGGTGACGCTGCACCTGGCCGTTCAGGCCCTGCGCAACGGCGAATGCTCGCTCGCCCTGGCCGGCGGGGTCGCGATGATGGCGATCCCCGAGCCGTTCATCCAGTTCAGCCGCCAGCGCGCACTCGCGAAGGACGGCCGCTGCAAGGCGTTCGCGGACGCCGCCGACGGCACCGGCCTGTCCGAAGGCGCCGGGATGCTGCTGGTGGAACGGCTTTCCGACGCGCAGCGCAACGGGCACCCGGTGCTCGCCGTCATCCGCGGCACCGCGGTCAACCAGGACGGCGCGAGCAGCGGCCTCACCGCCCCGAACGGCCCGTCACAGCAGCGGGTGATCCGCCAGGCCCTGGCTTCGGCCGGACTGTCCGCTTCGGACGTCGACACCGTCGAGGGCCACGGCACCGGCACCTCGCTCGGTGACCCGATCGAGGCGCAGGCGCTGCTCGCCACCTACGGCCGGGAGCGGCCCGCGGACCGGCCGTTGTACCTCGGCTCGCTCAAGTCGAACCTCGGCCACACCCAGGCCGCGGCCGGGGTCGGCGGGATCATCAAGATGGTCCTGGCCATGCGGCACGGCGTGCTGCCGGCCACCCTGCACGTCGACGCGCCGTCGTCCCAAGTGGACTGGACGGCGGGCGCGGTCGAGCTGCTCACCGAGGCACGTGCCTGGCCGCAGGGCGAGAAGCCGCGTCGTGCCGGGATTTCGTCCTTCGGCATCAGCGGGACGAACGCGCACGTCATCGTCGAAGAGCCGCCCGTCGCCGAACCGGTCGAGCGCGTCGCGGCCACGCACGCCCACACGCCGTGGGTGCTGTCCGGCAAGACCGCGGACGCCTTGCGCGCCCAAGCCCGCCGGCTCGCCGACCACCTGCATTCGGACATCGACCCGGCCGCGGCCGCCGCCACGCTGTTCACCGGCCGCGCCCGCCTCGAACACCGCGCGGTCGTGCTCGCCGAGGCCGGTTCGCTGCCGCTCGACGCGCTGGCCGCGATCGCCGACGGCACCAAGTCCCCGGACGTCGTCACCGGCACCGGCACCGACGGCGCCCTCGCGGTCCTGTTCTCCGGCCAGGGCTCGCAGCGGCCGGGCATGGGCCGTGAGCTGTACGGCACGTTCGACGTCTTCACGAAGGCCTTCGACGAGACCTGTACCGCACTGGACGAGCACACCCGCGCCGGCGTCAAGTCGCTCGTGTTCGCCGAGCCCGGCACCCCGGAAGCCGAGCTGCTGTACCAGACCGAGCACACCCAGCCCGCGCTGTTCGCCATCGAGGTGGCGCTCTACCGGCTCCTGGAGTCCTTCGGCGTCCGCCCGGACTTCCTGGTCGGCCACTCCATCGGCGAGCTGACCGCCGCGCACGTCGCCGGGGTGCTCTCGCTGCCTGACGCGGCAGGTCTCGTCGTGAAGCGCGCCCAGCTCATGCAGACCCTCCCCGCCACCGGCGCGATGGCGACCCTCGCCGCGACGCCGGAGGAGCTCGGACAGCTGCCCGAGAGCGTCTCCATCGCCGCGATCAACAGCCCGGACTCGCTGGTGATCTCCGGCGACCGCGACGCCGTCACCACGATCGCCGAAGAGTGGAAAGCCCGTGGACGCAAGGCCAAGGCGCTCAAGGTCAGTCACGCCTTCCACTCGCCGCACACCGAGGCGATCCTCCCCGCCTTCCGCGAGTACGCGGAGACGCTGACCTTCCACGAGCCGCGGATCCCGATCGTCTCCGACGTCACAGGGCAGCTGGCCACGGCCGAGCAGCTCGCCGACCCGGGCTACTGGACGCGGCACATCCGCGAAGCCGTCCGGTTCGGGCCTGCGATCGAGACCCTGGCCGGCCACGGTGTCACCGGCTACCTCGAGGTCGGCCCCGACACCACCCTCACCACGCTGGCCGGGCACACCCTCGGCGCCGGTGACCACGCGGCCGCCGCCCTGCTGCACCCCGGCAAGCCCGAGGAACGCAGTGTGCTCGCCGCACTGTCCACTTTGTACGCACGCACGTCGGTGAAGCCCGACCTGAGCGCGTGGCTGCCCGCGCGCGACACCGCCGCGCTGCCGACGTACGCCTTCCAGCACAAGCGTTACTGGCTCGACGCGACGGACACCGGCGGAAACGTCGCGACCGCCGGGCTCGGCGCCACCGGGCACCCGCTGCTCGGCGCGGCCACCGGCCTGGCGGGCGGTGACGGCTTCCTGTTCACCGGCCGCCTCTCCACGGCGACGTCACCCTGGCTCGCCGAGCACGTGGTCCTGGGTAGCGTCCTGCTCCCGGCGACCGCCTACGTCGACATCGCGCTGCACACCGGCGCGCACGTCGGCGCGGACCAGCTCGCCGAGCTGACCCTCGCCGCGCCGCTGGTGATCCCGGCCGACGGCGCGGTGCGGCTGCAGGTGTTCGCCGGCCCGGCGGACGACCAGGGCCGCCGTGAGCTGACCGTGCACTCCCGCGACGAGCGGGCGGCCGACGACGAGCCGTGGCAGCTGCACGCCACCGGTCTGCTCACCGCCGGTGTCCCCGCGCAGCCGGAGACCCTCGCGTGGCCGCCTCAGGGCGCCACCGCCGTGGACGTCTCCACGCTGTACGCCGAACTCGCCGAAGCCGGGCTCGACTACGGGCCCGCGTTCAGCACCGTGCGCGCCGCGTGGCGGCGGGGTGACGAGGTCTTCACCGAGGTTGCCCTGCCCGAGGACCGGCACGACGAAGCCGCCGCTTTTGGCCTGCACCCCGCATTGCTCGACGCCGCCCTGCACGGCATCGGCCTGTTCGCCGAAGACGGCGCCGCGCAGCTCCCGTTCGCCTGGCAGACCGTCGCCCTGCACGCCGTGGGCGCCACCGAACTTCGCGTGCGGCTGGTTCGTGGTGAAGGCGCCGTCGGTGTCCAGGTCTTCGACGGCGCCGGAACGCCGGTGCTGGCCGCGGAGTCCCTGCGCACGCGTGCCGCCGAACGACCCCAGGCCCGCGCCGAGTCGGTGTACCAGGTCGACTGGACCGTCCTCGACCCCGCCGAAGCACCGCGGCCCGAGCGGATCGGCGTGCTCGGCGCCGACCAGGTCGGCCTGCCCGCGGCCGTGCGGTACCTCGACGTCCCGGCGGTGGCCGCCGCGACGGATCCGCCCGAGGTGGTGTTCGCCGCGTTGTGCCGCAACGGTTCCGGCGACCTCGCGGCCGACGCCCACACGGCGGCCGAGCAGGCGCTGACCCTGGTGCGCGCGTGGCTGGCGGACCCCCGCCTCGAAGCCGCGACGCTGGTGCTGGTCACCCGCGGCGCGGTCGCCGCCGGCGACGAGGACGTGCCCGACCTCGCCCACGCCCCGGTGTGGGGCCTGGTGCGGGCCGCGCAGTCGGAAAACCCCGGCCGGTTCGTGCTGCTGGACACCGACGGGCCCGTCTCGGCGGACCCCGTGTTCGCCGCGCTGGCCGCGGGTGAACCGCAGCTGGCCCTGCGGGGTGACCGCCTGCTCGCCCCGCGGCTGACGACCGCGCATCTGTCCACTGTGGACGCGCCGGTGTTCTCGGCGGACAGCACGGTCCTGATCACCGGCGGCACCGGCGGCCTGGGCTCGGCCGTGGCCCGGCACCTGGCCGCGTCCGGCGTCGGGCACCTGGTGCTGCTGTCCCGTCGTGGCCTCGACGCCCCCGGCGCGCGGGAGCTGTGCGACGAATTGGACGTCCCCGTGGACGTCGTCGCGGCCGACGTCACCGACCGCCCCGCCCTGGCCGACGTACTCGCGCGATTCGACGTCACCGGTGTTGTGCACACCGCCGGTGTGCTCGAAGACGGCCTGGTCACCGGCCTGACCCCCGAGCAGCTCCACCGTGTCCTGGCCGCCAAGGTCGACGCGGCCACCCACCTGCACGAGCTGACCAAGGACCTTGAGCAGTTCGTGCTGTTCTCGTCGGCGTCGGGCGTGCTCGGCAGCCCGGGCCAGGCCAACTACGCCGCGGCCAACACCTTCCTCGACGCCCTCGCGCAGCACCGCCGCGCGAACGGGATGCCCGCGCATTCGCTGGCCTGGGGCTCCTGGGAACACACCGCGGCCGGGATGACCACCGAGCTGACCGACGCCGACCGCGAACGGCTCCAGCGCTCCGGCGTCACCGAACTCAGCGTTCCCGAGGGCCTGCGGCTGTTCGACCTGACCTGCGCCACCGACCGGGCCCTGCTGGTGCCGATCCGGCTGGACCGCGCCGCCCTGGCCGGGGTGCCCGACCTGCCGCCGCTGCTGCGCGGCCTGGTGCGCACGCAGCTGCGTCGCGCCGCCCAGGCCGCTCCCACGGCCGACGCCGGCGCGTTCACCTCGGTCGAGGAGCTGTCCGAGCTGGTCCGCGGCCAGGTCGCCGCGGTGCTCGGCCACGACTCGGCCGCCGACGTCGAGGAGCACAGCGCGTTCAGCGAGCTGGGCTTCGACTCGCTCACCGCGGTGGAGCTGCGCAACCAGCTCGCCGCCGCGACCGGGCTGCGGCTGCCGGCGACGCTGATCTTCGACTACCCGAACCCGAAGGTCCTGGCCGCGCACCTCGCCACCGAGCTGCTCGGCGCCGACGCCGCCGTGACCGCGGTGACCACCACGAAGGCGGCCGCCGACGACCCGATCGCCATCGTCTCGATGGCCTGCCGGTTCCCCGGCGGCGTCAGCTCGCCCGAAGGGTTGTGGGACCTGGTCAGCGCCGGCGCCGACGCCATCGGCGAGTTCCCGGCCGACCGCGGCTGGGACCTCGGTGACCTCTACGACCCGGACCCCGACCGCTCGGGCAAGCTTTACACGACCCGCGGCGGATTCCTTTACGACGCCGGGGACTTCGACGCCGAGTTCTTCGGCATCTCGCCCCGCGAAGCCCTGGCGACCGACCCGCAGCAACGTCTGCTGCTGGAGACGTCGTGGGAGGCCATCGAGAGCGCGGGCATCAACCCGCGGTCGCTGCGCGGCAGCCAGACCGGCGTGTTTGCCGGGGTCATGGGCGCCACCTACGGCACCGGGATCGGCGACATCCCCGACGAGGTCGAGGGCCACCTGAGCACCGGCGCGGCGGGCAGTGTCGTGTCCGGGCGCGTCTCCTACACGTTCGGTCTTGAAGGCCCGTCGATGAGCATCGACACCGCCTGCTCGTCGTCGCTGGTCGCGCTGCACCTCGCCGCGCAGGCCCTCAACTCGGGCGAATGCTCACTCGCGCTGGCCGCCGGCGTGCACGTCACCCCGACGCCGGACGCGTTTGTGTTCTTCAGCCGTCAGCGTGCACTCGCCGCTGACGGCCGTTGCAAGGCCTTCTCCGAAGCCGCCGACGGGTTCGGCGCCGCGGAAGGTGTCGGTGTGGTGGTGCTCGAACGGCTTTCCGAGGCCCGCCGGCACGGGCACCCGGTGCTCGCGATCCTCCGCGGCTCGGCGGTCAACCAGGACGGCGCGTCGAACGGGCTGTCCGCCCCCAACGGGCCTTCGCAGCAGCGGGTGATCCGCCAGGCGCTGGCCAACGCCGGACTGTCCACATCGGACGTCGACACGGTCGAGGCGCACGGCACCGGCACCCCGCTGGGCGACCCGATCGAGGTCCAGGCGCTGCAGGCCACCTACGGCGCCGGCCGGGCTGAGGACCGGCCGCTGTGGCTAGGCTCGCTGAAGTCGAACATCGGTCACGCCCAGGGCGCGGCCGGCATCGGCGGCGTGATCAAGATGGTGCAGGCGCTGCGCACCGGCGTCCTGCCGAAGTCGCTGCACGCGGAGTCGCCGTCGGAGAAGATCGAGTGGGACGGCGGTGGTGTCCGGCTGCTGCAGGAGTCCCTGCCGTGGCCGGAGACCGGTGCGCCGCGCCGGGCCGCCGTGTCGTCGTTCGGGATCAGCGGCACCAACGCGCACGTGGTGCTGGAGCAGGCGCCGGAGACGTCGGCGGCCGCTCCCGGTGACGCGCCGATCGTGCCCGTGGTGCTGTCCGGAAAGACTCCGGAAGCCTTGCGCGGGCAGGCTTCCCGGCTGCACGAGCAGGTCCTGGCCGATCCGGAACTCGCCTTGGCCGACCTCGGCCACTCCCTGGTGACCGGGCGCACGGCGTTCGCCCACCGGGGCGCGGTCATCGCCGCGGACCACAGCGAACTCCTCGCCGGGCTGGCCGAGCTGGCCGCCGGAGCGGACGAGAACGTCGTTGTCGGCTCCGGTTCCGGGTCGAACCGGGTGCTCATGGTGTTCCCGGGCCAGGGGGCGCAGTGGGTCCACATGGGACTGGAACTGGCCGAGCACGAGCCCGTCTTCGCTGCCCGGCTGCGGGAGTGTGACGAGGCGCTGTCGGAGTTCGTCGACTGGTCGTTGTTCGACGTGCTCGCCGACGAAGCCGCACTCGAGCGGATGGACGTGGTGCAGCCGGCGCTGTGGGCGGTGATGGTCTCGCTGGCCGAGCTGTGGCGTTCCTACGGTGTGGTCCCGGCCGGGGTGGTGGGTCACTCGCAGGGTGAGATCGCCGCGGCCACCGTGTCGGGCGCGCTGTCGCTCCAGGACGGCGCCCGGGTGGTCGCCCGCCGGGCCCAGGCCCTGCTCGCGCTGGAAGGCACCGGCGGAATGGCTTCGGTGCTCATGACGCCGGAGCAGGCCGCCGAGGCGATCGAGCCGTGGGGCCTGACGGTCGCCGTGGTCAACGGGCCTTCCCAGGTCATCGTCGCCGGCGACACCACCGCGCTGGACGGCTTCGGTGCGGCCTGCGAGCGGGACGGTGTCCGCTACCGCCGGGTCAACGTCGGCTTCGCGTCACACCACCCGAGCGTCGAACAGTGCGAAGCGGAGATCACCGAAGCGCTGCGGCGGGTCAACCCGGTCGGCACCGACATCCCGTTCTTCTCCTCGACCCGCGGCGAAGCGATCGACACGACGCTGCTCACCGGGGACTACTGGTTCGAGAACACCCGGAACCCGGTGCGGTTCCACTCCACCGTGCTGGCCGCGCTGGCGCAGGGTTTCACGCACCTCGTCGAGGTCAGCCCGCACCCGGTGCTCGGCGGCCCGCTGTCCGACGCCGCGGCCACCGCCGGCCGCCCGGTCCCGGTGCTGGGCACCCTGCACCGCGACGGCGGTCAGCGGCGGTTCCTCACGTCGGCGGCCGAGCTGCACGCGCACCACGGCTCCGTCGACTGGTCGGCCTTCTTCACCCGCAGCGGCGCTCGCCAGATCCCGGTGCCCACCTACGCGTTCCAGCACCGGCGCTACTGGCTGACCCCGACGCCGGGCCAGGGCGGCGGCCGCACCGCCGGGCTCAACCGCAGCGGCCACCCGATCCTGAGCGGTGTCACCGACCTGCCCGAACGTGACACGCATCTGTTCACCGGGCAGCTGTCCCTGGGCAGCCACCCGTGGCTGGCCGACCACGCGGTCAACGGCGACCCGCTGCTGCCGGGCACGGCGCTGCTCGACCTCGCGCTGCACGCGGGGTCGCGCACCGGCCGCCCGCACGTGGCCGAGCTGACGCTGCAGAGCCCGTTGATGCTGCCCGCCCGCGGCGCGGTCCAGATCCAGGTGACCGTCGGCGAGCGCGGCGAGCTGGACATCCACTCCCGCGGCGCCGACGAGGACAGCCAGGGCCCGTGGATCCGGCACGCCACCGGCCTGCTCACCGAGACCACGCCCGAAGCCGGCTTCGCGCTGACCGCGTGGCCGCCGGCCGGCGCCGAGGAGGTCGACCTCGACGGCCTCTACGAGGAACTCGCCGCGACCGGGTTCGGCTACGGCCCGGCGTTCCAGGGCCTGCGGGCCGCCTGGCGCGCCGGCGACGACGTCTACGCCGAGGTCGAGCTGCCCGAGCCGGTCAGCGAAGGCGCGTCGGGCTTCGGTGTGCACCCGGCCCTGCTGGATGCCGTGCTGCACGCGATGTCGCTGGGGGAGTTCATCACCCCGAGCGAGGACCCGAACGTGATCCGGCTGCCGTTCTCGTGGGGCGGGGTGAGCCTGCACGCGACCGGCGCGACCACGCTGCGCGCCCGGCTTTCGCCCGCCGCGAAGAACATCGTCGCGGTGCAGCTCGCCGACCCGGCCGGGGCGCCGGTCGCCGAGATCGAAGCCGTCGAGTCCGCGGAGGTCGACGTCCGGCAGCTCGGCGCGTCCGCCGTCACCGCGAACGACACGCTGTTCGGGCTGGACTGGACTTCGGTCGCCCTGCCCGCCGCGGACCCGGCCGGTGTTGCCCTGCTGGGCGCCGACCACCACGGTGTTGCTTCGATGTTCCCCGCGACTGCCGAACCCGAGACGGTCTTGGCCGCGCCGCAGTCCGTCGGCGAGGCTCTCGACCTCGTCCAGAGCTGGCTCGCCGACGATCGTGAAGCACGACTGGTGCTGCTGACCGCGCTGGCCGCCGGTCCGGACGTCACCGACCTCACGACCGCGGGGATCTGGGGCCTGACGCGGTCCGCGATGTCCGAGCACGGTGACCGGTTCGCGCTGGTCGACCTGGACGGCACCGCGGAGTCACTGGCCGCGTTGCCGTCGGCGCTGCGGAGCACCGAGCCGGAACTGCTGCTGCGCAAGGGATCCGCGCTCGCTCCGCGGCTGACCCGGACGCCGGAAGCGGTCGTGACGCCGCGGACGTTCGATCCCGACGGCACCGTGCTCGTCACCGGCGGCACGGGCGTCCTGGGTTCGCTGGTCGCCCGGCACCTCGCTGCCGAAGGTGCCCGGCACCTGCTGCTCACCTCGCGGTCCGGTGCCTCCGCCCCGGGCGCGGAGGAACTGAGCGCCGAGCTGACCGGACTGGGTGTGTCGGTGACGATCACCGCGTGCGACACCGCCGACCGCGACGCGCTGTCCGCGCTGCTCGACGGCATCCTCGGCGACCACCCGCTGACCGCGGTCATCCACACCGCGGGGGTGCTCGACGACGCCGTGGTCACCAACCTGACGCACGAACAGCTGGACCGCGTCCTGCGGCCCAAGGTCGACGCGGCGTGGAACCTGCACGAGCTGACGAAGGACGCCGACCTCGCCGAGTTCGTCCTGTTCTCCTCGGCCGGTGGTGTGTTCGGTGCGCCCGGCCAGGCGAACTACGCGGCGGCCAACACCTACCTCGACGCGCTTGCGCAGTTCCGCGTCGCGCAGGGGCTGCCGGCTTGCTCGCTGGCCTGGGGCCTCTGGGCGGACACGAGCGTGCTCACCGAAGACCTCAGTGACGCCGACCGCGCGCGGCTGGGTGCCGGACTGAGCGCGTCGGAAGGGCTTGCGCTGTTCGACACGGCCCGCGCGCACGGCGCGGCGGTGCTGGTGCCCGCGAAGCTCGACCTGGCCGGGCTGCGCGCCCGGTCGGCCGAGGTCCCGCCGTTGCTGCGCGGTGTTGTCCGCTCGACGACGTCCCTGCGCACGGCCGCGGCGGCGTCGGCGGCTTCGGCGGACGCGCTGCGGCAGCGGCTCACGCCGATGACCGGCGCCGAGCGCGAGCAGGTCCTGCGCGACTTGGTGCTCACCGAAGTGGGCCGGGTGCTCGGCTTCGCGGCGGGCACGCCGGTCGACCCGGGCGCGGCGTTCACCGAGCTCGGGTTCGACTCGCTGACCGCGGTGGACCTGCGCAACCGCCTCGGCGCGGCGACCGGCATCCGCCTGCCCGCGACGCTCGTCTTCGACTACCCGACGGCAACCGCGCTGGTCGAGTACCTCGACGGGGAACTGGCCCCGGCCGAGCCCGCGGCGCCGCCGGTGCTCGCGGAGCTCGACCGCCTGGAGGCCACGCTCGCCGGCGTCGAGGGTGACGTGCGTCAGCAGGTCCGCGACCGGCTGGCGGCGCTGCTCGGCACCTGGGACGAGGACCGGGGCGAGGACGTCGCCGACCGGATCTCCGCGGCCAGCGACGACGAAATGTTCGAGTTCATCGGCAAGGAACTGGGGATCTCCTGATGACCACGACCGAGGACAAGCTCCGGCACTTCCTCAAGCAGGTGACCACGGAGCTGCACCAGACCCGGCAGCGGCTGGCCAAGGCCGAAGAGGACGACCCGGTGGTGATCGTCGGGATGGCCTGCCGGTTCCCCGGCGGTGTCGACTCGCCGGAGTCGTTGTGGCGGCTGGTTTCCGAGGGCGCCGACGCGGTGGGGGAGTTCCCCGCCGACCGCGGCTGGGACCTCGAGCGGCTCTACGACCCGGCCGGGACGGACGCCTCCTACACGCGGCACGGCGGGTTCCTCGACGGTGCCACGGAGTTCGACGCGGGACTGTTCGGCATCTCGCCGCACGAGGCCCTGGGCATGGACCCGCAGCAGCGGCTGCTGCTCGAGACGTCGTGGGAAGCGCTGGAGCACGGTGGTATCAACCCGCTGTCGCTGCGGCGGGCCAAGGTCGGCGTGTTCGTCGGCCTGATGAACAGCAGTTACGCCAGCGGCGCCACGGAAATCCCGGCGGAGACCGAAGCGCACGCGGCGCTCGGCAACTCCACCAGCATCGCCTCGGGCCGCATCTCCTACACCTTCGGGCTCGAAGGCCCTTCGGTCAGTGTTGACACGGCTTGTTCGTCGTCGCTGGTCACGCTGCACCTCGCCGCGCAGGCGCTGCGGAACGGCGAGTGCTCGCTGGCGCTGGCCGGCGGGGCCACCGTGGTCGCCCAGCCGGACGCGTTCATCAGCTTCAGCCAGCAGAAGGCGCTGTCCCGCGACGGCCGGTGCCGCGCGTTCGCCGAGGAAGCCGACGGGTTCGGCATGGCCGAGGGCGCCGGGATGCTGGTGGTCGAACGGCTTTCCGACGCCCAGCGGCTCGGCCACCGGGTGCTCGCGGTCGTCCGCGGCTCGGCGGTGAACTCCGACGGCGCGTCCAACGGCCTCACCGCGCCGAACGGCCCCTCGCAGCAGCGCGTGATCCGGGCCGCGCTCGCCGACGCCGGACTGTCCACTTCGGACGTCGACGCGGTGGAGGCGCACGGCACCGGCACGTCGCTCGGCGACCCGATCGAGGCGCAGGCGCTGTTCGCCACCTACGGCCGTGACCGGGACGCCGGCCGGCCGCTGCTGCTCGGCTCGCTGAAGTCGAACATCGGGCATTCGCAGGCCGCGGCCGGTGTCGGCGGCATCATCAAGATGGTGCAGGCGCTGCGGGCCGGGGTGGTGCCGCGGACGCTGCACTCCGGGAACCCGTCGTCCCATGTGGACTGGAGTTCGGGCACGGTGGCGCTGGTGCCGGAGAACGTGCCGTGGCCGGAGAGCGACCGTCCGCGGCGTGCGGCCGTGTCGTCGTTCGGGATCAGCGGCACCAACGCGCACGTCATCCTCGAACAGGCTGCTTCGCCGGTTGCCGAGTCCGCCGACGGCGACTTCCCGCTGGTCCTGTCCGGCAAGACGGCGTCCGCGCTGCGTGACCAGGCGGTGGCCTTGCGGGCGTCGCTGGCTCCGGGGTCCAACCGCGCCGACGTCGCCCGCACCCTCGCGACGGGCCGAGCCGCGCTCGCCCACCGCGCGGCGATCGTCGGCTCGGATGCGCTTGCGTGCCTGGACGCGCTGATCGACGACCGGCCGAGCGACCTGGTGCTCCGCGGGGTGGCCCGCGCCCAGGGCAAGGTGGCGTTCGTCTTCCCCGGCCAGGGTTCGCAGTGGCCCGCCATGGCCCGCTCGCTGCTCGAGTCGGCACCCGCGTTCGCCGACGCCGCCGAGGAGTGCGCAAAGGCGTTCGACGCGCACCTCGACTGGTCGGTCCTGGCTGTGCTGCGGGAAGAACCGGACGCGCCCGAGCTGAACCGCATCGACGTCATCCAGCCGGTGCTGTTCACGGTGATGGTGTCGCTGGCGGCGCTGTGGCGGGCCCACGGTGTCCAGCCCGCGGCCGTTGTCGGCCACTCCCAGGGTGAGGTTGCCGCCGCTTACGTCGCCGGCGGCCTGGACCTCGACGACGCGGCGCTGATCGTCGCCGCGCGCAGCAAGGTCTCGGCGCGGCTGTCCGGTCATGGTGCGATGGCGACCGTGGCATTGAGCCAGGACCAGCTGACGCCGCGCCTCGAGCCGTGGGGCGACCGGCTGTCGGTCGCGACGGTCAACAGCGCGTCCTCCTGCGGTGTCTCCGGGAACCCGGACGCGCTGACCGAGTTCCTCGCAGCGTGCGAAGCGGACGGCGTCTGGGCGAAGCGGGTGCCCGGCCTCGACACCGCCGCGCACTCCGCGCAGGTCGACGCCCTGCGCGACGACCTGCTGCGCAACCTGGCCGGGATCCGGCCCCGGCGGTCGTCGATCCCGATGTACTCGACGGTCACCGGCTCGGTGCAGGACACGGCGGGCTTCGACGCCGAGTACTGGTACCGCAACCTGCGTCAACCGGTGCTGTACCAGCCCGCGGTCGCCGCGCTGGCCGAAGACCGGCACACGGTGTTCGTCGAGTGCAGCCCGCACCCGGTGATCGTCATGCCCACCCGACAGACCCTCGAAGACGCCGGCGCCGAGGCGGCGGTGATCCCGTCCCTGCGCCGCGACGACGGCGGCCGCTTCCTCGCGGCCCTGGCCGAGGCCCACGTGCACGGCGCGGCCGTCGACTGGGCCGGCGCGATCGACGGCCGGCTCGCCGACCTGCCGACGTACCGCTTCCAGCGGCAGCGTTACTGGCTGGGCACGCTGAAGTCCGGCAATGTCGCGGCCGCGGGCCTCACCGGCACCGGCCACCCCCTGCTGGGCGCGGCGATGCCACTCCCGGAGTCGGACGCGGTGCGCTACACCGGCCGGGTTTCGCTGGCCACGCACCCGTGGCTGGCCGACCACGCGGCGATGGACGCCGTGCTGCTGCCGGGCACCGCGTTGGTCGAGATGGCCATTTCCGCTGGTGCCGAGTGGGGCTACGGAACTCTCGCCGATCTCACCCTGGCGGCTCCGCTGGTGTTGCCTCCCGAGTCTTCGGTGCAGCTGCACCTGGCACTGGGCCCGGCCGGAGACACGCGGTCGGTGGACATCTATTCGCGGACCGAGGGTTCTTCGTGGACTCTGCACGCGACGGGTTCGCTGGTTCCGACTTCTCCGCCGGTAACCTTCGATGCTTCGTGGCCGCCCGCGGACGCTTCGCCGGTGGATCTTGACCACATCTACGCCGAGCTTTCGGCGATCGGCCTGGTGTACGGGCCGGCGTTCCAGGGGCTGCGCGCCGCGTGGCGGCGGGGGGACGAGGTGTTCGCCGAGGTTGATCTCGAGTCCGCTTCGGACGGGTTCGCCGTTCATCCGGCGCTGATGGATGCTGCTTTGCACGGGGCTCTGCTGGGTGGGTTGCTCGGTGACGGACGTCCTGGGCTGCCGTTCTCGTTCAGCGGGGTGCGGGTGCTGTCATCTGCTGCCACTTCCTTGCGGGTCCGGCTCTCGCCGGGGGCGTCGGGGATGCGGCTGGAGGCAGCGGATTCGTCTGGTGCTCCGGTGTTTTCCGTGGATGCGGTGCAAACGCGGGATCTGCCGTCGACCGGGCTCGATCCGTTGTACCAGGTGGACTGGACGCCGGTGACGGTGCCGGAGTCCACTGTGGATGCCGCGGTGCTGGGCCCGGACCGGTTCGGCCTCGGTCTGCCGGTGGTCGAGTCGATGGTGTCGGCGCCGGCCGTCCTGCTGGCCACAGTGGACTCATCGGGTCCGGACCTCGCCGCCGCGGCGGGGAACGCGGCTCGGTCGGCACTCTCCCTCGTCCAGCGTTGGCTGGCCGAAGGACCGTCCGGCAGCAAGCTTGTTGTGGTCACCCGCGGGGTGGCCGCCGCGACGGCCCGCGGGCTCCTGCGTTCGGCGTCGGCGGAAGAGCCTGGCCGGTTCGGCCTGGTGGACCTCGACGAGGGTCCTGCCGGGGTGCTGCGCGCGGCGCTCAGCTCCGATGAACCCGAGCTGGCCCTGCGCGAAGGCGTTGTGCTCGCCCCTCGGCTGGCGAAGACTCCGCCGCCCGAGTCGGCAGCGAGCCTGGACCCCGACGGCACCGTGCTGATCACCGGCGGCACGGGCGCGGTGGGCGCCCTGCTGGCCCGGCACCTGGTCACGTCGTACGGCATCCGCAACCTGCTCCTGGTCAGCCGCCGGGGTCCCGAGGCACCCGGCGCCAACGCGCTGTCGGCCGACCTGGCCGCGCTCGGCGCCACGGTCACGATCGCCGCCTGTGACACCGCCGACCGCGATCGCCTGGCCGAAGTGCTGCGGACGATCCCTGCGGCACACCCGCTCACCGCCGTTGTGCACTCCGCCGTGGTTCTCGACGACGGCCTGGTCAGCAGCCTCACCCCGGACCGGCTGGAGCGCGTGCTGCGCGCGAAGGTCGACGCGGCGGTGGCCCTTCATGACCTGACGGCCGGGATGGACCTGGCGGCGTTTGTGCTGTTCTCGTCCGCGGCAGGCGTCTTCGGCAACCCGGGCCAGGGCGCGTACGCGGCGGCGAACGTCTTCCTCGACGCCTTCGCCGAACACCGCCGCGCTTCGGGACTGCCCGCGCACTCGATGGCGTGGGGCCTGTGGGAAGAACGCGGCGAGTCCACGGCCGCGGTCTCCGGCGGCGGCCTGTCCACCGGGTCGGGCCTCGCCCTGTTCGACGCGGCGCTCGCCGGGGAACAGGTGCTGTCGGTGCCGATCCGGCTGGACGTCCCGGCGATCCTGCGTGCCCAGGACGGTGACGTGCCGCCGCTGCTGCGTGGCCTGGTGCAGGCACCCGCCCGGCGCAAGGTGGCGTCGTCCTCGCAGTTCCGCACGCGGATCGCGGGCGCGAACCCGGCGGAGGTGGAGAAGCTCGTGGTCGACCTGGTGCGCGGGCACCTAGCCGACGTGCTCGGCCACGGCGACAGCACCGAGATCGAAGCGGGCGCCCGGTTCCTGGAGCTGGGGGTTGACTCGCTGACCGGCGTCGAGCTGCGCAACCGGATCAACGGCGCCACCGGCTTGACCCTGCCGGCGACGCTGGTGTTCGAGCAGCCGACGGTCCTCGACGTCGCCCAGACCGTGGCTTCAGCGCTGACTTCGCCGGTCCAGCCGGCTCCGGAGCCCGCGGGCTTGTTCGGTCCGATGCTGGCGGAAGCCGGCCGGACGGGCCGGTTCGGCGAGTTCGTCGAGCTCCTGGCCCGCGCGGCCCGGTTCCGCCCGGCGTTCGAGGCCGGCGCGCAGCCCGACGGTGTCGACGTGGTCCGCCTCGCCAAGGGCGGCGACGGGACCGAGCTGATCTGCGTGCCGTCCGTGCTGGCGATGTCCGGGCCGCAGGAGTACGCGCGGTTCGCCGCGGCCTTGCGGGATCTGCGGGACACGTCGGTGCTGACCCTGCCCGGCTACCACTCGGGTGAGCCGCTGCCGTCGTCCGTGCCGGCGCTGGTTTCCGTGCTGGCCGAGGTGCTGCTGCGGCACACCGAGGGACGTCCGTTCGCCTTGGCGGCCCACTCGTCCGGTGGCCCGGTGGCGCACGAACTGGCGCGGTTGCTGGAGACCCGCGGTGCTGCTCCTCGCGGAGTGGTGCTCCTGGACACGTACCTGCAGAGCGCGGACGTCCTGGCCGACGTCCAGGGCGAGCTGACGGGGGAGATGTCCGGCGCATCGGTCGGTGACGCCCGCCTGACGGCGATGGGCGGCTACCTGGAGATCTTCGACGGCTGGACGCCTTCTTCCCTTGCCACACCGACACTTCTGCTGCGGGCTTCGTCCCCGCTGCCGTCGTGGTCCGGCCGCCCGGACTGGCAGGCGACGTGGGAAACCCCGGGCAGTTCCGTCGCGGACACCCCGGGCGACCACTTCACGATGATGCGCGAACACGCGGCTTCCACCGCCCACCAGGTGAACAGCTGGCTCGCCACGCTGTAACCCCTACGTCGGGGGCAGCCCGGACGTCATGAACGACCCTTTCACCTCGTCCGACGAGGTGAAAGGGTCGTTCACTGCATCACTGCCGCCGACCCTCCAGGCACATGAGCCGACCCTCCGGGTACGCGAGCCGACCCTCCAGGTACGCGAGTCGTCCACCTGGGTACGCGTGTTGTCCGCCCGTGTACGCGAGTCGTCCCTTCGATCACGCGTGATGCCCTCGGCCGCCGGACATGGCAAAGCCGCGGTCCCCGAAGGAACCGCGGCCCGCCACTCCGTCCTACCAGGAAACCACTTCGTGACGCGGCATCTGCTCCACCTCACTGGCGTGCGACAGCCACCGATGCCCGCTCGGCAGCTCGGTCCGCCGATTGATGTTCAGCTTCCGGTACACCCGGGTCAGGTGCTGCTCCACCGTCGAAACGGTGATGTACAGCTTCCGCCCGATCTCCCGGTTCGTGTGCCCCAGCGACGCCAGTGAAGCGACCCGCTGCTCCGCCGCACTGAGCGCGGACGGGCTCAGATCCTCCGGCGCCTGCTCGGTCACCGCCGGCGCCCCGGCCGGAGTCAGGCTCCGCCACAACGGATCCGCGCCGCACGACTTCGCCAGCTGGACCGCCCGGCGCTGCGCCGTGCGGGCCCGGTTGTAGTCACCCAGCATCTGCGCACACTCGCTGAGCGCCGCGAACACGTGGGCCAGCTCGTACCGGTCGTCGCAGGTCTGGAGCTGCTCCGCCGCCTTGCGGAGCATCGGGAGACGCTCCTTGAACTCGCTCACCTCGGCCAGCGCCCGCAGGCACACGGCGTGGGCGCGGACCCGCTCGTCCCCGCACCGCTCCAGCTGGTCACGCAGGAGCTTGCGGGCCTGGTCGGCGTGGCCCAGGCGCGCGTGCGCCTTGGCCGCGCTCAGACGCCACGGGACCAGCTCCGGGTGATCGATTTCCCACCGCACGGCCAGCGTCCGGACCGTCGCGAAGTCCTCGAGGGCCGCGTGCAGCCGGTCCGTCGCCAGGTAGTGGTTGCCGCGCGCGGTCAGGTACTGCAGCCAGAACCCCGTGCGCCGCATGCCCGGCGGGATGTCCCGCTTGAGCTCGGCCGCCGCCTCCTCGTACCGGCCCATCCTGGTCAGCGCGTCGACCAGGTGCGCCAGCGGCAGGCCGATCAGCGTGCCCCAGCTCTGCGCCGGCAGGATCGTCAACGCCTCCCGCGCGCACCGCTCGGCCGCGTGCAGGTCACCCAGCCGCAGCGCCACGCCGGCCTTGACGTCGGTGATCACCGCGCGCAGGGTCGGCGAGCTCTGCACCGCCTTCATCCGCAGGAGCTCGTCGCACCAGCGGTCCGCGCGGTGCGGCTCGCCGGCGAGGATCAGCGCCTGCAGGGCCGCGACGACCTCCTCCAGCTGCGGGACCTCGATCAGCCAGCAGCTCTCCAGCACCTGCTCGGCGGCCGCCAGGGCCTCGTCGCGGTACTTCGACGACAGCGCGAGGCTGAGCGCCTGGCCCGAGCACGTGCCGTCGTAGCCGGCCGCCCCGCGGTCGCGACGGCGTTCGCCCGCCACCTCCGGGTACCAGACGCGCACCCACTGGTTGTCCGTGAAGCACTCCGCCTCGGGCCGGCCCAGCACGGTGGCGGCCCGGTCGAGCCGGCCGTGCCACAGCAGCGAGTAGACGTAGTCGGCGGTGTGCTGGGTGCTCAGGTGCCCCTGGTCGAAGGACTCGCCGAGGGGGCCGAGCCGCATCGCCGCCGCCGCGGGGTTGGTCCGGTTCTGGATCTGGACCAGCCGGGCGGTGAACGCGGCCGCTTCGCGCGGCCCCAGGTCCGCCGGCTTCGGCAGCGTCAGGCACGCCACCGCCACCTCGGCCCGGTCGTCCCGCAGCGCTTCCTGCGCCGCGTTCCACAGCACCGGCAGCGACCACGGCTCGGCCGCCCCGCCGCGCAGCAGGTAGTCCGCGACCACACCGTCCGGCTTGCCCTGCTGGTGCAGCCGCCGCGCGACCTCGAGGTTGAGCGCCCGGGCGTCCGCCTCGGGCAGCTCGGCCCGGACGGCCTTCGCGGCCCGCTCGTGGCGGAACCGGTGGTGCTCGATCAAGCCGCTGTGCTCGAGCATGTGGAGCGCCGCGGCCACTTTGGACTGGTCGAGCCGCAGGATCTGCGCCAGGTCCTCCTCGTCGCCGTGGCCGTCGAGGACCGCGACCGCCCGGGCCGTCCGCACCAGGTGCGAAGGGCTGCGGTGCAGGCAGCTCAGCACCGCGTGCTCGTACGCGATCCCGATGGTCGGCTCCGTCCCGCCCGCCGACTCGTAGTCGTCGGCGAGCGCGTGCGTGAGCAGCGGGTTGCCGCCGGTGAGCCGGTGGCACGCCCCGGCCAGCCGGCCGGCCGCCTCCGTGCCCAGCCGCTCGGCCAGCACCTGCGCGACCCCGCCGACCGACAGCGGGGGCACGGTCAGGTGCCGCGCGTGCGGCTGCCGGATGATCTCCGAGTGCAGCCGCGACCGGGCCGGCCGGGCACTCGCGCTCTCGGTCAGGATCATCAGGATGCGCGACACGCCGATGCGGTGCTGGATGTAGAGCAGTGTGCGCAGTGACGCCCGGTCGGCGAACTGCATGTCGTCGACCATGATCACCAGCGGCCGCTCCTTGGACAGCTCGAGCAGCGCCACGCAGATGCCGTGCGCGATCCGCGCGTCGAAGCGCAGGCCGTTGTTCGTGTCCGCGTCCGCCGCCGAGCCCATGATCCGGTGGGCCTGCGTGACGGTTTCGGGCGGGAGCAGCGGGTTGCCGAACAGCTGGTCCAGCATGCCCAGGTGCACGTCCTCTTCCGCGAACGAGCCGCAGGCGCTCAGCACGAGCGCCCCCGAGTCGCCGGCCCGTTCGGAGAACCGGCGGAGGAGGCTGGTCTTGCCGCTGGCCACGCCCCCGGTCAGGAGCGCCACGACCCCGTTGCCACGGCGGCTTTCGTCGAGGAGCTCGATCAGACTGTCTAGAACCTTTTCCCGTTCCACCAAAGCCATGTGCCTATCACCCCAGTGATGTTCCCCGCCGAAGGTGTGTGACCACCCCAGTGACAACCTTCGGCGTAGCTTGCTATCCCCAGTTACTTCCGGTGACGAAGAGCTCGTAACCATCAACGACGTTCTCTTCGACAAAAACAAACGTAGTCGCCTCGGCAGAGGTTGACCAGCGCAGGTGGAGGCGTCGGCGTGTTCGTCCCATCACCGTCGGACGCAGCTTTCCCCAGGGTGAAAAGCGTTCGTTTTTCGCGGTTCTCGACGGGGAGATCGATCCACTCAATCACCCGAAAGAGTGAAAATCTGGCTTCGGAGCGTCAGCTGGGCCCGATTTTTGACGGTTGGTGGCAAGGCCGTCACGGAGGGGTGCAGAGTGCACGAGCGGAGCAGGCGGGATGAATGGGTCGAATCGGGCACTCCGTCGGAATCGATCGAGGGTCTAACTCGTTCGGCCTAAACTGACGCGCTCCGTGGTCGAAGCTCGGGTCGAAGACTACCCAGAGTGTCTGCCACCAAGGGCGGAGACGGGCCGGCGACCCTGGCTCGGTGCGGTTTTCGGAGATGATCTCCAGGTCGGGGCGTTGCGAATTAGTCACCGTCGGGGACAAATCCTTGACCGGGAGTGAACTACCATCACCCGTTCGGACTAGAACTGGGCTCCACCTCGGGTGGCGACCGGCTCTCGGGGTCTCCACCCCGGACGACCTCGATCGTTGTGACCCAGATCTTCGATCGAACCTCGACGATAGGGGTCCGGTAGGGGTGTCACCCCGCACCGGTACCCCTGAACCGGGCAAAACGTCCGGGGGAGGCCGAGGGGGGATTTTGCCTCTCCACCCCCGGCGGCCGGCCTTTCCGGTGACGCCGGACGTCATGGTGTCACGGCCGGGCCCGAAACGAGAACGGCGGGAAAAGGGGGCGGGAATTCCCCGGGGCCCACTGAGCGGGAACATGCTCGCCTGCCACCCGACAGAAATTTTACAAGGCAGGCGGGCAACTCTTCCGCCAAAACGAAAAGCCGCCTTGAACAGCGTCGGACGCTGTCAAGGCGGCTCTCGGGGAGGGCGGAACTACAGGCTGGTCACCGTGGTGACGCCGGTGGCGGCGCCGGTCGTGTCGAAGAGCCGGGCCGCGCCGCCGAGCACCTCGGCGGTGTACTCCCGGTGCGGCTGGAGCAGCACGACCAGGTCCGCCGCGGCCAGCGCCGCGCCGAGGTCCGGGACACACTGCAGGCCGCCGAACACGTCGATGTACGGGTCGTGGAACGACACGTCGGCGCCGCGGTCGCGGAACTGCTGGATGATCGGCTCGGCCGGTGTCTCCCGGGTGTCGGCGACGTCCGGCTTGTAGGTGACGCCCAGCACCAGGACCTTGGCCCCGTCGACCGCGACGGAGTTGTCCTCCAGGTGCTTGCACACGCGGTCGGCCACCCAGAGCGGCATGCCCTTGTTCACGTTGTGCGCCGTCTCCGCCATCTTGAACCGCAGCCCGAGTGTGGTGGCGTGGTGCACCAGGTACAGCGGGTCGGCCGGGATGCAGTGCCCGCCGACCCCCGGACCCGGCCAGAACACCTTGAACCCGTACGGCTTGGTCGCCGCCGCGCGGATCGTGTCCCAGACGTCGAGCTCCATGCTGTGGCACAGCTGCGCGAACTCGTTCACCAGCGCGATGTTCACCTGGCGGAACGTGTTCTCCAGGATCTTGGCCGCCTCGGCCTCACGCATGCCCTTGGTCAGGTGCACGAGGGTGACGCCGCGGTAGAAGTCCGCCGCGCGGTCGCGCGAGGCGTCGGTCAGCCCGCCGACCAGGCGCGGGGTGTTGCTCAGGTCGAACTTCGCATTGCCCGGGTCGATCCGCTCGGGCGAGTACGCGAGGTCGAAGTCGACGCCGGCCAGCAGGCCCGACTCCTCCAGGATGGGCAGCAGCAGCGCGTCGGTGGTGCCCGGGTAGGTGGTGGACTCCACGATCACCAGCTGGCCCGGCTTCAGGTGGTCCCGCACGGTGGCCACCGCGGACTCCAGCGGCACCAGGTCGGGCTGGTCGTCCTCGCGGACCGGGGTCGGCGCGCACACGACGACGACGTCGGCCTCGGCGAGCACGGACGGATCGAGCGTGGCGCTGAGGTTTCCGGCCACTTCGGCCAGTTCGCTGTCGAGCACGGTGTCCACCGGCGACCGCAGCGCGTTGACGGCGTCGACGCGCTCGGCGTTGATGTCGAAACCGATGACCTGACGGCCGAGGCGCGCCTGCGCGACGGCCAAGGGCAGACCGGTGTACCCGATCCCCAGAATTACGATATGCCGATCGGTGTCAGCCATGGCGATATCCTCGGATTCTCAGTTGGTTTGATTCGCGAGCGGTTACCAGGACATCCGGTACGGCACGAACGATTCGCCGTATTCCCAGCAGTGCGACCCGCCGGTGGCGGCGTCGATGGTCCGGACGTGGTTCAGCGACCGGGGCTGGTTGCCCGGCCGCATCTGGGTGCCATAAGCGCGCAGCGCTTCTTCTTTGTCGCCCCAGTGCGCGGAGGTGTCGACGTGGACCCACCACGGCTCCGAGTCGGCGGACCAGCGGTCCTCGACACCGCGGTAGCCGAGCACCATCTCGGGGGTCGGCTTGAGGCCGGGGCCCTGGATCCGGGCGGCGGCGAAAGCGGCGCGGAACACCGCCTGGTGGTCCTGGTGGTAACCACCGGCCGCGGGGATGATCAACGCCTTCGGCCGCACCGCCGACAGCGAGCACTCCTCGTGCTTTTCGATGAGGTTGACCAGGTCACGCTGCTTGACGGTGATGTCGAGGTCGCCGGTCTCGTCGACCCAGGCGATCGTCTGCGTGGTGACGCCCAGCGCCTTGCACGCGGTTTCGAACTCGGCGAGCCGGGTGTTCGGATCGCTGTGGGAGCCCCACATCTTGGCGGCCCGCACCGTCACGCACAGGACGTGCACGCCGATGCCGGCGGCGGCCAGTCGCGCGACGGTGCCGCCGGGGCCGATGGTTTCGTCGTCGGGGTGCGGGGCGACAACGAGCACCTGGTCGCCCGTGGACAGCCCGAACGGGTGTCGTGAACTCTCGTTGGTCATCAGCGCCGGCTCTTTCGTCGTCGGCCCGCCGGATTTTTCCCGGAATGCACGCGGGATGCGGGCGGTGCGCATTCCCGGAATTCCGGGAACGAACGAAAGGCTAGTCAGCGTAATGAATGCCGGACAACCCCTGCCGGGATTCGGCGACCCCTAGCGGGCCCCTGGATCGGCGCCGGTGAAAATAGGGGTGCGCGGATTAGTCGGCGAGTCCGTGCTGGTAGACGTACCGTACCGCCTCGCTGCGGTTGCGCACGCCGATTTTCATGAAAACATTGTTGGCGTGCGTTTTCACGGTCGCCTCACCGATCAGCATGGCGGTGGCGATCTCGGCGTTGCTCAGCCCGCGGGCGATGTGGGAGAGCACTTCGGACTCGCGGGTCGTCAAACCGGGAATTCCGGTGCGCGGGGGCGGCGGTGTGCTCACCGCGGCGGTCCCGGTGTGGTTGAACGCGGCGACCAGCCGCTGCGAAACGGCGGCGTCGAAGGTGATCTGCCCCGCGGCGGCGGCGCGCAACGCGGCCGCGATCTGCTCGCGGCCGGCGTCCTTGGTCACGTAACCTCTGGCGCCCGCGTGCAGCGCGGCGGCGATCGACTCGTCGTCGACGTAGGTGGTGAGCACGAGCACCGCGATGCCGGGGTGCTCGGCGGCGATGCGCCGGGTGGTTTCGATGCCGTCGAGCACCGGCATGCGCAGGTCCATCAGGACCGCGTCGGGCGGGTCTTCGGCGATCACCCGCAGCGCCTCTTCGCCGTTGCCGACGTTGCCGATGACTTCGATGCCGTCCATCAGGTCGAGCAACGCGACGAGGCCTTCGCGCATGATCTGCTGGTCGTCCGCGACGATCACGCGGATCGCCTGGTCGCTCATTCGGGGACCTCGGCGGTGACCAGCCAGCCGCCGCGGGCCGAGTCGGCCGGCCGGGCGACCAGGGAGCCGCTGACCAGCGCCAGCCGTTCGCCCATCCCGACGAGGCCGTACCCCGAAGGCTCGGCGACCTGTTGCGGCGGAACGGACACCGGCTCGTTGTGCACCCGCAGGGTCACCTTCGCCGCCGAATAGTCGAGCACCATGCCGATGGGGGCGCCGGGTGCGTGCTTCGCGGCGTTGGTCAGCGCCTCACGACCCGCGCGCAGCAAGGAGATCGCGGTCTCCGGCCGCACCGGACGCGCGGTGCCGGTGGACTCGAAGGTGACCGGCACACCGTGGTCGGCCTCGTGTTCGGAAGCCAGCTCCTGCAGCGAAGCCGGCAACGGCGGCGAGTTGTGCCGCAGCGCGGCAACCGCCCGCCGGGCCTCGTTCAGGCCTTCGTTCGCCAGGCGCCGGGACCGGCGCAGCCGCTCCAGCGCGGCTTCGCGGTCACCTTTGACACTCAGCAGTCCTTCGGCGAGATCCAGCTGCACACTCAAGGCGCCGAGTGAATGTGCCAGCACGTCGTGGATCTCCCTTGCGATGCGGGCGCGTTCCTGCAGCGCCGCGGCTTTGGCGTGTTCGTCGTGCATCAGGCGCGTCTGCTCGAGCAGCAGTTCCGCCTGGTGCGCCTGGACCTGGTACTGCCGCCGGTTCAACCCGAACAGCGTGGAAATCAGCATCACGATCGCGTAGCCGAGCATCGTCACCCACGACTGGTGGGCGAGCGCGCAACTGGCCACGACCACGCCGACTTCGAGCCCGGCGAAGGCGATGATGAGGTTCGCGCTGACCCCGGCCAGCGCCGCGAACACGCCGAGCGGGACGCCGGCCATCAGCATCGCGGTGCCGTCGGTGCTCCACCCGACCACGAGCGTGGGCAGGACCGAGCACAGGGCGAGCGAGGCGGTCGAGAGCCGCGGCCACGTCCGGTCGGACAGCGCGAACAGCAGCCAGCAGAGGAAGCTGACGCCGCAGACCGTCCACACCAGCGGGGACGCCCGCGCCGTCAGCAACGCGCCGAGCAGCAGCAGCGTGCTGATGACCTGGACGACGAGCCACCCCGGTGCGACCCGTTCGGCCAGCCCCAGTTCGGTGTCCTCGTCGCCGGAGCCCTGCATGGTCCTTAGCTCTTCTTCTTGAACATCAGGACGATGACGCCCAGGAGCAGGATCGCGAGCAGCGCGACGCCGCCGATGATCAGGTACCGCTCGAACATGAGGTCCATGACGTCGCTCATGCTGGTGTCCGCGAGGACGGTGGTGGTGTTCATGGTGGTGCCTCCCCGTCAGCCGTTTCCGGCTGGGTCAGTCGTTTTCCTTGTGCTTGACGTTGCCCTGCTTCTCGCGCTCGCTCAGGTAGTCGAGCGCCTTGGTGCCGAGTGCGCCTTTGTAACCCTGGCTCTTGTTCAGCTTGTTGCGCACGACCGGCTCCACCATCTGCTTCGCCTGGTCGAACCGGCCCGTCTTCTTGAGGGCGAACACGACAACGCCGATGAGCAGCAGGAGCAAGATGATTCCGCCGCCGATCATGGCGAAGCGGAGAAGCATGAAACCGATTACTTCACCCATGGCAGATTTCCTCCGTATGACTGTCCCGGCACCCGTTTCCGGATGCTTTCCTCCGCCGGTTCCGACTGCTTCCGACACGTTGGACACTACTGCTCCACCCGGGTGGAGCAGGACCTCCGCACGGTGGAGATCCGGGTGGAGGTCCGGCGGCCGCGAAGGGGGGAGCCGGCCCCCGTCGACCGGGGGAACCGAGCGCTGAAACCGCCCCTGACCTGGATAGACAGCAGCCGGGCACGCGGTTCGCGTGCCCGGCTGCTGTCATGCCCCCGAGTTCGGCGCCGGGGGAGTGAGCGCCTGCTCCGGGGTGGCGCTTGTGATGGCCATTCACTCCATCGGCAGGTCCACCGGGGCGAGTTCGGAAAAGAGGTCACCCGGTCCCGGATTGCCCGGAACCGTGGTGCCGCCGAGGTGGTTCAGTACGCCCCAGACCGCATTCAGCGCCGTTGTCACGGCGCCTTCCGCAAAACCGCCTGTCCAAGATATGTCATCTCCGGCGAGAAAGAAACCCCGCTGTTCGGGTGGCAGCTCCTGCTGCATGAAATGGGTGTACAACCGCCGTTGGTAGCGGTAGTGGCCCGGCAGGTTCGCCTTGAACGCGCCGTTGAAGTTCGGCTCGTTCTCCCACGTCACGGTGATCGGCGGGCCGACCAGGCGGGCGCGGATGTCGACGCCGGGGTAGATGCGTTCCAGCGCGGCCAGGATGCTGTCGATCCGCTCGCCGTCGTCGAGCGTGGCCTGCTTCGCCGAGTCGTCGTTCCAGGTGTAGGACAGGCACATCACGCCGGGCCGGTCCGGGCCGTCGTCCATCAGGTAGACGCTGCGCGGCCCGCGGTCGGTCAGCGTCATGCTCAGCGTGTCTCGGCCGGTGCCGGGGTCGAGGTCACGCCAGAACGGCCGGTCGGTGAGCACGAAGACCTTGGACGAGCCCATGTAGTGGGTGCGCTCCACCGCGGTCCACAGTGGACGCGACAGCAGGCTTTCGTCGGTGCGGATCCGGGTGGTGAGCAGCCGGACGTGCGGGGTGAAGACCACCGCCGGGTACGTCCGCGCGTCACCGCAGGTGTCCCGCACCGTGATCGCCTCGCCGGCACGCTCGATGCGCGCGACGCCCGGTCGGGGCTGCCCGCCGTGCAGCTCGGCGAGCGACGTCCCGTCCGGCCAGTGGGCGAGGCCGCGGTGGCGGTGCGTCCAGAGCCGCTCGGGCAGCTGCTGGCAGCCGCCGACGATGCTGCGCTGCTCGTCGTCGGCCCCGCTGAACACCACCCGCAGGATCTCCAGGATCGAGTTGGGGAAGTCGGTGTCCCAGCCGCCGGTGCCGAAGCCGACCTGGCCGAAGATCTCGCGGTGGCGGAAGGAGGAGAAGGACGTCGAGTTCGCGATGAACTCGTAGAAGGACTGGTCGTCGAGCCGGGAGACGAGGCTGTTCCAGATGGCCTTGATGCTGCCGACGTCCCGGCGGCGGATGGCGTCCTCGATCGCCGGGCGCTCGGCGTTCTCCTGCAGTGCCTTGTCCCAGGCGTCGGACACCTGCTGGTAGACCGACGGCAGGTCGGCGGCGGTGCGCGCCCAGGTCGTGCGGCCCTCCAGGTCGATCACCGTGCTCGGCGTGGCCGGGTCGAGCGGGTTCGGGAACGCCTTCGTGTCCAGGCCCGCTTCGGTGATGTAGTGGTAGAGCGAGGTCGCCGACACGGGGAACCGCATGGCGCCGAGCTCGGCGACCGAATCCGGGTGGCCGTCGAAGGCCGCCGAGCGCATCCGGCCGCCGAGCTGCTGTTCCGCTTCGTAGACGACCGGGCGCAGGCCCAGGCGGAGGAGCTCGTGCGCGGCGACGAGGCCCGCGATGCCGCCGCCGATGACGGCCACCTCGGTGCCGTGGACCCCGTCGGGCAGGGTGCCCAGGCCGCCGGGGTGGGCGAGCCAGTCGTCGTAGGCGAACGGGAAGTCCGGCCCGAACATCGTCAAGGGTCCGGAAAGCGTCCCGTTCTCCCGCGGACGCTCGAGGGGGAAGGTAGTCATGAGCGATCGTGCCTTTCTGCGGGCCGGATCGAATTCGGTGGCCGAGCACGAGAAAGAATGGCGATGAACATGGACGGATACATCGTGCCCGTGCCGAAGGTATTCGCCGCCGCGTGCGGCCGGATACCCCTGGCCACCCCTAACCGATCACTCGGCGACCCGGGTGCGGCCGCACCAGGTGAACACCGGCACCTGGGCGCCGCCGGTGGTCGTGGTGAACTCCCCCTCGTGGGTGAAGTGCTCGTAGCCGGCGCCGTAGCTGACCTTGGCGACGTCGCCGATGCTGCCGACCGTCCACTCGCGGTGGCGCTCGATCAGCTCGGCGGGACCGCCGGAAAGCGTGACCGTGATCTTCGACATGGTTCGTCCTCCGTGGGTTCGGTTTCGAGGGGCAAGAATGCAGATAATGTGTTCTGCGTCTCTCGAGGATGCAGGTTCGCGGAACGCAGTGTCAAGGTGATCGGCTCCTATTCGTGAATGGCGCCGATCAGGGGTGACGCGGTATTCGGTAGGGGTTGTCCCCGGTCCGCGCGTCCTGCGAATCTGCCGGGGAAACCACTGGGAGAAGGGGAGTGCCGTGCACGAAAGCAGCTGGATCCGGAGTTTCCACCGGCGGCCCGGGGCCGGCCACCGGCTGGTGTGCTTCCCGCACGCCGGCGGTTCGGCCAGTTACTTCTACCGGATGGCGAAGGTGTTCGCCGCGGATCCCGACGGCCCGGCGGAAGTGGTCGCCGTGCAGTACCCCGGCCGTCAGGACCGGCGCGCCGAGCCGTTCGCGGCCGGCATCGGGGAGCTGGCCGAGAAGATCGCCGCGGTGCTGGCCGGCGCCGACGACCGGCCGATGACACTGCTGGGGCACAGCATGGGCGCCACGGTGGCGTTCGAAGTGGCGCTGCGGCTGCGGTCCGCGGTTGCGGCCGTCGTCGTCTCCGGCCGCGCGGCGCCGTCGGCGCATCGCGGCGGCACGTCACACCTGCTCGGTGACGACCAGCTCATCCGCGAGGTCCGGGCGCTGGCCGGCACGGACGCCGCCCTGTTCGGTGACGACGAACTGGTGCGCATGGTGCTGCCGGCGATCCGGGCCGACTACCGCGCGGTCGAGACGTACGAGCCCACCGCCGGCGCCGCGGTGGACGTCCCGATCACCGCGCTGACCGGCACCGAGGACCCGCGGGTCACCGTGGCGGAGATCGCCGCCTGGGAGCACCACACCCGCCGGGAGTTCGTGCTGCACACCTTCCGCGGCGGGCACTTCTACCTCGACCACCACCTGCCGGCGGTCGTCTCGCTGCTGCGCCCGGCCCTGCGGGAGCCCGCCGTCGCGTAGGGGTGCGTAAGGGTGTCGCCGGGCGTGGCCGCCGACCTAGGGTCCGAACCATCATCCACAAGGGAAGGTGTAGATCGTGCGGGTTCTGTGCACTGTGACCGGCTCGCCCTCGCACGCCAGGGCGATACTCCCGATCGCCAGGGGCCTGGCGGAGGCGGGGCACGAGATCCTCGTCGCCACCTCGGAGTACCTGGTGCCGACCTACGACGGTGAGCCGGTGAACGTCCAGGTCACCATGCCGGACCTCGGCGAGGTCATCTTGAACATCCGCGAGTACTCCGCCATCCACAACGGCGGGGTGCCGGACGAGCGGCTGGACATGATCTCGTTCGCCGGTGAGAAGCACGTCACCACCGCCTACGAGAAGACTTTCCCGCTCGCCAAGGACTTCGCGCCGGACCTGGTCCTGCGGGACGGCTCCGAGCTGTCGGGCTGCCTGATCGCCGAGGCGCTGGACGTGCCGCTGCTGTCCGTGCCGTCCGGCGCGGGCAACTCCCTCGACCCGGACGGCCTGCTGCCGCTGCTCAACGAGCGCCGCGCCGAGGTCGGCTTGCCGGAGAGCACCGACCGCAACGCGATCTACCGCAACGGCCGCATCGACTGCATGCCGCACCGCTACTCCTTCGCCAACTACTCGCCGCCGCAGGCGTTCGCCTACCGGCAGCCGCTGGACGTCAAGCGCAACCTGCGCCTGCCCGCGGAGGTCGCGGCCCTGTCCGGGGACAAGCCCCTCGTGATCGCGTCGATCGGCACCACCCTCGGGATGGTCAAGACGATCCGCGAACAGGGCGTGGCGGCCGACGAGCACTCACCGGAGGCGGCGACGCCGCTCGCCGCGATCGTCAGCGGACTGTCCGAAGTGGACTGCCACGCGGTGGTCGCGACCGGGGGCTACCCGGTCGAGGTCCCGGTGGGTGACAACGTGCACCTCTACGACTGGATCCCGCAGCCGCTGCTGCTGCAGTGCGCGCAGGTGTTCCTGACCCACTGCGGGTACAACAGCACCCGCGAGGCGGTCGGCGCCGGCGTTCCGATGGCCGGGCTGCCGCTGATGGGCGACCAGGAGTACCACGCCACCCGCGCCGAGGAGATGGGGCTGGGCAAGAAGGTCCCGGAGGAGAGCGGCGCCGCGATCGCGGAGACCGTGACGGCGCTGCTCGGTGACGGCGACGTGCGGGCCGAGATGCGCCGCGCACACCGCGAGATGCTCGCCCTGCCCGGGGTCGACGGTGTGGTCGAGCACCTCGAGAACCTGGTGGCGCGGAAGTCATGAGCACCGAGTTCGCCATCGAGGCGGCGGGGCTGACCAAGACGTTCGGGAAGGCCCGCGCGGTGGACGGCGTGGACCTGGTGGTCCGCACCGGCGGCGTCTACGCGATCCTCGGCCCGAACGGCGCCGGGAAGACGACCACGGTGCGGATGCTGTCCACCCTGCTGCCCCCGGACGGCGGCACCGCGCGGGTGCTCGGCCACGACGTGGTGACCGAAGCCGACCAGGTGCGCGGGCGGATCAGCCTCACCGGGCAGTTCGCCTCGCTGGACCAGGACCTGACCGGCCGCGAAAACCTGGTGCTGCTCGGCCGGCTCTTCGGGTTCCGCGGCCGGGAAGCCCGGGAACGGGCCGACGAGCTCCTGGAAGTCTTCGAGCTCACCGAAGCCGCGTCACGCCCGGTGAAGACGTATTCGGGCGGCATGCGGCGACGCGCCGACATCGCCGCCGGGCTGGTCGTCGCGCCCGACCTGATGTTCCTCGACGAGCCGACCACCGGGCTCGACCCCCGCAGCCGCAACCAGGTCTGGAACATCGTGCGCGCGCTGGTCGCCGCCGGCACCACGGTGCTGCTCACCACGCAGTACCTCGACGAAGCCGACCAGCTCGCCGACCGGATCGCGGTCATCGACCACGGCCGGGTCATCGCGGAAGGGACGTCCGGGGAGCTGAAGGCGTCGGTCGGCTCGGCCGCGCTGCGCCTGCGGCTCACCGATCCGGCCGACCGCGAGCGGGCCCACGGGGTGCTCGCGGTCGAACTCGGCGTCGCCGTGCACGCCGGTGCGGAGCCGGGCACGCTGACGGCCCAGGTCACCGAACGGGCGGCCGACCAGGCGTCCGCCGCCCTGGCCGGGCTGTCGCGGGCGGGCATCGGCATCGCCGGCTTCGGCCTCACCCACCCGAGCCTCGACGACGTCTTCCTGACCCTGACCGGGAAGCCGGTGGCGAGCGAGGAGAAAGGCGTGCTGACGTGACGGAAGTCCAGGCCCCGCCCCGCCCGGCGGACGAACTCGCGCTGGCGCACCTGCGCGGGGTGCTCACCTCGCGCCCGCGGCCGCCGCGGCCGGGCCCGCTCACGACGTCCCTGGTGTTCGGCAAGCGGACGCTGCTCAAGCTGAAGCACCTGCCCGAGCAGCTGATCGACGTGACGGCGTTCCCGATCATGCTCACCCTGATGTTCACCTACCTGTTCGGCGGCGCGATCGCCGGCTCGACCGGGGACTACCTGCAGTACCTGCAGCCGGGCATCCTCGTGCAGACCATCGTGATGATCACGATGACCACCGGCAGCGCGCTGAACACCGACCGCGTGTCCGGTGTGTTCGACCGCTTCCGTTCGCTGTCGATCTGGCGCCCGTCCGCGCTGGTCGGCGCGCTCCTCGGCGACGGCGCGCGGTACCTGCTCGGCTGCGTGATCGTGATGACGCTGAGCCTGGTCCTCGGCTTCCGGCCGGCGGGCGGGTTCGGCGGGGTGCTCGCCGGGGTCGCGCTGGTCCTGGTGTTCTCGTTCAGCCTCGGCTGGCTGTGGACGATGCTCGGCCTGCTGCTGCGGACCCCGCAGGCGGTGACGTCGTTGAGCATGTTCGTGATGCTCCCGCTCACCTTCGCCAGCAACATCTTCGTCGACCCGAAGACGATGCCGGGCTGGCTGGAAACCGTGGTGGGCCTCAACCCGATCACCCACCTGACCACCGCGGTCCGGGCGGCGATGCAGGGCACGCTGACCTCCGGGCAGACCGGCGTGGTGCTGCTCTGGTGCGCGGGGCTGGTCGGGGTCTTCGCGCCGGTCACCATGCGCCTTTACCGAACCGGCCAAAAGTAGGCCGCCCCCCACGCGGCACGTAACCTTTGGCACGAAGTCATTCGGCCGTGGCTGTGGTCGGATCGGTAATCATCGATACTGTATCGGACCAGGCACTGAGCGTGAACTTTTGGTACCCTGAAATCGAAGATCCACAACTGGGAGGAATCGGATAATGGGCTTGTTCTCGAAGGTCGCCGGGCTGCTGGGCGGCAAGAAGGGCATCGACCGCGAGCGCCACAACCGGGACAAGGACCTGGAGAAGGAGCGCCGCCGCGACAAGAACGGCAACCGTCGCTAGTCCACTTAGGACAGCTCTCGGCTCAGGCGGTGGAGGCGCAGGGCCAGCTGGACGTCCAGCGCCCGGTCGCCGTCCTGCCAGTCGTCGCCCAGCAGCGCGGTGATCCGGTCCAGGCGCTGGTACAGCGTGTTCGGGTGGATCGTCAGCTCTTCGGCCGCCGTGGCCTTGCGGCGGCCGCACCGCAGGAACACCTCCGCGGTGCGGACCAGATCCGTGCCGCGTTCCTCGTCGTGGGCCAGCAGTGGTGTGAGGGTGCGGGTGACAAACGTGCTGGCGTCCGCGCGCCCGGCCCGGCCGAGCAGGTAGCGGTACGGGCCGAGGTCCGCGGGTGCCGCCGTGGAACCACTGCGGCCCAAGGCTTCCAGGACGCGGACGCACGCCGCCGCGTCGTCGTGGGCCTCGGCCAGGGCCGTGGCTCCCGTCGCTGGGCCACCGAGGCCCGTTGTGCCCAGTCGTAGGGCTGCGCGGGCGGTTTCTTCGTCCGCGCGCACCAGGGCGATCGCACTTCCGTCCACTGTGGCCGCCAGACCGCCGTGGCGCGCGGCGAAGTCCCGCAACCGTGGCAGGGCTTCGACATTCGGCGTCACCACGGCCAGGTGCGGGCGGCGCAGGTCCAGGCCGAGGGAACGGGCGCGGCGGGCGAACGCCGCCTCGTCGCGCACCCGGCGCGTCACCAATTGCTCAACGAGTTCTTCCGCCGTCCGGCGCTCGGCGTCCGCCACCGCACGCTCGACCGACGCCACCAAGGCCACGGTCAGCGCCGACCGTTCGAGCAGGCGGACGTCCGCGTCGTCGAGCGGTTCGGTCACAACCACTTGCAGTGCCCCGAAATACGCGTTCGCCGAGGCGACCGGCACGGTCACCGTCCGCTCGGTGACGTCGGTGCGCCGCGCGGCCGGGTCCGCGAACCACACCGACGGCGTGCCGACGAGCGCCGCCTCCACCGGTACCCCGTCCCGGGCGGCGGCGCGGACTTCGTTGTGCTCGTCGGCCACCACGACCAGACCGGGGACCAGCTCCGACAACGGGACGACGACGTCTTCGGGAGCGCCGCCGTGCAGCGCCACCTCGGACAGCTGGTCGTGCAGCCGCACGGCGCGTTCCAGCCGGTTGTTCGCCGCCGCCAGCGCGGTCACCAGCTTCGCGTTCTCGATGGCGATCGCGGCGAACGAACCGAGCGAGGTCAGCAGCGACGACTCCGCCGCGGTGAACCGGCGGACGGCGCGCTGCGACACCATCAGCACCCCGGCCACCTTGCCCCGCAACCGCAACGGCACGCCGAGGATCGTGCGCAGGCCCTCGTCCTCGGCGACGCGGTCGACCTCACCGAGGTGCGTCAGGCCGCTGTCGCCGAGGTAATCGGTGCTCTGCACGGGTTCCCCGGTGTCGGCCACGCGCCCGGCCAGCCCGCTGTGCGGCGGCAGCACCACCCCGCGCAGCCGCGGGCCCAGCGAGCCGTCGGTGACCCGGATGACGAGCGAGCCGTCCGGTTCCGCCAGCGCCAGGTAGGCGACGTCGACACCGAGGAGCCGCCGTGCGTGGTCGACGACTTCCTGCACCAGCGCGTCGAAGTCGTGGACCGCCGACAGCCGCAGCACGAGGTCGTAGAGCTCGCGCAGCCCGTGGGTGTCCATCAGCCCAGGCGGGCCGTGGTGCCTTCGGCCCAGCCGGGGTCACCCGTGGCGGCGAAGGAGTACCACGCGGTGTTGAGCTCGCGGGCCAGCTCGGCCGGCGGGTGGTCGCCGACCATGCTGCGCGCCGCGTCCAGCGAGTCGAACACGAACGGCAGCTCCATGCCGTGGCAGGCGCCGAGCACCGGTGCGCGCCACTCGAACTCGTACCGGTACGACCGGCCCTGGTGGTTCTCGACGAGTTCCTCGACCCCGTCGCGGAAGACGAGGTCCGTCATCGCTTCGACGAACACCTCGCCCGCCGGCCGGCCCTGGCCCAGGCCGTAACCGGCGAGCACGGCCGCCGCGTCCGGGTGGGACGCCGACAGCATGGCGACCGCCTGTTCGTCGGTCAGCGTGTCCACCAGCCCGGTCGGGCCGAAGTACAGGAGCATTTCTTCCCGGCAGGTGCCGGCGACGAGGTCGACGTCGGCGCTCGCGCCGTTGCGGATCGCCGTACCCGGGTGCTCCGGGAGAACGTCGTCACCGACCAGCGGGAGGAACGGGCTGAGGCCGTGGCTGCGGTCCCGGCCGTCCTCGTCCCGCAGGTCCGGGGCGCCGCCGGGCTTGAGGACGGCGTCCTGCGCGTCGAGCAGCTGCTCGGTGGTCAGCTTGCGGAAGGCCGCGGCGGTGGGTTCGACACCCAGGCCACCGGCGACGACCTCGGCCAGCCGGTCGAGCTCCGCGCGCCCGCGCACCATGTTCGCGTGTCCACTTTGGACGACCGCGCGCCGGAAGAGCCCGGCGGACAGCGGTGAGCCGAGCAGGCAGGCGACGCTGACCGCGCCGGCGGACTCGCCGAACAGCGTGACGTTGGCGGGGTCGCCGCCGAACGCCGTGATGTTGTCCTGGACCCAGCGCAACGCGGCGAGCTGGTCACGCAGGCCGAGGTTGGTCGCGCCGCCGTCGAGCGGCAGGAAGCCTTCGATGCCGAGCCGGTACTGCAGTGTCACCAGCACCGCGCCGGCGCGGGTGAAGCCGGTGCCGTCGTAGACCGGGGCGGAGCCGGTGCCGCCGATGAACGCGCCACCGTGCACGAACACCAGCACCGGGAGGCCCTTCGCCTCGGGGTCCGGCGTCCAGACGTCGACCGTCAGGTAGTCGGAGCCGGCAGGCCCGGGGCGGCCGACCAGCGGCGTGAGGTCGAGACCCGGGATCTCGCGGTGCCGCTGCGAGGCCATCGGCCCGGCTTCGCGGGCGTCGCGGACGCCGTCCCACGCCGGCGCCGGGACGGGCGGTGCGAACCGCAGCTCGCCTTCGGGCGCGGCGGCGTAGGGGATGCCGCGGAACCGGGCGCCGGTGGTGATCGGTGCGCCCTGGACGTCGCCGGAGGTGGTGCGGACGATCATGCGGGTGTCCCTTCGGGGAAGACCTTGCCGGGGTTGAGGATGTGGTGCGGGTCGAGCGCGTGCTTGACCGCGCGGTGCAGGTCGAGCACACCGGGCCCGAGCTCGCGCGCGAGGCCGGGTTGCTTGAGCAGGCCGACGCCGTGCTCGCCGGTGACGGTGCCGCCGAGGTCGAGGGCGCCGGCGATGATGTCTTCGAACGCGGCTTGAGCGTTCTTCTTGGCCGTCTCGTCGCCGGCCGGCGTGACCAGCAGCGGGTGCAGGTTGCCGTCGCCGATGTGGGCGACGTTCGCGATGAGCACGCCGTGCCGCTTGGCCGCGGCGTCGATGCGGCCGAGCATCTCGGGCACGGCCTGCGTCGGGACGCAGACGTCCTCGGTGAGCACCGGGCCGAGGCGTTCCAGCGCGGGGTAGGCGAGGCGGCGGGCGGAGAACAGCGCGTCGGCCTCGGCCTGGTCGGTCGACTGCGCGGCCCAGGTCGCGCCCGCCTGCTCGAAGCAGTCGAGGATCTCCGCGGCTTCGTGCTCGCCGAGCGCGCCGGGGGCGTCGGTGCGGGCCAGGAGGACGACGTTGGCGTCGGCGCTGAGGCCCATGTTCTTCCACTTGTCCACCGCGGCCAGGCAGTGCCGGTCGACGAGCTCGAGCGCCGAGGGCAGCACACCCCGGGCGGCGACCGCGGCGGCGGCCTCCCCGGCGGCGACGGTGGTGTCGAAGTACCCGGCGACGGTGCGTTCCGCGGCGCGGGCGGGCCGCAGCCGCACGGTGACCTCGGTGACCACGCCGAGGGTGCCCTCGGAGCCGACCATCAGCCCGGTCAGGTCGTACCCGGCAACACCCTTGGCGGTGCGGCGGCCGAGCCGGACGAGCTCCCCGGTGCCGGTGACGACCTGCAGGCCCAGGACGTAGTCGCGGGTGACGCCGTACTTGACGCAGCAGACCCCGCCGGCGTTCGTGGCGACGTTCCCGCCGATCGTCGACCACGGTGAGCTGGCCGGATCGGGCGGGTACCAGAGCCCGCGCTCGGCACAGGCGGCACGAAGGTCGTCGTTGACCACGCCGGGTTCGACCACGGCGAGCCGTTCCTGGGTGTTGATCTCCTTGACCGCGGTCAGCCGGTCGGTGGCCAGCACCACACAGCCGTCGACGGCGTTCGCGCCCCCGGACAGCCCGGTCCCGGCCCCGCGGGTGACCAGCGGCGTCCGGTGGGTGATGCAGGCGCGGACGACGGCCTGGACCTCTTCCGCGGAGTGCGGCCGGACGACCACCGCGGGCAGCGCGTAGGGCGCCCACTCGGCCTCGTCGTGCGCGAAGCTCCGCACGACGTCAGGGTCGCGGACCAGCCGGTCGGCCGGCAGGGCGGCAGCCAGGTCGTCGATCAGCATCCGCGGGAACCTCCTCGTCACCGGCCTCCCACGCTAGGGCGGTGCGCGAGGTCTGGCCATGGGGAAAGTCCCCACCGGGTGACCGGGGAGATGTGCAGATCACCCAGTGAGCGCCGGTGTGAGGTCCATGTGGACGCGGTAGTCCGACACCAGGTCGCCGTCCAGCCACATCACCGTCACGCACGGCAGGGCCAGCGACTTGCCGTCCGGGGCCGCGGTGGTGATCGTGAAGCGGCAGAACAGCTGGTCGCCCACCGCGGCGACCTGGTCGACCACGTGGTGGACCCAGGGCAGGGCGCCCGCCGCGCCGGCCGTGGCCGCGGTGATCGCGGCCCGGCCGGTCAGCGGCTCGTTGTTGCCGAACACGTACGTCGCGTCGTCGGTGAACCACGCGGCGAAGGCCGGAGCGTCCCCCGCGTCGACCGCCGCGCACATCTCACGGACCATCCGCTCGCGGTTCACTTCTGCAGGGCCAGGCCGTAGCGGGTCATCACTTCCGCCACCAGCTTCATGTCGCGCCCGGGCGGCAGCTCGGACAGCTCCCGGTAGTAGCTCTCCAGCCCCGGCGGGGAAACCACCGCGATGATGCGGGTCTCCTCGTCGAACGGGTTGCGGAACACGTGCGGCACCCCGCGCGGCATGAGCAGGGAGTCCCCCTGGCCGAGGACGTGCCGGACGCCGTCGAGCTCGACCTCCACCTGGCCCTGGACGCAGGTGAACAGCTCGTCCTCACGGCTGTGGATGTGGGTCGGCGGGCCGCCGAGGCCGGGCGGCACGACGTATTCGAACAGCGAATACGCGCCGTTGGTGTCGGCGCCGGTCAGCCGGGCGTGGATGCCCAGCCCGATCGCGCCGAGGTTGGTGCCGTCGCCGGGGTGGATGACGTGGTGGCCGGTCGCGGTGCTCATCGGGGTCCTCCTGGGGTCAGAGCCGGTTCGGGGGTGTCCGCCAGCCGGGCCAGGACGGCGGGCGTGAGCGACCGGTAGGCCGCGGGGGCCACCGGGTTCAGCCAGTGCGTGAAGCGGGTGAAGCGGCCGATCTGCACACCGAGGTCACCGAGCACCTCGTCGACGTTGTGGATCGAGAACGGGATGATCTTGGTGCCGCGGCAGTGGTGCGCGGCGGTCGCGGTGTCCAGGAAGGCGAGCTGGGCGACGACGTCGGCGCGCCGGGCCGCCTCGTCCGGCAGGGTCAGCGCACCCGCGAGGTCGGCCGCGATCCACAGCGCCGCCATCTCGGCGTTGAGCGGGCTGAAGAACGAGGAGTTGTACCCGTTGAAGTACAAGCCCGGCGCGGCCAACGGCTGGATCTGCCGGTACAGCAGGAAGTTCCCGCGTTCGTCGAACAGCTCCTTCTGCACCGGGCCGGGCAGGAACGGGACGCCCTGGGTGAAACCGGTCGCGCAGACGACCAGGTCGGCGGGCAGCACCGTGCCGTCGGCCAGTTCGGCCTTCGGTCCGTTGTCGGCGAACAGCCGCTTGATCACCTGGTCACGACGGACGCGGATCGAACCGTCGGCGACCCCTTCGAAGAACCCTTCGGTCGCCAGGCCGATCGCGTTCTTGACGATGTCCTCCATCCGGCCGCGCGGCACCAGGTCGTGGCGGGCGAGCCCGAACTGCCGCACCGACACCGTCCCGATGGAGTTCAGCATCGCGCGCCGCATCCGGTTTCCGGGGCCGTGCAAGAACTTCTCGAAGCCGCGCAGCCACCGGTAGCGGAACAGCGCCTCGCCCATCCGGGTCAGCAGCAGCATCTTGAAGTTGAGCACCCCGGCGATCTTGCGCGGGACCTTCCACAGCAGCTGCCGGGCGATGACGTCGGTGCTCTCGGCGACTTCGGAGAGCGCCACGGTGACGTCGCAGGCCGACTTGCCGTAACCGACGACGAGCACGTGCTTGCCGCGCGCTTCCTCGACGTCGTGGAAGTCCGAACCGGCCAGCAGCCGCCCGCCCGCCGCCTCGAACTCCGCCCGGCCGGGGTACTCCGGCAGCGCGGGCTCGCAGAACACGCCGTTCGCGACGACCACCCGGTCGACCACCGAGGCCCCCTGCGCCCCGGTGGTCACCACCCACCGCGCGCCTTCGGGGACCACGGACTCGACCGTGGTTCCCAGCCGCACATGCGGGGTGACGCCGTACGCGTCGGCGTAGGCCGCGAGGTACTCCTGGATCTGGGCGCCCCCGGGCCATTCCGGGAACTCCCGCGGCATCGGGAAGTCCGAGAACGAGTACTGCGCCTTGGGGCTCTGCGTGGTCAGCCCGGGGTAGCGCCGGGTCCTGCTCCACACCCCGCCGACGTCCGGCGCCTTGTCGAAGACCTCGACCTCGTGCCCGGCCTGCAGCAGCACCTTGGCCGTGGTGAGCCCGGCCAGCCCGGCCCCGATGATCGCGACGCGCATGCCTGGTCCTCCTCGTCCGGCAGCCGTGCCGGGAACCCGGCTCGGCGTGCGCCACAGCGTGGAACAGCGGCGGCCGAGGGGCCAACCGGCAGTCCTAGTCACTGGGACGGCAGCTCCGGCCGGGTGACCGCCCACCGCCGGGCGGAGTACGCGCGGCTGGCCGCGGCGGCCGCCATCCGCACCGCGGGCCCGATCCGGTCGGGCTGCACGGCGGCGCTGGGCCCGGTGACCGACAGGGCGGCCGTCACGTTGCCGGTGAAGTCGAAGATCGGGGCCGCGACGCAGCTGATGCCGGGATTGCCCTCCTCGCGGTCGTAGGCCCAGCCGCTGTCGTGGACCACGGCGAGCTCGCGCGCCAGGGCGTCGGCGCTGGTGATCGTGCGCGGCGTACGCCGGGTGAGCCCGCCGGCGACCACCGCGTCCACCGTTTCGGCGTCCGACCAGGCGAGGATCGCGCGGCCGAGGCCGGAGCAGTGCGCCGGGATGAACCCGCCGACCTGGTCGAGCATGGGCAGCTGCCGGTGCCCGCTGATCTTCTCGACCACGAGCACCCGGGTGCCTTCGAGCACACCGAGCTGCACCGTGGTCTTGGCCGCGGCGTAGAGGTCCTGCAGGTAGGGCAGCACGGCTTCACGCAGCTCGTGCCGCACCGGCACCAGGCCGGACAGCTCGAACAGGCGCCGGCCGATCCGGTACTTCTCGCCCGGCTTGTCCAGCCAGCCGAGCTCGATCATCCGGGCCGCGGTGCGGTGCACGGTCGAGCGGGGCAGCCCCGAGCGTTCGACGAGCCGGGCCAGGGTCAGCTCGCGGTGCGACGCGTCGAAGGCGTCCAGGAGCGCGGCGGCGCGTTCCAGCGCCCCGGACGCCGAGGCGTCCGAGTCCCGGGCAGTGGGACTCATCCTTGGCCGTCGGAGGTCATGGCCCGAATGTAGGTCACATCATGGAGACCAACCAGACCCGCGTCGCCCTCGTCGGTGGCGGAGCCGGTGGCATCGGCGCCGCTTGCGCGACCGCGTTGCTCGCCAGGGGACACCGCGTGGTGCTCGCCGGCCGCACGGAGGCGACGCTCGCGGAAACCGCGTCGGCACTCGGCCAGGGTGTCGACCACGTCGTCTGCGACCTCGCCATCCCGGCCGCGTCGGCCGACGCGGTGCACCGCGTGCGGGCGCGCTACGGCTCGCTCGACGTGGTGGTCGCCAACGCGGGCGGCCCTGCGCCGGGCCGGGTGTTCGACGTCCCCGCCGAGCAGTGGCACCACAACCTCGACCTGCTGGTCCTCGGCCCGCTGGCGCTCATGGGCGCCGCGCTGCCCGGGATGGCCGAACGCGGGTTCGGCCGGGTCGTCGTGATCAGCTCCACGGCGGTGCGGCAGCCGCAGCCGGGGCTCGCCGCGTCGACGGTGCTGCGGTCGGCGACCACGTCGGCGGCGAAGCTGGCCGCCCTCGAATACGCCGACCGCGGTGTCACGGTCAACTGCGTGGCCGTCGGAGCGACGCTCACCGCGCGGCGCCTGGAGATCGTGCGCAGCCGGGCCGGCGCGGCCGGGGTCGACGTCGCGACCGCGATGGCCGAGGACCTCGCCGCCATTCCCGCCGGCCGGGCCGCGGCGCCCGGGGAGGTCGCGGCCGCGGTGGCGTTCCTGGCCTCGGCCGAAGCAGGGTATGTCAACGGAACCGTGCTGACCGTCGACGGCGGCCGCACGGAATGTCCCGCCTGAGCGGAAGGTGCGAGATGACCACGACCGGACCCGGCTTCGCCATGACCGACTTCCTCGCGAGCATCGCCCACACCGTTCGCCCGGGAGGTGAACGTCCGCTGGTGGTGCACGACGACGAGCTCGAAGAGATCCCGCCGGGCACCGTCCCGAACCCGACGTCACTGCGGATCGCCGGCACGCTGCCGACCACGACGTTCGAGCTGTTCCGCCAGGTCATCCCGGCCGGGGAGAGCTCGGACATGCAGCGTCACCACCACGAGACCGTCCATTTTGTCCTCACCGGGGACGGTCGCAGCGAGATCGAAGACGAAGTGGTCAGCTGGACGACCGGCTCGTTCGTCTACACCCCGCCGTGGACCTGGCACCGCCACCACAACAACTCGGCCGAGCACCCGGTCGAGTTCCTGACCATCGAGAACTCGCGGCTGCTGGGCCTGTTCGGGCTCGGCCGCCGCCAGAGCGCGGGCCTGGCGACGCTGGCCGAGGCCCGCGCCCGCTTCGACCACCGGGAGGACCAGTGACCACAACTCCGCCGATCCCCGACCACGTCGGCATCTGGGGTGAGCTGGGCGAGCTCGAGCACACCCTGCGCTACGTCGACGTGCCGGTGGACGGCCGTCCGGTGCGGACCCGGGTGCTGCAAGCGGGCGCCGGCCCGGACCTGGTGCTGCTGCACGGCACCGGCGGGCACCTCGAGGCCTACGCCCGCGACCTGGCCGGCCTGGCCCGCGACTTCCGCGTCACGGTTTACGACATGGTCGGCCACGGCTGGTCGGACCTGCCGGACCGGCCGTACACGATCGACGTCCTCTCGGCACACCTGGTGTCCCTTTTGGACGTTCTCGGTATCGAACGCGCGCACCTCTCCGGTGAGTCGCTCGGCGGCTGGGTGGTCGCCTGGACCGCCGCGCACCACCCGGACCGCGTGGACCGGCTGGTGCTGAACACCCCGGGCAACATCGCGAACAAGCCCGAGGTGATGGCGCGGATGCGCGACAGCACGATGGCGGCGGTGCTCGACCCCAGCGACGAAACCGTGCGCCGCCGGGTGGAGTTCCTGTTCCACCACAAGGAGATGGTGACCGACGAGCTGGTGAACCTGCGCCGCCGGATCTACTCCCGGCCGGGTTTCGTCCAGGCCATCGGCAACACCCTGGTGCTGCAGGATCCCGAGGTGCGCAAGGACTTCGCGTGGGACCCGTGGTGGGTGTCGCGGGTGAAGGCGCCGACGTTGCTGCTGTGGACGAGCCACGACCCGACCGGCGGGCTCGACGAGGCGGACCTCCTGCTCGGCTGGCTGCCCGACGCACGGCTGCACGTCATCAACGACGCCGGTCACTGGCCGCAGTGGGAGAAGGTTTCCGAGTTCCTCGACGTCCACCGCACCTGGCTGCTGTCCGGAGAGGACCCGTCCTGATGGCCGAGATCGCCGGGTTCGCCGGCATGTCGCACAGCCCGTTCGCGACGCTGCTGCCCCCGCCGGCCGACGGCGGGCCGGGCGCGAAGTTCCTCGCGGACGCCGCCCGGGTCCGCCGCGCGGTCGAAGTCCTCGCGCCCGACGCGATCGTCGTGCTCGGCCCCGACCACTTCCACGGCAACTTCTACGACGTGATGCCGCCCTTCGTCCTGGGTGTCGAACACGCGGTGGGGTTCGGGGACTTCGGCAGCACCGAAGGCCCGCTGCCGGTGGCGGGCCCGCTGGCCTGGTCCGTCCACAACGGACTGACCGATGCCGGGTTCGACGTGTCGCTGTCGTATTCGCTCACGGTCGACCACGGCATCGTGCAGACCTACGAGATGATCACCGGCGGCACGTCGCTGCCGATGGTGCCGCTGGTCGTCAACACGGCCGCGCCGCCGTTGCCGACCCTGCAGCGGTGTGTCGGATTGGGACACGCGCTCGGCGCGGCCCTGCGTGCGGCGGACTTCCCCGGCCGCGTCCTGGTGGCGGCGAGCGGCGGGCTGTCACACTGGCTGCCGTCGAACGACCCCCGCGACCCGGCGGTGGCGGGGGAGCGCCGCGAATCCCTGATCCACGGCCGGGCGGACGTCCACGCCTTCGCGGCGGCCCGCGAACCCCGTGTCCGCGCGATGGGTGGCGACCCGGGAGCCCGGGTGAACACCGACTGGGACAACTGGTTCCTGACTCGCCTGGCCGAGGACGACGCCGCAGCGGTGACGCAGCTCGGGCACGAGGGCCTGGAGGAGTCCGCGGGCACCGGCGGCCACGAGGTGCGCTGCTGGCTGATCGGCCAGGTCGCGGCGGGGGCGCCGCTGGTGTGGACCAGCTACGAGCCGGTGCCCGAGTGGATCACCGGCATGGGGATCGGCACCACCTTCCCGGTGGCCTGACCGGGCGGCGCCTTCCGGGGAAGACGCCGCCTCGCCGGTCAGCAGGTGATGGTGCCCTTGCGCAGGGCGTGGCCGCCGTCGTTGCTGTCGTCGGACCAGTAGACCGGCTTGGTGCCCCCGGCGCACTCGCTCGCGGGCGCCACCGAGAAGCCCTCGTTGTTGTAGTCGCCCATGCCGCTGGGCCGGTTGTAGACGGCTGCGGTGGTGAACTTCCCGGAAGCGTCGATCTTGAACGTGCGGTGCTGGCCGTGGCAGGTGTCGTCGCAGACGGCCCACAGGCGTGATGCCTGCGGCTCCCACTGCAGCTCCATGACCCCGCTCATCCCGCCGGCGAAGGAAGCCACGCGGGTGAAGGCGCCCGAGTCCAGCAGGACGTAACCGTGGGCCATGCCGGTGCCCTCGACCCCGACGAAGAACACCCCGCCGCCGTGGGCGCCGTAGTGCGCGGGGTCGTAGGCCGCGCCGGTCGAGGCGTCGGCGAACCCGGCGCCGGTCAGGGCCGCGTCGGGAACCCAGGTGATGCCCTCGAAACCGAGGTTGGCGCCCACCGGCGGCAGGTCGGCGGTCAGGTTCCACTCGCGCGTGGCGGTCAGGGTGGAGCCGGTCCCGCTGACGTCGTAACGCAGCACGGACGTGCGGCTGCTGCCGGAACCGTTGCGCTCACTGGCGACGAACACCCCGGCCCCGGTGACGGTCACGCCCTCGCTGTCCGGATTGCCCGAGCCGCCCGGGAACCGCAGCGTCTTCCCGGCCGACCAGCCGGACGCGGTGTCCGGCTTCCAGCCGCCCGAGCCGTTGGGCAGCAGGCGCCACAGCTTCCCGGAGTTCTGCGCGGCCCACAGCACCCCGCCGTCCTGGAACAGGCCGCTGAGGTCTTCACCGAAGACGTTCGACGCGTCCGCTGTGGTCACCGCGCTGCCGCCCGGCCAGGCCGCCGTGGTGCTTCCGCAGCTGTTCGCGGCGCCCAAGGTCACCGCGGCCTTCGCGAACGAGCCCGTGCCGTCGGGGCAGCGTGACCACGACGGATCGGACTGCTTGCTCCAGCTGAAGCTGTCGACCAGCGTGTCGCCACGGAACAGCCGGGCCTCGTCGTCGTCGCCGAGGCCGAAGGCGTTGTGGACGTCGAACGCGCGGAAGGCGCCGGCCGCCAGGGTTGTCCCGGCCGGGATCTTGAACTTCGAGCTGTCCTTGTCGTCCTTGAGGACCCACCCCGAGACGTCGACGGCGGCGCTGCCCGTGTTGTAGAGCTCCACCGAGTCGTTTCCGGTGGTCACGACCTCGTTGATGCGGACGGTCTCGGCCGCCGCCTGCGCCGGGCCCGTGAGGGTGACGGCGGCCAGCACCGGTCCGGCGATCAGGCAGAGGGCACGGCGGTGTGCACGCGATGGGAGCAAGGGGTCCGTCCTCGGAGGGTCGTGGGGACACGGCCCTCCGAGGTTTCCGGCACCGGCCGAACGGCGGTACCCCCGCAGGTGGGTTTCCCCTGAACTCCGGCCGAACTCCGGTGGTTCGGCCCGGCCGCCATGCACCCAATGTGGCATTGGGTGCGTTGGACGCACCGAACGCCACATTGGGTGCATCGCCCTGCTGTCGCCGAGGACCGGGCGTCTGCCTTCGCCTGCCCCGATGCGTCCCCGGGTGATTCCCTACGGAATCCCCTGGATCGCCAGCCCGACCCCGAAACCGAGCAGCAGCACACCGGTGCTGTACTCGATCCCGGAGCGCACCTTCGGCCGCCGAAGCACGGCGCCGATCCGGTCGACCGTGAACACGTACAGGCTGAACCAGGTCAGGTACAGCGCCGCGAACACCCCGCAGTAGGTCAGCGCCTTGCCCAGCACCGGCCCGTCCGTGGGCAGGAACTGCGGCAGGAACGTCAGGAAGAACACCGCGAGCTTCGGGTTGAGCGCGTTGGTCAGGAAGCCCTTGCGCAGGCAGCGCAACGGCTTCCGGTCGGTCGGCTCACCGGTCGGCTGGCTGGTCGCCGCCTTGCGGGCGATGCGGACGGTCTGCACGCCCATCCACACCAGGTAGATCGCGCCGACGACCTTCAGCACGGTGAACGCGATCGGGGACGCCACCAGGATCGCGGTCAGCCCGAGCGACGCCGCCGCGGCGTGCACGGACAGGCCGGTGGCGCCGCCCAGCGTGGTCATGAAGCCCGACCCCTTGCCGCGGACCAGGGCCTGCCGGGTGATCAGGGCCTGGTCCGGGCCGGGAATGATGATGATGACGAGCGCGGCCGCGATGAACACCCACATGGCTACGCCGCCCGATCCGCGACGGCGGTCGTCCGGACGACCGCGGCCAGCGCACGCAGGACCACTGCCGGGTTTTCCCGGAAGTAGAAGTGGTCACCGGGGAACTGCCGCACGGTGACCGCCTCCGTCACGTGCTCCTGCCACGCGCGCAGCTCGTCCTCGCCGATCGAGTCGTCCCGGCCGCCGAACACCGTCAGCGGCACGGGCAACGGCTCCTCGGGACGCCACTCGTACGTCTCGAGCACCTGGTAGTCGGCCCGCAGGTACCGGGCGACCATGGCCTTCAGCTCGGGATCGGTGAGGATCTCGCCGGGCAGGCCGCCGTGCCGCGTGGCCACCTCGGCGATCAGCTCGTCGTCGGGCAGGCCGTGCACGGGCGGTTCGGTGCGCTGCGTCGAGGGCGCCGGGAAGCCGGAGACGATCAGGCGGTCCGGCAGCCGGCGCCCGGTGCGGCGCAGTTCGCGGACGACCTCGTAGGCCACCAGCGCGCCGAGGCTGTGCCCGAACACCGTGTACGGCGCGGTGGTCGGCATGACCTCGACCACCGCGGCCACCACTTCGTCCATGGTGGACAACACCGGTTCGGACAGCCGCGACCCGCGCCCGGGCAGCTGGACGGCGCTCAGCTCGACGGAAGGCAGCTGGCGCGACCAGCGGACGAACTCCGCGGCCGACCCGCCGCCGTGCGGGAAGCAGAACAGCTTGGGCCGGCCGGGCCGCGCCTGGCCCTGGACGAACCACCGGCCGGTGGGGCGGGGCTTCACGAGCGTTCGCCTCCCACCGCTTCGAAGGTCACCAGGTGCTCGACGACCGCGTCGATCGTCGGGTTGCTGAGCACCTCGATCGGCTGCACGGTCCGGCCGAGCACCACCGACAGGTCGGCGACGAGCACCAGCGTCATCGCCGAGTCGACCCCGAGCGACTCCCACGGCGCGCCCGGGTCGACCTCCTCCGGGCCGATGTCGAGGACGTCGGCGACGAACGTCGTCAGCCACGCCCGCAGGTCCTCCTCGTGCGCGTTCACGATGCGATCTCCGTAACGTCGGGAAGCAGCTCGGAAGCGCCGAGGATCTGCTCCAGGTAACCGTCGAGGAGTTCGACGGTCGGGTATTCGAGCACCGTCGCGACCGCGACCGTGATGCCGAACGCCGAGGAGATGGTGGCGACCAGCCGGGCCGCGAGCAGCGAGTCGCCGCCGGCTTCCAGGAAGTCGTCACCGAGGTCGGCGTGGCTGAGGCCGAGCACCGTGCACCAGATCTCGACGAGCTTGCGCTGCCGTTCGGTGCGCGGCGGCTTGGCCGGCCGCCCGGCCGCCGACGCCCGGCCGCGCGCCTTGGCGAGCGAGGCGCGGTCGACCTTGCCGGTGCTGGTGAGCGGGAGCTCGTTGATGGCGTGGATCGTGCTGGGCACCATGTGCTTCGGCAGGTGCAGCCCGAGGAACGCGCGCAGCTGCTCGCCGTCGAACCGGCGGCTCTCGTTCGGCGCCTGCCCGACGATCACGTCGAAGCCGACCGAAGCCATCCCGCTGCCCTCGGGCGTCAGCACGGCCGTGTCCGCGAACCCGGCCTCCGCCAGCTCGGAACACCACGTGGCCGCGTCGAGCAGCGGGTGCGCCGACCGCAGCTCGGTGTCCTCGTACCCGTCGAAACCCTGCTGCAGCCCCATGGTCAGGTCGAACCAGTCGTGGAACGCGGTCTGCTCGACCAGCAGCAGCATCCCGCCCGGTGCCAGCACCGAGCGCAGGTTGCCCACGGCGCGCCGGATCTGCTTGGCGTCGTGCAGCATGCTGCCCGCGATGACGAGGTCGAACGCCTTGCCGTCGAGACCCTGGATGTCGGCCGGCTTGTCGACGTCGAAGAGGTCGAAGCCGATGTTCGGGTAGTCCGCGTACTGTTCCCGCGCCCGCTCGGTGAAGTAGGTCGAGATGTCGGTGAACGTGTACTCGGCCCGTTCGGGCAGCAGCGGCACGACGTGCTTGGTCAAGGTGCCGTAACCCGCGCCGACCTCCAGGATCCGCAGCGGCTTGTCCTCGGGCCAAGCCGCGGTGACCCGCCGGATGGCTTCGGCGGCGGCGTGGTGCACCGGGCCGAACAGGTGCTCGTAGACCGCGGGGGTGCGGTCGTTCGCGTACAGCTCGGCGGAGTGCATGTTCTGGGTGAGCACGCCTTCGACGTTCGCCGCGATGGTCATCAGCCAGTCGGTCAGGTCGCTCGGCACGCCCAGCTTGTCACCGAGCACACGGTGCGTGGCGGCGACCAGCTCGTCCGGAACGGCCGTGGGCAGCGAACCCGGCAGCATGCCCCGCTCGGTCAGGTTGACGGCCGCGCGGTGCAGCCACCGCTCGTACCGCGGGGCCACACCCGCGGAGCGCAGCAGCGCCGGGACGTCGACCTCGTCGGTCACGCCGAACGAGCTCAGGGCCACCGCGGCCGCGTGGGCGTACACGTCGTTCAGCTGCGCCCACGCCGCCTGCAGCTCCGCGGCCGACGGGCCGGGGGCGGGCAGCGCGCCCTCGCACAAGGCGCGCCACGTCTGCGCCGACTCGGCCGGGTCGGCGGTTTCCTTGCGGTACAAGGAATCCGGCCCGTCCACGGCGTCACGGCCGGGGATGACATAACCGAGCAGCCGGGCGCCGGCGCCGTCGTCGTCCGCCTTCACCGCGACCGCGCGGTCGACGCCGGGGTGCTGGCCGAGCACGGCTTCGATCTCGCCGAGCTCGATGCGGTGCCCGCGGATCTTGACCTGTCCGTCGCGGCGGCCGAGGAACTCGATGATGCCGCCGGGCAGGTACCGGCCGTAGTCGCCGGTGCGGTAGAGCCGGACGCCGGTCACCGGGTGCCGCAGGAAGCTGGCGTCGGTCTTCTCCGGGTCGCGCCAGTACCCGCGGGCCAGGCCGGTGCCCTCGATGTACAGCTCACCCGGCACCCAGTCCGGGCAGGGCCGCAGCCCCGCGTCGAGGACGTGGAACCGCTGGTTCCGCAGCGGGACGCCGTAGGGGATGCTGCGCGTGCCTTCGGGCACCTCGTCGACCTGGTGGTAGTTGGACCAGATCGACGCCTCGGTCGCGCCGCCCATGCTGATCACGGTGGCGTCCGGCCAGAGGTCGTGGATGCGGCCGGGCAGGTCGACCGGGATCCAGTCACCGCTGAGCATGACCAGCCGCAGGCCCTCGGGAACGTCACCGACGGCTTCCACGTGGTCGACCAGCATCTGCATCTGCGCCGGCACGGAGTTCCACACGGTCACGCCGTGCTCGCTCATCAGCTCGGCCCAGTGCGCGGGCTCCCCGGCCTGGTCCGGGTCGGGCAGCACGAGCGCCGCGCCCGTGCCCAGCGCGCCGAACAGGTCGTACACGGACAGGTCGAAGCTCAGCTCCGCCAGCCCGAACACGCGGTCGTCGGCGGTCACGCCGAACCGCTCGGTGATGTCGGCGACGGTGTTCAGCGCCGACCGGTGCTCGATCATCACGCCCTTGGGCCGCCCGGTCGAGCCGGACGTGAACAGCACGTAGGCCAGGTCCGACGGCTCGGCGGTGCTCGACGGCGGGGCGTCGACGGCCGTCAGCTTGTCGATCGGCACCAGCGTGGTGGCACAGCCGGTCCAGTCGAGCTGGTCGGCCAGCCGGGAGGTGGTGACGACCGTGGTCGCCTGGCCGTCGGTGAGGATCCCGTTGCGCCGCTGCGCCGGGAGCCCGGCGCCGGCCGGCAGGTACGCCGCCCCGGCGAGCAGGACGCCGTACGCGGCCGCGACCTGGTCGGGGCCCTTGTCCAGGCTGACGCCGACCAGCCGGTCGCGCACCGGGGAGCCGTCCCCCGAACGCCGGATCGCGTCGGCCACCGCGCCCGCCCGGCCGGCGAGCTCGCGGTAGGTGACGGTGCCCGCGCTGGTGATGACGGCGGGGGCGTCCGGGTGCTCGGCGGCCGCGGTCAGGAACGGCTCGTGCAGCAGGCCGGCGGGCAGCGGGCCCGCGGTCCGGTTGACCTCGTCGCGTTCGGTGAGCTGGTACTGCGGCGGGGTGACCCGCAGTTCGCCGTCCCAGCAGGCGCTTTCGGCCGCGAGCCGTTCCACCAGACCGGTGTAGGCGGCGAACATGTCGTCGAGCAGGTTCGCCGGGAACAGCTCCTCGACGACGTCCCACGTCAGGTCGAGCGAGCCGGTGAAGTCGACGACCTGGTGGTCGAACCAGACCTGCGGGGTCTGGCTGATCCGGTAGGTGATGTCGCCGAAGAAGTCGCGCGGGCCGGTGACGTCGGCGACCGTGCCCAGGCCGCTGGTGAACACGACCGGCATGGTGCCGAACGCGGTGTCCAGCCCGAGCCGGCGGCGTTCCCGCAGCGTGTGCAGCGCGCTGACGTGCCGGTGCCGCAGGTCCTGCTGGAGCTGGCGCTGGGTGCGGCGCACGCGCTCTTCGAACGTGCCCTCGGCGGTGTCGACCTCCAGCAGGCAGATCGAGGTGAAGTCGCCGACCACCCGGCGCAGGTGCGGGTGCAGGATCCGGTGGCCTTCACCGTCTTCGGCGAGCAGCAGCGGAAGGCGGTTGAACAGCGTCAGGTTCAGCGTGAACTTCAGCGTCCCGCTCCACGCGGCGAGAACCTCGGAGAACGCGGTCGCCAGCACGGTCGTCGGGGTCAGCCCGCGCTCCTCGGACCGGTCGCGCAGGCGCTTCCAGGCGTCCGGGTCGAGCTGGAACTCGCGGTGGGTGAACCGCGGCTTGTGCACCGCGACCGGCGACGCGGCCAGCGGCAGGTCCGGCGGCGGCGCGAGCGTGGCGGCGCGCGACGTCCAGTATTCGAGGGCCCGCTGGGTGCGCGGGGAGTCCGCGTTGCGTTCCAGCGCGAGCACGTAGTCCCGGAAGGACACGTCGATCGGCGGGAGCTCGTGCGCCGGGTTCTCGCAGAGCAGCTGCCATTCGCTGAACAGCACCGTGACGCTGGCCAGGTCCACCATCAGCAGGTCGAGGCTGATGTGCAGGCGGTCGGCGTCGGCCAGGCGGGTGATGCGCACGTCGAACAGCGGCCACTGCGAAGCGTCGTACACCCGATGCGACATGTCGGACCGGATCTCTTCGAGCTTGCCCTCGACCTCGGCCGCGGGCGCGTCCCGCAGGTCGACGACGTCGATCACGAACCGGGGCACCTCGGGCAGCATGCGCTGGTTCCCGTCGGTGCCGACCACCGCGCGCAGCATGGGGTGCCGGTCGATGAGCCGGTTCCACGCCGTGGTCAGCGCGCCGGGGTCCAGCCGCCGGCCTTCGAGCTCGAAGTAGGCGTGCGGCGCGACGTTGCCCAGCACGAAGTTCGGCCCGCGACCGACCCAGTACGCGTACTGGATTTCGGTCAGCGGAAAGGGACTGTCGCTGTTGCCCTCGGCGGGTTCGCTCGTTTGTTGCGCGGCCATCCGGATCGCGTTCCTCTCCGTCTCCGACACAGGTCACTGCTGGTCAGCATGGTGTGTCCACGCAGTGGGAAGCACCTCCGGGTGTGCTATGCGCTGAGCACCTCCGGAGATGACATTCCGTTGCCGGCACGGTGTTCTTGACCCATGCGCGCATCGCACGGGGCCCGGTACGTCGTCTTCGACCGGCTCGACGAACACACCCTGCGGTTCCGCCCCGGGGTGAAGTGGGGTGCACCGGCGCCGGACGTGCTCCCGGCGTCGATCGCGGACATGGACTTCCCGGTCGCCGAGCCGATTTTGGCTTCCCTGCGGGGATATCTCGACCTGGGGGACCTCGGCTATCCGAATTGGACGGACAACGCGAGTCCGTTGCGCGAAGCCTTCGCCCAGCGGATGAACGCCCGCTACGACTGGTTTCCCGCCGCGGAGCACGTCCGTGAGTTCACCGACGTGACCCACGCCGTGCGGACGTCGCTGGAGCTGAGCACCCGGCCCGGGGACGGCGTCGCGATCCACACGCCGGCGTTCGGGCCGTTCCCGGCGATGATCAGGCAGCTGGGCCTGCGGATGGTCCCGATCCCGATGCTCGACACCCCGGCGGGCTGGGTGTTCGACGCCGAGGACTTCGCCCGCCGCGTCGCGCGCGAAGGGTGCCGGGCGCTGATCCTGGTCAACCCGCACAACCCGACCGGCCGGGTGTTCACCCGGGCCGAGCTGCTCGCGCTCGGCGAGGTCGCCGAACGCCACGACCTGACGGTGATCTCCGACGACCTGCACGCCGATCTGACCTACGCACCCCACCGGCACGTGCCGTTCGCGTCGATCGGCTCCGCGCTCGAAGCCCGGACGGTGACGCTGTACGGCGCGAGCAAGGCGTACAACCTCGCCGGCATGCGCTGCGCGGTCGGCCACGTGGGACCGGTGGCACTGCGGGAAAAGCTCGCCGCGCTGCCGGCCGGGCCGAACGTCAACGTGCTCGGCATGCGCGCGAGCCTCGCCGCCTGGACCGAGGCCTCCGACTGGCTGGACACCGTGGTCGGCTACCTCGACGACAACCGGCGGCTCATCGCCGGCATGCTCGCCGAGCGGCTGCCGGAAGTCCGGTACCACCTGCCGGAAGCGACCTACCTGGCCTGGCTGGACTGCCGGGCGCTCGGCTGCGGTGACAACCCCGCCGGGTACTTCCTGGAGCGGGCCCGGGTCGAGCTGGCCGCGGGCACCAAGTACAACCCCGGCGGCGACGGCTTCGTGCGGCTCAACTTCGGCACCGCGACCCCGGTGCTGCGCGCGATCCTCGACCGGATGACCGACTCGGTCGCGACCCCGCGACGACTGGCGAGCTGAAGGGGACCCGGCATGACAGACCGATCGCTCGGCCAGCACTGCGGCCTGGCGCGGGCATTCGAGATCATCGGCTCGCGGTGGTCGGTGCTCGTCGTCCGGGACCTGATCCTGGGCCCGAAGCACTTCGCCGAGCTGCACGAGACGCTGCCGCGCGTCACCGCGGAGATCCTGGAGCGCCGGCTCGGCGACCTCGTCGAGGACGGCGTGATCCGGGTCGGCGCGTCCGGCGCCTACGAGCTGACGGACTACGGCCGGGCGCTGGAGCCGGTCCTGATCCAGCTCGGCCTGTGGGGCGCGCGCTCGCTCGGCGACCCCCGCCCCGGTGACCTCTTCTCGCTGGACATCGTCATCCTCGCGCTGCGCTCGACGTTCCGCCCCGACCGCGCCCGCGGCGTCCGGGCGAGCTTCGAGATCCGCTTCGGGGAAATGGTCGTCGGCGCCCGCGTCGACGACGGTGTGCTCACGGTCGAGGAAGGCGAGCTCCCCGGTGCCGACCTCGTCATCGAGACGCCGTTGCTCAAGCACCTGATGGCCGGCGAGCTGAGCCCGACCGACGCGCTGTGGCTCGGCCTGATCGAGGCGAAGGGCGACCCCGGCCTGATCGCGACGTTCGTCCGGCTCTTCCACATCCCGGCGGCTCCCGAGACCCCAGCGGAAAGGATCCCCTCGTGATCGAGGACTGGAACGGCATCGAAGACCCGCGGCTCGTCGCGGAGAGGATGCTCGAGGGCTTCGCCGATCTCCCGGTCCTCGACTGCGGCCCGATCGCGGGCGGCCGGGGCCGGCTGCGCGCCATCTACGGCATGACCACGACCGAGTCGAGCTTCAAGTCGATCCTCGGGTTCGGGATCCTGCTGCTGGCCTACGAAGCCGGGCTGCTCGAGCCCGGCCAGACGGTGATCGAGTCGACGTCGGGCTCGCTCGGCGTCAGCCTGGCGCTGGCCGGGAAGATCCTCGGCAACCCGATCGAGCTCGTCACCGACCCGAACATCCCGGCGATCACCCGGCGCAAGATCGAGCTGCTCGGCGCCAAGCTGCACATCGTCAGCGGCCCGCACCCCACCGGCGGCACCCAGCAGTCCCGCGTCGAGCTCCTCGAGGCGCTGCTGCGGGAGCGTCCCGGCATGCACTGGACCGACCAGAACAACTCGGACCTCAACCCGGCGGTGTACCGCCGCTGGCTGGTGCCGAGCGTCACGCCGAAGCTGGACCTGGACTGGATCGACGCGGCGATCTTCGTCGTCGGCACCGGCGGCCACTTCGTCGGCCTGTCGGAAATGCTGCGCAGCAAGGGAATCCCGTGTTACGTGGCGGACCGGGTCGGCTCGGCGACGTTCGGCCTCGAGCCCGGCCCGAGCGTCCTGCGCGGCATCGGCAACATGAACTGCGTGCCGAAGGTGATCGGGTCCGGCATGCACCTGGTGGAGGACGTGTACTACTCGGACGACGAGGAAGCGGCCGAAGGGGTGCGTGAGCTCGCCGGCCGCGGCATCTACGCGGGCGGCACGTCGGGCATCGCGCTGCAGGGCGCGGTCAAGCTGGTCGAGGCCACCGGCGCGCGCAACATCCTGACGTTCTTCCCGGACCGCGGTGACCTCTACGGTGACCAGTTCCTCGGCGCGTCCCCGGAGACCGAGCTGGTGAAGGTGGCCGCCTAGCCGCGGTAATTCGGTACGACCCGCTCGCCGGAGCGTCTACATTCGGCGACATGGTCGTGCAGGGGTTCGCCCGGGACGCGTATGCGCCGGTGAAGGCCGCCTTCGCGGAGAATCTGGCCGGCGGCACGGACCTCGGCGCGGCCCTGTGCGTGACGGTCGAGGGGGAGCCGGTCGTCGACCTCTGGGGCGGCTTCGCCGACGCGGCGGGCGCCCGCCCGTGGGACCGCGACACCATCGTCAACGTCTACTCGACCACCAAGACCGTGACCGCCCTGACCGCGCTGCTGCTCGCCGACCGCGGTGAGCTCGACCTCGACGCGCCGGTGGCCCGCTACTGGCCCGAGTTCGCGGCGAACGGCAAGCAGGACGTCAAGGTCAGCCACGTGCTGAGCCACTCGGCCGGGCTGCCCGGCTGGCGGCAGCCGATGCGCACCGAAGACCTCTACGACTGGGAAAAGGCCACCACGCTGCTGGCCGCGCAGGAGCTCGACTGGGCGCCCGGCACGGCGTGCGGGTACCACGGGCTGACCCACGGTTACCTCGTCGGCGAGGTGGTGCGCCGCATCACCGGGCGTTCGCTGGGGACGGTGCTGCGCGAGGAGATCACCGGGCCGCTGGCCGCCGACTTCCACATCGGACTGCCGGCGGCCGAAGAGCCGCGCGTCGCCGAACTGGTGGCGCCGCCGGACGGGCCGCCGCCCGAGCTCGCCGTGACCGAACTGCAGAAACGTGTGGGCGGCAACCCGGCGCCCGAGGTGGCGGAGGTCAACTCCCGCGCCTGGCGGGCCGCCGAAATCCCGGCCGCCGGCGGGACCGGCAACGCGCGTGCGGTGGCGCGGATCCACACCATCCTCGCCAACGGCGGTGTCGCGGACGGGCGGCGCTTCATGTCCGAGGCCGGCTGCCGGCGTGCGCTCGAACTGCAGGTCTCGGGGCAGGACCTGATTCTGAACATGCCCGTGCGGTTCGGCCTCGGGTTCGCGCTCGGCGATCGTCTGATGCCCAACCCGAACACCCTCTACTGGGGCGGTTACGGTGGTTCGCTGACCATCGTCGACCTCGACGCCCGCACCGCCTTCTGCTACGTGATGAACCGGATGTCCGGCAAGGTCGGCGACCTGCGGGGCGTCGGCCTCGCGATGGTCCTGTGGGAAGCGATGGGAATCCTTTGACAGCAGTGGAAATCCGGGCCACGACGGACAACGACCGAGACGTCTTCCTCGACACGTTCCACACCGCCCTCGGGCGCTTCACGGAACCCCAGGCCGACGGCGGCGGCGCCTGGTGGTCGGCCCTCGAAATGGACCGCAACCTGCTCGCGGTGACGGCGGACGGGCGGCCCGTCGGCACCGCCGGGGCGTACTCCTTCGAGCTCACCCTGCCCGGGGAGGTCATCGTCCCGGCCGCCGGGGTGACCGCCGTCGGCGTCCTGCCCTCGCACCGGCGGCGGGGTGTGCTCAGCGCGATGATGCGTCACCAGCTCGGCGAACTGCGGGCGCGCGGGGAGTTCCTCTCCGTGCTGCTGGCCTCCGAGGCCTTGATCTACCGCAGGTTCGGCTACGGACCGGCGACCTACACCTCCCGGCTGACCGTGCCGCGCCACCGGGCCGCCTTCGCGGCGACCCGGGCGCCCGGCACCCCGGACGCCGGCTCGATCGAGGTGGTGCGCCGGGCCGGCTCCGGTGAGCTGATGGAAGAGATCTACGACCGGTACCGCCGCGCCCAGCCCGGCGCGCTGTCCCGGCCACACCGCTGGTGGGCTTCGCGTGCGGGGCAGCCGCCCACCTCGCCGGCGCCGCGTCACATCGCCGTCCACCGGGACGCCGACGGCGTCGCGGACGGGTACGCCAGCTACTCGCTCGACCCGCCCGGCACCACCTTGACGGTCGACGAGACCATCACCGCCGACGACACCGTCTCGACGGCCTTGGCCCGGTTCGTGCTCGAACACGACCTGGTCACCCAGATCGTGTTCAAGCACTGCCCGCCCGGGCACCCGCTGCGCTGGCAGCTCACGGACTTCCGCGCCGGCCAGCCGAGCGACGAGACCGACTGGCTCTGGGTGCGGCTGCTGGACGTCCCGCGGGCGCTGACCGCGCGCGGCTGGTTCACCGACGGCGAGCTGGTCCTCGACGTCGACGACCCGATCGGCGGCGAGCACGGCCGCCACCTGCTGACCGTCCGCGACGGCAAGGCCGAGTGCGTTCCGACGGACCGCGAGCCCGACCTGTCCCTGGACGTGAGCGACCTCGGCTCGATCTACCTCGGCGGAACGGCCCCGAGCACGCTGGTGCGCGCCGGCCACATCCGCGCCCACCGCCCCGGTGTGGCCGACCTCGCGGACACCCTCTTCCGTGGCGAGCGGCCGCCGCACTGCGTGCACTGGTTCTGAGCCGTCACTCCGAGCCCTGCTGCGAGTGCCTCGGCAGGAGCCCGACCAGCACGAACACCAGGACGTAGACGCCGGCGCAGATGCCGAAAACCAGTTCGGCGGCGGTGAGGTACGACGTGGTGGACGGCTGCCCGACGCGGGCGAAGAACACGGTGCCCAGCGCGGCGACGCCGATGGCGTTGGCGAACTGCTGGGCGGCGTTGAGCACACCCGCGCCGGTGCCGACCTCCTCGGTCGTGGCGTCGCCGAGGACGAAGTCGAACAGCGGGACGAACAGCAGCCCGGAGCCGAAGCCGGTCACGAGCAAGGCCGGCGCCAGCTTCCACGCGGTGAGATCGGCACCCCAGTGCGCGGTCGACCACCAGAGGGCGAGCAGGCCGAGGACGGCGATGGCCAGTCCTGAGTGGAGGTTGGCGCGCCCGAGCTTTGCGGCGAGCACCGCGCCGGAGAGCAGGGTGGCGGCCGCGGTGCCCGCCGCCCAGGGGATCAGCGCAAGGCCGGTCTGCAGTGGTGTCCAGCCCAGCCCGGACTGGAGCAGCAGGTTGACCACCAGGACGAACGCGCTGAGCGCGGCGTAGAACCCGCCGACGATCAGCAGGCCGACGACGAAGCTGCGGTTGCCGAACAGCGACCGGGTGATGACGGGGTGGCTGCTGCGGCGTTCGGATCCGGCGAACAGGCCGAACACCACCAGTGAAGCGGCGATCATCGTGTACGTCCACAGTGGCCAGCCCAGCTCGCGGCCCTGGATGAGCGGCACGATCAGCAGCGCCGAACCGGCGGTGAGCAGGCCGACCCCGCGGAGGTCGAGACGGGCACCGCGGTCTTCGCCGCTGTGCCGCGGCAGGACGAACCAGCCGAGCGCGGCGGCGAGGATGCCGAACGGGACGTTGATCAGGAAGATCGAGCGCCACTGGCTGCCGAACAGGTCCAGGTGCAGCAGCCAGCCGGCGAGGATCGGGCCGGCCACCATGGCCAGCCCCATGATCGGCCCGAACGGCATCAGCGCCTTGCGCAGGTGCTCGGGCGGGAAGACGATCTTCACCAGCGCCAGGCCCTGCGGGATCATCACCGACCCGAACAGGCCCTGGAACACGCGGGCGGCGATCAGGAACCCGGCGCTCGGCGCGAGCCCGCAGGCCAGCGACGCGACGGTGAAGCCGGCCATCCCGAGCTGGAACAGCCGGCGGCGGCCGATCAGGTCGCCGAGCCGGCCGGAGGTGACCAGGCCGAGCGCGAAGGCCGCGGTGTAGGCGGACAGCACCCATTGCAGCGTCATCGGCCCGCCGCCGAGGTCGGCGCGGATCGAGGGGCCGGCGAGGTTGGCGACGCTGGTGTCGACGAGGTCCATGAGCTCGGCGACGATCACGACCACCAGGACCAGCCAAGCCTGGCCGAGGGGGAGTGGTGCCACTCGTGGCGAACTAAGTTCGAGGTTCACGAACTCATCGGCGCCTTCACGCGGGCCCTGGCCGGCACTTTCGCCGCCCACGACCGGATCTTCCCGGAGCTCCTCGACGGCCAGCGCGCCGACGGCCGTGACCGGGGCCTGCAGGCGTTGGCGACGATCCAGCAGGCCCTCGTCGAAGCGGCCCAGCCGTACCTCGGGGAGATCCGGCGGGCGGACCGCGCGCCGGCTGTTCAGGTGGCCGCTCGATCGATCATCGGGGCGTGCGTGCACCGAGCCGCCACGTGCCGCTACTGGCCGGACGACCTGTCTTGGACGACGTGGGCAGCGGAAACCACCGAGATGGCGCTCGCCTACCTGACCTCACCGGATCGGTGACGAACAGCGCCCCGAAAAACTTCTCGAAAAAAATCCTGGCCGCGTTGTCGGATCCCAGCAGCGGTCTTCGTAGCAGGGGTGAGGCCGCCCGCAAGGGGACGGCGCCGAGGCGAAGGAACCGCGATCATGAAGCTCACGACCATCACCCAGATCACCCTCGACGGAGTCACGCAGGGAAACGGCGGCGCGTCGGACGAGGACCGCAAAAACGGGTTCGAGCGGGGCGGCTGGGCGCTCGGGAAGGGTGACGACGAGACCCGCGCCTTCATCACGCAGACCTACCAGCGCGCCGAGGCGTTCCTGTTCGGCCGACGCACCTACGACCTGTTCGCCGGCTCCTGGGGTTCGAACGACCAGATGCGCGCGCACCCCGTCGGCGTGGCCTTGGCCGAGGCCCCCAAGTACGTCGCCTCGACCACGCTCACCGAGCCGGGCTGGGCGGACACGACCGTTCTCGGCGGTGACCTCGCGGCGGCCGTCGGGGAACTGAAGGCCAAGCCCGGGGGTGAGCTGCAGGTGCACGGCAGCAGCACCCTGGTCCGGTGGCTGTTGGCGAACGAGCTGGTCGACGAGATGATCCTGATCGTGGTCCCGGTGATCCTCGGCCAGGGCGCGAGACTGTTCCCGGAGAACGGTCCGGATCTCGCGCTCGGCCTGGTCGAGTCGCGGGCCGACTCGAAGGGCGTGCTGACCCAGGTCTACCGGCCGGCCGGGCGCCCGCAGTACGCGGGAAACTGACCTGCCCACACCACAGGAGAGGATCTTCGGATGCAGTACCTGGTTTCCGTGATCGACGACAAGAGCAATCCCGGCAGCGCGGACCGGCAGCCCGCCATCAGCGAGTTCAACGACCGGCTGATCGCCGAGGGCTACTGGGTTTTTGCGGGCGGCCTGGCGGACACCGACTCGGCCACGGTGATCGACAACCGGGGCGAGCAGGCGGTGCTCAGCGACGGGCCGTTCGTGGAGTCGAAGGAGTACCTCGCGGGCGTCTGGGTGTGGGAGGCCCCCGATCTGGACGTGGCGCTCAAGCTCGCCACCGAGGCGTCGAAGATCTGCGACCGGAAGATCGAGGTGCGGCCGTTCCGGTGAGTGTGAGCGTGAGCGAAGTCGAAGCGGCGATCACCCGGGTGCACCAGGAGGAGTGGGCCCGCGTGGTCGCCGCGCTGACCAGGCGGTTCGGTGACCTCGACATCGCCGAGGAGGCGGCCGCCGAGGCGTTCGCGACCGCCGTCGAGCGGTGGCCGGCCGATGGTGTGCCGCCCAATCCCGGCGCGTGGCTGACCACCACCGCCACCCGCAAGGCCATCGACCGGATCCGGCGCGAGAGCAAGCGCGACGACAAGCACAAGGAGGCTCTGATGGTGTCCGACGACGACCCGCTCGAGCCTCCCGCCGCCATCGGCGACGACCGGCTCCGGCTGGTCTTCACCTGCTGTCACCCGGCGCTGGCGATGGACGCCCGTCTGGCGCTGACCCTGCGGATGGTCGGCGGGCTGACCGTGCCCGAGATCGCCCGCGCGTTCCTGGTCGCGGAGCCGGCCATGGGGCAGCGGATCACCCGCGCGAAGGCCAAGATCAAGGCGGCCCGCATCCCTTATCGCGTGCCGGAAGCGGAAGATCTCCCGGCTCGCGTGACCGGCGTGCTCGCCGTCCTGTTCCTCGTCTTCAACGAGGGTTACCTGGCCACCGGCGCCGGCACCGATCCGGTGCGGCACGAGCTGACCGCCGAGGCGATCCGGCTCACGCGGCTGGTCCGCGCCCTCCTGCCGGACGACGGCGAGGTGGCCGGGCTACTGGCGATGATGCTCCTCATCGAGGCCCGCCGCCCCGCTCGCGTCTCGGCCGGCGGTGAACTGGTCGCCCTCGACGAGCAGGACCGCGGGGCCTGGGACACGGCGCTGATCGCCGAGGGGCACCGGCTGGTGCGCGAGCGCCTCGTCGCGGCCGCCGCCGGGGTCCCGCCGGGCCGCTACCAGATCCTCGCCGCGATCAACGCCGTGCACACCTCCGCCCGCGACGTCCGCGACACCGACTGGTCGCAGGTCGTCGCGCTCTACGACCAGCTCGTCCGCCTCGACCCCTCGCCGGTCGTCACGCTCAACCGGGCCATCGCGGTCGCCGAGCTCGACGGCCCGGAGGTGGCGCTGGCGGCTGTCGACCGGCTCGAGGACAAGCTGGCCGGCTACCACGCCTTCCACGTCACCCGCGCCGACCTCCTGCGCCGGCTGGGCCGGAGCCAGGAGTCGCGCGCGGCGTACGACAAGGCCATCGAGCTGGCGGGCAACACCGCCGAGACCGCCTACCTGACCCGCCGCCGTGACCAGCTGGGCCGGCCGCTCGCGTCCGAGGGGGACACCTGACAGAGTGAGCCGATGTTCAAGCAGGTGGCCGACGGCGTCTGGGTCCGGCAGAGCGAGTGGGTCTGGAGCAACGCCGTCGTGGTGCGCGGGGAGGCCGGCCTGATCGTGGTCGATCCCGGCATCAGCGGCTCCGATCTCGACCAGCTCGCCGACGAAGTCGACCGGCTCGGCATTCCGGTGGTCGCCGGGTTTTCCACCCACCCGCACTGGGACCACCTGCTCTGGCACGCGCGGTTCGGCGACGTGCCGCGCTACGCCACCGCCGCCTGCGCCCGGGTTGCCGGTGAAGCCCGGGAGCGGGCGCAGAAGATGGCGGCGGAAAGCGCGTCAGGCATCCCGCTCGACCTGATCGGGCTCCTCACCCCGCTGCCCGCGGACGGGGGACCGGTGCCGGGCGAGCTCATCGAGCACGACGCGCACGCCGTCGGCCACGCCGCGATCCTCCTCGCGGACCGGGGTGTCCTGCTCGCCGGCGACATGCTTTCCGACGTCCTGATCCCGCTGCTCGACGCTCGCCGGCCCGATCAGGTGAGCGCCTACGAAGCGGCCCTCGACCGGCTGGACGAGGCTGCCCGCCACGTCGACGTCCTGGTCCCCGGCCACGGCGCAGTGGCCCGGGGACCGGAGGTGGCGGCCCGCGTCGCCGCCGATCGCGCCTACCTCGACGCGGTGCGGCGGGGAGACGAACCGGTCGACGTGCGGCTCGACCAGGACTGGCTCGCCGGCCCCCACCAGTCGAACGTGGCGCAGGTCCGCCACTCGTCCGAGTGAACTTCGCTCAGGCCCGCGGCTCGTCTTCGAGCACGCCGACCTGGTCCGGGTCCTCCGGCGCGGGCATGTGCCGGATGCTCTCACTGCCCTTGTGATCGTGGGCGCGGTTGTACCGGGAATCCAGCACCCGGCCCAATTTGTGCGCCGCGCCGGCGTACGCGTCGTCCACGGTCGTCGCGTGATGGGTCACCGCAACCGGTTGTTTGCCACCGGGCCGTGCCTCGATCACGCACTTCTTGTCGTCCGGTTTGCCGCCGCCGTCTTCGCTGAGGTGCACCTCCACCCGGGTCAACCATCCGCCGAACCGGGAGAGGCTGTTCTCCAGATCGGTGGTCACAAAGGTGGCCAGTCGTTCGCCACCGTGGATGTTGTGGTCGGTGTTGACCTGGATCTGCACGAGCACCCTCCAAAGCGGGACAGCGATGAACTCCGTCAGTACCACGGGGGCCGCCGGCTCAAACTCGCCGGCGGGATACCCTGCTTGCTCCGAACCGCGTGACCGAGGAGCCGATGCCGGGATGACGTCAGAGCGAACGCTGCCCACGCAGGACGACGTGCTCGGCTACTTCGACACGCTGTCGAACTGGGGCCGGTGGGGCGAAGACGACGAGCTCGGCACCCTGAACCACATCACCGACGACGTCCGGCTGGCGGCGGCGCGGGCCGTGCGCCACGGCAAGAGCGTGTCGTGTGCCTGGGAAGTCGCCGTGCCGGACGAAATGGAGCGCTCGACGACGACGTGCCCGTGCGCCGCCGAGATGCCGGGCGCCGAACACATGCCGCTGGCCGCGTTCCGCAACGACCGGCGCTGGGGTTACTCCAACGAGCACCTCGGAATCCTGTTCCACGGCAACACGATCACCCACGTCGACTCGCCGTGCCACATCTTCTGGGACGGCCAGATGTACAACGGGCGGTCGCACTCGTTGGTCGACGCCGCAACGGGATCGTCGTGGGCGGCCGTCACGGCGGCGGCGAACGGGATCGTCACCCGGGGTGTCCTGCTGGACGTCGCGCAGGTCCGCGACGTGCCGTGGCTGGAATCGGGGGAGGGCGTGTTCCCCGAAGATCTCGAAGAGGCCGAACGTCGCCAGGGTGTGCAGGTGCGTCCCGGCGACGCGGTGCTCCTGCGGACCGGCTACGGCCGTTCCCGGCACGAGTCCGGTGACGCCGGCGGCTTCACGCAGGCCGGCTGGCACGCGTCCTGCCTGCCGTGGCTGCACGAACGGGGAGTCGCGCTGATCGGCGCGGACACCCCGCAGGACGTTCAGCCGTCGGGGTACGACGACCTGCTGATGCCGGTGCACGCCGTGAGCCTCGTCGCGATGGGCCTGTGGCTGCTCGACAACTGCGACCTGGAAGCGTGCGCGACGACGGCGGCCGAGCTCGGCCAGTGGGACTTCCAGCTCGCGGTCGCGCCGGTCCGCTTCGCCGGCACGTCCGGCAGCCCGGTCAACCCGATCGCCACGTTCTGACGGCCGGAGCCGCGCTTCAGCCGAGCTGCTCGACCAGCCCGACGATGATGCCCTCGGGACCGCGGACGTAGCAGTACCGGCAGAAGTCCTCGTACTGCGCCACTTCGCGGACGAGTTTGGCGCCGTGGAGGGCCAGCCGCGCGAGGAGGTCGTCGAGGTCCTCGACGGCGAACGTGAGGCGAGTGCCGCCGAGGGTGTTCACCGGCGCGTCCGGGAAGCCCGGGCCGGCGGCCGGCGTGTGGAACTTCGTCAGCTCGATCCGGCCGTGACCGTCCGGGGTCCGCACGGCGGCGATGTCGGCCCGGACGTCGTCGAGCCCGACCACCTGATCCACCCACTCGCCCTGGAGCGGGGCCTCACCTTCCTTTTCCAGGCCCAGTTCGAGAAAGAACGCGACAGCTGCCGGAAGGTCACCGACAACCACGCCGACGTGGTCGAATCGCTGGATTGTCATGCCGGGAGGGTAATTCCACTCGCTAGTGGCTCACTCAATGCGAATCCGGTGCGGAGAAACCCCGTTTTGAGCAATGACGGAGTCGCCCGCCCGGATCCGGCGGTCGTACCGTCGCCCCAGGGGAGCCCGTCCGCGAAAGATCAAGAAGGACGTGCGCGACCCGCTGAGCGAAGGAGTAGTTCGTGAGTGACGCAACAGCTCCCGGCGGCGATCCGCTGCGGTTCGGGATCCTCGGCGCGGCCACGATCGCCACCTACGCGATGGGCCAGGCCGCGGCGGAAAGTGGCGACCGGCTGGTCGCCATCGCCGCGCGGGACCGTGTCCGGGCCGAGGGGTTCGCCGCGGCCCATGGTGTGGAACGGGTCCACGACGACTACGCGGCGGTCCTCGCCGATCCCGACGTCGAAGTGGTCTACGTCCCGCTCCCGAACGGCATGCACGGGGCGTGGACCCGGGCGGCCGTGGCGGCCGGCAAGCACGTGCTGGTCGAGAAGCCGTTCGCGGCGAACGCGGCGGAGGCCAAGGAAGTCGCCGCGATCGCCAGGGAAGCCGGCGTGGTCGTGGTGGAAGCCGTGCACAACATGCACCACCCGGTGCTGCGCCGGCTGTTCGAGATCGTCGGCTCCGGCGAGCTGGGCCCGCTCACCCGGGTCGAGACGACGGTGCGCATGCTGCCGCCGCCCGCGGACGACCTGAGGTGGTCGTTCGACCTCGCCGGCGGCACGCTCATGGACCTCGGTTGTTACGCGCTGCACCTCCAGCGCCGCCTCGGCGAGTTCGCCGATGGGGAGCCGGCGGTGGTCAGCGCGACCGGGACCGAGCGCTCGCCCGGCGTGGACAGCTCGATCACCGCCGACCTGGTGTTCCCCTCGGGCGCCACCGGGCACGTGCACTGCGACATGGACGCCGACGTCGTGTGGTCGAGCACCGCCCGGGTGATCGGCGAGCGGGGTGAGGCGCTCGTCTGCGACCCGGTCCTCCCGCAGTTCGACGACCGGATCGTCGTCACCGGCCCCGACGGTGAACGCACCGAGCGGCTCGGCACCAGCGCGAGTTACTACCACCAGCTCGAAGCACTCCGGGCGCACCTGCGCGGCGGGACGGAGTTCCCGTTCGGACTCGACGACACCGTGGCCAACGCCGAGCTGATCGACGCGGTGTACCACGCGGCCGGGTTCCCGTTGCGCCAGAGCACAACCCTGAGGAGCTCCTCATGACCGACCCGACCGAACGGCCGTTCCGCTTCGGCGTGAACATGACGTACCCGGCGCCGGGCGCGAAGTGGGCGGAGAAGTGCCGAGCGGCCGAGGCGGCCGGGTACACCGTGATCGACGTGCCCGACCACCTGGTGGCGCCCGACCCCCGGGTGGCGCGTGACCACCCGGCGACGCCGTCGCCGTTCCCGGGCCTCGTTCTCGCCGCCGCGGCAACGGAAAAAGCACGCGCCGGCACGTTGGTCCTCAACACCGCGTTTTACAACCCGCTGCTCCTCGCGCGTGATGTCGCGACAACGGCGACCCTGCTGGAGGGCCGGCTCGAGCTGGGGCTGGGCACCGGTTACGACCGCACGGAGGTCGAGACCGCGGGACTGGAGTGGAAGCAGCCGGGTGAGCGCATCGCCCACCTCAAGACGATCGTCGACACGATCAACGCGGCCGTGGCCGAGGCCGGCGCACCGCCGCCGCCCCTGCTGATCGGCGCTCGAGGTGACCGCATGCTGCGCTACGCCGCTGAGGTGGCGGACATCATCGGCTTCACCGGAATCGAAAAGGCGGCCGACGGGGTCACCCTGAGGATCGCCGACCACGACGAGGTGGGCCACCACGTCACCACCGCCCGAGCGGCGCTGGGTTCCCGGATCGCCGACGTCGAGTTCAACCTCCAGATCGCGAAGCTGATCATCACCGACGACCGCGAGACGGCGGTCGCCGAGTTCGCGAAGCTGCTGGGGATGGACGCCGGACAGGTGTCCAGCGCGCCGAGCCTGCTCATCGGCTCGGTGGAAGAGATCGCCCAGCAGGTGCAGAACAACCGCAAGGAGTTCGGCTTCAGCTACTTCACGGTGATCGAGGCCGATCACCTGGAGTTCGCGAAGGTCCTGGAGTACCTGCAGCGAACCGCCTGACAGAGCCGGTTGAAAATCGGCCGTTCCCTTCGGGGAGCGGCCGATTTTCTTTTCCCGCCATGAAAAAACCTTCGCCCCGCCTACCTGTGGCAGGCGGGGCGAAAGTGTGGCGGACGCTCAGGCGGCTCCGCTGTCGGGCTGTTGAAGCCACCAGTCGTTCTCACGGGCCCATGCGATGGTGGCCGCGAGGCCGTCACGCAGCGACGTGCTGCACTCCCAGCCCAGGAGCTCACGGGCCTTGGTGGTGTCCGGGATCCGGCGCGGCAGGTCCTCGTAGGACACCAGCTTCTTGTCCGTGTCGACGTCGATGACCTCGGTCCGGGCCCCGGTCAGCTCGGCGATCAGGCCGACGACCTCACCGACCGTGGTCTCCAGCATGCTGCCGATGTTGAACGCCTCGCCCCGGGCGGCGGGGTGCGTCGCGGCCAGGATGGTGCCCTCCACCGCGTCCTCGACGTAGGTGAAGCAGCGGGTCTGCGTGCCCTCGTCGTAGACCACCATGGACTCGCCGTTGAGGGCCCGGTGGACGGAACGGCTGACGATGTAGGCGGGCCGCTGGCCCGGGCCGTAGGCGTTGAAGAACCGCACGATCGTCGCGTCCAGCCCGAGCTGGCGGACGAACGCGAAGGTCAGGTGCTCGGTCACCGACTTGGTGGAGGAGTAGACCCACCGGGTCGAGGAGGTGGAGCCGAGCACCCGGTCGTCGTCCTCGCGCCACGGCACGGCCGGGTTCTTGCCGAAGACCTCGCTGGTGCTGGCCAGGATCAGCTTCGCGCCCGCGCGATGGGCCGCCTCCAGCACGTTGCGGGTGCCGATGACGTTGACGTCGATGACGTCCAGCGGACGGGCCAGGTACTGGTCCACACCGACCACCGCGGCCAGGTGGTACACGACGTCGACGTCGTCGGTGATGACCGCCGCCGTCGCGGCCGCGTCGCGGATGTCGCCCTGGACGTACCGGACCCGGCCGCCGCCGACCGGTCGCGCGGGCGGCGTCCCGTCGAAGACGATGACCCGGTCGCCCCGTTCGACCAGCCGCTTCACGAGGTGGCCCCCGATGAAGCCGTTGCCCCCGGTGACCACGACCCGGCTGCCGGTGGAGAGCTCGACGACGTTGGTCATGCCGCCAACTCCCCTTGTCTCGGCGATCCGTGGTCCAGGCCGGCGGAAGCGGCCGTCGGCGCCAGCGCGCTGCCCCGGCCGATTCCCTGGTAGACGTACCCCAGGTCCCGGAGCTTTTCGATCTTTTCCTTGGCGTAGTAGGCACGGCCGTCCAGCACCAGGCAGGATTCGCCGACCGGCAGCGCCGCGAAGTCGATGTCCTCGAAGTCGCGGTGCAGGGCCAGCACGGCGATGCAGTCGGCGTCCCGGACGGCGTCGTCGAGGTTCTCGGTGAGCGCGAAGCCGAACATCTGCTCGGCCAGCCCCGGGTCGACGAGCGGGTCGTGGATCCGCACGTCGGCGCCGATCCGGCGGAGCGCCTCGATCACCCCCAGCGTGGGCGTGGACCGCAGGTCGCCGGTGTTGTTCTTGAACGCGAGGCCGAGCACGGCCACCTTGGCGCGGGACGGGTCCTTGCCGAGGCCGGTCAGCGTGTTGACGGCCAGTTGCGCGGTGTACTCGGGCATCGCGGCGTTCACGTCCCGGCCGGCCGCCGCGGTGCGGATTTCGACACCCTGCCGGCGGGCCGCCGACCACACCATCCACGGGTCCTTGGTCAGGCACGAGCCACCCACGCCGACACTGGGCAGCAGGATGTTGACCCGCCCGTTGCCCTTCGTGATCGTGTTGGCCGCCCGGACCACGTCCAGCACGTCCACGCCGTAGAGCGCGCAGAACTTGGCCAGCTCGTTGGCCAGCGCGATGTTCAGGTCGATCCACCAGTTGTTGGCCAGCTTGACGACCTCGGCCGCCTCCAAGCTGTCCAGCGGGATGACCTCGACCCCCAGGGTCCGGCTCCAGAACCGGGTGACGGCCTGGGTGCTGATCTCGTCCAGCCCGCCCGCCACGATCGGGAGGGTCTGGACCTCCTTCATGGCGGTGCCTTCGGCCAGCCGCTCCGGGGTGAACGCGAGGCCGAAGTCGGCGCCCGCGGTCAGCCCGCTCTGCTCGAGCAGCGGCCGCACCACGCTCCGGGTGGTGCCCGGCGGGACGGTGCTCTTGAGCACCACCAGCTGGCCCTCGCGCAGGTACTTGCTCACTTCGAGGCAGGCGCCCCGAAGCTGGGCGTCGGCCAGGGATCCGTCGTCGAGCACCGGAGTGCCCACCGTGATCAGCACGACGTCCGCGGCGCCGATCTCACTGGTGTCGGTGGTGATCCGCAGTTTGCCGGTGGCCTTGGCGCGTCCGATCGCCTCGGCCAGTCCCGCTTCCTGGAAGCGGCAGTGGCCACGCTCGAACTCCTCGACCAGTTCCGGGTTGGCGTCCACGCCGACGACGTCGAAGCCGCGGTCGGCCAGCGTGGCGGCGATGCACGACCCCACGTAGCCGAAGCCCAGGACTGCCACCGAGGGATCCTGGTGGTCGGATACAGCTCGCATCTCGTCTCCATCGAGTGAAAGTGCTCGATCTAAAAAAAATCGTTGGGCATTCGGTCAGGCGAATGATCGTGAACAACGGGACAGCGGGCCGGGCAATTGCCCGGCCCGAGCCACGCGGTGTTGTCAGTCGATGATCTTCAGGTCGGGGAACGGCAGGATCAGCTTTCCGCGGAATCCCGACTTCCGCAGGTTCGCGGCCACTTCGTCGGCGATGTGCCAGGACAGCAGCAGGGCGTAGTCCGGCTGCCCGTCCCCGCACAGTTCTTCCTGGCTGATGATCGGGACGTGGGTGCCCGGGAAGAGCTTGCCGACCTTGCGCGGGCTGATTTCGGAGATTACGTCGATCTCGTCGGCGCCCAGCTCGCAGTAGTTGAGCAGCGTCACCGCACGCGCCGGAGCGGAGACCGCGCCGACCCGCGCACCGGTGCTCTTCAGCTCCTTGATCAGCCGGCGGAGGCGGTCCTTGTGGTCCTCGACGCGCTTGGCGAACTCGGTGTAGATCATCGAGTCCGTGAGCTTCAGGCCGTGCTCGTACTCGCGGAGTTCCGTGACCGACTCGTGGATCTCGTGCGCGCCCGCGAAGCCCGCGTAGACCCGGATCGATCCGCCGTGGGTCGGAATGCGCTCGACGCGGACGGTTTCGAGACCGTGGAGCCGGAAGGCCGCGTCCAGCGCCGTCAGCGAGTAGTACCGCGAGTGCTCGTGGTAGGCGAAGTCGTACTGCAGGTCCTCGATGAGGTCCGGCAGGTAGTGCGACTCGGTCACGAACAGCCCGTCGTCGGCCAGGATCGTGCACACGCCGTCGAGCACGTCCTGCAGGTTGGTGACGTGGGCGAACGTGTTGAGCGCGATCACGATGTCCGCCGGGCCCTTGGACGACCGCAGCTCCGTCGCGACGGACGAGTCGAAGTAGTCCCGGACCACGGGGGACCCGCCGGGCGACACCGCGCCGACCGGGTCGACCCCGAGGACGTCGAACGAGCGCGTGGCCAGCTCGTCCAGCAGGGTGCCGTCGTTGCTGCCGATTTCGACGACGGACCGGCCGGCGGGCGCCGAGTCGTACAGCCCCGCGAGCTTGTCCGCGAGCCCCCGCAGGTGCTTCCGGTAGCCGGCGGTCAGGCCCGCCATGTGGTGGTAGTCGTCGCCCGCGAACAGGATGCGCTCACTGACCGACTCCATCACCTGCACGAGGCTGCACTGCTCGCAGAACCCGAGCGCGAGCGGCCAGACCTGTTCGTTGTCCGCTTCTTCCTGGTTCGCCAGGAAGTGGACCGAAGGCTGTGTGCCGAGCGACAGGAACTCGCGGACCGGGACGTCCTGGCACGTCTGGCATAACGTTCGACTGTCACTCACGACGTAACTCCTTGGCACTAGAAACTCGTCGACAACAACGCGGAGTAAGAAACAAGAACACGCGACCCCAGTCGCACGGTTCTGCAGTAGCGCAACCGTACGGCGCGCAGATTCCGGCTGCGTCTCCGTTATTGCTTCGCCGGAACAAGCGTCTACATCGGACTCGGAATTGTCGTTTTGCCTGGTATCCGGTGACTGTGTCCCGAGTGCGTTGGTGATTATCTCACGGTCGGATTGATCAAATGAAACGGCCTCACGGTGATGTCCGGCAGTGCCGGAAACATCACCGTGAGGCCGGGAAAACCATTTCTTCAGGCGATGGTGCGGATTATCCGCGGCGGTGCTCGGCGGTGAGGCGCTCGAGGATCGGGACGAACTCGCTGGGGCTCGGCGTGGACAGCCAGTCCCTGCGCATCCGGTCCGCGCCCTGCTGGAACGACGGGTCGGCGAGGACCTTCTGGATCTGCTCGCGCATCTCCAGCGGGTCCGGATCGGCGATGTTCATGACGAGGCCGGCGCCGGACTCGGTGGCGTACCGGGCCAGCGCCGGGCCGAGGCTGTAGCGCGACCGGCCCAGCTTCCCCTCACCCGAGTCCGGGGTCGCGAAGATGGCGTTGCCGATGAAGTCGACGACGATCTGGCGCACGCCGTTGGCGATGGCGGGCAGGACGGTGCCCATGCCGCCGTGGTGGATGAGCAGGTCGCAGGTCGAGATGAGCTGGTTGAGCGGGACGTACTCGACCACACGCACGTTGTCGGGGATCTTGTCGACGGCGGACAGCTGCTTGTCGTTGAGGGTGGCGACCACGTCGATGTCGAGCACGGACACGGCTTCGAGCAGGGCGGGGATGTGGTCCCAGCCACCGGCCATGAAGGACCGTTCGGACAGTCCGAGCGAGATGGCGACGCGGGGGCGCTCCGGCTTCGGGTAGATCCAGTCGGGGAGGATCTGCTGCTTGGCGTGGGGGATCCAGCGCAGCGGCAGCACGTGGGCGGAGACCTCGGGGCCGATCGCCGGCGGCTGCGGGTTCACCGTCCACTGCCCGACGAGCAGCTCCTGGTTGATTTCGACGTCGTAGCGCTCGGCCATGGCCCGGATGGTTTCGAGGAGCGGGTTGGCCACCGGCTCGGCGCCGGGCCGGGTGTTGGCCTTGGCGATGGTGTCCATGCTGCGGCAGAAGACGTCCGGTGCGGTCCACCACCGGGCGTGCGCGGCACCGGCCGCGACCGCGGCGACCGCGGCGCCGGGCATGCACGGGTCCCAGAGCACGAGGTCGGGCTTCCAGGTGCGGAAGAAGTCGACCATGCCGTCCATCGCGGGCATCGGCTGGGTCGGGTCGCCCCGGTAGGGCAGGAAGTCCCACATGGACGGCACGTAGTACTGGGTCAGCACGTCCCAGTGCTCGCGGTCCGGGTCGTCCGGCGCGAAGTCCAGGCCGGCGGTGATCTTCGCGAGGTCGGCCCGCTCGGAGACGTAGGGCGACGCGGGCCCCAGGAGCGCGGTGCTGTCGGCTTCGCAGGTCGCCACCGGGGTCAGGCCCATCGACGCGGTCTCTTCGGCGATCGCCGGGTGCGTCGAGACGACGACCTCGTGGCCGGCTGCCTTGAGCGCCCACGCGAGCGGGACGATCGGATACAGATGGGCCGGTGCCGGCCAGATCACGAATGCTACGCGCATGGAGAACTCCTTGGACGTCTTTCGGTGCGGTGGGGAATTCAGGTACCTGAAGTGCTGTCGTGTTCGAATCGGGGTGGCGACGTAGCCGATCATTTCGGTGCGGCGGATCGGATTTCGCCGGGTGAAGGGGCGCCTTCCGGCGCCGCGCCGAAGGTCCTGGTCAACGGTCGGCCGCAGCGGAGGCCGACGGCGTCACAGCAATTTCTCCTCACGGTCGTTCATCGTCATCCCCCCGATCAAGGCCGGCCGTCGGACGGCAGCACATGACCATGAGCTGGTCGGACAACAAGAGCGACGTGCATTGAGGCCCGGTTCCCGGATCAGGAGTGTCGACGCGTGTTCAGATCCGCCCCAGTGTCCGGCCCGCCACGACCACCGGTCATCTCCTGAACTGCGGCCACGGACCGGATCCACGCCCGTACAACCGGCAACAGCCTGCTGTTGAACGGTGTTCAGCGCTGTAAGTGGTCGCGTTCGGCAGTGACGCGGGCCAGCTCCTGCTCGAGATGCTTGGCGTAGCCGTCGGCGGATTTCCAGGCGCGATCGGCGTCGGCCCTCGCCGACAGCGCGGCGGCGAGGTCGTACTCGGTTTCGCCGAAGAGGGACTCGCGGTGGCGGGCGTGGCTGACCGCAACGGTGAGGTCCTCGTCGCGCGGGTCGAACGACACCGCGATGAGGCCGTCGCCGCTGAAGGACTCGCCGACCGTGTGCTCCGCGATGAGGTGGGCGCCGGTGTCGAGCAGGGTCCGGAGGGCGTTCTGGTGGGTGAGCGGGTCACCGGAGATCGTGTGGTGGTGCGTCGAGACGACCAGGAACCGCACCCGGCCCGCTTCGAGGTCACCGCGGGCGCGGTCGAGCAGCAGTGTCTCGGCGCCTTGGACGTCCGCCAGGACGAGATCGGCTTGGGGGAGATCTGCTTCGCTCAGCAGGGAAGCGAGGTCGTGCTGGGCGACGGGGTAGGTCCGGCCGTCGCTCTCGGCCTCGAAGTCCATCGGCTCGCCGGGCCGGTCGCCGATCGCCGCCCGGACGAACCGGACGCGGTCGCCGTAGCCATTGAGTTCGGCATTGCGGCGCCCGACCTCGAGGTAGGCGGGATCCGGTTCGACGGCGACGACGCGGCCGGCGGGAAGCGCCTGGCAGAACCAGAGACCGTAGTACGTCCAGAAGCTGCCGAACTCGAGCATGACCGGGTCGCGGCCGCCGCCGGTCGCCAGGCGCTCGACGATCCGGTGGAAGACCAGCTCTTCCTGCGGTTCGTGGTGGCCGCGCAGCGAACGGATGATCTCGGTCATCCAAGCGCCGTAGTAGCCGCCTTCCTCGACGAGCAGGCCGTTGTGCATGACCTGCACCCGCCCACCCTCGTGGTCACGGCATTCGCCGGCGTGCCCGACCTTGGGGATGCCGTCGGCGTCCGGGCACCCCACGGTGGCCCGCACCCGGCGGGCCAGTGCCGGCTTGAAACCGGACACATCGGGAACCAGCCGCTCCATGAACCCTCCACCGAGGCGAAACACAGAAAACCCCTCCGGTCAGCCAGGAAGGCCGAACGAAGGGGTTCTTACGATTGTGGAGCTAAGGGGACTCGAACCCCTGACCCCCTCACTGCCAGTGAGATGCGCGTGGCTTCTTGACCTGCGTTTTTGGTGAATCCGCAGATCAGCTGGGGCAGTCTGAGGCAGTTAGGAGCACTCCAGTGCTGTTGAGCGCGGTTCTGGAAGGGTGTTTGCCCCAGCTGTGCCCCAGTAAAAATCGTGAGAGGACTGGCCGCAGTCGTTTCGAACGGCTGTGCGGCTGGCACGCGACCGGGGGTCTGACGCCAGCTGAGCCGCACCAAGTCGAGCGGGCACCGCGCAGCCGGAGCCTCGCAATGACCAGGGATGTCAGTCGCTTGGCAGGCCCCCGCGTTGAGCTGCCGAACGTGACGTGCCGAGCCGCACGCTCTGGAGCCATAAGCGGATACGACGGGAGGTGTAGCGGCGGCGGGACATCGAGCGACTCCAGCAGCAGCCGGTCATGGTAGAAAAAGGAGCGTGAGACTCGTGCAGTACGGGCGTTCTGAAGACGAGTGGGCGCAGCTGACGTCAGTCGGAAAGGAGTTCCTCATCGAGCGAGCTCGCATGGGCCGTACCACCTCGTACACTGAGTTCAACGCGGCGCTGGTCAACCGGACGGGCGCCAAGAGCTTCGACTTCGACCTCGACAGTGACCGGGCTGCTGTCGGTGCGCTGCTTGGCCAGATCTCCGAAGACACCGCCGAGGAGATTGGCGGGTTGCTGATCAGCGCACTCGTCCAGTACCTCGACACCAACGACGCCGGCCCCGGCTTCTATGCCTTGGCTCGCAGTAAGGGCTTTGCCGTCCCCGCCTCGTCGGACGATCGCCAACTCTTCTGGGCCGGCCATGTCGGCCATGTGCACAAGTACTATTCCCGGCGCTGAGACTTCACTGCGGCCGGGATCGAGCGAGGCGCGGTAGAGTCAGCCGCCGTCACCGCCACTGACGGCCGTTCACGCAGGAACGCACGGTGCCAGCGAGCCCGAGGACCAACCCGTTTCGCTTAGTGAACGACTTGTCCCGGCGTCGCCTTCGAGGAACAACCCGGCGAAGGCTGGCGGATCCGGACTAATTCAGGAACTTTCTGGCTCGCGCGGAACCGGACCGCGCGACGCGCGGCCTCCGGGGTTCGACCGGGACAATCTCTTGTCGGAGAGCCGGAGGCCGCTTGTTACAGATCGGCTCGAGGTGCAATGCCGCTGTCCAGGGCCGGACTGTGGCACTCAGGGCGGAGGGCGACATTTCACCGGGTATGCCCATGGCAGGTGAGTTATTTCTGGCCGATGTCCGGCGCAGGATGGTAGTCAGTAACGCGTGTCAGCACAGGTGTCGCCGCGACTCGGCGATATACTGGGCCTCGAAGACCATTGCTCGGGAACTCTGGAGGACCGTTGTCCGCGTCGCGTGGGAACTATGTTTCTACCGAGAACCAGCTGGTCCTTGATCAGTTTCGTCGCAGGTTCGCCGCGGAGACGAGGTACGGAGAAGCGCTTCTCAAATATTTGTCTCGTTCCGAATGCGGAATATGGCGGCTCGAGCCGGAAAAGGGTGACTCTCACCGCTGGTGGTTGAACATAACGCTACCTCCATACGTGGCCGAGATGTTCGACGCTCACGCGGAGATCCAATTGGTCTACGTGGAGTACAAGCAAGTCGAACCTCGCCTGCTCGAGCAGGTGCAACAGCGAATTCGGAGCAACGCCCGGCTCGACCCCGGCCTGATGGTGATCGCCGGTCTCGACCCTCAGGTCGATGCGCTCACTCGTCGGCGGCGAGGTGAGTTCGCCGCGATCAACCTTTTGCTGACCGATCTTGCGACGGACGCACCGGATATCCGAAACCGGATGTCTTCGGTGCTCACCTCCGTCGACCACTACGACATCACGGCGCCGGTTCGGGCTGCCAGCGGCTTCTTCGGCCGCCGCGCGGAGCGTGACCAGATCATCGCCGCGATCGAGCGTCGCCAGTCGGTCGGGATCTTCGGCCTGCGAAAGGCCGGGAAGACCTCGTTGATGAATCTGGTTAGCGACCTTCGGCGCGAGGCCGGAAAGCCGGTCGTCTGGCTGGACATTAGCGGCGTGACGGGGGCGGACGACTTCCGGGGCCGCGTCCTGGAAGGCATGTTCACCGCGGCGAAGGCGTCCGCGGTTGAATGTTCGATGCCGAGACTGCGAACTATCTCCCGGCGCGGAGAGGTGACGACAGACAGTGCTCTGGTGCGACAGAGCTGGCTCCGCGACGTGGAAGTGCTTGCCGAGTTCATTGGCGTCACCATCGAGCTCTTCATCGATGAGGTGGACCAGCTGTTTCCCGTCCGGTCCTACCTTGGCGAACAGGAAGCGGCGCAACTGTTCGTTGCGCTGACCCAATTGCGCGGAATGATCCAGGGCGCGCGTCCCGGTGCGGAAATTGTGCTTGTCTGCGCGGGAGTAGATCCGGCGATCTTCGAAATGCCGTTGCTGTCCAACGGCACGGACAACCTGTTGTACAAACTCGTTCGCCTGCACTATCTGGCTCCGCTGCACCGGGACGAAATGGCCGAGATGGTGCGTGATCTCGGTCGTCGAATGGGTGTGCGCGTGCGGGACTACCGGGTGATCGACTTCCTCTACGCGGAGTACGGGGGGCATCCGCTGTTGACCCGCAAGGCATGTTCGCTTGCCGCGATGGATCGTCCACGGGGTGAAGTCCCGTGGAACATGACGGTGGAGGCGGTCGAGCTGGCGACGAACACGACGGGTTCGGGTACGCCACTTCAGCAGGCAGCCGAGATCTTGGAATCCTTCGGCGGATGGTTCCCTGGCGAGGCCGCTTTGCTTCAACAGCTTTGGTCTTCCGACAACGAGGAAGCGGAATTCGCACGTGAGCTGATCCAGGAGGACGTGAGCCAGATCGCGCACGCTGCGCCCTACGGTTTACTTTGGCAGGACACGCTTCAGCCTAGGATTCGCGCGGTGAAGAGGGCGGTCGGTAGTGTCTCGCGCTGAACTGCTGCCCAGTGAACTGGCTTGGGTGCACCACGTCGCCGGTCGACTAATCGACGGCAGTCTGCTGGTGGTCCGGGGATTGCCCCGTTCGGGCAAGACGATTTTGTCGAAGGCGGTCGCTGATGAGCTGGGCGGCTCCGCCTTCTATTTCGACGGCGCAGCGGTCGATGACGTGAACCAAAAGCATGAACACGCGCGCTTGCGGTCGGAAGTCGAGCGCCGGCTGGCCGAGCATGGGTGCGCCCAGCTCGTCTTCGACAGCTATGGCAATGCGGTCCGGCAGTCGCGGGGCGGTGTACTGCACTCGCAGCTCTACGGTCAGCTGGTCGACGGACCGGGTGGCCGGGATATCGGAGCATTGTTTACCAGCCGCTACGCGGACGCTCTCGACTTGAGAGTCAGCGGCAGCCCACTTCTCGGGCGCGCGGACTTTATCGAGCTTCCCAGGCTCTCAGTGGAGGACGCGGCAGTCCTCGGATTGTCTGTCGATCAAGCGCGTTCGTACTACGGAGACACGACATCGCTGGCGCACGCCGCCTTCCGCTCCGGTGCGCTTTCCGGTCCGGACGCGGTCTCGGATTTCGTGTCGGCGAACGCTGCATCGTATACGCGTGACCTGCCTCCGGATGCGGCGCGCGTCCTGCTGGGAGCCCGCACCTTCTCCGACGCCGATGGCGCAGGCCGTCAAGCCCTTCGCGGCCTCGGCGCCGAGGCCGACGGGACATACGAAGTCGCACGGGCGGTCACGCAGTCGACGTTGCTAACCGAACTGCGGCGCAGAAACCCAGGCTGGCCGAAGGTCAGGGCCGACTCGGTCGCCCGGTTCGCCGAACTGCTCGACGACGTACCCAATGCCCTGTGGGTGGACCGCTATGTCTATGAGAAGCCCGACCAGCTGGCCCACTTCCTCAAGGAAGTGAGAAGCGCGACCGACGCCCCCGTCCGACTGCTCGGCAAGCCGGTCAACGACCATGCGAATGTGCGACGCGATATCGGCAGGTCGCTCGAAGGTATCGCTGGTGTCGATGCGCGCGTGATGGCATATTCGGACTGTCCCCGTCTGCACGACAGGCACCTGGTTTCGCCAAGTCTCGACGCCGGTTACATCCTGCCGACCGCGGGGGTGATTCTGGGCATGGACGATCCCGGATCGGCGGTCATCGTCAGGATGCCGAGTATTGCGTTCAACTACGAAGCGTGTTGGAAACGGGGTAACCCATTAATATTTCCAGCGCAATGACACATACCTAATAGGCACAACCGCTGATGGATCTACGTTATTCTCCGCCATTGCGCCGGATTGGTCTCGTTCAGCTCGCACCTCGCAGCTCGACTTTGTTCGACTCCAGAGTGGGTGATGGTGACCGTAGGCGCGTTAGGCAAGTGGGGGTCGACGCGGTGGCTGAGCAGCCGAAGACCCAGGCCGCCGCCCAGAGGATCGAACTCCCGCCGTCGCTCGGGGAGTTGCTGCGAGCCATCTGCCCTTCCTCTTCTGCCTGATTTCGCAGTGGCCAGGAGCGGCCCGGCGCGTAGGCGATGCTGAAGCTGTTGCCCAGAGGCAGCCGCGGTGTCGGGTTCGCTACCTTGACCTCGGAGCCAGGTGAACGCCTCCTCGAAGTTCGTCAGCTTGATGCCATTGCGCCTTCTCGTGCCCGGTAGAGGAAGGAGTCGGCGCAGTGGATCTTTCTGTTACGTCCTTCGGGGGAGACTTGCTCAGGACTTCGGCCTGGCTTGTACAGGCTGGACGGGATGCCCTGGTCGTCGTGGAAGTGGGTGACGTGGCCGACGCCGGGACCCAGTTGACGTTTTCGGCCATGGTGGGTCCTCTCGGTGGTCGGTGCTGGCACGGGAGGACGCCTGGCCATGGACGTTTTTCGGTACCTCTCAGCTATGGACCGGGGCGCGGTCGGCTCCGAAACTTGTCGATGTCGGCACCGATGACCTTGTAAAGGGCGCTGCGGACAGTGCGGCGGGCGTAGTACGGCAATGGCGTGGGCAGGCCGCCGGCCGCGGCCGTTGTGATGTTGCGGCGTCGTCTAGCCAGGGCTTTCAGAACCGTGACCCCCTCACTGCCAGGTCGTATGCAGGAACGAGCAACTGGACAGCTCGCCCTCCACCGACGTCAGCCCACGCTCCCTCACGTTGACCTGTTGAAAGCTTCGAACAATACCGGCGTGTGAGTGATACATACCAGCAGATCACTCACAGAGCCTCCGAAGATTGTCGAGCGCGATTGTCTCACCATGCCTGTCGCCGATTTCGCGGTATTCAGCGACCGCCTGTTCGAGATAGCCGACGGCTTGCTCGTTGTCGCCAGCCGCGGCACTGGTCAGCGCCATATTCGCCAGCGTTCGCGCGATGTTGCTGCGGTCTTTGTGCGCAACGAAGATTGCCAATGCGGTTCGGTACGTCTCATCGGCCTCGGGGAGCCGTCCCGCCGTGTGGTAAGTCAGCGCCAGGCTGGCGATCGCTGTGGCCATGGCCGTAGCCCGGCCGAGATCCCGGAAGATCACCACAGCGCGGGCGAGGTGGTTGACGGCGTCCTGCAGCGCGCCGTCGTCGCGGGCGAGGCTGGCCAGCCCGACAAGGACAGCGGCGAGATTGTAGCGGTCATCGGTCTGTTCGAGGAGGTCCTTCGCCTCCTCGAAGTGCTTGCGGGCTTCCGCGTTCTGTCCACGAAGTGCATACAGGCCGCCGAGGTTGTTGAACACCAGCGCGCGTTCGTGGCCTTCCGCGTGATCGAGCGCCTGAGCGTAGGCGTCCCGTGCCTCGTCAAAGCGTCCCTGGTCCTGGTAGAGCGACCCGATCTGCATGAGGATGGTGGCACGCAGTGGCACGTTCACCGCGCTGAACGCCAGGAGCGCGGCTTCGTACCGCTTGATCGCGTTTTCCCAGTCGCCACTCCGGTCGAGCGTCCATCCTTCGGCGTACCGGACAATGCCCAATCCGTACCCAGGCAGGTCCAGGCCCTTGATGGCCAGGAGCATGTCGTCGCAGAAGTCGAAGTGGCCTCGCTGCGCAAGCTCGGTGTGCAAGGCGGCCCACCGTCTAAAGCCCTCGATGGGGTCTCGCTCGATCAGCAACCTGATCTCTTCGACGAAGTGGCGCAGCGCGCCTTCGACTTCACTCATAGGCTGGTTTCAACCCACTTGTCTTGGACGAGTGGTACGAGAGCAGCCGCTCCTGGAGTCGGTTGTGCTCGGCCTGGCTGGTGAACTTCAGCCGTTCCACGAGCAGTTCCCTGATCTTGTCGTGAAATCGGACGCCTTCGGGATGCCGGTCCACGAAGGAGTGCTGACTGACCAGCTCGAACTGCTCCCTGGCATCGGCTTCGCCGACACCGAGCAACGCCTGGATGATCTCCGGGTTGATCCAGGCCGCGACGGCGCATTTTTCGATCACCTCGCGAACGGCGTGCACGCGTTCCTCGCGGAGGATCCGGTCAAGGAGCTGACCAGCGATCTGGTCGCGGTCCGCGCTGTGTTCCAGCTCGCCGACCGCCTGCCATCCGCCGACCTCCTTCGCGAGCTTACGCACGAGCACGAGCACGAGCGGATAGCCGCCGGTGAAGCGGTAGACCTTGTCGAGCGCAGCACCGTCCGTCAAGCCGTAGTGACGGAGGTAGGACTTCGCGTCGTCCTCAGACAGCTCAGACAGCGGGTGGCTCAGGATCTCGTCGTGGTCGCTCCAGTCGATGTTCTGCCGCGCCAGCTTGTTGCGACCGAGGACGACGATCCTGGTCTGGGGTGGCAAGGCGGGAAGGAGCTGCTGCCGCACCCAGGGGTCGAGTTTGCCAGCCTCTTCGTAGGTGTCGAGCAGCACCGCCGCAGGCGCGTCGTCCATTACGGCACCGAGTGCCTCGCCGAACAAAACGGTTAGATCGCGGTCGGAAGAGCGAAGGAAGCGGTCCAGGCTGAACCGGTTGTTCAGCACCGCTCGCAGGTTCGGCGGAAGGGCTACTTCGCAGCAGTCGACGGTGGCCTGCAGGGTCTCCGGGGCCTTCGGCGAGCCGACCGCGTCGAACATCGTGTCGACGCCTCCACTCGCGCGCACGACGTCCCAAACGGCGTCATGGATATCGAGCAGGTCCAACACGCCGTGCAGCGGCTCGGCAGGTTCCCCGTCGAGGAAAGTGCGGCACAGCTCGCGCAGTACCGCGCTCGGACGTCCGCCGCACACCGCGACGTCGGCCGTCCCGAACCGCAACCCGTGTTGTCCCGCGTTCCCCCTGAACTTCTTGAAGACCTCCGTCTTGCCGATACCGCCAGGGCCGTAGATGTTGAGCAACGACTCTTCAGCTCGGCCCTCGACCAGGCCGGCGAACATCGACGACTCGGCCTCCCTGCCCACCACAAACTTCTCTCCTGGCGGCTCCGGCCGGGGCTCAACCGGCTTTCGTCGGGTCGCCGGTACGACAGTTGCGGGCTCTGCACGCGGCTTCACCGTCCCGAGGAAGGTGTGGGCCGCATTGCGGATGAGGTCGGCGAGCCACGGCTTGTCCTCAGGTCGCGTCGATCGCCGCACGTAGACCATCAAAGCCGCCGCGTACAAGGAGAGCGGGCGCTGCCGCCGCCAGTCCGGCCCGTAGCCTGAGGGTTCGATCCACTGCTCGGCGGCTGCGTACGTCCGGGCGATAATATCGCGCAGCCACGTCGGCAGCTGGTCCCGCCGGTCGTTCTCCGGATCGAGCAGAACCAGTCGCAACGCTGTGAGCTGGCTGGTGCCAAGGTGTCGCAGCGACAGGTTGACCATGTGCACGAGAAGGTGGATCGGGTCGCGGCCGAGGGGCGCGCGATCTTCGCGGTTGGCCAGGTCGATCAGGCGGAAGTCGGCAGGGACGACGGTGGGCTGGACCCGCACCAGCACGTTCTCCACGTGGAGGTCGCCGTGCGAGCTGCCGACCGGGACCGCCAGCTCGATCCCATTGGTGAGGGACGGGTCGCGGAGCAGCATCAGCAGAGGCTCTGCCCCGGTGTCCAGCAGCTTCCGCAAAGGTTTGCCCTCGGCGAGCCGGTAGACGAAGTGCGCCCGGAGAAGGTCCGGCACCGAAAGGTAGTCGATCTTCGGCTTCCCAGCCCAGTCGCTGAGCATACCGCTGATGACGGCCTCGTAGACGTCGACCAGCTGCGCCGGAATGCAACTCGGTTCGGCGCCGTCGTACAACTCACGCATCAGCGAGCCCAGAACACGGAATTGGTCGAGGTTGCCCGCCACGCCCTGGAACGTCAGCCACCAGCTGTCCCCGACGGGGATCGGCGGATCGACGAGCCTCGCCAGGTGCCGGTCGGCCCACTCCCCGGAGTCGTGCACCGCTTGGCGGTGGCGCGCGTACTCTGTGGTGCCGAAGTCGCTTCCGGTGAAGCGGTCGAGCTTCAGCACCAGCCGTTGCGAAGTACCTTCCAGCAGGTCTCGCCGATCCACGACGCAGACTTTTGCGTCCGTCCCACCGTTGTCGAACGTGCGGACGAGTTTGTGGGCCAGATGGCCCTGCCCGGACCACTCTGTGAGACGCTTATAAGCGCGCGACCCGAGCCACTGCTCCAAGTTACCGTCGTGCACCCAAGCCTCCTCCGCCCGGTCAGCGGCATCGAGCGTACCGGGCATCCGAAGGAGCCGAGATGACCAGTGCCGGGCCGGATGATACCCGCGAGGAGCTGTCCCGCGCCCTGGATCTGATGCGCCGCCAAGCCGGCTTCACCGTTCGCGAGCTCGCGAAGTCAACCGGAATCCCTTCGGGTACCCTGGGCGGCTACCTCACCGGGGGGCACCTCCCTCGGGTTCAGGACCGTGACCGGCTCCTCGCCGTGGTCCGTGCCTGCGGCGTGACTGATCCGGTCCGGCTCGGCGAATGGTCGCTGTGGATCGATGGGGTCTACGGGCTGGAGTCGCCGGTAGCTCCGCCGGCAAAAACCTTGGGGGACGACAACACCGTCGTGGGACCGTTAGTCTCGCTGCGGCCGCCGGTGGAACGCCTGGTGAGCGAGCCACGGATGCGCGGCCGCGACGCGGTGTTCCGGATTGTGGCCGGTGCGATGCGCGACCGCTCCGCACCACGTGTCCACGTTCTGCACGGCCTCGGCGGGGTCGGCAAGAGCTTTCTGGCCCTGAACATCGCGGCGTGGGCGCGCAACCGCGGTGTCACGACTTGGTGGTCCATGCCGGGGGGCCCGACTTCCACCGCCGTGACCATGCGAGCGCTCGCTCTCGAACTGGGGGCCATGCCGCAGCAGTTCGACCTCGGTAGCTCGGTGGACGTCGCCTGGCGTTTGCTCCAAAGCCGCGCCCGTCCGTGGTTGCTTGTGATCGACGGCGCCGACGACCCGGCGATCGACTTCGCCGCGGGAGAGGATCCGATCAGCGACGCCACCGGCTGGCTCCGGCCGCTCACGGGCCAGTACGGGACCATCGTGGTCACGACCCGCGACGGGAGCCCCGGCACTTGGGGCCATATGCCGTCGTGGATCAGGCTGCACCACCTGACCTCGTTGTCACCGGAGGATGCGACCGGGGTGCTGTGCGAGGTCGCTCCGACCTCGGCCGGCTCGCCGGAGGAGGCGGCCGAGGTCGCGGTCCGGCTGGGCGGGCTTCCCTGGGCGTTACGACGGGCGGGCCGGCACCTGCACGAGGCGAGCAGCGTTCCGGCGCACCTGGCGTGGCCGGGCCTGGCCCGCACGTTCGCACAGTACCGATCCGGGCTGGACCAGGGCAGATACGAGGAACTGCTCGGACCACCTGCCCAGCCGCAACAGTCGCGCACACCGGTCACACGCACCTGGGACCTCTCACTCGATCGCCTCGACTCCCGCGGAGTCCGGAACGCCCGCGCGCTATTCCAGGTGCTGAGCTGCTTCGCGCCGGCACCGATCCCGTACGCGCTGCTCCTCGACCCGGTCATGCTCGAAGCCTCCCCGCTCGCACCGATCGGGTCGCCGGAGACAGGCTCGGCTGCGGAGCGGCTGTGGACCTCACTCGCCGCGATGGACGGCGTCAGCCTGGTCGGCCTGTCGCATGACCCGGCGGATCCCGGCCCGGTCGGCCCCACCGTCACACTCCATCCGCTGCTCAAAGAGGTATACCGCCCCCACACCGGCCCTGCGTTCGAGGAGTACGTCCGGCTCCTGATCGCTCTGCTGGACGGCGGGGCACACGGGTGCTACCCGAGCGATCCAGCATCCTGGCCGCGGTGGCGCGCCATCGCCACGCACAGCAACAGCCCCCTCGAGCTCCTGTCGAACCAGGACAGCCTGAACAAGCACCTGGCAGACGGGGCACTCCGGCCAGCGATCGCCGCGGCGCAGTATCTCCGCGCTTCAGGACGGCTGAAGGAAGCCGAGTCGGCCTACACCTTACTCGTGGCGCGTGCCGAGGAGGTGTTCGGCGCTGTGCACCCGACGACCCTGGCCGCCCGGCACGGACTCTGCCGGACTTACTACGCCATGGGGCACTGGGACCGTGCCGAGCAGGACCTGCGCGTGCTGGTAGCGGCTCGGTCCCACCTGCTGGGCGACGAGCATCCCGACACCCTGGCGTCGCGGCACTACCTGGCGCGGGTGCGCCACGACCAGGGTGCCATCGGCGAGGCGGAGCGGCTGTTCGCGGCGGTTCTGGACGCGCGGAAACGGGCTCTGGGTCCAGCGGCACCCGAAACACTCAGCAGCATGAGCAACCTGGCCGAGGTCTGGCGTGCGGCAGGGCGACTCGACGAGGCGGAGTCCGTGCTGACGCAGGTGTTGCGCCGACGCCGGGAGCTTCTGGGAGACGACTACCCGTCGACGCTGATCACTCGTCAGCATCTCCTCAGGGTGCGCCTCGACCGCGGCGTGATGCCTGATGACGAACCCGGCTTTCGCGTCTTCGCCGCAGATGCCCGGCGAGTCTTCGGCCCTGCCCACCTCCGTGCGGTACTTGCGGCATGCCTTTGCGCCGAGGCATGCGCGCAACTCGGTCAGGAGGACGAGGGATGCGCCGTCTTGGCCGAACTCCTGCCTCAAGCGGAGCGATCTCTAGGGCCTGGACATCCGGTGATCCGTGACGCGGCCGCATTGCTCGACCGTCTCGGCGCGCCCGCCTGATCGCTGTTCGACTTCGTACGACTTCGGTCATCTGCGTGCCGCGAGCTGGTTGAATGGCGCGAATCGCGAGCACCGAGTCGTTCAAGGACAGGACCCATGAGAACTCGGGGTTCTTCTCGAGGCAGAGAAAGGCGCCGTGAAGCGTGGCGGGACTGGGCATTGGTGGCAGCTGCGGTGCACGTCCCACTGGTTGTTCTCGCAACCGGGGTTGGAGAACCCGGTCAACGTGGTCCTGGCAACCGCGCTTCGGAGTCGGTTTGGCTATGGGTGGTGTGATCGTGCTGCACCACGCCCGCGCATCACCGGTTCGGCAGGTCCTGGCAGGCCAACGCCGTGGCACTCCGCTCGGCCGTGCCGACAGGTTTCTGGCTGCGGCATTGGGCGGCCAAACACCAAGTGCATTACCGAGTGCCGGCGGTGTATCCCGATGACGCGTTCACCAACGTGGCTGCGGGTGTCCTGTGATTCCACCCGATGGCACGGTTAGATCGTACTCTGTTGCCGTCACGCTACGCTATTCGGGTGAACCCGTAACAGAGCCATCCGATGGGGCGACTGTTCAAGCAATCCAGTGACCACGGCCCGTGAACGACGAGCTTACACCCAAATGGGTGAATTTATGACCTTGCTTGATTGATTCGCTCTTCGTTTTGACTACTAGTTACCCCGGGGTAAATAGAGATGCCATCAGTTGTCGCAGCAGACTCATTTATGACCGCAGTACCAGGGAGCCATGCCTGCGACGCTCGGCAGTGTGCGGTAGATCAACTGAATGCTTCGAGGCACAGTGGTATGGTGCTCAGTTCGATGCAACTGCTCTTCAGGTCGGTCTCCTTCCGACGGATACTCGAAAACTTGCCTGGTCGACGTACGATAGCTTCTGGGAAGCCGAAACGTCGCTCGCGAAAAATGATCCTTCGGAAGTGATACCATGATCAGAGTCGATTCTAGTCACGACGAGATATCGGTCCGGGCGAGCATCTCTTATCGAGGCGGACGCATAGGGGAAACGGCTCTTACGTTCCGATCACTTACTCCTGCGCTCGACGCGGACGAAGCGCATCTCATCGCGGGGGCTTATGCGATCATCGCCGGTCAGGCACTCTTAGCTCCACGCATTTCTATGGGCTTCCCGATCTCAGCCGCTGCCGCGCGGCCGATCATCGCACTCGCGGGCATGCTGTACGGGGCTCACGCCTACGTCCAACGCCGATCCTGGCGCGATCCTGAGATTGACTTTCCCGTTCTGCGCCAGCGCGCCCAGACGTCGCACACGCTTAACCGACGCAGGGCGGTTCTGCTTTGGAGCGGCGGCAAGGACGCCCTGGCGGCGTTGAAGGTCCTGCGCCAGAACGGCTTTGAGGTCCACGGCCTCCATGCGAACGCCAGCTTCTCTTGCGCCGAACACGAACGCGAAGCCGCCGTAGCACTGGCTGATTCCTTCGATCTACCCCTGCTAGATATCGAACTGGACTGGGATCTCATTCGGGCGCTGGGCAAGGAGAACTCGAACAGCTTCGACCGCTATCCCCTGGACAACGCAGTGCCCCACGGCCGGGACCTGGTTCTCCTAGTTGCCGCGGCAATCATAGCGCGACGGATCGAAGCGGCCTACGTCTGTGCAGGTTACGAATTTGATTTGTGGAATAAGACCGTGACCTGGCAGCGACGTGAAGTGGTCCGGCATGACATTCAGTCGAGGCTGGCGTGTACGCAGGTCGACCGCCTTATGCGACTAGCTCTCGGCGTTGGTTTCTTCTCTCCGATCGCGCCACTGCGGGAGTTTGCAATCTTGAAAAACTTGTTGACGACAGAACGGGCATGCTGGCGGCATATGCAGTCATGCTTCTGGGGTGCGTGGTGTGGCGAGTGTACCAAGTGTCTCCGGTATGAACTCGCCCAACAGGCTATCGGAATCCCTGCAATTACGTTCCGGAAAAACCCTTTGTGCTCACCCGCGTTGGCCTTAGAGAATCTCGTCTCTTCCATTGAAGACCGGTCGATACCCTACTGGGAACAGCAAGTGTTCTGCATTTTTGAACTGCACGCAAGAGGATTCTTTGGCCATCGCGAAAAGACCTGCTCCCGGCTTGGTGAACTGCGCCCGTGGTACGGCGGGTTGCGTGCGAGCCTTCGCGCGAGTCTCACCTCCGTAACGCCAGACCCCATGGCGCCGCCACGGTTCCACTGGGATCTGTAGAATTCCCGCGATCCGCAGGAGCATCACCGAACAAAGAAGGGTACCGAGTATGACAGACAGCTTCATCCGACCGGTCGACCCGGCCAGCGGCATCGTCGCCGAACCGCTGAAGTCCACGTCGGCCGAAGAGGTGGCAACGGCCGTCGAACGCTCGCGCGCGGCTTTTCGATCATGGCGATTCACGACCGTCGAGGAGCGTAAGGCGCTGATCCTCAAAGCAGCGGAGTCGCTGGAGTCGCGAGCTGAGGCGATCGGTCGGGTCATCACGTCCGAGATGGGTCGTGTTCTCGCCGAATCCGTTCCGGAAGTGACGAAGTCAGCTGCTTTCCTTCGATACTTCGCTGGAATCGCCGAGGATGCGTTGGCGCCGACTGAGCTCGACTTGACTCCGCTCGGCATCACCGCGAAGACGGCGCGGACGATTCACGAACCGAGGGGCGTGGCTGCGATCGTCAAGCCGTGGAACGCCCCGGTCCAGCAGATCGTGTGGGCACTCGCGCCCGCGCTCATGGCCGGCTGCACCGCCATCGTCAAGCCGTCCGAGTACACGCCGCGGAGTGCGCTGGAACTCCAGCGAGCCTTCGATGACGCGGGCTTTCCCGAAGATGTCGTGATCACGCTGCCCGGCGACGGAGCGACGGGCAAGGCTTTGATCGAAGCTGACATCGATGTGGCCGCGTTTACCGGCAGCATCGCCACTGGTCGCGCGGTCGCCGAGATCATGGGCCGAAAGATTCGGAAGTGCGTTCTCGAACTCTCCGGCAAGGACGCATTGATCGTCGATCGGGACGTCGCCGGTGCTGACCTCGTCGCTGCGGGCATCGTCTACGGCGCGTTCTCGAACTGCGGTCACTGGTGCAGCTCGATCGAGCGGGTCTACCTACCGAACGACCTTGCCGATTCCTTGGTAGAAAATGTTTTGGTCAAAACGAATGCGCTCCGAGTGGGCCCCGGGGACCGGCCCGGGGTGGACGTCGGCCCGGTGGCCAACCGCGCGCAGTTCGACATCGTCAAGGAGATTGTCGAAGACGCCGTCGCCCGTGGGGCCGAAGTTCTGTGTGGCGGAGGTCCGCTCGACGTGCCCGGTCATGAGGGCGGGCTCTTTTTCGCGCCGACCGTCCTCACCAACGTGCCGGCTGATGCTCGCCTTAGCACCGAAAATGTGTTCGGCCCAGTGGTTGCCATCGAGACGTACGCAGACATCGACGACGCCATCGCCGAAGCCAACAAGAGCAATTACGGCCTGGGTGCTTCTGTGTGGACAGACGATCCGGAACGCGCCGACTACATCACGCGGCGGCTCGACACAGGGATGGTCTGGGTCAACGAACCGCTGCAGTCGCTCGCTGCGTGCCCGTGGTCGGTGTACAAGGACAGTGGGATCGGCGTCGAGTTGGGCGCTTCGGGCGTCCGTGAGTTCACGTTCGAGAAGGTCGTGCAGTCCCAAATGAGCGACAATGCGGCGCCGCGAGCGTGGTACTTCCCCTACAAGTAGGAAGGTACGTCAACTCTTTTGAAATACCGGACAGTCGAGGGAAGCGAGAGAGGCAGTGCCGAAACCGCGCAAAGCATCTCCGTCGGCACATGCCTCTTCCGCGACATCCGGCCACTCAGAACGAACGGACGTCACGCCGGACAACAAGCCCGGTAAGCTTGCCCGTGTCATCACCTGGATCGTGGAGGAATTCAGCACCATAGCCGTTCTGGTGAGCGCGGCTGTGGTGGCGATCGGAAACCGGATCGGAAAGCTCAACGAGTTTAGCGGGCCCGCGCTGTTTGCAATTTTCATCGCGCTCAGTATTCGGGTGTTACAAATTAAGTACCAGTTGTCCAATATTTCGGCGGCGGTGGATAAGAAAAGCGATGAGGTCCGCGCGGACTTCTCCGCATTGAAGGGACTCTTCGAGTCCGATCGGATGCACGAGGCGGAGATGTGCGACCGCGAGGGCTTCTACAGTCACATGCTGTCGGCTCTGCGTGCTGCTGGCCGCAGCGTTGACCTGACCCAACTCGACGCCTATCCGCCGAAGCATTACGGCACCCCCGAAATGGTGGAATACTTCCAGCTGCAGACAAAGATGGTCCGAGACTTTCCTGGCATCAAGTTCCGCCGTATCGTGGCGATCCCGACGCTGGAAAAACTTGAATGGACGATTGACATTCTCGACAAGGTAAAGGACTGTCCCAACTTTCAAATTAACCTTATCGATATCTCCCGGTCCGCTGACCTGCCGCCGCCGCTTAGCCTCCAGATCTTCGACCATAAGGAGATGTGCCTCGTTGATCCGACCCTCGGGTTCATGCTTCCTGAAGATCAGCGGCACATGTTGTGGGTACGCGGCAGTGGGGTCTGTGGCGTGTTTTCGGTGTACTACGACAGCCTGTGGAACCTGGCACAACGGGTCAAGGAGGGCAGCATCATTTACTGGCCCGTGCTCCACGAGGTGCACCGGGAGCTGGCGACACGCCATCCCGAAAAGCGTGCGTTGGCGGACAAGATCGCGACCAGGATTAGTCGGTTTCGGGGCAGAGCTGAAACGGGCGAATCCGACACTTAAAGGGAGAGAAGATGCACGAAACCCGCCGTCCGGACGCGTTCCGGATCACCGAGAAATTCGCCGAACTGCTGACGTCCCACGGGCTTGCCGACAATGAGCAGCTGCTCCGGGCCGCACTCAAGTTCGAGATATTGGCGAACGGAGTCCGTCCGACAGCCCGTGCGGCGGAGCGGCTCAACCTCGGCAGCCCGCAGTCGCCGAGCCGGCCTCGCCGAACACGTTCGGGCGTGTCCGGCGGACTGGATCTGGACTTCGGCTCCGGTATCTTCGTGAACGCCCCGGTACTCGAGAGGTATGCGACGGATTCGTTGATCGAACTCGACTTCCGCGACGGGTTCGTGCTGACCTGGCCTTCCGGCGGAATCTCGGTCTCCGTGCTCCCACCGCCGCACTTCTACGGCCGGCCGCTCGACGGAGGTGGGCAACCGTTGGAGAAGGTCGCGCAGATGTGTTCTGGCGACCGTCTCTGCTTCGGCATCACAGGCCCGGGTTGTTCATTCTGGCCGGCCGCCGAACGCTGCGCCTACTGCTCGATTGGCATGAACCGCGAAGCGGACATGTCGAAGAAGACCACCGACGAGCTGCTCCAGGTTGTCGACGCGGCCGTGGCCGATCCGGCTCGGCCAGCTCGTCACCTCCTACTGGGCGGTGGGACACCGCGCGGCGACGACATGGGGGCCTCGATTTGCGCCCGGTTGACCAGACTCGTGAAGGCGAAGCACGACCTTCCTGTCTACGTCATGATCGCCGCACCGCTGCAGGACGCTTCTATCCGGGAACTGGCCGACGCCGGCGTTGATGAGCTCGGCATGAACCTCGAGTTCTGGACGGAAGAGTCGTGGCGGACCATCATTCCCGGCAAAAACCGCCGGATCGGTAAAGACCGTTATCTAAAAGCGCTGGAGTACGCGGGCGAGGTCTTCGGGCCGGTCCGGGCTCGCTCGATCGTCATCGTCGGTCTCGAGCATCGGAGCGCAAGCCTGCAGGCGGTGACCGAGCTCGCGTCGAGGAATGTCATGCCGATTCTTTCGCCGTTCCGGCCGCTGGATGGGACCACGTTGCAGGACTCTCGTGGCTTCGACGGGCCGACGTATCAGGACCTATACGCAGACGCGGTCGTGGCGGCGGCGAAGTTCGGGTTGCCGGTGGGGCCCACTTGCCTGCCCTGCCAGAACAACGTACTAGCGCTCCCGGTGTGAGCGCGGTCTGCGACGATGTCCCTCACAGAAGACGAAGAGCCACAGGATCAACCGCTAGCGATCCAGCGAAGACCCGGTGCCCCCGACCGAATATTTACCGGCGCCGCGTTGGTCACTAGTGCCGAGGGAGAAGTTCTGTTCTCGGTTGGTAGCCCGGACCGGATCTTCGCCATGAGGTCGGTTACCAAGCCGCTGCGGGCCTTGGCGTTGATCCGGGAGCGTGTCTTCGAGCCTGGCGTACATCTATTCGACGAACTCGCTATGGCTTCCGGTTCCCACAGCGGAACACAGATGCATCTGGAGTCACTGGCCGCCATGGCCGCGCGTAACAAGGTCGACTTGGAGGACCTTAGGTGCCCGCCGAGGCGCCCCCTCGGGCACGACGCGCAGGACGGGCTCACCCGCTCCGGCGGCGCGCTAACCAGCCTACATTCTGACTGCTCGGGCGAGCACATCGCGGCGCTGGCCTTATGCAGTCGGCTTGGGACCGACCCAGCGGGCTATCTCGACCGTGCGCATCCGGCACAGCAAAGCTATGAATACTACATTGCACAGGCGCTCGGCATCCCCGACTGCTCGTCGGTTCACGTCGGCCGGGACGGCTGCGGCATGCCTTCCTACGCGGTGTCCATGCGGCAGGTCGCCCAGGCTTATGCCGGATTGGAACGTCATCCCGTGCACGGTGGGGCCGGGCTCATCGTGGCGGACGCGATCCGGAACCGCGCCACCTTGTACGCCGGTCACAACCGATACATCACGTCGGTGATCCGGATGTCCGAGGGCAGGATCCTCGGTAAATGTGGCTCGGACGGCGTCTACGTCCTCTGGTGGGCGCAGGAGGGCGTGTCTGCCGTGGTTAAGGTGGCGGACGGGTTCCATGGGGCTGCGCAGCCGGTGTTCCCTCGGCTGGCCGCCGAGACTGGCCTATATTTTCCCTCCCCCGCGCCTCCGTTCTTCACTAGCCGAACTGAGGTCCTGCAGGACGTCGGCTGTGCGTTCTGACAATCGACGAGAGAGAAAAGGTGACCGACCACGATGATGACGGATCGGAGCGAAGGGAAGCTCGACGTCTGGATCGGCCATCGGGCCAGCGACGCCGCGATCGTCTCGGCCGCGTCCGACCGTGTCCTGAGCGTCTCGTGTTTCGGGTCCGCATGGCCCGATCGGCATCACTCCGTGGAGCAAACCTGGGAGAATGCGCTGAGCGTCCGCGAGCGATGGACAAGCCTGGACCAGCACTACGCATCCCGCATGTTCGAGAACCTCGCCCACGGCGGCCTTGGTACCGTGTTCGCGTTCCGGTCGGAACCCACGCTGGGCAGGATTTTCCGCGTCACCGGGCTGGATGCGTGCGTCCTCCCGGAGAAGGCATTCCGGATGTTCAGCCGGAAGTCGTTTTTGCTGCGGTTCTCCGATGGTACCGGAGCGCTGACGCCGGACGGCTGCATCGTAGACGTGCGGGCTACGAGCTACTCCGAATTACGCCGTCGGCTAGGCATGCCGTTCGTCCTAAAGACTGAAGACACCGTGTCCGGCGCTGGCGTCTACTTGGTAGATTCTGCCACCGGGTGGGTGAAGGTGGCTCAGATTCACCAGAGAACCCTCTTGACGGCCTGGAGACTGGTCGATGGCGTATCGCTGAACTTTCACTTCTGCGTGTCCGGGGACGACAAGGTCCGACTGTTCGAGCCGTCGGTGCAGCTTCTCACACCTGTCAGCGGCCTCCGCTTGTTTACGTTCGGAGGTAGCAGCTTCGACGTACGCGACCGATGTTCGACGGCAGCACTCGCGCAGGCGAGCGCCGTGGCTACGGAGTTCACCGGTGCCATCGCCGCGCTCGGCTACCGCGGCGTCGGGGGCATCGACGTCGTTGCTTCCGCTGAGCGGGCCTGGGTGGTCGACCTGAATCCCCGGTTCCAGGGCTCCTCGGCCGCCTTGGCACTGGACTTGCGCTACCAAGATGTAGAGCTCGCGGACTTCCAGCGTGCCGCGTTCGGTCTGCTCGATCCGGCAGCCTGCGCGCTGCCAGCGCAGACGCACTCAACTGCCGTGGTGGGAGGTCAGTTGATCCTGAGCTTTGACGGCCGTCTGCCCGGCCGCGCGAAGCAGCGCGTCAAAGCCGGCGTATACGACATGACAAGTGGTCAGCCGGTGCACGCCCGATCTTTCGACGGCCGCTTTCCGTTAGAATCGGGTCAGATTCTGATGCTTGACCCGGTCCCGGCTGGATTCACGCTCGCGCCGGGGGCTCCGTTGGCGAGGATCCTGTACCCGAAGGGCAGCGTACTCGGGACGTCTTCGGACCGCGTGTCTGACCTGGGCAAGCTCGTTACAGCCTTGTTCGATATCCAATACTCGTGACTTTCGTCTCCGCTATGCGAAGTCAATTGCAGCTGTTCGGGCGGGACGAGGCTGTAACCCGAGGCGCGGTCCTGCTCGCGCCCGGGTCCGTAGCTCGGCGCAGATCTTGAGCTGCATGTCGAACGTGCGGTCTCACCGACGGCTTCGGACACCTGAAGTTCCGTGACGTCGTCGTAACCAGCCGCGGCCGTCGCGTCGCAGCTCGTCCGTTCATCAGCGCGCTGCAGCTCTCAGGTGCCGACGGTGCTGTCGCCATCGTCGAGGCAGCCGCCATCTGCAGGCTGACCGAGGTTGCCGGGTGAGTTCAGGCGTTGAGCGTCAGGGGCGAATCCGGGAAGCTGCCATCGAGCAGCGCTTGCAGCAGGTTTGGTAAGTCGGCCGGCAGGAGCTTGTCCCTGCACTCTGCCAGCGCAGCGGCTGACCACCAGCGGCGCTCGATGAGGCCGACGCGTTCGTTGGCGGTGTGGCGGAGGGCGACCTGTGGTGCGTCGTGGTCGGTGCGAGCGAGGTAGACGTGGTCGAGGCGGTGGTGCTCTTGGCCGCGGTAGGTGAAGCGGCTTTCGCGGGTCCAGAGTTTGTGGCCGATGTCGTCCAGGACGAGCCCGGTTTCCTCGGCGATCTCGCGCCGGGCGGTGTCCTCGAGCTTTTCGCCGGGGTCTTGGCCGCCGCCGGGGAGTTCCCACCAGTGGTGGCCGGGGTCGTCTGGGTCGCGGGCGTGGATGAGCAGGACTTCGTCGTCGCCGTTGAGGAGCAGGACGCGGGCGCCGACCCGTAGGGCCGGTTCGCTGGCGACGGTCATCCGGTGGGGCCCCTTGTGCTCGGCGGCTGGTGTGGCGGCCGGACACGAGCACCCAGGTTCAGAAGAGCGTTGCCTCGCGGTCCGCGGCCGGATCGGACGTTATCAGCGGCACGGTCGCGGTCAGCGACAGCGCGACGGCGAGTCCCGAATGGTCCGTGAGGGCCGGGTTGCCGATGCGGGTGTCGTGGACGTAGGAGCAGCTGGTGAGGTGGGTAAGGAGCGGGCTTGAGGAGTGGGCGTGGTCGTAGCGGTAGCCGAGTTCGGCGCGGCGGGCCCAGCTGTGCTCGACAGCGGTCGGATGCAGGGCACGAAAGGCGTCGGTGAGGCCGTGCCGGTGGGTCAGCGCGGTGTAGAAGGCGGTCTCGAACGGTGCGAACTGCCCCGGATGCGGTGGCACGTGCCCGGGCTCGAGAACGTTGAGATCACCCAGCAGAAGAACGGCGGCTTTATCGTCGGTGGCTTTGTACGCCCGGTGGAAGGCCTCGATCCACTCGCGTTTGCGAGTGGTCTTCGCTTCGGTGGCGTCGCGGGAGGGAACGTATGCGCCGAGGATGCGCAGCGGACCGTCGTCGGTGTCCACCACGATGCCGGCCAGCCGCGCGGACAGGTAGGACATCGCCGCACCGATGGGGTCCACCGTGCATTCGAATCTGGACAGCAGCATGACGCCGCGTTCCTTGTCGGGGTGCTCGGGGAACGTGACCGACCAGCCGGCGTCGCGGTAGGACTCGGCGATCAGCTGGGTGCCGGGGCCGGAGCCGGTCTCGGTGAGCACGAAGACGTCTTCGCTACGCTGGGCGAGCCAGTCGCGTTGGCGGCGGGCTCGTTCGAGGGCGGGGTTGCCGACGTTGAGGGTGAGGACGGTCAGGGGCATGCCGGGCTCTCCGTGAGGGTGCGGTGGATCAGGTCGACGATGGTGCCAGCCGTGGCGCGGGGATCTTCGGCGCACTCGATCATCTCGACGGGCCAGCCCTGGTCGCGCAGGAAAGTCATGGCCGCCAGGTAGCCGAGGGTTTCGCGAAAGCTGCTTCCGGGGGTGCGCTCGAAGCGGCTGTGTCCGCCGCGGGCGCGGAGCCGCTGTTCGACGTCCGCGGGTGGAGCTTTGAGCGCGCACACGAGGGCGGGGCGGTACACATCGTGGTTGAGCGCCCAGACGACATCGAGCGGGATGTCGTCGAGCCCCTGCAGGACCAGCGACGATGCCGCGTATCGGTCGCAGAGCACGACCCTGCCCTCGGCCAGGGCCGGAAGGATCTCGCTGGCCAGCTGGTGGTGACGGTCGGCCGCGCAGAGGCAGGCCAGAGCCATGTCGCGGTAGGTGTCGGTGCCATGCCGAGCCAGTTCGCCCAGCGGGGAGCGCGACGGCTGGACGGTGGCGTGCACGGGAACGCCGTCCGCCCCGAGGACCTCGGCGACCAGCGCAGTGATCGTTGTCTTGCCGACGCCGCCGGGGCCTTCGAATGCCACCAGCTTGCCCGGCCGCCGCGGCGCACTCATGCGACGTCCAGGGGCAGCAGACGGCGGGTCTCGGCGGTGACCGGGCACAGCTCGGCATCGACGTCGCCGATGCGTCCGCCCGCGGCGACGACCGCGGCCGGGCAGCCTTTGCCACATCGTGGTTCGAGGCTGCAGGACGTACAGGTCGGATTTGCGCCGACCTGGAACCGCTCGTGGAACCGGTACGCGTCGAGGCGAGCGGCGAGGTCGCGATCGGTGAAGATGTTGCCGACGATGAAGTCGGTGTCGGGGTGGCGAGAGATCGGGGTGCGGGCGGCGAAGACGAGGTAGGGGCAGACGGTGACCTCGCCTGGCGTGAAGACGTAGATGATCGTTCCGGCTTCGCAGCCGGCGAGGGGTTTGCGGTCGGTGTTGGGAAAGCGGATGTGGGCGATGTCGAGGTCAGGGCCGTCGAATGGGGTAGTCAGCTCGAAGATCTCCTGCATGTGCATGGTGGTCTTCGCGAGCTTCCGCTGGGACTTCACGCCGCGGCCCATGCTGCCCAGCGGGTTGAGCAGCACGTAGCGGGCGCCGTTCTCGCGGGCGAACTCGCACAGCTGCACGTACTCCTCGTTGACGGCCAGGGAGTTCGGCGTGCACAGCAGCCCTTGCAGGAGTCCGGCCGCGGCGAGCTTTCGGACGTTGGCCACGGTCACGTCAAACGAGGCGCGGTCGCCGCGGAACAAGCCGTGCGAGTCGGCGGCGAACCCGTCGAGCGAGACGTTGACGTGGACTCCGGCCGTCGCCAGCTGCTGGATGAGTTTGTCGTCGAGCTCGGTGGCGTTGGTGCAGATGCCGACGTCGATGCCGGCGTTGCGGAAGGCGTGCACGATGCCGAGGAAGTCCGGGTGAACGGTCGGCTCGCCGCCGGTCAGCGTCACCCGCCGGACCCGGGCGTCGGCCAGCCGAGGGACGACCTTCTTCACGACCTCGGTCAGCGGCATGTCCTTGCCACGCTTGGTCGCGGAGACGAAGCAGTGCGCGCAGCGCAAATTGCACCGCTCGGTAATCTGGACGAGCGCCTTGCGGTACGGAGTGTCGACGGTGGTACGGAAGTAGCAGCTCGACGCCTGCTCGTCGACGGCGATCGGACGGACGGTCATCGTTGACTCCTTTGAAGATGATGCGAACGGCTGTGGCTAGGTCGAGTCAGTTGCGCCCGACTCTTTGTCGCCACAGTGGAATTCCGCGCTGTTGCCGGACGATCGCGTCGCAACGTTCGCACTGACGGGGGATGCTGTGATGCTGTCGCTGGTTCAATGGCAGGAATGCCGCGACGCCTGTGACACCGCAAAGCATGGTGATCGCCTCGCCCGCGGTGGGGATGCCTTCAAGGCGTGCGTGATGCCACACGCCGTCCATCACCGGGTGAATCATGAGGGGATCGATGTAGATCACCGCGACTGTCATGACACTCGGTCCCACGGGAAGCCGCCCAGCGCGTCGGCTGTGGCTGACTTGCTGAGTGCCTTGCGCTGAAGGGCTTCTGCGGTGCCCGAGTATTTATCGAGTAGCGGCTTCTCGGTGAGGTAGGCGGTGCAATGAACGTTCTTGAACGCTACCGCCATCGACGTTCGTCGGCTCTCGTAGAGAGTGAAAGCGTGAGGCGGGTTCAGTCCTTTCGCCTTCGTCGGCACGATTCGGACGCTGACATGGTGCAGACTTGCCACCGTTCGGAGGTGTCGAACCTGCTCTTCTGAGTCAGCTTCGCTGCTCGCCGCACGTACGGCTTCCTCGCCGATGAGGAAGAGATAGCGGCGAGGACCGTTCAGCATCGCTTGCTGGCGAACGGCACGCTCAAGTGGTTCAAGTTCTCCGCTGCCGGGCGGCTCCTCGCCGGTGCCCGGGTCGCGATCGAAGTGTTGCCGAAGCCGAAGTTGATCGGGAAGGTAGAAAGGGGACCATTCCACCACACGGTCCGACAATTGCTCGTATGTCCACATCTGACTGAAAGCCTGCATGTCTTCATGTGTGATGAGGTTTTCGTCGCGAACCTGTTTGGCCAGCTTGATGAGTTTCTCGTACTCGGAGCCGCTGATCCCGAGGAAGCCGAGAATGTGGGCGACGTCGGATGCATGGGGGACGTGGGTTCCCAGCTCCAAGCCGGACAGACGCGCCGGTGACATGCTGAGCTTGTCAGCGAGGCGGCGCAGTCCGATCTTCCGCCGTTCGCGTTCCTCGCGGAGGCTGGCGCTGACGAGCAGCGCAGCAGGGCGGCGGATGGTTGGCAAAGACATGGTTGATCTTTCTGCAGGTGGTCGTGGTAGTTCTGCGGTCGCAAGCGAGGGTGCGGCCCGGTTATCGCCAGCGCTCCGGTAGTGGTCGCGGAGTGCCGAACTTCGGCCAGAAGGCTTCGAGTGCCAGTCCCGCCGCTTGGAGGTCCATTTCGGTCAGCTGCTCGCCGTGTCCGCGCGGTCGCCTGAACTGCCGGAACGCGACCCTCAGGCGGGTCGCGGCCTCCGGTTGGGGAGCCGCAGGCAGCGACGTTCGCTCCGACGCGGTAAGTCGGATCCGGGTATGGCACCTGATTCGTGGGTGACCTTGTTGTCGCTGCGTGTCACTTCTGCTGCTTGCATGGGTCGAGCGTGCAGCGGAAGGTTTCGGCTGCAAACGACGTCGACGTATGAGTTTCAGCAGGTAGGAGTCGTGTGTCGCCGGATTCCATACATCCGGAGGATGAAATCCGGCACTGTGTTGTGTTCGATCGAATACACTGCGTGTCAGGTAGTGGGTAGGAAGGGAACGACCGTGCAGATGCCGACGAGAAGGTGCGAGAAATGCGGCGCGCGCCTGGCTCGTGACCGCGTGAGCAACCACTGCGGACCCTGCATCCGCTTGTTGATCGCGAACGAGGCGCCACCCCAGCCGGACACTTTCTGGGCTGCGGAAAGCATCAGCGCCGCGCTGAAGGCTCGTCACTTCGGCCGGCTCTTCGCCGCCTACCGCAAGGAATCCAACCCGCACGTGTCCCAAGCCGCGCTCGGCCGGTGGCTCGGTCTGACGCAAGCGCAAGTCAGCCGCCTGGAAGCGCCGGGCGCCCGCCCTCCGAGCAACCTGGTGAACCTCGAACGCTGGGCGAAGGCCCTGCAGGTTCCCCCGGCACTGCTGTGGTTCAACGTTTCCCATACCGTCGAGGAATTGGCCGGCGCAGGCGACGACATTAGCCTCGGACGCGTGCAAAGGCGACAGTTCTTCAAGACCGCAGGTGTCGGTGCCACGGCGATCGGCGCGTCATTGCTCGGCGCCGGGCCGGCCGTCGCGGCCAGTCTGCCCAAGCCCCGCAGCACGGACGTCGAGATCGTGCGCGATATGACAGCGACGTTCCGCCGTCTAGACAATCGATTCGGAGGCGGACACAGTCGCGCGACGACGACCATCACGAACTATCTGACATCGACCGTCACGCCGATGCTGAAGGACACGACCAGAAGAGCTGCGGCACGGGAAGAACTGCTCGGTGCGGCCGCCGAACTGCACCAGGTTGCCGGCTGGATCGCGTTCGACGTCGGCAACGCCGCGGAAGGACAGCGGCGCCTGCGCGATGCGTTGAAGCTGTCGCAGGACGCGGGCGACGATGCGCTCGAGGCCGAGATGCTCGCGGCGATGAGCCATCACGCCGCATTCAATGGTGCTCGCGAGGTCGCCGTCGACATGGCGCTCGCCGCGAGGCGTACGTCGAAGAGGTCGGGTTTGGCCGCTCTGCAGGCGGAGGCTGCGGTGCTCGAAGCGCACGGCCACGCGCTGCAGGCCAACCCCTCAGCTTGCTTCGCGGCTCTTCATGAGGCCGAACGCGCCTTCGAACGCTTCTCACCCGGCGCTGGACCGGCGTGGCTCAACTACTTCGACAGCGCGTATCTCTCGGCGAAGTTCGCTCACGTGTTCCGAGACCTCGGTTCCGCGGCTGAAGCCGAGCAGTTCGCTCGCCGGGCACTGGGAATGGACGACGGGTACGAGCGAGGGAGGTTGTTCAACACCGCGTTGCTTGCGTCGACGTTGGCCGACCAGGGCCGTGTTGACGAAGCGTGTGCGGAGGCCACCGTCGCGGTGCGCATGAGCGAGCAGGTCCGGTCGATCCGAGGTGGTGCCTACCTCGCCGACGTCGGTCGTCGACTCAGCCCCTACCGCGCCGATCGGCGGGTGCGTGCGCTCTACGCGCAAATGGAGGACGCCGGCGTGCCGACCCCGGTTCAGCGGTAGAACGCGAGGACGTGGAGCAAGGCGACCTGTGACGCCGCGCCGACGATCTCACCTTTGGTGATGTGGTCACGGACCGAGTCGAGCGGTATCCAGGCCACTCGCTCGGCCTCGTTGATGTCTTCGGGCTCGCCGACATACTCCGCTCCGCGGGCCACGAACAGCAGGTTCTCGGCGTCGGCGCTGCCGACGGTGGGCTGCATCGATCCGAGCGGCTCGACGTTCAGTGGCCGCCAACCGGTCTCTTCCTCGACCTCGCGGATAGCGGTCGTCGCGGGGTCCTCACCTGGGTCGACGTAGCCGCCAGGCAGCTCCCAGACCCACCGGTCGATGATGAACCGGTGCCGCCACATCATGAGAACGCGGTCTTGGTCGTCGAGGACAGCCATCATCGCGGCTTTGGGCATGCGGAGCACGTACTGCTCGAACTTCACGCCGTCCGGTAGCTCGACCGAGGCAATGCTGAGGCGGAGTCGGCGGGTGTCGTCGACGACTCGCTCGCCGTGGATCGTCCAGCGTGTCAGCTCTTGCCCGTTCGATTCGGTGGCCACATCACGAGATGTTACGGCGTTTGTCCCGGGTGCGCGCTGTCTTCGATGGCCCTGCCTCTCACGCCGCCGGCGAGGCGCCGTCGGCTTCGTTGTCGGCCGACGAGCGAGTCGACTTGGTCATCACGTCGCTGCCGCCAGACCGCGGAGCCGACGGTTCGACGGAGGCGGTGGCGATCGCAGCAGCTCGGGCGCTCGCGTTCGGCGGAATTCTCGCGGTCTACACCCACAGTGACTGGTCGAGCGGCCGGCTGATCGACCCGTCAGGACCGATGATCGCGGCCGCGCAGAACGCCGACCTGCTCTACCTCCAGCACATCGTCACCCTCCACACCCCCATCAGGAACGGCCGCCTGCAGCCACCCACTGCGACAGACCGAACCGCCCTCGCACCCGGCGGCCGAGAACCCGCCGCACCGATGACGCACACGCGGGCGCACGGCGACGTCCTGGTCTTCGCCCAAGCCCACGCCGACGCCACGCAGCCGGAAGACCTCCGATGACCAGCCAACCGAAAGGCATGGGCACCGCCATGACCACCACGCAATCGAACACTCCGCCCTCATCGGCCGATGAGCCGACCATGCCGCTGCCCCGCGCGTTCATCGACGCCCTCGACACCACCCCGCCCGCCGACGACCCGACGGACTTCGGCGAGCTGCCGGTCTCGGTGTGGGCGACCGCGCAGACCTCGCCGGCCGCGCAGCGCAAGGACAGGTATGTGCCGGAGTCGACCGCGCACCCGGCCAAGATGCTGCCCGCCGTCGCTGCACACGCCATCGAGCACTACACGAAGCCGGGGGAGGTGGTACTGGATCCGATGTGCGGGATCGGCACCACCCTGGTCGAGGCAATCGACCTCGGCCGCCGCGCGGTCGGCGTCGAGTACGAGCCGCACTGGGCCGACATCGCCCGCGCGAACCTCCGCCTCGCGCATAAGCGCGGCCACGACAACGACGGCCAGGTCGTCCGCGGCGACGCACGCCAGCTCGAGACACTTCTGCCTGGTGAGTATGTCGGTCAGGTTGCGCTGGTGGTCACGTCGCCGCCGTACGGCCCGTCGGTGCACGGCCAGGTTTCGACCGGTAAGGAAACCGAGGACGGCAAGGTGCGCAAGCACCATTACCGCTACGGCAGTGCACTCGACCGCGGCAATCTCGCCAACATCGGCCACCACCGGCTGCTGGCTGGCTTCACCCGGATCCTCACCGCCTGCGCCCACGTCCTGCGCCCCGGCGGCCACGTCGCGATCACGGTCCGGCCATGGCGTGAGCACGTCGAGCTGATGGACCTGCCCTCCCAGGTCATCGCCTGCGGTGCCGCGGCCGGGCTGGTACCGGTCGAGCGGTGCGTCGGGCTGCTCGCCCGAGTCGCGGACAGTGAGCTGGTCGCGCGCGGCAGCTTCTTCCAGCGCGACTTCATCCGGAAACAGCGCGACGCCGGACTGCCGCTACACCTGATCGCACACGAAGACGTCATCGTCCTGGGTGCCAGTGTGGAGTGATCAAGTAGTTTGGAGCGCCGGGTCGAGGTACACGAGCTGTCACGATTGGCCAGGTCGGGGTTACCAGCCGCCGACCTTAACCGTAGTAAAACCAAGCCGAAGGGAACGGCCTCGGACGCCACCGCGGGTGGTCGCTGATTGCTTGGCTCACGTGCCGTCGTCAGCGAGGATGTGTCATGACCGTCGCCACCCTGCAGCTGCGTGAACCCGGCCCGGCGCAGTCCAACCTCATCTATCACTTCTGCGGCCGACCACCGGGTACGGGGGTCTCTCCTCGGCTGGACGTCAATATCGCCGCCATGCCGCCCCAGGATCGGCTGACGAGCATCCTGTGGGACGGGATGCTCCGTGGCTCGCCTCCCTTCGGCGCCGCGAACCCGATGGTGTGTTTCTCCGAGAGCCCTGTGCGGCACCTACATTGGTTGCTCGGTGAGCGGTCGTTTCCGCCGTGGGCGCTGCTGTTCAGCAGACAGTGGGTTTACAACTTCGGCGGGGGCCCGGTCTGGTACGCCCGTGATGCTCAATACAGGACCCTCTCAGCACCCGAGCTGGATTGGGCCGTGCGGTTCGAAGCTTACTCCAGCGATTGGCTGCATGAGCGAGAGTGGCGTATACCGGTTCAGCCCGGCTACGGCGGACTGCGGGTTACCTCCGCCGACGTCCAGGTCGTAATCGTCGGTGAGCCAGATTGGCAGCCTTGGCGCCAGGTCCGCGAGTGGACCGGCTCGATGCTCGACGAGTACGGCCAGCCCAGTCCGTACGGCCAAGAACCGGAGATGTACCCACAGTGGCGGCTGTCGCCTCTGTGGAATCAAATTCACGCATTCTGGTGGGACCGCGTGAACCGCCGATTCGTTCACGTTCACGCGCCTGCGCAGAGATGAACGCCGGCACACGACCGGCGCGTGACTTGCACACCGCATGTTCAGCCTCGTCGATCAGCATGGGATGCGCTCCGTCGTCGAGGCTCACTGGCGCCGACCTGCAGATTCTTTCATGAGAGGGGGCGCTTGGCACTTGCCGCAGCTCAGGCGCAGGCCGCTTTGGCGCTTGCGCTTCCGCGCGGTGATGACCGGATCTGCCGGTTCCCAGTGAGATGATGGTCATAGGAAAGGCCGCAAGGCGAAGAAACTGCGACTGCAGTTCGCCGCGACGTTGGCGGAGGGGGAGACACATGACCGCCGGATGGGGACCGCGGCTGGGAGCACCCCAGTTGGCGTTCAACTTTGTACCGGTCAACTTCTCGACGGAGACGTTCGACGGCGGCTTGGTCGACTTTGAGTCGTCGGACCAGCTCAACGCGCTACGCAGGGATCTGGAGGGCACTCACGTGGTTTCCCGGACACGCGGTGGCATCGCCTGCATCCCATTGATTGCCGACGCTGCGGTGCACGGCACACCGACAACATTCATCACAAAAGAGTATCGGCGGCTGACGATGCGGCTGGTTCAGCAGGCTCTCCTGCGGTCGGTACTGGAGTGGGGTTACACGCTGCGCAAGCCCGGGCGCGCGAGCTTCGTGTCTCGGCGCGCGGGTAAGGACCTAATGGCCACGGCCTCCCGGGTCCGCAGCACTGACCCCCTGAGTCGGCTGCACGTGTTCCCGCAGTATGTACTGGACAGCAGAGTCGCCGGCCCATCCGATGCTCCTGGAGTCATCATCGGAGCGAAGACCCGGTACGAAATCGATCTGACGGTCGAAGAGCTGATCGGCCTCGGCGTCGACGTCCGCGGCTTCTACGTCGTGGCCGACGACGGTGCCCACGCGCCGTTCGCGTATATGGATCTTTACGCGACTCGTCACAACGTCGGAGCGGTCGACCACGTCGACGGCCCCGATCTTGTGCTGCGCGATGCGGTCGGGGATCAGCGCATCGCGGCGAGGACAGCGTGGCTGGAGAGTCGTCGCGATATTTTCCACACGGTCATCAACACGGTCGCAGGCACAGACTCCACGCAGATCATCAAGGAGTTGGATAAGGCCACGTTCGGGCTGCTCGGCGCCTTCGGCCGTTTCGAGAAGACGATCGAGATTGCCGGCAACCTGGCCCGCCGCGGCGCCCTGGATATCGCCCAGGGACTGTCAGTGACGCTCGGCCCACCTGTCGGCTCGTCGAGCACTGCCCGCACTAGTCAGTGGACCCGCTGCGAGTCCCCGACGTTCACCTTCGACCAAGCTGGCGACAAGACCCACCCCTCGGCCGACCGAGGGTTGGACGAGTTCGGGCCATTTGACGTCGAGTTCTTCGCGAAGAAGAAGCCGCGGATCGTGGTCATAACGCCCCGTGCTCATAAGGGCATCGTCGAGCAGTTCATGACCAAGTTCCTGCACGGAGTCACAGGCGAGAAGGTTTACAACCAGGGTTTCATCCGGAAGTACCACCTGAGCGGCTGCGACGTGCGCATGGAGCCTTTCGACGGCAGCCCGACTGACGCCCCGGCCTATCGGCAAGCGTGCCAAGTGGCGCTCCAAGCTGGTGATGCCGACCTGGCCATCGTCATCACCAGTGAGACCCAGGTCAACCTCACCGGCGACGACAGCCCTTACCTCGTCGCCAAGTCGACATTGATGGGTCAAGGCGTCCCAGTCCAGGAGGTGCGGATCGAGACCGCTCGCTTACACAAGCTCGGCTACCCGCTCAACAGCATCGCGCTGGCCTGCTATGCCAAGCTCGGCGGTATCCCTTTTGTGATCGCCTCGCCACGCGCCCTGACCCAGGAGCTGGTCATCGGGATCGGCAGCGCGCACGTCAAGGCCAGCCGCAACACCGCCGCCGAGCGGGTCGTAGGTATCACCACCGTCTTCACAGCCGACGGCAACTACCTGCTGTCGAATACCTCCCGCGAAGCCGACTACGCCGACTATCCCCGCGAACTCTTGCGATCACTGACCGAATGCATCGACGAGGTCAAGGCCCGAAACGCCTGGCAGCCCGGCGACGAGGTGCGGCTCGTCTTCCACGTGTTCAAGCCGCTCAAGGACACTGAGACGACCGCGGTCAAGAACCTCGTGCAACGCCTTGCCGGCCAGTACGCCAAGGTCGAGTTTGCTTTCGTGCACATCAGCACCGACCACGAATGGGTGATGTTCGACCGCGCCAGCAAGGGCATCATCGGCTGGGGCAGCAACGGACAGGCAAAGGGCCACTACGTGCCCGACCGCGGCTACGCCGTGCCCATCGGCACTCACGAGATGCTCTTGGCCGTCAGCGGACCAATGGACCTCAAGAGCGCCCGGCACGGAGCACCGAAGCCGTTGCTGTTGAAACTGCACCACCAGTCCACCTTCACCGACATCGAATACCTCACCCGGCAGACGTTCCGATTCACCTCGATGTCGTGGCGCAGCATGTACCCGTCCAGCACACCGGTCACGATCCTGTACTCCAGCCTGATCGCCGACCTGCTCGGCCACCTGCGCCACGTGCGCAACTGGAACCCCGACACGCTCGCCACCCGGCTGCGTTCCAGCAGGTGGTTCCTGTGACCGCTCCGGACACTCCACACCCCACCAGCCCAGCCGGGCAGCTGGCTGCGCAGGTCGCCAGCCTGGAACGCACCGTCGTACGTGCGAATCTTCCGGGCAACCTCGACGGTCTGCTGGCCCACCACATCCTGGGGGACCAGCCGGTGAGCTTCACCTGGAACGTCGCCCCCACTCCGCAATGGCTCCATGACAACCAGGATCGCCTCGCCTACGCTCCCTCGCTGGCCGTCCTGGGCTACGCGCTCGCGAAATTCGCCTCCGCTGCTTCCCAATCCGCTCGCCGTCACCTCATCGAGTGGATGCCAGCGCTGATGCGCAAGGACCCATTCCAGGCCGACGGCGTCACCTTCGTCAACGACCCGCGCCAAGTTGTCGGGCTCGCGCTCGCTGTCAACGCCATCGGCGACAGCGCTCCCGAGGCCCGCACCTGGATGGCCGGGATATTGGCTGACCCGCGTGTGCGGACCGCGACCGCGCTGCTCGGCATATTCCATCAGCACGCACGGCACCTCCTTGCGGTGCCCGCGGGTCACCGGCCTGACCCTCACGATCTCCACGACCCCGTCGACCTGGCCGGACTGCACTGGCTGGCCAGCACCGACCGAGGTATGCACCCCTTCGACGCCAATACTCTGCGTGATTTGCGCGCTCGGCTACTGGGAGGCCTCATCCTCGGGCAAGCCGATCCCTCGTCGGCCCCACGAGCCGCGCTTCTCCTAGCAGCTGCAGCGCACATCGTCACCGCTAGCGTCGATGACCTCATCCTCGGACACAGCCACGTCGGACTGCTGCTGAGCCGATTCGAGGACGCCATGCGCCAATGGCGCTACGACAGCGACGCACTCGAACGGCCCATCCGGTGGGAGATCACCTCCGAACGTGAGGTACAGAACATTGTCTGGCTCATGCTCCGCCCGGTCTTCGACGACCTCATCGACGAAGAGACCCTGCACAAACTCGGTCACAGCACCTACCGCGCCGACTTCGCCATCCCGTCCCTCGGCCTGCTCATCGAGGTCAAGTACGCGCGCAAGGCGGCAGACTTCAAGATCTTCGAGAAAGAGATCATCCAGGATTACGTCGGCTACCTGACCGACAACGAGCCCTACCGCAAGCTCGCCGTGTTCGTCTACGATGAATCCGCCTCCGTCCAAGAACACGGGACCACCCGCAACGCCCTACTGAAGCTGCCCGATGTCACCGACGTCATCATCGTCAGCCGCCCCAGTCACGTACCTACCCCGGCCCGTCCCAAGCGCTAAGGCGCAACCGCACATCGCCTGCTCGGCTGTCCGTCCGACGAGGTCCTGGTGACTGTTCGACCGTCGCCGGTGGCAGGGGATTGATCAGCACTGCGCTCGAACTTTTCGATCAGCTGCACGGAATCGGGAATGGCGCGCCCGGCTCGGTCCAGCACCCGTCGCGAGGTGCTGCCGGACGAGGCCGAACGCGCCAAGGGGTCCCCGCCCACCGGTTGATGGCCGGCTCGGATGCTTCCGGCCCGACTGGCCGCTGGCAGCACGGGTTAGGGAGCGCGGCGCCCAGCGCGTTCTGGCGGTTTTCATAGTTCTACGCAGTCAGGTCCGGTTCGGTCTCTTCCCCCTGCAGACGTAGGGCTAAGGTCCACAAGCTTTCACCCCCCTCAACTAACCACCTTGTGGTGCCCTGGTTCGCGACGGGTTGCTCCTTCCAATCGGCAAGCCGCCACATCTCGCGGATGAGACCGGAGGGGGAGTACTGCTGCTGGTCGGCCTGCCACAGAATTGGCTTGGTGCGGCTGTTGACCCAGGTTGCTCGGCTTCGGCGGGGGTCCTCGGCGAGCCAGTCGGCGAGTGCCGCCTGCTCGGTGGTGACGGAGCTGAAGTAGACGAGTGTGGTACCTTCGGCAATTGCGTGCGCGTCGACAAGGTATGGGACTGTGTTCGGGCGACGCGGCTTGCGCTCAGGCTTGGCCCGTACGTAACCGGCTGGCAGCGTCGGGGCGTTCTTTCCCGTTTCCGCAGAGCGCAACGTGAGTCGGCTTAGGTGTCGTGTCTGTTCCGGGTTTGCGAGAATAGTTCGTATCTGCGTGCCCGCGCCGTATTCGGCGTCGGCGTGGTGTATAAGCCACGGCACGAGAATGGCCACTGTGTCGGCAATGCGCGGAAAAATTTCGCTTTCCCACGGGTACTCATGCTCGTCTATTTGCGAGACGCCGAGGTGTTTCAAGACAAGGTGGGCAATCAGGTACTCACTGTGTTGCGCTACGGCGGCAGCCCGGCCCTCCCTTTGGGAACGCGTCGCATGCAGGATTTCGCGTACGGCTCGCACCGCAGTAACGGCTCTCCAGATCTGTAGGGCTGAGGGGCGTGGATCGAACAGTACCTCGTATGCGCCGCGCTCGCCGCGCTCCCAAAGCGGATCAAGCGAGCGAGTCAAGCGCGCGGAGTAGTCGGCAGTAGGGTGAAGGCAGGCGAGCGCGGCAGCGGCCTCCACGATTGAGCAGCCGGACTCGGGCGAGGGATCGGGAGCGCCGCGCTTGATTGTGTACTGCTTATCCAGGTCGGCGGCGAAGTCCTCCCGAATCTCGCTCTGAATCGGATCGAGTGCAATAAAGTCGCGGGCTTCTACGCTGTTTTGCAGGTTGGTGGCCTTCGTGACGTCCTCGGCGAACCCGGCGACCCCGTTGGTCGCGATGACTCGGACACTAACCTTCGCCTGTGCGGCGATCTCCGGATGGGTGCTTATCGCCTCTGCAATTGCAGTGACGGTTTGGGCGCCGTTGACGACGCTCGCATTCACGGCGGTCAATTGCATTGGTAGATTGTGTGCAAACTGCATCGAACCGGGTCGGGCGACGATGCTGTCACAAAGTACGGTGATTCCATTATTGCGATACCAGAAGTTGCCCGGCTCAGTGATCAGTGACTTCACGATCCCACTGTTCGTCCGTGTCGCGCCGAGCGGGTCGCGGATGTTCGCGCGGAACAGGCTCGCGCCATGCTTCGCTGACCAGGCGGCGACATCCTCGACTCGCACCGAGCCCTGAAAGGAGGTGTGCAACCCGTCATGTTGATGCCACGGCCCCAGCGTGACATCCAGAGTGATCGGCTCGGGTTCACGGTCCTCACGGGCCTGCCGACTGAAATCTTGAGCATGTAAGAAGCTGTACGTTAGCCGGGGGCCATGCTGGTTGAACCGCGCCAACGCATCCTCGAGCACCCGTATCACGGTGGGACCGGGAGTCGCTGTACCCATCAGCGCAATCACCAGGGTGACCGGCGCGTTGCCCTCGACCATCAAGGCAGACGCCGCTTCCCCAAGAGCCTCACCACGCGCGTTAAACTCTTCGAACCGCTCACAATCGAGATAGTCCAGGCCGCTCACCAGCTCTCTCGCAGCCTCCCGGTCGATTTTCGCCGCGCCAGTATCGCTCCATTTCGCCTGTACCAGGTAGACATGTGGGGGCTGCTTACGCAGCGCGATCCCGTCGATGCCCTGGTCGGCAATGCCGTCTATGACAAAACTGCCCGCCGTGGTCGGGTCCACTCCGGCGACGATCCGCACGGCCAGTGCAGTCAGTGCCCGCGAAAGTAGTCGTTGCTCCGCGCCCGCCGCGCCGTATTGTCGAAGATCGCCACCGTAGACATGGCTGGTGTAGTTGCGCTCCAGCGCCGCTCGCACTTGGCGCGCGTAACGCTGCGCGTCCCTGTCATCAGCCATCTACCCAACCCTATTTCGCGAACAGTTGATTACAGCGTGTGGTCCTGGTTGACTACACGTAGGAAGATTGACCCTTGCCTATGTCCCGAACTTGCCGTGGTCGGCCTGATGCTCATCAGAAGAGCCGGCCCTCGGAGGACGCCGGTCGTGTGGCATAGTCCCAATCGCTGTGTACCGCGATCATGACGACCCGATTGGTCGAAAGCGACAGTTCGACGACCTCGCGGACCTGCGCGTAGTCAGCCGCGCGCCCCCCGAGCCAGCCGCCACCCAGCAGCGCGGCGAACGTGCTGTTACTGAGGTGTCGTTGAGAGTTGAATTGACCGTCCCGGCGGCACTTCCAATCCCGAAGATCCCTCGCGGCATGGATGGTGCCGTTCAGCAATCGTTCTTTCGTAGCCTCAAAGTGCCGTTTCGTCGTGAACTTGACGAACCCCGGCCTTGGCACAAGGCGCGGATCGGTCAGGTTATCTTCGCCGGCGTAAAGCCTGTCGACATCGTCGACGTACTCGGGAAACGACCTGTCCGAGCTGTAATGAAGCAACGCGAGGGCGCCGAACCTTGGATGGAAGTAGACGAGGTCCACGCCGGATGGTTCGCTATTGCCGATGAGTCTGACGTCGACTAAGGTGACGCCGAGCCCGTAGCCGTCCTCGTCCCGTGCCATTCGCATCCAGCCGAAAACACGTGTTCCGTTCCGTGCTGGCAATAGCACCTCGTTTTCCGGGCAAGACCAGAAATCGTCCGGCTTGCGAGCCTCTTTTAGGCCCGAGATTAACGGTGGGCATGGAGAGTCAGCTGTCCAGGTCGACAGCTTCGACAACTGTGTGTGTAAGTTGGCCGCTTTCAACGAGAGTGCGACAGCATCTTGTTCGCACGCCAGTAGAAACCCTGTCTCGCCATCGACCCTGTTCGGCTCCATGTGGCTACGCAGTTGTTTCACTATGTGCGCAGCGTGCTTGCTGGATTGTGAGATCAGGGCCAGTAGCTTGTCGCTCTTGAGAGGAGTCAGTGTTGTTCGATTCCTAAGCGCATGAGTAATGTCGGAGTACATGTCGGTATTCGGCGTTACGGGAACGCCGGGTGTCACCATGTCGCATAGGTCGAACTCTAGAATTCTGTAGGACTTCCCGGATAGGTCGCCGGGCATGACGCGTCCGAGTGCGACGATCATGACTAAATCAGCGGTTCTTTCAACGAAGACGGCCATGGACTGCTTGCCCCGCTTCAACGCGCGATACGGGTAAGCGTCCAAGCCGATGAGCCCGTCTCTCTGAAACGCCTGGCGCTGCATAGCCTGCTCAACCTGGTCAGTGACGTCGAAAATGACCGCGATCGACAAAGCCCATCCCCCTTACTTGAGGCGCTCGAATACTAACGCACGTACCCCGCACCGTGGTGAAGGCCTTGTGCTTCGACCGCTACGCGAACTCGGACCTGTTCGCGGTCGGGACCCCTGGACTGGGCGCTGTTCGCGTTCACCGGTACTGGCCTGAACTGTTCGACGAACTCGCCGAGCGGCACGCCGTCAAGATCGTCGAACTCGCCCGTAACCACCGATGCGTCACGGAGATCATCAAGATTGCGAAACGCATGAGGGACGATCGTCGCCCGATCGCCGGTGACCGCCTGGCAGTGTGGTGTCGGCCGCCTACCACGCCGATGGCCTGGCTCGCCAGTAACTATGGGTGGTCGCCGCGGTGCGGAACGCTCACGCGTCCGGGCTGGTCTGCGCGAGAGTGCAACAACACCCTGTCCGTTAACGGACGGCTCCAGTCAGCGGGAATGCGGCGGCGACGTGCCGGTACTTCGGGATCGGTGGCAACATCTCCTCCGGTGGAAACGCCGCTGGTAGGGCGAGGGTCTGGACGGGCTGAAGGGCCGATCGAGCGCCCCGTTGCACTGTCCCGACCAGCACTCACCCTGAGGTGGTCGAGAAGATCATCCGTCTGCGGCGGCACTACCACTTCGGCCCGATGAAGATCGAGATATACCTGCGCCGCTACCACGACGTCGAGATTGCTGCGTCGACGATCTGCCGCATCCTCAAACGCCTGGGCACGAACCGGCTGCCCGCCTTACAGCCTGCAAGCGTCACCAGGCGCGATGGAAGCGCTACAAAAACAACGCCCGGCCACCAGTTGCAGATCGACGTCAAGTTCGGTCGAACCCGATCACCGCCGACACCAGCCGACAGAAGCGGTACTACCAGTACACCACGACCGACGACTGCACTAGCCTGCGGATTCTGTGAATCTACCCCCTCTGCGATTGGAAGAGTCAGACCAACGTCGGCGCCGACCTCAGCGAACGGGCGTGGCCGACGATGACATAAAGTAGCTAGTTAATCACTTTCCGAAGCAGGTCTCGTTTTTTGTCGGTGGGCTGACGCAGCCGGTACCTCATCTATCGCGTTCTCGACGCCGGCTCGCAGAAACCCCGGATGTCCAGTCTCGCGATCCAGTCAGCCGGCTTCTCGACGGAGCGAGCGCGCTCATGGTGACCAGCGCCAAGATCCGCCTCACCGCGGGCACCTAGATGTACGAGGCCATGGTGTGGGCGACGCCGACGCGGAGCCGCGTGCTGGGTGACCGGACTCCCGTGTGCGTTCACTCTGGCAGGAGGCACCCGGCGTGTGGGAGCCCGACGCGCCCGAAATAGGGTGACCAGCAGAAACACCACGGCCTTCGGGTCGCCACCCATTGACGAGCAAGGACACCCCGACTGATGGCAGTGACCCAGCAGGAGATCGAGAACCGACTGTGGGATGCCGCTGACGAGCTGCGCGTGGCGATGCCCGAAGCGCAATACTCGTCGGTGGTCTTCCCGCTGATGTTCTGGAAGTACCTGTCGGACACCTGGGAGCACCACCACCAGGAGTTTCTGGCCGACAACGAGGGCCTGGACGGACTCTCCGCCGAGGAGGCTCGCGAGATCGAGTACCGCGACTACCAGTCGTTCGAGATCCCGTTCATCCACCGCGGCACCGTCGGGGAGCGCCGCGCCTCCTGGTCGTCCATCCTTGCCACGATCACCAAGCCCGGCCTCGGTCTGAGGGTTCGCGCCTCCCTGCAAGCCATCGAGACGGCCAACCCTGACAAGTTCTCCCGCCTGTTCGGCGCCATGACCTGGACCTCCGAAGCAGTGCTGTCAGGCGAGGTGCTGGCGGCCGTCATGCAGGCGATGGATCGCACTCCGAAGATGCACGAGGGCAACATGTCCCACGACGTGCTCGGTGGAGCGTACGAGTACCTGCTGAAGCGGTTCTCGGACGGGTCCGGCACCCGCGCGGGTCAGTTCTTCACTCCGCGCGAGGTCGTCGAGCTGATCGTCGAAGTCCTGGACCCCAAGGGCTTCGAATCGGTGTACGACCCGACCTGCGGGTCGGGTGGCATGCTCATCGCTTCCGCGAACCTTCTGAAGGCCCGCGGCGGGCGTGGCTACACCCTCAAGCTGCACGGGCAGGAGGCCGTACCGGACACTGCAGGTGTGGCGCGTATGAACCTCTTCATGCACAACCTCACCCAATTTCAGATCGAGGTCGGCGACACCCTTAAGGACCCACGCTTCAAGAAGCCGAACGGGTCCATCGCGCAGTTCGATGTGATTCTCGCTAACCCGCCCTACAGCCTGAAATGGAAGCCCTGGACCAACGATCCACGCGCTCTCGGCGGGGTCGCCCCGCAATCATCAGCGGACTGGGCGTTCGTGCAGCACATGATCGCCAGCATGGGCCCCAAGAAGGGGCGAGCCGGCGTCGTCCTGCCCCATGGTGTCCTCTTCCGGGGCGGCCAGGAAGCAGCCATCCGCCAGCGTGTCGTGGATGACGACCTCTTAGAGGCGGTGATCGGGCTGCCGGCGAACCTCTTCTATTCGACTGCCATTCCGACTTGCATCCTCGTGTTTCGTGCCCCCGGTACCAAGGCCGCGGAGCGCCGGGAAGGGGTGTTGTTTATCGATGCCTCCACGCGGTTCACTAAGGCCAAGAACCGCAATGTCCTGACCGAGGGGGACATCGCCGATGTGGTGACCGCCTACCACTCGAATTTCGCCACCGACGGCAACCCGGTCGACCCTGACGGCGGACTCGCGGCGCGTTTCGTCCCCGCCGCAGAGATCGTGGCGAACGGGTACGACCTCAACATCGGGCGGTACATCAAGCAGGCCACCGCCGAGCAGGAAGACCTCGGTACCCTCATCGACGCCTACAACATCGCCCGAGTTGAGCGCCAGAAAACCGAGCAGCGCATGCTCGCCGTTCTCGCTGCCGCTGGGATCGAGGGCATCGATGAGTGACGGTTATCCTCTTCGTTCCCTCGGCGAGGTGATGCACCTGGATATCCAGCGCACGCCGATGATGCCTGCAACTACCTACCGTCTGGCCGGGGTCTTGAACGCAGGACAGGGGCTTGTCGCCAAAGGAGAATTTGACGGCGGAGACACAGAGTACACGGCGATGAATGTTCTGTGCGTCGACCAGGTTGTGATGCGAAAACTGACCGCGTGGGAAGGCCCGATCACCGTAGTGCCCGCCGAGTTCGACGGATTCGTTGTCAGCAGCGAGTTCCCGACATTCACCCTCGGTCCCGAGTTGGTGCCCGACTGGATGAGGCACGTCTGTCGCTCACCGCGACTATGGGCAGAAATGAAGAACCGAGTGAGCGGGACAGTTCAGCGACGCAAGCGCCTCAACCCAGAGCAACTATTACAGATCCAACTCCCGATCCCGCCACGCGAGATACAAGCGCGGATCGTCGAGATACTCAACGCAGTGGACCACCAGATCGCCGCACTCAACGAAGAGGGCCAGGTGCTAGACCGCGTATCGATGGCCGCGGCCCAGGACCTGCTCTCCAACGAACCGCTTGTAGCGCTCGGAACGATGCTCGATGCCATTCAAGGAGGCAGGAGCCCCCAGGCGGATAAAAGGTCCCCGAACGCTGACGAATTTGGCGTGTTGAAGGTCAGTGCGGTCACGCCCTTCCGCTTCCTCCCCGAGGAGTCCAAGGCCCTTCTCCCTGGCACTTCCATGCCTAAGTCTGCACTTGTTCAGCCCGGCGACGTACTGATTACGCGGGCGAACACGCCTCTGCGAGTCGGGGCGGTCGCGCGAGTACCTGTTGATGTTCGGGATGGCCTTTACCTTGCCGACAAGACCCTCCGTCTTGTGCCGTCACCGAAGTTGGATCCGGATTTCCTGGTGGTTGCGATGGCGTTGAAATCGGCCCGGACCCACATCACGAGTTCGGCCACCGGCACAAGCGCTTCAATGTTTAACGTCAGCCAGGATCGTATTCGTGAGACACCGATACCGCTTCCTGACCTCGACAGGCAGGAAGAGGTTTCTTCCACCGTGCTGTCCATTCGCACGAACGCCGACGCAGTCCATGCAGAGGCCCAACGCCTCCGAGCTTTGCGCTCCGGCCTGCTTGCGGGCTTGCTGGACCGCACCATCGACATCGAGTCCGCCGAGTCAGAGGTCTGAGCCGTGGCGAAGGGTATTCGGGAGCGCGAGTTTCAGAACTTAATGATCCAGTGGTCCCTTCCGATGGGCTGGGGATTCACGGCAGGCAGGTCGTTGTCGCGTGCGGCGACGCAGACGGTAGTCACGGATCAGCTGCGGGACGCTATCGTCCGACTCAACCCTGGGGTGATCGCCGGGTTCGATGTGGACGCGGTGGTCGAGGAGATCGCTGCCACGGTCAACGCCGTCGAAGGCGGGCTGGTGCGGGCCAACGAGCAGGTGCTCCGTCTGCTGCGCGGGCTTAAGGAGTTCCGGGACGCCGACGGCGTGTGGCACGCCCTGAAAGTCATAGACCTCGAGCACCCGACCGCCAACACGTTGGTCGTGTCGGACGAGGTGACCATTACCGTGCCCGGCAAGACCTCCCGCCGATTTGATCTCGTGTACTGGGCCAACGGCTTGCCACTGGTCGTGGTCGAGGTGAAGTCCCCGACCGCGAGGTCCGGGTGGGCGGATGCCGCCCGCGAGATCAATGACGTGTACGCCACCGAGTACCCGTGGTTCTTCACCCCGAACGTCTTCGCCGTCGCCACTGACGGGCTGAAGCTGCGATTCGGTGCCGCCGGCGCGCCCACGAACCTGTGGCAGCCGTTCCGATCCACCGCCGACGACGAGAACCTATCCGGGCAGGCCGACGTGCATCGCTCCGTCGAGCTGCTGCTCAACCCGGCCACGATCCTGGACATCCTCGCCAACTTCGCTCTCTTCGACACCTCCGGGGGCGGCGCAGACAAGAAGTACTTGCCCCGCTACCCGCAGATGGAAGCTGCGCACCTGATCCACAAGCGGGTCCTGGAGGGTGGATCGAAGGGCCTGATCTGGCATCACCAGGGGTCCGGGAAGACGCTGCTAATGGTGTTCGCCGCCTCACTGCTGCTGGCCGACACCCGCACCGAGTCGCCCACGATCATCTTGCTCTCGGACCGGACCCAGCTCGTTCGACAGACTTCCGGCGTGTTCACCTCCGCGATGGGGGATGCCTACTTCCACCAGCCCGCCACCAGCCAGGAGCTGCGTTCCCTGCTGTCCGCCGATGTGCGCGGCGTCATCTCCACGACCGTCCACAAGTTCGCCGATGCCGGCAAGAACCTGTCGACCCGGGGCAACATCATCGTGATGGTCGATGAGGCACACCGGACTCAGTCCGCCAAGACGACGTCGCTGGCCGGGCAGATGCGCGCGGCGTTGCCGCGCGCGAAGTTCTTCGGCATGACCGGTACTCCTGTCCGCAACCTCGCTACCGACACTTTCGCCCTCTTCGGCGAAGAAACTGACCCCGGTAGGGTGCTGCATCGGTACTCGGTGTCCCGTTCTGTGCTGGACGAGGCGACTGTCCCGGTGATGCTGGACCCGCGCCCGGTGGCTTTCGAGATGAACGACCAGGAGTTGCAGGCCGAGTTCGACCAGTTCGCTGACGACTTCGACCTCGACAACCCCGACCGTGAGGCGCTCTCCCGTAAGTTCGGACGTCTCACCTCGGTGTTCGCCAACCCCGACCGCATCGACGCGGTCTGCCAGGACATCGTCGACCATTACTTGGCCAGCGCCTATCGCAACGGCCTCAAAGCCCAGGTCGTCGCCTACAACCGCGAACTGGCCGTAGCGTACACAGACAAGATCAACGAGCTGCTGGCTGGCTTCGAAGTGTCACAGGTATTCGCCGAGGTCGGGAAGCATGATCGGATCGCCGCCGAGGTGAACATCTCGGTTTCCGACGCCAAGGACGAAGACCCCGCCATGCGGAAGTTTCAGCTCTCGGAGGCTGCGGAGGAGGAGCAGAAGCGGCGGTTCCTCACCCCGGACGACCCGCTGTGCTTCCTGGTGGTGACCGCGAAGCTGATGACCGGGTTCGACGCGCCGAACGAGGGCGTTCTCTACCTGGACAAGCCGCTGAAGGCTCACAACCTGTTTCAGACGATCACCCGTCCCAACCGCACCTGGGTGTCCCCGAGCGGGTTCGTGAAGACCTCCGGCGTGGTAGTGGACTACATTGGCCTGGCCGAAGAGGTTCAGCGGGCCGTGGCCGACCCCAGCTCGAAGGGAACCGGAAAGGGTGGCGGGTTCGTCACCGACTTGTCAGAGCTGGTTGCCGAGTTCCGCACGACATTTGCCCGCATCGAAGACCTCCTCGTCGACGTGGACGACCTCGATCTCACCGTCCACGGATACGAGTCCGTGCGGGCCATCAACACTTTCCTGGACGCCAACGCCGGCGCGGCCGAGGTGTTCACCAAGGACTACCGGCTGCTGGCCCGTCTGTACCCGCTCATCAGCACCGACAAGCGGATCACCAAGTACCAGGACGGCTTCGCGCTGTTCGGGTCCGTGTACACGACCTTGTTCAAGAAATCCTCCGACGAGGAGAGAAAGGAACGGCTAGCCGAGCTGGGGCCGATGGTTCTGGAGATCATCAACGCCCACGTGCATTCCTTCGCCGTGGCCGCCGCCCAGGAGGAAGCCCTCGTCCTGGATGCTCACGGCATCGCCGTTCTCAAGGAGCTTCTGGCCCTCGTTCGCCCTGAGCACGACCAGGACGCCGGTGAGGACAAGACTTCGCCCTCCGCGGCGGAAATCCTCGACCGTATCAAGGCATCCCTCGATGAGGGCGTCGAACCGGGGTCGGCGAAGTACATAGCCCTCGCGGAGCGGATCAGGCTGCTGCGGGACCGGATCATCCAGAATGCCCAGGACGCCCTGGAGTTCTTGTCCGAAGCGCTCCGAGTCGCCAGCGCCGTCGTTGACGCCGCTAAGCACCCCGACGAAGCCGTCATCGTGCTCGACGACGACCACGTGGGCGTGCTGTCGCGGATCATCCACGACCACGCACCAGCTGGACTCACGATCACGGAGCGGAACCTGGCCAGGGAGATAGACCAGGTGGTCACCCGCACCCTCGCCCGGTTGTGGGACAACGCCGACGCTCGCAACCGAGGTGTCCGACGCGCCACTGCCGCCGTCTTCCGCCGGTACAGGTTGAAGCCCTTGGGAGAGCCGTATGACTCCACCGTCGCCTACATCGAAGCCCACTATCTCGTTGACTGACGGATGGGACTGCGCCGAGTTTGGTTGACTCGCAGGAGGAGCGAGACAAGTCGTTCAGCTCGACGTCGTGCTGGAAGGTGGGCGGCGGCCGAGGCTGTTAGGCGTTAAAGCCGCGGCCAGAAGTCCTCTTATTGCATACGGTGCCTTCGAACGCTTGATGGCACCATTTCGAGTCTTTGTGCAGTTCAGAGCCTTCAGGCTCTTCGCTGTCGAGATGTGCTTGCGGTGGGTGGACCCGCGGGTAGCCCGCGTCGAGCACCGGTGCGCGCGGCGGCCTCGTCGTTAAAAGCCGTCGGCTCGTTCGATTCGTATCGCGGGCGCGGTGCGTGGCCCATAGGAAGCGGGCGGGCGAAGGGGGCGACATCCGCCGCGGCCCGCGCGATGCTTGCGGGCCGCGGCGGATATTTGCCGTCGGTTTCCGGGGTCAGAGCTACTTCTTGGCTGCGGCAACTTTCCTGCGCCGCGTACGTTCATGGGCTGGCACTGAAAGCTGTTGCTGCTGCGCGTGTTCGTAGGCCATGACGACCTCGGACGAGAGTCGCCCTCGGCCGGAGATCTCGTAGCCGCTCTCGCTCGCCCAAGTACGGATGGCTCGATTCCGTTCACGGTCGACCGGGCTGCTTGGAGTTTCCTGGCCCGTGTTGACACGAACTTTGCGTCCACCCGTCTTTCGCGCCGCCACGATGTAGTGGCCGAGTTCGTTGCGCAGGGCGACTGCGTTCTCATCGGACAGATCGATCTCGTAGTTGACGCCGTCGAGGCTGAACGGGACGGTGTGCGCGACCGGACTGCCGTCGATGTCGTCAAGTATTTCAACGGGGACCTTCTGGGCCATCGGCACTCATTGCGGTGACTAATATTGAACTAGTTTGTGCCGTAAACACTATTACGGGCAGATTGGGATTATTATGTGGATCTATCGTAAAAAGACTAATAGAGATGATCGCCTGTTTGCGTGTCTTTCACGCGTGCTCGCGCCAGAGTGCTTCTTCGGTCGTTGTTTTGGAGTCTGCTACTGCCTTGTCCCATCGGGCTTGCAGGCTGTCGAGGAGTCGTTGTTCGACGGCGGCGGCGACGTGGGAGTGGGTCTCTTGGACTTTGTCTTGGAGGACGTGGCCGAGGCGGAGGGCTTGGGCGATTTCGGGGATGCCGTCGTCGATCATCCAGGTTTTGTGGCTGTGGCGGAGGCCGTGGAAGGTGAGGCCGGGCTTGGCTGGTTGGAGGCGGATGGCTGGGTTGGGGATGTGGAGGTTGCCGTCGGCGGCGGGGCGGAAGGCGCGGCGGGAGAAGTTGCTGCGGCGGTGCCATTCGAGGTTGGGGGTGACGAAGAGCTGGCGGTGGTTGTGGGTGGTCAGGTGCCTGCGAAGGAGGCGGACGAGGAATGGGGGCAGGCTGATGGTGCGTTCGGATTCGTCGGTTTTGAGGTGGCCGAGGTAGAGCGGGCCGCTGCAGGGTTCGTGGAGGGCGCCGATGTCGGGGTCGAGGTAGATGGAGCCGGTGTCGTCGTCGTCGTAGAGGTGGACGTTGTCGCGGTCGAGGCCGGTGAGTTCGCCCCAGCGGGCTCCGGTCCATCCGCCGGTGACGATGAGGACGGCGCCGCAGGGAACCGTATTTGAGCGCGGCTTGGTCGGCGACGTGGAGGACTTCGGCGGGTTCGCCCCAGACCTTGCGCGGGGTGCGCTGAGCGCGGCGGCGGCGCCCGCGACGGCGGGCGATGAGGGGGTTGGCGGCGATCAGCTTCTCCGGTACGGCGTCGGTGAGCAGGAGCGAGAAGCATTTGATGATGCTGTCGACCGTGGTTTTCGCGAGTCCGGAGGCGCGGAGTTTCTTTTCCCAGGTGCGGATGCTGAGGTTGGTGAGTTCGGCGAAGGCGGTGTTGCCCCAGTGGGGGAGGATGTGGACTTTGAGGAAGCTGCGGTAGTTCTCTTCGGTGCGTTGGTCGATGTCGAGGGAGTCGAGCCAGGCGGGGGCGAATTGGGCGATGGTGGTGCGGCCGTCTTCGGGGTCGATCCAGGTGCCGGCTCGTTGCTCGTGGAGCATCGTGCTGATGTGGTCGTCGGCGGCGGTGGCGTTGGGGAAGCCGGAGATGGCGCCTTTGGTGCCGTCGGTGCGGCGGTAGCGGACTCGCCAGGTGTCGTCGCCGGCGGGTTCGGTCCAGGGCACGGTGAACTCCTGCGCTGTGGTGAGAGGGTCGCGTGGTGGTGCGTGTCCAGGGCCGCTCCATAAGCGACAGAGAGGAAGCTAATTCGGCGAAGAACCTCGTTGTGGTACCGGAACGGGTGCTAACGGCGAATCCGGTGCCGTCGGCCGGGCCGACTCGGAGTTTGGTCCCGGAGGCGCGGTCCGCGGCTCCCGGCGGCGACGATCGCGCGAAGGTCCTCGTCGGAGAAGCGCAGGTGTTTGCCGATGAAGGTGCAGGGGATGAGTCGCTGCCCGGCTTTGCGGCGAAGCCAGGATTCGCCGACGGTGAGCCGCTCGGCCGCGGCTGCGGGCGTGTAGAGAAGTCGACCCGCTTCTTCGGCGGCGGAGTCGGTGGGCTCGGAGTGCCTCGATGGCTCGGGTGCTCTGACGCCGGGCTGGCGATGAAGATCGTCGGTCTGCATGGCGGCCTCGAAGTGCGCGACGGGTTGTGGTCGCTGCTAACTCCGCTCAGCCGCGTCGGAGGAGACAGGACGGCAGTGATCCGCGGCGAACTGCATCGAGGCTTCTGGGCCAGAGGCCGGCACCTGCGGCCCACGCCGCGAAGGCGCTGCGTCAAAGAACCTTTGACGATCCACCTGTCCGGGGGACGCTACTGGGGCGGTTCGCGTGACCCCATTTCGCCGCCATCGGGCCGGTGTCCCAGTTTTGCCCCAGCTACCGACCGGTAGCTGAACTTCTTCTTGACGAAACTCAAGATCCGGTACAACGAAAAAACCGCCCTACCTGGATTTTCGGATCCGGTGGGCGGTGTTTCGTCACTGTGGAGCTAAGGGGACTCGAACCCCTGACCCCCTCACTGCCAGTATGGGCCGATCATGGCTCTGACCTGCGGTTATGGAGAACCTGCTGGTCGCGTGGTGCAGTTGGCTGCCATTGAGCGCAGTCCGGTGCAGTTGGATGCGGTTGGCATCGTGGCTGTGCTCCAGGTTTGCTCCACGGTAATTAGTGAGAGATCGTTGCCAGCGGGCCTGCGCGGGCTTGCATGTGCAGCAGGTTCATGCACGGGAGCGTTACCCTCCCGGTGGGTTACCGCGACCATGGTGTCGATCGTGTTCCTCGGCGCTGCCGTCAGAACGTCTGTGATGCCAGGCCCTCAACTCGACCTTGACTAGCGTCCTCATCGCGGCATGAGAGTGCGTTTGTGCGACTCGCCCGAAACCACATATCGACGCGAGGCTCGGTGTAACGCTGTGTGGCTCATTGCCGACTTAACGCTGTTAGAGGGACTCTGGCGTCACCGTCTTCTCTTACCCAGAGCGTGGTGGAAATGCGACCAGGTGGGATCGTGGTCCGATGGATGTTGAACTGACCGACGCCGTGGCCGCCCTGCGGGACGAACTGATCGCCGCGGCGGCCAAGGGGGTTGGTGCTGGTGTGGGGTTCGTGGTCGGCCCGATCGAGCTGGAGTTCGGTGTCGAGCTGAAGAAGGACGCCAAGCTCAAGACCGGGTTCAAGGCGTGGGTTGTCTCGGGAGACGCTGAGGTAGGGGTCGCGCATGCTCGCACGCATCGGGTGCGGATCACGTTGACGCCGAAGACCGAAACTGGTGAGGACATTTTGATCTCGGGTAGTCCGCGCTCCGGTCCTGGCGATGTCTCGGGCCACATCCCGGACTGATGGACTGGGAGCGCGTCACCGTGGTCGGCTCCGGGTCAGGCTATCTGGTCCGGTCCGACCTGGTGCTCACCGCCGCGCACGTCGTCGAGGGTCGCTCGACCGTCGACGTCTTTCGTCCTGGCCGTCCGGAGGTTGTCACCGGGTCGGTGGTGTGGTCGGGTACGCCGGGCGGGCGCGACGACGCAGCGCTGATCTCGGTGCCCCCGTTCGCGGACGTCGACGGTCCGGTCCGGTGGGGACGCGCCGTGACCCGCCGCCCTGGCGTGCGGTGGGAGTCGTGGGGCAGTCCCGAAGCGGTGCAGCGCGGAAACACACCCATCGAGGTGTCACAGCCCTCAGGACATCTGAACCCGGGCGACCGGCTGGTGGGCAACCGCTACGTTCTGGGTCTCGATCGGCACCGATACACCAGTGCGGACTCGCCGTGGGCCGGTATGTCAGGTGCAGCGGCGTTCAGCGGCGACCTGTTGATCGGGGTCGTGGCCATCGACCCGGCGCACTCGAAGGGCGAGCTACTCGCGGTGCCCGCGTACGCGCTTTGGCACGATCCCCGCTTCCGCGCCGCGTTGGGCTACGACGGTCGCCTCGAGCCAGTCGAACTGACCGGGCCGCGCAGGCGACATCGCCGCGGTCCGGCTTCCACTCCCGCCGCGCTGCTAGTGGCCGGACGCGAAGTGGTTCCGTGGCAGGACCGCCCCGACCTGATGGCCGAGCTAAAGGACTGGCTGGCCAAGGCTGGCCCCGGCGTATGGCTGCTGCACGGCCCGGGAGGACAGGGCAAGACTCGGTTGGCGATGCAGTTGGCACGCGACCTCGAACCTGGGTGGTGTGTGAGCTGGCTGTCCCCCGAGCTCGACGTGTCCGCGCTCGGCGAGATCGTCACCCCGACGCTGCTCGTGGTCGACTACGCCGAAGCGAACATCGCGCGGTTGCACGCGGTGTTCGACGAATTGCCCGCCCGTAGGCAGGTCAAGGTGCTCCTACTCGCCAGAACAGCCGGGACCTGGTGGGAGCAACTGCGGCAAGTCAGCGACGACACCGCCGACCTGCTCGACCTGGCCATCACCCGGAAACTGGAGCCGCCGGCAGTCACGGGTGACGAGCAGTACCGGGAAGTGGTGGCGGCGTTCGCAGCGGCGCTGCCCGAGGTCCGGAGCGTGGGTGAGCACCAGTGGCACAACCTGGCCGATACGCTCACCGCACCCACTGAGCCCGCCGCGAGCGTGCTGGAGCTGCACATGACCGCGCTCGCCGACCTGCTCGACGCCGCCGACCTGCCGCACAACGCGGCGTGCTCGGCCGAAGACCGGGTGCTGAACCACGAGCTGCGTTACTGGCACACCACCGCAGTCGACTTGTTGGCCACGGTTACCAGTCAGACCTTGCACGACGTAATGGCGGTTGAGACCCTGTTCGGTGCGGACGACGAGTCCGAGACGACGCTGCGCCTGCTTCCGGCGCTGGCCGACCAGCCCACAGCCGTGGTCGAGCGGGTGGAGGCCTGGTCCCGGAGTTTATTCCCAGACGGAGGGATGCAGCCCGACCGCCTCGCCGAACACTTCGTCGGCAAGCACCTGCTCGCAAACCCCCGGCTCGGTGACAGGCTGGCCCGGCACGCGACAGAGGCGCAGGCCGAGACCATGCTGACGGTGCTCGCCCGCGCTGCCGCGCATCACCAGTTCGCCAGCGCCCTCGACGAGCCTCTGACCGCGCTCTGCCAGGCCGACGTCGCAGCGGTCCGGGCCGCAGCGGTGGTCGCGCACCGAGTGGAACGCCCCGGACCACTGATCGCCGCGGTGGCGGCGATGGTCGATGCCCGACAGATCACCACGGCCGACCTGGAGGCGATCGCAGAACGCATCCCGTTCGAAAGCCACCTGCTCGGTGTCCCGGCAGCGCGCGCGACCGCCCGAGTGATCGCTGCGCTCCGGACCGGCTCCGACCCGGCTGAGGTCCGAGCCCGGCTGGCGCGGAACCTGACCAACCAGTCGGCGCGGCTGCTCTACCTCGGCGAGAATCCGACGGCGATGGTGGCGGCGGCGGAGGAAGCCGTGCTGCTCTACCGCGAGCTGAGCCGGACCGAACCACGCCAGCACACTCATTCCTTGGTCGCTGCCTTGGCGAACCTCGCTATGACCGCGCGCAGCCGCAGCAGCCCCAGGGCCGCACTGGATCACATCACCGAGGCGGTCAATCTCCAGCGAGGGCTGGCCAGGTCCGCTGACAAAGACCAGCTGGCGTTGCTCGCAACGTGCCTGAGCAATCAGGCGGTGATGCTCGCGGACTCCGAGGAAGAGCCGGCGGCGCTGGCCGCCATCACGGACGCCGTAGACATTCTGCGGGCGCTGCACCGGGCCGAACCGGAGCGTTACCGACGGCGCCTGGCCTCTGCCCTGCGAAACCGTGCGACCCTGCTGGATGAGGTCGGCGAACTGGCCGAAGCGATCGCTGTAAACGCCGAAGCGGTCGCGATTCGGCGGGACCTGGTCGAGGAAGACCCCAGTCGGCACCTGCCTGAGCTGGCCGACGTCCTGCTTAAAGACGCCGCTCTACAGAGCGCCGCCGGCAAGACCGAAGCGGCGCTGACCGCCATCATCGAAGCCGAAGGCATCTTTACCAGATTGGCCCAGGAAAGGCACGGCTACCAGAGTAAGTTGGCCAGGGCACTGCACATCCTGTCGGTCGGCTTGAGCACGCACGAGCGGTTCGAGGAAGCCGCGGTCGCTGCCGAACGTGCCGTGGTCCTACGCCGGGATCTCGCCGGGCACGGCTCGGTCCGACGGCTGCGCGAACTCGCCGAGGCGCACCAGAACCTGGCCGACCGACTCTGGGACCTCGGCCGCGTCACCGACGGCGTGGCGGCAGCGGAGGAGGCGGTGCGGCTCCAACGGCAACTCGGCAACCGCCGCGACCGGCTGGTCCTCGCCCGCGCGTTGGCCGGGTTATCGCTCCATCTCGATACCCTCGACCGCGCCAACGAGGGCCTGACCGCAGTCACGGAAGCAGTCGACCTCCTGCGCGAACTCGTCGCAGAAGGCGACGTAGAGCTGCGTCCCGGGCTTGCGCACTGGCTGCACAACCAAGCCATCGACCTCTACCACGCCAACCGCCTGGCCGAAGCGATCGCGGCGGCCGACCAGTCGGTCACGCAGTGGCAGCTGGCGGGCGAGGAGATACACCAGGAGGAGTTGACCAAGGCCGTCCACGTCGCCGAACAGTTGCGGTCTGTTCTTTGATGCGTGTCCTCTGTAAGTGATTACTGCGGTGGCAACCGCAGTAATTTGCCCATCTCGAACATGGTGGAACGGTCAAGGTCGTAGTCACGGCCAGCGTAGAGGCCGAAGAGATCGTTGCTGGACCAGACATCACCCGGCGCCCGCGGATTTACGAAGGCCTCCTATTCACCGTCGAGTAAGATATTCACCATCTGGATTAATCAATCCGAACCCGAGGGAGTGGCGACTAGCGCTCTGCCGCGACTAGCTCTTGCGATTGACTCAGGTCCGCTGCTTAGTTGCAGGTCGGGAGCCGAAGTGATCTTCAAAGGCGTGAGATCTGCCCGACGGTGGTCACCTGATCGGGTATATGTGCGGGAAAGTGCTAACGAAGTGGTTTGAGCAGTTGGGCGGACCAAACCGACCGTCTACGGCTCTACTCGGCGGTAGGCGGTGAGGCTGAGTTCCTGACCGGGCATCGTGGAGTTTAAGCCCGGCCGGTGGCGGAGTCAGGCTGAGAGAGGAACCACGGATGTGACTGCGCCTAAGGTGCTGACGACGCCGCAGGCGGGGACGATGTTCGGGGTCGGGATTGCCTTGTCGAGCTGTGCTCCCGACCGACTTGAAGTTGTCCCGCTGCGCCGCTACGTCGCTGCTCATGAGCCTGCGTCTGCGTCACTGCAGCGGTATGCCTCGTTGCCGTACTACATCGAGCGTGATCACGACCGCCGCCTCCGAGAGCGGGTCGCGCGGGCGGCTGCGGGCGAAAGCCAGATCGCGACGCTGATCAGCAATTCCACTGCTGGCAAGAAACGGGCGATGTACGAGGCGATCACATGCGTCGGCCCGGGTGAGGTCGGCTCGTTGCTGAGCGACTGGCGCATATGCCCGGGAACGAGCCCGGAAGAACCTGACACCCTGCTAGGCCAGATCACCGCCGTGGCGCCCCGCACCGTCTTATGGCTACCCGGGGCGGAGCGGTACTTCCTGGAGCCTGGAGACGCGGTCGGCGATGCGATCGCCAAGGCCCTGCGAGAATTGCTGACCGACGTCCGGCGGCGTCCGTCGCTGGTGCTCTGCGCGATGCGGTCGCGCGCGTGGCAGCAGCTGATCGCCCGTAGGCCGCCCGGTGCGTCGGATTCATTGCAACATGCCCGCACGCTGCTCGACGGGAGCGAAATCGTCGTTCCCGACGCCTTCACCGCCGAGGAACAGAAGCGGGCAATGGTGTCGGGCGATCCGATGCTCGCGGACGCGGCCGCCCACGCGCTTGAGCGGTATGTCATCCAATACGTGCGGGCAATCCCGGAGTTGGAAACACGGTTCGCTACCGGGACACCGGAGCAACGCGCGGTCATGCAGTGCGCCATCGACGTCCGGCTCGCGGGCCACGGCCCGTGGATCCCGACGACGCTGCTCGAGCGCGGAGCAGTCGGATACCTCTCGTCACGTGATCGCGAGATGCTCCCCGCGAACTGGTTCCCGCTTGCCGTCGCCGAGCTCACCCGGCGTGGCGCCGCAGACGCGAGCCTGTTGATTGCCCATCACGCCGAGGGCGGCCCGGAAGCACGCGGGTCGATGCGGCTGGCCGACTATCTGGAACGGCAGTGGATCACCGACGTCGGGCACCCTCCGTTGCCGGCCGTCCACCTGTGGTCGGTTCTGGTGGACCACGCCGCGCCAGAGAACTTACTGGCACTGGCCCGGGAGTGCTGGCGCCGCCAGATGCTGCGGGAGGGCTGCCAGTTCTATCTCCGCGCGGCCGCCGCTGGTGACGTGGCCGCCCGGCATGAGCTCGCCGATCGGCTCCGCAGCGCCCGCCGCATCGACGAGGCGCTCGCGCAGCTGAAGGTGCTGATCGAGGACGGCGACACCACCGCGGTCGTGGAAGCGGCCACAATCCTGCTCGCCGAAGATCGCCCGGGCGAGATGATCGAGCTGCTGAAACCGTGGGCCGCCGACAACCACCAGGAGTCGATCGCGCTGACGGCGATGGCGTACGCCAAGCGGGCCGAGCGAGCCAAACCTGGCAGTGCGATGCACAGCGATCGGCTCTATCAGGCACTGGCCGATCGCGGTCGTGCGCTCGAGCTCTACCGCGGCCTGGGGGAGCAGGGGAATCTGCGGGCGGCGCTGGCCTACGCCGACATGCTCGCCGATGATCCTCATGGCATCGACGCCGATTGCTGCGACACCGCCGCGACGTGGCTGATGCGCGTGGCCGACGAGCAGGGCCTGGACACGATCTCTGCTGCCGCTGAACTCCTGGTCCGCGCACACGGCCCCGATGCCGCGCTGGCAATGCTCCACCACCGCGCAACACGAGAAGACGAATACTCGGCGTACCTGCTGGGCGCGCAGATTCTCAATGACCATGACCGTGACGAAGAGGCGCTGGAGTGGATCACCTCGGCCGCCGAATACCGGGCTCCGGGAGCGGTGTTCCTGGCCGCGAAGATGCACGCGGACGCCGGCTTGTTCCCCGCCGCGGTCAGCCACGCCGAGGTCGCCGCCGCCGTCGGCGACTGCCGAGGCTTCATCGTCATCGGAGAGGCCTACGCCGCTCGCAGGCTGCCGCAGCGCTCGCTGGACTGCTTCCGACGTGCTGCCGAGAACGGCGACAGCTCGGCATGGGCCAAAGCGGCGCTCGTCGCTGCCGAAGTCGGCTGGATCAGCGATGCGACGGGGCTGGTGCGGAATGCACAACGTGCGACGGGTTCCCCCGACACCCAGCTCGTGCGCGGGGTGGCCGTCGCGCTGTGCCGGGCCCGGAAAGCGGATGACGCCATCCCCTGGTACCTGCAGAACACCGATACCGGTGCCCGGGACGTCCTGGTACCCGTCAGCAAATTCATCCTCGCGCCGGACACCGCCGAGGTGACGGTGACGACGTACATGCGGCTTGCTGGGGTCACGCGAGGGCAGGCTTGTGCCTGGATGGCCGAGGGCCTGGTGCGCGCCGACGCTCACGACCAGGCGCTGGTCGCCCGGTGCCGGACCACCACCAGCGCGGAGCCGGCACGCAGCAAGCTGTCGGCGGCCGCTGAATGGTTTCGGGAGGCAGACGACGAGGGGTATGCCCCCGCTGTTGTCCGTGCCGCCGAAGTCCTCATTCAGCTTCGACGCTTCGAAGCGGCAGACAGTCTGTTGGAGGAGGCTGAACACACGCGACGTCTGGACGCGTGCAGGGCCATCGTGCACGCTCACCAAGGGAACGTCGAGCAGGCGATGGCCGTCCTGGACAGCCAGTTGACGGCCGGCAACACGTCGGCGGTCGTACCGATCGCCACGGTGCTGTTCCAGAGCAGGCAGTCCAAATTCGCCCTAGACGTACTCCGGCGTGGCGCTGAGGCAGGGGACAGGTCCGCCCAGATCGCGCTGGCAGACCATCATCGGCGCCGCCGCCGCAACGAACAAGCCCTTGAGCTCTACCTGGTGGCTCTCGCTCACGGGCAGGACGACGCTCTCGACGGCATCCGGCGCTTGCTCACCGGGTGGCGACGCGAACGCGACATCGCCACCTTGGAGGACATCATCACCCACGGCGTCACCGCGGAAGGGCGCCTTTCGCCACCATGGAGCATTGAGTCGTTGACCAGCACTACGTGACGATCGCCCGCTGAGGCACTCGGCTCGTCCCGGAAAGACTGAACGGGTGCGGCAGGTTGGCGTGCGTGCGTCAGCTGCTGCGACCGTCGGTGCACGAGCTGCTCCAGGAGGTGGGATGAAGGTTCCGCAGGTTGGTTCGCGCGTACGTCCAGACCCTGTAACGGCCCGCCGTGTAGCGGCCGACCGCAGATTGGCCGCGGTGGGAAGGACGGCCCTGGCCACCACCGCGCTGGTGATTGCCGCCGTCGGCTTCGTCCTCCTTCTTCTCGGTCCGCTCTCGTGGTGGCTCGCGACCGACAACGTGCGGAACCTGCGAGGTAAGGAGCAAGCCGACGCCCTCAACGCTGTCCGTCAGACCGTGCTGCTGGCCCTTGCTGGCGGCGCGACTCTCAGCGGAGCAGCTTTCACTGCACGATCGTTTGTGCTGGCCCGACGCGGCCAGGTCACCGAACGGTTCCATAAGGCGACCGCGCAACTCGGCGCCGCTACCCCGGAAGAGCGCCTCGGCGGAATCTACGCCCTTGAGCAGATCTGGAGAGAGTCGACGCGCGAGCACGCGGCAATCCTCGAGCTGTTGTGCAGCTACGTCCGCACTCGATCGACTGTTCCGCTGCTCCCCGACGACTCCGAAGACCTGATCCCACCGTGGCTTGATCCGGCGCAGCCGGTGTACCCGCCCGAGCTGGTGCGCCTGGCCATCGACGTGCAAGCCGTGATGACCGTCATCGCCCGTCGCCCTGCCCGACCGGAACCGCACCGACCGATGCTCATCGGCGCCTCGCTGCCGCGCGTCGCGGTACGGGTGCTCGAATTCGATCACCCGCCGCGACTGTCGTCGATCTTCTTCACCGGCGCGGACCTGCGCATGGCCGACCTGCGCGGAGCAGACCTCACGAAGACGATCATGAACTACGCGGACATGCGGGGCGCTGCGCTTGAAGGCGCGTGCCTGCACGGAGCTCGGCTGTACCGAGCCGATCTACGCCGCGTTTCGTGGGCTGGTGCCAGCTTGACGGGTGCGGACCTGTCCGGAGCGAATCTCAGCGACTCCGATATCGTCGATGCTAGTCAGTTGGCGGACGTGGTGATCGACAGTACGACGATCCTGCCGCAGATCCTGCGAGAGGACCCGTGGGTAGCTGCGCGAATCGAGGACTGCGAGAGCGTTAGTGCTGCCGGAGGTCGCCGCTGCCCGCCGCGCACTCCCGAACCTTTGTCAGGCTAGGTTCGCCGGCCGTGCGGACGCGGCTGTCACCAGCGTAAGAACCGATTATCGGCTACGTTCGTGTTGATCGACAACGGATGAGCTTCGGATGTCTGCAACCTGAAGAAGTGCGCTGTCAGCGGCATGAGCGGACGTTGGCGTCGCACGCAGGCTGGCCATGGATGGACGTCGCGGGGCGCTGTCTGCCTGGTGCTCAGCTGAGCAATGCGTGCTTCCAGTCAGGAGTGTGCTGGTCGATGTAGTCCGCGTCGGCCTGCCAGACCTCGCCGTGTCCGTCGTTCCACAGCTGTGTCCACGGTTGCCGCCGCGCTGCGGCTCCGGCGGCGAGGAAGGTGGCCATGGATCGGGCGCGGGCGGCGAGCAGGGGGATGAGCTCGTGCCGTTGAGTTTCGTCCAAGCCGTAGGCGTCGGCGAACACGCGTATGCGGTGGCCGGCGTCTGCTCGGTTCCGTCGTGGATCGGCAGAGAGTGGAACGAAGCCGTGCAGGGCGTAGGCGACATCCCAGAGGCGGGTGCCCGGCGCCGCGGTGTCCCAGTCGATGAACG